>JBGSKM010000058.1:0-39023 GCA_041741195.1 Pirellulaceae bacterium
TGATGTCAGTGCTTCGCACCCTGCGTGTGCGAGGCCACCAGCCATTGGATACAATCCTTTCATCGCTTGCCGAATACTCAACAACCGGTCTTCTCCCGCCGCTCCCACCCAAAAGCAAGACAGCAGGCTGAATAGTTACAGCTGTTTTAGATTCGATCGCTTTCTTGACTAAGATTCCACCGCCGTCCGGTCGCTCCGCTCCGATTGTTTTGACTGACAGAATCATTGAGACGCAACGCAACCGAATCCAGATTAGCATCGCGGCAATGGCGATCTTGGCGATCGCAGCTCATTTGGTGATTCGATTTTCGGTAGCGGATGATTCACTGCACACCAATGAACAATCGGGCTATGCCAGCGCGCCGTTGATCCTTGCGCTGTTGCTCGGCGGCATTCCGCTCGTGATCGAGTTGCTGGTCAAGTTGTTCAAACGCGAGTTTGGGTCGGACCTACTCGCCGGAATATCGATTGTGACGGCGATCATTCTCGGCGAGTATTTGGCCGGAACCCTGGTGGTATTGATGCTATCGGGTGGCGAAGCACTCGAAGCCTATGCGGTGCGCAGCGCGTCATCGGCATTGCAAGCGTTGTCCAAACGAATGCCCGCCTTGGCTCACCGCCAACATGAAAATCGGATCGAAGACGTCTCGCTCGATCAGCTCGCCATCGGTGATCGCGTGGTCATCTTTCCTCACGAAGTTTGTCCGATCGATGGCGTGGTCGTCCAAGGGCACGGCGTGATGGACGAGTCCTACTTGACCGGCGAGCCCTACATGATGAGTAAGACGCCGGGGGTGTCAGTGCTTTCGGGGGCAGTCAACGGCGAGTCGGCGCTGACGATCGTCGCGGAGAAACTGGCCGTCGACTCGCGGTATGCCCAGATCATGCAAGTGATGCAATCGTCGGAAGAGCATCGGCCAAAAATCCGGCGGCTTGGCGATCAACTTGGTGCGGTTTACACGCCGGTCGCCGTGGCCGTCGCGATCATCGCCTGGATTGCCAGCGGAGACCCCGTGCGATTTCTCGCGGTGCTCGTGGTGGCAACGCCATGTCCATTGTTGATCGCGATCCCCGTCGCAATCATCGGATCCATTTCGCTCGCCGCCAAACGTGGAATCGTGATACGCGACCCCGCGGTTCTGGAAAAACTGGATCAATGCCGCACCATCATTTTCGACAAAACGGGCACGCTCACTTACGGCCAGCCTCGTTTGACCGAGGCATTTTATGCGTCTGGGTTCGATGGCGATGAGGTGCTCGGATTGGTGATGAGTGTCGAACGCTACAGCAAGCATCCGCTCGCCGAAGCAATCCTCCGAGCTGGAAAATCCAAGCAGCTCGAGATGCATCAGGCAAGCCAGATTAGCGAGAAACCGGGGCAAGGATTGGTTGGTCACGTCGGCGACAAGGTTGTGCGAATCACCAATCGCAAGTCTTTGTTGGCTCAGCTACCTGAAGCGGCATTGCAGCTTCCGCCCGTCTCCGCAGGATTGGAGTGCGTGGTACTCGTGGACTCGATGTACGCCGCCACGTTGCACTTTCGAGACACCCCACGCCATGAAGGGGCCTCGTTCATTCATCACTTGCGGCCCCGCCATGGGATCGAACAGGTGATGTTGCTTTCGGGCGACCGGGAGTCGGAGGTTCGCTATTTGGCGGAACAAGTCGGCATCGGCCACATCGATGCGGAGAAAACGCCGCAGCAGAAACTCGAAATCGTTCGTGAACAGACTTCGCGGGCCAACACGTTATTCGTTGGCGATGGCATTAACGACGCGCCCGCCCTGATGGCGGCGACGGTGGGAATCGCGTTTGGCCAAAACAGCGACGTGACGACGGAGGCCGCGGGCGCCGTGATTCTTGACTCATCGCTGGCCAAGGTCGACGAGCTCCTGCATATCAGTCGCCGCATGCGGCGGATCGCCTTGCAAAGTGCTGTGGGCGGAATGGCAGTCAGCATCATCGGCATGCTGGTCGCGGCGGCCGGCTACCTACCGCCCGTCGCTGGAGCCATCGCCCAAGAAATCATTGACGTCTTCGCCGTAGTCAACGCACTGCGTGTCGCTCTGCCACCCAAATCGCTGACGGACTACGACGAACTGGATTGAATTCGACTAGTCTGTCGTTTCGAGGGCTTGGCGAGCAGAACAGGGCTCCTCGGTTTCGTGCCAGAACTCGACTTCGACCTCGCCCGGTGACCAACAAAATCGGACTCGACGCCGATTGAGCACCCCGGGGAAATCAACACCGCCATCGATCGGGTCATGCAAGATCACGCCGAGCGATGCAAGCTCAGCGACGCAACTCTCGAAACTACTCTCATCAGCCGCCAGTGAAGCGCGAATGTCGCCCAATTCGTCGCGGTAGTCCGCAATTTGAATGGTCGCCGCCATACGATCGATCTCGCGAATCTGGGCGCGTTGAGTTCGAATCGACTGGTTCAGCAGCGTCAAGTCCGCCGCAATACGACTGACCAGCGGCAGCATCGCGGTCGCTTGCGTTGGCGTGAAAACTCGGTCGCGACTCGGCGTTGAACCAGGGTTGTTCCCTATCGCACGGACCATGATGGCGTCTTCCTAATTATCTATAAAAAATACCCGCAACCGTCCGGCCGAGGGTCTAGCTACAAATGAACAATAGTCCGAGCCAGTGTCTAGGTCACCATTATCTGTCCACGGCGACTCTGGTCACCACCATCGAACCCGCTCCGCCTGGTTAACCCCTCGGGAAAGCGGGCGCGAGGTGCTCTTACTCCTAAGTACGCGTCAATGTCCACTTTGGACTTGCGAAATCCCCGGAAACATTCAGACGAACACGTATTCCTTTCCGTTCCCTCGATTTCCCCTGGAAGGGTTGAATGTCCAACTGTCTTCCCTCCGCCCAACGACGAACTTTTCTCGGCCGGTATTGGCGCAGCATTACCGCAGCCAATATTTGGATTTGCTAGCTTTATTCCGCATTCTTTGGAGGTTCCACAGGGAGAATTGGCATGCCAAGGGTCAAAAATTGGGATTTGTCAAGCCAGATTTCCTTGACCGTGACGTTTTTTGACCTAGAGTTGAAGGCGTCAGGATAGCGAGACCGTATGGAAATATTTCGCGGACGCAGGCCGGCCTACGACGCGGTGGATTCGGGAAGAGTTTTCTCACCGGGTATTTTGAATACACCAGGCATCGAAGCGGTAGGCATCAAACGGTAATTGAACACATTGGGCCGGTGAAGAAAGGACTGAATTATGCTGGTATTATCTCGAAAGAAAAACGAAAGCATCGTCATCAACAACGACATCCGGATTGTTGTCGTTGAAATCCGGGGCGACAAAGTGCGTCTTGGGGTGGAGGCTCCGCGCGAAGTGCCGGTGCATCGCCGCGAGGTCTATGATGCGATCCAACGCAGTTTGGAATCGGGCGACGCGACCATGGACGCGTCCGTCGAATCGTAGGCGAACCGGAAAGACAACTTCTGGTCTCTGCCGGAATGAGTGTCCTTCGAGCTCAATTGCGCTGAACGTAGGCTGAGTTTTTTACGGACGTAAATGCCGGTTTTTGTGAGGATTTTGAGCTTCCGGGGACAAAGTTTTGTTCCAAAGGCTCTCGAACCCTTGACGCCTCGACCAGCTCCTGTTTACATATCGCCCTCGCAAGCATTGAAGCGTGTCACACGCGAATTTGCCGGCCCCTTCGTCTAGCGGTTAGGACATCGCCCTTTCACGGCGGTAACACGGGTTCAAGTCCCGTAGGGGTCACTTCTGTGCAGTTCAGGATGGGTCAGAAAGGCTTAAATTGCCGACTATGTCTCAGTATTGAACCGCTCTAACCTTCGCTGGTGCCGCACTGGGTGGTCCGCATTTTGGCCCGCCTGTATCGGCCTGATACATCATCATCCCGAAGGTGTGTTTGGGTTGGCGGGTATGGCTACCTACAGCGATTTAACGTCCAGCCCGGCTCCGGCTCCAGCTCGGTAGTGATCATCGGTCACCTGGGGGTAGTGAGTTTCGGCTGTTTTCGTCGAGTGCCCGAGCCAAGCGTCAACCACATGGCTCGGGAATTGTTCTTAAAGCTCCGTACGTCGCGTTGAGCGAAGGTTGATATTCAGTTTCGGCCAACGAGGCAGACCTGCCTTGGCGATGATCTTGAGCAACAGTGTCGAGACGTTGTCACTCCCGCGGTAGTCCTTGACGCAGAGCTCACCGCGATCGTCATCGTCCCAGGCCATGTCAAGCAGTGGCTTGACGTCAGGGAAGATCGGACAGCATCGAAGCCCGGACTTGGGTGAGTCGATTCTGATTCGCACATTATTCCACTGGATATCGCTACTGAACACTATCCTACAATCGGGACTGATAAAGCCCGGACTAAGTGGTTATTGTTTGGCAACCCGCTACCTCTTGTCAGTCTCCCGGCTATCTTCGAAGCGCGGATGGACCAGTCCAGTGGGCAGGTTCTCGATCCGCAAGAAACGACTGTTTGGACTCGGAATCGAGCCCCCGTCATACCTCAATCGGGATTGATCGCCTGGGATTTTCTATAACAGTGGCTCACGGTATTCGTTTGACAGGTCGGCAAGTGCTCTCGTCTTGGAACAAGTAGTATACCGAAGCCGGCTCGCCAGCGGACCCGCGAAATCTTCCCAGTTCGCGAGTCGATTGCTCATGCGAACACTGAACGCGAAGTGAAAAACGGGCCGCGCTAGCAGCTACGGCGCCTAGCCCCCCAAAGAGGCGATTTTGCGGAAAATACTTGACCTCTGTAGCCTGGCCCAGTACGGTCCACTTTTCGGCTAATCAGATTAATTGCGATGCGTCACATCTGGAACATCGACACTTGGCGTGAATTATCTGGAGGTCGGACCTTATCTAGTTCGGTTCAATAACGACTTTTAATACTCAATTATGCTGGGCGGTTTCGCATGAGGACCACAGACCGATTCGAATCTAAGATTCGACGTTTGCGTCAAAACTTGGAAGCACTTCTTGGGTCCAAGCACGAACGACCGTCGGACCGTCCCCGAAAGCGCAACCTACTTGGCGGTGTGCACTCTCGATTTGAACCCTTGGAACAGCGAATCGTCCTCTCAGCGACCATTGGCAACAATATTGCTGTGGGGACACAACTACAAAACTATCGAATCGCAATTGCAGCGACCGCCGAGTACACCGCACTTCTCGGAGGACAGTCGCAGGCCTTTAATGCGATCCAATCGTTTGTTGACGATACCAACGAAATCTTCGAAAAAGAGCTGGCTATTCACTTTGATCTCGTGTCCACATTGAACACTGTGTTCACCAATGCATCAACGGACGGCTACACAAACGGCAATACCAACGCAATGCTGAGCGAAAACACGGCTCGGTTAGACGCAATTATTGGTAACGCGAACTACGATATTGGGCACGTGTTCGGCACGTACTCAAGTGGAGGGTCTGGGCTTGCTGGACTTGGCGTGGTTAGCAATCCAAGTCGCAAGGGAGAAGGAGCTTCCGTATCGTCCAACCCACAAGGGGCAGATTGGGTCAAGCTTGTTGGGCATGAGTTAGCGCACCAGTTTGGCGCCGAACATACATTTAATGCAAATGCGTTTGGCTCGGCCGTAGGCAATCGATCCGGCGATAATGCTTACGAGCCAGCCAGCGGTACGACGCTCATGAGTTACGCGGGTATCTCTGGTGCCGACGACCTTCAGCCGGACCCCGATCCGTATTTTCATGGTGCGAGCTTCGAACAGGTTCAAACTTACATATCTTCATCCGCCTTGCCACACAGCATAACTGCGTTGGCAAACAGTATCCCGACGGTCAGCGGCGGATCAGATTATACAATTCCCGCAGGTACGCCGTTTCAGTTAACTGCCGTTGGCGCGGATGCGGACGTTGGTGATTCACTCACCTACACCTGGGAACAGCTCGATACTGGCCCTGCGATGAGTTTGCCGCTGTTCGACAACGGCTCCAGCCCACTATTCCGCTCAGTCACTCCGTTAACAAATCCAACCAGGGTCTTTCCGCGACTGAGTGACCTCGCAAATAGTGTGAATACGGCTGCAATTGGCGAGGTGTTGCCGTCGACGAATCGCGACTTGAACTTTCGTGCGACCGTGCGCGATGGAAATAGCGGTGTGAATTCGGACGACGTACTGGTTTCGGTCGTGGATACGGGGACGCCATTCGCCATCACGTCGCCCAATGGCACGGAGAATTGGACGGGTGGGACCACCCAGACCGTGACCTGGGATGTGGCGGGTACTGATTCAAACGGGATCAATGTGACATTCGTGGGCATCGATTTGTCACTTGATGGCGGACTTACGTATCCAATGGCACTCGAGTCCTCCACTGTGAACGACGGATCTCACGTCATCATTGTCCCCAACATCCCGGCTGCTAATGCTCGTATCCGTGTCAGAGCCAACGGAAACCTGTTCTTTGACATTTCAAACAATGACTTTGCTATCACACCCAATTCAGCAACTCCTGGGTTTACAGTCACCGAGTCCAGCGGTAACACACTTGTTGGCGAAGACGGTCTCGTCGGTGGTCAGGCAGTAGACTCGTACACGATCGCTCGCAATACAAGCACCGCCGGCACGACCACCGTTTCCATCAACGCTGATGCTCAAACGGAAGTCAGTATCGACAATATTAATTTCGCATCCATCGTTTCTGTCGATTTGACGAGTACTGCTCCGGCAACAATTTATGTTCGCGGATTCGACGACACGATTGAAGAGGGCATTCACTCAGGAGCCATCACGCATACGGTAACCGCGAGCACCGATAACAACTATCCGACGAACACGTTAATCATCCCAGTGAACGTGACAATTGTTGACGATGAGCTGCAACCACTCATTGGTGTCGACTTTGACCAAGCAACCGGGAATTCCCCTGCGAATTGGACGTTGTTCTCGAACTCTTTTAACGAATCAGGTTCGAACCTCATTCGCGAAGACGGTGTGATCACTTCCGTGGGGCTAACGCTCATCGCGTCGGGCGGTTCCGGGCTGAATCCGTCGACACCTGCGGCAACACCGTTTCACTCACCCGATCTAAGTGGGATAGATGGCGTTCACATCGCCTCGAATTCTTTGACGTTGAATTGGACGGGGTTAATACCCCTGGCACAGTACAACGTTTATTTACTTGCCGCAGAAAACTTCAGCAATAATTTCATCCAAGAAGTGTCCATCACCAATGGGCCTGGATCCCCAATAACGTTTATCCAAGACTCGTCTCCGCTGGGCAACGCCTTGCTCGTCAACTCGGGAATAGCGAACCCTGCCAAGACGATAGAAACTGACGCGGTTGTTGTTCAGGCTGACGGGGCGGGTGCGATCACGATCGTTGCCACAAACATCAATCCGACAGGAGCGGAGTATGCCTATTTATCTGCTGCTGCAATCCAAGCCATCGCACCTCCCGAGTTCGCACTGACCGTTTCGATCGACTCCAGTTCAATCAGCGAAAGTGGTGGTAGTTCGACGGCAACCGTCACTCGCAATGATGGGACAAACGGCAACTTGACCGTCAATCTTACGAGTAGTGATACCGGTGAGGCGACGGTACCGGCAACGGTCGTGATTCCTGATGGTAGTGATTCGGCGACCTTCACGGTTACTGGGGTCGATGATGTTGCCGTCGACGGAACTCAAACCGTCACAATAACAGCAACTGCCACGAGCTATGCCGATGGTACGGATACACTTGACGTCACCGATGATGACGTCGGCTCCCTCACTGTCGATGTGCTCGCTTCCGCCATCAGCGAAAACGCTGGTAATGGCGCGACGACGGCGACGATTACTCGTACCGGTGATACAACGGAATCGCTGGATTTGATACTTACCAGCCACGACACTTCGGAGATGACGGTCCAACCCACGGTAACCATCCCAGTCGGCCAATTATCGGTCACCGTGAATCTAAATGCGGTCGATGATTCGTACCTGGACGGCACTCAAACCGTCAGCATTTCCGCCGTTGCGACGACTTACAATCCCGACATCACCCCAGATACCACATTCGACCTCGATGGTTCCGTCACGACCTCACTGGTTCATAATATCAGTCCCACCAGCTACGACATCAAGATACAACCGGACGGTAAGATTCTTGCGGTCGGACGAGTGACCGCGCTCGACGACTCATGGCAAATCATTAGACTCAATGCTGATGGTTCGGTTGACACAACCTTTGGTAGTAGTGGAACCGCCACGACCACGTTCACGGGTTTGAGCTCGGTGCGTCCGGGTGGAATCCTCTTGGGAACGGATGGAAGGATCACGGTCATCGGCCAAACGGGCGCTGGAAGCGCGATCGCTCGCTACACTTCAACCGGAGCACTCGACACATCATTTAGTGGCGATGGAAAATTCGAAATCTCATCCAGTTTCCTTCGCACTGGGGTGGTCCATCCGGACGGCTCGATCACCGCGGTTGGGGCTAAAAGTGGCAACCCGTCGTCGGCTTTGGTACGAATCAAAAACGACGGCACCTTGGATTCCGCGTTCGGTACCGCCGGGGTGGTATCGCTCGCACTAGATCCCGTCGGCGATGAAAGGTTCACCGACGTGGTGCAACAGGCCGATGGCAAGTGGCTGGTTGCGGGAACGGCAACGTTTTCAGGTGCAAACGCTCGGGTTTTGGTAGCTCGATTCAATCTCGACGGGACGATCGATACGACGTACGGGACATCCAGTGGGTATACGTTGCTCGATGTTCAAGCAGATTTCCTAAGCATCAATTCAATTGCATTAACGCCTGAAGGCGGAGTGGTCGTATTTGGGGATGCGTTCCTTAACTCGGACTGGCTGCTCGCCAAGTTTGATGCCAACGGAGTCCCCGACAGCGGATTCACCGGCGATGGATACACCCTGCTCGATTTCAACGGGGCTTCCGACAATGGTGAGGACATCATCGTCCAGGAAGACGGAAAGTTTCTTGCCGTCGGTGGAGGTTTCGTCATTGGCAATGGAACGGATCGCGCGGTCGCGAGATTCAATTCCAATGGAACGTTGGACACCAGTTTCAGTGGCGATGGCTTCGAAATCTTTGCTCCGCTGCCGGGGACCTTTGAGAATATCGAGGCGGCGGCTCTGACGAACGATGGCAAACTGGTCACCTTCTCGGGATATAACCAGTCATTCTTTGTCGAGCGATGGAATCTTCCCAGCGGTTTGGGTGGATCGGATTCAGTGGACGTGACCGACGACGACGTGGTCGGTGTGAGTCCCTTGGTGGGAATGGACTTCGATAACAACGGTCCCAAGCCCAATAATTGGACGACGTTCCAATTCCTATCCCAGGCGAATGCGGGCAACTTGCTTGGGGAAGATGGTATTCGATCGACTATCGACATCGATGGCAACAGCATTGCATCGAGCGTGATCACCGGTGCTCCCACATCCACGACGATCCCCCAACACACTCAGTCATTGGCCAATATTGGAGGTTACTCTTTTACCACGAGCACGACGGACACGTTCACCGCGACGATTAGCGATTTAGTGCCTGGCGGTGAATATCGTATGTACCTCTTTGCACACGAGTCACAGTCCGGAACCTACATCCAGGACGTGACCTTTGCGGGACAGAATACCGTCAGTTTCACTCAATCGTTGACCCAAAGCAATTTGTTCGTCAATGGTTCCATTGGGTCGAGCAGCAATCAACTGGACTCGTACGCAGAGCTCGTGAAAGCAGACGCCAATGGAACGATTCTGCTCACCGTCGCGCCGAGTGCAGGATCTGCCGGTATTACGCTTTCGGGTCTGGCCATCCAAAGGATTGTTACCAGTAACGATAACTTAACCGTGACCATCGACTCCGCTTCGATGAGTGAAAATGGAGGCACTTCGACGGCAACGGTGAGTCGCAATACGGGAACGATTGGCGACCTGACCGTGAATCTTACCAGCGATGATACAACGGAAGCCACGGTCCCGGCGACCGTGGTCATTCCCGATGGAAGCGATTCCGTGTCGTTTACCGTCACGGCCGTCGATGACCCCGATTTTGACGGTACGCAAACCGTCACCATTAGTGCGTCGGCGACTTCCTTCAATTCCGGCTCGGATACCATCGACGTGACCGACGACGAAACAGCAGGACTTGGCCCGCTGATCGGAATTGATATTGAGGGTGGCTCAAGTTCACCGACGAACTGGACGTTACTCTCCTCGCTATTCGACGCCGGCGCCACACAGCTAGTGGGCGAGGATGGAGTTGCAACCAACGTCGACGTGACATCCGTCTTTGCTGGTGGATCGACTTCAACCCGAAGCCTGGCACCGACACCATCAAGTGTGCCGCAACACACGCAGTCTCTCGTTGGCATCGACGGAGTCGGTAGTGGGAATCCTGGCGATTCCTACACGACGACGTTCAGCGATCTGGTTCCAGGTGCCGGTTATCGCGTCTATGTGTTTGGAATTAGCGATGATTTCTTGCTGAATTTTAGCAATGAAGTGACGATAACCGGATTGAACATAGTTTCGTTCTCCCAAGCTCTCGACAATACCAACCTATATATCAACGGATCGGTGGGGTCCAGCAGCCAAGACTTGTCGAGCTATGCGGAGTTGATAGTCGCGAATGCAGCTGGTGAGATCACCGTCACCGTCACCGCATCCGCTGGCGCCGATCGATTTGGCGTCGCGGGTTTAGCGATTCAGCAGACGGGAAACATCGGGGATGTGCTGACCGTTTCCGTTGACAGTTCCAGCATTAGCGAGAATGGTGGAACTGCGACTGGAACAGTGACTCGTAGCTCAGGCACGAGCGGAGACCTCATCGTCAATCTATCCACTAGTGATACATCCGAAGCGACTGTCCCAGCAACCGTGACAATTCCGAATGGAAGCGACTCGGTTTCCTTTTCGATTACCGGTGTCGATGACACAATCATTGACGGCCCTCAAAACGTCGTGATTTCTGCCACTGCCACCGACTTCATTGGCGGTACGAAAAACATCACCGTCACGGATGACGAAGTGGCACCACCGTCCTTGGTTGGCGTGGACTTTGGTCCGTCCGGATCGACGCCTACTAATTGGTCCGTGCTGAGCACCGTGAGCGGTTCATTCACCAACATGATGGGTGAAGATGGAAACGCGACCCCGTTTGATCTCGCGGTTAGCGGTTTTTCGGGAACAGATACCGGCGCGCCGGCCGCAAATCAGTTGCCTATCCACTCACAATCGTTGGCTGGGATCAACGGCAATCTGTATGGTAGCGGCACAACTGCCACAATGATCTGGAGCGATCTGAATCCGCTTAATCAGTACGAAGTGTATGTATTCGGATTGGACACATTGGCGGACAATCAAACAGTGACGATTACCGGATCGGGAACACCCGCCAGTTTTTCTCAAGACTTTGCGGGAAATCAGTTATTTGTCAATGGAACCGTTGGAAGTAACACCCTGGACCTGGATTCGTTCGCTGAGATCATCACTCCAACCGTGGGCGGCCAGATCACAATTGCGGTGAATAGCGGCTCCTTCTTTGGAATCGGAGGCATCGCCATTCGCGAGATACCGTTGGTGACACCCAGTGTTTCGTTGACAGTTTCTCCGTCTAGCGCGTTAGAAGACGGTGCGAATAACCTCATCTATACTTTCAGTCGTACCGGAGATACCAGCGACTCGTTGACGGTTAACTTTGACGTTTCTGGGTCAGGAACCTTCAATTCGGACTACTCCCAAACCGGTGCGGCGACGTTCAGCGCGACGACGGGAACCGTCACATTCAATCCGGGGAATGCGACCGCGATCGTCACGATCGATCCGACCGCTGATTCCGCGTTGGAAGTCGACGAAGAGGTGCGGTTGACGGTTGCCGCGGGAACGGGCTACGACATTGGCACGGTTGCTCCCGTCATCGGCTCCATCACCAATGACGATACGGCCACGGCCGATTTGTCGGTGACCACACAAGGCAACGAGGCTGGCCCCGTGAACATTGTCTACACCGTCACCCTGAGTAAGCCAAATGAGACCGGTGCACCCATTACTTTTGACTTCGATGACCTCGGCACCGGTACCGCAATGTCCGGTTCCGATTACACCGCCATCGCCAACAACACTCAAATCAGCGTGGCCAACGGATCGAGCACGGGAACTCTGACGGTGATCGTGACGGATGACCCAACGGAAGAGGTCACGGAAACACTCATCGCCGCAATCTCAAATTCGAGCAATGCGGCGGTGACGATTGGCACCGCTTCGGCGACCGCCAACATTACCGATAATGACACACCCATCGTCCTGACGCTGGATACCGAAGACACGGCGAGTACCACCTTAGCGGGCGGCTGGGTTCCCAGTTCGTCGGTGCCTGGGTTCGACGGTGCCAACTATGTGTATGCACAGCCCGGTGCCAACGCTTCGGCCACGTTCACTCCAACTCTTCCCATGGACGGTCAGTACGAAGTCTTTGTCAAATACAGTTCGCACCCGAATCGAGCATCCAATGCGTCCGTGAACATCGTTCATGCGGATGGCATGTTTGCAACGACCATGGACCAACGAACCGGAGGAGGTGTCTTCCATTCAGTGGGATTGTTCAACTTCTCGGCTGGAACGACGGGCAAAATTTTTGTCGATGCGGCAGGCTCGAATGGCTTTGTTACGGCCGATACCGTCCGGTTCAGCCGCGTGGGCAACGTGACTGAAATACCGTCATCGAATCTAGCGAATCCGACATCCGGCCAAGTGCTGACCGCTACGGCGCTCAATGCCAATGGATTTATTGACGTGACCTACAATGCGGTGTCTGGTTTGGACGCGAAC
Organism: Pirellulaceae bacterium; assembly: GCA_041741195.1. Lineage (GTDB taxonomy): Bacteria > Planctomycetota > Planctomycetia > Pirellulales > Pirellulaceae > JBBSJZ01. The sequence continues at coordinate 12,787 of JBGSKM010000058.1, forward strand.
ACCTTAGAGGATGCTGCCGCGGAGTTCACGATTTCGGGTTCCGGCGTTGGCACTGCCGTCATTAGTGGCGCTGGCGTGCACCAGAGTGGAACGACTTATCGCTATTCGTTCACGGGCACCTTTGTACCCGGCAATGTCGTAGTGGATTTCACTCCCGGTTCATTTGCGAATCTTGGCGGCACCGGTAACGTCGCTGAACAAGAGTCGTTCACACTGACCGATGGACTTGTCCGAATCAACATGGACAACACCGATGCGACGCAGATCAACAATTGGGCGGTCAGTTCCGCCGTTGTTGGCTACACGGGTTCCGACTACTTATACACCAGCGCGGGCGGAGCGGGTCGGCTCGTGTATACGCCAAACGTTCCTGCGGATGGTGCCTATGAAGTCTTTGTCAATTATACGAGCGGAAATTTCCGAGCCTCCAACGCCGCCTATGAAATAGCATCGCAGAATGGAACGACCGTCGTCCGTATCGACCAGCGAACCGGCGGTGGCACCTATCAATCGCTCGGCACGTACAACTTTCTTGCGGGAACGTCCGGTAGCGTGACCCTGCGAGCTTCCGATGCGGATGGATATGTCGTGGGCGACGCGGTCCAGTTTGTTCGAGCAGGTAACCTGACCGGAGCTCCGTCGGCAGCGTTGGCCAATCCCACCGAGGCTGCTTCCGTCGTGGTGACGACGATCAATGGTCAAAATTTTATTGATGTGACATTCGCCGATAATTCTGGTTCAGGTGGAATCGATGGTACATCCATCACCGATGCTCAGCAGGAATTTACACTGACCGGACCGGGTGCTGCTGGGGTGACCGTGGACGGCGCAGGTAGTCTTGTTTCAGGCACAACGTATCGCTATGCCACCACCGGCAGTTTCGTCCCCGGAGCCGTTGACGCAGTGTTTGCGGCCGGAACCTTTGCGGACCAGTCAGCGAATTTGAATGTTGATTCCATCGCAAGTTTTGTGGTCGTCGAAGACTTGCTAGAAGAAGTGATCGTCGACAATTCCGATAGTGGGTTTAGTTTGAGTGGTCCCACGTCACAGTTTGTCTCGAGTGCCTCGGTCAACGGCTTTGTCGGCTCCGCCTATTTGGCCGCACCCGTCGGATCGACGGTGACGGCAACCTGGACACCGACGCTCGCTAACTCTGGTCAACAATACGAAGTGTTTGTTCGCTACACGTCGCACCCGCTGCGGGCAACCAACGCGACCTACGTGGTCACACACGATGGAGGAACGACCCAGGTGACAATCGACCAAACGACAGGTGGAGGAACTTGGGTGTCGTTGGGAACATTTACGCTGACTAGCGGCACCGCATCCGTTCAACTGCAAACGACCGGTGCGAACCAGTATGTGGTTGCCGATGCCGTGAGGTTTGTCCTGCCGTAAACATGAGAAGACCGGTTGATCTCGGAAAACGTGGTTAAATCTCGTCGGGAGGGAAAAGGCTGCGTTCATCAATTTTGATGAACACCGCTTTTTTTCGTTGTGGTCCACCTCAGGTGCGATGCTGTCCCAATGGAGCCTGCCCGCGAGACGGCCAGATTAAGTTGAGACGGTCCCATGACCGTCCATTTGCGATCGCCGATTCAGGAACGCAGTCCACGCAGTTGCCCGCACGCGACGCGGTGCCCCACGGCGCAATCGTCCGCTCCAACAAACATCCCAATTGCACGTACATGACCAATTGGGTCGATATGACCAGCGAGATTACTTGGGACGTCGAAGCACTTGGTGAAGGCGATTACGAAGTTCAGATGTATTACGCATGCCCCGAGGATGATCTCGGATCGACATTGGAACTGAGTCTCGGCGATCAACGTCTCCAGCGGGTGATCGACGTGGCGAATGATCCGCCTTTGCAGGGTGACGCGGACGATCGGGTTGTGAGGGGCGAGGGCTATGTCAAAGACTGGATTCCCCTCACAATCGGAACTCTGCAAGTGTCTCCAGGCCGAGGGACGTTGAAATTACGGGCGAGTAACGTGCGGGCCGGGCAAGTCGCTGAGCTGCGATTGTTGATGTTTCGGCGAGTCTCGAGCTAGGATTGGGGTGAGTGCAACTATGATATTAGCTGAGGAATTACTCGTTTCGCTGGCATCTCGTCACACCCCATCGCCGACTATCCGTAACCGACAATGACCGAATCCAACGAGGACATGGACGAGTTTCTGCAGATCTACCTTGAGGAGAGCGAGGAAGAGGCGGACCAGATCGTCGAATTGCTACTCAAGCTCGAACAGTCTCCCAATGACAAGGAAGCACTGCGCGAAGCGTTTCGTTTGTTGCATACGTTCAAAGGCTCCACCGGCATGATGGGCTTTGAACGCATCAACGGTTTGGCTCATGAACTCGAGACCCGCTTTGACGCTTATCGTGACGGTCGTGAACAACTCACCAGCGATACAGTGTCGGTCACCCTTCGGTGCATCGATTTCTTTCGAGAGTTCTTGGTGCGGTTGCGATCCGGCGACACGGACCAGGGAGATCCTCGGCCGCTGATTGATGAGTTGATCGCGGTAGCATCGAGATCGAGTGGACCAAAATCGACAGCGTCGCCGTCCAACGAATCGACCCCGAAAGTCGACCCCGAGCTGGGTATCACGCTCAACGAGCAGATCGACCGCCAATTGGCTGAAGAGATTTCCGCGGAAGACGCTGAGGAGCTGACGGCCAGTCCATACGATGATTTGAATCCGACCGACGAAGAGCTCGACGACGCGATCAATGATGCCACCAGCGAAGCGATGCTGCAGGATGGCACCGATCTGGATGACGTGATCGACGCGGAGTTACAGTCGCAAGCGTGGCAACCACCGGCGCGATCGGCCGGGCCAACGACGATGAAGAACACGGTCGAAGGTCCGCTACGAACGACACTGCTGTGTGTTCGAATGAACCCGGCGATGGAGTTGCCCGAGTTAAAGGCTCGATTGATCGTTGCGCGATTGCAATCACTCGGCGAAGTCAAAGATATTCTGCCAAAGATGGAGGAGGTCGATGATGCGCCGCCGCCGGTAACGCTCAAGATCACGCTGCGAACGATCCACACCGACGACAAGTTGATCGAATCACTGGACATGGAAGGCGTCGACGCCATTTACTTTGGTGATCCCGAAGAGTTGGTGGTTAAACCGGCGGCATCGCCACAGGAGCCGAAAGAGTCGACCGCGACGAGAGAGTCGACGGTCAAGGCGGATGCCGATGCCAGTGCCGATGACGTTTCCATCGATGCTCCGTTCGCAGGAACTGGATTGTCGGCAACGGGAACTTCAAAGAAGGGTTCCGGAGCTGGACCGCGGGGCAAGGGTGGCGAGACGATTCGGATCGGCATCGACCGCCTCGATCGATTGATGAACTTGGCGGGGGAACTGGCGGTGACCAATGCGCGTTTCGCCCAGCTCGCCGACGAGATGCGAATGCTGTTTCGTGCCGGAGGATCCATCGAAGCCGGTTCGCCATTGGCTGATTCGCTGATGATGATGTTGGGTGAATCCGACACACATTCGAGTTCGTTTCACTCGGGATTGCCGCTGATTGGTGGTGATGGCGGCGACGACGACAACGCCTATCGTCGTGGATGGATGGAACGTGGGCGTCGTGTCGCCTCGAACGTTTCTGAAACCGTCGACCAATTGGCGCGGTTGAGCAAAAGTCTCCAGCACGCGGTGCTGGAAACTCGCATGGTTCCGGTGGGACCGCTGTTCGGTCGTTTTCGCCGGATCGTGCGTGACCTTTCGTTGCGTCAAGGCAAACAGGTTCGCTTGGAACTGGAGGGCGAATCAACCGAGCTCGATAAGCGAATGGTGGACGAGTTGGGGGACCCGATGGTTCACCTGCTGCGAAACTCGCTCGACCACGGAATCGAAGATCCTGCGAGACGTCGTGCCCGCGGCAAAGCGCCCGAAGGCGTGATCCGTTTGCGTGCTTTCCATCAAAGTAACAATGTCGTCATCGAAATTTCCGATGATGGCGCCGGCATCGATGCGGGCAAGATCCGCGAGCGAGCGCTGGAGCGGGGGCTCGCGACCGCAGCCGGTCTGAGTCAAATGAGTGACACCGAAGTCTACGGTTTCATCTGGCAGCCTGGTTTCAGTACCGCGGACAAAGTCAGTGATATTTCGGGTCGTGGAGTGGGTATGGACGTTGTCAAGGAACGGATTGCGGCGCTGGGTGGCGCCGTGGAGCTGGACAGTCGACCGGGGCGAGGAAGCACAGTGACATTGCGATTGCCGTTGACGCTCGCAATCGTCAATTCACTCATCGTGCGATTCCGCGGCTTCCGATTGGCAATTCCCGTGACGGATGTTTGCGAAGTGGTCGGGTTATCGCGTAGCGACGTCTTTGACGCCCAAGGCAAAGCGATGATCGATTTGCGCGGCCATCTCGTGCCCCTATATCGGCTCGATGAACTGTTCAATTGGAACGATGCGTTGCCTCCGGTCAAGATCGTGGACGATTGGGTCCAGGCGGTGTTGGTACGCGATGGCCACCGAATGTTCGCGATCGAAGTCGAAGACCTGGAAGGCAACAGCGACGTCGTCATCAAATCGCTTGACGAGCACTTCGCGCACATCCCCGGCTTATCCGGCGCGTGCGTGATGGGGGATGGTGGCGTTTGTCTGGTGGTTGACGCAGCATCACTGTCGATTTGCAAATCGTCATTTCGCACCGCGCCAAAGTTGGCCGTGATCGAAGCCAATTCAGCCAACGAGTGATCGATCGACAAGCGAATCGCGTTTCACGCCACGATGATCGATGATATAAGCGACCCGCGCGTTAAACTATGCGGGATGTGTCGCTTAGTCGCGGGGGCAGAGTCTGGTTAGCCGGATAGTCCGTGCGGAAAGATTGTTCCGTACTGCTGGATCGTGACGATTAGCGGTAGGGTGGTGGCGGTAGGAACAAGCCGACGATGGCGATTCCAATGCTCTGTCGCCAAATGGATCTGCTTCCGGCGCGTTTGGCGAGTAAAGAGTGACAGCTTCCCTCAAGATTTTCAGTGGTGATTTTGACGTGGCACGAAATCTCCGTGTCGGTAGTCGATTGGACAAGTACCGTTTGTTGCGTCGCCTCGGCCAGGGCGGGTTTGCAACCGTGTTTGCTGCGCACGATACCATCGAAGATCGACGAATTGCCCTGAAGATTCCCGATAGCCGTTATGTCAGCAATTCGCAAACGCTTGACGATGTCCAGCGTGAGGTGCGAATTATGGCTCGGTTGGAGCATTCGGGGATCTTGCCGTTGAAGGACGCGAGATTCATCGACGGTCACTTCGTGATGGCATTTCCGTTGGGTGACGAGACGCTGGCGGACCGTTTGTGTCGGCGAGTATCGCGGGCGACCGCAGTCCATTTTGTCGGTCAAATGATCGATGCAGTCGCTTATGCGCACGAGAACCGTGTTTTGCATCGAGACATCAAGCCGGAAAATTTTATTCTGTTTCCCGGCAACGAACTGCGGCTGACCGATTTCGGACTGGCCCGGATCGAACGCGGAAGCCACGACGAATCGGCCTCGGGAACACTCGGTTACATGGCGCCCGAGCAAGCGATGGGACATCCGACGTATCGTAGCGACGTATTCTCGCTCGGATTGGTCATCTACCGAATTCTTGCCGGCGAGTTGCCCAAGTATCCGTTCACACCCCCGCTTTCCGGCTACAACAAACTACGACGTGGCGTTTCCGCCGAACTCGTCACGCTGGTTCGCAAGTCGATCGATCCGACGCCGAATAAGCGGTTTCGTGATGCAGTGGCAATGAACAATGCGTTCAAGAAAATTCGTTCACCGCTGAGCGAAAAGACGGCGACTCGCAACAGCCAGTCGAAGTCGTCCAGTGGCAGCAACTACCGCGTCGCCTAAGGTTCGATCCCCGACGGTCACCGGCGACGGTGCGTGAACAACCGAATCGTTCAGGATTGAACGCACAGCCGTTCGAATTCGGTTGAACAGCCAAAAGCAAAGCATCATCTTGATGATCAGCAGCGGAAATCCGTAACGAGGATAGTACGAGCACACGATGTAGGGCGAGAGATAGGTTACATAAACCACGATCGACCAAAATTGGAGCGGTGCTAGCGGCCTGCCCCAAATCACGAGTACCAGCACCGCGATGAAGGGCAACGGATACAAGATCCACATTAGTGGCAAGCTCAGCGAAGGCATCTGGTATTCGTTGAACCCGAGCGGGAACAACGTCACAGCGATCCATCGTCGCTTCACCCGCGAAAGAAACTCACTCGGGTCGGCTTGGTACTGTGCCAGGAAGCGTTCTTTCTTGGTGTCGACGTAGGCGATCTCGCCGAGTTGAATATACGAGTCCTGCTCCGCTCCCTGATGATAGGGATGCATCGACATCGTACGCCAATCCAGCAATCCGTCGTCGTCGAGCGCCAGCGACTGGTCGAATTCAAAGTAAACGTTGCTCTTGATCGGGATCCAGCGACCAAACACTTGCCGGTTCCGAATCGCCCAGGGCGCGACCACGCACATCGAAACCACGGCCGCGATCAGTAGCTTGGTTGGTGCCCGGCGCAACAGACAGATCATGGTACCGAGCGCCCACGTGAATCCCGCGACTGGACTCGAAAGTGCGACGATGCCGCCGCCGAGTCCCCAACGCAGCGCGTCCGCATTCGTGATCCGCTGGTGCTTTGCCAGAGACTGCAACCTCACTAGCCCGAATGTGGTGGCGGTGACCCCAGCCAAGATTAGCCAACTATCGTGCGTGAAGGCAAAGCAAGCGTTAAAGTCAGCAAGTAGAAACAAGGTCACCACGGCAAACGCCCTCCAAGTGTCGGCAACCCGACGTCCTTGGTTGACCACCGCAGCGACCCCGGCGGCGAGGATGATTGTCTTGATCGCGACGACCGCGTTCATCACCCAAAAGCGATCACCCGAAAAGCACTTGATCAAGAACGCTTGTATCCAAACCAACAGCGGTGGCATCCACGCGGTGGGACCCGATTCCACGACGAATGGGTCCGCAAATCCTCGGCCTCGCACCAGTGCCGATGCGATGTTGTAATATTCGGCGCCCAAGTGAGCGTTGCCCATCGGCATGTTGGACGATAGGTGGGACGCCAAACGCTCGGGTGAAAAGACTCGCTGTGTCCACCATGGCAACATGCCCAGCGCTGCGAACAAAAATGTCAATCCGACAGCCACGATGATCGCCGTGCGGCGCTGTTGGCTGATGCTGTGTCGTGTCGCATCGAGCCAGTGACGACGCTCCGACGCGACTCCGCGTGGATAGCCAAAGTCTCCGTAGAGCGAAAACTGCTCAGGCAATCGCATGCTTCAACTTTCAACGAAAAGTCACAACGTTCTTGCTCCGATCGAACCATCCGCTCCAAGAGTGCAACTTGGTGCTGGGCCGGCGGAATCCTCGTCATGCCAAAATTGTATCGCCGAGTAATCTCGCTTGCTTCATCAAGCCAGTCAAACTCCAGCGTGGGACGATTTCCGCCAGCGATGTGGCACGGGTCCCGTCGAGATGCTCGAATGGGGGCAACATCCGACTTCAACTTCTCCAGCCATCGCCTGTTACATCACAAAATCACCATGTCGACTCCATCACACCGACGTCACCTTGGATTTCTCGTTTTGATTGCCTTCTCGCTCGGTACCCTTGAATTGGCTGGTGCCGAAACGAAACCGATCAAGGTCTTCATTCTCGCGGGTCAATCGAATATGGAAGGTGCGGGGCAAATCAAAGCCAACGTCCAGCGTAACGGTGGCCGGGGTTCATTGGAATTTCTTGTGAAGGATGCGGCGACCACGACGCATTTTGCGCCGCTGGTTGAGGAAACGGGCGAGTGGCGTGTGCGAGACGATGTGTGGATCTCGTACCTCGATCGACGAGGACCTCTCACGGTTGGCTACGGCTCGAGTGCCGAGACGATTGGCCCAGAACTTGGTTTTGGCTGGGTAGTGGGCGATGCGATCGAGCAACCCGTGTTGCTAATCAAATGTGCTTGGGGCGGCAAAAGTCTCGCCGTTGATTTTCGACCGCCCAGCGCAGGCAAACCGCCGTATTCGCTTGGCGAAAAGACCGACGCCGCGATTGCGGAGGACCCGACCATCGTTGGCAAGTACTATCGCGAGATGTTGACGCTCACCAAGGCTGCGCTCACTGATCTCAAGGCCATTGTCCCGGGAAGCGATGGTCGTTATGAGCTTGTCGGATTCGCTTGGCACCAGGGGTGGAACGACCGCATCAACGATCGCTTCAACGCCGAATACGAAAGCAACATGACGCATTTGATTCATGACATTCGTCGTGATCTTGCTGCGACGATCCCCGTCGTCATTGCGGAAACGGGAATGACCGGTCCGGACGAGACGCATCCCCGAGCGCTGTCGCTCATGCGGGCCCAGGCTGCCGTTGCAGAGCATCCAGAGTTTAAAGGAAACGTCGCATTCGTCAGCACGCGAGCGTTTTGGAGGCCGGCGGAACAGTCGCCCAGCGCCCAAGGATATCACTGGAATTCGAATGCCGAGACTTACTTTCGAATCGGCGAAGCCATGGGTCAAGCGATGACGCGGTTGGTCGATGGCGAGCGGTAGTACGGGGAATTAGTCACCGACTTTGAATTCGAATCGTTCAACACTCGTCGCGCGACCATGCGAATCGCTTTCGACGATCGCACCGGCAAGACGAACGTCTCGCGTCGCGACGTAGAAATGCGTCGGTTCGAATGTGCGAGTGGTCTGCATCACTCGTGCGATATCACGACCGATGATACTGTCATAGGGTCCACACATCCCCACATCACACTGAAACGCCGTTCCGCCGGGCAGCACGCTCGCGTCAGCCGTCGGCACATGAGTGTGGGTCCCGAAAACAGCGGTGACTCGGCCAGCGACATGGCGTGCCATCACCTGTTTGTCGCTCGTGGCTTCGCCGTGATAATCGACCAAAATGTGCGGCGTCGAATCACCGATCTCGTCGAGCACGCGGTCGATCGCCGCGAGCGGGCAATCGACCGGACGCATGTAGACTCGGCCGAGTAACGACACGACGGCGAGGTACTCGTTGCCGATTTTGACCTTTGTCCAATCTTTACCGGGTGCTTCCGGCGGAAAATTGGCTGGCTTGATAATGCGGTCGCTGGTCTGCAGCGTCTCAATGATTTCTTTGCGTCGGTAGATATGATCGCCCAACGTGAGACAATCAACGCCGGCGGATGTCAGTCGCTGGAATTGCCGCGGCATCAACCCCGAGCCGTCGGATGCGTTTTCTGCGTTCGCCACGATCGCATCGAGCCGTTGTGATTTGCGAATCTTTTCAGCGTACTTGACGACCGCCGAATAACCCGGCTTACCCACGATGTCGCCAAGAAAAAGAATGCGCATCGCCATTTCAACGGGAAAGCGGGAGCTGTACGAACCACACGCGAACTATACCGTTTACTGGGGCGGCTTCCCAGGGATCGATCGTCGCTCCCACGGCTGTGTGAAACTCGGCGACCACGATCGACGCAAGCCGGCTAACTTTTCAACATTCGGATCATTGAGCCGCTTTCGGTTTACACGCGGCCCCGAATTCGTTTTCGCAAACGTCGCCAGTCCCGTGGCGGGAGTGGTTGGTCACGATGGCTAATCTCCGCACCTGGATCGGCGCCAATGGGCCTGGCCAGCCAGCGTCCCAGGGGGCTGCACATCAATCCGGGTAATAGGAATACGTCGCCCAACAACGCCGCCGCCAACAGACCAAACATCAACACAGCGAAACGACTTGTCGGAACAAAATCGCTAGCGTAGTAAACCATGAGCGATAAACCGCACACGGTCGTGGTTTGCAACATAGCCCATCCGCATTGGCCCAGGGCGCCCCAAGCTGATCGGATCTGTCCCAAACCTCGGCCACGCCGCGAACCGAAACGGCTGAGCAGGTGAATCGTATCGTCGACCGCGATGCCAAGTGCCACGCTCGCGGTCATCACTGATCCGATATCCAGCGGCGTTTCGATGATGCCCATCCAACCGAACAAGGCGACCGTGGGAAACAGATTAGGAAGCATCGCGATCAACCCGCCCATGATACTGCGCAGCAGAAACATCATCACGATTGCGACGACACCGAACGCGGACAAAAAACTCGCGAACAAGTCTCGAAGCAACACTTGTTGGGCCTTTTGCACGATCGCGATGCCGCCCGTAAAGGCTACGGTTGCTGGGATTTCGCTGCCCTCGACGCTCTCCTGGACCGCGGCCTTGATCATGTCAATCTCGGTTCCATAGTCGGTTTGCTCGCTTTGTGGCATCCGCACGCTGATTCGCCAGACTTCGGCGCGCTCGTCCCGCGAAATGAAACCGAGACGGCCGAGCGACGAGTCGGGGTCGCGAATCAGCTTTTTGATCACGCTGCGTTTTGCCGCGTTGGATAGGCTGCGTCCGGTGGGAACCGGGGGCACGAACGTGACGGCCGACAACACTCCTTGCACGTGCGCATGTTCCAGCGCTGACATGTGGGCGCGTTTAACGATCTCCAATCGATCCAGCGGATCGTCGTCTTCCGTCGGCGGTGGAAACGAAATGAGCACTTCGCCATTGATCGTCGGGCCGATGTTCTCTTCGAACCACTGATATTGCACTCGAATGTCGCTGTCGGGTTGAAACATTCGCGGAATGTTGACGGATGTTTCCAGCCACAACAGTCCCGAGGAGAGTGAAATAGCGATCACCGCAAATCCGGCGATCAGTGGCCAAGGCTTGGTCAGCCGCTTTCGTGTCTTCGCGACGCACCAATCCATGATCGCCGCCAGTGGTGTCAACCACGCGGCTAGGAATCGATTCTCGCGCCGACGTTGACGTTTCTCGTCGATCACCGCTTGGCTATCGACGGTCGTGAGGACCATCGCGCCGGGTAAAAGCAGGAACAACATCAGCAACGTGAAAATCACTCCGGCCGAGGCAACAAAACCGAACACTCGGATAGGCTCCAGTCGCACCAGCATCAACGAACCGAGGCCTACGACGGTCGTTCCGGTGGCCAGCAAGCAAGGGACCACACCGGCTCGCATCGCCCGACGCGCAGCCGACGACCGTGATAGTTCCGGGAACTCGTGAGCAACATCGCGGTAATAATTACTCAAGTGGATTCCCGACGACACCGTCAACACGAATACCAACGGCGGAAGCACGATCAGCACCGCGTTCATCGGTGTCCCACTGAGGCTGACCAGCGACAACACGAATCCTTCACCGAGAACAGCGACGGCCGTGATCACGAGCGTCATCGGAATGGATCTCAAGCAAAGAAAGCACAACAGGGCGGCCAACAGCGCCGAAGGCGGCGAGAAAATTTGCACACTCCGAACACTCTCGTCATCCACCGTCGCTCCCTCGAACGGACCGCCCGCCATCGCAATCTGGCTCTTGCTCTTGCCCGTCAATCTTCCAATCGCCTCGCGTAACTGCGGTAAAAACATGCGGCGATGGACGAGCGCCGCTTCACCGAGCGAGATCACCATGCAAGTTTGAGATTCGTCAGGACCGACCACGCTGCCTTGCAAACGATTGATCGCCACGCTGCGAGGCAAATTCGCCGGTGACGATGTCATTTGATCAAGCATCTCCGAACCGCTGTGAACCCAAAGCAACGGTCGTGTGCTGCCACACAGGTTCCTGAGCGAAGCGATTTCACCGGCTGCCCATTCGGGTAAATCGCCCATTGTCGCGACGTCGGCATCCGGAGAATCTTCGCACAAGGGTCGCAGTAGCGCCACGGCTTGGGCCAACTCGTTCGATCCGAGCTCGGCGCCATCCCAGCTCACCATGACGATTTCGGCGACCGAAAATCGCTCCACGAAATCATTGAACTCGGCCTTTTCAGGAATCGAGTCGGGGACCCAATCGGGTGGCCGATTGAATAGGTGATGGATCGCGTCCATCGAGTAGTACGCGCACGGACTAGCTAAGAGCAGTATCAGCGCAATGCCAAACTTGAATCGCCGCAGATAGCGCGTTCGCAGCGTTTCCTCTTCGGCCATCGTTGCTTTGCTGTACCTCCGCTAAAGCGTCCGTTCGATCCGCAAGTCACCACGTTTATATGCCCGATCTCCATGAAATGGCAGGTTCCGACAAGACGGAAACTGGCTTTTTCCCGATTCTTCCCGATGCCAGCGACGGCTAGCTAAACTGTGATGAATGGCCCACGAATGCATTGCCGTCGTCTTGGACTTTACGATGTTGTAAAATGAGCTTGTCCTACCTTCGAAGCACTCCCACCCTTTCGAATCTAATCATGAAAACGAGTTATGACTGCGTGGTCGTCGGCGGCGGGCCGGCTGGAAGTACGACGGCTGCCATCGTTGCCCAGGGGGGGCTGAGCACTCTGCTGGTCGAACGCGACGCGTTTCCCCGGTTTCACATCGGTGAATCGTTGATGCCGGAGACGTATTGGCCACTGCAGCGGTTGGGTTTGTGTGATCGGGTGAGGGAATCCGGGTGGCAGGCCAAGAAAAGCGTTCAGTTCGTCACGCATCTAGGCAATTCGTCGGAGCCGTTCTTTTTCCGCGAACATGATTCACGCGAATGCAGTACCACGTGGCAGGTTGAGCGAAGCGAATTTGACAAAATGCTATTCGACCGCGCTGCCGAACTTGGCGCCGAATGCCATGATCAGACGCGGCTCATCGATGTTCGTCTGGATGGAGACGGAAAAGTCTCTGGCGTGGTCGTCAAAGATTCCGCGGGAGCGACGCACGAGATCGCATGCAAAGTGCTCGTCGATGGCACCGGTCAACAAACTTTCATGGCGAACAAGTTGGGCTTGAAGGAAGTCAACGCGGATCTCAAGAAGGCTGCCATTTGGGGTTACTGGAAAGACGCCGTGCGGGGCGAAGGCGACAACGAGGGCGCGACAATTATCTTGCATACCGAATCCAAGGATGCTTGGTTTTGGTTCATTCCATTGTCGCGCGGTATCACGAGTATCGGTGTCGTGTCCGACAACGACTACTTGCTCAAAGGACGCGGCAAACCCGAAGAAGTTTACTACGAAGAACTTGAACGCTGCCGTGGACTCAAACCGCGTTTGGAGATGGCAACGCGTCTCGGGGATATTCGCACGGCAAAAGAGTTTTCCTACATGACTCGCCAACACGCCGGCGACGGTTGGGTGCTGGTCGGCGATGCCTTCGGATTTATCGATCCCGTTTATTCGTCGGGAGTTTACTTTGCGCTCGACATGGGCGTTCGTGCCGGTGATGCGATCGTCGAAGGATTTCGCAACAATGACCTGAGCGCCCAGCAGCTTGGCAAATGGACCGACGATTTCAAGCAGGGTGCCAACTGGGTCCGCAAACTGGTGCACGCTTTTTACAACAAAGAATTCAGTATCGGGCGTTTCATGAAAGAGTACCCGCATCACCGAGGTAGTTTGACTGACCTGCTGATCGGTCGCGTTTTTAGTGACCAAGCGGGTCCGTTGTTCAAAGACATGGATGACTCGATCGAACAAGCCAAAGTGGAACGAGCCAAAATGGAAATGGCTGGTTCCTGAGCCAACGCGCGGGCGAGCGACATCCGCGGGTGAACCTCACCTGCTACACGCGAGTAATCGACATCGCGCCCCGCTCGCTCGCCAATTTCAACTGGGCGTGTTCGCGTCGCATGGTGGCCAGCGGGTTGGGGTCTCGATCGAGCATGCTAATTTTGAGCGAGTCGCCCAGCGAGTGCTGGGTCGCCCCGTCGCCACTCCATCCGGGCCCATAGGCACAAAGGGTTTCGCCCCGGGTGAGATTGAACGAATTGGTTATGCATTGCGGATCAATGTTGACGCCAAGCGGGTCGCTCGCGTTGGTCGCGAGCGGTCGGTAGCCGTAGCGACTGGCAATCATCGCGCTCATGTTCCCCGCTGACGCAATCTCACCCTCGCCGGTTTCGGGTTTCAGGTGGGCGCACATCACGGAGATCAATTGGTCGCCCGTGTTCGTTTGCCACAGCGTGTCACTCATGCGTTGGATGAGTTGCTTGGGTGAATGTCGATAACCCGCGTGGGCGGCGATTGCGGTTCTCGCCACGGTGGCAACCATCGCGCCTGTGATGGATGGGTCGATCGCCTCCGCGATCGCGACCAAGATCGTACCATCGGGCAAAATGTCCCAGGTGTGCCAACCGATCGCCCATTCGCTTGGTGATTCGAGCATGCCATCGACGCACCAGTCGTCCGCGATTCGTGAACCCAGCGGCAGTGTGCGATGTTGCCAGGATGCAAAGTCGCGGAGCCACGATTTGTTTTGACGGTGATCCACTGGCGATGTCGTGGTCGAGATGACTGACAACTCGCGAGCGACATGCGAGGCCGTTAGTCGCACCGAGGCTGCCGTCGACTCGCCAAACGCTTTCGTCTCGTTCGCAAACAACCACATCGTGCCGATCGGCAAATCGTCCACCGCGACAGAGGCGCAGATCGCGGCTGCCGCAGACTCTTGGGGACAACTCCACGTATCGATCGAGCCGGCTTTCAAGTTGTCGATCGTCACGACGCCCTGAACGAGCGCCTCGAGATCTCCACGACTTCCGCGCAATGGGCGTGACTCGGCTTCCAGTTTTGCCTCGGGCAACCCATGACTGAATCGCAAGCTCAGACTGCTCGTGTCTTCGTCCAGCAGATACAGGGCTGCGGAATCGCAACCGCAAGCGAGCGTGGCGTCCGCCAGGATTCGTTCGATCGTCGTGGCGAGCGCGTCTTGATTGGAGTGCGACGTAATCACTGCAGCGCGAGCGGCGAGTTCGGCCGCTTGCCGGCGAAGCACCCGCCTCGATCGTTTGAGATCATCGGTGAGTGACAAGGCGAGTTCGGCCAGTCGTCGAGCTTCGCTTTCGCTCGTCAGCGGCATTTCGCTGAGATCGTCGGCCATTGCCATCGCATCGATCGTCACGGCGGGTAGCAAGCGAATGATGCCGCCGTTGCGGAGCTGTTTCTGGTCGATTCGCCATCCCGTTGCGGCCGTGTACGCTTTCCAAAAACTATCGATCGATGACGCGATTTTGTTTTCGCGTCCGATCGTGGGACGATTGGAGATCGAATCCGCGACTCCCATGGTCGGTGTGCCGTCTTGGGGATCGCGATGAAGGCGTAGGTAGCCAGGGATCGTTTTTGTCACGCTTGAATCTCGCCAGGACAGTCAAATGAGTGGAAGGTGTCGGCGGCGATCCATGCCATCGCACTGGGATCTATGTCCCAGTCCATCAAAATGCCGGGCGAATCCACGTCGGGGGTTCGTGGGAGGGTGGATTCGCCCGGCGTGCACCGGCCGCGGGAGTGTTCGCGGTGCTAGAAGAGAGCATCGGCGCGACGTCGCACTTTCGCTGAGCCGAACGAACGTTAAAGTCACCGAAGATTGCCAGGGCGCTGGCGCAATCGATTCAAGCGTGACATCAGCGACGATCGCGCCCATCAACGAAAAAAGCCGAGGCCCCTCTGGAAAGACCTCGGCTTTGTTTCGATGAAACAGCGTGAAGCTATTTAGAACGCTTCGTCTGTGAGGACAAATTCGGGCCAAGGAACATTGCTGCTCTTGCCACGTGGCGTCATTAGCGCCTGATATACGCGGTAGTCGATGGCCTCGGTGATGAATCGAGTGGCACCATCGGCCATGCCGGCATTGACACCGTCCACGTGTGCCGACGAAGGCCGACCCAAATCTCGAGCGTCTTCAACGGTCTTGATCGTCTTCGTGAAAATCTCGTCAGCCACCGAGGTGCCGCCACCATTGATCAAGTGAAAAGTCTCAACGGGAGACGGAACCACAGCCGCCGCGGTACCGTTCCTGTTCCACAAAGTCGCTAACGCTGTGCTGCCGTTTTCTGGATCTTCGTAATGCCAAACCATCCCGTGGATATATCGGCCTGCTTCAACAATACCGGTCGCGCTCGAGTACACGACGTCTGTGGCTGGGCTGGTGACATCAAACGCAGTTGCGTTAATCAACCCTGCACGATGCCAAGGCAGTGCCTGCACATTCTCTGAAAACAACATCGTGTTTCCCTGGCCATCTTTGAAATCTTCGAGCGTCACTTTGCCTCCCTCAAACTCATGAACCCCGACTCCCGTCGTTGCATTGACGCTGGTTACGTTGTACTTCGAATTGAACGCGCCGTTGTCATTGGACTGAGAACTGGCGAACGTCACGCCGGTGACCAGCGCCGCACTTGCTGACGTGGGGTTAATCGGACAAAACCCATTGTTTGCGACATAACTATTCTTACCGTTCTCGCCCTCTGACACAGGATTACTCGGGCACTGAAAGATAGCTAGATTCGGCGCCGCGAGCGTATGGAAGCCGTCACCAGCGACTCCGGTTGTCGTACCAAGACCTGCTGCGCTGTTCGAACGAATCGGATACCGGTCTTCCGTCCAATGTTCATACGTGGGTTGAGCATCCAACGATGGAAGCAAAGCTACCGCCCACGTACCCACTTTAACGTGCCGAGGCACTGCGCCAGTAAAGTTAGTGGGGTCCGACGGGTCCACCCCTGCCAGGAACATACCGTATTTCTGTACGTACCCAGGGAGCTGCTTCTTAGAAGTGTTGTGAAGTTGTGCTGCTAGCGCAAAGTTCTTCAGGTTTGTCGCGCATTGGTTGCGGCGGGCGACTTCGCGGGCGGCGTTGACCGCTGGAATCAGCAGACCCATCAAGATGCCAATGATCGTGATCACGACCAGTAGCTCAACGAGGGTAAAACCGGGACGTGACTGTTTCATCGATTTGCGCTCCAGAGAGAAAAGATTAGCTGTGAGCGCTTACGTTAACGGAAGCGGCGCTCGTCGCCAACGGTTTTTGGTTTACAAATTATCGCAACTGGCGCTACTAAATGCAAATCGCTAGCTCATTCTCCTCCACAACATCGGGCTCATTGCGTTGAAAGTAGCCCCCCGGGTGCCAACAATAGCTGGTTCCGGGACGCCACTTTTGGCCTCGTCGTTTCGATGCAAGCAGGGGGTGGCAGGGGCTTGTCGATCTGGGAAAAGCGACCAAGATCGCAGCTACTAGCGAGCTGAAAAATAGCAACTAAGGTGGAGGTCCCACCGAAAGCTAGCATTTTTAGCGATGTTGACGCATAGGGCAGCAATCACCGACTCATGTGATTTACCGCTTTTGGGGCGGAGCCAGCATGTCCACTCGGCGCCGGACCCGCGGTGGATCACGATTTCGCGGAACTGGCAAGTCATACGTCTAGAAACTAACTGTCCGCACCAGCGAGTTTGAGTGTCCGTTATCTACCTCGACTACAACCGCACGACCCCGCTGGCTCCCACGGCGCTGGAGGCGATGCAGCCGTTCTGGGCCACGCATTTCATGTTGCCGGGGCAGGAGCATCCGCACGCTCAGGCGATTTCTGAGGCGCTGGAGAATGCGCGCGAGGGGATCGCTATGCTTGCCTGTTGCGATCCATTCGAGATCGTTTTCACCGGCGGCGGTACAGAAGCAAACAACTTGGCGGTGTTAGGAATATGTCGTAAGCGTCCGCCGGGGCACCTATTGATTTCGCCCTTGGAACACGACTCCGTTTTATCCGCCGCCATGAGTCTGGCAAAAGACGGTTGGGAGATCGAGACGGTGCCCTGTGAGCCGGACGGCGTGGTGGATCCAGAGCGCGTCGCAGCCATGTTGCGCGACGAAACTCGGCTGGTGTGCTTGGTCGCGGCCAGTGCTGTGCTGGGAACGATTCAACCGGTGCGCGAGGTCGCGGACATCTGTCACAACCGAGGCATTCCGGTTCACTGTGACGCGACCCAGCTTTTTGGCAAGATGCCCGTGGATGTTACGGAAATGCGTGTTGATACGGCATCGATGAGCGGACACAAATTCTACGGACCCAAAGGAGCGGGAGCGCTGTATGTACGTCGCGGATTGCAATTGTCGCCAATCGTCTACGGTGAATCACGCGAAATGGGGTTGAGGCCTGGACCGGAAAACATTCCGAGTTGCGCCGGCATTGGTGCTGCCGCGGCCCTTGCGGCGCGCTGTGCCTCGGACGCCGGCGACAATTTGACATTGCTGCGTGATCGTTTCATCCAGGGGCTGCAAGCCGTGATGACCCCCGAGCCGGTGTTATTGTGTGAAGATGCAGTGCGATTGCCCAACACACTGGCGATCCAAATGCCCGGGGACGCCAAGCGGATCCAGCGGAGTGCTCGCCAGTTGGTGGTTGCCACCGCACAAGCCGACGCGCCGCCCGACGAGATGACTCGATCGTTGCGCAGCATCGGTCGTACGGAAGCTCAAATAGGCCGCACCCTGCGAGTTTCGATGGGATGGACGACCAGTCGTGAGCAAGTGGATCGTGCCGTCGAGTTGCTCGCTGAGGCTTGGGACGGAGCCCGAGTGTAGCTCCGCTCACGACGGTTCAGCCCGTGGTGGGGCCCTTTTGGTCCTCTATTCGGAGCGAAAGCTCGGGAGCGTCTCTTGACGCTATCTTTCGACCATTTCTATAGTTGCAGCCTTCCGCCCGCGCGACATCAGCAACCACCCACAATCTTATGAACAGCGAACGACGCCACGAACTTCAGCACAATTGGTTGGCTGAGCACCTTGCCCGGATCAATGAGTGGATCGAGCCGCATTCGAAACTGATCGCGATCGTGGTCGGGGCTGCGATCGTCGGATTGCTCGGTTTTGCGCTGGTTCGCAGCAATGCGTCGGGACAACGCAGTGATGCGACACTGCAGTTGGTGCTCGCCGCGGGAGAAGGCGACGCCGAAGTTCTCGGAATGGTGGGAGACGACTACGCCCAAACGACCGCGGGATCGTGGGCTCGCTTGTATCAAGCGGACGAATTCATGGCTCGGGGGTTGCGGGTACTGTACACCGATCGCGCCGAAGCCAACGAACTTTTTGATTCCGCTAAGGCCGCTTACCAGCAAGCGCTGTCGACCGGAGGCAATGCGGTGCTCCAGTCGCGTTCACATTATGGCCTGGCCCGAATTGCCGAGTCAGTGGGCGACGTCGAAACGGCGATTGAAGAGTACCGGGCGACGATCGCGGCGGATGAATCCGAAGCGATGGTGACAATTGCTCAACAACGAATTGACTCACTCAGCCGTCCAGGCACCAAGGAGTTTTTGGCTTGGTTCGGCGACCAGGACTTCACTCCGAGCGATCCAGCGATGCCGCCCTCGTTGCCAAGCGGAACCGCGCTGCCCGATTTGCCAGATCTCGATTTGCCGCCGCTAGACCTACCGGATCTCGGTAGCACGCCGCCGGCGGAGGAGAACGCGGCAGCGGATGAGAATGCCGCGTCGAATGAAAATATGACGGAAGATGCCGCCTCGGAGCCGGCGCCAGACGCGACACCGACGGGCGAAGAGACGCCCGCCTCCGACGCGACCCCAGCGCCTGCGGAAAGCACCGAGGACGAACCGGCTGGGGCGGAAGCATTGGTCGCACCGGCAAACGGCGGCGATACGCAGCCCTCTGAGCCCACGAAAAATGCTCCCGAGGCTGAGCCCGCCGGTTCGACTGAATCGAGTAGCGAAAGTCCCGCTGCTGTGGAAGAAGTCGAACCCGCCGAGGCTGATGGCGAATCGACTCCGTGAGCTCTGAAGACGATTTTGATCCCGATGCGGTCGTTCCGATCGAGGGTGAGCACGTCGATGCGACCGTGGTTGGCGAAAGCGTCTTGCGGGACTTTGTCGTTCCCGAAACCAGCGATGGTGAACGGATCGACCAGTTTTTGACCCAGATCTGTGACGGCCACAGCCGCATGCGAATTCGGCAAGCGGTCCAGGAAGACGGGGCGACGGTCGACGGTCGAGTCGTTCGACCGAGTTTCAAAGTCCGGCCCGGCCAAAAAATACGGTTTCTTGTCCCGCCGCTGGCCAACGACGATTGCATTCCCGAAAACATTCCGCTGGATGTCCTGTACGAAGATGACGGGCTCGTCGTCGTCAACAAGCCGCCGGGAATGGTGGTGCACCCGGCTCGAGGCAATTGGACGGGTACGTTGACGAGTGCACTCGCGTATCGCTTTAAATCGCTGTCGGACGTGGGTGGTCCCACACGTCCCGGGATCGTGCATCGATTGGACCGTGATACCAGTGGCGTCATCGTGGTTGCCAAGACCAACGCGATCCACATTCACTTGTCCGAACAATTTCATGATCGTGACGTCGCCAAGGAGTACATTGCGATCGCTAACGGACCCTTGGATCGTGATCGTGATGTGATCGAGCGTCCGATCGGTCGCCATCCATACCAGCGCGATAAAATGGCGATTCGTGAAGGCCATATCACCAGCAAGCCAGCATCGACGTTTTATGAAGTGATCTCGCGACACGGAAAGTACACCGTCGTCCGCGTCATGCCCAAAACGGGACGAACCCACCAAATTCGAGTTCACCTGAGTCATATCGGGACTCCCGTGCTTTGTGATCGTTTGTATGGCGGACACGCCGAGATCACGCGGGGCATGTTGCTGGCCAATTCGCGGCCCCACGATCGCCCGACGCTATCGGCGAGCGAAAAAGAGGAAGTCGTGTTGAATCGCCAAGCCCTACACGCTCATCGCTTGGCCTTCGAACATCCGCACACGGGAAAGACGATGTCGTTCGAGGCGGCGTTGCCCGCGGATATGCAGCGCGTGATCGACACCATTTCTTAGCTCGTCATTTCTTAGCTCGTCATTTTGCTCGTTGCTTTGGCCAGATTGGGTTGGAGCGGGGCGAGCGAGATTTGATCCGAACTCTCACGTGACAAAGGCTATCGAAGGCCGGCGAGCACTGTTAAACTGCTGGGCTACGGATTTATCACTGTCGACACACGCGGCTCCGTCGCGAAAGTCGCATTTCATTGCTCTTGTTTCGAAATATCCGATGACCGTCGGCGACTCTTCCGCTCAAGATCCTGTCGCGATCCCGTCTGCGACCCAATCCGCTCCCGATTCTGGACCGGCAACACCCGAGACACTAACTCCGCCCGATGCTGAGTCGTCAAAGCCCGATGCTGAGTCGTCAAAGCCCGATGCCGAGTCATCGAAGCCTGATGCAGAATCATCCAAGCCCGGCGGACCCAAGATTTCGGCCGGGCCGTTAGCTGCACGGGGACTCGGGATGGCAAAGCCGCAATCGCCGCAATCTGCGGTGTCCGCGGATTCGGTAGCGGCGAGCACCGATAGCGAGCGTCCCGCGAAATCTGGCAAGAAAGGCGGCGGTCCCAAACAAGGTAAACAGCATCCGCGACCACGATTGGCTGGCGAGACGCACGGCAAATCCGAGGATGCGCAGCCACAAGCGACGGCCACCGAAACTGCCACCAAAGCGTTTTCGAAAGTCGCTGTGCCGAACCGGCGAATGGGACTTTCGGATGATCTTCAAGCGGAGCTTGATGCCGAGTTGGCGGCCGCGGACGTCGAAGCGATGTTGAGCGGACGAGCGGGAATGCCGGATCGTCGCGAACCACTGGCCGAAGGGTCACGCGTTCACGCGATCGTGTTGAAAATTCATGACGATTCGGTCTTCGTCTCGCTTGGCGGACCCGACGAAGGCGTGGTTCCGTTTGAACAGTTCACGGACCAGGAGCCGGTGGCCGGCCAATCGATCGAAGTGCTGATTCGGGGCTTCAATTCCGAAGACGGCTTGTTCGTCGCGACGCTGCCCGGCAAGGCGATCGACGTCAGCGATTGGTCAGACATCGAGGAAGGCTCTGTGGTCGAAGCCACCATCACGGCTGCGAACACGGGCGGTGTCGAATGCACGGCCGGTAACATCCGCGGATTCATTCCCATCAGCCAGTTGTCGGAGCACCGCGTCGAGGATGCGAGCGATTTCGTCGGCCAAAAGCTGATGTGCGTCGTAACCGAAGCCAACGAGCGACGTGGGAATTTGGTGCTCAGCCATCGTGCCGTCCTCGAACGCGAGCGCGAAGCAAAGAAACGTGAGCAGCTTGAAAAGTTTGAGCCTGGTGATGAGCTCGAAGGTACCGTGAGGAGCGTCAAAGACTTTGGTGCGTTCGTTGATCTCGGTGGCCTGGACGGTTTGATTCACGTTAGCAAGATGAGCTGGGAGCGAATCAAACATCCCAGCGAAGTGCTCGAAGAAGGGCAGCAAGTTCGGGTCGTGATCGAAAAGATCGACAAACAGACCGGAAAGATCAGCCTCTCCTACCGTGACTTGCTCGAGAACCCTTGGGACACCGCCGAAGCAACGTTTTCCGTCGGTTCGGTGCATCGCGGCCCCGTCACGCGCATCGCCAACTTTGGCGCATTCGTTCGCTTGGCCGCTGGCGTCGAAGGACTCATTCATATCAGCGAGCTTGCGCATCACCGGGTTTCTAAAGTCGATTCGGTAGTCCAAGCGGGCGAAGAAGTGGACGTCAAAGTGCTGAGCTTTGATCGTGACGCTCAAAAGATCGGATTGTCGATGAAGGCGACGCTCGCCAAGCCCGAACCGACGGGCGGCAAGGCCGAAGAAGAGCCAGCGGATGAACCGGCGTACGTGTCGTCCATCAAACCCGTCGATGGCCCGCTCAAGGGCGGTAATAATCGTGACACGGGCGGCGAGCGATTCGGTTTGCGTTGGTAAATTGACGGCGCTGTTCTCGCTCCCTTTCTCTCAAGCAAATCAACATGGCCAAGAACGTTCTCGGGACTGAATTGCAAACCTGCAGCACGGACCCGATGACGGGGTTCTTTCGCGACGGCTGTTGTAACACCGGCGCCGACGACTATGGACTGCATACCGTTTGCGTGGCCGTCACCGACAAATTTCTGCAATTCAGTAAATCTCGGGGTAATGATCTGAGCACCCCGAACCCCATGTATCGCTTTCCCGGACTAACCGATGGCGATCGTTGGTGCCTCTGCGCCGCCTGCTGGAAAGAGGCTTATGATGCTGGCGTAGCACCGCCGGTTGTCCTCGAAGCGACTCATGTTTCTACGCTCGAGTTCGCATCGCTCGAAGAGCTCCAAGCACACGCGGTCGATCGATAGTTTGGCCTGACCCGCAAGTGAGAAAGTTCGCAGGTCACATGGCCAGTCTCCATGGGAACGGCTGGAGTCTCTCGTTCGCGACCGACGTGCCATCTTTGTTAGATTTGGAGCATCAGATTCTCGCTGCCGCTGGGGATTGGTCACTTCCATGTCCACTTATGCCCATCTCATTCGACCTTTGCTTTTCCGTCTCGATGCGGAAACGGCTCATCACTTGACGGTTGAAGCGTGCCGAATCGCGGGCGTGATCCCTGGTGTGACTTCGTGGACTAAGGCGTGTTTCGAGCAGACGCATCCGATGCTTGAGAGCGACATCGCGGATTTGCATTTCGTCAACCCGATCGGACTCGCCGCAGGTTGGGACAAGAGCGGTCGCGCCTTGCGAATGATTGACTCGCTGGGCTTCGGGTTCACCGAGATCGGATCAGTCTCCGCGCGACCATCCGTGGGTAATCCCCGACCGAGGCTGTTTCGTCTGCCTCAAGATCACGGCATCGTGGTCAATTACGGACTTCCGAATGACGGAGCGGATGCAGTCGCTCGTCGCATCGCCGCGCGTCGTTCACGTCACCCGCTTGGCGTGAATATCGTGAAGACCAACGATGGTCCCGAGGCGCCTAGGTGTAGCGATGACCAGATCGTTGCGGACTACGTGCGCAGTGTCTCGCTGCTGGAGCCACATGCCGATTACCTGATGTTGAATTTGAGCTGCCCCAATGCGGTTGGCGGCCAAGACTTCTTCGCTCAACCCGGCAACATCATGCGATTGCTCGAGCAGTTTTCGCCGCTGGGCATTTCGCGTCCAGTGTTTTTGAAGATCGCCCCACGCGACGACCCGACTGAGCACCAACGCTTACTTCGGGAATGCGACGCCTTCGACTTCGTGCGAGGCTTCTGCTTCAACCTGCCACCGGGTAAGCCGGAAACACTCACCCTTGAAACGCCACGCGATGCGCTGAGCGAAATGCCGGGCGCGATCGCTGGCAAACCGGTCGAAGCGCTCATCAACCGCTGCATCGCTGGCTTGCACAAGCAAATGGATCAACGTCGGTATGTCATCATCGGCGCTGGAGGAGTGTTCAGCGCCGAAGATGCCTATTTGAAACTCCGGCTCGGCGCATCGCTCGTCCAAATCTACACGGCGATGATTTACCATGGTCCTGGTATCGTGAAGCAAATCTGCCAGGGACTCGTCGGCTTGATGAAACGCGACGGCTTCGAACGATTGTCACAAGTCATCGGCACCGCCCATCACGAAGCAGCAATCCCAGCTCCGACCAATCTCGCTGAGTGACCAGGAAAGACCGCATATTACGATTGCAATTTTGCACCGGGAATGGAGACACGGAGTCGCTCGACAGCGTTAGCTTGGAGCATCGTTACACGTTGGTGTGCAGGCTTCAGCCGCCCAAACGCTACACCCAGCGCTGATTTCCAATCTTCAGCACTTAATTTCACCCCACATGATAGACGGGACGAGTCAAAACGTAACTATCGCGACAATCGCTGGCCCGGTTCGGCTAACACGAACGTGTGATGACGCCAGCGAGTTACCAGTCGAGTTGCTCATCTGGGAGCGAACTTCGCTTGCTCGATGGCAATGATGTCGACCATCTTCGTCTGCAGCGGCACCAGATCTTCGGATGACCGACGTTGCACGACATCCCGAAAAGTGATCAAGCCTTCGATGATCCTCATCCGTTTCCAGGCCGGAACGTTCGCGTCACGTATCTGTTGCAAGATCTGGATCACTTGATCCGCCGAGAGGTTAACTTTTTCAGCGAGACCAGTAACGGCCATTTGCAGTGTGCCGGGCGAGCAGGTCCGGAATTCGCTTGCGGCCACACTCAGTAACCACGACACTGGGGGAACTACCACTGGGCACAAGCCCACCGGCCAGCGATAACACGTACCATCGACGGACTTGTTATCGCCGCACCACCGTGAGTAACATCCCCAAAACACTTGTTCCCACCCTGACCAACAGGTGCGAAACAAGTTACCCGACTGAAGTCCATGGATCCACTCGTTGCAGACATCGCGTCGACGTTTCCGGTGCATCCGATGCCGACTGCTCGCGATGCGATCATTGACACTTATTTGGTCGAACACCTACATGAAATACTTGGTGGCAAGCCGTGGCCGAGCTTAACGGCAACCGAATGCAGGCACTGCTCAGATGGTTTCATCTTTCTTACACCAATTGGACTGCACTACTATCTCCCGGCTTTCATGACTGCCGAAGTTGTTGACGCAGAAGAGGCGGACGTTGTGATCGACTCGCTCATTGGTCTATTTCGCCGTGATCGATTCTATCGTGACGATCGCTATCTCGGCTTCTGGCGACTGGTTACTGACGATCAACTCGCGGTAATTCGACGTTGGTTGGATCACTACGAGCTTGTCTACGATTTCAACGACTACACGCAGTCTGAGGTTGCGACTGCACGGGCATGGCTCAACACTTTGTCCGGTGAACGTGACTCGCAGAATGGCGGGTAACCAAGCGATGAACGCGGAGTGGCCGACAGGGCGTTTACAAATGGATGATCAACCGCGGCCACCCGGTTATCGCGATCGTTACCCGACTGAATCAATGCGGAAATTGATACTCGACCTTTGGGACTACCTTCGGACGGGAAACCGATTACCTCATTGCGCACTCTGCGACTCCCGATACAGCGATGCGAAGCCGTTCATCGAAGGCTCCACCGGCGTTTTGGTCTGCCATCGGTGTGTTCAACGCTTGCATGCGGGCTCATCTGACGTTGGCAATATGTATCGCGCAGCTCGCCAGATGCTCCATCGCTCCATCTCTGAGAATCCGTACCAACCACCATCCGATGATCCTCGCACATTCACCTGCGTCCTGTGCGAGGTTCCTCTTGCCGAGACTTGGCAACGAAACGACAATCAATGCTCATGCATTTGTGATGCGTGCCTCGACTACTCAACGTCACTTGTCGCGTCCCACAGCGGCGGGTAACCATCGCATGCAACGGAGCGACTCAAAAAGGGGGAAGGGGGTTGATTCGTCCGGACTCAAAAAGGGGGATGAGGTGGCCTGGGTTTCGGGGGCCACGCGAGTCCTTAAACTGAAAGGAACAAAAGGAACTCGAGATGCCACGGAAGAACAAGCCTTCAACGACGCCTGAACGTCGTGCCTACACGGACGAATTCAAGCGAGATGCGGTCGCCATGCTGCTCGACGGTCACTCCGCTGCGTCGATCGCCGAGCGATTGGGCATCTCAGGATCAAACCTTCTTTACCGATGGAAGAAGCA
>JBGSKM010000059.1:0-13846 GCA_041741195.1 Pirellulaceae bacterium
GCGCGTCGGGAGCCGGTGCTGGCAACGCTTCGTCCACCGCTGGTGCGACCGGGACCGCGGGCACGGGAGCCGCCGGCTCGGCGCCTTCACGCATCGATTCTCCATCGATTACGGTATCCGCCGTCACCTGCTCCACACCCAACTTATCTTTCTGGGGCGGATTGTAAATCGAGATCAAACCGTAGATTTCGACGGTCATATCAAACGGGAATTCATCGGCAGGCTGTGCCACGGTCGGCGCTCCCATGCCGCCCATGCCACCGCCGTAACCACCGGTGTCGTCCATACCGCCCATGCTCGTGTCCATACCTCCCGCAACCGTCGTTTTGGGAAGGACTCGAACTTGTTTGACCTCCACCATCAACGGCACGTTTCCGCACTCGGCGATGAGTTGTGGAATGGCTCGCTGGTCCATCTTGAACTGCATCATTACCGGAACTCGCTTGGCGACCGCCAAGTTCGCATCGGTGGGCGAATTACTCGTCAATGCTGAGCGCAGTGCGGCGCCCGTGATCGGTTGGTATTGGGTGTCGACGTAGCGGCTGTCGGCTGGGTCCACCGCCACCGCACTCATGCCACCCATACCCATGCTCGAATCATCCATTCCCATATCGGCGTACATGTCTTCCATCCCGCCCATGTCTCCATACATATCGCCCTCCATTCCCATCCCCATGCCGCCGCTGGTCGAGCCCGGCTTGGAAATCGTTCCGCTACCGAACTTGACGGATTTACCGATCGAGAGGCGAGTGATTTCGCGAATCTTTGCCTGGAAGCGCTGGCGGGCTTCGCCGTTGACGTTGGCCACAATCTGAAGCATCTGTTTCAAGATCCACAAATTCTCTTGCGAGTAATAAACGTCAAGCGTCGATGGCCGTTTACCACGCCACGGAAACAGGTCACTCAGCAGGGTGTTCTGGCTGGAAGTGGACCATCGAACCAACGGGCCGTCGTCGGCACCAGTGGTTGAACCCATGGCCCCGCCGTATCCACCCGCTCCGTAGCCGCCCATATCCATTCCCATGTCCATCCCCATGCCGCCCATCGCCCCGCCGGCTCCCAGCGCCGGGTCAAACGTTGCCGTCCACTCGGTGTTGCCGATCTTTGCGATCTCCGGGAGCGCGTTGCCGATGTAGTACTGGTAGTTATTCAGCAGGCTCGATTCCAACTCGTCTTCGGGAAGCGTCGGGAATTGGATGTATGCCTCGATCGGAATTTTGTCCTTGAGGTCATCGATGAGCTCTTGTTGCAGCTTTCCGACTGGCCAAGTAAGAATGTTCCGCTGGCGATCGTAAACACTTTGCCATGCCCGCAGAACTTCGTCCTCGCGCTTTTCGATTTTGTTCTCCATCGCCGCGTGCGATGTCGGATTAGGATGTTCGGGCAGCGACGATCGAGTGCTGGCGACCTGTTGAATTTCGCCTTCGATCTTGGACGTTTGCGCGTCGGCTTCCTTGGTCAATGTGCTAGTGGTCATGAACCAAACGCCGAGGGAACCCAACAGCACCACCCCACACCCGATCCAGAAACCGTATTTCAGCGCAACTTGAAGATGCTGTTTGACCTGGTCCATGTTCGTTTCCGACGGTTGAAAATTGGAGTTGAAACTTTCGGCTCGGTCGCCGAGAGCGTGTTGCGGCCAGCCGCAATGGACTGGATTGAATGATTGCGTGTAAAGGTTAAGGGTTAGCGGCAACCGTATTGTCGGCCGTCACTTCTTCGACAGGCGTCTCCGCGGGAGCTTGGCTTGCCGCCTCTTCAGCCGCTTTGCGTGCTTCCAGCCGTTTGCTCAGCGGTGTTTCGCGCCAGACCACTTGATAAATAAAATCGAGTCGGCGCACATCGAGTTGCGGAGCGATCACGATTTCTTTTCCATCGGTGGTTGTCGCGGTCAGGGGACCTGCCGGGGCGGTCGCGGCAGTCATGCCCGTCGCGATGGGCGTCGGCGTTGGCAACGTCAGCGTCCCGTTTTGAACAGCCATCTGCACTGCCTCGGGGTCATAGTCCGGATTCGGAATCTTCACGGGCACCGGCTTGCTTTCGTTGAGCAACAGCGGAAAGCTCAGGCCCATCTCCATGGGACTGAACGACATCATCTGGCCGTCTTCATCCGGTAGCGTTATCGGTTGCTTGAAAAAGTTTGTGGTCAAGTACTTGCGGACGTGATTGCTTCCTTCGGTACCGGCCAGACGTGCCTTTTCGTTGTTGAAGTAATGATACCCTTTCATTTGGAACACCCACCCGGGACCGGTGGGGCCGGTTTCCGCTTCGGGATTCACCGGCGGCGTATCCTTGGTGATCCGAATCCAGTTTCGGATTTCTTCGTTGTAGCGAGTGGCAACCGTGGGCGCGTACCAAGTCGCGAGGTCCTCGTAGTACTTGGATTCGAGTTCCGTGATTTGGATATCGATACGATCTTCCATCGGCACCTCCATCGGGCTTGGCACCTTGCCCTCCGGCCAAGCGGTTCGAGGAATCGCAGCGTTGATCGCACGAATCACTTCCATCCACATCAACCGGCGTTCGGCGTTGCCCGACACTTCCTCGCCGAGCTTGTTCAAGTAAACCAGCTTCGCCGCGAGCTCATCGTCCTTGCTCTTCTGGGATGTGCTGTACGAGGACATGTCCGACACGGCGGACGAGGCTCCATTCCACAAATCCGGATGCGTTTGGGCCCACGATCGTTCGGTAAACGCGTAATGCCCGGCCATGCCCATGAGCAGTGCGGCGAGCCCGACCAAGGTCCATGGTTTTTTGGCGCGGATCATCCGCGCCGTCTTGATCTCTTGGGGCACGAGACTGGCATGCACTTGGCTCACGCCGAGTCCCTGCAAACACAATCCGTAGCAAACCGCGAACGTCGGCATATTGTCCCGGAACGTGGGGATGCCCATCACTTCTTCGCCACCGAGACGCTTGAAGTCATCCACGACGTGGACTTCGAGCCCCAAGTTCTTGCTGATGTAGGCCGAAAGTCCCGGCATCTTCACCGTGTTACCGGTGATCAGCATGTCAGCGATTTTGGCTTTCTTGTCCAGACTTCGGAAAAAGCCGATCGATCGCTGGATTTCTGTGACCAAGTCGTTGAAGACCGGTCGCATCGTTTGGAAGACAAGTTTTGGATCCGCAGCCTCACGGGCATTTCGTTTGAGATGCTCGGCTTTGGCAAAAGTTAGCTTGAGGTCCTTGGACAATTGGCGTGTGAAGTGGTTACCGCCGATCGGCATACTTCGCTGCCAAATTCGGAAACCATTGGTGATGATCAAATCGCTCGAGTCGGTTCCGATCGACAACACCACCGTCGACGGTGGCGGATTGGACGGATCGAACAAATCGGCTTCGATCAACTCGTTCATGCGGTCGTAGGCGACCATGTTGTAGAGCGCCAGCGGTGCCAATTGCACCACGTCGACCTCGATGTTGGCTTTGTCGAACGGTGCCAGTTGACGATACGCTTGCTCGCGTTTCATCGCGAACAAACCAACTTCGCTCTCCAGCGCGTACCCCTCTTCGATCATGCTGCCGGGCATCATCTGGAAGTCCCAGACAACGTCATCAAGATCGAACGGGATTTGTTGCCGAGCCTCGTAGCGAACGATGTCGCCAACTTTCTTGACTTCGACCGGGGGCGGCTTAAAGAACTTCGCCAATCCGCTCTGACCTGGGATACTGATGCATACTTTCTCGTTGAACGAGTCGTTGCGGTCGAGCAATTGGCTAATCGCATCAGCCACCATCGCCTCGGGGTCCGAGTCCGGCTGGCTCAGAATTTTCGGATATTCGATGAAGTCGAAGGCACTGGCGACCACTTCACCATTGACGAGCGAACATCGCAGCGCCTTGAGCGCTGATTGTCCGATTTCGACTCCCCATACACTGGCACTACTCGCCATGGATTCTCTTTCTATTCCTTAGGAACTCGGGTCAAGACTCGAATTACAATTCACAAACTACACCAAGTGTGGCAAACCCGGTGCTGGCAATAGCGGAAATTTTCGAATCGGTTGGGTTTGGCGCGATTCTGAGGGTAGGCGATACCGCAACGCTTCGAGTCCGCCCTGCCAACAATAATACGGATGAGATTCGGATGAGGTGCGATTCTTGCCGCGCCGCGTCAATCGCCGGAGGATGTTATCGTTCTTCTACGCACCAGTTTATCGAGCCCAACGGCCTCAAGTCAAATTTTTACGTTCACTTATGCCCCACCCCGAATCCATGCCCCGCTTCGAAGAATGCTTCCTGCTCCTCCCGTCGTCGACTTTGGAGGACTTTCCCAAGGAGGCGTCGGCGGTGGATGCCCGCAATCTGTTGGCAGCCTGGACCGTTTTGTGGCACCCGCGATTGATCGCGTCGACCCAGCAAAGTCCGACGTGGTACCGAGCCGATTCGCCGCCTGAGCCGTCCCCGGGGCGTCTCGTCGTCGTCCCCAATCTCAGCCAACAACGGCTCGTCGAGGGGTACGAGTCCCGCTGCCGAGCGACCGAGAATTGCGTCTGGCTCGAGGGCAACACGCGAGCCGAAATGCTTGCCGCGCTCTCGCTTTCGCCGAACGACTCCGAGCTTCTGGCCACTGCCGATCGCTGCGTCAGCCCCGAAGACTTCTTCGCCCTTGGCTATGCGATGCTGCAAGTGCAAGTGATGACTCGGCGATTGAGGTACACCAGTAACTTGGACGAAATTCACTTCCAAAAGCGGCTCGTTGCTGCTGCCGTGGCGTACGTCGCCGGCGATGCGTCCGCCACGATCGAGTCGCTGCACTTCGCGTTCGACTCGCTCGCCGAAGAACGAGATCACTATTTTTCGAACGACCCATCGTTGATCGATTTGACGTTGCTGACGCCCTCGACCATTTCAAGCCTGGCCAAAACATCGAGCCTTGTCGACCCGGCCGCATCCTCGGCCACAAGCGATGAATCTTCCTCGGGCTCGCTCGCGACGCCCATGAATGTGTTGACCGACGCCGCCGTGATCGAGTCGCTGGCCGGTGCGTCTGGTCCAACCGATACAGCCTGGCTCATCGAAAAGCTGCGTTCGCGGGAAATCGGCTGGGCAGCCGGCGGCCCCGCGGCGAACGTCGTTTTCGACACATTGACCTACCGCGAAGGTGAACAGCAGTTAACGCGGGCGTTCACGGCCGCCCTGTCGGCGGTGGGTGTGGCTCCTCAAGTCTACGGTCGACTCGCTGGTTCGACCCCCGCGGACTTGACGCCATGTTTAGTCGACTTGGGTTACAAGGGCATGATGCCGATCGATTTCACCGGCGGCACCGGTTTCGGCGATGAATCAAAAGTCATGCGTCGCGAGGGCGGTGCGGAAATCGAAGCGTTGGCCGCTCGTCCGATTGACGCATCCAACGACGCCTCGTTCCTTTCGCTCGCGCCGCGTTTGGGAGAGATGATTGATGCGGGCGAGATCGCCACGGGGCTGCTCGTGCATTGGCCAGGCAATGTCTGCGACAGCTTTCTTGACCTTCGCCGACTGGCAACCTGGAGTCTGGTCTTGGGTCGCTTCTGGACTCTCGACAAGTATTTCACCGACGGCGAGCACCCGTATCACCACAGCGGCGGTCGCTCGCAAAGCCCCGAAGCCGCGGAGTCGTTGACGTCCTCGGTCGCCCGAAACCTTCCCGACCCGATCTCCAGCGTCGTCCGGCAAACGCACCAGTCGGTGGCGAGTTTGCGTGACGAGTTGCTCCGCGGAATGCTCGCACTAGTAACTGGTAAGACTCCCACCAGTACGGTCACGGTGGCGGATTTGGCAGTAGCACTCGGTGCAACGCCCTCCCGAACCACTGGCAAGAACGCCGTATCCAAGGCGGCGATGGTGCTCAATCCCTTCGCATGTGCCCATCGTGGAAATGTCCCGCTTACCGGTGCCGCCGTCGACGAAGAACACGTATTCGCCGCGTCCAGGGAACAATCGCACACGGTCATTACTATGGACGTCCCCGCGGCTGGATTCGCAAGCATCAAAACGGCCTCCGGCATCGCGGGAGAGAAAGTGACCTCGGGTTCCGCGAGCTGGATCCCTAGTTTCTTGCGCACCCAGCCGGCGCGAATCGCTGAGGGGAATTCGCTCCGCAATGAGTTCATGGACGTGACGATCGACCCAAAGTCCGGCGGCATCCAAGGCGTCTACAGCGGCGGCACCCGCGGAAATCGAATGTCGATGCGATTGGTCGTCGGTGGGCAAGAAACAACATTGCAATGCGATCAACTCCACATCGCTCACTCGCACGCATCCACCGGGATGATCGAAACGTCGGGATCAATGCTCGGCGAAAGCGGGGAGGTGCTCGCAACCTTTCAATTGGCCTACACGCTCGACCGCGGCAGCCGGCTGATGCGAGTTCAAGGCGAAATCAAGCCGCTTCTGACTTGGATGAACGATCCTTGGAAAAGCTATCTCGCCGCGCGGGTCGCGGTGTCCTCCGATACCGCCAACACACGAGTCATCCTGCGTGACAAATTGCATCGGACAACCGGCCGACGATGGGTCGCCCCGCTGGGTCTTGAAATCGATGAAAACGAACGCCGGACCCTCGTCGCGTCCGCTGGATTGGCCTTTCACCGCCGCGTGCAAGACCGATTTATCGACACGCTGATATGCGTTGCCGGCGAGACATCCACGCACTTCTCGTTGCATTACGGGTTTGATGTTCCTCAACCCGTGGAAACGGCCAAGTCGGTCGTCGCGCCACCACTGGTGCAAGCGATCGAGCACGAGTCGAGTACCAACAGCGGTTGGCCATCGCGAGGCTGGCTGGTCCACACGGCGCCTAAAGATGTGTCGATGATTTCGCTGGAGCCCCAGCCCGGTACCGACTCCAACTTGATGCTACGAATGCGTGTCGTGCGAACCCGGTCGACAGGCGGAACCACCACACTGAGGTTTTGTCGTGATGTCTTGTTTGCCACGGTTTACACCCCCGAATTGTCGACGGACTTGTTGGGCGCCGCCACGATCGCAACTCGCGAGCCGTCCGCTGCGGACAAGCGGTTCTCGCTGACGGTCAATGGCGATGCGGTGCGAGTCACACTCTCGGGGCACCAAATACTCGAATTGCTCGTCGTGATTGCATGAGTGACTCCGAAGTCCGTCGCCCCCTGAGCTTTCGCGCCGCCGCCATTCGTAGCGAATTGGTCACCCAAGCCCAGTGGGATGCCGCCATCCAAGAAGCGGGAAGCCACAAGGACGAAGCGATCGCGGCCGTACTCGTGCATCGCGGCTTCATCACCGAGTATCAATCACAACAACTGCGCGCGGGGCGTCGTCGACTGACACTGGGGCCGTATCTGATTACCGATTGGATCGGCCAAGGCGGGATGGGCCAAGTATTCAAGGCCGTTCACAAAGTCATGGGACGTGAGTGCGCCGTGAAGGTGCTGCCGCTGGAAAAGTCGACCGAGTTATCTCGCGAAGGATTCAAACGCGAAGTCCGTTTGCAAGCCGGGCTGGATTGCCCCTACCTGGTGCGAGCATTTGATGCTGGCCAAGACGGCAACGTTCACTATTTGGTCACCGAATACGTGCCGGGCACCGACCTGCGCAAGCTGGTCCGCAACAGCGGTCCGTTGTCGATGGAGCACGCGGCATTGGTGATCTCCCAGGCCGCGCTTGGGTTGCAGTACGCGCATGACCAAGGCTACGTCCACCGTGACATTAAACCGGGAAACATTCTGGTCACTCCCAGCGGACACGCAAAAGTATCGGACGTCGGTCTAGCGGCGGTCACTACCGGACTCGATGATGACCCCCGGGCCGGCAAGATCGTTGGCACCGCCGACTACCTCTCGCCTGAGCAAATCCGTAGTCCGCTCGCCGTCGGACCGGCCAGTGACATCTATTCGCTGGGCTGTACCCTGTATTACGCCGTGACTGGAAAAGTCCCGTTTCCCGGTGGCGATTCGCGCAGCAAATGTCGCAAGCACTGCGAGCAAACTCCGCTGCACCCGAGGAACTTTTCGCCCGATCTCTCGGAAGACTTCGTCGACATCATCGCCGACATGATGGAGAAGGATCCAGCCGCGAGAATCCAGTCGGCCGCTCTTGTTGCCGAGCGACTGGAACCATGGGCACAAACCTCACTCGACGATCTGGATCGCCCGCTACGCCACCAGTCTTGGACGCCTCCGCCCCCGCCCAAAGAGCCTTCAATCACTCGCGACAGTGATTCGTTGGAACTCAGCAACTCTGGGGCGCTGAGCATCTCCGAGGCCTCGATCGCGCCGCTGATACCATCGACCGGCGATTCGGAATGGGGAGCCAGACGAACGGCGCCGGCGAGTCGCGGAATCGCCATCGCCTTGGCAATCGCGGTTCCCGTCAGCCTGCTGATCGGGGCCATCGGTGGCTTCCTGATTCATGATCTGCTCACCCGCTAACGCGGGCCACCTCGGTCACAAACACATGGCTTCGCGCTGCGGCGGTGCGTCGCACGGTTGGATGCGCCGTTACAAAGCTGTCTGATCGGATACAATGGAATTAGCATCGTCTCGATCCTCAAGTTCGCCGCCGGTTCCATGAACGATAACTCGACCAGTGCCGCCCCGGTCTATTCCGCCGACGCCGTTGGCGCCGAAAGTATTCTGCTCGTCGACGATACCTATGTCCTCCGCGAGCGACTTTCTCTGGCGCTCCAGCAACGTGGTTTTCGCGTTGAAACGGCGGGGAACTACGAGGAGGCCGTCGAAGTTTTTTTAGCCAACCCGACGGATCTAGCGGTACTCGACTTACGAATGCCCGGACGTAGCGGCCTGGAGTTGCTCCGCAAATTGCTCAGTCTGCGCCCTGCGACGCGAATCCTGATGCTTTCGGGCTTCGGCAGTATCCCCGCGTCGATCGACGCCGTTCGAGCGGGCGCGGTGAATTTTCTCAGCAAACCGGCGGACGCCGATGACATCTTGTCA
Organism: Pirellulaceae bacterium; assembly: GCA_041741195.1. Classification (GTDB taxonomy): domain Bacteria; phylum Planctomycetota; class Planctomycetia; order Pirellulales; family Pirellulaceae; genus JBBSJZ01. Next base: position 8,910 of record JBGSKM010000059.1, read on the forward strand.
GCATTCATCCGCGGCGATGAACCGAGTGTCCCAGACGGGGCAATCGATTTTCCAGCACCGTCGCTGGCGCGTAACGAGTGGGAGCACATTCATCGCGTGTTGGCGGATTGCGGCAACAACATCTCCGAAGCCGCTCGTCGTTTGGGTATCCATCGTCGATCGCTTCAACGAAAGCTGCGCAAGCGGGCGCCCGAAGATCCCGCCGCGCCTGAGTTCGATGACGATGTGGATGACCACGCGGAATAAAAAAGTGCCGGATTGCTTGGCAACCCGGCACTGAAAAGCGTCCCGTCGTTCATTTTGGTCAGGCCGAATTAAAAACCCTGCAGCGTCTCGCTCGACGCTCGAGTCCCCAGCGCACCCCAAAGTCCATAGGGACTCATGCTTCCCGCAACTGTGGGAGAGGTTGGTTCAGGCGTCGCACTTCCATTTTGACGCACGGTGGCGTTCTTGGAATCTCCTGCTTCGATCGAGTCGGTGATGAATTTCACGGCACCATCGGCCATCAACACGTGTGCTCCGCCTTGGTGACGACTGCTGGCCGGACACACCGATTCGTTGTTAATGCCAGCGGTCGCAGCGGCATTTTGATCTGCGCACAATTCGCTATTGGGTGGCAGGATCGTGTTGAATCCCGTGTGAAGGGTGGTGGCGCTTGCCCACTTGAATCCACGTCTTTGCTCCACGCCCCCGTTGTTGACTGCGCCAACGAGCGGATTGGTCCAAAACTTCGGACGCTGAGGATTGATTACCGGCTTGCACGAACTGGGGTTAATCCAAGTGATGCTGTCGGTAGGAAGCCGGACGCTATGAGTCGTGATTTCCATGTTGCCTAAATCCGTATTGATCTCGCCGCAGGCAATCGTGTTGGCCGTGCCGTCCAGGACATCACGAAAGTTCATTCGTTGCCGAGGCACAAAGAAGCCTCGACATGATTCTCGTGTGCGCTGGGCACGCCCGCTGGTGACACCGCCGCCGACACCATTATCGGGACCGGTGGTCGTGTGCTGGAGCGCGTCTCCCATGCAAGCGGCATAGTTAGTACGTCCTTGAGCCGGGAAACCGGTGCCCGGGTCACTGGGGCACCGATACGTGGGTATGTTCGTCAACCAAGGTGCGTATTGGTTCATGCCGTGGTTATTGTTTCCATTGCCGAGACTCATATTCATCGGCTCCGGTCCCATCGAGGGAAAGTGCTGACCTGCCCCCGCGTCACCGGCCGGAATTTGATAGGGATTGCTAATTTTCTCCCACAGCGCTTGCTGCTCGATAAAGGGTGTTAGACCCACCAAGAAGCTCAATCGACCGCGATTATTCGCCTGTGACGCACCCGGGGTTGCACTCGGAGTCCGGGAAACTTGGTCACCCCGATTCATGAGATCATAGGTCCCAGAGAACTGTGTCGGAATTTGGTCAAACGCGGAATGGTAGTTGTGTATTCCCAAGCCAATCTGCTTGAAATTGTTGCTGCAACTCATCCGCCTGGCGGCTTCTCGTGCGGCCTGCACGGCGGGCAATAGCAGTCCGACCAACACACCAATGATTGCGATCACAACGAGGAGTTCAACCAATGTGAATCCCGATGAACGAACTCGAAATTTCATTTCAACCTCGAAAAATCAAGACATGAGAAAAGACTGCGAGATGGGAATCGTCGCAGGATGAACGCAAGCTATTTCACTACATCAACCGTGGGATCAGGCGGCTCAACCGCATCATTCAATTCAGGATGCTCAGCCAAATACTGCTGCAACTCGTTGCCTGTGGGAGCTTGGACGCTACCGTCCGAACCTCCGCAACCGCTCAACAGAACACATCCAATCACCAACAGAGCCATTCGACTGAAACTGCGCATGATAAGACCGATAAGGCATGAAGAGAGTGTTTCGACTTAACTGTGATTGCGACCAACGATGTCGTCAGCGATTCCCAAGGAATCCAATCACGCTATCTGAACGTTATCGGGGTCGGCCCGGTGAAGTCAACGAAATTCCATCAAGGAAAGTCGGAAAATGCGCGGCCCTACCTTGGCCTCAGTGAAGCCTGTCCGTCAAAAGCTAAATAGCTACTCGATGAGTGCTTTTTTGACTACATCACCGAGAAGTAATTGTCGCAGGCGAAGTCGAAGTATTCGTTCTTGAGCTCGATTTCCAGATCGTTGTAGAGACAGAAATTGCGAACTTGGAGCAACAGGTCTCGTGGCTGGCAATTTCGGAACGGCCGATTGACCGGTAGGTAGTGCGTCTTGATCACATAGTCGATCGCGTCGGCGTTGTAGGGCATCTTGAGCACCTTGCACATGATTTCGAACAAGCGTCGAAAGTCTGCTTCGGGCGGATTGGGCACCTCAATCTTGTAGGGGATTCGGCGCAAGAACGCGTCATCGACGAGGTCGCGCGGCTCCAAGTTGGTACTGAAGATCACGAGTTGGTCAAAGGGAACTTGGATCTTTTTCCCACTCGCCATGTTTAGATAATCATAACGTTTTTCGAGCGGGACGATCCAACGATTCAGGAGCTGATCGACGCTCATCTTTTGGCGACCAAAGTCATCGATGACGAGGGTTCCGCAATTGCTTTTCATTTGCAACGGCGACTCGCTGATTCCGCTGGTGTCGCTTTGGCGGACCTCGAGCATGTCCATTGTCAGTTCACCGCCGGCGACAATCGTCGGCCGTTTGATTCGCACCCAGCGTTTGTCAAAGTCGACGACATCGAGGATCCCCGCGGCCCCGTCGGGCATCGCCAACTCATGATTCATCGGGTCAAACACTCGCAAGATATCGCCGTCGACATCAATGCTGCGGGGGATCCAAATGTATTTTCCGAAAGCTCCGGTGACTCGTTCGGCGATCGACGTCTTACCGTTCCCCGGGTAACCAAACAAAAACATTCCGCGTCCGCTGGCAACGGCAGGCCCAAGCCGATGGAGCATTTGGGGATTGATGAGCAAATCCTTGAACGCGTTTTGCAGATCCGTTTTCTTGGGATACTGGCCTTCAATCGTTTGTGCTTTAACGCTTTGGATGTAATCGGGTAGGCGGACAGGGCAGGCGCCAAAGTAGGTCGAGTCTTGGTTGTGATTGCGCGCGATCGCCCGGCCGGTTTCCGTCAAGACATAGACGTAGTCATTGGTGGCCGTCGAACTGCGATAGGCGACGTGCTGCTCCATCTTGAGCCGCGACAGGATCGGTTCAACGATGCGGAAAGGCAACTTCATTTGGTCCGCCATTCGACGGCCTTCGATCTCGCCCGCATTGAGCAGCGCGCGAAACATGATTGCTTCGAGGATCGACTCGTTGATTTGAGCTGAACGCAAATCTTCGGGTTCCGGCGGACGCCACGGCTCATCACGGCTCGGGGCAAATCCGCGAGCCATCGCCATCGCCGGCTTTGTCGGACCGTGATTGGCAGAGCTTTGGTTGGCTGAGGCATGGCTGGTCGAACCCTGGTTCGTTGGCGCTGTGCCGGGTCGGGGCGCACCGGCGGTGGCGGATGGCGCGGGGGAGCTGGAATTCGAATGATTCGAGATTGATGGCCCCGCCGTGCTCGCTGCGGGATGCTTGCCAGTGAACGTCGCACCGCTGCTGGTTGGCGAGGAATGTTGGCTGACAGGCTGCGGTCCAGCCGCCGGTCGCGGCTGTTGACGTGGGCGATCATCGGTGCCTCGGCCACCATCGCCGCTAAGCGATTGGATTCGCGAGATCAACGCGTCGAGTTGGTGGTCAACAGAATTGGAAGCTGGCATCGAGTCACCCCGGGCGCCGCTGGCGGATGCAATTGCCATGGCGTTGAGATCGCTGAACGGTGTCGTCGTCGAAAAGACCGCATGGTGGGACCGCCGGCTCGACCGCTACCATGATGAATCCCTCGCATTTCACGGTATCGGATCTCACGACGCGGGCCGCCAAGCCAAATGCAATTCTCCCGCTGAAGAGGTGGACGATAAGTGTCTAGGTCGTCACAGATGGCGTATGCCGAAAAACACGAAAACTGGGATCGCGGTGAGGATGCTGGGGCAAGAAGGAACGATTGCGTCAGCTGTGATCGCGAAATCAATAAAGAAAAAGTCGAGGCGGTGATCGGTCGAAAACTGTACTTCGCCCCGGAAAACAGCGATTGTCGTCTGGTTCCGGGGCATCCGAAGGTCGCTCGAATCGGCGAAGCGAAAAAAGAATTTGGAGAATCTTCTGAAAGGCTCTTGCGAGCTCGACGAGTTGCCCATATCTTTCCGCCTCGCTGACACGCAAACGGTGTCGCACTCACCCGAGTGCGACGCAAAAGTCAACTAGCGAGATCAAAAGTTTTTCAAGAAGTTTTGATCAAAAGCGGTTGACGAAGTGACCAGCGAACCCGATACTGCGGGACCCGCCTCAAGGCACTGTCGGTCAGTCAACTTGACTGTCGGCGGACGTTTTTTGGCGAACTGATATTTGACAATTTGGTGATGAAACTTCTGTTGAGTTCAGCATTGCGAGGTCGTTTAGCCTCGGTTTTCAAGGCTTTCGAGCTGAGTGAATCGGAGCAAAAATGGCGAATTGCAAAATAGGGTGTTTTACCGAGCACCCGACCAGAGCAATCAGCGTTTCGGTTTAAACTGTTAATAAGCGTTCAGGCTTCGGCTTGGATGTTTAAAGCATACAAAATTGAAGGGTTTGATCCTGGCTCAGAATGAACGTTGGCGGCGTGGATTAGGCATGCAAGTCGTGCGAGAAGCCCTTCGGGGTGGACAGCGGCGGAAGGGAGAGTAACGCGTGGTTACATGCCCTCGAGACCAGGATAGTAACGGGAAACTGTTAGTAATACTGGATAACATCTTCGGATCAAATGGTGTGATTCCGCTCGAGGATTGGACCGCGTACTATTAGCTTGTTGGCGGGGTAATGGCCCACCAAGGCTGCGATGGTTACCGGGTGTGAGAGCATGGCCCGGCTCACT
>JBGSKM010000060.1:0-319069 GCA_041741195.1 Pirellulaceae bacterium
CCGTACCGCGCAGTGGCGTCTCACCCGCTGGAGCGATGGCCAAACTGAACTCTACGACCACGATTCCGATCCTGAGGAACTGCACGATGTCTCGGCGCGACACCCCGATATCGTCGCCGAACTGAGTGATCTGCTTCAAAAGCTGCCACCGCTCAATACGATAAACTAAACCGCTTCTTCCTCGTCCTTTCAAGTGGTATTACGCCCTGTCCGCGACCAAGAATGCGCGCCAGAGCCAACGTCAACTGACTTTCTACTCCCCGTAATCTCGCCAAGATCACATCAAGGCGATGATCATACCAAACCTGCGGTTTCAAAAACACTGAAAGCAACGCTCGCCGGGAATTGCTGAGTTGAAGAAGCAACAAACGGAGTCGCCCGAGCCGTTGGTTGACTGGGCCTAGGTCAAGAGCGAGAATCTCCATGTGTTTCCAGTCCATGCCTCAACAAAAACTCGATGATGACCTCGTACATCGTCTTGCGAAAATAGCGGCGCGTCTCGACGGTGGCAACGAAGAAGCAAATGCACCGCTCGTTGACGAGTTCAATCAATTGGCTGGCACGGACATCCCGTTCTCCGAGTTCCAAGGGATTTACGGCGCGGGAGAACACGTTGACTCTGTCCGCCGCGTGTTGACCGACGAGGCAACCGAAATGTCGCGGGGTCTAGATCGTCAAGGACTCACGGCAATGTTTGCCAAGGCGTTCGCCGAAACTTGCGACGGCGCGTATCTGCAATACGTCTTCACTACAATCAAAAAGACCTTAGGAGACTCGAGGGTAGCAGATTTGGCGTTTTGGCCGGGTGAATACTTCGGTGACGGCGACAAGTCAGCGAGAACTTAGCCCAGAACTCATGGCTGATGCTGTACTCGAACGCTACGCAAATCGACGTCGCGATAACCAAAGCCTCGCTTTAAGGTTTTCCTGTCAAGCGGATTCTTAAAAACACGCGGCAAGCTAGAATCGCACTTGGGAAAAGCTTCCCCAACCCTGGGTCCGTTTTCAATGCTTATCTCCACGCTGCCGCCTACGTATTGGGCAGGACGCGTCGAGATCTCCACCCACAACGTTAACTTCGGACGAATTGACTTCTAAAGATTGGGCGAGGGCGACAGAAGGTTTTGCCCAAGAAGTCGTGTTTATTGCCACGCCTAGTGTTATTGATCAAGTTTCGAGGCTAGTCCAAAGCGATGCCACAAAAGCAAAACTGACGTCGCAAGCTGCGACTTTCACAAGCGGGTGCGAGCTAGAAGCGTTCTCCCTCACCTGGCATCTCAAATCGATGTTGTTGCTCGCCGGTTGATGCCAAATCCGAAATTGGTTGCGAATTGTCCTGAGAATGGCAGAGCAATTGAACTACCTCGCTCAATGAACCTCTCACGCCAAGATTTGACCCGCCAACCAGCGTTAAAACCGCGACGCGATTGGGCTCGTCAGGAAGCTGGTCAACTCGAATTACATGTGCTGGATTGACTGCAACTGGTCTGCCATGAATACTTTCTCTTAATATTGCAAAGCGGAGCATAATGTTCTTCCTGGAGTGCAGAATACAGTAGTGAATGCAAGTAAGCACGAGCGACGCCATGCTATTTACGTGCCAAACTTTGATCGCAAGTCGCGAAATGAGCTCCATTCACTCCCTGTTTCGGTATAGTGAGAATTGATCGAGTGCGACATTTACAACCACACATTACGGGACACTGTTCTCCATCATCATGAATGCAGAAATCTTTTCGATCCCTACGATCAAGATGAACGGGGCCAACTGACACTCTGTCTCGCAATGGCGCTGGCATGTACGCTGAAAATGATTGATGGCAGGCTCTTTGCATTCCAAACGACGGATTCGAGAAATCGCTAAAGGGTTCTCGGCGATACTCCCTGCTGCAAGGTGATTGCGTCGTCATTCTATCCCTTTGTACTCGAGATCAAATCTCGAACACAGACGAGCAACAACGCAAGGCCACCCGCTCGAGCGAAGCCGTTCTGAAAATGCACTCTGCTTTGTAATGTCCTGGATCAATATCGGACGGCGTCTCACAGTCAGCGTTGTTAAGCTGCAGCCAGTTATACAGCAGCTCACTGCTCGCACCCAACGCTGTCCAGATAAACATTCACAGCTTATTCATAATTGGACGCGTAATCTAGAAATGAACCTTGCGTTTCGAAAAGGTTGCGTTGGGCGTCCGACGTGGTAGGCATTCAACGTACATGCCTAATAAAAGGCCATTGCGAAATGCTATAGACCTTCAACCCGATTGGACTACGAAATGTTTGTCTCAAAATTAAATCTAGCCGTCTCACTATGCGTCGCGCTGTCATACCTCTTCGCAGAAGGCGTTGCCGCGGAAGATTTAGTTTGCTTATCTACTACGGGGATTGGCCTGCAGTCGATCGTGGGGGTTGACACAGATTCGCCGCAGCTTCCGACTTTTGTAAAACCGATCACTGGCGTCGAGAAGGGAACGCTACTCAACGGTTTAGACTTTCGCGCCAGTGACGGACAGCTTTACACGATTGCAAGTCCTTCCGTCGTTAATTTGGAGCAACCGATCACAACCAGTCAGCTCTATCATCGATGCGGATACTGGCACCGCGACGCCGGTTGGTGATCCAATCGACCCAGGTGTAACGGTGATAACCTGGAGATTCAAACTCGTTTTAACTGACTACGTTGTCCGCTGACTGGCGACAAGCGAAACTGCGTGCGTCAGCAGTCACCCAGGAAGTGGTAAAGTTCAACATCCGAAACCAGATGCATAGATTGCAATTCGTTAGCCGCCAAAACTTCTGGAAATGCAACTATGACATCTCGCATTGCCGCGTCATCATTTTAGACGTCCCTCTTAACTCCAACCGGAGAACTGATGTGCGACCCATTCGTTCAATAATGACACTGTTGCTTACCCTAGCTTGTGCGACCGTTGACTCACGCATTGCGTACGCTGACGAACCAGTCACCTTGATTGGAACAATCGTCAAATGGCGATACCCTGATGCGGAGATTGGCAACTCGGAGATGTCTGACGGGGCCACGATTGCCGCGGACGGAGAACGCACAACACCTTCATCTGTGTTGAAGACAACGATGTTGACCACTGACTCCGTTGACAATGTTCTCGCATTTTATCGAGACCTGCTGACGCGGAAGCCAACGAGTGACGAAAAACTCGGGATTGGACCGCTTATCGGACGATCTGTTGTATTTAATGATGAATCCGACGGCCGCCCGTTCGCATTTCACACGATAGTGGTCAATTCTGATAACACTTCGACGACTCTGATCGTTACTCGCGGCGAAGATGAAAAACAAACGCACATTACGTGGAAACAATACCTGAATCACAAAGTTGGCGGATAACAAAGCCGATCGGGATAGTGGCCGCATTGCTGCGGACCCCTCCCACACCACTGGACATGCGGGTCGGCACCCGGCGGTTCGTCGCATCGATGCAGCAATCGTCGACGCTCGGCTTGATTTAGTGAGCGTTCCTGAGTAGTCGCTTCGTTAGATGGATCAGTTGCGGACTCCACGAGTTGTATTTGGTAGACTCATTCTGACGGGAAAGTCTTCCTGATTCGGTCCCCAAACCATGCCGGAGCGGCGAGAAAGTTCAACGCGCGATCTATCCGTCAGCCAGGCGATCAGCTCAACAAGCAACGTTGAGCTTTTTTCAAGCCTGACCAACGCATTTCGTTACCCGACTGAAATCCAACTTGCGTGCCCGACGACACACATACGCTTCGAGAGCTTTTTGGCATGACAAAGTTCAGAGACCATGACGCCTACATCGCTGCGGCACCTGAGACGTTTCAACCACTGCTGGTTCAACTTCGAGCACAACTCGCTAAAGTGCTTCCTGACGCAGAAGAGTTGATCATGTACGATATGCCTGGGTTCGGATTCGGGAAGACGATCGTTGCGAGCTACGCCGCATTCAGCAAGCAATGTGGCCTCTATGTGAGCAAAGGCGCCATCACCGCCCTCTCCGGCGATATTGCTGCCGCAGGACTCAAAGCGACCAAGACAGGTGTCACATTTTCAACGGAAAAGCCCATCCCTGACAAACTGGTCAAGAAACTCGCTCTTGCATCTCGAAAAGAGCTTGGGGTTTGACTGCGACGGTTTGCGACGTGCGGAAAACCAATCAACGTTCGACTTCGAGTGGTGCGTAGGTTGAGTCTGATTTCTTTTGGGATGGTTGCTGCTGCCATTTCGCTCGGATATTTCAGTGGTCAACGCTCACGTCCGCCAAGCGTCCAAACCTAATAGCGACTGTGAAATCCGTGGTTTGACCAGTGGCGACTGTCCGCTTTTTGGATGTTTCCCCTACCTCGGTCGGTGGTTCATTTCCTTTCGTGGAGTTCGATGAACAAGGTGTCGGTGCGGACCGGATAAACCAACTCGATTTGCTGCCCGCTTTGTGTCAAAGTCTCTATCCGCAGAAGTTCAATTTCTCCCCTGAATCAGTGAGAATCACCAATCTTGACTGACGACTTCATGACCGCCACGCGTTCCCACGCTCCGCCAAACCGTCAGGTCGACCGAGTCAGTAACGCTACGCACCGACCCATCCAGCATCGCGACTTGAACCAGCCCGGTGTGAAAACTGCGGGATGTGATCATCGCATAGGTCGTTTGGCCAGCGGTACCATTTTTGCCTTCTTGCCATGAGTTGAAATCCATCTCGTCGTACGTCCGACCGCCCGTGCTGTAGTGGACTTTCGTGTTGGGCGACAGTGTCGTTGTAAATCCGGAGTGATGCACACGACCATCGGGCCATTCGGTATGCCCGGTATCTTTGAACTCAGTGCCGCTGGCGACTATGGCTTCGGCTTCCGCCTGAGTGTTTGGAATTGCCGTCGTGACTGGCCCACCATTGCGTGTGTAGGGCGTCCACGCTTTCACTTCGGCCATCAACAGCGTGTTGGATGTTCCATCAAGACAGTCGCGAAAGCCGAGAAACGAATTTGGATAGAACATTCCGTCACCACCCTTGCGAGTCGTTGGGTCGTACACAAACCAACGTCCGAAATTGAATCCGTAGCTGGTCGGATACAGGGATGGTCGATTGTCGCTAAAGACGCGAACTTGGTCCGTCCCAGGATCGCTTGGGCAAGCAAACGTCGGAACTTTGACTTCATGAATCGAACGCTGGCCGTCCCACGCGATCGACAAATCAACTCGCTCGAACAAATTGGATTGTTCCAATTGCGGCAATACTCGGCCATGGACGCCCCACGATCCGTTGTTGGCAGTGCTAGTGACCCTCAAATCCAAGACAGCCGAAGGCGGAAATTTCCTGAACGCACTCTCGTAGTTGTGACACGCTAAAGCGACCTGCTTGAGGTGATTGGAACATTGCATTCGGCGAGCGGCTTCACGAGCAGCTTGAACGGCAGGCAGAAGCAGACCAACAAGGATTCCAATAATCCCGATCACAACCAGCAATTCGACTAAAGTGAATCCACTCCGTTGAGTTCGCATCATAGGTTCATTCGCAGGGTGAGTGTCATGGTGATAATCAAGCTCGGATCGCGGCACAGATCACGCTCAACAGCACGTATCGCAACGACGTATCGCAACGTTCGTGCCAACCGCGTTTTGGCTTGCATTCCATAACAAAAGCCGATCATTCGCTTGACGGCACCTTTCGCTTCGACGCAATTTCCATCATCGGCGGCGGGAAAATGTCCGGCGAGAGTTTTGTCCAACAAGTTTTATCACCCACTTTGAAGCGAGAGACTTTTGCACGAGACAACTTTTTCCGTTCCCTTCGCTTCCGCATGCTGGTTCCGTTTCTGGCTGCGTCGCTGCTAGCCGCGGCACTGGTAGCCGCGGGATCGCTCGAGCTTGGGCGACACTGGGTGCCCGTAACATATCCGTGTATCGCCGCGTTCTGAATCCCAACCAATGCAACGCAACGACTGATCGACGATGCGGACTGGCTAGGTCTGATTGACGAGCGGTGGGGATCCCGCTTGGGTAAGTGCTAGCCAGAAATTCAGTATCGAGTTGTGCGGTGTCGTGTTCACGGGCGTGTCGCACTATTTACGTAAATAGTGCTTGTGTATTGGAACGCAGGAGACTGGCTTGATGGCCTTTTCAGTCTACCCGCAGGCCTGGTAGCTAAAGAAAAGGCCGCCATGCTTGAGTAAGAAACTCGTTGCATGGCGACCAAATACCAACTCACTGAAGCGGCTCTTGAACAGCAGCGACGCTATCGCCTATGCTATTATTTAGGCCACTGTCCGAGACGAGCTTGGGACTCAAGCACGCGTTTTGTCTTATCAGCGTTGTACAAGTTCTGCGTGCGGATCGCCAACGATCACAAATCCCTTCCACATGAGTAACAGATTTTTCTAATGCCAGTCGCCAACGATCCTACCAAACCAGAATTCTACGTTTATAGACTTGTCGCAGACGGTGTGCCTTTCTACGTCGGCGTCGGACGATCTGCTCGGGCATCTGACCGTGTTCGATTTGTTCGATATCTTCTAGCACGAGAAGCCGAAGGAAAGCCGACCAAATGGAGTTTCAACAGTCGCGTTGTCGCAAAGTTGCTTGAGGCAGGCTGTGACATTCGTGACATCTATACGCAGTCTGGTTTAACGCGAGCTCAGGCGCTGACTTTGGAGAGGCAGGAAATCGAAAATCTTGTCACCGCAGGGGCGGTGCTTGCGAATATCCAACACAATACACAACGACAAACATCGCCTGACGAAGTGGTCCAAATCGTTCTGTCACAAGTTACCGAAGTTTAAGAACCTTCTCTGGTGTTTGGCTGCCGCTGCATTTCCGCTACTCTGAAGTAACAATGTCGAGTAACGTCTTGGCGCACACGACCACCTCGGTCGATTTGTCCAGGTGCTCAACGAATTGTTTCTCGTCCTGGCTGTCGGTGATGACGTAGTCGTAGATGTGACGCTCGCCGTGCACTTCGGTTCTAGTTAACGACTTCAAATGAAGTGTTGTCTATTGGTAGGTTGTTTCGTAGTAATTCTTGAGCGGGCGGTGGTGAGTAGCTTGTCGATTGCTTTGCCGTAAACGGCTTCACGGCGGCCAGCGATATCGAGCACTAGGTACGCTGCGGCCAAGTAGGCGATTGCGTGCAGCATGATGACGAACCACGCTCCGAATGCGGACCAGTCGTCGTATTCAAGACGCTCGGTGACTTCAGTGGGAAAGCTTGCCAACAATCCACCGTAGGCCCAATAGACCACAACCGCGGTGCAGGCAAGGAACTTTGCCAGCCCTGATACCGCAGCAATCGCGCCTGAGAAAATGATCTGCGGGATCAACACCAGGGGCACAATGGTGACTGCCATGTCCGTGGTTTCAGACGCGGCGGATATCAACGAGCCCATGGTCACACCCGCTACCGCAAGCGTTGAAAGAAGAATGTAGTGAGACCATGAACTCTCGACGCCGGTTCCGATCGAAACGATGAAGTAGAGCAGCGTCGCTTGCATCAAACTCACCGCACCCAGAAGCAGAACTTTAGATACTAGGTAACTAGCGACCAATTGGTTGACGTCACGTTCACGAGTGTAGATCGTTCGTTCCTTGACGATCTCTTTGGCCGAGTTGCTGCATCCGAACCAGAACACCGATATCGCCATCAAGAACATGATCTGTGCGGAACTGAATGATCGCTCTGAGAGCAAGTCTTCGCTGATGTTGCCGAATAGCAACACGATCAACATCCCGACGAGCAGACATTGGCCGAGTATCATCAACAACGAGCGGCGGTCGGCAAGTTGAATCTGCAGGTATCGCTGGGTCAGCAACTTCACTTGGCGATTGAAAACCGTGAATTGGTCTTTCCACGATGACGGCGTACGGACCAGGGTCGCCACGATGATGTCAGAGTCTGCCTGCAGGTACTGGCCGACATGGCGATGGTATGCTTCGTGCTTAGAGAATGACTCTTTCCATTCGTCAGGCGAACGTGTCGCAAGTGTTTCGTAAACCTCACCGAGTCGCTGGATACCGAAGTACGTCAAAGCTTCGGTGGGGGTGCCGACGAATGCGAGCTTCCCGCCTTCGGCAAGCACTACGACTCGGTGGCATGATTGTTCGACGTGAGCCAAGCTGTGCGTGACGCAAACGACGGTCTTGCCGCCATCCGCAATCTGACGGAACAACCGCATCATTTCAGCATCGGTTTGCTCATCGAGTCCTGACGTCACTTCGTCCAGAAAGAGCAAGCTTGGTTTACTCACGATCTCGTTCGCCAAACTGGCACGCTTGAGTTGACCGCCACTCAGGTTCCGAACCGGTGTTTGGGCTCGCGAGGTCAGCGAAACCGTGCGGAGCATATCTGTTACCGCTAAGTCAATTTCTTTAGCCGTCGTGTCGGGTGGCAGACGCAGTTTTGCCGTAAAACCCAATGCTGCTTCGAGCCCTAACGATTCGTGCAGCACATCTTTCTGTGGAACCACGGCGATGTCCCGCTTCAAAGCATCAAAGTTTGTGTACAAGTCCTCGCCGTTGATCGTTACCTTGCCATGCTCAGCCGGCGTGCGGGCACTTAAGGCTGATAGCAGCGTTGACTTGCCCGAACCGCTCGGACCAAGCAGGCAGACGAATTCACGGGGCCGGATCACGAGATTGACTTCGTCGAGGATCGTCATTGTCCCACCGGTCTCTCGGTTTTTGACCACACGAGTCAGATCTCGACAAGCCAATTCGACGTTGTTGACTCGCGACCGAGGCAGTAACGACTTGCCGTCGAAAGCCAGAGCATAGGGCCCGATATCAATGTGATCGCCGGGACCAATCGGCGTCGATTCGGTGATGCGTTTTCCATTGACAAATGTGCCGTTGGCGCTACTCAAATCACTGACAATGGCACCGCGATCACGGACGGTGATCTGTGCGTGAATGCGGGAAACCTGTGAGTGTGAAAGATGAATCGAAACGCGGTCTTTGTCGCGTCCGATCGAGCACGGGTAAATTTGCAGACTGACTACGACCGACAACAAACTCGGCACCATCACCCAGTGAATGTGTTTCGTGAGTGCTGTGCTCAAATAGAGCAGGAAAGTCGAGGCGATGATTCACTGTCGTTGTCCTAGGTTGTGCCCGGTGTGCTGGGTTGTGATACCGAACGATTGCCAGGTCGCGTTCGATAGCGGTCAACGAGATGGAGTCTTCGGTCGAGTAACGGTCCAGCTTCATGTGCCAGATACGCAGACATGACCCACCACATGGTCTCGATGCTTCGCGAGCTAAGCCAATCACTCGTATAGACGACGACAGCGGTGGTGACTGCGAGTGCGATTGACGATGCCAGTGTTCGCTTCGCACCGAGTAAGACAGCAGTTGCGAACAGCAACATGAAGGCAATTGCAAATTGCATCACGGCTGGCGAACCCGATGCGCTCTTGGCCACGCCAACCCCAATTACTCCAGCGACGAGCCCGACTACGATCAACAGCATCATTCGATACCAATGCAAGGCAGTTCCGCTCAATTGCATGGCTGCAAATAACCAGATGGAAGCGACGACATACCGAGCATAAGACTCCGCGTAGAGCGAGCTGAGGACAACGACAGCCATCGCGATCGCACCTGTCAAGAAAACCGCCCATAGTCGGCGAGTCGGTGGCACTAACAAATCACGAAACGCGAGTGCAATTGCCATCGAGGTGAACACGGAGATCGTTACCCCTTCCCATCCCCATGCTATCCAAGGTGCTAGAGATTTCTCACGAATCGCGACTGATCCAGCGATTGCTAAGCCAATCCCCAGCAACCAGAGGGCAGACCAACCGAGGAAACGCTGGAACGGAACTGGCCGAGCTAGAAGTCGCCTGATGAACCACATTGCCAAGCTGCTGCTGATGGCAAAACAACTGCTACGGCCAGCGATCTGCCAGACTGATGCGGATGGCGTTTCTACACTGCTCAGGCCATCGAAGAATAGTTGCGAGAGATAGCCTGCGGCGATGAGCATGATGGTGCCAAGCACACACCATAGAACCAAACGCGAGTATTCTAAGGCGGTTCGCTTCCCATCTTGAGCGCAAGACAACAGTCGCAGCATAGTCGTGTCATTGGCGTTCGTTCCATCGAACAAACTCATTGCTAAAAACCAACGACGCTCGGTACATGCTTGTTCAATCTGTTGACGGATCGTTGATTGAGATACCGCATTGCGACTCGCGGCTTCAAGCATCTCCCTCGCCTTTGGACAATCAGAGACCTGCTGCAAAATCTGCTCAGCGATTCGGGTGGCTTCGGCGGATTCATCCTGTTCCAACTTCTCTTCGGCTTGCTTGAGCAATGTGCTGGCAAAGGCAAGGCGAGAATGAACCGTTGCCTCATACTGACCCAGGCCATTGACTCGCACCCCCATGTCATGCAGTTCGCTCAATTCCTGGCGAACCTGGTTCCATCGATTTTCTGAGGCGAGCGTCGGAATTCTGGTTTGCACAACTTCAGTCGCCCGATTTTGGAGTTGACGACACTCTTCAAGTTGCTGGTCGATCTCGACATCGTCAGTGAAAACTTTGACGAGAGCTTCGAGAACAGAAATCGCCTGAATCGGTGAGCCAGCAACGCGGTGCTCTTGGGCCTTTGCCAGAGTGTCGGCCTTCAACTTCAGTAGTTTGGCTGAGAGTTTCTGAGCCGTCGCGTGCTCAGGGTCAACGTCGAGGATCTGATTTAGCAGTGCGAGTGTGTCACCGTATCGTTTTTCGCGATAGGCCTCGTTAGCCGCACGCTGGGCGAGTTTGAGTTGCAAACGGTTTGCCGATGCAAGCAACGCAGTGGCTGTCGTATCGTCGGACGAAATTCGCACTAGTCGCGTCGCGGCTATGCCAGCTTGTCCCGCGTGCTGGCATCGTGCCTTAAGCGGCGACGACTCGTTTTTGGCAAGTGCTAACTCACGGCGAGCAGTTTCAAGATGTTTGATTTGCAGTCGCTGACGTTGAACGTGTCGGCCACAGTGAAGACAAAAAGTTGCTCCGGCGTGAACCGGAGTCTTGCAGTCGCTGCAATCGAACCATTGAGGAGTTCGACACTTGGGGCAGTATTTCGATTCTTTGCTCACGCCGATGTCGCACTCAGGGCACTGAAGTGCCACGTCGCGGGACGCCCAGGTTTCACTCGATATCGCCGGTGTGAGCGACGTGTGTGTTAGCTGTATGTACTCAAGTCGTTGCCGAAAGCCGACCATGCTTGCCAACCGATTCTCTGGTTGCGGTTGGAGTGCTGAAGCGATGAGTTCGTCCCACCTCGGGCTGATTCCGGGTGCCAGCGAGGAAGCTGGAGCGTAGGCTCCGCGGGGCAGTTTGCCGGTCAGCATTTCGTAAACAAGTACACCAAGCGAATAAACGTCGGCACGAGCATCAGCCGCGGCGGCATCGTCTCGCTGTTCCGGTGCCATGTAGTCCAACGTGCCCATCGATGCTGCGGGCGAAGTCAGACGCGAGTCGAGTTGTTGGTTCGTGACCGAGGCGATGCCAAAATCGGCGACCTTCGCGTTTCCGTGCCGGTCAATGATGACGTTTCCTGGCTTGATATCACGATGCACGATCCCATTGTCATGGGCGTAGGCGAGAGCCTTGGCGATCTGGCCGGCGAAGTGCGTCACTTCCGCAACACTCAGCCTTCTTTCGTTCAAAATGCCACGCAAGTCAGTGGGGGCTCCACCCGCGAGCCCTTCAACGTACTCCATGATGAAATAAACAGAGTCCGCCGATCGGCCTCGTTCGAGGATCGTGACGATGTTCGGATGCGACAGACTGGCGAGTGCTGCGGCTTCGCGTTCAAACCTTTCGACAAAGCGACCATCACGCGCCAAGGTTGGCGACAGGACTTTCACGGCGACGCGGCGTCCCAGCGAGGTTTGCTTCGCTTCGATGACGGTGCCCATACCGCCATGACCGATCGTGCCAAGTATCTCGTAACCGTCGATCCGTAAGTGTGATGGATTCACGACTACTGAATCGCCAGAAATCCCAGGTACCCGAGTGTCTTCGTCAAACACCGGCACCGTCGTCAAGCAACTCGGGCACTGCACGCCACCGTGGCCGAGCTTACCGCTTTTTGCGTCAAACTCAGTTCGGCATCCGGGACATCGCAAAACGGATTTCATCGACGCGGCCCTTCCAGCCTTCATCACTTCAGTGAATGGCTATTTGAGCTGTTGCAAGGCGACGATTCGGGATCGCGTGGGAGGATGCGTCGCGAAGTGGTCGTCAATTTCACTGACCGCAACTTCTACTGCATCAGCCGATGTCTGACGCGGACGCTCCGGTTCGATCGCACTGAGCTTTGTCAAAAACTCAATGGCACTACGTCGGTCCTTGCCGAGAAACGCGTACGATCTTGCATCCGCCTCAAACTCTTTGTCTTCGGTATAGCCCAACGCAATCGTCTGGTAACCGAGTTGAACCAGCGTCGCACCGAAGTCACCTGCGACTTCGGACGCTCTTGCAGAGTACGTCATTTGCTCGACACAGTGTCGGAGGTCGACGTGGGCAATTTCGTGGCCAAGCACGAACGCCAACTCACCCTCGTTGTCAATGAACTCCAACAATCCGCGATTGACATACACGTAGCCTCCCAGGTGAGCAAACGCGTTGACTTCGGGGTCATCAAGCACGGAGAACTTGTAGTTGATCTCTGTGCGGTTTCGATTTCGCAAAAAGGGTTGGGCAAGCAAACCAAGTCGAGACGAAAGTTCTGGGTCACGAATCATGGCTTGCTGAGACGAAATCAACTCGTGCAATTGGTCGCCCAATTGTAGTTCTTCGGTCGCCTCGAGTTGCACCGCCTCTTGCAACACCTTATCGATCGAACGCGTGACTTCCCGCCCAGTCTTGAAAAGTTCGCCGAGCAGTCTACCGGGATTCATCGGCTCGAACCCGCGAGTTTCTACGGGAGCAGCTTCTTGAGTCCTGTTATTACCTTTACTCGATTCTGATGATTCCGGCTTAGAAGTTCGCGGAGTCTGCTTGAGAATTTCACGAATCTCACCAAACACCTTTTCGGCGGAATCGCCAAGTTCAAATGCGATCTCTTTACCGTTACGCGACGCCGAATCGATTGCCTGGTTAACGCCGCCAGCAACCGCTGACTCCGCCGCTTCCGACATCGCTTGCCGAGTCTTCTCTGCTTCGCTCTGAATGGCTTGAACTACGATTAATGTCGCGGTGACAAAACCGGTAGCCAAGATCAGCACCGAAACGACGATGATTCGAGTTGGTTTGCTCATTCCGTAATGCCCCAAGGGTGACACCGGTACTCATTTTCGTCACCCAAAATGGGTAGGCGTTTCGTGACACTGAGTCCCATGACATCACTTCGGAGAGATTAAACTGCGGCAGACGCGATGGCAAGCGATCGCTGGGCGTAGGGCAACACGGAGACACTACTCCGAGCTAAGATGTGAGTCCTGGATTGGGAACAGGTGACCAATCGTTTGTCATCGGTCAGTTGAATGGCGATTTGGACGGCATTAGATGGTGGGGCTAGGTAACGACAGCGGTCGAACTTCTGGTTCGTGGTGCAACAGGACGTTTTGCTGTTGAGTCACGCAGCGAAGGCAGAGCGTTACGTTTTTGACGATCCCAACTCCGCATTGGTCAAACTGCGGCAACTGGCCGAGATCCTGCACGGGGCGTTGCGGCTCATCTGGGGATTGAGGTCGAGGCGGATGAGAGTTTTGTCGACGTTGAACGACCATTGCGAAACACGGGCAATCTGGACGATCAAGATAACGGAAAGCTGCGAGACGTGAACGACGTGCGAAGCGAGGTCGCGACTGATGACCTTCGATCAAATCAAAGCTCAGTGGTCGGCTAAACTTTCAGAACGGTAAATGACATGTCGGACTCGGCGATCATTCATTGGATGCCTTCAGGCCAAACGGATCAGTGGCATCCCACCACGCTCGACAAGCTCGGCAAGAACGAATCGTTTCTCGAAGAAGCACTCGTCAAATCGCCGGTCCTCATGGGACTGGAGTCGCGACGAACAGGCATTCGTGGGCCTTTCAACTTACTGCAACAGGTTTGCATGCAGACCCCGGCGGGCCGAGGAATTCGACCGGATATTGTCATATTTGCGGCCAGTGGTCATGTAATTGTGGTCGAGGCCAAACTTTACGTGAACCCAGAGCTGCGAGATCGGGCGGTTATCGCTCAGATTATTGACTACGCGTCGTCGTTCTCAGCCCTGGCGGAGCAACAGTGTTGCGAACTATTCGGTCCGGCGGACGTTTCAACGTGGACCGAATGCGTGGAAGCAATGTTCCCCAGTGAGACGGACCCGGAAGACTTGGCGATCTCGCTACTGGGACGCATACAGCGTGGAGAGTTAAACCTCGTGATCGCCTGCGACAAGGTACCGCCCGGATTACCCGAAATTGTCGCTGGGATTGCGTCGCAACATTCACTCGGTTTCGACTTGGATCTCATCGAAGTAACGCCTTACGTTCGCGAAGTCTCCGATACCGCAGAAATTGTATTCGTTCCGACAACTCGTCTGGCGACGCAGATCGTCTCTCGAACCGCGGTAACGGTGACGTATCAACAAGGTGACACAAAACCGTCGACAAGCATTCAAACGACCTCGCTTGAGGAGATTCAAGAGAATCTGAAATCCGCGAGTCGTCGCTCATCTGCGGAGCTTCGTTCGCGAAACCCAGAAGAGGTCGAGGCGGAGTTTCGAGAGTTAGGGAACCCCGTAACGGATCGACTGTATCAATTTGCGAAACGGAATAGTTTCGGTGGTCCCGTCACGTCTTCGAGCAAGACAGCGAATGCGAGCTTTGGATTTTACGTTCAAGGGATAGTGAACGGTGTGCCGAAGCGACTGACTGTGTTTAGTTGTGCGACGAGTTGGAGTTACGTGTGCATCTATCTCAACTTTGCCAGCCAGATTGTCTCGGATGAGACCATGAGCGAGTTTCGCCAGCGACTCACTTCAGCCTTTGGCGAGACGTTTAATGCTGCTGGAAAAGCCCCGAGCGTACCGCTCGACTCCGTTGGCCAGCACGTCGACGAGTTTCTCGAGATCATGTCGTGGTTCAAGGCACAGGCGGAGTCGCGGCATTCGGCGTAGAATCGACAACCCTCTTAAATTCGCTGGTTCAACAAGCGTCGGAACGTTCCTATGCCTGAGTCTCGTATCTATGTCTATAAGATTGTGGTAGATGCTGGAGGGGCTCCATGTCTCGACGGCGACATCTGGTCATTGGAGATTTGCAAGCCGGCAATCCACAGGATTGTGAGGGAAGGAGATGTGGTATTCGCATTTGGCAGCAACTCCGATTGCCCAGCGAATCGCTTGGTCTACATCGCCAACGTAACCAAACGCGTTGATCAGGGGCGATACTACCGCGATCGGAAATTCCGTGCGCGACGGGAACACGAATGGATGCGATCTAAAAAGTAATCTCGAGATTATGCTCCCTTGCCGCGCTTCGTACGAATACTGCCAAATGGTTGCTTGTGATCTCGCTTTTCCCGCCAAGGTGAGTGATCAATCCCAAGATCTTCTCATAAGAATCGCAATCACTCCGTGCAACCGACTGCACTACAAAGTCTATGTCATCAATCCTAACTGTGAAGTCGAAGCACTGGGTTTCCTGGTCAAACGACACGTTATCATCACGTTGCGGACTTGCGAGATCGTTAGACATAGCTCAAACCTGGGTGCGTTGTGGTAGTACGAAATCGTTACATAGACAGCTTCAGTTGACTGTTGGACCTGTTTAGTCTGATCCAAATGTGTCGGCAAGGCCCCTTCGCTCCTCGCAAGAATCTATAGCTAAGACTCAAAGTGTATCGACAATCGGAATCTCGATTCTCCGGAGTAAGAGATGCGTTGGCCCGTCGCCCGACATTCGGACTGGAATCACTGGTCAACCCTGAAGCACTGGCTAAGTTCCTGGCGACGTGCGACTGGGCCCTGGAACAGATTCGTGGCAGCGAGACAGCCCGGCGAAATTCTACTGGTGAGATCACCCAATGAAGTTTCTCTCCTGGAATATCCTGCAAGGTGGTGGAACCCGTGCCGAGCGAATCGCCGAACAGATTGCAACATGGCAGCCTGACATCGTGGGCCTCTCCGAGTTCCGAGGCACGAAGCCAAGTCAGCGCATCGCCAACGCCTTAGCCGATTCTGGGCTGATCCATCAAGCCACGACGGTCAATCCCGACAAGCCAAATGAATACCGTCTTTTATTGGAGTCGCGTTACCCGTTTGAACAACAGCCTGTCCAAGGACTCTTGCACGAGACCGGACGCTGGTTGCATGTTAGGCTCCCATTGCCCCTCCCTCTCGACGTGATCGTGCTGCACATTCCTACTCGCGACGCCGGCAACAAGTACCAGTTTCAAGATGCCGTCATCGCCGAGTTCCAATCGCTTCGTAACCGGGAAGTCGTCGCCTTTGGCGACACCAACACCGGCGAGCCGGGTTTGGACGAGGACGCCAAGTTCTTCAACGCCCGAGAAGCAGACTGGTTCGCCCAGGTCCGTACATCCGGCTGGCTCGACGTCTGGCGTCACCGAAACCCTGACGCTCGTAAGTTCACGTGGTACTGGAACAACAAGAACGGATTCCGCATCGACCAAGTCTTTGCAACTACCTCGCTTGAGCCTCGCCTCTCGAGCGTCCAATACGAATGGGGCAAGATCGGCGACGTCAACCTGTCCGATCACGCAGCGGTTTTGTTTGATGTCGAAGCGACCTGGATTGCTCCGTTAGGTTTTGGCTTGTCATGATCGACGACCTTTCACCGGTGACGATAGCTGCGGACATCTATCAATGGACTACCTAAAAACCCACTCAATAGCCCCTAGAAGTAGTGTTTAATGTTGCGATATAAGCCGTTGGTTGCGAAAGCTTTCGCACCTTGATAAACTGACTTTGATTGAGATTGACGGGGATTTACTGCAAAAACCAGGGAATTCAGATAGCGTTTTTCACGAATTCACACGGCAGAGGTCACAGATTCGAGTTCTGTATCGCCCACTTGTCATAACCCCAGTCGAATTGACCACTTAGGTCATTATCGCCACGTGGCGTGCGACTCGTATTTCGATCGATTCACGGTAGCTCGACTACCGGACGACCTACGAGGACGCTATCTATGTCACGGCAAAAGTCATCGGGTCAGGCCCTCGTCACGCTGGCCGGTAAGAACTTCTATTTCGGCAAGCATGGAACGGACGAGAGCTATGCACGCTATTACGCTCTGCTTGCCGAGTACAACGGCAACGGACAAGCGGCTCCAAAAGGGCCGGAGAAACTGGCGGAGCTGTTCATCCGTGTGCGAGACATAACGGCAGACCTCCGCCATAGGGAACTTCCATATCACGCTGGCAATCAAGGCCAGTACAACCGTTTTTACATCTCTGCGACCTGCTTGACCAGCGGCATGGCGACGAGCCAGCCAATGAGTTTGGGCCGCGAAAGCTGGATTCACTCCGCGATCACTTGATCACCCATGGACTCGGTGAGAGGGGGGATTGGAAGTTGTCGGTCGTATGCGAACTCATTGGTTCGGCTAACGATTCTGATCATTAAACATGGAGTTTCCAGGGAGCATATTGACGCCACCAGGATTGCAGCCTTGTTCATCCAGCGAAGCAATTACTCAGGTGCGCTAATCAAGAATTCGCAACAAAGTGGTCACACACCACTTGCAAACCTCGGACCTGCATAGTGGTAGCGGGTCAGGATCAGGGGCACGGCGATCGCATCAAAATTTGAATGAAGTATTGGTTTGCCAGTTGTCTCGGTAAACCCCTTGCGCGAAAGATTGCTGCGTACCTTCCGACGCATGCCCTGAAATGGAGATGGCAATGCTTTCGCAGATTGATTTGTTTCACGATTGTTTTGATCGGGTCGATGATCCTCGAGTTACCGGTCGAACCAAGCACCCGCTCAACTCCATTCTGTTCCTGGTCGTCGCGGCGATGATCGCTGATGCGGATGGACCGGAGGAGATCGAGGACTTTGGCAATGAAAGAATCGCTTGGCTTTCGCAATTCGCCGACTTCTCCGCAGGTATCCCCTCCCATGACACGATTGGCAGGGTCTTGTCGCTGATCAAACCCGAGCAGTTTCAACAGGCACTTGTCGATTGGCACAGCCAACTGTGTGCTGGCCAACACGGCGCCTCTTTGCCAGAGGAAGGTGCCGGACCGGTACACATCGCGATCGACGGAAAGACTTCTCGTGGGTCCTATACAGATGCCGAGAAGTCCAACGCCTTGCATTTCGTATCGGCCTGGGCGACGAAACACGGAGTCGCTCTGGGGCAAACCCAAGTAGGCTCGAAAACCAACGAAATCACAGCCATCGACGAGCTACTGGACTTTATCGATGTCCGGGGAACGATCATTACACTGGATGCCATCGGTGCCCAGAAAACGATTGCCAAGAAGATTACCGACAAACAGGGCGACTACATTTTTGCGATCAAAGACAACCATCCCAAATTAGCCGATGCGAGCAGGATTCGTACGGCCAATGCAACTGCGAACTTTACGTTCACGCGACGCTACATCACAACTCTCCTGAAACGGGACACTTCGAAGCACAGCCTGAAGCGGAAGCGAAAACTTGCAGGTTGGAACATTGATTTCCATCAGGAACTACTGTTCCCAGCCCCAATTTGATGCGATGGCCGTGGGATCAGGGGGCATCGGGAATTCGGACTTTATCGCCTACGAGCGGTTCCAGACTTATGTACGATCCTTTTGCGCCGCCAAGGACGTTATCGCTGTATCTTGAACGGTTTGGTGCATGAGCACAACATCACCACCCGATCCGTAAGCCTGAATGATTGCGTGGTTGATCCGCTCGTTATTTTAGAGCTCCACGATTGCTCTCTGTTCGTTTGCTCCGATCGCTACCTCAGATTTCCCAAAACCACCATAAAGCCTAAGCTGTGTGTTGCTCGCTCCGAGAGTCTTTAGCGTCGCCCGAACTGTCCCGATTTCATCAACAAGTTGAGACTCTCGCGCTTGTAGTACTTGCGGCATTCCAGGATTGTCATTGGCAGCCACAGTAAACGCAAGAATGACGCACAAGAGCGAGAACGTACGGCCCACCTGCCAGAAACGTAGTTCGCGTTCCACTTTGGTCACAAGGTTTTGCAGAGCATCGTTTTCAGACATAGTAGACTCCGGTGTGAAACATTGATACAGGTAACGAATTGCGATCTATGCATCTGGTTTCAGATGCATGATTCGGACGTTGACCATTGCCACATCGCAGGTGGCCGCTGACGTATGCGGTTTCTTTATGTCAGCACTCGGACATCCGGCTCAGATTAGCTGAGCGGGATGGGCAGCCGCAAGCTTCACGGCAATGACGTGCGACTGTCGAGCGACGTTTGTGGTGACCTAGGCACGAAGTCCGTACCGAGCTCGAGCAGCGTTTCAGTCGCGAATGCCGCGACGACCAGGAACAGAATGGAGTTGAGCGGGTGCTTGGTTCGACCTACAACTCGAGGATCATCGACCTGATCAAAACATTCGTAAAATAAATCAATCTGCGAAAGCATTGCCATCTCCATCTCAGGGCATGCGCCGGAAGGTACGCAGCAATCTTTCGCCCAAGAGGTTTACCGAGACAATTGGCAAACCAATTCTTCATTCAAATTTTGATGAAATCGCCGTGCCGCCAATCCCATGTTTTTAGGTCTATTAGGATACCAGAAGTTCCTGTCGGGTTCACGCAATCCACCGCATAGTGTGGCGAGCGTGCAATCATCACACTTCGCGTCGCTAGCGACGGAGAGCATGCCAGGAGCTATTCCGTAACCATTCGGACCCTCCAGGAAGTTCAGCCGAAAGTGGAGGTTGATTGAGGTGCCAAGATTAATCATAACGGACTCAAGTGTTAGACGATCCGATGTGATGCGCTGTCGGCCTTAGAACAACGTGGGCACGGTTTGTTCTGCTCCGCGTTCGCTGGTGATGGGGAACTCGTCATCGTCGTTGATGGACAGTCCGGGGCCGACCGTGGTTTGGATCGTTAGGTAGTTGATCACGGCCAGGGCATCGCGAGCGGTGATGGAACCGTCGCGGTTGACGTCCAGCGGCGACGGGGTTTCGATTTCAGTGAGCTCCCCTTCAGCGTTGTTTTGTTGTGCCAGATAGTTGACGATCACGAGTGCGTCGCGAGCGGTAACGAAGCCGTCCAGGTTTGCGTCCAGTGGGATCACAGCGGAAGGATTCAGGGAGCCAGTCAGGTTCTTAAAGATTTGAAACTTAGAAATATTCGCTTGGGTAATGTTCTCAGCCATCTGGAAATCATCGTTGATCGCCTCGTCGATCAACAGCGTTCCCGATCGCGACAGACTACTGAAGTACAAATCCTTTGCTCCTTCCGGCGACGTCCCCACAAAGACGAGACGATTTCCGACGTGTGTCAACGATTCTGGATTGGCTGAACTGCTTCCATAGAGATTCGTTACCAGTTTTGTCGTCGCTTCAGTGCCATCAGTGCGGAACAATTCGCGTGAGCCATCGGGCAGCAGCGCTGTGAATGCCAATCGCTGGTTCATTACCGTCAGATTTCGCGGTTGCCCATCGGCACGGCCTGCAATGTTGCGAACGATGCGAGCGTTTTTGCTTACTAGACCAGCGGCGAACAGTTCCGTGCCGGTTGGACCATGAGCCGCAAAAAACAGCTCGCCGTTGAACGCGACTGCCTCGGTCACGTTCCCGAAACTCGACCCATCGGGCGATAAAATTTCAACCGTTCCGACTGTCGTTCCGTCGGTTCGCATCAACACACGCGAACCGGTTGCGGCTTGAGAAGTGAAAAACAGTTGACCGCCGATCGCGTTCAAGTTGGCCGGATTGAGCGAGTTGATTTGGACTGTACCCGCGAGCGTTCCATCGCTGACGTACACGTGCCTTGCGGTTCCGGTGGGTGCATTGGCCGTGAATACAATTTTATTGTGCATTGCCGTGATGTTCTGCGGCTCGCTGCTGACTCGGCCGTGAAGATTGAAAAGCGGGCGCGTCGTCGCAACGGTTCCCTGAGAAACGTA
Organism: Pirellulaceae bacterium; assembly: GCA_041741195.1. Classification (GTDB taxonomy): domain Bacteria; phylum Planctomycetota; class Planctomycetia; order Pirellulales; family Pirellulaceae; genus JBBSJZ01. Next base: position 21,039 of record JBGSKM010000060.1, read on the forward strand.
CAGTTCGCGTTCACCTCGCGAGTTGATGGCGGTGAAGTACAACGAATTGCCAATCACTTTTAGATCTTGCGGATCGCTTGAAACGTCGCCGGTAAGATTGGCAACGGCGCGAGCGGACGTGAAATCGCCTTCGGTGACGTACAACTCGCGCTGACCATCAGAGCGCAGCGCCGTGAAATAGACTCGATCGCCAGCGTCGGTCAAATTCATCGGCTGGCTGCTGGTCGAATCACTGATATTGGTGAGGAGCCGAATACCGGTTTCCGTTCCATCGGTTACGAAGAGTTCTCGCTGAGCGTTCTTCGTGGTTGCGGTGAAGAACAAACGATTGGCAGCGAACAACAAATCGCGGGGAGCGAAATTCGGTCCGTCGTAGCGATTACGAAGCATGCGAGTTGTGTGGCCATCGGACAGGTACAAACCTTGACTGCCGGTTTGGGTCGTGGCGGTGAAGTAGAAGTTTCGTAGCGGGCTGTCGTCGATCGCTCCCGTGGCTGAAACCGTGATCGTTGAGTTAGCGGAGTCGAACAGCAATTGGTTGTTCGTCAGTTCCGTGTCTGACCCGAACACCAAGTTGGAATGAAAACGTTCAGCGGGATTGAGCGACAATTCCAAATTGGAAACGGCGCGATTGATGTAGACGGGAATACTGAGTACATCGAACGGCTGGGAACGATCGACACCGTACTCCGTCGGTAGATACAACAATTGCCCGACGCCGTTGACCTCGTCAAATCCTAACAGCGGATTGTAGATGCCGCGATTCAAGGCGTCGTAGAAGCGTTGGTTGTCGCGGTAGGTTCGTGAATTTGTGTCGTAGTTGTACTTCAGCGCTTGCCCGTTGATCGAACCATCAGTCAAGACTGGCGGTACCGATTCGAGCTCGACGTCGACGAGCACGTTGTCACCTTCGATGTCGGTGAGTGAAAAGTCGAAATCCAAATCGGGCAGGTCGATACCCGCGAACGAAACGTCATTGTAGCGGACCTCAAAGAGCATGATGCCCTCCGAATTGGTGCGGGAGGAAACCTTGATCTGGTCGGCATCGTAACCGAGTGCAACGACAGCCTCTTTAATGGATTGGTTGGTGCGATTTGCGAAATCAGCGAACTCAATCGTCGTCGATCGATTCACACCGACGAGCGAAACTTCGACGGAACCCGCGACCGCTTGTTGAACACTTGGGCCAATTAGGATGCGCTGCGTTTCGGTCAGGACCGGAACGATCGCATCAGGCAAACTGGCGAGCACGTCAACGCCAATCGAATACGCTCCGAACTCCGTTGTTCCGCCGATTCCCGTAGGTCGCAAATCCTGGTAACTGATTTCCAAATGGAAGACCTGACCCACTTCGACTTCCGCGCGCCGCGTTGTGGTGTCGGTCAGGGGCGTGACATCGTCGGCGGTTCGCGCGTTGAGATGGAAGGACAGGATCTCACCGGCTAGCAGGTGCCGCCGCTCGAGCGTTTCAAACGAACTTTTGCGGGAGGAGAAACGTTGAGACTGCTTAGCCATGGTGAAGGTCCTAGTCAGGGCTTTAGAGCCTGACGGCGGGATCGAAATCCCCAATAATGCATTAGTCAATTTCCCCAAACCGGGACATCCGGCTGGAGCATAAACGTTTACAGGTCTGGCTGCACGCTTCTAGCGACCAAACCTTATCACCCAGAACTCAAAAAATCGCAGTCATTTCGATTCATTCGCCAAGCCAAGAACGGTGTGAATTTACGCATAAATTCGCTTATACGGCCTCGCCATGATAACACCCGTGGGAGTGATAGGTTACCCTGCAAGGGGAAATTTCCAAAACACCCCGTTTGGAAACCCCGGGGGCTGCAACTTTTCGACGATATACCACCGATTTCCGATTGAGCTACCGATGGTTCGCAAAAAGAACTGGTTTGGTCTTGGCAGGCATGAGTCTAAGCGACAAGGCGTCCAACAACAGCGAGACAAACTCAGAAAGCGGCGAGTGTTTGCCGAACGCTTAGAAGATCGACGACTGCTTGCGCGAGACGTTTCAGGCATCCTGGCTGCCGATGATGTCTGGTCGGGTACGATCCATGTCACGGGAAACGTTACCGTACCTGATACTGTCTCACTGACGATTGATCCCGGCACGGTGATCAAGTTTGCCACAGCGACTTCGCTGACCGGTGCGGGCACGATCGACGCGTTCGGAACGATCGCCAACCCGATCATTTTCACCAGCTCGCGAGATGATACCGTCGGCGAAGACTTAACCTCCGGTGCAACTGTTGGTGTGAAGGGCGATTGGGGGTCCTTAATAGCAACGAGTGGTGATTGGGACCTTCGCAACGCAGAGATTCGTTTTGCGGGTCGCACCCAAGGTGCTCTCTATGTCGACGAGTCCGCCGATCCGACACCGGGGACTGCCACAGGTGTCTATCGCAACATCAGCGTGATCAACAGTGATGACTTCGGTGTCGAGTGGGTCAGCGGTTCTCCGTCGTTTGACAACCTGCAGCTCACCGGCGGCGACGTAGCGGCAATCAGTTTAGCGGATCGCGGCAATGCAAGTTTTAGAGATGTGACTGCCAGCGGAAACGGAGGAAACTTTGCTCAGAGATCTGGTGGAACCATCACTTCCACAACAACGTGGGATGTCGACGGAATTCCGATTCACGTCACTGGTGACATCAACCTCAACGATCAAGGACAACTGACGGTCGCACCTGGCAGCGTGATTAAGTTGGGTGAAAACGCCGGGATTGGTTCCAGCAGCTTTAACCGAGGTACACTGATCGCCGATGGCACAGAAGATCAACCCATCGTGTTTACGTCGATTCTCGACGATACCGTCGGCGGCGATTCAAATGCCGATGGGGGTGCTACCACCGCCAGTCCTGGAAGCTGGGGAGCGATTAATCTCTATCACGGTGATTCCAGTCTGACCCACGTGGAAGTTCGCTATGGCGGCGGTGATAGTTTGGGTGGGGTGTATATCAACGAAGACGAAGCGGGAACGAACGGAAGTGTTGTAACGCTGGAAAACGTTCAGGTCATCGCCAGCGAATCGGAGGGGCTTCAACTTAACCGTGGGAATCCGATTCTTCGGAACGTTAGTATCACGGGCAGCGGCGATGTCGCGATCGAACAGGCTTTTGCGGCGCAGCCGACGTACGACAATGTCACGGCTAGCGGAAACTTGGCTGGCGATCATGTGCAACTAGCTGGTGGCGCGATCGCCGATACCCGGACCTGGGACTTTAGCGGCTTGCCAGCTCATTTGACCGGTGACATCTATCTCAACGGACAAGGACAACTGACCATCGTGCCGGGCAGCGTGATCAAGCTAGGTACCAGCGTAGAGATTGGCTCTAGTTCCGCCGATCGCGGTGTGCTGCTTGCTGAAGGGACGGAGGATCAACCGATCGTATTCACGTCGTTTTTCGACGACACAGTGGGTGGCGATTCGAATGCCGATGGCGATCTGACCACACCGAGCCGAGACGACTGGGCAGGTATTTATCTCTATCACGGTGATTCCCGTTTGACCAACGTCGAGGTGCGTTACGGAGGCAGCGGTAATTTCGGTGGGGTCTACATTGACGAAGTGGAAGCCGGTACCAATGGGTCGCAGATCAAGTTGGAGAACGTGCAAATCGTTTCCAGCGGTTCCGAAGGACTTCGAATCGTTAGAGGCCGACCGATTCTTCGCAGCGTCAACATCATCGACAGCGGCGATGTCGCGATCGAACAGGCCTTTGCGTCGCAGCCGGTCTACGACGGTGTCACTGCCCGCGGAAACTTGGCTGGCGATCACGTGCAACTGGCTGGTGGCGTGATCTCCGACACACGGACCTGGGACTTCAGTGGTTTGCCAGCCCATTTGACCGGTGACATTTACCTCAATGGATTAGGACAACTGACCATCGCGCCGGGCAGCCTGATCAAACTAGGTTCCAACGCAGAGATTAGTTCCAGTTCCGCCGATCGCGGCGTGCTGCTTGCTGAGGGGACTGAAGATCAACCGATCGTATTCACGTCGTTTTTCGATGACACGGTCGGTGGCGATTCCAACGCCGATGGCGATCTGACCACACCGAGCCGAGGCGACTGGACAGGCATCTATCTCTATCACGGTGATTCACGTTTGACCAACGTCGAGGTGCGTTACGGCGGCAGCGGTAATTTCGGTGGGGTCTACATCGTCGAAGCGGAAGTCGGTACCAATGGGTCGCAAATCACGTTGGAAAACGTGCAGATCGTTTCCAGCGAATTCAAAGCAATCAGAATCGATAGCGGCCGACCGATTCTTCGCAGCGTCAACATCATCGACAGCAGCGGTGTCGCGATCGAACAGGCTTTCGCGTCGCAGCCGGTCTACGACGGTGTCACTGCCCGCGGGAACTTGGCTGGCGATCACGTGCAACTGGCTGGTGGCGTAATCACCGACACTCGGACCTGGAACTTCAGTGGTTTGCCAGCTCATGTGACCAGTGACATTTATCTCAACGGATTAGGACAACTGACGATCGCGCCGGGCAGCGTGATCAAGCTAGGTTCCAACGCAGAGATTAGCTCCAGTTCCGCCGATCGCGGCGTGCTGCTTGCTGAGGGGACTGAAGATCAACCGATCGTATTCACGTCGTTTTTCGACGACACGGTCGGTGGTGATTCCAATGCCGATGGCGATCTGACCACACCGAGCCGAGGCGACTGGACAGGTCTTTATCTCTATCACGGTGATTCACGTTTGACCAACGTCGAGGTGCGTTACGGCGGCAGCGGGAATTCGGGGGCGGTCTACATCGTCGAAGCGGAAGCCGGTACCAATGGGTCGCAAATCACGTTGGAGAACGTGCAGATCGTTTCCAGCGAATTCAAAGCAATCAGAATCGATAGCGGCCGACCGATTCTTCGCAGCGTCAACATCATCGACAGCAGCGGTGTCGCGATCGAACAGGCCTTTGCGTCGCAGCCGGTCTACGACGGTGTCACTGCCCGCGGGAACTTCGCTGGCGATCACGTGCAATTGGCTGGTGGCACGATCACCGACACCCGGACCTGGGACTTCAGTGGCTTGCCAGCTCACTTGACCGGTGACGTCTTTATCAACGGACAAGGACAACTGACCATCGCGCCGGGCAGCGTGATCAAGCTAGGTTCCAGCGTAGACATTAGCTCCAGTTCCTCCGATCGCGGCGTGCTGCTTGCTGAGGGGACTGGAGATCAACCGATCGTCTTCACGTCGTTTTTCGACGACACGGTCGGTGGCGATTCCAACGCCGATGGCAACCTGACCACACCGAGCCGAGGCGACTGGACAGGCATCTATCTCTATCACGGTGATTCACGTTTGACCAACGTCGAGGTGCGTTACGGCGGCAGCGGCAGTTTCGGGGGGGTCTACATTAACGAAGGGGAAGCCGGTACCGATGGCAGTGTTGTGACGCTGACGAACGTTCGTATTGAATCCAGCAGTAGCGAAGGAATCGAGATCGATGCGGGCTCGCCGTTGTTGGATTCGGTAACCATTGTTGACAGTGCGTCGATTGGAATTCGCGTGGATGGCGGCAACGTTTCGATTGTCGACAGTGACATCCTTGGGGGAACTCGCGGCGTTCAGTTGGCCGCAACCGGAATCGCAACCGCATCGGGCAGCAGCTTTGTTGGACAGACGGAGTTTGCGGTCTTCCATTCTGGCACCAATCCAGCGCGTGCCGTGTTCACTGGCAACTACTGGGGACATCCACTTGGTCCGAATGATCCGTCGGGGATCGACGGAGTCGTCAACAACAATCCGTCCGGCGGCAACGTTAGCAACTTTGTGAACTACGGATCGTTTCTAACCGCGCCGCCGCGTCCGCTCGGGCCAACCGTCAGATTGTTGAAGCGATTGCCGCGAATTGAAGCGCCGATTCACCATCGTTACGAAGCAAATCAAAACGCGCGTGACGAATCGGGCACGCGTGATGGTTACTTGATCGGGAACCCTAGCTACGGCCCTGGTCGGATCGAAGGCAAAGCGTTCTCGCTCGACGATAATGATCAAATCAATCTTGGAACCTGGGCACCTCAGGACGAATGGACGGTAGCGGCTTGGGTCAACCCATCCGTGGTTCCGACCGGGCGCGTCAGCATTGCGGGTATCACCAACACGACCGTTGACTGGGGCATTTTGATCAATGACGGAAAGTACGCAGGCATCAGCGCTGGAGGTATCGCAGACAGCGGAATCGCGGCAACGCCTGGGACTTGGACTCACGTTGCGGCAACGGTTCGCGGAACCGAAATCTTTGTTTTCGTCAACGGAGTCCTGGCCACCAGCAGCAATTTTGGAACGAGCTATCGCCCCAGCGCGACGGGGACTCGAATCGGAGGAAACGCGGTCGCCGGTGCCACTCCATTTACTGGCCTGATCGACGAGGTCTCGATCGTCGAACGCAGCGTGTCGAATGCCGAGATCGTATCGCTACGTGACAATGGAACGCTGATCGACACAGTGGATCCGACCGATCAATTGCAGATCACTTTTGACTCGTCAGTTGACGCCGGCTCAGTGCAACTGTCTGACTTCTCAATCAGTGGTCCCGCGTCGGTTGGAATCGCCAGCTTTGAGTTCACGGATAGTCGTACGGTCGTTTTGACCCTGAGTGAACCACTGGAAACCGCCGGAAATTACACGCTCTCGGTTGGTCCCGACATCGTCGGAGTCGTGGGCGTTGCGATGAGTGCAGCGTTCAACGGACCCTTCGTTTTCGATCTGGTTGGCCCGCGAGTTGTTTCGCAAGTCCCTAGTGTGACCACGTCGTCGGTGTTGTCTTCGGTTACTGTCACCTTTAGCGAGCCTGTTGATCTCGATTCGATCAACTCCAAGAACGTTTCGTTACTTGACCCGGCGACCAAGGCGCTCTTTGAAACCTACGATCCAGCGGAGGTGGTGGCGGGCTTCTCGGTGCGAGCTATCAAACCAAACTTTAACTTTGGAACACCTGCGATCGATCTTGCTGAGCAGATTCTTCTATCGCCGAATCTGCAGCAGAGCGTGCGGCGCGAGAACGTTGCCACGATCAACTACGGGCCGACAGCGGGTAGCTATCCCAATAGTCAAACCGTTTTGTTTGGCGCTGGTGACATCAACTACTACATCCTCGAAGCGACTTCAACCATCTCGATTCCAACGGCTGGCAAGTGGACATTCGCAGTTGGCGCTGATGATGCATTCCGCCTGCAAATCGGTGACTTCACCGCTGTCGGTGGATCCACCAACGTGGCCGTGCCTTCGTTGGTCGTATTTGATTTCCCGGCAGCGGGCGATTACCCGCTGCGGATGTTGATGGCCGAACGAGTTTCTGCAAGTGGATTTGAATTGGCTGCCGCCGCGGGCGAGATTGCCACGTTCAACGCGAGTACCTTCAAGCTGGTGGGTGCGTCTGATGGGCTTGCTGTTTCGACAACCGTCGTGCCGCCGCAAAGCCCTATCCTGACTTTGGGTGTCGAACCCATCGATGCAAACAACACGACGTTCCGTATCTCGTTTCCACCGCAACCATTCGACGGCGAGTATCAGTTGCGGATCGAACCCTCCGTGCGCGACGTTCTGGGAAACCTGCAGGATCAGGACAACAACGGAATCGGCGGAGAAGCGTCGGATGTCTACGTCAGCACGATTACCATCGACCGGCAACCGCTTCGAGTCATTTCTCAGTCGCCGTCGGGAACCCAGGTCGGTGCCCTGGAATCGTTCGAGATTGAGTTCAACGTACCGATTGACCAAGGAAGTTTCTCGTCCAACGACGTGCGTGTCGTTGGACCCGCTGGCATCGTGACCGTCACCAGCGTGCAACGAATCAGCGACACTCGTTATCAAATCAACTTGGAACGCAGCACCGCGGATGGCGAATACGACATCATCGTTGGTCCCGGTATCTCCGACGAGGCGGGCACGCGCATGGACAGCGACGAGGATGCGATCGACGGAGAAGTCGAAGATCGTTACGAATCAACCTTGCTGCTAACCGGTGCCGGCCCGTTTGTTACCGAGTTCACTCCTTCGGGAACGATATCCGGATCGGTGTCTTCGGTGGACGTAAGGTTTAGCGAAAACATTTTGCTGTCGTCGTTCACGGCAAGCGATATCGTTGCTACAGGTCCCAATGGCCCAATCACGATCATGTCGATCTCGCTTGTTGCTCCACAAACCTTCCGGCTGAGCTTTGCCGAACAGTTCACGGGCGGTCAGTACAGTTTTACGATTGGACCAAACATCAACGATCTTGGTGGAACCGCAATGGACCAGGACGCGGATGGTACGCCAGGCGAAGTGGGTCAAGATGCGTTCACGACAACGTTTGGCGTCGACGCTGGCGGGCCTCGTGTGCTGTCCGTTACGCCCGGAAATCCCACGTCACCGTTCAACGTGCTCGAGGTTCGTTTCGATGAACCCATCAACGTCAGCTCGTTCACGACTGCCGACATTCAGTTCAGTGGACCCAGCGGGACGATCCCGATTTCTCGCATCGATCGTTTGGCAGACGACCGCTTCAACATTCGCTTCGCGACTCAGTCATCGCCGAGTGACTACGCAATCCTGATCGGCCCTAACATCTCGGACCCCTCAGGCAACCCAATGAACCAGGATGGTGACGGAACATTCGGTGAGCCGGGAGATGATCGCTTCACGGGGATGATCACGTTCGCAACGCCGGATTTGCAAGTTCAGTCGATCTCCGCACCGTCATCAGCCGACAATGGCGAGACCATTACGGTGTCATGGGTCGGAGTAAACGAGGGAATCTTTGTTGACAACACCTGGTTCGACCGGGTGACGTTGTCGGCCGATGCGTTTCCTGGGAACGCGGATGACATTGTGTTGGGCACGGCAAACATTGCCGAGAATCTCAATCCTGGAGAAACCTATAACGCGTCAATCAGTGCCGCTATTCCCTTTGGGATCACAGGAAACTATACGCTGTTTGTGCAATCCGATTCGACCAATCGCGTATTCGAGTTCAACAACGGCAACAACACGCGTTCTCAAGCGATCTCGATCAATTTCGTCACCAGCCCTGTCGACCTTGTCGTTGAACGAATCGTGGTTCCGACGTCGATGGGACGCGGGGGGCAATACGACATCAATTACCAGGTTCGAAATCAGGGAACCGCAATCTCGGACGTCAATAGCTGGGTGGATCGAGTCTACATTAGCAGCAACGCGACTCTTGAAAGCGGCGATGTGCTGGTGGGAACGTTCACGCGCGGCGGTGCGATTGGCGCTGGTGCCGCGTATACGGCGACGCAACAAATCACGATCCCCAACTCGCTCGCCAATGGAAATTACCGAATCATCGTCGTCGCCGACGCGCTCAATCGCGTAGTCGAACCGGCCGCCGAAGACAACAACACAGGTGTTAGTGTTCCGTTCGCCGTCACTGCCTTGCCGCTGCCTGACCTTGTTGCAACTGTCGTTTCGGTTGCCAATCCAACTTCCCTCGTCAGCGGCGGAGGACTGACGTTTAACTACACCGTCGCTAACAACGGAACCTTGGATTTGACGCAAAGAAGTTGGAAGGATGCAGTCTACCTTTCCTCCGACCCGAATCTTGACGCGTCCGATGTGTTGCTGACTGAGATCGATCAATCACGATCGCTGGCCATCTCTGCGACTTACAACGGCAGCATGACGATCACGCTGCCCGATGGCGTGTCGGGCTCTCGCTACTTGATCGTTGTTCCTGATTCACGAAACGCCATTTCAGAAGGTGTAGGAGAATCTAGCCCGCCAGCAGTTTCAAGCGAGTTCACGATCACGACGTTTCCCTACGCGGACCTGACCGTGTCCAATGTGACCAGTCAATCGTTGTTGGTGGGAAACCCAGTCGAGCTGACGGTGTCGTGGACCGTTCGCAACGAAGGCGAAGGACCAGGCCGGACGAATCAGTGGTTTGATTCGATCGTGTTGTCTCGCGACGCAGTCTTGGGCAATTCTGACGACGTTCAATTAGGAAAATTTGCCCGATCGATAGGCTTGAGCGCTGACGCTGCTTACACGCGAACAGAAGTCTTGCCGATTGCCGCGGGAACGAGTGGACGTTTCACGCTCTTCGTGCAAACGGACGTTGACAATCAAGTGTTTGAATTGGGGACCGCAACGAACGTTGCCTCGCCGAGTTCGCAAATCGTGATCGCGCCACGCGAGTTCTCGGATCTGTTCATCGACAGCGTGACGACGGAGACCGAAGCAGGGGGACTCGAGACGATCGAAGTGAACTGGACGGTCAGCAACGTTGGCATCGCGACAACGGATCAAACCAGTTGGTCCGATCGCGTGTTTTTGGCGGACAATGAGGCGGGAACCGCGGGTCGCATTCTGCTTGGATCGTTCAGTCGTTTCGGAGCCTTGCCGGTCGGCAGCAGTTACGATCGTACGGGTCTGGTTCAGATTCCTCGAACTGCAAATGGTACGAAGTACATCGTTGTCGAGACCACTGGCCCTTACGAGTTTCTGTTCAACGAGAACGGCAACCGCAAAGTGACCGCGCCGATTGAACTGACAGGATTGCCGCCGCTAGACATTGACTTGGAAGTGCAGAGCGTCACGTCGCCGACAGCGGCCCAGGATTCTCGCAGCATCGAAGTGTCTTGGACAGTTGAAAACGTTGGCGTTGATTCCGCGGTCGGAACTTGGAACGACTACGTCTATCTCTCGCCCGTCGGTCAACCATCGACTCGCATCACGCTGGGCACGTTCAGCCGCGTCGATCCGCTCGCGCCAGGCCAATCGTACACGCGAACAGAACTCGTTCAGTTGCCCGGAGTGTTGGGCGGTTACGTCGTCAGCGTGCAAACCGACAGCGGTCGTCGGATTAGCGAGAGCGATGAAACGGACGTGTCGAACATCGGCAGCGCTGCACCGATCACCATTTCCGCTCAGCCGCGTCCCGACTTGCAAGTTCGCCAAAACCCGCTCATTCCCACTGCAACATTAGTAACAGCAGGAACAGTGATCGATGTGAGCTGGATCGTCGAGAACTTTGGTGCTGTCCAAACGCCGACCGGTGGATCGCGTTGGTCAGATCGGGTTTATCTTTCGCTCAACGACAATCAACTCGGTGGCGGCGACATTCCGCTCACGCCACTCGGGTCAACCAACACGTTTATCAACAACGGATCCGCACTGGGTGTTGGCGAAACGTACACTTCGACGTTTGCGTTCGAACTTCCGCGCGGAGCGTCCGGCGCGAACGCGTTCATCATCGTCAAGACCGATGATCGCAATCAAGTCTCCGAAGCTCCCAACAACTCTCTAACCGGCGAACAAAACAACACGCTGGCGTTCCCGATCAGTATCGACGCGATCCCGGTTCCGCCGCCAGACCTCGTCACTTCCAACGTGGTCGCTCCTGTTGAATCATTTGATGATTCGCCCGTGGTGGTGCGTTACCGTGTCTCCAATCAAGGAGTTGGACCAACGACGGCAACTTCGTGGACTGATCAAATTTGGCTCACTCGCGACGTCGACCGACCCACGCCGGGACGCGGTGACCGGTTGCTCGGCAGCGTGACGCGTCGGGGAGCGCTCGGGGTGGGTGAGTTCTACGAGAACACGGTCACTGTGAATTTGCCTGCGTTCACCGAAGGCCAATTCTTCATCACGGTGTTTACCGATCCGTTCGACCGAGTGTTTGAGAACCAGTTCGCGACGAACTTGAATCCAGACGCGCCCAACGATATCGACGGCAACAACTTCAAAGCCACACCGATGACGGTGTTATTAACGCCGCCCGCGGATTTGCAGGTCAGTGAAGTGACAGCGGACGCGACCGCGACGGGCGGCGAACAAGTGACGGTTTCATGGCGAGTCGAAAATCGCGGCACCGCGCCGACCGATCGCGTGCGCTGGGCCGATGCAATCTACATTTCCAACGATGACGTGTTCGATGACAGCGACACGTTAGTGTTCGCGCTGCCGCACGACGGGGTGCTCGATGTCGGCGACGACTACACCGAGACAGCCACATTCACACTGCCTCCTTCAGCCAAAGGCAGCCACTTCATCGTTCGCACGAACCTCGATCCAAAGATTGCGATCACGACGGAACCGTCGTTGCTTGAGGAAGTCGGCGCGATTCTGAAACGAATCGAAGCGGCGACCGGCAAGCCGTTACTAGAAGTATCGCTGGCTGATTTGAACCAATTCACGGCAACGGAATTGCGAGCGATTCTGGCTGGCCCGACCAACGTTCTCGAGACTGTTTTCGAAGGCCCATTCACCAACAACAACACCCGAGCGGCCGCGTCGACGATCACGGACGCATTCATCGACTTGCAAGTCACGTCGATCGCCGTTGATCCCAACGCGGCGTTCAGCGGCGAAAACGTGTCGCTGACTTACACGGTCACCAACGAGGGCACTTCGGCGACGAGCGAGAGTACGCTCCTTTGGGAAGATAAGGTTTACGTCTCGCCAAACCCTGTGTTCAGCCATTCGACTGCGACGTTGGCTCAGCGGCTGACGATTCAAACGGGCGGCAATCCCCTTGGCCCGGGTGAGTCGTATACTCGCACGGTCAACGTTGCCATGCCGGTCGGTGGCGATGACGTGTTCTATGTTCATGTGTTAACCGATTTGGCTGTAAATCGCTTCGGGCCAGCCTTTACTGCACCGAGTGAAGGATCGTTCCCACGCTGGCCCACGTTGTTTTCCGACACGAACTGGGAACGCCGCGATAAGACCAACAACATTTCTGTCGGAGCGCCAGTCGAAGTCACTTACCGCGAAGCCGACTTGGAAATCTCGAACCTCGTTGTCCAAACTCCCGCTGATTCTGGTGGCCTGACCAACGTTGCGTTCCGTATCACCAACAACGGAACTCGAGCTACTCGAGAAGCGGTTTGGAATGACGTCGTTTACATTTCGACTGACCCTTCGCTCGATTCGTACGACTTGCCGATCGCCAGTTTGCGACACACCGGCGCGTTATCAGTGGGTCAGTTCTATGACGTCAGCGAACAAGTGCTATTGCCTGAAAACATCAACGGCACATTCTACATTTTGGTCGCTACCGACTCGGTGTTCACAGAAAACTACAACCAACGGACAGGGTACGCGCTCCCGTATCCCTCCACGACCGGTTGGACTCGAATCAGTCAAACTTCGACGATGGGACGCGTGCTGGAGTTCGACGATGAGATCGACAATGTGGTGTCGACTCCGATCACAGTCAACTTGGCCCAACGACCGAACTTGAGAGTGACCAGCATCGACGTTCCGGATCGTTTGGAAACCGGGCAAGCGATGCCAATCTCGTTTGATCTGTCCAACATAGGCGGCGGGCCTGTGCCGTCGCGTCAATTGCCGTTCGACGTTCAGGTCTATTTGTCTCGCGACAACACGCTTGATCCGCGTAGCGACCGATTGCTGAGCACGGTCGAGTTCGACGACGTGATTGCAGCAGGCGGCGTGATTACATCGGACATCACAGCGCGTATGCCGAGGGGAATCACAGGACCATATTACGTGATCACGGTGATCGATCCGATTCGTAACATCCGACCTCTTGGTGAAGTGATCGAATCGAATGAGGACGACAATCGAACGGTCAGCATTGATCCGATCTTGATTGAATTGCCACCGCCAACCGACCTGGTGATGGACTCGGTGACCTTTGATCGCACCTCCGTTGGTAACAATGGCACGCTGACGATCAGTTACGTGGTTCGAAATGCCGGAACGACTCCCGCGACTGGAATTTGGGACGATGCTTTTTATCTGTCGCGTGATGCGATCTACACCTTTGATGATCGACTGATCACGCAAACGGGTTTGACATCGGACACACCCGAGCGAACGTTGTTGCCAGGTCAAATATATAGCGGCAGCGTGACGGTGACGTTGCCCGCGACTCTGCCCGGTCCTTACACCGTGATTGGCCGCGTCGATGTGTTCGACGATATTTTTGAAGGAGCATTGCGGCTGAACAACAACACGCCGTCGGCCAGTCAAATCGAGATCACGACGCCGCGATTGTTGCTTGATGTTCCTGAAATCGTTTCTCTCGATGTCGGCAACACGCTCGTTTATTCGATCGACGTGCCCGCTGGCGAAACGTTGGAACTGACCGCCGACAGCGCCGGTGCATCGCTAGAACTTTACGCGGCGTATGAACGAGTGCCGAATTCAGGTGACTTTGACGCAGCGTTTGAAGGTGCGCTGGGTGGTTCGCAGCGAGCTCTCGTTCCGAGAACTCAGGGTGGACGGTACTACATATTCATTCGAGGAAACGCGAACAACCCGATCGAGCTCAATGCAAGGCTGCTGCCTCTGCAGATCACTTCGGTCACGCCCGATCGCTTGGGTGATGCCGCGTTCGCGACTGTGGAAGTTCGCGGAGCCGATTTCGATCCGCTGGCGACGTTGAAGCTGGTGCGTCCTCAGTTCGACGAACATATTCCTGTTGATTACCTGATCGTCGATGCGACTCGCATTGTCGCGATCTTTGACCTGACCGAGGCCGAGCTCGGTTTGTACGACGTTGTGGTCACCAACCCCGATGGCAGTAACGCGAACGTTCCACACCGACTGCTCGTTGAACCCGCGACGGAGTTGGATGCCGACATCGGCATGGGCGGGCCGAATTTGATCGGGCTCGGCGAATCCGGCATTTTCAACGTCACGGCTGCTTCGCTGAACAACATCGACACGCCGTATGTGCAGTGGTCGATCCATGTGCCGCGGATAGCAAACCCCAGCGATGGTTTGATCCCTGGCGAAGCGTTGGGAGTGACCTCGAACTTGGGCATCGACGCGGGTGGCGATGCGACCGGGCAAAACATTGACACGCTGTTGAATGTCGATGGCATCTACACCGGCGAAGCGTTCGTGTTCGACTTGCCAGCCGCTGCGATTGCGTCGACGAGCTTCTTCGTTCAGGTTTATCCGGAACTGCCAGCGATACTGGAAGAGAACCCGCGATTCTTGAAGGACTTGAGTCCCGGTGAACTTGAAGCGATATCGTTTGACTTCTACGTTCATTCATCCGTGACGCCGATGTCCGCCGCGGACTACGTTGCCTATCAATCGCAGATCGCGATTGACGCGCGAGCCAGGTTATTGACGCTTACCGATTTGCCGACCGCGTTCAGCGGCGCGATCACCAACGAAGCGACGTGGGTGGCAACCTATTTGACCGCGCTTCGCGACGCGGGGTTGCTGCGTGACGAAGATGTTCCCGCGGAAGTGAGTACGGATCGCCGTTTGGTCGGAATGTTACCGAGTCTCTACACGTCGCTGGCCGGCGGTGCTTTCTCGGCTGCGTTTGATGCGGTGCAATCGACCGGTTCGGTGCCTGAGCAAGAAGCTTTGGCACTGCAACTGGTGAATCTGATTCGCGATTTGTCCGGTGAGACGCCTGACGCTTTTGGTGGTCGCGAAATCCCGGCTGAATCACAGTTCGATTTGGGCAGTCGCTTGGGAACACGCCAAGTCGCGTTTGAAATCCGCGCGGGCGTGCCTGAGGAAATCTTCAGTTTCTTGGACGTCGAGGCTCCTGATTTTGATCGCTTCTTCGTCGGCACGGGCACCAGCAGCGAAACGGCGGCTATGCTTGGCCCAACTGGCTTCAGCGAGCAAAACTTCTTGCCGGCCAATACGCTGTTGCCGTTTGAGATCACTGTCGATCAAGCGATCAATAGTGGTGCGGCTGTTCGCGAGCTCCGTATCGTTCAGTCGATTGATCCGTCGCTCGATGTGAGAACGTTCCAACTGAGCGATTTCACTCTCGGAGATCTGAACATCGACGTGCCTGCGGGTCGCGCGGCGTATTCAGGCGAGATTGACTTCACCGGTTCACAGGGATTCGTCTTGCAAGTTTCAGCGGGAGTCGACGTCAACACGCGAACTGCGACTTGGTTGTTGCGCGCGATCGATCCGGAAACTGGATTGTTGATCGAAGATGTTAATCGCGGCTTCCTGCGCCCCGGTCAATCGGCGTCGGTTGGTTATTGGTTGCTGGCCGAACGAGACGTGCCCACCGGAACGCTAGTGCAAACGAGTGCGCGCGTGTTCGTCGATCAAACCGATCCGATCGAGACTCGCGTGTTCCAAGGCACGCTCGATACCGTGGCACCAACAACGACGTTCACGGTGACTCCGCTTTCGGAAACTCAAACGCAGGTTTCATGGTCAGCGATCGATGATGCGGGCGGTTCAGGCGTTGCTGATCAAAGCGTTTACGTCTCGCGAGACGGAGGATCGTATTTGGCTATACTCCGGCGAAGTACCGAAACTCAATTGGTGTTTGAATCAAATCCTGGCGAAACGCTCCGGTTCATCGTGCTGTCTTCCGACTTGGCTGGCAACGTCGAACGAGCTCCGGCCGGTGTCTTCGTGCCAGCCTACAATCCCTCGATCAACTTGGGCACGCCGCCGCAAGTTTCCTTCACCAACGAACAACCGCTGCCACCGCCGACTCCGCCATCGGCCACGCCGGGCAGTTTGGTGTTTGTCGCGCTCAAGGACCAAGTCGCGAGCTCGCGCACGCCGCTGCGTCCAAGCCGTTTTGAAACGTTCTACGAACCGTTTGTCGCGGAAGCTTTGGTGACCGGGTTCGCTGATTCCGGCGCCGGGATTGGGCCTCTGGGTGTGGTGGTCGATCCATCGGGCAACTCGATATGGGTGACCGGCGGAGCGGGAAGAAACGAGCTCTATCAATTCGACGTTCGCGGCGGAACGCTGGCAAGCGCGCTCAAAAGATTCACGCTTGCGACTCCTGTTTACGACATTGCTTTCACGAGAGACGGCACGCTCTGGGCGACGACAGGCGGCAGTCAATTGATTTCGATTGACAAATCAACCGGCGCGATCATTCGCAGCGTTCCCGTCACGGCTACGCTCGGACTTGAAGTCTCACCCGATGGAACCAAGTTGTATTTCGCCACTCACGATGGCATCAACATCTTCGACACCGTCGCCGGAACCACGTCAACGTTCTCCGGAATTCGCGTCGACGGAATGCGTTTCGACAACGAAGGTCGATTGTGGGCGACACGTTGGCCCAATGGCGGTGAAGTTCTGCGCTTCAACAACCGCGGTATCGTGGTGGAAACGATCGCGCTCGATACTCCAGCCGAAGACATCGTGTTTGGTCCCGCTGGATCGTCACTTGCAGGCTTGATGATTGTTAGCACCGAGGCGAGTGTCGAAGGCGAAGCGGGAGACTTGATCGCGATCGACTTGGCTTCGCGTCAGCAAACGCCAATGGCAGTCGACGGGTCGCGCGGTGAGTTCCTGGCCGTGCATCCTGACGGCCGTTTGTTCCTGACTCAAAGCGGGCAAATTGACTCGCTCGCACCGACCGCCGTAGCGTTGGTTGTCGGCAGTTCGCCTGTCGATGGTGGCGTGGCTGCACCGGCGACGCGACGCTCGACGATCACGTTCAACGTCGACATGGCTGAAGGCCAAGGCGGCGTGGATGATCCAACAAGCTACCGTTTGATCGACACGTCCAACGGTCAAACGATCAACATCGGTTCGGCGAGCTACGACATCGTCAGCCGCCGAGTCACGCTCACTCACGCGCCGCTGGCGACGGGCAGTTTCGAGTTGTCAATCGTTGGCCAGCTCAAGAGTGTTGATGGCGATTCGCTGGGTGCTCCGTTTGCAGCCGACTTCGGAGTGCTCGCCGATTTGACGACATCGACTGATTTGCTCGTCACGCGAACTCAAATCAATCGCGTCGATGGTCTGGTTCTGTTCGAGGCCACGGTGACCAATCAGTCGCCAACGGCGCTATCGGGCGAAGTTCGTTTGATGCTCGACGGGCTCACTCAATCGGGTAACGCCAGGTTAATTGACGCTGCTGCCGGAGACCTCGAAGCGATCACATTTGATTTGGATCGCGGCACGCTCGCAGTCGGTGCCTCGGTAACTCGCCAAATCGCGATCGCCAATCCGCTCAACGAAGACATCACGTTCCGAACACGCTTGCTCGCCAGTGCGTTGGAGAACCAGCGTCCTGCAATCACGTCAACCGCGCCCGCCAACACGACGCTCGGCGCGACGCTGACTTACAACGTGATCGCGACTGATTCGGACGGACCCACGCCCGCAGTGTTCTTGGTCGAGGGACCTGAAGGAGCGTCGATTGCGCCAGGTTCTTCGCGATTGATTTGGAACACATCCAACGCATCGGCCACAGGCGAGTTCCGAATTCGCGCGGTCGATTCACTTGGCGGTTTCGTCGAGCAAGTGTTCGTTGTCAATGTGGCTGGCGGTAACGCGCGTCCCGTAATCGTCGCGACCGATGACGTTCGGCTGGTCGAAGGTGACTTGTTGGAGTTGCCGATTGCAGCCTTCGATACGGATGGCGACGACGTGAGCTTGAGTATTCAGAACTTGCCACCGGGAGCTTTTTTCGATGCCGATCGCAGCGTCCTGGTTTGGCAAACGACATCGCAATCGTCGGGCCGCTATCGCAATGTGCAAATCATGGCGGACGATGGCACGTCATCATCGACGATGGACCTGCAAATCGTGGTGCTCAACAAGAATCAATCGCCCGTGATTTCGAGTCTCGTTGATCGCAGCGTTCGTGAAGGCGACACGTTGTCGTTCAACATCAACGCGAGCGATCCTGAAAACGATTCGCTGACGTATTCCTCAGTCGCGCTGCCGATCGGAGCGAGCATCAATCCGGTGACAGGGCGTTTTGAATGGGCACCGGGCTTTGATCAAAACGGCACTTACGGGCTGACGATTCAGGTTTCCGATGGCGAGTTGACCGCGACGACAGGTCTGACGATCACAGTCGACAACGTCAACGGCCAAGTCACGATCGCTGACATTCCGCGCCGCGTGATTTACGAAGGACAACCGATCGAGATTTACGTCGACGCGGTTGATCCGGACAACCCATACTCGCCGCCCACGATCGCTCCCGATGGAACCTTCGATGTCGCTGGCTTTGAAGCACCGCCGATCAATTTCACGCTGACCGATTTCCCCGTCGATGCGGAATTCATCTCCGAAGCTCAACTGATTCGCTGGACGCCTGCGTTCGATGCAGCAGGTCGTTATGAAATTGGAATCACCGTCACCGACGATGGCGACGGAAACTTTGGCGCGACTTCCGCAACACGAACGCTGATCATTGATGTCCTCGACGTCAACGCTGCTCCGATTGTTTCTCCGATTGCGTTTCAGAACGTCAACGGTAACGAGACACTCGTGATTCCGATTGAAGCCGTCGATCCGGAAGGCAATCCGATTTCGATCACCGCTGGCTTTGCAGATTTGATTGTCGGACAACTTTCGCCGCTGCCTGACTTCATGACGTTGGTCGACAACGGCGATGGCACCGCGTCACTGACCGTGTCTCCGTCGCTGACCGATCGAGGCGACTACGCGATCACGATTGGAGCGACTGACGATGGCAACGGCAGCGCAGCAAACATTGCGACAGGTGAATTCACGTTCAACGTTTCCGTCGACGTGGTCAATGCGCCGCCTGTATTGTCAGACATTCCCAACTTGGTCGCTGTCGTGGGTCAACCGCTGACATACACCGTTCGGGCTCGCGACTTGGATCAAGATCCGTTGGTGTTTTCGTCGAGCAATTTGCCGAGCGGAGCGACGTTGGTGCCTGGGCCTCGTTACGGGGAAGCGAGCTTGTCGTGGACGCCAACCGCGGGCGACGTGGGTGAGTATCCAATCGAGATCGTGGTGACCGATAGCGGCAATTTGGGTCAAGACTTGCCTCTGGATGATCGCCAAGAGATCACGGTGACTGTTCGCACCTCCAATCAAGCTCCCTCGATCACTCCGATTGCAATTGGCAGTGTTGCCGAAGGTTCACCGCTGGCGTTCACGTTGCTTGCGAGCGATCCCAACGGTGACGACGTTTTTTTCACCGCCACCGGTTTGCCGGTCGGTGCGACGCTCAATCCGATCACGGGCGACGTCCATTACGCGCCCGGTTTCGAGGCCGCGGGTACATACACATTCACCGCCACGGCGTCCGATGGCATGGCGAGGTCGTCGAGTGAGTTCAGCTTCACGGTGACGCAAACCAATCGAGCGCCGAGCTTGAGCGTGATCCCGCCAGTGGCTGGCTTTGAAGGCAGCGAGATCGTCGTTTCGATTGCGGCCTTTGATCTCGACGGAGGCATTCCGAATGTTACCGTTCCCGGCTTGCCCGCCGGCGCGTTCTTGCAAACGACCGACAGTGGTTTGATTAGCCTTCGTTGGCGGACCAGTTTTGGTGACGCTGGGCAATACAACTTAAACGTGATCGCGACTGACGGCGGTTGTTTTTCGGCATCAACGCCGCTGACGATCAATGTTTCGCCGATCAATCAACGACCTGTCATCACGCCAACGGGCGGACGCGTGGCGGTGGTGGGTGAAGAGCTTCGCATTGCAATGGTCGCGACGGATGCTGATAACGATCCGCTCAGTTATGTCGCTCGCAATTTGCCTGCTGGCGCGGTGCTCAATCCCAGCAACGGTGTCTTCCGCTGGACGCCGACGTCGCTTGACCTTGGTGAGTACAACGTGGTCGTCGAAGTATCCGACGGCAGCGTGACTCAGCTCGAGGTGCTTCGCATCATCGTTGCCACGGCGCCGATTGCACCGATCGTGCGAGTGGAACAAACTCCAAGTTTCCCCGCGCTGCCAGGCCAAACGGTGACTTTGCAACCGGTAGGTTCAGGCATCGCGCCGATCGAATCGTTGTCGGTGGCCGTGCGCGGAACCACGTTGCCGCTCAACTCACTCGGCCGGGCCACGTTCACACCGACGTTGCCAGGACGCTACGAGATTGTTGCGACCGCGACTGATGTTCAAGGCACCGTTGGCACAACGACGACAGCGATCTTGGTTCGCGATCCTGCGGACGTTGCACCGCCCAGTGTCAGCATCAACCTGCCGCCAGCTACGACGGTGCAGGTGGGACGAGCCATCGAGATCAGTGTCCAAGATCGCAACTTGGATTCTTGGAACTTAACGCTTCGCAATCTTCGCGGCGGAGTTGCCAAGACGATCGCGACGGGCAACACGACCGGCACCAACATCGCCGCCGCTAACATCAACACCGCTGATTTGTCCAACGGCGTTTATGAACTCGAGTTAACCGCCGTCGACATCAGCGGCCGCGTATCGACGACGAGTCAAACGTTCCAGGTTCGATCGACGCGTGATTCGGGCGTCTACATGCAAACTGCGATTGATCGCACACTCGACTTCGGTGACATCGAAGTGCCACTGACGCTGAACTACCGCAGCAGTGACGCGGGCATTGACGTGGGACTGGGCAGTGGTTGGTCATGGCCAGCGATCAACGCTTCACCGATCACGTTGAGCGACGTTCCGATCGGCGGAGACTCCGAGGCGCTTCGCGATGGTAGCTTCCTGCACGTGATCACGCCTGATGGAGACAACGTGATCTATCGCTTCACGCCGCAGCGTCTGGCGGGAACGTCAGGTGCAGGCAGCATCTTCGTGCCCGCTTGGACTGTGTTTGGCACCAGTGATTGGACGCTCACGACCGACAACGTATCGCTGCAAGAAGCCGATGGTTCGTTCTACCGAGTGGCTGATGGGCTGCCCTATCAACCGGGGCTTATTGAGCTGACCGATACGACGAATCAGAAGTACTCTTACAACAGTGCTGGAGAATTGACGAGCGTCAGCCTTGGTACGGCTACGATTGATTGGTACGGCGGCGAAGCGATCGCGAGTAACGGTTCGCGTTTGACGATTCGTCGAGATGACGATGGACGAATTACGAGCTTGACAGGTCTGGGCGCGACAGCGACGAGACTGCGTTACGACGATGGGCAACTCAGCAGTATCACTGACGGTTCCGATCGTGCTTTGTTCTCGTACACCAACGGTCAACTCACCCGATCGCTTTCCAATCAAGCCGGTCAAAGCGTTGGAGTCAGCTACGACGATGACGGTTCACTTGCCTCAACGATGGCGATTGACGAATTCTTGGGGGGACTGCGCGACGCGGTTGCCGCCAGCGTCGTTTCACCTGATTCGATCGCCTTTGCGCTGACCGCCGAAGAGATTGCCAGCAGCAACAGTGGCGTGGTGCTGGTTGGCATTTTCCTCACAGGAACGGGCGGAAGCAATCCGAGTGTTCCCGTCGTTGATGGACTCGCAGGCACAGCAGCTCAACTTCGACCTGGTTTCGCATCCGCATTGTTCCCCATCTCTAGCGCTGGCGGAATCGCGGCAACGCTGGCGAGTTCCGGGAACTACACCGTCGACGTATTCATCGCCGGTGACCTCGATGGTGATGGCGATGTCGATGGAGTCGACCGATCCAACATCACCGCTCAGTTCGGACGTGTTCCCGGCAACGCGGGTTACAACGCGGCAGCCGATGTGAACCGCGATGGTGTGATCAATGCTGCTGATGCCGATCTGCAAGCGATCAACTTCGGCTTCGTCGCCGACTTGCCACCTGTGGCCAACAACGGGACCGGCATCACGTTGCCAAGCGTGCCTCTGGACATTGATCTTTCAGCAAACGCGATTGATCTGGAAGGCTCACCGCTCGACTTCCAAATCGTTTCCACCACTGGCGGTACCGCGAGACTACTTGCCGACGGCCGCACAGTTCGCTTCACGCCGAGTTCAGCGGCGGGCGGAAGCATTGAGTTCACCGCGTCCGACTTGCTGGGCCAATCGAATGTCGGCGAGTTCATGGTCGACGTTGAATCACGATCCATCGCGTCGCTGAAGTTCACCACCACGGACATTCAAGTCAGCGTTGGCGGAGCTGCATCGATCGACGTCGATGCGGTGCTGTCCGATGGAACGACCTTTGACCTGCCCAACAGCGCCATCACGTTCGACGTCACCGACGCGATCGCAGTCGTTACGTCCTCGGGAACGATTGGCGGCATCAGCGAGGGAAACGGTCTGATCACGGCAACGGCCTTCGGCCTGACCGCAGCGACGAGTTTGCGAGTGGGCGAAGACGACGAGCGAACAGTGTTCGACATCTATCCGACCAACTACGCGCTCGAGCTAGGTCAGACACGTCAGTTCTTTGTTCGCGAGCGAAATGCAGACGGCAGCGTTACCGATCAAGCTGCGGACGATGGCACGTTCTACGTTGTTGCTGATCCAAGCATCGGAACAATCACCGCTGATGGTCTGTTCACACCGATCGCGCTGGGCACAACTCAGGTCACTGTGATCCGCGAAGGCGTTAGTCAAGTCGCCGACATCCTCGTCGCTGCTCCATCGCTCGGCACCACCACCGTCGGAGAAGAAGGCGGCCTAGTCGCCACCGACGACGGCTCCATCATCATCGGCATCGGCCCCGGCACCTTCGAAGACGCAACCACGGTGACCGTCACTGAAATCAACGAGACCGAGTTTGTAAACGAGTTGCCAACCGGCTTCACGTTCAGCACCGGCTTCAACTTAGATTTCGGTGATGCGACCCCCAACGGCGGTCTATCGTTGATCGCGCCCGCCGACGCCAGCCTCGCGCCCGGTGCCCCAATGTTTATCTTCCGCGAGAGCCAAGGGTTCAATTTCGAAACGCAACAATTCGAAACTCAGTGGCAATTGGTTGATTCAATGGTGGTAGGCGATGACGGAATCGCACGATCGACAAGTCCACCCAATCCAGCATTGAACGCGAACGGTTCGTTTGCGATGGCGCTAGGCGGCATCACAGGATCGCTGGCCGGATTGGCGGTTGGCTTAACGATCGACGCGGCAATCCTTTCAGCGCGAAGTAAGACGGTTCGCATTGACGTCGAACCTCAGAGCGGTCGGCCATTCTTCTTCTTGCCTGGACAGTTCTTGGATGCGGCGCTTCCGATTCCGGGACCTGATTACAGCATCACAGTCACAACGTTCGATGGAACCAGCAGCCCTTACGCGTTTGAGAAAACAACTTTTGGTGCGCTGTATTCACCGGGTGGACAACGCTCCCAGCTCGTTGCGCTCAACCCGGCCGCCTCCAACGTTGATCAAGCGACCGTCAATTCTGTTAGGTACCAATTCGAGGCACTGCCGTCGGGTCAGTTCGCTCCGGTACTGACGTTACGCGGCGACAATTTCCAGCCTGACGTTGCCGACAACGTGGTTCGATTCTTTCGTGATCCCTTCTCGATCGATATTCTTGAAGAGGATCTTGAGAATCAGTTTGGGACAATCATCGAAGCGTCACCAACTCAACTTCGCGTCATTCCGCCTGCAGGTTTTGCCTTGGGCGGAGCCGGAATACGAGTGGACCGTATTGTCGAAGGCATTGAAGCAACCCCAGGTGGCGACTTTGAAACAGTCCCCCAAACCATCGAAGGTGTGGTCCGCCCGATCGAGCTTGACTCGCCTTATCTGGGAGTGGTTGCCAATAGCGGAAGTAACTCGGTCACCGTGATCGATGTTCTCTTTGCCGGTGCTCAGAACACCGTGGATTCGGCCGATATCTCTTCCTTCTATCGTGACCTGTACAACAACAATGCCGACCGCGAATCCCGCGATCGGTTTGTACGTGATGGGACAACTTCGGTCGGCTTGGAACAATCGGTAGTTGCCAACATCAGCGTTGGTCGTGGACCGTCGGACGTGGCGATTAGCAACGATGGACTGCGAGCTTACGTTTCCAACACCACTGATTCGACGATCAGTGTGATTGACCTATTAACCTTGCAAGAAGTGGACATTGACCCGTTCACCGATGGCTTGCAACGAATTGACATGGGCATCGATGGCAATGTTTTCGGGTCGAGCTTCAAGCCATACTACTTAGCAATCCACCCGAAGGTTCCCTTAGGAGTCGTCAGTGACCGATCTGGTGCGAACCTGGGTTGGTTTCGCACGGATAGCCCAGATCGCGGCGAGTTCATTCGCGTGATTGATCTCGATCCCGATGGCTCATTGCTTTCGCGAATCGGCGGCAGGGGCCCGATTCAATCATTGACTGACTTGGAATTCAGCGAAGACGGACGCTACTTGCTCGTCAACACGACTGGCGAGAGTTCTTTCGCGGGCAATGATTTGAATCCTGGTTCCGGCGGCACGATCATCATTGACTTGTCGACGTTCTTTGAGACGGAGTTCACGATCACAGGTCAACTCAGTTTTGATCCCGAGAACGTCAACATCGTATCCACCGGTGCGAAGCCCTTCGGGCTCAAGAACATCGGCGGTGATCGCTTCATCGCCGCTGTCCGTGGTGGTGAATCCATCCGGGTGATCGACGCAGGAAAAGCGAACTTGCCCGTGCGAGTCCGTACGGATCTTCGACCAGGCGAAGGTCAATTGCCCGATGAAGTGTCGTTGGCACAGGGCACTGCTGGAGTATTCGATTTCATCAACCGAAGCTTGTTCTCGATCGACTCGCCCGAAGATTTCACTCTCGCGCCTCCGATTGGCGATCCCATCTTCATCAATGGCAAGCAGATCGATGAACTTGGGTTTGTGTTGATGAACCAAACCTATAACGGCCCAGGATATGTCGCCAGTTCGCCAGAGTTTGGTGGCGGCGGGAACATCGGGATCTTGGCGAACCCACGCAGCAGCAGCCCGTTCTTCATTGCCGCGACTCAAAAGGTTCCCTATTCGTGGCCAGACCAAATCGACATTGGCGCAGACAACAATACGATCTTGGCCTCATTCAAAGGAATCAACCAAGTCCTGGTTTACGACTTTGGAGTTCTGGTTGCCGGTCTAAGGCTCCTAGCGGGATCGAACCCAACCGGACTCTCTAGTGCGAATGTTCCGATCGAGCAATTGATCGCGGAAATCACACAGAACAACTCCACGGCTCTGCAAGCTTATCAAGCAACTGCTTCAGCACTCAATCAAGGCGGACTAACAGGTCGCTTGAGTGACCGGGAGTTCTTTCGTCAACGAAGGTATCTCGGCGATGGACTTTTCTTGCGAGGCGCCATACCTACGGGGCGACTTCCTTCGGGAATTGATCCAGGCCCCGCTGCGCCCGCGGACATCATCGGCATTTACACGAACTACACAACCGATCCGTTGAGAGACAATTCAGATATTGTCGAGGTTCATTACACGATTTTAGGTGACTCAGCCGAGCCATTCCAAATCCACATTTACAGTGCTGCCAGTGACGCGGTTCAATTCGACCAGAACGGACGAGCCATTTTTGGAACCGAGCCGATCCAGACGTTTACGGTATTCAACCCTCGCGATCTGACACCGGGAACTCACGAAGTGACCATCCCGCTTGATCAGTTCGACGTGACGACTGGCAATCCGTTTTACATCACTTACCTCGATGCCACAGACACAAATGATGATGAACGGTCCGAAGAGAACAACCTGATCGTTTCCAAACCAACTTTCTTTAATCTCACGGCAGAGTACGACGGCAACGATGACGATTTTATTTTCGGTCAGTACATCGAAGGTGTGGAGCTACTTAATGATTTCACCATCGACGTGCGCCGCATCCCCGGCGGAGTATCGACGGTTGAATTGGTTATCACCAACAGCTTGCTCGATATCGATGCGCTGGGGTCTGACGCTCGGCGAATTACCTTCGAACAGATTGGGACGACAACTTGGCAAATCAATGACCTGGACGTGGGCAGCTTTGTTGAAGATCCGATTTTGTACGTTCGAGCATTCACCAACACGGCTGGGGTCAGGGTCGAACGCTACACGACCGAGACGATTCCTGTTCCCTTGTGGTTGGGCGAATCGAATTCAATTTCAACGTTGATTCAATTCGATCGTGGGTCTGCAAAGTATGGCGTCGCTCGACATGAAACACTGAATCCCGATAGCAATACGCTTACATTTCCTGAGAAAGTTCCCGTCATTGGAGGGAAGGATCTGAGCTTCAGTTTTGGTGCGCTTATTGGCCTGAACTTTGACCTCAAAGGACAAGCCTCTGACCAAACGATCGGACCATTTTGGGAAACCAATGCCTTCGGCTACGACTTGCCAGCACCCATCAGTGCCGACATTCCTATCCCCCTTTCACTTGCCTCTAGTTCAGCGATATCCGATGCTGTCGGCGATTTCTCCGGCGCTCCTGTCGGTGGCATTAGCAACTCTACAGTTCTCAATGGAGTATTCGCAGTCCTAGGTAAGAACGTTGAATTCGGCACGCTCAACGATGGACTCACTACAACGCACCCCATCCGTCCCACCTCATCAGCCGCGCGTGCGCTAGGTCAAACGATCCGTGCCAACGCGGATTACAACGCCGCCGACGGTAGCACCGGTGGCGCGATCGCGACGTTGAATTCAGGAGTCCAGAACATTCTGACCAATAGCAAGCGGAAAGCGTTTGTCGAAGGAAAAATTGCTGGCAGAGAGACGAAGGCTTCGTTGCTGGAGAACGTCGTCGGCGGCGTGCAGAAGCAGTTTGACGGGAAATTTGAAACCGCAAAGCGAATCTACAAATCGCCGAGCACCCAAGACGCAATCACACGAATCCGTGAAGGCGGTGCCTTCGGCAAGTATTTTAAATTCTTCCACGGTTTGACCGATCGAAAGCCTTCAAATTTCAGATCCGGTATCTCGTCACCAAGAAACGAAATTCTGCTTGGCCCCATGGATGTCAAGAAGGATCTCACACTGGGCGACGGCGGCGGACTGAAGATTGCTGCAACGTTGCCGGGCATTCAATGGACGTATGAGTATCGACTACGACTCGCAGGTGCATTTTGGGGGCCGATTCCGGTCTCGGGAGGATCATTCGTGAGGGTGGGGGCAAGCTTTGCGCCTAAGGTTGAGTTCAGTTACTTAGTTGGGAACGGAGTTCCAACCGGATCCCTAGTTAAGGGTGGACTTGGGCTTGAGTTTCAAGCCGTATCAGGTGTCTTTGGAGATGCAGCTTTTGGACTCCTCGGCAATGTTGAAGCGGCAATCTCTTTGTCGCTCTCAGGTGATTTCTTTGCTTGGCCGCCAGAAAGAACAGACACGGCGCTGAACATTTCAGCCATTGGGACCCTTGACCTGCCCGGCGGAATCCAATTAGACCCGTTGATTGAACAGCCTATCGTCTCGGCTACCGATGTCTTTGATACTTCAACTTACAATTTCGGCACGCCTCCGGATCGCTCGTCGCCTGTCCCGCCACCGCTGCAAGGTGTGTCGACGTTAGTTTCGCCAAGCTTCGGTGTCGTCGAGTTTGGTAATCAAACACTGTCTGATTTCAGGACCAATTTTGACGCCGTCGATTTTGATGCGGCTGCTCTGACCGCGATCGACGATGAGTTCACCTACATCGGTTCGACCGGCAATGCGCCGACAGATACTGGCATCGAATACAGTTCGGTGATTGACGTTAGCGATGTGAACGCGGGTGCAGCCTATGATTTGGTTCGTTTTCATCAGTCGGGCACCGGTCGCGCAGGAGACCAAGTTGTTTTAACGCCCACATCCGACGAGATCATTTGGTCGATCGCGCTGGTAGGTGAGGACGATCAAATCTATTCGCGTCCACTCGGTACCGGTCCGCTTGTGATTGACTTGGAAAATATTCCCGGTGGATCATACGGTTTGGTTGTGACTGGCATTCCTGTCGAAGGAGTTGATCCCGATACGATTGATGGTTCGTTTGATCTCACGATTACCGGTCCACCAATGGTTGGTCCTGACCTTGTCGTTGACTTCCACTCAACGCCGTCGTTCTTGTTCGCTGATTCGAAAACAGTGGTGACTTACACCATCACCAACGCGGGCACCGAAATTTCGAGACCCACAACAGCACGAGTGGTGGCAACTCGCGACGCCCGGATCGACGCGACAGACCCACTGGTAACCGCGAGCGTGCAAGTGCCAGCGCTAGCACCTGGCGAGCGTCTGACCATCACCAGCATCGTTGACATCCCGAAGAATCCAGGTGACTTCGCCGGCTTAGGTGTTTGGGTTGACCCGTATGCGAAACAAACCACCCCGCCTGGCGATAACGACACGCAGTTCCGCGCCATCGAGATCGGTTTCTCAGACGACGCTGCGGAACCGAACAACTTGGTGCATGACGCAGCCGATCTCGGGTTGCCCAATCCAGATGAGGTGATCGGTGATTTAGCGATCAGCCGATTCTCAGATGATGATTTCTACCGTTTCTATTTTGACGGTTCCCACGATTCCGTTGCCGTCACGATCTCCGAACTGGGTGACGTTCCCTCGGTGCAACTGATCAATGAGCTTGGCGAAGTCATTCGGCAATCCGATTCGCTTTCGACGGGCTCGCTCAATCAAACGCTCTTGTCGTTCGAAGGTCTTGCGTCCGGACAATACCTGCTTCATGTTTACGCAGATTCAGCGGTGAAGTATGAGCTGCGATTTAGCGGCGGCGAGTTGCCAACTGAACCGATTTTGAATCTTGGTGGTCTGCCTGAAGATGTGTTTGTTTATCCGCAGGAAACATTCAAGCTGCCTCTGCAAATCGAAAACGTTGGCGTTGTCACCGAGAATCTTCGCGTGCAAACGGTGATTGAGGTCGATGGACAATCGTTCGAGCAAACGCAAAGTGTGGCTCGACTAGAACGGTCTGAACTTCGCGATTTCAATCTTCCGATTGCGATGCCCGCTGAAGTCGCTGGCAAGACTGCCACGCTAACGATTCGATTGATCTCCGACACCGCTGACGGACAAACGGTTTCGACCGAGCGCGTGATGGAGATCACGGGCCGTCCGCTCGCCGATGCATTCGAGCTAACCGATCGACAATCAGGACGCAACGTGTTCGGCGTGCTCTCAGGCACTGGAACAGCGGCCCAAACCAATCTTGATTCTGATGTCGATACAGACATCTATCAGATCACCGTGAACAGTGAACCGAATAGTTCGCACTTCATTGAAGTGGTCACGGATTCGGGCGATTCGGTCGTTGCAGAACTGTACGATGAAAACGGAGATTTGGTCGAGCAAATTCGAGATTCGGGAACCCCTCGATTCTCGCTCGGAGGCCTGCGTGCGGGCACGTACCAAGTGGTGCTCTCACTCGTTCCGTTCACCTTTAGCGAAAGCATCGACTACGACCTCAATTACAACTTGCCTACCGGTACCGGACCAAACTTGGCTGGCCTAGCACCAGGTCTTCTCACTTCGTACGCGGCGGCAGGCGACAACGTGATCTCTTCAGCTCGCGTGTTCAATAACGGCAATGCGGTTTCCGTGCCGACCACCTTGGATGTGCGTCTGTCATCGGATGATTCGGTTGACTTTGACAATGATCCCATCGTCGCGACCGCAAACGTCCCGGCGATTGCAGCGGGCTCGTTCGTTGACATTCCACTGACGCTGGCGATTCCGGCAAACGCTACTTTCGGGCGTTCTGTTTTGGCGATTGAGCTCGATCCGTCGGGCTTGGTTTCTGAATCAGCGGAATCAGACAACTTCACCGCGAAGTCGAACATCATCATCTCGCCGCCCGATGATTTGCTTGAGCCCAACGACGAGCTCAATGAGGCTGTGATTGTTCCGAGCGACCAGACGTTGGTGATCTTTGACGACTTGACGATCGACTCCACCGACGCTGACCTGTTCCGATTCGACCTGCTGACGATAGGATCGTATCGAGACCGAGTTTCGATCACGTATCAAGATGAGGAAGGAGACTTGGACTTGGTCCTGTTTGATGACCAAGGCAACACCGTGCGTTTTGGTGGCGCGACCCAGGGTCAGACGCTTGTGACGTTAGCGGGACTTCCTCAAGGAACCTATGTGGTTGCCGTGTTGGGAACGTCAGGCTATTCGTTCAGCAGCAACTATTCGATTCAATTTGAGCGTGATATCGTCGCACCCGTGCCGCTCGCCGCTGACCGGCCGATCGTTGATGCTCCCGGTGGGTCGGTCGTTCCTGAGATCGTCAATCGTGAGTCGCTTAGCCAAAGTGACCTCGAGGCGTTGGTGAACGCTTCGATCGAACGATGGGGAAGCGATCTGATTACGACTGACATCACTGTGCAACTCGCCGACTCGCCTCCCGGTTACCTGGGTCTCGCCGAGATCACGTCTTGGTCTGACGATGGGAAGCCTTTGTCGGGGACCATCACCGTTGACATTGATGCCGATGGTCAAGGTTGGTTCATTGATGACACACCGCTCGATGATGTTGAGTTCACTCGCACGTACGCGGGTGGGGATGCACTCGGGCGGCCCGGCGAAACTCGTTATGACTTGTTCACCATGTTGATGCACGAGATCGGGCACATCGCGGGCTTCACCGATTCGTTCGCTGGCTTTGCTTCGCTGGTTCAATACGAAAACGGCGTCGCTTCGATTGCAACCAGTCAAGGCAACGTGATCTTGCAAAGCGATCTCGATCACATCGCCATCGGGGGTGCGCCGTTTGACTTGATGAACGCTTCGCTGCGACCTGGACTTCGCAAGTTGCCCACCGCAGTCAACACCGAAATCTTGGCTCTCGCTTACGCCGCTGACACGAGCGGGTTGACGGACGAACAACGATTGGCGCTGACCGCCGGCAGCGGTTTCGTTTCGATCTCCAGCGGTGAGGTTTTGACGATCGCGACCGGACCATCGGTGGGTCTGACCAACGAAGAACTCACCGTGAGCGACCCGACCGTTGCCGGTTACGGTTGGCGAACTGTTGGCGATGTGCGGATCAATGATGGTGTCGCTACCATCACCGAGACTGTTGGCCTGATCGGTGACCTCTCGCAAACGTTCGTGGTTCCTCAAGGCACAACGAGTTTGCGATTCACCCTTGGCGGAATCAATCTCGACGTCGCCTCCGGTCCGTTCCTCTCCGAAGCGTTTGAAGTATCGTTGCTTTATGCCGGTGATGATGCGACTTCACTGCTTGGCGGGCTCACCGGACTGCTCGGTGGTGATGCGATCCTGAACATTCAAGCCGACGGCAGCGTCTATACGTCGCCTGGTGTTAGCGTCGAAGGCTTGACGCAAAGCGGAGGTTTCATCGACTTGTCGCAAACGTTCGACGTGATTGTGAATGTTCCTGCCGATGCGGTGGGTCAAACCGTCACCTTATTCTTTGACTTGGTTGGCTTTGGTGAAGCCATCAGTTCGGCCCAGGTCAGCGGTTTGTCGCTTGATTCAGGCGAGAGTGAAGTTAAAACGTGGACCAACCCCAACAACCGTTTTGACGTCAACGCCAACGGCAGTGTCTCGGCGCTAGATGCGCTCTTGATCATCAACCAGCTCGGCATCCCGACAGTTCACAATCCGGAAACGGGAGTGCTGTTCGCGATCGCTGGTCAGGTTGGTCCGCCGCCATTCTTCGACGTCTCAGGAGACGGTCGCATTTCGGCGCTCGATGCACTGCAGATCATCAACGAACTCGTACGCGACCAAGTGATTCAAAAGCCGACTTGGACCAATCCGATCAACCGTTTCGACGTCAATGGCGTGGGCGGCGTCACGGCGCTTGATGCGTTAGCGATCATCAACGAGCTAGCGTTCGCGCGGGTTCATAACGCCAACACGGGCCGGCTCGTTGAAATCACCGACGAAGTCGGCCCACCGCCGTACTACGACGTCACAGGCGACGGGCGGATCAGTGCTCTGGATGCGTTGCAGATCATCAACCAGCTCGCCACGGAAAGCTCGATAGACCCCGAGTTAATCGACGATGCCGTGCTGCAACTGACCGCCGACCTTAACGACTAGTGGATGAAAATCGGCAATAACAGTCAGACGAGCCGCAAATTGCGGAAGCGGGGTGCATGACTGGGTTTGTTAGGAAACGTTGAATTTTGCCTTTCGGCGGCGATGGCGCACGGCGATCGCATCAAAATTTGAATGATGAATTGGTTTGCCAGTCGTCTCGGTAAACCACTTGGGCGAAAGATTGCTGCGTACCTTCCGACGCATGCCCTGAGATGGAGATGGCAATGCTTACGCAGATTGATTTGTTTCACGAATGTTTTGATCAGGTCGATGATCCTCGAGTTGCAGGTCGAACCAAGCACCCGCTCAACTCCATTCTGTTCCTGGTCGTCGCGGCGATGATCGCTGATGCGGATGGACCGGAGGAGATCGAGCACTTTGGCAATGAAAGAGTCGCTTGGCTTTTGCAGTTCGCCGACTTCTCCGCAGGTATCCCCTCCCATGACACACTTGGCAGGGTCTTGTCGCTGATCAAACCCGAGCAGTTTCAACAGGCACTTGTCGATTGGCACAGCCAACTGTGAGGTGGCCTAGGTTTCGGGGGCCACGCGAGTCCTTAACCTGAAAGGAACAAAAGGAACCCGAAATGCCAAGGAAGAACAAGCCTTCAGCGACGCCTGAGCGTCGCGCCTACACGGACAAATTCAAGCGAGATGCGGTCGCCATGCTGCTCGATGGCCACTCCGCTGCGTCGATCGCCGAGCGATTGGGCATCTCAGGATCAAACCTTCTTTATCGATGGAAGAAGCAGCAAGTCGAATCGGCGGGACCGGTCGTCAGCCGGCGGTAACATCGAACGAATTAGCCAGCCATAGGCCGCAGGTTCGCATCATAAGTCGACAAGTTCGCCAACTGGATCTCTTCTTCGGCCACCGAGGAACCATGCACGGTCATTTCGAAATAAGCTTCGATCAAATCGTCGCGCCCATTTTTGTCTGATGTGCTCTTGAGAACATCTGATCTCGAAGTCGACAGTTCGACAGATACTCGCTTTCGAACTCTTCCACCCAACAATTTCAGCTGCTGGACCTGGCGAATCTTCGATTGAAAAGTGAGCGTTCGGTCAACTACGTCGGTTATTGGCGGCGTTTTCGGCGGCGGTTGTCTTCTTTGGCTTGGCGTTCCTTGCGGCGGATCGTGTCCATCGTCCAGACGTGCCTGGGATTCGTGGCGAGCCAGCGGTCTGGAAGCAAAGCGTCCAGTTCGTCACTCGTCACCGGTTCACCTGCCTTGGCTTGTGCGAACGCTTTGCCGTCGCGGTGAGCGGGCAACCGCGTGAACACGTCACGCAGCCATTCGAACGGTTCCACGCCGTTGGCTTTGGCGCTATTGACCAACGAGCAGAATACGGCCGCGTCGTGGCCGCCCCGCAGACCTCCGACGAACAGATAGTTCTTTATGCCAATCGCCAGATTCTTCACCATGCGTTCGGCGGCGTTGTCATCCACCATGATGATGACGAAGTTCGGAAACGGGTTTGGGCTCGACTTCGGGTCGGCATCGTCATCGGCGTGGAGGACGGCCACAGAAGTAAGCAGTAGAGCGACAAGGTATCTCATGAATGACTCTCTTAACCAACGTTCTCGGTGTCGATCCTGCCAAGTTTTATAGTACGCCCAAGAGTGACCGCAATGTTTCTACATCGAAAGTGGAGTAGAATCCAAGCACGGCAGCTAGATCGCCCGCGTGTTGTTGGAATTCAATGTTTCTACGGATGAACCGATGATTAAGAACGCCTTTTTGTTGTTTGTGCTCGTTACCGTTGGCGAGTCGTGCGTCGGTGCCATCGAATTCGAAACCACGCTCTTCGAAGACGAATTCTCAGGAGCGATGCTCGACAAGGAATGGGGAAGTTGGAAGAGTGAGTCCGTCGTGCGAGATGGAGTGCTGGTTGGGATCACGCCCGAAGGTGCCGACCACCCTTCGGTGAACACAATCGAATTCGTGCCGCAGGCGGATCTGGAGGTGTCGGTGTCGTTTCAATTCCACGGCTCCCCGAGCTTCTCAGTCATGATCCGAGATTTGGATTACAAGGGCTCTCACGCCGGTCACATTTGCCACGTTGCCATCAGTCCTCAATCGGTGACGCTCTACGATGGAAAAACGGGTCAATTCCGTAAGGATATTCGAGACAAAAGACAGGCCGGAGAGAAACTGGACGCTGCCACCGAAGCGATGCTCAAACAGAAAACCTCCCGCAACGCAATTAAGCTTGATCCAGAAGCTTGGCACGATCTGGTCATTCGAATCGAAGGTGATGTACTGGAAGTCTCAATCGATGGAGTGAAGGCTGGACAACTCCAATCCGAAGGCATCGCACACCCATCCAAATCCAACATGAATATCACCACAGTGAATCGCGAAGTCCACTACGACCACTTTGCGCTCCGAGCTCGCTAGAAATTGCCCGTGTCACTTCATGCAGAATAGGTCGGGCGTCCGCGACGCCTAAGTGCGTACGACGCTTGGCCGCTCTTCGACGTGTCTTGGCTGAGAAAAGTAGATGCCAATTGTTCCGCAGCGGCGCTGCGGTTGGTCCAGTCCACTTTTTTGGCCAAGTGCTCAAGATAGCTTTGATCCTTGTATCGCTCTCGTTGAGCAGTTCTGTCTGATGTAAGTACTCATCGCGAAGCTTGCCGTTGAAGCTTTCGCACAGACCATTTTGCCACGGTGAGCCAGGCTCGATGTAGAGCAAGCCGATGCCCAACTTGGCTAGCCAGTCCTTGATCGCTAACGAAATGAACTCGGGACCATTGTCACATCGAAGCCGTTTTGGCACGCCATGCATCGAGAACAATTCCGCTAACGTATCGATCGCGTCCTCGCTCGTGATGCTGCGGCCTGACTTGATACTCAAGCAAAGCCGTGTGTATTCGTCAACGATGTTCAAAAACCGAATCTTTCGGCCGTCTGCAGTCGAGGATTGGACGAAACCCCAAGTCCAGACATCATTCATGAACCGAGCCGGCACGACGTGACAAGCATTTTTCTCGTCTCCGTTTGCGAGCTTTTTGCGTCGTTTTCGTGGCACCATCCGAAACTACATGCATAGATTGCAATTCGTGGGTCTTCGTAATATCGCGAATGGCTTCCAGCTCAAACACTAACCACTATGGAGATGCACGGCACTTCAACTCACAATCTTGTTGCGTTGCTTCTCGCAGTTTGCGAATATTGCTGAATCATAGCCACCCCCGTATCGATAGGAGAATTGTCAAATGCGTAACTTTATCCCCCACCCGGCTGCCCTAATCGCGATCTGCGGCTTGGCCGCAATCTTGTGGCTCATTACTGAAGCATCGTCACCGGCACAAGCACCAGGTCAACCGAAAAGCATGTTTCAGATCTCTGCCTTCGGCTACCCGTCTTCCTCGGAAAATCCAGATTCAATGTATGGTGCTTACATCGTTGATACGGAATCCGGCAAGGTCTGGATCTGTCTCAAAAACCATGAACCAAGACTGGTCGGGTCAATCCAAGAGTGATCCTGCTCGCACGATCACTACGTGTCTTCGTGAGACTGGACACAACAGAACAATGGTATCTGGTAGACTCGTATTGAGGAGTCAGCCGTCTTGGATCGTCCGCCGACGACCGAAAGCGGCGACTAAGTTCAACACACTATCTATCCGCCCGTGATGCGATGAGCTCATCCAACAAGGTTAAGCTTTATTCAAGCCCGATCAACGCATAATCAACGCATAATCGCATTTCGTTATCCCCATCAATCACGCTCACCGTTCGCCATGGTTGACCGCAATGCACGCAACGATCTTGTTGCACTTATTCGTCGCTACCTCGACGAGCAGATCAAGGCGTTCGATCTTGACCAGGCACTCGACTTTTTCCGTGATACGGACGATTCTGCCGTTCGATACATCTCCAGCACAATGTGGTACCACTATGACGACTGCGATGATCACCTGATCGTCGCGTCCAAGCGACAATGGGACTACTACCAACGCCTGTTATTGTTGCTGGAATCAAATTCAACGGTGGTTCAAGAACGCCGCAGACAATGGTCCGTGACCCAGCTGCTCGCTGCCTTTCTTTTTGCTGCATGTATCTGGATCGCTTTTCGATTCGGCGCTGGTTCTCATCTGTTCATTTACTTTATTCCCTTGGGATTGGCTTCGATTGCACTTTCGCATTTTCGCCGCCCAGTTGTCCTACGTGGGCCCTACGATGAGAACGTCGCCCCGTTCTCGTCGATCGGCGATCTTCGTGATGCGTATGATTCCGCTCGACACTTCAAGAAACGTCAGTTCCCACGTCACATTGAATCGCGGTTGATACGCTCGCCCATCGTGTCTGCCTTCTGGACCTGCAATATGTATGTAATGTGGGCAATTTTGGCCCCAGCACCGTTGCTTGTACAATGCTCGCCGATAACCTGCGACTACCCTGTTGTAAGACCGGGGTAGCCATCCGATCCACCGAAGGACCGGTGGCAAATCTTTACGGAATGCTCGATCGCCGGTCGTCGATGATCGGTCGCGTTCGCCCACAAGAGGCTTCATCATGAGTTCATGCCCAATGCGATGGTTTGTCCGTGGGCTATTCGTGTTCGCGGTTCCCTTACTCGCATTCTCGCAAGAGTCTTTGCCGTCTCGAACCATCCCCGCGCGGGACGTGCCGGTCCCGAATACCGTCTCGACCGAGTTGCAGAAGTTCATCGCCAAGCCGCCTCCGCCCAACACGCCCATGCCAATGACGGCTGCGGGCTGGAAGAAACTCCAGCGAGAACACGATGCTGAGATCGAAAAGGTATCTCTGGCGCTGGCCAAAGAACTCGGCGTTAAGCTTGAGCCCGTCGAGGTCGCGGGGGTCAAATGCCACCGCGTGACGCCCAAGGCGGTGCTACCGGATTGCGAGAAGTTCCTGATCGTCAACGTCCACGGCGGCGCGTACGTGTTCAACGCAGGCCTGGCTTCTGTCGGCGAAGCCGTGCTGCTCGCCGACGCCTGTAAGACTCGGGTCCTGTCGGTCGATTACCGCCTACCGCCCGACCACCCATTCCCCGCTGCGTCGGATGATGTTCTCGCCGTCTGGAAGGCGGTGTGCAAGGACCACGATCCGAAAGCCGTGGTGATGGGTGGGACGTCGGCCGGAGGCGGGCTAATCATGACCACCATGCTGCGGTGCAAAGCGGACAAGTTACCGATTCCAGCGGCCCTGTTTCTCGGCACCCCAGGGGCGGACATGACCAAAACCGGTGACAGCATTTTCATCAACGCTGAGATCGATCATGCCCTAGGTCGGTACGAGGGGCGAATGGAGGAATGTGTCAAGCTTTACGCCAACGGGAAAGATTTGAAGGACCCGCTCCTTTCGCCAATCTATGGCGAGTTCGCCGGGTGGCCGCCCGCAATCCTGGTCAGCGGCACTCGCGACTTGCTCTTAAGTGCGACGGTCCGCACGCACCGGAAGCTGCGAGCGGCCGGTGTGGTGGCCGAGTTGCATGTGTACGAGGGAATGTCCCATGCAGACTACTTGGGAGCGTTCCCGGCCCCAGAGTCGCCCGATGCGCTGACTGAGATCGCGGCGTTCTTCGCGCGACATCTGAAACGGTAGTGATCGGGCAGTTGCGGGACAGCCGGGGCGAACCAACGGCCGAAGCTGACCGATGCACTACTTGCCGGTTTTGACTCGCCGCAGGTTCAGCACGACATCGGCTGTCGGCAGTTTGAACTCCGTGGGGCGGGGCTTTCCTGTCCACAGCTTCTCGTTCCAGGTGCCGACGACACAACAAACCTTCAGCGTATCGCCGTCTAGCTCATAGATTCCCAGGGCATCGCCACCGGTCTTTTGCGATTCGTGGGATCGGTGATCCCAGACCTTCGGCGTCGTTGTGGGATCAAGGTCAAAGGTTCCTGCCCACAGTTCCTGGTTGTTGGCGTCCAGCGCCGCGTAGGTCCGGTCTTTCCTAAAGAGCAATCGTTTCGCGTCTTTGGTACTTCCCGGCGGCTGGACATCGATGATCTCCCAAGTTCCCACAAAGGTATCAAGTGACTGCTCGAGTAAACTCGACTTCGAAGCTGGGCTCGGCTTTAGATCTTTAGGGGTCGGTTCGTCCGCCATTGCTCCGAGGCAGAAGCTGAACACGAGTAGCGTTGACAGAGTAGGCTTCATGAATTTTTCCTTTCGAGGTTTGTAAAACAATGTGGTTACCGTAACCCACCAGAAGCGATAATGACTTCGCCAGTCAACCAGCCTGCATCGTCTGACGCGAGAAAAGTGACGACCTTGGCGATGTCGACAGGCGTTCCCATTCGGCCTAGGGGAGTTATTGCAACGAGGTGTTTCTCGATGTCACTGCTGACTCCGTAGAGACCTGCCGCTTTCGTGCCTTCACTTAATGTGGCGCCGGGATTGACGGAGTTGACTCGAATCTTTCGCGGCGCCAACTCTTTGGCAAGAACACCGGTGACGGCATCGAGCCCCGCTTTGCTGGCGGAATAAATCGAGTATCCGGGTGGATGCGAGGTTGAAGCTCCGGAACCGATGTTAACGATGCTTCCGCCGACTGGCCCGAAGTGTTTGAGCGATTCCTGAATAACCAACAGTGGTCCGAGCACGTTCGTATTGAATTGCCAATGGAATTCCTCTTCCGTGATCGACTCGAGTGGTCCGCACCTGTAGACCCCGGCGTTGTTTACAACAATGTCCAACTTGCCATAGGCAGTCTTGGTATCGACGAACATTCGAACCACATCGGTTGAATTGGATACATCGCCTTGGACCGCAATCGCTTTGCCGCCAGCCGCCATGATCTCATTCACCACCGCATCCGCACCGGACCGGTCGCTTGCATAGTTCACGACGACCGCCGCACCAGCCGCAGCGAGTTCTTTGGCAATGCCGGCACCGATACCCTTGGATGCCCCGGTGACCAGAGCGACTCTATCTTTCAGTTTTGACATAATTTTCAAATTTCTTTGGCAAAGCGTTATCAGTAAGTGAAGCATTTGCGGTTGATCTTGTTAAAGATCCTTGCGTGCTCGGATCTTTAACAAGATCAACTGATTCAGTTGGTGATCCCCTCATTGGTCAATGATTTGGACAATCGCTCGGCATAGATATCCTGTGAGGCCAACAGTGTGAATTGAGAAGCTTTCGCTAGCCCAATTCAGAGACACCGACCGAAACCAACTGTGACACCTTTGATTGAAAATTTTTCGATTCAATCCAACTGGAGCGTTTGGCGCACGTCTTTTCGCTGAAGCACGCGTCGCAGCCATTGAATTTCGTCCGCTGGTCGAAGGAATGGATGTTCTCGATAGAGTTCGACGTGCTGTCGCTCAACCACATCCTCGATATCTCGAACCGTTGCACCCGCCACATCCCGGACGCGTTCGACATGCTCTGGTGCGAACAGCAAACGTTGTGGATCGACATGCCCATGCTCGATAAATCCGCGCGTCTTCTTTGGGCAGCGACAGGGATTGCTCGTGTTCACGAGACCGCATTGGTTGTTCATGAAGTGGTGCAGGTCACGACGGGCACGTGCTAGGCATTGACGGAAGTTAACGGCCGTCATCTGCAGCACTTCGCCACCGACACTGTCCGTAGCACCGAGAATCTCGCCAAGAGTAAAGATCAATCGTTGCCTACGATCCAAGCAAAGGAGCATACCCATGGTGCAGCTGTTCTTGGCTTCCTCCACGAGGACAGGCAGCGACACAGGTACACTTTTGGGATCGGGTAACTCCGAATCGGGCGTGCTGTTGATCGCTGCACCGTAATCGGCGAACGCCATTTCATGAGTCTCTGCACCTCGGCGCCGCATGTTCAAGACGTGGTTGGCGGCAATGCGATACAACCAAGTGCGAAACTTGCTCTCGCCTTTGAACGTGCTCAGCTTGGTGATCGCTTTGACGAGCACTTCTTGCGTCACCTCCTCGGCGTCTTGGGGATGAAAGACCATGCGGACAGCGATGTTAAAAATCCACGCCTGATGTCGTAGGACCAACTTCTCAAGTGCAGCGGGATCGCCGTTCTTGGCCTGATCGACCAGACCGGAATCCTCCGCATCGTCCGGGGGGATCTCGCTAAACGGATTCAACACTTCGAGGCTCCTGCAATCCAAAGGTGGTAATTTGTGCGATGTTCGCAGTGCTTGGACACGCCCGGGTGCACGGTGTGACAACTTCTGCCCGTCCTTGACGAGTTGTTTGTAATCATTCGCTCGCGAGCGTCCGAATGGTGGCCGCTGTTAGTTGAGTCAACGAACTGGGCGGTTTCGCATTGACGTAACACGACTCCGGAAACAGCGAGCCATCGGCACCCGCCGCGAGTCTATCGATCGTTTGCGGATACGTTCCCATTCAATCCGGTAGAAATGCAACCCGGTAGAAATGGATTTAGCAGGAGCGCACATGTGAAGTGGTGAAACAGATTCGACTAGAATTACGACTCCTTCGAGATTGCCGATTGGGCGAAGTTGTCGGGCGAGTATCTGGGTGGGTATCGACTTGATACAACATAGGTTCCATCTAATACCGCTGGGAGGTGCCCCGTGTCTGAGTCTGTGGTTGTTTCAAAAGAATCTCGGGAGTGCGTGAGCGAGATCGACGATGTGATCGTTCGTACTTTGGCCAGTCTGGATGAGCCGGCGACGATTGCGACGCTTCGCAAAAAGCTTCCCGGCCCTTACCAACGCGACGACGCGGAGCTTCAACAAGCAGTGGACTCACTGGCCCAGTGTGGTCGCGTTCACCGTTACTCGCCCTACCGCGTCAAAGCGGATCGCTTCTGGGATCGTTCGCCACGCCAGTACGCGGAATCATTGCTAACGACGCAAACGGTTGGCCGCTTCGCCACCAAAAATGAATTGGTCACACAGTTCAAAGCGCGGCTCAAGGAGCTGAACGCCAAAGAAATCGGCGAGCTAGTGCAGCAGTTGGCTCGCTCGGGGAGATTGCATTCCGGCCGGTTCTTGGGTAGCCGCTCGATGCGCTACTCGGCCAGTCCGGTCGATGCACAAGCTCTACTGGACAATGCGATCGAACAAATCGCTCGTCGTTTTTCCACTTCACCGACCGAGGTGCGATTGCTGGTCACGCCCGCCGAAGATTCGCTGGTCCGAGGTGCCGAAAATTCGCAAGAAGCGCTTGTCACGCAAGAAACGCTTGTCATGGAAGCGATATCGGAACTGCGACCGGGAGCTGGCGGCGGCACAATCATTCCGATTGCCGAACTGCGTCGATACTTAGAATTTAAACTCAGTGGCGATTTGTTCGACTCGGCTTTGCGAGCACTGGAACGTGAGGGGCGAATCGATTTCACGGTTCATCCAGATCGCGAGTCGCTGGGAGACGACGGTCGCCGCGAGCGATTGGCGGGCGAAGGTGGAAAAATTTACGACATGCTCATCGTGCGGAGGTAACCGATTTCATGTTGAATTCAAAACCAGCAATCGATCCATCCTTGCCCAACCCGTTTTTGGGTGGCATCGTGCCGGACGCGTGGCGAGGCGCAGCGGTCGATGTGCCGGAGATTCATGGCGATGTTTACTCGCAATGTTTAGCCGCTGTGCAAACCGTCCGAACCGAGCATCGCAGTTCGTCGTTGTTGATTCACGGTGAACAGGGGAGCGGCAAAACGCATTTGTTGGCTCGGTTGCAGCGGCGATTGACTGACACCGCCACGTATCCCGACTTGGAAGACGACTGGCAAATTTTTGTTTATTTGCGGATGCGAACTTCGTCAGGACGGATATGGCGCAAGATCCGCACTGAGCTGGTGACGGATTTGATGCGGCCGATGCCGGACGGATTGACGCAACTCGATCACGTGCTGGCAAAGGGGCTGGCAACTCGGTGCGATGGACATGCCGACTTGGCGCTGTGGTGGGACCATCATCGTCAAAATCGCATGGAGGAACTCATTGATGCATGGCACGAAACGGCGATGCAACTCAGTTTGCGAGATGATTTCACGCAGGTGCTGGAGTGGTTCATTCGTGGTAGCCATCGCCGCCACGTTCGCGCCTATCTG
The DNA here is from genome assembly GCA_041741195.1 of Pirellulaceae bacterium. Lineage (GTDB taxonomy): Bacteria > Planctomycetota > Planctomycetia > Pirellulales > Pirellulaceae > JBBSJZ01. The sequence continues at coordinate 63,619 of JBGSKM010000060.1, forward strand.
AGCGGTGGATTGGTGAGCGAGGAAGGATTCCGTCACTTATTCGGCAACGTCGATCCCAGCCACTATGCACCCGATACCGAGGACGATGCGTTTGGCGCGGTGAAGGCCCTGTGTCACGTCGCCGGGCCACAAATCCCGATCGTGTTTTGTTTTGATCAGATCGAAGCGATCGAGGTCGAGGACTCCGCCCACAAACCGGTTTGGTATCTGGCTCGCGCCGTGGCTGACTTGACCGATGAAGCGACGGTCGCAGTGATTTCCTGTGTGTTGGCGACGTTCGCGGACAACGAGATTCGTGTTCAAGATCGACCGAGGATTAGCTCGGGTGGCCAGATCGCCTTGCAACGACTCGATGCACGTCAAATGCGCCAAGTCATTCGCTCGAGAGTCGCTGCCGTATCCGCGACGGCAACCGCTGCTGGATCGAACGAGCAATGGCCCTTTGCTGATGACGAAGCGATATTCGCGTCGCGATTGACACCGCGAGAACTGCTGCATGCCGCCGCGACTCGCTTCGACGAACTGCGCGGCCAGCTCTCGGTGAAGACGCCATTTGCAAGCGAGACGACACCCCTGGAGCGTACCTTCGAAAAGCGAGTGGACGAAGCGATCCGCGAACAGAAACCGGAAGACACGGACGATCTTATCGCTTCCACGTTGCCCACCGTGTTGACGATTATCGAACCAGGCTGGACGACCGAGTACCCCGTGGGAGCGCACAACAGCAAGCGCGATATCGAAGTGGTGCTGGTCGGGCCCGGCGGTGAGGCTCGTGTTGGCGTCGCGCTTTGCAATCAGCCGAGCATGTCAAGTTTAGCGGCACAGCTCAATCGCTTGATCAAGAATCGCGAAACGTTTGGTTTGCACAAGCTCGTGCTGATCCGCGATGGCCGATTGCCGATTTCACCCAGTGCCGTTGCCACACGAAATCGTTTGGATCAATTGACCAAAGACGAAGGTGTTCTGTTGCGACCTACACGCGAGGTCATGGCGGTTCTTGATGCAATCCGGTCGCTGATTGCGGATGCGACTTGTGGTGATTTGGCGTTCGATGGCCAAGCGGTCGGAGTCACGACGGTGCGCAAGTGGCTCGCCGACCACTTGGATTTGGCAACACGAGAATGGGTGGACCAATTCCGCCTGCCGCCGCGACCCGGCTGGAACGATGACGCGCCAGCGAATGATGCTGACGTCGACGCGGTGCTCGAATTTCTTTTGGATCAACCCCTGGCGACGGTCAATGCCGCGTCACAGTCCACGGGGATCAGCGAAACTCGAATCTCCGAGCTCGCGGCGGTTGCGAGCGATCGCATGGGAGTCATCAGCGGCGAGCCACCAGTGGTTTTTCGCGTCGTCAACTCGAAATCGCCGAGTGCCCGAGGCAAGTCGGCGCAGCGGAGCGACGACCAATGAATAGGCTACTGGAAAAGAGCGTCGAGATCACGGTCAGCGACGTGAGACAACAAATCCATTTCGCAGGTCCCCAGACGGGTACTGGCAAGGCTTCGCATGTTGAACTGGGGATGACGTTTCACCGTTTGATTGCTTCGTTGTTGCGCAGCGGTGAACAAGAACTATCGACCATCTTCAGCGGATCATCGATTGACGATTGGGCCGGTGAAATGAAAGACTTCGCATACTGCAACGACCTAGGCCCGTACTTGGCAAGTCATGCCGCGGCGCTGCAAGGTCGCGGTGAAGCCGTGCTGGACCTTTGGACGGCTGTTGATGAAGCGACACGTTGGTTGGCCGAGCTGTTTTGGGATCATCGCCAACGACAGCTTCGACAAGGTCACCATTTCAATCCAAAAGAATTTGCCGGTTGGTTTCAAACCGAAGTTCCGCTTCGATTGGAGCTGACGGATGCGAACTGGACGCGTCCGGTCGTGTTGATAGGCATTGCGGATTCCATTCTTTCGCCGCCCCAGGGTCGTCGCTGTGTCATTGAATACAAGCTTGGCAAGTCGTCGCCCGCGGCGGATTTGTGCCAGACAGCTCTGTATCATTGGATGCTGGGCAATAGCGGTAGCGATTCATTGGCGGTGATCAGTTTCTTGCCGCAAAAGTCTGAGCGGCTACTCGACGGCTCGCAACTCGACGACGTGCAGTCGCGCCTCAAATCGTTGATAGGAAAAATGGCGGGTGTCGTGGAAACGACGTCTCCACTGGACACGCTAGCACCGCGAGCGATTCCAGTGCCGAAGGTCGCGACACCGACAGTCACTGCCGATATCGAAAAGCTTGGCAAACAATTGAAGTCGGCATTAGTCGAAGCGGGATGTGAATCGACGTATGTCGGTGAACCGATCATGGGACCGACGTTTGTTCGATTCACCGTCAATCCGGCCCGCGGAATTGCGCCGAGGAAGTTTTTGAACTGCGGCGAATTGCTTCAAGTGAGATTACAATTGCAGCGACCACCGACAATCCAAACCGGTGCGGCGATCACGATCGATCTGCAAAGAACGGATCGCCAAGTTGTCTCCTGGGATTCGATTGAGCTGCCGCCCTCGGATGCGCTGCACGGTTGTGCCAAGGTGCTCATCGGCGTTGGGATCGACGGTATGTTGCGAACCGCCGATTTGGCGGATACAGCTAGTTACCATCTACTTGTCGCCGGTACGTCGGGAAGCGGCAAGAGCGAATGGTTGCGCACCGCCGTGGCGGGCCTGATCGCGACGAACACGACTGAGCAACTGCAACTCGTCGCGATCGATCCAAAGCGAGTGGCATTTCATGATTTGAGAAGCTCACCTTATTTGCGCCGTCCGGTGGTCTTCCCGGGCGACACCGATGCTGACATGGTAGAGGTTCTGGACGAGTTGATCGAGGAGATGGAACGCCGTTATGTGATGCTTGACGGTTGCTCGTCATTGGCCGAATTGATCGACCGTCATGGAGCACCGATCCCGCGAATCGTTTGCGTGTGCGACGAATATGCCGACATGATGTTAGGCTCAGCCAGCCAACGGACGGCGATTGAGACCCGCATCACACGGTTGGGCGCCAAGGCACGTGCCAGCGGCATCCATTTGGTCTTGGCAACCCAGCAGCCCAGTCGAAAAACGATCACGGGCGCAATCCAAACGAATCTGCCCGGACGCGTGGGTTTGACGATGACATCAGCCGTCGAGAGTCGGATGATGTTCAATGAACCTGGTGCCGAAAATCTGCTAATGAAAGGTGACTTGCTTTATAAGGATATCGGCGACCCCAAACGGTACCAAGCCGTGTATCTCTCGGATGCCAAACGCTGGGAAATTTACAATAGACACGTCTTTTCGTAAGTCAAAAGAGCCTTGATCCAATTACTGGTTCGGAGCGACCTGGGTACAGTCTTCGTTGGTCTTTCTGACCCCACGGTTGGATCACACCCTGGGGCATTGTGGCGTAGCGATTCGGCTGGCCAACCGCTGGCTATTTCATGATAGCAATGCGTATTATTCGCTAGTCGAACTGGCCGAGGTTGGTCATCCTATTTCGGAACTTGCTGCACAACGAGCAGACAACGACGAGTCGACGGCTTCGCATTGCAACTTCCTATCAAAGTCCCGTTATTGATGGCACACAAGAAGCTACGCCTACCCGACAAGGCTTGCGTCGTTTGCGGACGTCCGTTCAGTTGGCGGAAGAAGTGGGAGAGGGTTTGGCATGAAGTTAAGTATTGCAGCGACCAATGCCGCAAGAACCGTGGCGACAAGGCGACAGATAGGCCAGAGAAACGATGAAGTATGCGTCTACAATTCTGAGGCATACAGCAATCGAGCGACTGCCTGTTGCGACGGAATCGTCGTCAACGATCGGAACTTGGTGGAGGCACCACGATCAAAACGATGCTGATTGGCCCAGGAAGAAGCGAAGCTAGCCACTAAATCAGACCGCTAGGTCCCTTCGACTGAGCCAAGCCGGCGTTGATCAGCGACAATATTCTCCAACCACTTGAAAAGCATGCTAAGTTCTACGGAATTAATTCGTTATTCGATACCTTTCCGATGACATTGATTGATTGAATAAGCATCTCGCTCACTCCTGAGTAGGTGTTGGGCACGCAGAACATCCGAATGGAGGTAGGCTTATCGAAGTTTGCATCCTTGATTACGAGTACGGTTGGGCTTTGATTACCAAATTGAAAGCCCAGCTTATCTCCTTTTCGCTCAAGGCGAAGTGCAGCATTTCCGGTGGAACGCACAGCAAAGCTCTCGCCGCACGCCTGTATTTGAATCCAATAATGCTCAGGCTCCCTGATTCGCACATTTACCACTGCGGTCAATGTAAAATCTCCCGCAAGCGTTTTCGTTGTCTCGATGGAAGAACCCATAAAAAGCCTACACCCGCCGAGTTCAATTCTCCAGTTACCATCAAGTTTAAAAATCTCTTTAAGCGATTTCTCATTATTGACCTTTGGCGACCATCGGACCGATTTGCTTTTCGTCTTTCGCCTTGGTTCGTTTGATACGGGCTCCGTTTCGACGTTTGGGTCGTCAATCGGTAATAAGTCGGCAAGATTTCCCCTTCGTTGTTCTGATTTTAAAGAAGAAGTGGGTGATGCCGCTGTGCCCACGAGCGAAAGGGGTTTGCTGAAATCTGGTTCAAACCCGGCAGTACTCGCCATCTCCGATGCCATTTCATTCAGCGCAAGCACTGCCTGAGCGTATTGCACAAGTGATTGTTGCAGCAGTCCTCGATACATATCCCGACGATCTGGATCACTGTTTCGGGCACTATCGACTGAAACGGCATAGCTATCCGACAAATTGCTTGACACGTCTTCGAGATAGCGAGCCAAAGACGCGAATTTCCATTCGTTTAATGATTGGTCTCGGTAATCCACTCCAAGTTGAAGCCACTTGTCACCCAGATCACTTCTTGCTTTAGACACCATTGGCTTTATCTGACGAAATGCACCGCCCTGGTCTGATTCACCATTTTTGACAATGGAAAGTGCCACCACCACAAAAGAGGCAGCGGCGGTCAACGATTCTTGTCCAGAACCTTTGGGCATGAACCGATACAATGGCCTTTTGTCGAGATCATTTCGTGAGACGACTCGAAATGCAACTTCACACCAAAGTCTACTTTGTTCAAGCTCAAGTTCGGCCCTACGTGCAGCTAGGGCATCCACCTTGTCCGCGATTTTTTGAACTTCAGCAGTTGCTCGTTCTTTAGCGTTTTCGTTTGCTCGATACATGTAATCGAATTGCGGGGGACGCTGATGCACGGGTAAACCTTGGCGAGATGGCACCCCCGATTCACTCTGGTTGTCATTACTCAGCGACTGGTGGCTGAGGATCGTTTCCGTGTGATAGGTATGGTGCTGCGTGGGATGATAGAAGAACTTCTCTGCTGTGGTGCCGTAGAACTTGTCCCAACGAACAGGTCCACCTGCTCGTCGATCCATGCGGTCACTCCCAGCTTCGGCTCGATTGGCTGCACTTCTTGCTGAAGCGGCGCGACCACCGGCCTTCACAATGGCGGCATCGACTGCATCCAAATTCGCCTCTACATCCACCAATCGAACCATCAAGAAGATCAATCGTTGGTCCATTTGTTCCCAGCCGTCAACCAAAGTCTGTGCCGGAGCAAATGGGTCCGATTGCTGAGCGTAGACGCTGTTGCCCAAAGCAATGCAAATCAAAGCAGCGAGAACTGGATGGGGTGTAAAGCTACTCTCTAGTGCAACAACAGCGTTCTCTCGCAATGGAATGTGGCTTCTGTGGATCTTGTCACTGTTGCCCTTCGTCCCGACGGTTTGACCCTCGGAACACGTTTCGCTGGCTTGTTGTTGATCGACAGGGTCGTTCATCGGATGCTCTCAAAAAATGCATCGTTGCTGGCTGTGATAGGCGGAAGCTTTCACCCCTACTAGATACCCGATTGGTTGGTTGCTGGGCGGGATTGCGGCGAAAACTTCATCAGTTCATCACCTGGTGTTAATACCTCTCAACGGTGCATCGCTGAACCGAAATCCTCTCGGTGCTGGTCACGATTCAATGGTTGATTCGCCGAGACTTGCCCAAGGGATCGTCGCAAGTCTTTCGACAAGAATGGAACGCCAATGGACCCAACCGCCGAGTTTGACACCGAGGAAATCGCTAGCGTCCTTCGTTGATAGCGGAACCGGATCCACGCCCTTGCTGACAGGATCTGCGATGAAGCTGGAGAGGTCGTTCCAGCCTTCGCAGGCATCGTTGACTTCTTTCAGACACACAGGCGAAGGTGCCGTCGATATTCCGAAGAACACGCTCGGCCCAATGAAAGAGCCGAGTTGCGATTTCACACAACTCGGCTTTGATGGAGGCGGCGGGTGTCCAGATTAGTCACTTTTTCTGGTGACAAAATCTCGCAAAAACACCGTAACTTACGAGACATCTAGGTTTGTTGGCAAATTGGTCGCAAAGTCTTATCGGACCGCTTATCGGACTATTCAGCTGCCTTATCGGACCACAAAGTATCCACCATCTGCCCCAGCGCTGCGTACCGGATTGACCCGTTAGCAATTTATGAGGCCCGCCCTGCTTGAAGCTCTCGTTGAGCCGCCTACGATTCGCTTCACTTACTCGACAGTCGGTTGAAAAACGCTCGCTTTTTAGGAAGTTCGTTGCTCTCCTCAAAAGTCTGCGATACAGTTCAGGTCATAAAAACGCGTACATCGAGCGAACTAAATTCCAAGTGCGCGGCTCTTCGGACCACTTAGCCAAGATATCATGACTTACGTGCGACGGCTTAACCTTCGTGAATTACAATCGTTGCATGGATGTTTTCGCTTCTCGTTACTTGAAAGGAACTTCATGCGACCAAACTTTCGAATGGCCTGTTTTGCGTTACTCCTCGGGATAACGGCCTGCTCCTTGACCTACTCGCAGACGCCTGTGACTGCCCCATCGCCAGCGAATGCATCCGATGTTAAGTCGGGCTCCGATGCGATTTCCGATGCGATTCGCCTTGAGGGAGTTGCGTTCGCCGCAGCGTTCAATAAAGAAGATGCAAAAGCGGTCGCTGCGTTCTGGACAGAAGATGGCGAGTACATCGACGAGGGCGGACAGGCATCTGTAGGCCGCGATGCAATCGAAACGTTTTATAATACGCTTTTTGCAGCGTCCGATTCTAAGCTGCAACTCATGACAGATTCGGTTCGATCACTCAGCGATAGTGCATGCCTTGAAGATGGAAGAGCGATTGTCGAACCAGTTGCAGGCGGCGCTGCCATTGTCAGCAGCTACACCGCGGTTCACGTCAAAGTTGCCGATAAATGGTTGATGGCATCGGTGCGAGAATCCGGCACCGTTGATTCGAACGCGTCAACCGACTTGGCGGATCTTGATTGGCTGATTGGCGACTGGACGGCAGAAGAGAATGGTGTCCGAACGGATTCGACGTGTCGATGGATTGTGAACAACAGTTTCGTTGAACGCATCTATACGACGACGCAAGTCGATGGGACCACGACGACCGGTCTTCAAATCATCGGCTGGAATCCACAAAGCAACCATGTGCAGTCTTGGAACTTCACGGCAGACGGTGGGCATGCGATCGGTATCTGGTCGGCAACGGATGGCGGATGGCTAGCCAAAGTCACTGGCACAACGGGATCCAACGTTTCTACCTCCGCTGTCAACCTTTTACGACGTTTGGATAATAACGCCTACGTTTGGCAATCGATTGATCGAACCGTAGGCGATACCCGCCTTCCGGATACCGACGAAGTCGTAATCCGACGCAAGACTTCGAGCAAATAGATCTCGGCTTCGCCAACCGCACTACTGCAATTCAAAACAAACTCTCGTTTCTCGGACATCACAATGTTAAATCGATATTTTTGCCTTGCACTTTGTGTCTCTGTCTTGTCAATGAATCCCGTCGAAAGCTGGGCCCGAGGTGGTGGCGGTGGTCGAGGAGGTAGTCGAGGTGGCGGAGGAGGCTTTAGCGGAGGTGCTTCTCGAGGTGGCGGAGGGTTCTCTGGCGGCTCTCGTCCGAGCCCGAGTCCATCATTTGGTGGAGGCTCACGAACTAGCCCAACTCCTTCTTTCAGCGGTGGCGCTCGCCCTAGCCCAAGTCCATCATTCGGCGCTGGTGGCGGAACGCGGCCTAGTGCAGGTTTTGGAGCCGGAGGTACAGCCGGGCTAGGCGGCGGATCGCGCCCCGGTGCAGGAATTGGCGCGGCAGGATCAGCCGGAGTTGGCGGAGGAGCGAGGCTGGGAGCGGGTGTCTCGGGCGGTGCTGGAAATGCTGCCGCAGCCGGGCGATTCAATGCTCCAAGCCAAAGTCAGCTTGGGAGTTTCCTTGGCCTGCCTTCGGATGAAGGTCTAGGTCATGCCGCGAGCGCCGCGCCTAGCCGTGGGTCGGTCTCGAACGCGAGTACTTTGCCAGCGGGCGGCTCTAACTTCGATGTCAATTACGGAACGAAGGAAGGGCCGCGTGGCGGCCAGGTAGCAGGCGCTGCCGTTACTGGGCCGCAAGGCAACACGGCTGGGAAGGCGGCAGCAGTAGGTCCGCAGGGTGGACTGGCAACGGTCGGCGGTGTGAAAGGTGCGGACGGCGGGGTCGCAGCTCGCGGCGCTGCGGTTGGTCCCAATGGAGGTGCAGCTGTCGTGGGAGGCGTTCAGGGATCGAATGGTGGAACCGCAGCCAGGGGCGCCGCTGTCGGTCCGAATGGTCAAGTGGTTGCCGGTCGCGGCGCAGTTGGTCCCGGCGGTTATGGCGGAGGCAGCGTGGTTACCGCAGGTCCTGCCGGTGTTGGAGCGGGCTTCACTCGGGTGACGCCTTCAGGCAGATACACAGCAGCGGCGGCCGTGAGAGGAAATTACAACAACTGGGGCGTCTACAACCGCGGCTGGTATGCGAACTATCCAGGGGCTTGGTTTGCTGCAGGTTGGGCGGCGAATGCGATTTGGACTCCAGCGACTTGGAGCACAACGGCCGCCTATTGCGGATACGTCGAAACGCCGCCGGTTTACTATGATTATGGTAACAACGTCGTCTATGAAGACAGTGTTGTTTATGTGAACGGTGAAAGCGCTGGTACCACCGAGGAGTATTATGACCAAGCGATTGCGATTGCTACGGAGGCTACCGAAGCGGAAGCCGCGCCGGACGGAGATTGGATGCCATTGGGTGTCTTTGCGTTCACCAAGGCCGATAACCCCAAGTCGGACATCACAATCCAACTGGCAGTAAACAAAGAAGGGGTCATTCGCGGCAACTATACCGATACCGCAACCGAGCAAAACCAAGTCATCCAAGGCTCGATTGACAAAGAATCGCAGCGAGCCGCTTTTACCGTTGGGGATAACAAGACAAGTGTCGTCGAAACCGGGATTTACAATCTCACCAAAGACGAGGCACCGTGCTTGGTCCACATCGGAAAAGAACAGACTGAACAATGGTTGCTGGTTCGTTTGACGAATCCTGAGGCAACAGCAGGCTAAGGAACTCTTTCAATTGGTAAAGCCATGGTACCGAATACACTTCGATATCATTCGCCGCAATTCGAATCTAAACCTCTTTTGTATCCGCTAGACCTATAATTTTCGCTATGACTCTATTATTTCATTGTCGGGGAAATTCCGTTGCGGCTTTGGCGCTGATTACGTTCAATCTGCTCAACGTCCTGAGACCGACGTATGCACAGGAGGTGCTACCGCTGCCCGAAAAACCGTTCACGGGAAAAATAGGGCTGACCTACAAAGACTCCGAGGCCATTAAGCCTCAGTTGCAAATTCCTGCGACATTTAACCTGGACAACCCGCCCAACATTCTGATTGTCTTGATTGATGATTGTGGCTTCGGCCAGATGGGAACCTTTGGTGGTGGCATTCCAACGCCAACCATGGATCGAATTGCGAACAAAGGTCTAAAGTACACTCGCTTTCACACGACCGCGCTTTGTTCGCCGACGCGTGCCGCGTTGCTGACCGGTCGCAATCATCACTCCGTCGGCAGCGGTGTTATCGGAGAAGCGGGCACAGGTTTTCCTGGATATTCGGGTATCATTCCACCGTCGGCATCGACCTTCGCCGAGATCACTCGCGAGTATGGTTATACCAACGCTTGGTTCGGAAAGAACCACAACGTTCCCGACTGGGAGACCAGTCTGGTTGGCCCGTTCGATCGCTGGGCTGATGGCCTGGGGTTTGATTACTTCTACGGATTTGTCGGCGGCGATACAGACCAGTTTCATCCGGCGCTGGTTGAAAACAAAAAACGGCTCGAAGCACCGGAGACCAACGAAGATGGCTCACCTTACCATTTTACAACCGACATCGCCGATAAGGCCATCCGCATGATGCGGTCATCCAAAGCCGTCGCGCCGCAGCGGCCGTTCTGTGTCTACTTCGCAACCGGTGCGACGCATGCGCCGCACCAAGTGCCTGCAGAGTGGATCAAGAAGTTTGAGGGTAAGTTTGATGCCGGCTGGGATGCCTACCGCGAACAAACATTCAAACGGCAAATTGAAATGGGCATCATCCCACCGAACACAAAGCTGACGGCCCGTCCAGCTTCTCTTCCCGCGTGGGATTCGTTGCCAGCAGCGGAGAAAAAAGTTTACGCTCGGATGATGGAAGTCTTTGCAGCCTTCACAGCCCACACCGATTACGAAGCGGGTCGGCTGATCGACGCCATCGAAGAAATGGGCGAACTTGAAAACACATTGGTCATTTACATGGCAGGCGACAACGGTTCCAGCGGCGAAGGTGGCCCCAATGGTTTGCTCAACGAGATGACGTTTTTTAATGCGATTCCCGAGCCATTGGAGAGCAAGCTGGCCGCGATTGATACCCTGGGAACCGACCAGCACTACAACCATTTCCCAGCAGCGTGGGCACATGCGATGGACACGCCTTTTCAATGGACGAAGCAGATTGCCAGCCACTTCGGCGGTACTCGAAACGGACTTGCGATTTCGTGGCCCAAGGGAATCAAGGCACGTGGCGAAGTGCGGGATCAGTTTCACCACGTCATCGATATCGCTCCAACGATACTCGAAGTCGTTGGCGTTCAGGCTCCGGCTCAGTTCAATGGTGTCGCGCAAAAGCCAATCGAAGGAGTCAGCATGGTCTATTCGTTCGGCGATGCCAAGGCTGAAGATCGTCGCACGACCCAGTACTTCGAGATGCTGGGCAACCAAGGCATCTATCACAACGGTTGGATGGCCAGTGCCATTCGCGGTGTCCCCTGGGTCAGTGAAAATGAACCGGGGGACCTACTGAACATGCCGTGGGAACTGTACCACGTTGAAGAAGATTTCTCCCAGGCAGTCGACCTTGCCAAGCAACATCCAGAAATGCTGGACGCGCTCGTCAAACAGTTCTTTGCCGAGGCTTCTCGATACGATGTGTTGCCCTTGGACGATCGCAAGACCGAGCGGCTGAAGGTTGACAATCGTCCCAGCCTTACCGCAGGCAGAAAGTCGTTCACTTATCCCAACCTACTACGACTGCCCGAAGGTGCGGCGCCGGACCTGAAACACAAGAGCCACACCGTCACAGCCAAAGTCAGCATACCAGCTGACGGAGCGGAAGGAATGATTTTCACTCAGGGCGGCCGCTTTGCTGGTTACGGCATGTATGTTCAGAACGGTAAGCTCACCTACGCTTACAATCTCGCCGGAGTGGAAAGGTATTCGATTTCGTCGAAGGGCAAATTGCCGAGCGGAGAGGTCACGCTCAAAGCCGTCTACAAGTCGGATGCTGACAAGCCCTTTGCGGGTGCGACGGTGACGCTCTTTGCTAACGACAAGCAGATCGGTGAAGGACGTGTCGAAAAGAGTATTCCCAACCGGGTAACGCTGGACGAAACGTTCGACATTGGTTTCGACACTGGCACACCGGTCGCGGAGGGCTATGAGATGCCTTTCCGCTTCACTGGTAAGCTTAACGCTGTGAACATCGAGATCGAATAGCAGCTCGCAAAAGCACAGTTCGATTAGGCAAAAGGTTGAGTCCGAAGCCGTTCGAGCTGGATCGAACCGTGCCCCCTAATACCCTGGTAAACTGAAGTCAGCGTTCGTTGAGCTTCAGTCGTCAACGCTTTGTACCACCTGGCAACCATCCGACATCATGCAACGATCAATGTCAAAACTGATGAATGCTTATTGGCTCAGCATCGCTCTTATATCGAGCATCCTTGCCGTTAGTCTTTCCGTCCCAGGATACGCGCAATCGCAGTTGCCTCAGCCCGATCCCGTATTCGACGGCAAGATCGGCGAGACGTACAAGGACTCGACGGCGAGCTACCCGCTCCCCATCAAGGCAGCCAAAGGGAGTCCAAACGTTTTGCTTATTTTGCTCGATGATGTCGGGTTCGGCATGTGCTCAACGTTTGGCGGGCCGGTTTCGACGCCGCATATGGACAAGCTCGCGAAGAATGGCCTCAAATACAACCGGTTCCACACCACGGCACTGTGCAGTCCCACACGGGGAGCCCTGCTCGCTGGACGCAACCATCATAGCATTGCCACCGGCGTCATCATCGAAATGGGAACCGGCTACCCTGGCTATACGGGAATCATTCCGAAGAGCACGGCGCTCGTATCTCAGGTGCTGCGAGACAACGGTTATGCAACTGGCATGTTTGGTAAGTGGCACAACACACCGGAGCCGGACATAAGCCCTGCGGGACCTTTTGATCGTTGGCCGACTGGTCTTGGATTTGACTATTTCTATGGTTTCAACCAAGGTGAAACTCACCAGTACTTCCCAGTAATCTACCGCAACACGTCGTGGGTACCGCAGCCAAAGTCGCCCGAACAGGGCTACCACTTTACTGCGGACATGACCGACGAGGCCATCGCCTGGACGCGAAACATTCGTGCTGCGAACCCAGACAAGCCTTGGTTCAACTACTTCAGCACGTCGGGCGTCCATGCTCCGCATCACGCGACGAAAGAGTGGCTTGAAAAGTATCTCGGTAAGTTCGATCACGGCTGGGACAAGCAGCGAGAACTGACTCATGCCAGGCAGCTCGAAATGGGTATCATCCCCAAGGGGACCAAGCTCACTCCACGACCCAGCGAAGTCCCCGCTTGGGACGGACAGTCGGCAGACGCGAAAAAGGTTTACTGCCGATTGATGGAGAATTACGCCGCATACATGGCATACACGGACGCCGAGATCGGCCGGCTGATTGAGAGCCTGCGGCAATCCGGAGAACTCGACAACACGCTGGTCATGTATGTTGTCGGAGACAACGGCGCGAGCGCTGAGGGAGGCCTAGAAGGTACCTTCAGCGAAATTGCCAGCCTTATCGGGATTCAGCTCGGGCTGGAAAGTACTCTCAAGCAGATTGACGAAATCGGTGGTCCGAAGAGCGAGCCGCATGTGCCAGTCGGCTGGGCGTGGGCCATGAACGCGCCGTTTCAGTGGACCAAACAAGTGGCGAGTCACTTTGGTGGTACGCGGAATCCGATGGTTGTGCACTGGCCGAAGGGCATTAAAGCGAAAGGCGAACTGCGAGAACAGTTCCACCATGTCATTGACGTCGTGCCGACGATTCTTGAAGCGTGCAATATCCCCGAACCAAAGATCGTTAACGGTATTCCTCAGAAGCCCATCGAGGGCGTTTCGATGCTTTACTCCTTCGACGATGCCAACGCCGAAGACCGGCGAACGACTCAGTACTTTGAGCTCGCGACGAACCGCGCGATCTACCATGACGGTTGGGTCGCGTGTAGCAAGTACGGCTTGCCTTGGGTGACCTTAGGACGCGGCGACGGCTTTCTAGACGCGCCGTGGGAGCTTTATAAGGTCGATGAAGACTTCAGCCAAGCCGTCAACGTTGCTAAGCAGGAACCGGCCAAGCTGAAGGAACTGAAGGCCAAGTTCCTTGAGGAAGCGAAGAAGTACGACGTGTTTCCGCTCGACCCTCGGTTCTCCGAGCGAATGGACCCGAAGTTGCGAGTTGCTGGCGAGCCAGTGAAGAAGTGGACGTACTTCGGTAACCACGTTTGGCTTCCCGAAGCGATCGGGCCGCAGATATTCCCGCGCGGCCACATGATGACAGCCGAGTTGGTCGTTCCGAAGGGCGGAGTTGAAGGTGTAGTCGCCTGCGCCGGTGCGTTTTCGGCCGGCTGGTCGCTTTATGTTCAGAATGGCAAGCCTATGTTCCGTTACACCTTCTTCGAAATCGCCGATGTAACCATTCAAGGTGCGGACAGTCTGCCCGAGGGCAAGGTGACGTTGAAGACAGAGTTTAAGCCCGATGGAAACCCAGAGGGCAGCGGTACGCTCAAGCTCTTCGTCAACGGCAAGCCCGCGGGCGAAGGCCAGCTAAAACGTTCAGCCTTCCGCCACGGACTTGAACCGTTTGAAATCGGACGAGATTCGATTACTCCGGTCTCACCGGATTATAAGACACCGTTCGCCTTCACCGGTGGAATCGACGGCGTCACAATCCAATTGCAGTAGTCTCCCTAGTAAGATCGTTCATCTCCTCACCGCAGAAATGGGTAGGGCAACGCATGCCATCTGATTTATTTGGCCGGTCAAAAAAGTAGATTTACTATTCGACACAACGGTGCCTTCTACTCGGTAAAGGCGCTCTCAGCAGAAACAACCAACTCAGAAGCGAGCAGTTTGAGGCTGATTGGGCGTTTGATGGGAATGCGCCGTAGCCAGCGGGTGAATTGATGGATCATCAACGATGGTACTTGGTCCGATAAGCGGATTTTTGCACCTTATCGGACCAGAATTCGGGCCAATGACAAAAATCGGTTTTGTGGGGTAGCGTCTGTGGGGCACCCGAGACGCAAAAGACCAAAGAAAAAAGGCACTCAGATCAAATCTGAGTGCCTTTTCAAAAGTGGAGGCGGCGGGAATTGAACCCGCGTCCCGCGATGCATCCACGAGGGCGTCTACATGTGTAGTCGGACTATTTGTGGTTCCTCGAAAGAACCTCTTCGCTTTGGTCGGCGCTGCCTGACAGGCTCCGACCTCCGCTAACTCGAATCGTTTTTTAACTCACCGCGTCTCGAGTAGGACGGCAAGCGATCTAGAATTGTGACGGACAGTCGGGCGACTCTAGCGATCCCCCTCAGTCCGGGCTACCTTTTATTAGGCGGCCAGTGCAAAACTTTCGTCTGCAACTAAAATTTTTGATCAGCTTTTTACGTGGCCAACTGATCAACCACGACATGCAACCTTCGCTTCTATTCATCCGGTCGAATCCAGATCGCCCCCTGTGACAGAGGGATCGGGCATCTAGTCGTCGGAACAAAGCCAACGGGGCTCGATTCCTACCAACAGGACGTTCACAGAGCGTAGTCGGTTCGCGCTCATTTGGGTAGATGGTCCCGAAAAAGCCTCATCCCCGTCACTTCGGGTAGGTCAATAGTTCGTCGGCAGCGGATTCAGATAGGGATCGAGCGACAGTTGCTTCAATGAACGCATGATTCCAGCTTCGTGAGCCGCTATCCGGGCTCGGTCATGACGGTGCCTGCGCTGAAGAAATCGTTGGGCTCGAAAGACTCGCGAAATGAGCCAAGCTTCGCTCGCGCCCGCCTGGAAGTGTTCGCGAATCTTGTCAGCGTGCGGTTGGCCCCATGCCTGCACCAGAATGTCGTCTTCGGGCCCCACGAAAAGTCGCGTCGTTCCTGGGTCGCCTTGTCGTCCAGATCGTCCCTCGAGTTGGCGGTCGATGCGACGTGCGGCATGGGGCTGGCCG
This sequence comes from Pirellulaceae bacterium, assembly GCA_041741195.1. Lineage (GTDB taxonomy): Bacteria > Planctomycetota > Planctomycetia > Pirellulales > Pirellulaceae > JBBSJZ01. Next base: position 79,276 of record JBGSKM010000060.1, read on the forward strand.
GCGATGACGTGCAATCCGCCTGCGCTGGTCACCAGGGGACTCAGTGGAATGTCGGTACCGCGACCGGCCATATTGGTCGCGATGGTGACGCGTCCGGTCAAACCGTCGGGCATGCGGTTGCCCGCGGCGGCGATGATTGCGGCTTCGCGTTGAGGGTATCGCGCGTTGAGCACTTGGTGTTCAACTTCCTGGGCTGCAAAGAGTTCGCTCAATCGCTCGGATTCATCAATCGTACGCGTACCCACGAGAACGCAACGTCCAGCGGAGATGGATCGCTTCGTTTCTTGCACGATCATGTCCCACTTATGTGCGGTTGATTGTGCGACCTGAATCGGCAGCGTCACTCGGCGGCTTGGAACATGTGAGGGGACGCGCTGGACGCTCAACCCGTAAACTTGGCGTAGCTCCGAGCGTTCCTCCCATGCGGTTGCGGTGATCCCGCTGAGGTGAGCGAATTTGTGCACGAAGTCCTGGACCGTCATTCGCGCCACCGGTTGCGACTCAGGCGTCAATCGCAGCCCTTCTCGCGCCTGGACGGCTTGTTGAATACCGCCACCGAACGCACGTTGGTCGGACTTGCGCCCCGTGAGTTCGTCCACGAGAAAGACGCCACCATCGGAAACGATATAATGCACGCCGGAGTGGATCGCAACGTTGACCCAAATCGCGCGTTCGATCGCATGCAGGATTTCTGTTGTGCTCAGTGATCGCATTTCAGGCGGCATCGTCGAATGCAGCATGCGTCGTCGTCCGTCGTAGGTCAGCGCGACAGATTGAAGTTCGGGCAAGACAACGTAATCGATGGGTCGGATGTTGCGAGCAAAGTCGCCGGACCATCGGTAACATGCTTCCGCAGCATCGTCGAGCGTTCCAGTCGCGGCGCTGATCACCATGGGCATCCTGGCTTCGTCGATCAAGACGCTGTCCGCTTCGTCAATGATCAGCGAATCCAGCGGGAGACTTGACGAATGTGTCGGTGGGTCGCCCTGTCGTTTGGCGAGAGACTGCTTGAGAAAGTCGAACGCGAATTCACGAAGAGTGCCATACGTTACATCAGCGTTGTAGGCTACCTCGCGAGCGCTGGACGTCGAATCCGCGGTCACCGCCGTGACCCGGAGTCCAAGATCTTGATAGATGTTCGACATCCAATCGGCGTCGCGTCGCGCCAAGTAGTCATTCGCAGTCACGACAAGAACACGGTTTCGCGTTTGATGCGCCCGATGCGCGGACGCGAGTGCCACCGCGAGCGTTTTTCCTTCACCGGTTCGCATTTCCGCAATCGAGGGGCCGAGTAAGTGCGTGGCCGCGATGACTTGGCAAGGCCGAAGTTCAATCGCGAGTCGTCGCGAAACGGACTGGCGAAATCGGTTCACCAGATCACGATTCAATTCGCGCGGACCTCGACTCAACGGCATGGTCATCGGGTTAGGCTCATCACAGCAATAGCAAGCTAACAGCGGCGATCGCGAGAGTTTCGTACAGAACGCTGCGATGGTTAATCGGTGTAAGATCGGTACCGATGGGCATCGTTTGACACGCCCTGCAATCTCCTCCGGCGGCGACGATACAATCCGGTCGGTGGACTCCCAACCGGTACGGCAGCATGATTGTATTCGCTAAGAACATTGCACCCGAAACAGCGTTTTGAAAAATCCCAAGTCCACGTCCGCAACGCTCCAAATTGGGCTGTTCAAAGTAGAGCGGACGATGGAATTGGCATATCGTGTAGCGATCAGGAATTGGCGTGCTGAAACCGAGAGCCGTGACGGTTTGGGGTGGCACATCATCGACGATTCCGTGCTTGCGGTTCTCTGGCTTTGGTTGATCACTGGAACTATCCGCCAAGTTGATTTGCCCGATCGGTTTTCGCAGTCGGATCAGGTGGGCAAGGGTCGCTCGACTTCTTGCCGCATCTTCATCTTCGGCGGCCTGGTTAGGCTTAAGCGTCTCCTCGGACGGGCGACGCAGTGAATCCGTCGGCTCGTTTTCGCGGAGTTCCGATGTCTGGTTCGGCCCCGGTTCACTTGACTCCAAGATCTCCGTATCGGGCTTGGACCGGATGATTTCACCGAGAGATTCCGGGGGTGAGGTCGGCCGCAGTGGCGATTGGCCAAACGCATGTTCGCCCGCGATGGGAAACGCCAGCACCAAGGTTACCTGCAAAATCGCTCGGACTGCGTCATGCGAGACAATGGAGGGGCGCTTGAACATGATCATCCACAACACTGGCAAAAATCGGAGTACATCCATTTTGTCGATCGGCTGTCTGACGCGGCAACGTCCAGCAACATCGGAATAGTCGGAACAAGCGACAAAAGCGTTAGAATTCTCCCAAACCGCCATCTCGGGGCACGAGGACGCGTCCGGATTGTTTTGGCAAATGGTCACGAAATTGCCTGAAAACCGGCCTTTTCGATTACGATAAACGACCCACTTCCCCAGAATTCGGAACTCGTTTGTCATGCTCGGATTGGCTTCCCTCAGATCGATCTTTCGGCGCCAGCCACGCCTGGGATGCGGCATGGGGTCCTGGGGGCATGGGCTGGTGGGCTGGTGGGGGCGAAGCGTCCACAGCGAGTCGTCGAAACGACCGATGCCAGCGCGATACCGAAGGATGGCCAGTCCATTGGTTCGCTCGCTGGAACCCCGTTTGGTGCTCAATGCGACCGCTGAATTGAATGCTCTTGGACAGCTTTTAATCACGGGTACCGACGCCGCCGAAACGGTGGAGCTTCAAGTGGAGTCCGACGGAAAGCTTCGGCTTCGTGATGGGGCAGGCGACGTCATTGAGATCGTCGGACATCCCGACGGTGTGATCGGTGAAACGAATTCGCTGGATCCGAACGCGATCACGTCCAAACAAATTCTGATTGACATGCGAGGTGGTGACGACGTGGTGTCGCTGCAGTTGCCGCCGAATTTGGATGTATCGGTGGCCACCAGCGTCGGGATTGATTCGACATTCGTTCGCGGAGCTGAGCCGACTTCGGTAGCGACCGCTGGCTTGAACATCGAGTCCGAGTTGATTCACTTTGACAATACGATCCGGACGCTCCGCTTCGACGCAGGCGTGCAACTCAGCGGCGATGTGTTCGTCGGAATGTCAGGTGAGGTTACGGAGTTAACGATCGCTGATGGTGGGTTGGAAATCGACGGCCGATTGATTGTCGCCGGCGACGTTCGATGGACGTCCCTGTCAACGGTCACCAATAGCGGAACAGTTGATCTGTCGCGTGCCATCATTACCGCGGAGACCACGTCGTCGGATCTCACCATTGATGCGCAAGCAAGCGAAGTCATACTTGGAACGGCAAACGATTCGGCGGGCGTCAACCTGGAAAACTTGACCGTCAATTCCGCTCTTCGCGTTCGGGGCGACGGAAGCGAGGTCAACCTTGGTGGCCAGCTAACCATTCGGAATGTGGAGCTGGACACGTTGCTGAACTCCTCCACGACAGCCCAATCAATTTTCGTGTCGACCGGAACCGAGCTTATCGTTCGAGGCTCCATGGAAACATCGGGTGGTGACATTTCGCTGAGTTCGACCACACGCACGTTGATTTCCGACGGTGCCACGATTGACGCCAACGAAGCGCAAATCGTTGTTGACGGCGGTGGCGGCGACATCGATCTTGGCGATGGGACGCTGGTATCGACCTCGCTCGCCACGCCAATTTTTTTACGTCAGGCGTCCAATATTTTGCTCGGTGACACGTTCGCACCGCAGACGGCTTTGGTGGTCGAGAATGTCGCTGGGGCGCTCACTCAGGCAACGGGCACGCGACTTTCGGTCGATCGAGTCGTCGGGCGACAGGCAACTCGCATCGATATTTCCAATAACGATAATTCATTGAACCGCGTCGAATTGGAATCGGTGGGACGAATCAGTGCGGTCCAGGCAAGCGGAGATCTCGATCTGACGTTGGACGTCGTTGAACCCATTACTATCGAACAAATTTTTACCGGTCGTGGTGACCTTCGCGTGACACAGTCGGGCAGCCCCCAGACGATTGACGTTTTGTCGATGCGAAGCGCCGCTGGTGGAATCATCATTGATGCTCTGGGAACCGTCGATGCAAAGAGCATCGTTGCAGGTGCGGGCGATATCCTGATTATAACCAGCGAGCCGGGGAGCGATGTGATCGTCACGAGCATTGTTGCAGACATCGGGGCCGAGGTGAAAATTGTTTCGAGCGATGACGTCTTTGATCGAGACATCACGGATGCCAGCCGAATTCAGGCCGACTACCTCTGGGTTGAGGCTCGCAACACGACAGACGACGGCAATAACGGAATTTCACTGAGTACCGAAATCAACCACTTGGTAGCCATGGTAGGCGGGACAAACCGTGGTGACATTCGGATCATCGAAGTGGACCAAGTGACATTGGCATCGTCCAGAACGGTGACTGATGCCATCGTGTCGACAAGTAACGGCGAGATATCAGTTCTCGCTCGAGAGATATTGATCATTGACCAGGATTCCTCCGCCCAGGAAAGTGACCTTCGACAAGATCCGGAACTAGTTGCTCAAGGGAAACGAGGTCGCATCGAACTCGTGGCGAGCGAACGCATTGAACTCGGCGACAACGTGCAACTGCATGCGTCCCAGATCACAAGCGACGTGTACACGGGCAACGCTGCAGCCACCGATGTGATGCCAGCGGCGGACGGACTGTCGCGTTTGGATCGGGCGATCTACTTGGAGACGTCTTCGGTTCGTTTGGGTCAAGACATCGAGTTTCTAACGGAGGAACAAGGGATCGCGCGGTTCTTTGGTCCTCGGCCGAGTGTGGAAATCATTCCGGATCTCGAGAGGTTGATCATCGCTGACAATCGGGTTCGCGACGCCAGTGGTCAAGTTGTTCCTACAGCCTTTTTTGACCCGACGTCCATTGAAGTGAACACTTTGGAACAGGCGTTGGTCAATGATGCCAATGGGATTTTGACGTTGAAGCTTGGCCAAGCTGGCGAACGTGGCTTGGTACTGAATATCGACTGGGGCGCCGGTGATGAATCGGCACGCTTTCAACAGCTTTATAACTTATCGGCGGACGCCTCGCTTTTTGTCGACGTGGATGCGGTGGGCAATCCATCAGATCCGGTCCAGCAGCCGAATGGCCCGCCAAAAATCAGTGTCACGCACCTCTATCGCCAGAACGATATTCTCAACAGCAAACTCAATGGCCGAATGGCGGCAACGGAACCGCTCAACGTGTTCTTTGCTGTGCAGCACCACCCGTCGATCCAAGTGATCGCTACTGAGATTCAACAACGCGGAGTTGACGATGCAGCCCCGGGTGGTTTGTTATCGAGCACGGACAATCCCAACACGGCTCGCGATTCACAACCTGGTTTGGAAACAGGGGCTGCGGCATTCTTGATCCCATCCCTGTCCATCCCAATGGCATTCATTCCGGTTCGCGAAGTGATTCCGGAATTTGAGACGCCAGAGGTGGTTATACGGGCGAGCGAAGCAATCCGGTTGCAGGAAAGTCGTTTCGAATCGAATGAGTCGTCCGCCTCGACGGTTGCCTCACGCGAAGAGTATTTTCAATTGCGGGTACTTTCGCCAGAGCCCGGTGGCGCGGATTTGGTTGAACCCGAAAAGCTTCCCGAAGACGTTCTGGACGGTGACAAAATCCAACAACTATTTGAGAATTTGCCGGACGGGACTTATGAAATTCAATATGTACTTGGTGACGGGAACGAGCGTTCGATTTTGCGTGTCGAAGTACGTGGCGGTTCGGCGAAGCTTTCGTCGGGTGACTTGGACGAAGGCGTGCTGCGGTTAAAGCGGCTTCGCGAAACGAAACAATAAATTACCTCGCTCCTGATTGACTGATTGTCTTGTGAACGAAAAGCCTTCCAATATTCCCGATCCGAATAGCAATTCGTCGGAGCAATCACCTGACGAGACCATTGAGTTGGGTAACGAGCCGCACGACTCAACCGGTGATACGACGATCATTCCATCGTCGCCGGAGGTGACTGCAGGAACCGCTGGAGCGTCAAATCCAGAATCGAGCCAATCGACTGTTGGGTCTGGACCAAGCAAAACTCGTGTTTACGCGGGCAACAAGAGCCGCAGGACACTCTCCAACCTTTCTGGCAGAACGAAATCGAACTTAGACGGTTCGATCATGGAAAGCGTCGAGATCGATCGAACCATCAATCCACGAGAATTGTCGGACAAGGATGCCGCCGCGTGGAATTCGGCCGTGCACGCGACCGTGAGCCCAGACACCACCATTGCATCGATCTCGGGTGTGACGGCCCAGCAATCGTCTCCCCAGAGCAAGGCAGCAAGTCAACTTTCGCCGGCCATCGATCGTACGTTCTCGGATCGACAATTCCAGCGATTGCGAGTTTGCAAAGTTGCGGAAACTCCTGACGAACCGGAAGTACCGCTCGACTTTCGACTCGTCAAAAAACTAGGCCAAGGCGGAATGGGTGACGTGTACCTGGCGCACCAAGCTTCCTTGGACCGAATGTTGGCATTGAAATTGATCAAGCCGATCGAGGGTCGCAAGCGAGCACAACTTACTCAAACGGGCAAGCTTGACGAGTTTGAGGAGACGAGGCGGCAGCAATTCCTTTCCGAAGCGATCGTCACGAGCGATCTGGACCATCCGAACATCGTTCCGATTCACGAGGCAGGGTTCTCATCGGACGGCAATTTGTTCTACGCGATGAAATGCGTCGTCGGCGATCCTTGGTCTGACAAGATCAAGTCGTTCTCGCGCGACCAGAATCTTGAAGTGTTGATGAAAGTGTGTGACGCGATCGCTTGCGCTCACAACCGCGGAGTCGTTCACCGAGACATCAAACCGCAAAACATCATGCTCGGCGGATTCGGCGTGGTGCTTGTCATGGACTGGGGACTTGCACTACCGACGCCAAAATACGACAAGTCGGACACCATTCTTGCAACATCCGGATTGGGCGGTACGCCCGCGTTCATGGCGCCGGAGATGGCGGTCGGCCCCATGACCAAGATCGGTCCGGCCAGTGACATCTATTTGCTCGGTGCCACGTTGTATTTGATCATCACCGGTCACGCTCCCCATCATGGTAGGAACGTCACCGAATGCATGATGGCCGTGCGAAACAATTCGATTCGGCCGGCAGCACCCGAGCATCGAGGTGAGCTGCTTCAAATTGCCATGAAGGCCATGGAAAGCGACCCAAAGAATCGCTATCCCGATGTGGAGTCCTTTCAAGCTGCCATTCGCGACTATCGCGAGCACGCTGAAAGTATCGCACTGGCGACGAACGCGACGAGGGAGTTGGATAAAGCGATCAAGATCGGCTCGTATTCGGCTTTCTCCCGTGCAACGTTTGGCTTCGAAGAATCCATCAAGTCATGGAATGGTAACGCCAAGGCGCATCAGGGGATCGCGGAGGCGACGCGATTGCACGCTGAGACGGCCTACGCGAAGGGTGACTTTGAGCTCGGATTGTCGCTTCTTGACGAGAACAATGCGGAGCACGTCGATCTCATTGCTCGATTGACCGAGGGGCTTCGAGAGAGCAAAGGCCGCGTCAAGCGTATTGCGCTGCTGAGAAAGTTGGCCGCCGCCATGTTGAGCTTTATCTTGATCGGTGGCGGCGCGGCGATGTACGTGATCAACGAAGCCCGATTGGTCGCCGATCGCGAACGCAAGATCGCTGTAGATCAAACATTAATCGCTCAGCAGCAGACTGAATTGGCGAACGAAGAGAAGGAGCGAGCAAATGCTGAGACGATCATTGCCGAAGAGGCTACACGCCTTGCAACCAAAGCCCAGGCTGAAGAAAAATCCGCCCGCGAGGGCGAAGCCGCACAGCGAAAAATCGCCGAGATAAACGCTGAAGCTGCAAGAGTTGCTGAGCGAAAGGCGCTCGACGAAAAAAAGGCTGCTGAAGAAGCCAAGGTGAATGCTGAACTGGCTCGCAATGAAGCAGAGCGAGAGAAGCAACGAGCCGAGTACGAGGAGTACGTATCCAAAATCGGACTCGCGAAAGTTCGCCTTGAAGACAATGATGCGGAAAACGCACGCGAGATCTTGATTGATCTTCGGAAGTCACCGCTCTCGGATAGTTGGGAGTGGCGATGGTTGTGGCAACAAGCGAATCAGTCGACCTCGGATGTTCGATCCGAATCGCCCGTGGTCGACTTGTCCATGAACGAAAACGGAACTCGAGGTTTCGCGGCACTAAGTGATGGTCGTGTGGAACGAATCGAGTTGGATGACCAGGGCAACATTTCAAAAAAACTACCGCTGCGAATCGACCAGCTTGCGACGCAGCGGGCTTGTGCCGTCGCATCGTCACCATCAGGCGACTACGTGGCGGTCGGTACAACCGTCGGCGACATCGTCGTCGTTGCGCTCGATGGGTCCGCCCAACACCTTCCCCGCTCGCACACCGCCACGGTAACCGATCTCCGGTACGTCAACGAATCGTTGATAGCGTCGGCTTCGGAAGACCGCACGGTTCGGTTTTGGAATGTTAACGCACCGAGCGAATGGACGGCCGACAGAGCGCTTTGGCATCTTTCGCCAGTTCGCCAAATCTCCATCGCCAATGAAGATGATGAGTCTTCGTTTGTCCTAGCCGCAGCCGTTTCGGATACTGAAACAGGGTCCGTCGTTTTGTGGAAAGTCTCAGTCGCCGACGAGTTGATCGCCGAGCAATCGGGGACGTTCCTTGAGCACGCCGCACCGGTATCAGCGGTCGCTATATCTGACGACGCCGGCTTGGTCGCATCGGGTGACACCCAGGGCAATGTGCTGATTTGGAGCCCAAACTCTGTCGACAAGGTGGACTATTCCGAATCGATCGTTCGCGCGCTGTCCGTCATCGATGAAAGCCCCAGCCGACTCAGCCAAGGCCGTCAACGTCGTGAACGATTGCCAATCGCCCGCTTGGTCGACACGACGAGCCGCGACGATCGGCGATTCGTCTCGGTAGTAGGTTCAAACTCAAAAGCGCCAACGAAGGTTACCCAACTCGCCCATGACGAAGCGGTGCGAGCGATCCAATTCACCCGCGATGCCACCACCCTTGTCACCGCGGCAGCCGACAACCTGCTGAAGCTTTGGGATGTCGATTCACGACAGCTCCAACACAGCTTGCGAGGCCACGGCGGCTGGCTGGTCGGCGCCGAGTTTCTGAGCGGCAACGGCGACCAAATCGTGTCCGCATCCAATGACCAAACCATTCGGACTTGGCGGCCAAAAACGCACCTTGATTCGTACGTCAGCCACCAGACCGCCTCGCCGGAAAGCGCCGAGTTCAATCGCGATACCAGCGCACACGAGAACGTGATCACATCGGTCAAGTTTTCTTCCGATGCAACCAAGGTCGTCACAGCGAGCGAGGATCGTACGGCACGCGTGATGGAGATCGATTCGGAGACGTTGCAATTTCGCGAGATCGCGAGACTGGATGACGAGCTGCTGGACGAAGGGACGCCGTTTGTCGCCATGTCAATGCACGTCGATCGACCACACCAGCGTTTGTATTTGGGAAGTGCCGACTCGACGATCCGCGTGTGGGATCTTGAAGCGAGCGTCGAGATCGGTCGCGCCTCGAAAACCGGACTGAACAGTTCATTCGCCGTCTCGGCCGACGGTACTCTGATGTTGACCGGATCGAATTCGGCGGACGTGAACGCGATCCTCTGGCGTCTCGATCCCGTGGGAAATACGCCGCCAACCATATTGCATCGCTTGTCGGCTCATCACGAAACGGTGACCGCGCTAGCGATATCGCCGGACTCGCGCACGCTTTTCACCGGTGATCGCGGTGGCTTTGGTGTCCTGTGGGATGCGGTCACTGGAAAACGACTAGCTCGGTCGGTCGAGAACGTTCGTGGCTTCCGCATCAACGCGGCGATTTTTTCCCACGATGGTCATGAGTTACTGATCGCGGCTGATGACGAACAGTTGTCTCGCATCGACATTCGAACTCATGAATTGATCGGTCGCATGAGCCACGATGGGTTTGTGACCCAGTTGGCATTGTCACATGACGGGCATTCTGCACTCACCGTTAGCGAGTGGTTGACCAAGGATCAATTGCGCACCGCGGCAACGCTTTGGGACTTGAGATCGGCAAAGCGACGGGTGCTCGATGAGATCAAGGTGTCGCTTGACGATGGTCAAGCAATTTCGAGTCGAAGCCGCAGTCGAATTACGTCCGCAAACTTTGATGATGATTCCAGATTTGTCGCCATCGGGCGATCCACGGACTCCGGTCACGGCGGGACGGTAAAAATGTGGGATTTAGAAACATCCGATGAACCAGTCGTCTATGCGTTGCCACAGCAACTTGGAGCGTCCGAAGTCGTCGTGCCACTGGATGGTCGTTCGCTGTTGACGATGAACGAGAACGGGGCCTTTCGTTGGGATCTCGCGGCCGAAAAACTTGTCTCCAGCTATCGTTCGCATGCCCAGCTCACGGAGGCGAGTTTTTCGTTTGATGATCAATTCGTGATCACGTCCAGCCGTTCGGTGAAGCTTTGGAATGCCAGCACGGGAAAGGCGCTCGCGAAACTGGAGGCACCTCATGCGGGGCCGGTTCGAACGGCATGCATGTCACCCCTCGCTCGCAAAGGCGATGCGGTGACAGCGAGCGATTCGAGTTACATGTTTGCGACCGGAGGTGACGATGGCGTTGCGCGGATTTGGTTGTGGAACGCAAAAAGCAACGACTTTGTCGAAATTCGGCGACTCGCTCGTTCGGGCGAACGTCATCCGATTCGGCGAGTTTGTTTCTCCCCCAGCGGCGAACAATTACTTGCGGTAGGCGATCTCGGTCAAGTCGCCCTGTGGACAATTTTAGAATCGACGCCGCCATTGATTTTGGACCGCGCCGAATCAGGCAACTTTATCAGTGCCGCGTTCTCGCAGGACGGCCGGGTCATTGCGGCGGGCAGTACCAATCACACTGCATTGGTATGGTCATTGGCAGGACAAAGTCAATCTGCTGATTCGAGCGGCGGGCCCAAATTCGTGTTGTTGGATGGGCATGCGGGCGAGGTTAGCGATATCGCAATTCAGGGGACGCTCGCAAGCACCATTCGCGTGCTCACGGCATCGTCCAAAGATGCTCGGCTATGGGATCCGCGATTGGATGCGCAAGGCGTTCCGCTGGATCCCAAGGGTCGCGAAGTGGTATCGCTGCGCGGTCATGATAGCGACGTATCGGCAGTCGACGTGTCGCGTGATCGTCGAATGCTTTTGACGGCTAGCAAAGATGGCACCGTCGTGCTGTGGCCAGCAGAGTCACCGTCGGACGCAGCGGCTCCCGTGAAACCAAGCATCGAGTCGCATGACGACGCCGATCTATTTGACGGATTGCTTAACTAACTACTTCACACATTCATACCACTTAGCTAGCGGTATCGAATCCTGTGTTTGGCCACCGAACAACCGCCGCCGCTGCAATCACTGAGTCCACCAATCCGCCTCTGCCCGTTTTGCAGATCAGTTCGCGAGATACAAATTCGCGTCGGGGGCGATGACGACGAGGTAGACGTTTTCGCCGTTGACGATACTGACATTGCGAACTCGACGGGCACCGAACTCGGCGCCGAAAGCGTTCATCGCGGAGAGTTGCACGAGGTGATTACCGGCCGGCAATTCAGCACGTAGCACTTGGATCTCGCGTGGTAACAATCCCCAGCAGCGTGTGTCGGCATGTTCCGTCGCACTCCATGCCGTGGCAGCGGCGAAGTGTGCAAGCGATCCGAGAGCACCGCTAAGTCCGAGGGCATCACGGGCACCGGCGACAATCGTTTCTTTGGTGACCCGTCGGGTGACGGCGCGGGCGATCGTCCACGGCATTTCCGCATCCACCTGGTTTTGCGCCAATCGTGCGACGTCCGTCAAGGTCTGGGACGCGCCATACAGCGTTCCATCGACACGAACTCCGACGGCTTCGATATTGCTGGGTGGGATCACTACATCGGGAACTTTCACCGCGGCGATGTTTGGCAGCACGGGGCCGCCCACCCGACCATTCTCGTCTTGGTTGGTTTGGGCATTGAGAACGGAGGACGCGATCGAAAGTGCTGCGGATGTCGTTTCGGCGACCTTCTCTTCGCGAACTGGTCCACGACCCACGCACGCCAGCACGTACAGGACTCCGTGCCCCGGTGAGCTGTGTGCCCCGCCACTGGCTCGTTGGATGTCTTCACTTGCCGGTGCGAACGAGGGAGAGATGTTGCTGACCAGTTGGTAGGCACGGACGGCATCGTCGTAATCATGATGCGTCGCTTCGCGGAGAACGCCACGCAAGTACGGGGTGATCGCGATTGGTTGGTACGCTTGTTCGATCTCCAATACTCCGCGCTGATCAGCGTCGCGGGCTAGATCCTGCTGCTTGACAGTTGCTTGCAGCGCGTAGCTCTCGGCGTCCGTCGCATCACCGGCGATTGAACAAACTGCGAGCATCGCACGCACCATCACCTCTTCATAACCAGCGGGACGAAAACGACGAGCATTGTCGTCGGTGATCATCGAGGCCGTTGCACCCAGTGGCGCGATCGCCGGAAGCGCGTCGAAGCGGTCTCGCATTTGGCGGAGTCGTTTCTCAGCGGCTTGAGGTTTCCCGCTGGCCAATTCGACCATTGCCAAGTCGAGCATAGCTGTGTCCGCACTTTGATTGCGAGACTTTGCGATCGCTTCGAGCGATTTTTGAGCACCAGCGAGGTCGCCCCGTACAAACGCGTCTCGAGCGCTAGGGATCGAGTGTTGGCTGAGTTGGCATCCGGATAGCGCGAGAGCGAAAACGATTGACGCGACTAGCGAGCAAACTTCGGCGCGCCGATTTCCGCTACGGTAAATGCCGAGCCTGTTCTCCCGTCCATGAGCCGGGAGAGTCACCAGCGTGTTGACGATCTGGACGCACAGGTCGATCAACCGTCCGCTTGTCCGAAGGGGCCAAAGTTCCACCACTTGCCGGCTCGAGTGCCGTGGTAACCCTTGCGGATCTTGGCAGACTCCTTCAAGTAGTCACCGCTGTGAAGGTTCACCATCTCAAGTGTTAACAGGTAATCGCGTTGGGTGCTTTTATTTCGGTCAGTCGTGCCCGTGGTGATGGTCGCGTAGAGCAAGTAGTCGACTGGCGTACCCTGGCGACCGAGAGCCGCGGCAAATTGGTCTCGGTTTTGGTGAAGGAAAAGCGAATCGGGTCGCAGGCGTGTCTCGACCAAGGCCGCATCGACCATCCGACGACTGACGCTACGAAAAGTCTCGGCGCCGTTGATTTGGGAATCGATTCGTTCGTAGAGCTGGTCCTTAAAATCTCCGATCTCTTCGATGCTTTTGTTCTCGATTCCAATGAAGCACACGGTGGCGGGACCGGTCGCCAAGGCGCTACCGATGGTCGCATCGAGTGACATTTCGCCTTGAAACGCCACGGGTTGAACCGCGGGCGGGCAACGTCCGAGCAGCTTGGCGACGGATTCGTCGACCAGCGGGTTCCAGGTGGCGGCACCAGCGGAGTGGCTGCCGACCATGTCGACATCGTCGCTGGCCAAAAGATGACCGTACCGGTGGCTGGCACAACCGAGCGAAGTAGCCGAAAACAGGCCGCTGGTGAGATAGACGGTGAACTGGCGACGATCCATCGACGCTCGCTTTCCGGAAAAATAGGGTTGTTCGACGATAAATAGTCGCGAAACGGGTTTGGTCCGCTTGTCGGCTACGCCGCAGGTATCAAAATGTCAGCCGACCGGGCCAGATCAACTGGACGTCCCAGTGCCGTGAACCCGCGGTAAACGATTCAATCTCTATCATCGGATCACCCACCCAAGTTGCGTTGACAAATCGGCGGTCTCCGCGAAACTCTGGACCGCTTACCAAAACTTCCCCAGCCCCGCAAATTCCGCTTTCGCACGCTCCCACTCGAACTCTCAGGCGTCTTGTTTCATGTCCGCTGCTGTCACCGTCGCTCCTCCGGCTACTGAATTACCCGTGTCGCCCATCGCATTTGATCCGATGTTGACGGTTTCGGACGATGTGCTGGTGTCACCCGTATTGACGCTGACGCCGTCGATGGTTTCCGACGATGACGAAGATATCGATAGCGATGACGATGATCCGCTGGGCGATGAAGATGGCGAGGGTGGTGGCAATACGGGCTTTGGCGATGATCTCGACGACGACGATGATCTGGACGAGTTCAACGACATCGACGAAGACGACTTTGATGACGATTTCGATGACGACTTTGAGGAAGAACTCGAAGACGACTATGAAATCCAAATCGAAGACGAAATCAGTGCCGAGTTCGGACTCAGCGGCGGAGAAGACGGTGATGAGGACGCCGAGGAAGAAATCGACGACTTCGATGACTTCGACGATGGCGAGTTGGCTTAGATCATTTTTGTTGCCAGTAAACAGTTCTGAGAAAGACAGACGCACCGATGCCAAGTCATGACGCACCATTCCGAGCACTTGCCGGAAGCCCAAGTTTTCCAAAACTCGAACAGGAGGTTTTGACGTTTTGGGATGAGCACGACGTCTATCGTGAATCGCTGCGTCGACGTGCGAGCGCGCCTTCGTTCGTATTTTTCGAAGGTCCGCCGACGGCCAACGGGATGCCACACCCCGGCCACTGTTTGACTCGGAGCATCAAAGACGTGTTCCCGCGTTACAAGACGATGCGAGGTTTTCGTTGTGAACGCAAAGCCGGTTGGGACACGCACGGTTTGCCAGTCGAAGTGGAAGTCGGCAAAGAACTCGGCATTCACAGTAAAGACGAGATCGAAGCGTACGGAGTGGAACCGTTCATTCAAAAGTGCCAACAATCCGTTTGGCGCTACATGCAACAGTGGCAACAGCTAACTCGAAGGCTCGGATTTTGGGTCGACCTCGATGACGCCTATGTCACGTACCACCAAAGTTACGTCGAGAGCGTGTGGTGGTCACTCAAAAACTTGTTCGACCGCGGGCTGTTGTACCAAGGCCACAAGATCGTTTGGTGGTGGGCCCAAGGTGGAACAGCATTGTCCGCTGGCGAGGTGGGACAAGGGTATCGCGAAGTCGCGGACCCGAGCGTTTATGTGCTGTTTCCGCTGGTCGATTCGCCCAACCGGTCACTCGTCGTTTGGACCACGACCCCCTGGACGCTGCCTAGCAACATGTTCGCGGCGGTTCACCCGGAACTCGAGTACAGCGTGGTTCACGATGCCGAATCCGGTAACGAGTTGGTCATCGCCTCCGCTCTTGTCGAGACCATTGCTGGAAAACTGAAACGTGACTTTCCACTCGTCGAAACGGTATCGGGAAAGTCGCTGGTCGGAGCGCGATACGAACCGCCGTTTACGCATTATCGCGAATCGCTCGGCGATCGGACGGGTGAATTGGTTGGCGGCGGACAAGAGCACCAAATGTGGCGCGTCGTGGCCGCAGATTTTGTGACCACGGATTCCGGCAGCGGGATTGTTCACCAGGCGCCCGCGTTCGGCGAAGTTGACCACGACGTATTGGTTGCCGAGCGTGCGAGATTTGTGGAGAGTGATCGTCCTGAGTTGCTTTGCGCCGTGGGACCGGACGGCAAGTTCACTCACGAGTTCGGTGACTTGGCCGGAGTGTGGGTCAAAGACGCGGACAAGCCGCTGTCGCGAAAACTTCGAGAAGCGGGACGACTATTGCTTCTCGAACAATACTTACACGAGTACCCGTTTTGTTGGCGAGCGAGTGAGGATCCACTGATCCAATATCCGCGACGAAGTTGGTTCATTCGCACAACCAAGTTCCGCGACCTGATGCTCAAGAACAACTCGCAAATCGGTTGGCAACCCGAGCACATTCGCGATGGCCGCTTCGGAAATTTTTTGGAGTCCAATGTGGACTGGGCACTGTCACGCGAGCGTTATTGGGGAACGCCGCTGCCGATATGGGTGTGCCAACAAACGGGCGAAATGGAGGCGATCGCGAGTTACGACGAATTGCTTTCCAAGCCCGGCGTCACGGGCACCCAGGCGTGGGAGGAGGCGAGCAAGAAACATCCTGAATTGCCGGACGACTTGCGAGTCCACAAACCTTACATCGACGAGATCACCTACGATTCGCCATTCGCCCCGGGGGCGCACATGCGTCGCGTTCCGGATGTGATCGACTGTTGGTACGACAGCGGAGCGATGCCGTTTGCCCAGTGGGGCTGGCCGCACCAGAATGACGATCGATTTGCGGACCAGTTCCCCGCGGACTTTATCAGCGAGGCTCTCGACCAAACGCGAGGGTGGTTCTACAGCCAACTCGCGATCAGCACGATGCTGTTTGGCGAGGGTGCATCCATCACCGCCACCGAATCAAGCTCGAACCAAGCCCAGGTACCGAGACTTTTTGAATCCCAGACCTATCCGCATCCGTATCGCAACTGCATCGTGTTGGGACTGATGCTGGGCGAAGACGGAAAGAAGATGTCCAAGAAGGACAAGAACTTCCGCGAGCCCAACGAGATCTTCGACAAGTACGGTGCCGACGCGCTGCGGTGGTTCTTTTTTGCCAAGCAAACGCCATGGACTGCCATTCAGTACAAAGAACAATCGATCAAGGATTCGATCCCCGAGTTCTTGTTGCGGCTTTGGAACGTCTTCAGCTTCTTTCTGATCTATGCCGAGATCGATGGTTTTGATCCGCGAACGGCAACGGGGGCTGATGAGCAACTTTCGCCAGAGAGCTTGGCGTCGAGTCCGAAGTATCGGCCTGCGTCGGAGCGTAGCGAGATCGACCGCTGGATCCTGTCGGAGCTAAACCAGACCGTCGAGACCGTCATTGCACGGATGGACGCGCTGGACAATTACAATGCGTGTCAAGCGATCACGTCGCTCGTCGACGCGCTGAGCAATTGGTATGTACGCCGTTGCCGTGATCGATTCTGGGCAAGCGAAACCGATTTGCTGGACAAGCACGACGCGTACTGGACGCTCTACGAAACGCTGCTGGAGCTATCGAAGCTTGTCGCGCCCTTTGTCCCATTCTTGGCGGAGACGTTGTGGCGGCAATTGACCGCCCCGTTTGGCTCGTCGACGCTTCGGAGCGTCCATTTATGTGACTTTCCCAAAGTGATTGACGATCGAATCGATCAAGAATTGACGGCGTCGATGCGACTGTTGCGAGAAATCGCGTCACTCGGACGCGCTGCGCGAGCGGAAGCAAAGCTCAAGGTTCGCTTACCGCTTTCTCGCGTCGAAGTGGTGCTAGCCAGTGACGAGCGGATCGCGTGGCTGCAAATGCACGACGAATTAGTGCGTGAAGAGCTTAATGTAAAAGAAGTAGCCTACACGACCGACGGTGCCGACTATGTGCAATACAATGTGGTCCCCAACTTCAAACGTCTCGGGCCCCGTGTTGGCAAACAAATTCAATTGCTCAAGGCCGAGCTAGGTAAGGCCGACGGCAACCAATTGTTGGCCGATCTCAAATCGAGTGGCTTTGTCGTCGTCAAACTAGGCGGTGAAGATCTTCGGTTGGACGGTGAAGACATCGAAGTCCGTTTGGAAGCGAAGCCCGGATGGGCGGCGGCTCAGGGTTCCGGTTGCGTCGTCGTGCTTAATACCGAAGTCACCGATGAATTGCGAATCGAAGGTGCCGCGAAAGATTTGATTCGACAAATTCAAAGCCGACGCAAAGAACTCGCGTGCCAGTACACCGAGCGGATTGAGGTTGCGGTTGAAACGGACGACGCCGAAATTGTCGCGGCGATCCAAAAGCACCGAGATTTGATCGCTCAAGAAACGTTGTCGATCTCGCTAGAGATTGGGTTTCTCGACGAATGCGAAGCGACCGTGACCGACTTTGGAAAACTCCACGTGCGAAAGTCGGACGGGGCATGAGTGCGTCGTCGCTGCCGATCGCAGTGTTTCTCAGTGGTAGCGGCCGAACGCTTGAGAACTTGATCGCTCGTCGTGACGCAGGCTCATTGCCGATCGACATCCGATTGGTGATTTCCAGCAGCAGTCGTGTCCGAGGTGTCGAAGTGGCTCGCGCCGCCGGTTTGGACACGCGAGTGATCATCAAACGCGATAGCGATTCGACGGCTAACTATTCTCGATCCATGTTCGAACCTTGCCGCGAAGTGGGGGCAAAGCTCGTCGTTATGGCCGGGTATTTAAAGCATGTCATGATCCCGGATGATTTCGTGGGCCGAGTGATGAATATCCATCCATCGTTGTTGCCTGCCTTCGGCGGTCCAGGCATGTATGGGCATCATGTTCATCAAGCGGCGATCGATCGCGGCGTCAAAGTGAGCGGCTGCACGGTTCATTGGGTCGACAATCACTACGACAACGGCCCGATCCTGCTCCAGCGGGTCTGTGAGGTGCTTCCCGGTGACACCGCCGACACGCTGGCCGCCCGAGTGTTTATGCTGGAGCTAGACGCGTTACCGGACGCGATCGTGCAAATTGCACCCACGCTGTAGCCACTTTGGACAAATCCCGATGCGTTCAATTCTCGTTGCCAGTCTTCTGTTGCTTGCTGCGCCCATCCATTCGCCTGCATGGGCAACCGAACGACCAAACATCCTCTTCATTTACGCGGATGACCAATCTTACAAGACACTCAGTTGCTATCCCGAATCGCCTGAATGGGTCGATACGCCGAACATTGATGCGATTGCTCGTGACGGCATCCGCTTCGAACGAGCTTATTTTGGTGCCTGGTGCATGCCATCGCGGGCGAGCTTTCTCACGGGTCGGTTGCAGCATGGGATCGAGTCCATGCGAATGGAAGGCACTTACCCGGCGAGTACCTATGATCCAAAGCAGTGCCCGTTCTGGCCTGCGGAACTGCGCAAAGCTGGGTACCACACGGCGCACATTGGCAAGTGGCACACGGGGACGGATTCCGGCTACGGACGCGACTGGGATCATCAAATCGTCTGGAATCGTCCCGCGCATCCCGAGAACGCGGGCAATTACTTCTACGATCAAATTGTCACCGTGGATGGTGTCGAGCGAACGGTGGACGGTTATTCGACGGACAACTACACCGATTGGGCGGTCGACTACATCGGTGGCACCAATCGTGACGCGGGCAAACCGTGGTACTTGTGGTTGTGCTACGGCGCGATCCATGGGCCCACGACGCCAGCGGATCGACACCAAGGAAAGTTGGCTGGGAACGTCGCGCCGCTACCAAACGACATTTTTGGACCATGGCCTGAAAAGCCGGCGTACTTGAAGACAACCTCGTCATGGATACGCGGCGAAGATGGAAAAGCGTATCGAAAATCCAAGAAAGTCGCAGCAAGCAACTTTGATAACAATACGGCGGGACAGTCATACGATTCTTGGGTCCAGCAAGCCAATGAATGCGCGATGGCGATCGATGAAGGTGTAGGTCGAGTGATCGAGGCACTCCGGGTATCGGGCCAGCTTGAAAACACGCTGATCGTCTACACCGCCGATCAAGGATTCGGGCTCGGCGAACATGGTTTCAATCACAAGATCGCTCCCTATGATGCGACCGTCGCTTCACCGTTGATCATCCGCCACGACGGAGTGCTGCCAAAGGGTAAGGTATGCCACCATCCCGTGAATGCCCCTGATTTGGTCGACTTTTTTTGTCGCACTGCCGACGTCGATATCCCGTGGAAAATGCATGGTCGAGACATTCGACCCTTGCTGGACGATCCCGAGTCGGACGAATTTGATGCGCCGATGTTGATGACGCACACGGGACGTCGCTACGGCAGCGACACGTCCACGATCCCTACCGACCAGGCGCTTACCATTGTCGGTGACGTGCCGTGGTATCTGTTGCTACGCGATAAAAAATACAAATACGTTCGTACGTTGGTCGAAGGCGAAATGGAGGAACTGTACGATTTGGAACTCGATCCCGAGGAGCTGGAAAACTTAACCCAGCGACCCGAATATCAGCCGACGCTCGAAGCACTCCGGCAAAAATCGCTCGACGAACTTCGCCGGACCGATGCGACATTCATCAATGGTTTGCCGGCGTATCGACCAACAAAGCCTTAAGGATTCATGTAAACAGGTCGACTTCGATAGCCTCATACGGCAGATTCGTCGAGCGAGTCTGCAGCAGTTCGCCGGCCGACTATCCGACCTTGCGCAGCCGGCTTAGCAATCGACGCTTCGTGGGCGCGGCGACTTTCGGCTGACTAACGAGTTCTTGAACAAACTGGCGAAACGAATGACTGATGGTCTCAGGAATGATGATCAAGACGTCATCGTGGCAGACCAAATCCCATCCCGAGGGAATTGCCGCAACCACCTCTTGCAACGTCGGCCACTGATCAATCTGGTGGGGACGTGGCGGAGGCGACAAGAATAGCCTTGCATCATCGATCAAGATGGCTTGGTTTCGGGATTGGGCAAAGATCGTTGAAAGCTCCTCAAGGAGCGGGCACTCGCTGCCTTCGCCAAAGGTAAGTCCACCACTCCAGTGTGCATCAAGCCAAAAAAGCAGATCGTCATTCGCGGCGAGCAACGGCTCCAGGTGGTTGCGAGTGTCACCGGCCAACATCGTCACTCGCGCGGTGTCTTTCAAATTCTCCGCCGCGATCTTCCGCATCGCGTCCGAGTTTTCAATCGTGAAAACCTGTTGAAAGTGTCCTGCGGCCCACTTGGCAGTGTTACCTTGATAAGTCCCACCCTCGATAAACACCTTGAGTCCCATCGTTTCTTGGAGGAACAAGATGATTTGTTTTGGGCCACCAAATTGAACGACACCCATAACCGGCTCTCTCGGAGTACCAACGGTGATTATGAACAAAAGCTTCAGCAAGTCGGAGGGTAGCCAATCCCATCGACCAGTCGCAACGGCGAATTTACTAAGCCAACTAATTGCTAGTCATGAAACTCAATTCCAGTTGGCTTGGCATCTGGTTTCGTAGATCTGTCTGGTTCACGGACGCCAGGACGGACCGAGGCAATGCCCGAAATCACCTCAATGTTGCGATCATGCATACTTGACGTTTAGACTTAGGCCGTTCGTGGGGCAAACTTGATCGGCTTCAGCTGTGTTCGCTCAATGAGGTTTCGGAATCGCAATATGACCGACTCTCGTGAAGCTTTGACCGAATGGTTGCGTGCGGAGTTCACCGCAGAACAGGAGTCTGGTTTCCCACGACTCCGTCGCGTGCCCGACACGCAGGTTGTCCATTTCCTCGATCGCTTTGGTGAGCTTGAATGCGACGAGCAGGCGGAGTTGATTGCGACGCTCGTCGAATGGTCTTCGTATCAGTTGCTGGGGGCACCTTTGCCAAATCCGACCTATGAGCGATTCAGACAGGCGTCTGCTTGGCCAGGTCATCACCGCGGCGTTCGTTATACGGACCTTAATCTTATCGCCGGCCTTGCCAAAGAATCAAAGCAAGCAACGATCCTCGATCGTTTTCAGTCACTGGGTGCTTCGGGACTGGCGCTGGTTCCACCGGAAAACTTGGTTCGCGATATCGCCGACCTTGTTCCGATAAAGCCTGCCCCATTGCGTCGACGGATCAACGCCGCATTCGGCGATCTCTTTGCGACGCAGGTAAAGGACATGGGAAGCGAGATCTGGCGATACGAAGGTGTGTTGAACGATAGCTTGCTCAAGCTTGACGTTCGATTCTCCGGGCGAATGCTGCGGCCTCAACTGTCGTACAGTGCGCTGGTGATTTCAAATGAACGCGTCGTGGCGCCATGTCTCTGTTTCGAATCCGCGCTGGGGGTCGGATTTGGTATGTGGAATTACATCACCGTCGAAAACGCAGAAAGGTCAATCAAGTTATTGGTGGAATTGGTTGAGTGGCTTTCCCAGCTTCCGAATCGATTGCCTGAGAGTTATGGCAATGCGAGACAGCTGTAGCGGTGCTTCGGAAAACTGCACGACCTCAAGAGCAAGTTCTTTCTCGAGTGACTTGGGACTTGGTGGGTGGTCGTCTACGATGAGATTCGATTGATCATACATCTCATAGAATGAGTACGCATAGTAAAGGTACCGGCAAATGACAGTAGATGAGGTCATGAGTGAGTTGGCCGCCAGGGCCAACGAGCAGGCGAAGAAGACTTATTTGCGGCATGGTGCGGTTGAGCCGCTGTTCGGGGTTCGCATCGGCGACCTGAAACCGCTGCAGCGAAAGCTGAAGGGACAACAAGATGTCGCGTTGGCACTTTATGAGACGGGGAATTCGGATGCGATGTACTTGGCGGGGATGGTCGCCGACGGATCCAAGATGACCAAAAAGCAACTCGACCGCTGGGCGGCGCACGCATCGTGGCACATGATCGCGGGCTGCACCGTCGCCTGGGTCGCCGCCGAGCATAAAGACGCCGTATCGATCGCTGTAAAATGGATCGAATCGAAAAAAGACCTGGTCGCGATCGCGGGATGGGCAACCCTGTCGTCAGTCGTGTCAACCGTACCGGACGACCGGCTTCCGATCGACGAATTGGGCGCGCTGTTGGATCGAGTCGAAAGCCGAATCAAGTCTTCAGCAAATCGCGTTCGGTACGCCATGAACAATTACGTGATTTGCGTGGGCACGTACGTCGCCCCGCTGTCGGGACGGGCGATGGCGGCTGCCAAGCGAATTGGCCAAGTCGAAGTCGACATGGGTGACACCAGTTGCCAAGTACCCGAAGCGGCCAGCTACATCGCCAAAAGCCGCCGTGGTTTGGCGGTTGCAGCCAAGCGAAAAACGACCCGCTGCTAAAAGTTAGCGATTTCTCGTTTTCCGGAGAAAGTCTGATTCTTGTTGCAATCCGTTCTCAATAAAGGATTGACAGCCAACCAGATTTGTCGAGAATACCTACAGAAATCGATTTACTAGATCTCGAGTTCCCTCCCCGCGAGTGCAACCCTTGAGTGAACAGATTCTCGGAGTCGTCAATTCGTCCGACGGCCACCGTGTATTGCTGGTGATGCGACAGCGTCAGGCGAAACCGTTTGAGTTGCGGACAGAAACGTTCGCAGCGGATGTCGGTTGGTATACCCAGCAATCTCTCGAATTAACCCGCTCGGAGTTGAGTGGTCTGAAGAGCATTTTGGGGCTGCAGCTATCGCGAGCCTGTAGCCGAACGCTCCACGAATTGGAGCCGGTCGGTTCGGACAACGAAGACGGATCGATTCTTTCGTTCGCGACGGCTCGCAGGGCCTAACGCGGTTCCATTCGGCCACCCGCACTGAGTCGAATCGCAGAGCCGAGACTCCGCGATGGATTGATTTAATGCCGGCGCCAGCGGTGGCATAGGCTCAGCAAATTGATTTAGCCCGATTTGCGGGCTGTCAATTCTGCCTGAAACGCGGGGGTTTCGCGGAGAAGTTTCGAATACTCGTCGACGCCTTCTTGTTCTTGCAGCAAGATGTCCTCAAGGAAGACGACCAGCGACCGAGTTCCCTCGGCCAAATCGAGTGCCTTGGTGTACATTTCCACTGCTTTGGATTCGAATGCCAACGCGTTTTCAAGCATTTCTTGCAAGTCACGGGTTTGTTTGATCTCGTTACGCGTCGCTATGGGGACGCCGCCGAGAGAAACGATTTTGTTGCCGATCAATTTGGCGTGGTTGAACGATTCTTCCGCGTCCTCTTCGAACTTGGCCGAGTAAACTTCGCGCCACGGGCCTTCGATGATGAACGACGCCTGCGAGTATTGTGCGACACCCGTCCACTCGTGTTTAAGGATTTCGTTGAGCTGGGTGATGACGGCTTCTTTATCCATTTTCTTGTTCCTGGTGCTGTCGTTAGATTTTGGGTACAGAGGGACTTTATCGATGAGTCGAGGACGTGGCAACCAGGAATTTGCTTGTTGAGAACTGTTCTGGTGTTCGCCGGGGTAGTAGCTCGTACCCGCACGATGCGCCCGGGGCATCGATGTTGCCAAGGCGTCTTTGTCAGAGTGAAGACTGCGCCGCCTTGCTTCGGGGGAGACGCACGACGGCTTGGGTGCCCAAGCCGGGTTGCGACCGGAATTCGATTTCGCCGCCCAGTTTGGAGACGACATTGCGGGTCAAAAACAAACCCAACCCAATGCCTCGCCCGGGTTCCTTGGTGGTGAAGAACGGATCGCCGGCCCGTCCCAGCACGTCGGCGGTCATTCCTTGTCCCGAATCGGTCACCATCAGGCAAACGCTGTCGCCATCGACACGCGACTCGACTCTCACCCGCCCCTCCAATCCGCTGGCGTCCAGGCCATTGTGAATGAGGTTTCGTACGGCTTGCGCGACAGCTTCTTGGGGCAACCATAACATTTGATTTTCAACCGCTTCGGGTCCATCAATGACATCCACTCGATGTGGGTCGCGAACGCCTTCCAAGGTCGCGTCGATGAGGTCGCCGACGGTCGTGTGATCCCATCGCTGGGCCATCGAATCGCCCGCGGCGGATCGCATCCGTTGAAGGATTTGTCGGCACATTTCCAGCTGCCCGTCGATCAGTTGCAAGTCGTTGTCAACCGAATCAGGTTTCTCGCAGCCTTCCAAGTGTCGTGACAATTCGCGGACGATAACGTCGATCGTCGATAGTGGTGTGGCTAGTTCGTGAGCCGCGCCCGCGGCCAGGGTCGTTAAGCCTTCGAGTCGTTCGCTGGCGGCTTGTGCGGCTTGGGTTTTGAGCAACTGGCTCTCGCGAAATTTGAGCTCACCCGCCGTGCGCGTCACAAAGTAGGTGACGACACTGCTGCAGGTGGTGAACGCCAAGAACAAACCGAATCGACGAAGTGGCAAACCGCTTTCGGGCCACGGATGGGTGACTCCCTCGATGGGAACGCTCTTCCAAATCAATAGCGTGTAGCCAGCGATCGCCAGTGCCGCAAGCCACCAGGCGAACTTGGGCCGGAGCATCACGCCACCGACGGCAAGGTTGACAAAGAAAAAGAAACTGAAGGGATTATCGGCACCTCCACTTAGAAAAAGCATCGCGGTCAGTGTCGCTAAGTCGGCGATCATCAGCCCAAAGGCGACCGCATGTTGACGGTCGACGGCCGACGCGGAATGTGGGCGATACAGCCGGTGAGAGGCACTGGAGTTATCGGTTCCGCTGACCCGGCGCAACCACCACCAATAGACCCCGTTGGTCAGCGCGGTGATGCCCACGAGCGTCATCAACCATGTCAGCGGTAAATCCGTGTCGGCGAAAACGCTGGCCGCTAAGATGGTCAACAGTTGGCCAACGACCGCAAACGACCGCAAGTGCAACAGCCAAGTGCTCGAGCCCAGTCGTGCTGGCGCGATGAGCGAAGCTAACCCTCCGATGGCAACGTTCCTCGTGATTCGGTGTCTCCGCGAGAGACGTTCGGCTTCAACGACATCGCGCGACTTACCACCGGATTCATCACCAAAGTGGCACGAAACTTAGCCAAGCCCTGACGTGACGCGTTGTTCGAACGTATCGATACCAATTTCGCCGCCATCCTCTAGTCGGAGTCACGACGCGTCAACTCGTCTCGAAGCTTTGCGGCGAGTTCGTATTGTTCCTGGGCAACGGCTTGGGCAAGTCGCTCGGGCAACGTTTGACCGACGGCGTATTCGTTTCGAAGCGATTCGCGAAGTTCGATTAGCCGCACAACAAGTTCGTCCTCGTCAAAATGCTCCAAAGCATCATGTTTGACGAAAAAATCTCGCAGCATATCCAGCCCCGTGTTGATCGCCTGCACCGCATGCTCGGCGGAGTTCTCTTCCAATTCACCAAGGGCCGACGCTTGCGTTCGGTGAAATAAGACGAAGGGTCGATATTGCTCGTGAGATCCCGTCCATTCTTCGTCAGGGCTCATCTTGCCACTGAGGTCCATCAATCGCAGTGTGTGATCCGCATCCATCACCGCGCGATGGTAATACTGGAGTCTCAACCAGCAAATTCGCCGGTGATAGAACTGCATGAATTCGCGATCGACTTCGCTACATTCGGCTTCCGTCAATTCACGATCCGGATCCGCCAAGTGTTGCAGTTGGAGGTACTCCAAGTATGTCTCGCATCCCTCGGCTTGCGCACCATCGGGACGCCCAGTCGTCTCGAGTTGCAAAATCCCCATGTCGACCCGCATTTGGATGACATCGCGACCGTCTTTTCCTTTGATCAAACGCACATTGAGTGTGGTTGGATCAAAGGCCCATTTCGACAGCAAATCGTCGATATGTGATCGTCGCTTCATCAATCCAGTTTCAGCAGCATTTCCGAGGGGGGCGAGTGTCGCCGAACGTTCCAATCACGGTGGGACAAGGATAGTTGCTAGACCACCGAATTCGCCACCCACCTCCCTACTATAGCAGCGGAATTCGCACAGTGAAGCATTGGCAAGACGACGCACGTGGCGAGTCGATCGGCCCAGGGATGATTCGCGACGAGTGATCAATCATCGGAACGAAAATTTTGACGCCCCGCCTTTTTTGCCGACTGTTGGCGTTTCGCTTCCAGTCGTCGTTTCTTGCTGCCAAGGGTTGGTCGTGTCGCCTTGCGGGCCGTTGGCGGCAATTGGCATTCCAACAGCATTTCAACTAATCGTTGCCGAACATCGGCCAAATTTCGCAACCGGTCGCGGTAGCGATCGCTTTGCAGTATCAAATCGCCGTCACGCGTGATCCGGTTACCATACCGGTTTGTCAATCGTCGTCGCCAACCGGCATCAAGACGTTCGCACCGATCGGGATTCCAGCGAAGCGTCACCTTCGAATTGACTTTGTTGACGTTCTGGCCTCCCGGGCCGCTACTCCTCGCTTGCGAAATATCCATTTCATCAGCCAGGATCGTCAACCGCGGACTGATGTAAAGATCAGCCGACATCCGACCGACTTTCGCTGTTCGACTGGGACGACTTTGCTGCGCTACCCGTCGCAACGGGATCATCGATTAGCATGCGCACGGCTGGCGTTTCCAAATCATCAAACTGGCCACCGCGGATACAGCGGATGCAAGCGATCAGGGCGCTGGCGCCCATCAAAATGGCGACGGGCAATGCGACATACAAGACACTCATGAAACAATCTTCAAGGTTAATGACCGATGCGTCAAGCGACGTGAGCGGTCAAGCAATGCGGACATTGGGCTCCGCGAATGACGTGTTCGAGGATGACGTGTTGGAGTGAGCGAAGGTTCGCGAAATGAGCACGAGCGACAGCACCGACAATGAACTCGCCGGCATCAACACCGCCGCCACCAGGGGACTGATCCAGCCGCAGGCCGCGAGCGCCACCGCGAACACATTGTAGCCCAGTGAAATCGCGAAATTCCATCGGATGGTCGTTACCGTTCTCGAACAAGCATCAACCAAGTCCAAAAGCGATGTGAGTTTGCCGCTGGACAGATAAACCGGCGCCGCATCCAAGCTGACCGCCGCGCCCCCGCGAATCGCGATGCCGACGTCCGCAGCCGCCAGGGCCGCCGCGTCATTGACACCGTCTCCGACCATCAGGACCGTCTGGCCATCGCAACGTGAAGCACGGATTTGCGCCAATTTGTCTTCCGGTGCGACGCCACCAAAGGTCAGGTCGGGCGCGATCCCCAACTGCGCTGCGACTCGCTTGACAGTTTCCTTATGATCTCCGGAAAGTACCCCGACCTGCCATCCCGCTTGCTGCAACGACCGTACGACCTTGGAAGCGTCAGACCGAATTTCGTCATCGACGGCTGCGATCGCAACAATGGTAAAGTCCACCGCCATGATGAGTGGACTCGATCCGATCGACGAGATTTCACGAACCGTCACGAGATTGGCGGAGGACAGCGAAATTCCGAGACTATCCATGAACGATTGATTGCCCAGGTGGACGGTATGATCGAGCACCGTTCCATGAACGCCCAATCCGGGGACTTGGCACACGTCTGTCGCTGTGGGGATCGTCAGCAACCGACGCTTCGCGGCATCCAAAATTGCGGCAGCCACCAAGTGCTTCGAACCAGCTTCGATCGCCGCCGCCATTGCCAACGTCGCATCATCGCCCTGGTCATCATTGCTATCCCAACGAGTGATACGTAACTGACCTACCGTCAACGTGCCGGTCTTGTCGAACCATACCGTCCCGACTCGATTCACCCGTTCCAGCGAATCGGCACCTCGTATCAATATCCCACGTTTTGCACAGCGGCCGATAGCGACTGCGATTGCCAGCGGAGTGGCCAAAGCCAACGCGCAGGGGCAGGCGACAATCAGCAGCGCGATGGCATTCCCGGCTGCGGTGAACGGATCCACGTGCCACCAATAAACGAGCGTCCCGAACGCCATCAACAGCACACTGACGACAAACCATGCGCCGATCGAATCAGCAAGCTGGACGATCGGCGCCCGTTGGGCAGCAGCCTCCTCGATCAACGAGGTGATTTTGCCGACTCGACTTTCCCGACCGACGGCTTCGACCCGGACATCGACGGTGTATTGCAAGTTGCAACTACCGGCTTCGACGTGGTCGCCGCAAGTTGCCGATACGGGACGACTTTCGCCGGTGACCAACGATCGGTCGACTTGTGTGTCACCCGATTCAATGATGCCGTCGGTGGGAAACGTGTCACCCGCTTCGACGCGTACGATGTCGTTGACGAGCAACGAATCGGCCGGTACTCGCGTAACGCTCGAATCATCGTTCACCTTGCTGGCGACGCGAGGAGTCAATCGCATCAACAACGCCACGGACTCGGTCGCACGACGCTGTTGTCGAAACTGGATCCAGCGCCCGACCAACAACAGGAATACGAGCATCGCGACGCTGTCAAAATAAGCTTCCCCACGCTCGGTGATTGCCGCGACCAATCCCGCGATCGCCCCGACGCTCAACCCCAACGCCACGGGCAAATCCATATGCGGCGTGCGAGTTCGAAGCGCAGCCCACGCGCCGCGAAAGAAGACGCGTCCTGGAAATGCGACGCTGATCATTCCGAGAATGACGCCCGCCCAATGCAGCAGCCAGCGATGCTCCGGCGCGATTCCACTAAACGTACCAGCGTACAGTGCGACCGCGAGCCACATCGAATTCATGGCACAGAAGCCGGCAATCGCGATCCGCACTAAGTGCTGGCGATTTTCCGCCGCTTCGCGAAGCTGGCGCTTTGATTCCACCAGCGGTGCGACTTGGTATCCAAGTCGCGAAACCAACGTCGCGACTTCACTGAGCTTCATCGTTTGAGGATCGTAGACCGCTTCGAGCGTGTGGTCACTCAATCGCACTCTCGCCGAATGCCACCCCGGTTGCTTTGCGGCGGCACGTTCGATGAGCCATGCACACGCGCCGCAATGTAGTCCTTGGACCGCCAAGCGACTGCGCACCATACCTCCACCACAATCCAAGGGGACGCTGTCGCCAAGCGTCATTGGATCATCGAACTGCTCAAGCCTCGACGGCACACGAACAGCTTCACCGCGGGCACCCCCGAGTTGATCCCTGAGCGCGTAGTACTCACCCAAATCCCAATCGCGAATCAAGTGATAGGCACCGCGACATCCTTCGCAGCAAAATGGCAACTCTGCCGCTTCGGGAAGTGGTGATGGCAATCCACAATGCGCACACGCGACCGAGGTCGGCTGCCGCGTCGGTCTGGCGATCGTCTGGGTATCTTCGTGGGGCATCAAGTGCTCTTAGCCGGAATCTGCCGAACCGTCCCGATGAATTGCGTCTTGAACGATGCTGTGCAATGGCGTCCTACACG
The DNA here is from genome assembly GCA_041741195.1 of Pirellulaceae bacterium. GTDB lineage: Bacteria > Planctomycetota > Planctomycetia > Pirellulales > Pirellulaceae > JBBSJZ01. The sequence continues at coordinate 108,858 of JBGSKM010000060.1, forward strand.
GTCACTCGTGGTGCATGTTCGCGCTACAGCATGGTAGTGGTTCATCGGCGAGCGACTCAAGTGTTTGGCTCGCCGCGGCATGACTCGGAAGCACTTCAATACCGCGAGCTTTCTCTGCCAGACCGGTCATGTCTGCGGCAGCGCGTCCGGTCGCTGTGTAAAGTCCAGTGACAAGCAACAGCAGTGCGCCCATGACGGGAAGTGCCGCACGCAATCGAGGTGCCATCCGAAGTGCACCGAGGACGAGCGCCGTCAGAGCCGGAACCGTCCCAATCCAGAACGCCGACATCACCATCACCGCCGACGCAATGGATCCTGTGCCGGCGGCCACCAAGAGAAACAAGTAAAGCCAACCACAAGGTAGCAGCGTGGTGAGTCCGCCAATCGCGAATGCTCGACCCGATGCGGGGAATCGATTGACGGTTGGACGTGTCTTTGCAATGAACGCGCTGATGCGAGATCCGAATCCACGGGTGGAAACCGTCGGCACACCGCCAGAAACCGGAGCGGCGGATGTGGGGAGAGTCGGCGGACGGTTCGTTTGAAAACGAGCACTTAGCCAACGGTACAGTCGCGACAATCCCAACGCGATCATGATCACGCCGGCCACTCGTGCCGATGCCGATTGGATACCCAGCCATTGGCCGCCGGTGGCGAGCGCGGCGCCGGCAATTCCCGCGAGGGAACCGGCGATGAGGTAGGTCGCCAAACGGCCAAGATGATACATCGTCAAGTAACGCATCGCACCGGATTTTGCCGTCGTCGATCCGCTTGCCATCAGCGCGAACGGTCCGCACATGCCAACGCAGTGCAGGCTGCCCATCACGCTCGCGACGATCACGGCCAACAATAGTTCGCTCGAGAGTATCGCGGTAGACACTATGGTTGACCCACTTGTGTATCAATGGTCTGGCTTAGCAGGAACCGGTCATCACCACGCGCGGCACTCATTTCGATTTGCCACAATCCATCTCGCTCCATCGGGATGGCGGCACTGTAGTGACCATCATGGTGCGATCGCAACGTGACTTCGGTGGGAGTGCCCGCGCGAGCATGATGGAACGCCCGAATATCCACAACCGCATCACCGATGGGTTCATTTTCATCACTGGTGAGTGTCACCACCAACATTCGTTGCCCCAATGCATCGGCGGCCCCGCTCAATCGAGTTGACGCGGTCCAGTGGAGGTTGTCGCTTTGGGTTTGTCGCCGTGTCGAATCGTCCCAGTGCATTGCCTTTTCGTGATAGTCGGGCACGACGGCAAACGACGGATCGCCGGTGGCAAGTATCACGGCTACCACTCCCATCGCTACCTGTCCACCTAGGAATGCGACAACGAACGAACCCCAAAGCCAAGCGGCGCGTCGATAGCGAAAACTTTGTTCGGTGGTAGCAGTCATCGCGGTTGGTTCGGAAGCAGCGGACAATGGAGTCTCCAGGTTAGTTTTTGGGACCGAGTAAACGGTAATCGAGCGATTTCGAATTGCCCGCCTGGTCATCGATTTGCAGCGTGGCATCAACGTGGCCTGAGATTGCCGTCAAACGACTGGGCAACGTGATCATCACTGGCACCACACTCGTCGCGCCCGGCTCCAACGTCAGTCCAGAGGGATCCACCACGTCGATCGTCAATCCCTCGGGCACCGGCGCCGTGATCGTGTAAAGCTGGGTGTCATTGGAGCGATTCACGATGCGAACACGCAACGAATTGCGCAGCTCTCCGGCGGGGCCACGCGTGTAAGGAATTCCACCGGCGCGCAGCAATCGTGCGTCAAACGAGTACTTTGTCGACAACACGGCCAAGAACGCGGCCCCGACGGCGGCCAGCAGAATCGGATAGAGAATGGTCCTTGCGCGAAGCAACCCACTGGGTTTCTTTTCCAACTCATCTTGCGACGTGTAACGAATCAGCCCCTCGGGGCGACCGACCTTTCGCATCACTTCATCGCACGCATCAATGCACTGGGTGCAATTGATACACTCCATTTGCAACCCGTTGCGAATGTCGATCCCCGTGGGACAAACGGCGACACAGCGATTGCAAGCGACGCAATCACCCTTGGGCGTCTGGGTCGGGTCCGGCTTCTTGGAAACTTTGCCGCGTGGTTCACCGCGACCGTAGTCGTATCCGACAATCAAGCTGCGGCGATCCAGCATTACCGATTGAAAACGACCGTACGGACACGCGATCAAGCAAAGCTGCTCTCGAAAAAACAGAAAGTCAAACAACATCGCCGCGGTGGTTCCGAACATCACCAGGAACGCCAACGGATGATCGATCGGCGAGCTTTGAATCCATTGGCGCAGTTGATTGGTACCGACAAAGTAAGCCAAAAACGTGTGGGCCAGTAACATCGAGAAAAACGTGTAGACGGCAAATCGAGCGACGTGCATGAGCGGACTCAGTTTACGTTTGGGCGTCCCCCCGCGACCAACCGTTCCTTCAAAAAACCGATCGATGGGCCGAAACAGGAACTCCATGTAAACCGTTTGCGGACATCCCCAACCACACCACACACGACCACTCAGCGCCGTCATGAGCACAATGCTGAGAAAAACTCCCACCATGCCTAGCGCCAGTAACGGCGTGTCCGTTGGTAAGAACGTGTGCCCAAGAATCGTGAACTGGCGAGCTGTGATGTCGAGCAATACCACCGGCTTTCCGCCGATCCGCAAATGCGGTAACGCCACGAAGAATGCGACCAGTGCGTAAGCGACGATGCGACGTCGCTTCCAATGTCGACCGGTCGAAAGCGACGGACGAATCCAACGTCGCGAGCCATCTTTATCGAGCGTGCTCAAGACATGCTCGGGCGACTCCAGCAGCGAACTATGTTCGGTCGGCGTCGCGTCGCCATCACCAGCGCAACCGCCACAGCCACCTGGGGCCGCGCATCCGTCGCCGACGTTGGCTCGGACGACAACCGGTAGGTCACTGGAATTTGGTGATTGCATGGACGATGACATGATGGTTCGTTTTGAAGGATTTCCAAATCGGCGGATTTAGGGACTCGGCTCAGCTTCCGGTGTGGCTGGTTCCGGCTCAGGGATATATTCGGGCCAAGCGGGAATGGCTCGGCCCTCGGGTCCCTTGGCACCCGCACCCGGATCGGTGCCTCGCAGGCTCGCGACGTACGCGGCAACGAGGACACGTTCGTTTTGTTCGAGACGATTTTTCCATGCGGGCATCGCGCCCGCGGCGGCGCCGTTGTTCACGATCTTGTAGAGGTCGTCGATCGTTTTCACGTTCTTAAACGCTTCATCGGTCAAATTCGGTCCGACCAGTCCGCCGCCTTGGGCGCCATGGCAGGAGACACAATTTGTCTTGAAAACACTTTGCCCCACTCGTACCCAGCTCGGATCAGACATGTATTTGACGAGCGTTGCTGGATCGCCATCGAGCTCGCCGATTTCGGCGAATTGCAGCCTCGCGTTTGCGGCGACCGCGGCACCATGTTGATCGGCAAGCGTCCGTCCCGGGGCACCAAAGTGGTAGAAAGCCCAGTACGGAAATGCGAACAAGACGGTGGCGACGAACAACAATTTCCACCATCCCGGCAGCGGGTTGTCGTACTCTTGAATGCCATCGTAATCGTGGCCGGTCAATTCATAGGTCGCGTCACCTGCAAAGGCGCTCATCACTGCTTGGACGCCGTCTTCGGGCGGAGGATTCTGGGGGTTACTCATCGCGTGGATCCTCCACGTGGTCAGAAAGGGGAATCGATGCAAAGCGTTGGCTGCTGCTGGGCTTGAGCCGAACCACGGCGTAACTCATCAGCGCGAATGCGACGCAAAACAGCGCCAGAGCCATCTCGGCAAAGAAGCTGTAATCGATCGCTTGGATCACATCTCGAAGCATGGTAATTCTGGTATTCGGGGATCAAAAAATGGAATATGTGTAACGCCGTATCAGTTACGGCGCGAGTGTTTCGGCCACCGCGACTTCGTCGGTTGGCGGCGCTTCCGCCGGTATATCCGCTGGTGTCGCCACCGGAGCAGGTTTGAACAAATCGATGCCCAATCGTTGCAGGTAAGCAATCAACGCGACGGCTTGCGTGTTGATCACCAACAGCGGCTCTTTACCTGGGCGCTGGACCATCACGGGGCCACCTTGCGAAACGATTTCCGCGGCGACGACCTCCGCTTGTTGACGTGCTATCTCGGCGGCGTCCCTGAGCTCTTTTTCATAGGGAGCGCCGAGCAAGTGGGCTGCCCAGACGCGGTCTTGAGTCTTTTTGAAATCGATCTCGGTGACGAGCAAGTGTTCAAAGGTCGGCATCACGCTACCCGGCGAAACCTGCTCGGGGTTTTCCAGGTGCAACCAATGCCACAGACTGCTTTGTTTACCGCCCTCGCGCGCCATATCGGGGCCAATCCGGCGACTTCCCCATTGGAATGGGCGATCGTAGATGAATTCACCCGGCTTGCTGTATTCGCCGTAGCGTTTGGTCTCCGCCAGCATCGGACGGATCTGTTGGCTGTGGCAGTTGTAACAGCCTTCGGCGACGTAAATGTCGCGGCCGGCTAACTCGAGCGGCGTATAAGGCGTCACGCTCGCGATCGTCGGCACGTTGCTACGGATCAAGAATGTCGGAATGATTTCGAACAAACTTGCCGCGACGACGGCGATCACGACGAACACGGTGAAGCGAACGGGCAATCGCTCCCAACGACGGTGCCATCCCATTTGGGCCCAAACGTCGAGCGACTTCGCGGCATCCAGCACTGGCGCGTTCGCAAGCTTGGTCGTCGACACGGGATCCGTCGGCTCGGGTTGGCTTCGTAGCGGCAGCGCCGAGTACACCGGTACTTCATAAACCTTGGGGCGAGTCGTCCAAGTCATCAAGTAGTTGATGCCAAGAATGACCACACCGCCGACATACATCGCTCCGCCGATGACGCGTACCCACCACAACGGCACAATCGATTGGACGGTTTCCACAAAGTCGGGATACGCCAAACGTCCCGTTTCATCGAGAGCTCGCCACATCAACCCTTGCGTGATTCCCGCCGCATAGATCGGCAAGATGTACATCAGGATGCCCAGTGTCGCGAGCCAGAAGTGCCACGTCGCTAACTTGGTGCTCCAAAGCTTTGTCTGGAACAAACGAGGCAACAACCAATAGATCATGCCGAAAGTCATCATCCCGTTCCAACCCAGCGCACCGGAGTGAACGTGGGCGATGGTCCAGTCGGTGTAGTGACTCAGGCCGTTGACCGCTTTCACACTCAACAGTGGTCCTTCGAAAGTGCTCATGCCGTAGAAGGTGATCCCAACGACAAAGAACTTGAGCACCGGGTCAACGTTGACTTTGTGCCAAGCACCTCGAAGCGTGAGCAAGCCGTTGATCATCCCGCCCCAGGACGGCATCCACAGCATCACGCTGAATAACATCCCTAGCGTACTCGCCCACTCTGGCAAACTGGTGTAGTGCAAGTGGTGCGGGCCTGCCCAAATGTAGATAAACACCAGTGACCAGAAGTGCAGAATCGAAAGCTTGTAACTGAACACCGGACGTTCAGCAGCCTTGGGCAGAAAGTAGTACATCAAACCCAAGAACGGTGTCGTCAAGAAAAAGGCGACGGCGTTGTGCCCGTACCACCACTGCATGAACGCGTCCTGGACTCCCGCGTACATCGAGTAGCTCTTGGTCGGATCGATGGGAATGACGAGGTTGTTGAAAACGTGAAGCACGGTCACGGTCACAATCGTCGCGATATAAAACCACAGGGCCACGTACATGTGGCGCTCGCGGCGATTGATCAAGGTCATCATAAAATTGCCGCCAAAGAACACCAACCAAACGACCGCGATACCGAGGTCGATCGGCCATTCCAATTCGGCGTACTCTTTGCCTTGGGTGATGCCGAAGGGCAAGGTGAGCGCGGCGGCAACGATGATTAATTGCCAACCCCAAAAGTGCAACCAACTCAGCGTGCTACTCCACATCCGAGCCTTGCAAAGCCGCTGGGTGCTGTAATAAATCGCTGCGAAAATCCCGTTACCTGCGAACGCAAAAATGGCCGCGTTGGTGTGCAGCGGCCTCAGTCGTCCGAATGTCAAATACTCGGCATAAGGCCCGAGTTGAAAGAACATTTTTGGCATCACCAATAGCAACGCCACCAGCAATCCGGCCAAGGTCGCCACGAGCGCCCAAACCAGCGTCGCCGTCGCGAAGTAGCGGACGATCTTGTCGTCATAGCTAAAGTGATCGAGTGCCGTATTGGCGGAACTTGAAAGAGTGTCTGGCCTATGGCCGCCGGAATGTTCTGAGGTGGACTCGCTGACAACAGTCGCCATCGTGACGGTTCTCTTCGTTCTGTTATTGAATGATTGGGTTGGAAATGGTCTGCATGTGCCAGCGAATTCAGCTCCGCTGAAAATCGAAATAGACCGCGAGCGGTAACTGGCTATATTCACATCTGGTGCCAAACCGACGGCCATCTCATGTCGCGGGACCCAGACCGTTGCTCGGATTGGCGATATTTGCGAGTGAAACGTCGGTGACGATATTCGCTGGGATGCCCAGCCCACTTCGATATCCACTTCGCTTGCACGTGCGAAGTGTGGCCAGCGGGCGCGCCGGGCATGTGCGAGATCGTCACGCCGATTCGTGTGTCGACATGATAGTGTTTTTTGAGTCGCAGCGAATCGCCAATTCGAGCGAGGCGTCGATCCGTCGCAGCCTCCGGTCGCGCGAACCATGGTGCGAGTCGACGCGTCGGCGAGCCGCTAAGATAGAAAACGCGACGAGCTGCCGCATTCGACGCGGTATGACAAACGCTAATCACAACCCTGATCGTCCGGCGTGTCGCATCATCACGTTGGTTTCGCCTCGCCAATGATCCTCCGCCCTTTCACACCCATCCACCAAGGCAGTTGTCCAGCGTGCCCAATTTGGTCCCACCTCCCCCCAGCGAACTTTTCAGCCGCTACGTCGAGCTCAAACGCTACGTGGGGTTGACCCAGCAAGACATTGAGCGTGCGACCGCCGCATGGCCGCTCGTCGAAGACTTGGTTCCGGGGCTTGTCGAAGACTTCTACGACGAGATCCTCAAGCATGAGGATGCGCGCCGCATTTTCGATGGTCCCGAGCAAGTGGAGCGACTCAAAAAGACGTTGAGAATTTGGATCGCCGACTTATTCGCGGGCGTCTACGACGAAGCGTTCGTCGCACGTCGCTGGCAAGTCGGGTTTCGACACGTCCAAATTGGGCTGGACCATATTTGGGTCAGCGCAGCAATGTCGCGGCTGCGGGAACGGCTGGTCGTCGACCTTCGTGCGTGCTGGGGCGACAATGTCGACGGATACATCGAAGCCATCTCGGCGATTCGCCGGATGATGGATCTGGATCTGGCGATGATCCAGGATGCTTATCATGCGGAATCGGTGGCCCAGCAAATCTCGCATGAGCGAGATTTTGCCGAGGGCGTCATTGAGACCGCCCAGGCTGTTGTGATGGTGGTCACCCCTTACGGCCAAATCATTCGGGGCAATGCATTCTTGCGACAACTGCTTCAATCGAAATTCACGGGTTCCACAAACGAATCCGCCAATTCGCTCGGCAATGTTTACCACCTGGTTGCCGAGTCGGTGAGACCGGCGTTGGCGAAGTTCATCTCACAAGCGGCCACAGAGCATCCCGTTAAGCCCCTGGAAACGGAGCTCCACGTCGAAGGAAGCTCGCCGCGCCGCGTTCGCTGGCACGCGCGGCAGCTCAAGCCGATCCTTGTGGAACTGGATGAGCCCATCGCATCGACAGCCTCCGGTAACGCGATGTCCAGTGCAACCATGTCCAGCACGACGATGTCCGGACCAACGATGTCCAGTGCGGTGCCGATGAGTGAATTGGCACTGAACCAACTGGTGTTGTTCGTCGGACAAGACATCACGGATCTGACGGAGACCCAGCGGTTGCTGGTCCGCCAGGAGCGGCTCGCCGCGATTGGCCAAACGATGACAGGGCTGGCTCACGAAAGCCGGAATGCGTTCCAGCGTAGTCAAGCTTCGTTGGAGACACTGCTACTTGAATTGGAGGATCGACCTGCGGCAGTTCAATTGATCGAGCGAATCCAGCGGGCCCACGATCACCTGCTCCATCTTTATGAAGAAGTGCTGCAGTTCGCCCGTCCGATCCGATTAGAACTTCAATCAATTGCCTTGGTGAATCACTTGAACCAAACGTGGCAATATGTGGTACAGGGTGGGTCGGCGGGGCATATCAATTTCACGCTGAGCAATCATTTGACCAATGATGAAATCACGGGAGACCCGTTTGCGGTGGAACAAGTCTTCCGCAATCTGTTGGAAAATGCCGCTCAGGCGAGCGAGCCGTCGTCCTCCATCGAGGTGGAGATGCAGGACGATTGGATTGGTAGCGAACCGGCGGTGAGAATCGAGATACGGGATCACGGTCGCGGACTGCCCAGTGAATACCTGGAGCGGGTGTTTGAGCCGTTTTTCACGACTCGGCCTCGCGGGACCGGATTGGGACTGCCGATCGCTCGTCGATTGGTCGAATCTCACGGCGGAAGCCTGGTGCTTCGGCCGGCCGACGGCCCCGGCACGCTGGCGGAACTATTGCTGCCGCGAATCGCTGTTCCCGACCAGATTCCTCCCGCTCCCAGCGAAGATACTCGCCGGTCCCCGGCGTGATCGATTGCCCCCGCCTTTTTGTGGTAGCCGAGCACCAGTGAGTCGTGGCGCGCGTGCGGCCCAGCCCGGAAGTGTGCGAAAGTGCACGTCTCGCAGCGGTTGACGCCGAACAAATGGACGGCTCGTAGGTCGCCTAAGCCGTTTGCTGGCCATACTTTGCGATTTCATTTCCAATCGAGGGCCGTCGCCCTGGCCCATCCGTTGCATAAAGGTGCCGGGTCGAGCGGCACATTTCCTGGGCTCACTCAGAAAACCGCAGTTTCCCCAGATCACGTCTAACCCCCGGCGGCAAGCCCATGGGCTCCTACAATGAAAGCATGAAAGAGTCGGCTCGAACTGACGGAAATGCATGCGACGAGAACGCCGTCGATCTACTACTGGTGGATGACGAGGCGGATTTCCGAGATTCGGCTGCGGACTATTTTCGGCGTCGAGGCCACAATGTGACGGCGGTCGCCAGCGGCCGTGCGGCGCTGGATGCGCTCGCCAAACGGCAATTCGACGTCGCGGTGATCGACGTTCACATGCCGGAAATGGACGGCGTCCAACTTCTGACGCGGCTCCGCGATCAAGGCGAAGACCTGCGGGTGTTGATGCTCACCGGGGGCGCGACCGTCACTACTGCGGTCGCTTCGATGAAAGCTGGTGCGGCCGATTATGTGACCAAACCGATTCGGTTGGCGGATCTGGAAGAATTGATTCGACGCGCCGCTCGGACGACCTATCTCGAACGCGACAACGCGCTGCTCCGCGAAGCACTCACGCGGACTCGGCCCAAGTCAGAGATCTTGGGCAAGTCGCCTCAAATACAAGAGGTCCGACGGCTTATCGATCGCGTCGCGGGCAGCGACAAGCCCGTGTTGATCGAAGGTGATAGCGGCACAGGCAAAGAACTCGTCGCCCGAGCCATTCATGCGGGCAGCCCGATGGCCGACCGACCGCTCGTGGTGATCAACTGCGCCGCATTGCCTGAACATCTACTCGAGAGTGAGTTGTTCGGTCACGAGAAAGGTGCTTTCACCGGTGCGTCACAACACAAGACCGGTTTGTTCGAAGTCGCTGATCGTGGGGCGTTGTTCATCGACGAGTTCGGAGAGCTAGCCCCATCGTTGCAAGCGAAGCTGTTGCGAGTGATCGAGGACGGCGTCATTCGCCGAGTGGGCAGCGTCAAGGAGCGACGCGTGAACGTTCGTTTGATCGCAGCGACCAATCGAAATCTCGAACGTGAAATCGAAGCCGGGACTTTCCGCGAAGACCTTTATTATCGTATCAACGTGCTCAAGATCTGGGTTCCGCCTCTACGTGAACGACGCGGTGACATTTCGTTGTTGGCCGAGCACTTTGCACCGCGACCATGGACGTTTGGTGAGGGCGTGATGCAGGCGCTGGAGACCTACGATTGGCCGGGCAACATTCGTCAACTCGCCAATGCGCTGGAGCGTGGCAAGTTGCTCGCCAGTGACGATCAAGTCATCCGGCTGGAAAACTTGCCTCGCGAAGTGCTTCGAATCAGCGGATTGGCGCCGGCTAACGTCGAACCGGGAGCGGCATTCGTCGCCAATCCCACCGATTTGGATTCGATCAGTCGGCGACATGTCGAAGAAACACTCGCCCGGGTGCACGGCAACAAAGCGGAAGCAGCACGACTGCTGGGCATTCACCGCCGCTCACTCTATCGATTGCTGGACAAGTACGCGCATCGTCACGCATGAGAATGCCCTGGCTGGGTTGCCGGAACCAACGTACTGGACATTGATGACCACAGCGTTGGATCCGGCGAGCGATGATTCAAAAATACCGATTGCCTACGGCAGTTCGACGGTCGACAATTTCATCGAGCCACCGGCATCGGAGATGACGACGGCGTGCTTGGCGTCATAGCGAGCCATTTGCTTGACGTCGCCGAACGAAGTGACGGGCTCGTAAGGTTGACCGGCGACGCCGCCACCCTTGACCGCCTCGGTAAGTCCGGGGTTATTTTCCACATCGGCGAGACTAACCTTCATCACGCCCCGCGCGCTGTTGCTGATGAGCAGGTATTTGTCAGTCCCCTGTTCGTAGGAAATCATGTCCAGTGGTTGATTTCGATTACCGAGTTCCGCAATCGTCTTGCCGCGAACTTTTTCCGATTGGCCCATCTTTTGGATGGGGAACGCCACCAGTGGCGTGCAAGTGAAGCCTGCGAGCACGCTCGGTTGCCCATCGATCGTCATAGTGACGAAGGTTCGAATGGCGGAATTGTTTTCGACTTTGTCGTGAGCCGCATGATACAACTCGACGTTGGTGAGAATCGTTTCTTGCGAAAACGGATACGGGATCTCCATTACGCTCGACGGCGCCTCAGTAGCCGCTAATCTCGACACCAGCACCTTGCCATCAAAGAATGCCAAGTCCGTGATCGATTCCGCACGCGGGTTGCGTTGACGTCGACCTTCGCCAGTCACTTTATTCTCTGGTGGATTGGGCAGCATTTTCTTGGCGTGAGCAACTTTGTCGAGGTTCAACTTGGTGATCTCGCCCTTCGGGCTAACGCGTGCGATGTGTGAAGAGTCGCCGGTCGTCAGAGTTAAAAATACATTGCCGGTTTCTGGATTGGCCACCATGTCACCGATTCGGATGCTGGCCGCATCAACGCTCAGTGCGGATGCGAGTGCGGCGCCTAGGTCATCGATTTTGGGACCGGCACCCGAGTAAGCGTCGTCACCCTCTTCGGTATCGATCGCATAAATCGCCGCCGCCATGGGATCGCCGACGATGAGAATACCGGAGTCCGTCATCGTCAGAGGGCCAGCCGACTGCATTTCGACCGGACCAGGCTGGAGGTCAGCCGCAATTGTCGGCGCCGCGGTCACTGCGGCCAACACCACCGCTAGAGCCAAAAACAATTTCATCGCCATCTTCGTTATCCTCAAACTTTGTCGTTTAGGGCCCAGTTCGTACTGCGAAACGTCGATTCCCAGCGAACTCATACTGCCAGCATATCGCTTGGCAATGTGTCCAGGCAAACAATCCGTCGAGATTCTTGCGACACCGGGCCAGTATCTTGCGTCGAACACTGCACCCGCAGGTTGCTCGTTCGATACAATGGTCCCACGCAAGTGCGGACTGGCCGTCCGTTGTCAGCGCCCTCCCATTCCTCCCCTTCGGTGTCGGTGTGCCGCGTTTTTTCACGAAATCAATCCGTCGGTGTGATCCATTTCGCCACCCGCTTGCTTTCGTATTTGTTGGCATCGTTCTCATTAGTAGTGGTTTGTCCCACGCGGCCGATCTTGCCGAAGCCGAGGCGACATTCCTGCGAGGTGACTACGAGGCCGCCCAGCAGATGGCGGCCGAGGAAGTGGCACGTGGCGTTTGGAATGAACAGTGGTCCAAGCTGTTGATCCGTTGCCAACTCACTCGCGGTGAGTATGCCCAAGCACTCCAGACGTACGAGAAAGCGATCTCGCGATATTCGAGTAGTTTGTCACTGCGTTTACTCGGACGCGACGTGTTGCGAATGAATGGCCAAAACGATCGTGCCAAGCAAGAGGCCGCGTTGATCTTGTTGACGCTGCAGCGGTCACCCACTCGTTATTTGAGCCGCGACAATATGATTGCCGCCGGACGCTATTTTGCCGAAAGTGGTGAAGACGCTCGCGAGGTGCTCGAACTCTTTTACGATCGGGTGCGCGATGTCGATCCGAACTTTGTCGAAGCGTACATCGCGACCGCAGAGTTGGCCCTTTCCAAGGGGGACTACAAGGTTGCTGGGGACACGCTCGCCAAGGCGGCGAAACTTTCTCCCGACCATCCGATGATCGCTTTCTTGGCGTATCGCGCTTGGCAACCGAGTGACTCCGAGCGAGCGACATTGGAGTTGGAGCGAGCAGTGCAACTCAACCCTAACCACGTCCCCAGCATGTTAGCTCGCGTCGATCACTGGATCGATCGCGAACGATACGACGAAGCACGCGAAATGATCACATCGGTGCTGGAGATCAATCCTCACCAGTGGGAAGCATGGTGCTATCTGGCGGTGCTCGCGCACTTGGATGGAAAGTTCGAGATCGAATCGTTAATGCGGCAGTCGGCGTTGTCGTCGTGGGCCGAGAACCCCGAAGTCGATTATTTGATCGGTCGCAAGTTGTCCGACAAGTATCGCTTTGCCGAAGGCGCGGAATACCAGCGTCGATCGCTCACCATCGACCCGTCATTCCACGAATCCAGTTTCCAACTCTCGCAAGACTTGCTTCGACTTGGCTTTGACGACGTGGGTTGGGAACTCGCCGAGAAAGTGTCGACGGACGATCCCTACAACGTCGTGGCACATAACTTGGTAACGCTGCACGACACGCTTTCGCGTTTCAGCGTCCTGTCGCGCGACGACATCCACATTCGCATGGAACCCAGTGAAGCCGAGATCTATGGCGAGGCGGTGATCGATTTGCTCAGCGACGCGAAGCGAGTGCTTTGTGAAAAGTACGGCGTCGTCGTCAACGAACCGATCTTCGTCGAGATTTTTCCTGCGCAGAAAGACTTCGCGATTCGGACATTCGGATTGCCCGGCGGAGATGGGTTTCTCGGAGTGTGTTTTGGTCGAGTCGTGACGGCTAATAGCCCCGCATCGCAAGGGCCACGGCCGTCAAATTGGCAAAGCGTCTTGTGGCATGAGTTTTGTCACGTGGTGACGCTCGAGAAAACTCGGAATCGAATGCCCCGCTGGTTGAGCGAAGGTATCTCGGTTTACGAAGAACGCCAACGAAACCCCTCGTGGGGCGAGCATATGTCGCCCGTTTATCGCATGATGATGTTAGGTGATGATCTCACACCCGTCAGCGAATTGAGCGGCGCGTTTCTCACTCCGAAATCGGGCTTGCACCTGCAATTCGCTTATTTCGAATCGTCGCTCGTGGTGGAATATTTGATCGACAAGCACGGACTGCGGCGACTTCGAGAGATACTGGACTCGCTCGGTGACGGGTTGTCGATGCAAGCCTCGTTCGAGCGGTCCATCGGTTCGATGGAGCGGCTTGATGTCGAGTTCGCCGAGTATGCTCGCAATCGTGCTCGCTCGTTCGCACCGCTTGCCGATTGGTCGAGCAAAGTTTCGGAGAAGCCGACCCAGGACGAATTGGTTGGATGGTCGATTGCCCAGCCCAATCAATACGATGCGCTGCAGCAGTTGGCGACGCTTCAAATGTCACGCAAGCAATGGGAATCAGCCAAGCAAACGCTCCAAAGGCTCGTGGAACTGGGCGTGGTCAGCGGATCTCGCGATGGGGTTTTGGAACAATTGGCTCGGGTCTATCGCGAACTGAACGATCGCGACGCCGAACTGGAAACACTTCGCCAAGTGATCGATTTGAGCGGCGATGCGTTGCCGGCGCTGGAGCGATTGATTGACCACGCGCGGGCGAGCAAGGATTGGACGCAACTAGCGGAACTCGGCGAACGGGTGCTGGCCATTCATCCGCTGCGACCCTTGGGTCACGAAGCGATCATGGACGCTGGACGCGAGCTTGACCGGCCACAATGGGTGGCTCGCGGCGCTATGTCGCTGTTGCAATTGGATCCGGTGGATGCAGCCGGGTTGCACTACCAGTGCGCCCGCGCCCTGGCGTCGATGGAGCGGAACGACGAAGCGAAACATCACGTTCTAAGGGCATTGGCGGATGCGCCGCGATACCGAGCGGCTCACCAGTTGTTGTATCAATTAACCAACGAACTTGCCGAATGAGAAAACCACGTCTACTAGCGCTGAGCGTGTTGTGCCTGGTCGGTGCGAGCGTAACCGTTGCGCTGTCGCAATTCTCGGGCGAATTTGCCCAGCGGAGCCGCTGGCGAAGCGGTAATGACTACCAAAACTACGGTCGAGAGGGTGTCCCCGAGTGGGAAATTGAGCCCGGATTTCCGGGTGACGTTTTCACCTTCGTGCGGATCAAGTATGACTCGTACGGCCGCGGGGGCGGATGGGCGACCGATTATCGCAGCAGTGACCTCAATTTTTCGCTCAGGCTCCAGCAATTGACGACGCTGAAAGTCAACCCCGAGCCGATCGTGCTCGAACTGACCGACGAGCGTCTGTTCGACTATCCCTTTATCTACATCATCGAGCCGGGCGGCCTGATCTTTAGCCAACCCGAAGTCGAAGCGCTGCGCCGCTATTGTTTCAATGGTGGTTTTCTGATGGTCGATGACTTTTGGGGCGACAGCGAGTACGAGAATCTTGCTGAACAACTCGATCGCGTTTTTCCCGATCGAAAGCCGATCGAAGTACCGCTGGAACATGAGATCTTTCATTGCGTCTACGACATGAAAGAGAAACCCCAAATGCCGTCGATCCATCAAGCGGGGCGTGGTTTCGGTGGCGAAGTTCAAACTTGGGAGTACTCACGAGATGGGTCCGATACGCGGACGCCTCACTATCGCGGCATCTTCGACGACGAAGACCGAATCATGGTTTTTATCTGTCACAACACCGACCTCGGCGACGGCTGGGAACGCGAAGGCGAAAACCAATGGTACTTCGAAGAGTTCTCCGTCAAGAAAGCGTACCCGATGGGAATCAATATCGTGACATACGCGATGACCCATTGATTCCATCCCCTGGTAGTAACTCCATCGATTGAAAAGTAACTGCATGAGTATCACTGTCGAACAAGAAGCCGAGATCGTGGAACGCATTCGCGCGAGTCGAGATCGGATTAAGCAAGAACTCGCCAAAACCATCGTCGGCCAGCACGATGTGATCGAACAACTACTCATTTGTTTGATTTCAGGTGGCCATTGTCTGATCACCGGTGCTCCGGGACTCGCCAAGACGTTGCTCGTACGCAGTGTGGCACAGATATTCCATTTGGACTTCAGCCGTATTCAGTTCACACCGGATCTGATGCCCGCGGACATCACCGGGACAGAGATATTGGAACAACACGGCGACGGCCATCGATCGATGCAGTTCGTCAAAGGGCCGATCTTTGCCAACGTGATTTTGGCGGATGAAATTAATCGCACGCCACCCAAAACCCAAGCCGCACTCTTGGAAGCGATGCAAGAACATCAGGTCACGGCGGGCGGACATCGCTATGAACTCGAGGAACCCTTCTTTGTATTAGCAACCCAGAATCCGATCGAAATGGAGGGGACCTATCCGTTGCCGGAGGCGCAGCTCGATCGGTTCATGTTCAACGTCATGATCGACTATTTGGCACCACAAGATGAGTTGGCGGTGGTGTTGCAAACGACTTCAAGAAAGCCGGAGCCGATCCACGCATTGTTTACTGGCGAGGACGTGTTGCAATTTCACGATACGGTACGTCGCGTTCCGATCGCCGAAGAAGTCGCACGCTATGCCGTCAACTTGGTCGGGGCGAGTCGTCCCGGTCGCGAGGGGACTCCCGATTTCATCAATCATTGGGTCAGTTGGGGTGCGGGACTCAGGGCCGCACAAACTCTCGTGCTGGGCGGTAAAGCACGTGCGCTTCTTCGTGGCAACGCGCACGTGAGTCTCGATGATATTCGAGCGCTTGCTCACCCGACGCTTCGGCACCGGGTGCTGCTCAGCTACAAAGCGGAAGCCGAAGGCGTCACGATCGAAAACGTGATCCAAAAGTTAGTCGAGACCGTGTCCGCCAAATCGTAGTTGCAATATCGCGCATGGCTCCGTCCCCTCCATCCAAACGAAGTCCACACGATCTCGCTGCCGGCGCGGCGGTCGATCCCGTGGCATACATGGCGGTCAAGGATTTGCAATTGCGAGCCAAGGCGGTGGTCGAGGGCTTCTACAACGGACTTCATCGTAGTCCGTTTCATGGGTTTTCGGTCGAGTTCGCGGAATACCGCCCATACACCGTCGGCGATGATCCACGTGGTTTGGATTGGAAGCTGTTTGCTCGTAGCGATCGTTACTACATCAAACGTTTCGAGGACGAGACGAATCGACGATGCTATCTCGTGCTCGATCAAAGTCGCTCGATGCATTATGGTTCGCTTGAATATTCCAAGATCGAATACGCGCGGACCCTGGTCGCCACCTTGTCCTATTATTTATCGCTCCAGCGAGATAGCGTCGGGTTGTTGACGTTCGATGATACGGTCCAAGAATTCATTGCGGCGCGGCATCGTCCCGGCCACCTGCGTCAAATCATGGTTTCGCTATCTCGCCAATCCGAGGCCACGGAAACGGACCTCGACGCACCGCTGCAACAAATTGCGGCGCTGGTTCGCAAACGAGGTTTAATCATTCTCGTTTCGGACATGTTCGCCGACATCGGCAATCTGCGAATCAAATTGGGCTATCTTCGTTCGCGCGGACATGAAGTCATCGTCTTGCGAGTGATCGATCCGGCGGAAAAGACGCTCGCCGTGGGCGAACCCACCGTGGTGGTCGACATGGAAACGGGTCGCGAAATCTATATCGATCCCGACGCATCGCGGGGCGAGTATGAAAAGCGTTTTGGCGAACATGCTTCGCAAGTTCGAGCGACTTGCGAAACTTTGGGGATCGACTACACCGAAGTCGTCACCGATCAACCGCTTCACAGCGTGCTGTTGAGCGTGATTCGATCCCACCAATTTTCGTCGCGTAGCGCCGTGCGACCCGGAGTCGTCGCCGGTGCGAATCGCGGGGCACTCAGCTCATCCGCGGGAGGTGCTAAATGAGTTTCCTCGCGCCGCTGTATTTGCTCGGTGGCCTCGCCATCGTCGCGCCGATCCTGTGGCACTTGATTCGTCGTCGTCCGAAGACCCAGATGCCGTTCAGTACGTTGATGTTTTTGCAGCCGTCGCCACCCCGAATCACCAGGCGGAGTCGGCTAGAGAATCTACCACTGTTGTTGTTGAGAATCCTCGCCCTGTTGTTGCTCGCACTCGCATTTGCACGACCATTGTTTCGCAGCGCTTCGGAGACCGCCATGGTTCCCGAAGGCCGACGGGTGGTGGTGATGATCGATACCAGTGCCAGTATGCAGCGGGACGGATTGTGGGAAGCCGCACAAAAGAAAGTGCGCGAGATCATCGCGGATCTGGGAGCCGAGGATTCCGTCGCAGTCATCGCTTTTGACGATCAGCCGCGAGTGGTTTGGAGTTTCGACGAATCGTCGCGATTGACTCCGACCCAGCGGGCGAGCCACGCCGAGACACTTGTAACTACGATTTCTCCCGGTTGGTTCGCTACTGATTTGGGAGCCGCGATCAGCTTTGCTGGTGACTATGCTCGCCAGCGAAACGACGAACCATCGACCGAGCATCCTGCGGCAAGCGAGTCGATTCCGACGCAGTTGCATTTGGTCAGCGACCTGCAATCGGGCAGCGACGTGTCAATGTTGCAAGCCTATGCGTGGCCCGATGATTCGCGATTGGATCTGCATCGCGTCGAACCAGCTAATCGAGACAACGCGTCGGTCCGAGTGCTCGGTGATGCCGGTGCAAATGAATCGGTCGATGACCAGGTACCGGATGCGAATCAGGGTGCGGTCCGTGTCCGAGTCGCCAACCAAGCCGGCGCATCGACATCAACATTCACGCTCGCCTGGGATTCGCAAGCCCCGGGCAACACTTCCCCCTTGGCGACGCAAGTGCCACCCGGCGAATCACGTGTGGTGCGGATGCCGATGTCGGAAGCGGATGCTCGCTCGTTACGTCTCAGCGGGGATAGACAAAATTTTGACAACGAGTGGTTCGTGGTGCCGCCAAAGACGCGGAAATCGACCGTACTTTATTTGGGCAAGTCAGTCGACGATCGACGCACGAGTCTACTGTATTATGTCCAACAAATTCCGCTGAGCGATCGTTATCACGAGATCACGCTTGAGCGTCGCGATCCCGAGTCGCTCGTCGCACCACCGGATGCCGAGTCGTTGCCGCTGGTGATCGTTGGCGAGCCACCCGCGACCGAGCTTGTCGGAACGTTAGCAACCTATTTGAACTCGGGTGGCCGAGTGTTGTGGGTTCTCGATAATCCAGCTGTCGCTGGCGACGATGCCCAAGCACTCCAGCAATTGACCGGTCAACCGCAACTCGAGGTGCGGGAGGCGTCCGTTGCCGACTATGCGATGTTCGCAAAAATCGACTTCGCGCACGAGCTTTTCAAGCCACTGGCCGATGCCCGATTCAATGATTTTTCAAAGATCCGAACTTGGTCCTACCGGCAACTGGCGAACTTTCCGGATGCATGGAGGCGGTTGATCGATTTTGACTCCCGCGATCCGGCGCTGGTCGAAGTAACGGTCGGCGAAGGCCGGTTATGGATTCTCGCCTTCGGTTGGCAACCTCAATCAAGTCAATTGGCGCTGTCGACGAAATTCATACCGTTGATGCTTGGAATGGTTCGCTCGCGAGAAAGCCATTTGGAAGCGACCACCGACTACTTGGCGGGCGAATACGTACCAAACGAGTTGGAGGCTGACGAAGACTCGGCATGGATGACTTCGGACGGTCGCTTCGCAAAACCCGGAGTGTTTCGTAGCGGCGATACCGAGTTCGCTGTAAATGTGGCCCCCGCGGAAAGCGAAACCGAGCCGATGCCACTGGAGTCACTCGAGCGAATGGGAATTCGAATGGGTAGTTCCGTGGCCAAGGATGATACGATGGAGCGTGAGCGGCGGATTCAAGACACCGAGCTCGAGCGACGTCAAAGCTTGTGGCAGTGGGCGATCGCGTGTGTGTTGGGATTGGTGGGCTTGGAAACGGTTTTGTCCGGACTGAAAAGTCGTCCTCAAGCGAGTTGATGTAAATGAACGACACTTTTGCCAAACAAATTCGTGAAGTTGCGTCTCGCTTTCGATCACGTCGCTTCTGGCTCGTTTGGTGCGCACTCGCATTCACGCTAGCTGTCGTCGGCGTCGGGTTGTTGGTTCTCACTTGGCAAGGTCGGTTGCGTGGTGACTATGCGGCGACGGGGCTGGCATTTGCGGCATGTGTGTTATTCGCGATTGATTGGACGGTCGCACAATTCAGCTTTCGCAATGCTCGCTGGATTGCCTACCAAATTGAATCGGCGTTTCCTAACCTCAGCCAGCGATTGGTGACGGCCCTTTCCTTGGTCACCCCGACGTCTGGCTCGGAGTGGCCTCAACTCGGTTACTTGCAATCTCAAGTCATTCGCGAAGCGCGTGATCACTCGCGCCGACACGCATGGAGTCAAGCGGTCCCCGCGCGAGGTCTGCGGTACGGAAAACTTGGCGGCATCGTTTCGACAGCGATGCTCGCCGTCGTCATGGCCCTGCTTGTTGCAGCCGACCCCGGTGGGGCGACCACCGCACGATTGAAATCATCGCCGACTCGCGAGGTGATCGTCGAACCTGGCGATATCGAGATCGAACGCGGCAGCGGCTTGGCCATCACCGCTCGCTTTGCACAATACATCCCGACGGACGTGGAGTTGGTTGCCGCGGCAAGTCCGACCGAAGAACGACGGATGTCCATGGCTCGCAACTTGGATGATCCAATGTTCGGAGTATTCGTGACGGACACGAAACAATCGTTCGACTATCAAGTCATTACTCCCCTTTGGACGAGTGATCGATACCACGTCGAAGTGTTCGACTATCCCGAATTGGTGCGTGCGGATGCGTCGATCGAGTTTCCAAGCTATACCGGACTCAGCCCCCGTGTGGTCGCGGATGCCCAGCGTGTGTCGGCCGTCGAGGGGGCCCAATTGCAGTGGCAATGCTTCGTGAACAAACCGCTGGCGGGTGCCGACTTGGTCGATGAAGACGGCAATCGGACCACCATGCAATTGGCCGACCCGGCGACCCAGCGATGGGAGTCGAACCATGTCGTGGATGTGAGTCGTCGCTGGACTTTGGAACTTGTCGATTCGAAAAATCGACGAAACAAGTTGCCGATCAAACTCACCTCGCGATCGTTACCCAACAGACCTGCGCAAATTAAATTGGTGGGCGTGACCGATGCGACGGTGTCGCCGCTGCAAGAGTTGCCGCTCGCGGCCGACGTGCAAGATGATTTTGGGATCGTCCGTGGTGGCGTGTCATTCGTTTTTGGCGAAGAGCCAGAGACCGAGATCTTGCTTGCCCAATCGCTCGCCGCGGGCAAGAAACACCGCGTGGATCATCTCGTCGATTTTGAAAGCTTGGGCGCGGCACCGGACCAATTGCTGTCCTATTATTTTTGGGCCGAAGACATCGATCGCGATGGCGAAACGCGTCGCACGCTGAGCGACCTTTACTTTGCGGAAGTTCGTCCGTTCGAAGAAATCTATCGTGAGGGTGAGACACCACCGGGCGGTCAACCGCCGCCGGCCCCGAGCCAGAATGCTCAAGCGGCCGAAGAATTGCTCGAGTTACAAAAACAAATCGTCACCGCAACGTTCAACGTCTTGCGAGACAATCGCGGCGTGGAATTGGGCGAGAAACCGCTCGCGGACGTCGATGTCATCAAAGGCTCGCAACTTGACGCCGCCGAACAGCTCAATGAATTGATGCAAGAGATTGGTGACGCGGCGTCGAAAGCGTTTGCGGAAGCCGCCATGCAATCGATGACCAGTGCATCGGAAAAGTTGGCTGAGACGATGGTTGCAAAACAACGCTCGTTGCTCGAAGCCGCGTTGTCGGCGGAGCAGTCGAGTTACCAAGCATTGTTGAAATTGCGCGCTCGCGAATTCGAAGTCTCGCGTAGTCAACAGTCGCCCCGATCCCCTTCGTCCAGTGCTTCCCAAGCGAATCGGCAACAGAAGCTGGACGAGTTAGAGCTCAAGAACGACGAGAATCGCTACGAGACCCAGTCCCAGGCGAGCGAGACCTCCGAAGAAAGCGAAGCCCGCGAGACGCGTCAAATCATGAACCGCTTGAAGGATCTTGCTCGGCGGCAATCCGACTTGAACGAACAACTTGTTCAACTGCAATCCGCACTCGAACAAGCTGAGGACGAAGAACAAAAGGAAGAAATCAAGCGACGGTTGGAACGGCTTCGCGAGCAACAAGAAGAGCTGCTTCGGGAAACCGACGAGTTGGCCGAGCGGATGCAACAATCCAGTAGCGCGTCGCAGTCCAGCAGTCAATCGCAACAGCAAAGTGAGTCCCAAACGCCTGAGTCACCGGCGTCGAATCAATCACAGCAACAAGGCGAGCCCCAGTCCCCCGAAACCCGCGAAGCGTCAGAACAGCTCGAACAAGCGCGCAACAATGTGCAACAGGCGACCGAAGCGCTGCGCAACCAAGATGCGTCATCAGCTCTCGCCGCCGGAACTCGGGCTGAGCAGCAGTTTGAATCGCTGCGCGATGACTTTCGCAAACAAGCCGCTTCAGAATTCGAAGAGGTGGTTAAACAGATGCGAGATACGGCACGTGAACTGGAGGAGAACCAGCAACAGATCAGCGAAAAACTCGCGGAATCAGAGTCCCAGGACAGCGTGGGATTGCGTCGGGGCGAACCCGACGATGAAAGCGCCGAACAACTACTCGGTGAACAACAAGAACGCTTGGCTGAGTTGATGAATCAAATGCAGGAGACGGTGCAGCAAGCGGAAGCGTCCGAACCGCTGCTGGCCGAAAAACTCTACGAAAGCCATCGCACGGCTTCACAACAGGGAATCGATCGTCAATTATCCAACATGGCCGAATTGCAACGTCGCGGGATGGTGCCGCAGGCGCAAGCGTTCGGCGAAGAAGCTGGAGAAGGAATCACGCAGCTTCGCGAAGGCCTGGAGGAAGCCGCGACATCGGTGCTTGGCGATCCGACCCGAGCGCTCGAGCGAGCTCTGGGCGAACTCGACCAACTCTCTCGGGACTTGGATGCGGAATTGGACCAACAGGATCCGTCACGACGCCAATCGTCTCAGTCCGAGCAAAATGACTTTCGGTCGGCGGAATCACCATCGGCAAGCGAGACCCAGCAAGAACCGAACGCCGACGGCTCGCCGGCTTCGCCCGCGAATTCCGAGTCCCCGACCGGACAAACCTCGCCAGCCGAATCACCGTCGGGGTCTCAACCGCAATCGTCCGAACAACCACAAGCAAACGATCAACAGCCCGGCGGCCAGCAACCTGGCGATCAGCAACCTGGCGATCAGCAACCTAGCGGCCAGCAGCCGAGTGGCCAGCAACCCGGTGGCCAACCGCAAGATGCTGATGGCCAACCATCGGGTCAGCGCGCGAGCGGATCGCCTGGGTCGCGGCAAGCCCAGGGTTTACGCGGAGGACCTCAGGAGGCGATGCAGTCGTTTTCGCCCTCCAGCCCTTCGGCGGAGCCGATCGCGGGTGATGGTTTTCGCGAATGGACCGACGGGTTGCGGGACATCGAAGAGATGGTCGAGCAACCGGAATTCAAGTCGCGAGCGGCGCAGATTCGTGATCGTGCTCGCGAAGTACGGATGGACCAGCGACGAAATTCCAAAGCGCCCCAGTGGGATCTGGTCGAGAAAATGATCGCTGCTCCATTGCGTGAATTAAAAGCTGATGTGACTGAAGAATTGATTCGCCGTAGCAGCTCGCGGATGGCGCCGGTACCGATCGACCGCGATCCCGTGCCGGATGAGTTCGCCGGCGCCGTGAAACGCTACTACGAAAGCCTGGGGAGCGACCGTTGATTCTTGCTGATGCACTCACGAACGATTCGGTTGCTCAATCTCTCGATGGCGAATTGGTGTGGGGTGCGCCCCAGTGGTTCGTTCCGTCCATCGTCATCGCGTTGGTCGTCGCGGCGCTGGTGATTTGGAGTTACAGCATTCGGCGCGTCCAGGGATGGGTGCGGCTTGTTGGCACCTCGCTTAAAATTGCAGCCGTCCTCCTGCTCGCGATCTGTTTGTTACAACCGATGCGCAGCGGATCACGCCCCGAACCCATGTCCAACGTCTTGGCGATCGTCACGGACACCAGTGCCAGCATGAATGTGGCGGCAAAAACCGGTGGGAATTCGCGTGCCGAAAACGTGACCCATCTGGTCCAGCAAGACAACACATGGCGCGATGAATTGGGAAAGCTGTTTGAAATTCGCTCCTACCGATTCGACTCTCGACTCGAGAACGTTAACGATGATGAGCCGCTTTCCAGTGACGGTGAATCGTCACTGCTAGCGACCGGATTGCAAACCCTTGCCCAGCGGCTCTCGGGACGTCCGATCGCGGCCGCCGTCCTATTCTCCGATGGCAATGCGACCGATGTCAGTGAACAAAGCACAGATTGGAGCGCACTGGGGTTTCCGGTGTATCCGGTGGTACCTGCGGACGAAACCTCGCTGGCCGATTTGACCATCGATGCGCTGAGCACGAGCCAAACGGATTTCGAGTCGGCACCGGTCACCATTGATGTGAGTATCAAGGCGACCGCAATGGCGTCACGCAAAGCCAAAGTGGAACTGCGGGATATCGAAAAGGACAAAGTGGTCGAACAAAGCGTGGTGACCCTGCCCGACGATGATACGCCAGCTCGTGTTCGATTTCGCTTTCGCCCCGACAATAGCGATGTTGGCTTCTATCGGATTCGAGTGACTGACGATGCGGACTCGGATGACGATTTGACAAGTCAAACCGAAGCGACACGCATCAATAACCAGCGGTTGGTCGCGGTTCATCGAAACCATGGCCCTTACCGAATCCTTTACGTCGCCGGTCGACCGAACTGGGAATATAAGTTCATTCGTCGTGCTCTGGATGCAGACGACGAAATCCAATTGGTGGGGCTGCTGCGAATTGCTAACAAGGAACCCAAGTTTTCGTTTCGCGATTCCAAGGTAAGCTCCGCCAATTCGTTGTTTGCGGGGCTCGGTGACGAGGAGGAGGCGGCCGAACAATACGATGAGCCGGTAATTTTGCGATTGGGAATTCGCGAATCGGAGGAATTGAGTTCCGGGTTCCCCGACACTGCGGAAGAGTTGTTCGCTTACCACGGCGTGATTCTGGACGACCTAGAAACAGAATTTTTTACTCAGGACCAGATGCTTTTGCTGCGTCGCTTTGTTGCCGAGCGCGGTGGTGGTTTGATGATGTTGGGCGGACAGGAATCGTTTCGGGGAGAAACATTTGCTAACTCGCCATTGGGCGATCTTTCGCCGGTCTATACGGCTCCGCGAGACGGACGCACGGGCGACGAGGCGCTACGATTCGAATTGACAAGAGAAGGTTTGTTGCAACCGTGGGCGCGGCTCCGCGAGACCGAGGCGGCCGAGGCAAGCCGACTCAAAGACATCGCACCGCTGAGAACCGCAAGCACCGTGGGTGGTGTCAAACCCGGCGCGTCGACGCTCGCAAAAGCGACCACGGGCGACGGTCAATCCGTCCCAGCACTCGTCGTCCAGCGATTCGGCAACGGCCGGTCGGTTGCTGTCCCTCTCGGCGATCTGTGGCGGTGGTCAATGCATCGCGACCAAAAGGACCGCGAGGATCCCGAACAAGCGTGGCGTCAATGGATGCGATGGTTAGTTGGCGAAGTTCCCAAGCGAACGGAGATTTCGGTCGACGTGAGTCGAGATGCATCTCAGCCCGCGAAGATCTCGGTGTTCGTGCGCGATGAGATGTTTCAGCCGCTGGACAACGCCGACGTCCAGCTCGACATTCAACCGCTTTCCGGGACCTTGACGACCATCAAGGCGACCGCGGATCCCCAGCGTCCCGGATTCTATGTCGCCGATTACTGGACCAAACAAACCGACGCTTTTCGAGTTACCGCCAAAGTCGCTGGCAACGATGGCGCCACACTTCCCTCTGATACCACGGGATGGGTCAGCGAACCACAGGCTGCGGAGTTCGAACGATTGGAAACGAATCATTCACTGCTCGAGCAAATTGCTGAGCAAACCGGTGGGCGCGTGGTGCGCGACAATGAGTTGGACGAATTTTCCGAACAACTGCCCCGACAAAAAGTCCCGGTCTCGCAATCGTGGGTGTATCCGATTTGGCATCGACCATGGGTCATGCTTCTCGCGATCGGTTGTTTGTGTGGCGAATGGGGACTTCGACGTTGGAAAGGGCTCGCATGATAGTTCGTTACGGGATCATTGCGATCGGGGTCGTTGCCGCGATCGCGTCTAGCGAATCATTGGCGTCCGCGAAAACGCAGCTCGTTGTTGTGATCGGTGCCGCGGGCGAACCGCAGTACGGCAAGCAGTTCCAGGATTCTGCCGGTCGCTGGTCCGAGCTCGCGGTGCGTGCCGACGCCGAGATCACCACGATCGGACTCGCCGCGCCCGCGACATCGTCGGACCGTGAACAACTTCGACAGCGTTTGACTGAAATCGCCGCCTCGGAGGCAAGTTCACTGTGGTTGGTGATGATCGGTCACGGCACGTTTTTGAAAGGCGATGCCAAATTCAATTTGCGGGGCCCAGACGTTTCTGCGAATGATCTCAACCAATGGCTCGACGCGATCTCCATTCCCACGGTGATCATCAACGGGACTTCGGCGAGCGGTCCGTTCGTCAATGCACTCGCCAAGCAAAATCGGATCGTCCTGACCGCGACGAAAAGCGGAACCGAAGACAATTACGCTCGGTTCTCTGAATACTTTGCTCACGCGATCGATAACCCGGCCGCGGATCTCGACCATGACGACGAAGTCTCGCTGTTGGAAGCGTTCTTGCTGGCATCCAACCAAACACAATCTTTTTATGCCAACGAAGGCCGGATTAGCACCGAACATGCCCTGCTGGACGACAACGGTGATGGATTAGGAACACCCTCGACGATGTTCGATGGCGTCTACGCAAAATCGCCCAAAGACTCGACCAAGCAAGCGGATGGGGCCATCGCTGCCGGCACAATCTTGATTCCGTCCGAGGAGCCACTCGAGTTGACACCGGAAGAGCTTGCCCAGCGATCAAAAATCGAGGCGCAACTCAACCAACTAAGATCCGAGCGAGAGTCATTATCCGACGACGAGTTTGACAAACGACTTGAATCGCTCCTCCGACCGCTGTCCAAGATTTACTACGAAGCGATGCAACGAGCGGATTCGTAGGCAAACGCCACGACACGTTGATCGCCTCGGTCACTTGGTCACGGCCGAAAGACGAAGGCAAATGACTTTGTCGTCGCCGCGGACGATCAATTTGTCCCCCACCACAATCGGGGCGGCCCAGCACGGATAGCTGATCTTAGGTCGTTGGCCGTCGGCGATACTGAGATCCCACCTTGCGACCAAGTCAAAACGTTCGGGATCGGGCCGGACGATTTGTAGTTCACCACGCTCTTCGAGTAACACCAACATGTCACCGACTCGAGTGATCGACACCCTAGTCCGGCGATCATCGGACCAGTGAACTTTGCCAGTTTTAAAATCGATACAGCGAAAGTCGCTGTCCGGCGCATTTCGACCGCTGCATCCATACAAGTTTCCATCGACCAGGATCGGGGTGGACCAGTGGACACGCATCGCTTGTGCGCGTCGATTGCCCGGTGGATCGGACCACACGACTTTGGCGTCGCGGAGGGTGGCTTCCAGTAGCACGCTACCAACGTCGTAACATTCCGAGATGAAGACGTGGTCGCCGTCGACCACGGGCACCATCGCATTGACGCTTTCTAAGATCTCGGCGCGATGCTCGAATTGCCAAAGCAGCTTTCCGTCGATCGGGTCGATTGCCAATAGTTTGCTTCGTGCAAACGCGAGAACGATGGTCTTGCCGTCGATCGTCATCGGTCGCGGACTGCTGTAGCTCGCCAAATCGTTCCCCGCCCGCCAAAGCTCCTTGCCATCACTCAAATCAAACGCCACCAGCGCCGATCCGTTGGGCGAGACACGATCCAGTCGCCCCGGGGCAATGCGCTGATCTTCTTGGGGGCTGCCACCGACCATCACAATCACTCGATCATCGATGATGAGTGGTGATGTGCCGACGCCAAAAAAGTTCTGTACCACTGCGTACTTCGCATTCGTGTCAACGTTCCAAATCAATTTGCCATCGCCCAGACGGCGACAATTTAATTGTCCCGAGACACCGAGTGACACGATTTTGTCGTTGTGAACCGCAGGCGTGCCGCGTGGGCCGGCTTCATAACCGTACATGTCGCGGTACTGGATCGATTGGGATTGTTCCCAACGTAACTCGCCCGAATCGAGATCGAAAGATCGAATGCGTTCGAGAACTCCAGTGGCCGACCGCTCCGCATCCATTTGCAGGTACTGGGCGCCGACAACGCTTCCGAGTCCATACCCATCGCCCAAATTGACGGACCAGACAAATTCGGGTTTGGCGGACCAGTCGATCGATACATCGCTGGCGGGAGCGACGCCATCGTACGTCGCACCCAACAAACGAGGCCAATCTTGGGCAGTCGCCGAGCTAGTCGCGGCCGAGAGCGCGAAGGTCAACATCGGGAGGATCAACCCCCAACGGACAAACATGGTTGGCATCTTCATAACGTGAGTCCTGTTTGATTCCGATCAAGCCTAGCTTCCGATCAAGCCTGGGGTTCCGTCATCTTCCACGGATCGAGCGCATCCTTGAGGGTTTCCTCCGGCAAAATGCCTTTTTCGCGACACAGCTCGCGAATGGTTCGATTCTCCGCGAACGCCTCTTTGGCGAGCTTCGCCGCTTTTTCATAACCAATCAACGGATTCAAGCTGGTGCACATCGACAAACTCTTTTCAACACCCTCTTCGCAAGTTTGCTCGTTCGGTTCCAGCCCGTCCAAGCAAAACTCAACAAACGCATTGCAACTACGCGAGATCAACTCGATCGATTCCAGGATCGTGTGTCCCATTACGGGCATCATGATATTGAGTTGAAAGTTACCACCCGTCGCACCGCCCATGGTAACGCAGGTGTCGTTGCCGATGACTCGCGACATCGCTTGCATCATGGATTCGCACATCACCGGGTTCACTTTACCCGGCATGATCGAGCTGCCGGGTTGTCGATCCGGCAAGATGACTTCAAAAAAACCGCATCGCGGGCCGCTACCGAGCCAACGGATGTTGTTCGAGACGTTGAACAGGGTTTGAGCGATGCACTTCAAATCGCCATGGGATTGGACGATCGCGTCGCGCTGGGAGTTGGCTTCGAAGTGATCGGCGGCTTCGACAAAGGGGATACCCGTCTTTGCTTCGACCGCCGCTGCGACTCGCGATCCGAATTCCGGATGCGTGTTGATACCGCTGCCGACCGCCGTACCGCCCACGGGCAATTCGAGCACCGCGTCACGAGCCGCGATCGCGCGTGTAATCGATAGTTCCAATTGGCGCGCAAAGCCGCCGAATTCTTGACCGAGTCGCA
Organism: Pirellulaceae bacterium; assembly: GCA_041741195.1. Taxonomy (GTDB): domain Bacteria; phylum Planctomycetota; class Planctomycetia; order Pirellulales; family Pirellulaceae; genus JBBSJZ01. The sequence continues at coordinate 137,660 of JBGSKM010000060.1, forward strand.
GCGGTGTGGCATCCATCAAGTGCGTGCGACCGATCTTGATGATCTTGTCCCAAGCCGTTGCTTTCTCACGCAATGACGCGCGCATCCGTTCGAGCGCCGGTAGCAACGATGTTTGAATTTGAACGGCCACGGCGACATGGATGGCGGTCGGGAACGTGTCGTTCGTGCTTTGTCCCATATTGACGTGATCGTTCGGATGGATCGGTTTTTCGACAGCGAATCGGTCGCCGCCCATGATCTCGATCGCACGATTGCTGATCACTTCGTTGACGTTCATATTGCTGCTGGTGCCCGATCCGGTTTGGAACACATCGATCGGAAACTGATCCGCCAGCGCACCTTCGGAGATCTCCTCGGCCGCTTGAAGCATGGCCGCTACCTGGTTGTCGGTCAGCGGGTTTTTTCCGCTGCCGGTGAGTTTTCCGAGGTCACGATTGGCAATTCCACAGGCGTACTTGACCAGCGCCATTGCCGACACCATCGCCGGCGGCAAACGCCATCCGCTGATCGGAAAATTCTCGACGGCGCGTTGGGTTTGGGCACCGTAGTAAGCATTGGCGGGAACGCTCACGTCGCCCATCGAGTCGTGTTCGGTGCGAAATTCAGTCATGTCGGTCACTTGCGAAACGGGAATGAAAATGGAGCGGCAAAGCGATCGCGAGTTCACTTGGCCGTCCGCCCATCATAAAGGTTGACGCATTAGTTGCAGGAGTGGGCGTGCGGCTCCCAATTCGACCGCCGTAGCGATTAGAATTGTGGGTCCCGCGATTCAATTCCCCCTGAACTCATCCCCGCGTAGCACGATGCGATCACTCTGGTTTCTTGGCTTCCTATCCATTCTTCTCTTAGGCTGGTTCGTAGATTCACCTTTGATCGCCCAGGACATTGCGGCGACCTCGGCCGATTCGGCGAGCATCAATACGCGGCCGATTTGGCTGCTCGTGATCGGCATCGGCAGTGTGCTGGGGATGATCATCGGGCTTAAACTCAACGCGTTTTTGGCTCTGGTGATCTCGGCCCTGTTGGTAAGCCTGCTGACGAGCGCCGACTCGGGCAGCGCGATTTCGGCGGTCACCGCCGCGTTTGGCAAATCCGCTGGAGACATCGGAATTGTGATTGCGATGGCCGCGATCATTGGCAAATGCATGCTCGATAGCGGCTCGGCAGATCGCATCGTCCGGACGGCCGTCAATCTCACGGGCGAAAAACGAGCCTCCTTGGGGCTGATGCTCAGCGGGTTCGTGTTGGCGATCCCGGTGTTTTTTGACACAGTTTTTTATCTACTCGTTCCGCTCGCTCGAAGTCTCTACAAACGGACTCAGCAGAATTACTTGCGGTATTTGATGGCGATTGCTACTGGTGGCGCCATCACCCACACGTTGGTCCCGCCAACTCCGGGGCCCTTGTTGGTGGCGGCGACACTCGGCGTCGATGTGGGCATGATGATGATGGTAGGTACCCTTGTGGCGTTTCCGTCGGCATGTGTGGGTTTGATTTTTTCGTACATCGTCGACAAGCGGATGCCGATCGTGATGCGTCCCCTGGGCGCAGGCGAAGACAAACACGCGTCGCTTCCCGAAGAGAAATTGCCGGCATTGTGGCTTTCGCTACTGCCAGTCCTGTTGCCCGTCGTCTTGATCGGTGCGGGAACCCTAGCAACCACCATTGCGGACAACGAAGACCGCGCGAAACTCCGAACTACGGATATCAAAGACTATGGCCAACTCGCCACCATTTTCGATGCGGCGGACGATGATGCCACGCAAAACACGCCGGCCCAGCGAATGTTGCAAACTCAAGTAATCCGAAACTCGCCCGCGTTAGCAACGCGATTGAGCCAGGCCGCGACGACCGAGACCGAACAACAGCAAGTCGTAGATATTCTCAATTCAGTTTTGTCGGACCCATCGATTTACAACGAGGCCGCATTCGAGGGCGTTCAACTTTCGAAATTGACGACGAGCAAGCTCGCCGCAGACCAATTGCGGATGAAACCGGTGGATCGTCGCCGAATGAATCGATCGTTGCTCGAAGACACGTTTCCTCAAATTTTTGCGCCACACGATTGGGATTCACCCGCTCGCCAGACGGCCGACCGGTTGAGTTTGTGGAGCAACGCTAACTTTGCATTGTTGCTCGCCGCATTCGCAGCAATGTTGACACTCAAAGCCGTGCGCTCCTTGTCTTGGAAATCACTTGGCACCGACGTCGAAGAATCATTGATGAGCGGTGGCGTGATCATCCTTATCACCGCGGCCGGTGGTGCCTTTGGTGCGATGTTGACGCAAACAAACATCAGCGACACGATCCAACAAATGTTTGCCGGACAAGCTGCTACCGGTGTCAGTTTACTGGTCCTCGGGTGGTCGATCTCGGCCGTCTTGAAGGTCGCTCAGGGTAGCAGCACGGTTGCAATGATCATCGGTGCCGGCATGATGAGTGCCATCATGGGTGGCGGCAAACCCGACTTTCATCTCGTCTATGTCGCTACCGCGGTCGGTTCGGGTTCACTCATGGGTAGCTGGATGAATGACAGTGGGTTTTGGGTGTTCACAAAGATGGGCGGATTGACCGAAGGCGAATCGCTGCGAAGCTGGACACCACTGCTGGCCGTGCTATCCATTTGCGGATTGATATTCACCATCTTGCTGAGTCAATTTCTGCCGATGAGCGTATCGTCGTGAATCAACCGGACGAGAATTTGTCTTCGATAGCAGCGGCGCCGGCGCGTGGCGAAGGACGTGTCGCGATCGCGGGAGGCTGCCTAGCCGCGCTCGGGTCCGCACTGCTGACCTGCGGGCTGCTATTCGTCAACGGATCGTTGGTGCTCGCGATTCTTGAAGTGTTCAGCATCACGAGCATGGAATGGGTCAACAAACAAGGAATTAGCCAGTTCGCTCTATTCGCGCTGCCCGTTGCAATGGTCGTCGTGGAGTGGATGATGATTGACTATGTGCGGACACGGTTCACGTCTCGCCAGTCATGAGTCGATTCCTCATTCCCGTTCATGCTAAAAAGGTTTATGCAACTTTATCTCATTCGACATGCCGAGAGCGAAAACAATGCTCGGCCCCTGCACCAACGTGTGGAGGACCCCGCCATTACAGCAGTGGGCCGGCTGCAAGCCGAACATTTGGCCCAGTGGACCAAATCGCTGCGGATCGACACGTTGATTACTAGCCCATTTTTGAGGACGTTGCAGACGACACGTGCCATCGTGAACGCGACGCCCCAGCGGGTGCATGTTTGGCACAATGTGTACGAGCGCGGCGGATGCTACCGTGGACATGGCCCCGACGCTGTCGTCGGCGGAAACGGGCTCGGCCGCAGTGACATCATTCGCCACGCAGTCCATGACCCCAATCAATGTGTCATGGACGCCACGATCGACGACGCCGGTTGGTGGGGAGGTCGCCCCCGCGAACAAGATCACGAAGTCGAAACGCGGGCCCGGATTGTTGCCCAGCGCTTGGTCGAAAACTTTGGCGCCCGCGGCGAAACCATCGTTGCGGTGATTCATGCGGAGTTCAAACGGTATCTATTGGCTGAGCTGTTCCAAGGATTTGTGGATGCCCATCAACTCGGACCGATGAGAAATACCGGGATTTCCAAAGCCAATTTCGACGGTTCACGCTGGCAATTCGATTGGTTCAACTCGGTATCTCACCTACCGTCCCGATTGATCACCGGACATGAGTAGCAGAGTGAAATATGAATTTTTCGCGACCTTCTCGATTTTATTCGGTACCTATCGCATGTCGCGGAAGGTTCGAGTATTGTTCTGTTAGCTAGTGGTACTTCGGTATCGCTAGTCGGCGTTCGAAGTGTTTTGCCCCAATGCTTCGGACGCCTCTTTTTTTGCGCTCATCAAAACATGATGACCGAAAATCTTGCTCTTCCGGACGTCAATTTTTCTCGGGTAGGAGAGTCGAATCAAAATAATCGACGCGTGCGTTCGATTGGGTTTTCACGAGATCGCGAAACAACGCGTCGGCAAAATCTTGGCGCAGCCGTGCCTGGTCGGTCACCATCTCCCAGCGGATCTCTCGAGTGCGAGATACGGTCACGAGCAACAGGTGAACGCCCAATGGCGATCGAATCGGGCCGATCAATCGAACCTCCGAGCTATCGGTCACGACGGAGTCACGGATCGCCGCCATGACTTGAGGCGGAAGGTCACCGTCCTTACTGACCCAGCCGATTTTTCCGCCGCTCGCTGCGGACGCGGATTGTGAAATTTCACTCGCCAAGCTGGCGAACTCAACAGCGATATCATCCGCCGCCTGCAGTTCGTCGGCGATTCGCTTCAATCGCTGGAATGTGTCCTGTGAATCAACGACCGCCGGATCGCGATCGGCAGAGCCCGTCCGAGCAACTTCGGTCCCGTCCAAAAAAATTTGGTGCACGTAGTATTCGCGCCCACCATAGCGCAAGCGATGTTGCTGAAAGTACGATTGAAGCGCCGCTTCGGTGAGCCGACTTTTTAGATACTCACTCCAGGCAACTTGCCACGAGAGATAGCGCCGGTAAGCCTCTAGCGATACGCCTCGCGACTCGGCCATCTTGGCGAGCGAGCTTCCTCGGCTCAGCGCTTCACGGTCGATCCTCTCGAGCTCGCGCGTGATAATGGCGTCGAGCGACTTACCGCCGAGTGATCGCAGTGATTTTATGGCCAACGTCCGTCGGATGAGTACTGCCGCACTGGCTTGCCGCGCCGCTGGCAAAGCGGTGGAGTTGGGCAAACTATCCTCTAACAAGAGCGACAAATCGCCCGCATCCAGTTCGACTTCGTCAACCCTCACGATGATACGTGCGGGATCGTCGGCGCCGACGACTTGGCCCCAACACACCAGACAGAGGATGATGCCACGAATCGCGATCACGGAAGCAGCACATCCTCGATTAAAAACTCTACCTCGTTCTGCGTCACCGCCGTGGGCGACTCGTACATGAACGAAACTTGGCTTAAATCGTCGGGGATATCAAAGAGATAGCTGACGCCGATGCCATCGAGTGTATGTCGAAACACCTCCATCCCGAGTTGTTCCGCGCGAGAGCCATCCGCCAGCCGAAGATGCACTGGGTTATCAAAGATCCACTGCCGATGGCTTTCCAGCGACCGTGACGCATTTTTGAGATCCACGATCACTCGAACCTCGTGCAGTTCACCATTCTTGCGCACATTGTCGACTCGCACCGTCATCGCATCCACCGTTTCTTGTCGTGGTTCACCGACGAGTGGAATCTCAAACGTCTCGCGTCGCCCCGGCAACAACGCCTGGATTTTTCCGTGCAAAGACTTGATCTTGCGTGGTCCGCCGTCGGGCAATTGCAGTGGTAGGTAGAACTCGCTGAAACAAACGTCACTGGTGTTGCCGATATCGATAAACTCGCCGGACATCTGGGGCACCACTTTCTCGCCATCCTCAAATTGGCCAATCAATTCGGAGATGGGAATGGTCAGTCCGATCGGCGTTAATCGTGGCTCCCAGGCGATCTCGATCGAAACATTGAGTGCATTCAAACTTGGTTGACGAAGCACGCGTCGGGAGGTTACCGAAACCGGTTCGATTCGATAAACGCCCGCGTAGGCCGCCGCGTCGACACGAGAAGTTCGCTGTTCACCACGTGGAATAAGCACCATGGTATCTCGACGGCCCGAATAAAAATCGATGTCGAGGCTGGCGTGATCGAGGACAAGGTCCACCGCGTGCCAAAATCCCAGCGGCGCCTCGACTGGCGAGAACGTTTGATTGGCATCACCGCGATATTCAAACTCGATTCCGCTATCTCGGCTAATCGCTTCGAGCGCCTCGCCAACGGTGGTCGCATCGCCCAAGCGCACCACGATCGCCGTCGCGTCCATGGCCGCCTTTTGATCGGTCAATTTTTTGCGGACTTTCTCCAGCCGCGTTGCGGCTTCGGCTGACATTCGCTCGTTGGTCTTGGGCAAATAAGTGATTGCGGCGGGACCAGCCTCAATGAGCGATTGCTCGGCGGCTTGGCGCTCTGCGATCGTCGGTGCGTCAAGCTGGTCAACCCACTGGAGTACGTCGTCACGCAATGTGTCGCGGGGCTCTTGGGCGTGGGTGATTGAAAGCGTCCCCACCAAGAACATCCACCGCAACCACGCGTGGCTTGGCATGTCCGATCGTTTCGTTGCAACCGTCAATATCGTCATCAAACGTAGCCACGAAGGAGTGCAATTATCGCGTAACCGTTCGCCAGTTCGCGAACGCGCGTTCATCGACCCCGATTCTAACGTAGCGTTGAGCTGGACGCCCGACTTTGTTTCCAAAAGCTGGAATCGACACATGCCATTTCCTCTCACTCGCGCATTCGCTTTCATCATCGCCGCCCTTGCGTCGCTCGCCAGCCCACCGGCGGCTGCGCAGGTCCCACCGGCTCTTGTCGAGTTCACGGTCGCTGGGAAAGTCCAACAAGGTTTGCGGCTCGTGGAATTCGCTCACGAAACCGTGATCATTGGACGTGATGGCTGGCTGCACTCACTGCAATCAAGCCCCGACATCCGTCCTGTCGCGGGCGAGTATGAACCCCTACCGGCTGCGCAAATGCGCAATCAATTGCGATCCGAATTCGGTCGAGATTTCGAAGTCATCGCGACTCAACATTTTCTCGTGGTCCAACCGTTTGGACGTGGCGACCGTTGGCCAAACATGTTCGAGCAATCGCATCGTGCGTTTCTTTCGTACATGCGGCGGCACAATGTCCAGGTGCGTGAAGGTCGATTCCCCATGGTCGCGGTCGTCTTTCCCGACGAGACGGCGATGAACCGAGAGCTGCGTCAATTGAAAATCGACATGTCACGCGTGTCCGGCGTGTATGCCAACAGCAGCAATCGAATCATCACGCACGATGGCGGTCGTCATGACACAATCGCGTCCACGCTGCGTCACGAAGCGGCCCATCAATCGGCGTTCAACTCGGGCGTTCACAGCCGAATCAATGATACGCCCAAATGGATCACCGAAGGCGTGGGTCAAATGTTTGAGCCGGCGGCCATGGGTGACGCGAGAACATCCGGTAAGCATCGAGACACGGTCAACCACGAAAGCTTGGCGAGACTTCGCAAAGAGTTTGACCTCGGCAATCCCGTCGCCCTCGCGTCAACGATCACCAGCTTGGTTGGCGACGACACGATGTTCAAAGACAGCAAGAAAATCGAAACCGCATACGCAGTGTCGTGGGCGATGATGTATTACCTCGCCAACCGTCAAAGTGATGCCTTTGCGACCGTTCTCAATGACACCTCGAATCGGCCGCCGTTTATCAATTACCCCAGGGCAGAGAAACTCAAAGATTTCCAAGCCGCCACGGGCTGTGATGCTTACGAGATGAGCAAACGCATCACCCGTTACTTGGAGACGATGTAGAAATCTGTGAGCCGACGGCGCTAACCGCGGGCGTTACCCTGCACGATCGTGTTGGATGACTGGAACTTACCGAACGGGGCGACGCCGGTTTGCGAGACCCGAGGGACGTGGCGTCGATGGAGGCGTTTGCTTGACGATGGGGGAAACCAAGGGCGGTGCCGGCTTTGGCTTGGCACTCTTGATCGCTGAGGAATTTAAGTTCCCCGTCGATGTTTTTGCCATCTGCGGCGTCCGTTGTTTCTCGAGATCGAGTACCTCTCGCGCCAGTCGCAACCATCCTTCGCCGGTGACGGGATCGCCCATGTCAATGTCTTGCACCGGCACATAGGCCTTCTTGCCGTCAACGACGCGCACCGGGTGCGGCGCCGTGCGGGAGAGTTGTTCGATTCGAGGTCGATTGCCGTAGTGCAAGACAATGAATCTCGCGTCGCTGGTGATCGCCGCGATCTGCCACGCTGCCGCGTCAAGACGCAATTCCGCAAGTTCAAGCATTCGCCGAGTCGGTGCGGGAATTGGCCCAAACCGATCCAACAGCTCTTCGTGCAGTTCGTTGATCTGGGAAGCGTTGTCGATTCGCGCCAGTCGCCGATAGATATCGATCTTGAACCGCAAGTCGGATACGTAACCCTCCGGCAAGTAGGCTTCGACGGGCAAGTCGATGTCCACATCGGCCGACAACTTGGGCGGCAAGTTTTGCACCTGGCGCACGGCGTCCTCGAGCAACTGGCAATACATTTCGTAGCCGATCGCCGCAATATGGCCGCTCTGTTGACTACCCAGCAAGTTGCCGGCACCCCGAATTTCCAAGTCGCGCATCGAGATCGCAAAGCCCGCACCCATGTGGCTGAACTCCTCGATCGCTCGCAATCGTTTCGTGGCTTCCGGCGTCAAATGCTTCTGCGGGGCGATCATCAGATAACAATGCGCCTGGTACTTGTATCGCCCGACACGGCCGCGCAACTGGTGCAGATCACTGAGCCCGTAGTGATCCGCATCGTCGACAAAGATTGTGTTCGCATTGGGAATGTCCAGACCGCTTTCGACGATCGTCGTTGCCAACAACAGGTCAAATTTGTGATCGATAAAATCGACCATCACTTCTTCGAGCTCGCCCTCGCCCATTTGCCCGTGGCCGATCCCGATCCGCACTTCCGGGACAATCTGTTTTAGCCGATCGGCCAATTGGTGCATGTCGCCGATACGATTGTGGACAAAGAAGATCTGGCCACCACGATTGAGTTCGCGAATAATCGCTGAACGAATCAGCTTTTCGTCCCAGCGGGTGACGCGCGTCTCGACTGCCATTCGTTCCGAAGGCGGCGTTTCGAGATTGCTGATGTCGCGCACGCCAACGAGCGCCATATGCAAGGTTCGAGGGATCGGTGTGGCCGACAGCGTCATCACGTCGACGTTGCTGTGCAAGGTCTTTAGTCGCTCTTTGACCGCCACACCAAAACGTTGCTCCTCATCGACGACCACCAGCCCAAGATTGGCAAAGTCCACATCCTTGCTGGCCAACCGATGGGTACCGACGACAACATCGGCCCTCCCCGACTTGAGCCGTTTGACGTTCTCGCGCTGTTCCGCCGGAGTGCAGAATCGACTGAGTTTGACGATCTCGACGGGGAACTCTGCCATCCGGCTGCGAAAGCTGTTGTAATGTTGTTCGGCGAGCACTGTGGTGGGAACGAGTACGGCGACTTGGTAGCCGCTGATCACCGCTTTGAACGCAGCCCGCATGGCGACTTCGGTTTTGCCAAAGCCGACATCCCCACAGATCAAACGATCCATCGGTTTCGGCGTTTCCATGTCGATCTTGCAGGCCTCAATGGCACTGAGCTGGTCGACGGTTTCGTTGTACGGAAAACTCGCGTCGAATTGTTTGATCCATTCGTTGTCGACGTCGAACGTGATACCACGCTTGGACGATCGCGCCGCTTGCATCTCCAACAGCTCCGCAGCCATGTCGGTCACCGCACTCTCGGCCGCTTTCTTTTTGCTTGCCCAACTTTGTCCACCGACCTTGGCCAATCGCGGCATCGTTTTGGTGCCGCCCACATAACGCTGGATCAATCCAATGCGTGATGCCGGAACATAGATCTTGGCTCCCTGGTCGAACTCGATTGTCAAATGCTCGAGATGTTGGCCATTCTTTTCGATCGTGTGCAACCCACGGTACAGTCCAATCCCGTGCGACAAATGCACGACCAAATCGCCTGGCTCCAGTTGCAGAAAACTATCGATCGGCTTGCCGCGCGATCGCGATCTCCCACGTCGAATCGGGCTGCGATGAAAAAGCTCGGCGCCGGTCAACACAAGCACCTTGGCATCGACCAAGCGGAACCCACCGCTGAGTGATCCGACGGTTAAATGCAAACGACCGTGGCGTTGGGCGTCGGTATCCGCAAGCAATTCTGTTAATCGTTCTCCATCGGCGGGCGTGTCACCAACAACAATCACATCGTGACCCGCCGCAACGGTATCGACGCGCTGGCGAGTCTCGTCCAGCGACGCGGCAAAACTATCCGCGGTGCTACTGTGAAGGTCGATGAGCACATCGCCGCCGGTCTCGCTGAGCGTCGTGGCCGTCACGATGCGGTGACCGGCTAGCGATCGCATCAGCCCCTCGAAATCGAGGAACCGCGAGCGGTCGGCAAGCCGATGAAGCAGCGCGTCCGCGGAAACCTTGGAATCATGGGGATCCACCAGCACCACGACGGTATCGGCGGGCAAGTAGTCCGAAATCGGGCCCAGTGGCAATGTGCTTGGTCGCTTGATCGGGGACACGGAAGTCTGCCGAGCTCGGTCCGCGGCTTGGTCTGCCGCCTCATCCGAAAGCGGGTCTTCCGCGAACGGGTCGACCGCGAGCGGATCGTGGGCCAGAGGATCACTACCAGCCAAGCCGATCGCGGCAATCTCGACGCTCGCGAGCGATTCGATACTTCGCTGGCTCGCCGGATCGAACCGCCGTATCGACTCGATCTCGTCGCCGAACCATTCGATACGAATCGGCTCGGGCTGGTCCGGCGAAAAGATATCCAACAGTCCACCACGTGTGGCGAACTCGCCCGGAAACTGGACACCCGTGGTGGCGGCAAACCCCGCCTCGGCCAGCCAGCGGCGAATTGCTTCGGGAGCGATCGTCTCGCCGACACGTAGACGGCGCGTCGAGGACGCGAGTGCATCCGGTGTTGGCACAAGCTGGAGCGCCCCACCGATGTACGCTGTCACCACCAGCGGTTCCGGCGACTGGGAATTTCGCACGCGAAGCTGCTGCAATACCTGCAACCGCTCTGCGTAGTCCGCGTCGCGAATCGATTCCGGCGTACCGTCGCTGGCCGAAAGCGGCAACGCGACCGCGTCCTTGACACCGAACGCCTTCACATCGCCCGCCGTGACGTCCGCATCAGCCGCTTGGGGCAACAGCACCAACACGTGCGGCGAGTGCCGAACGAGGGTCGCGGCAAGTAATCCTCGCAATCCGCCCCAAACGCCGGAAAACGCGATACCCTGGCCCGCTTTTGATTTCTCCAGACGCGCGCCGATCCCCTCAGCCTCGTCCAGTAGACGTGGCAAGTCGGAGAGCTGGCGCAAGTTCGAGTGGGAGGGGCGAACCAAGGCCCACGTATCCTGTTGGTTGGTCTTGCGAAAAAATCCTCACTACCGCAGCACGGGTGGCGTGTCGCGGAGCACTAAAAAACGTATCGTGGGGGACGCACTCTGCAAACACCGAACCGCAAACTTTAGGTACCAGGCAAATGACGATCGGAATCGGCATCGTGGGCTGTGGCATGATCGCGAACTTTCACGCGCGAGCCGTCACGGACGCTCAAGGATTGAAATTGATCGGGGCAACCAGCCGTCGTCCCGACGCGACCGCCGAGTTCGCTGCCAAACACGACTGTACCGCTTTTGATAGTCTCGAGGCGATGCTCGCCGATCCACGAGTTGGCGCGATCTCCGTTTGTACCCCGAGCGGCGGGCATCTCGACCCGGCGCTCGCGGCCGCGGCCGCAGGCAAGCACGTCGTCGTCGAAAAACCACTCGAAGTCACGCCCGAGCGATGTGACCGAATCATCCGCGCCTGTGACGACGCGGGAGTCCGCTTGGCAGTCACTTTTCAAAGTCGCTTTCACGAATCCAGCCGATTGATGAAACAAGCGGTCGCCGCAGGACGGTTCGGACGAATCACCATGGGCGACGCCTACGTCAAATGGTTTCGTACTCAGCAGTATTATGACAGCGGTGCGTGGCGTGGAACGTGGGAGCTCGATGGCGGCGGGGCGCTGATGAACCAAGCCATTCACAGTGTCGATTTGTTGCTCTGGTTGATGGGCGATGTCGTCGAAATCAGCGCGATGACCGCAACCATGACGCACGAGCGGATCGAAGTCGAAGACGTCGCGGTCGCGAATTTGCGTTTCGCTAACGGCGCCCTCGGAGTCATCGAAGCTACCACGACCGCCTACCCCGGAACTCTCAAACGGATCGAAATTAGCGGCGAACACGGCACCGCGATCTTGGAAGAGGAAGACATCAAGATGTGGCAATTCGCAGAGATGACTGCCGAGGACGAAGCGATTCGAGAATCGATGCAGGGCAAGACCAAGACCGGTGGCGGCGCGGCAGACCCCGCGGCAATCGGGCACCATGGCCACACTCGCATGTTTGAAGAATTCGCCCAATCGATCGCCGAAAATCGACCCAGCTTGATCGATGGCCACGAAGGCCGACGTAGTGTCGAAGTGATTTGTGCGATCTACGAAAGTGCACGCACCGGCACCCGCGTACGATTGCCATCGCGCCCCACCACGACCACGACTTCAACATCCGACGTCGTCGGTTCGATCGGTGTGCCCGAAGATAGCTTTCGCGGCGGTCGCAGCACCCGCGGATAAGCAAAATAGACCGTCGAGGATCCGGCACAATCGTTACCGCTCGGCGACGATTCACGGGTTTCTCGATCCGTCACGGCCATGATCGCGGATTCCCCGATGTAGACTGGGCGTCGATCGTTTCGACCCGCCGCATGCCAGCCGTGAACTTGCTCATGCCGATGTATTTTTTCCTGTTGTTGATCGTTTCGCTTGGCTGTGGCTCGCTGCCGCCGACCGACCAACCGCTGGAGAAAATTCTCTTCGCAACCATCGGTATGGTGCTGGCATGGTCGATGCTCTGCCACATCGCCGCACGAATCACGTCCAACCACGTCCTATCCGGCCACTGCGATCCGCATGCTGGAGCGAGTGTCCTCGAGCGGCAACTCGATGTGCTGCGTTGGATGGGATTGGGTGTCGCCGTTCTGTGCTTGGCCGGATTCGGATTGGGGCGTTGTCTTGATGCGATCCCACTGATCGGCCAATCAATGCTGCTGCAATCCCTAGTACTACTTGCCCCAGCGATGTGGATCACCGCGGCGACCTGGTCGGCCGAGCATCATTACGGCGTCCGCTTGCATTACGCGGACCCCGGCATCACGGGATACACACGAGCGATCGGACTCGGTTTGCGCGGGGGTACAACTTGGTTGATTTGCCCGGTGCTAATGTTGATCGCGATTGCGGACGCCGTATCCCACCTGCCGATTTCAGAAACCGCCATCAACCTCATCATGGCCGCAATCGTGATTGCCGGAGTCGTCGCCGGACTCCCTTGGGTCGCGCGCTACCTGTTCAAACGACATGCGATCGATCCGACTGATGCAGCGTGGATTCAATCGTTACTAGAATCGTCGGGCGTCCAGCGTACGCGGGTGATCGGTTGGGACACCGGTGGCCGCCAATTCAATGCCATGGTGGTTGGTTTCATTCCACCGCTGCGAACCTTGTTGATCTCCGATCGGTTGCTTGATGAGATGCCTCGAGACCAATTGGCGATGGTCGTGCTGCACGAGGCCGCGCACCTGCGGCGACGGCACGTGCCCCTGCGCATGCTAAGCGTGTTGCCGGCTTGGGTGGCAGCGTCGATTCTGTCTAGTGTCGCGGGAGATGCGGTTTGGGCGGTGCCCGTGGGTACAATTGCCGGAATTTTGTTCACCACGCTGATTTTAAAGTCTGTCGCGTACCGCACCGAACACGACGCGGATCTTTTCGCCTGTCGCTTGGCCGAAAAAGCCTCTCGCAAAATTGCCGATGTGCCGTCGACCGAGTCCATGGCGGCCCAATCACTCACGCGGGCACTGCGCCGCGTCACCGCGGGGCATCCAGCGGCGGCGGCCCCGTCGTGGTTGCATCCCGGCGTGGACCAGCGTGCGGAATTCATGCGGCTGCGTACAATCGACAAACCGTTGTCGGGCGATTCCGCCAACAGCGACCTTGCCAAGAGCTTTGGCTAGTTCCCCGCGTGCCCCATTTTCGATTGCCCAGGATCGGGGCATACTCTCGGGGGTGATTGAGAATGGTGTGCTACTGGCATCGATATCTCGCTCTCACGAAGCTCACACGAAACAATCCGTTCAAGTTTAACTTTTGGAGATCACGATGGGACGCAGCGGCGTAATTACGTTTAAGGGAAACCCGATGACTTTGGCTGGCAACGACCTCGCGGTCGGCGCATCCGCTCCCGATTTTGCACTGCACTATGCCGATGCTGGCATCAAGACATTGACGCTTGCGGATTTGAAGGGAAAGCCCAGCATCATCAGTGTCGTGCCGAGTTTGGATACACCGACTTGTGCGACCCAAACCAAACGATTCAATCAAGAACTGGGCTCGATGGGCGACCAAGTCAACTGTGTCACCGTGAGCCGCGATTTGCCGTTTGCCCAAGCACGCTTCTGTGGCGCCGAAGACGTCAAAACGATGCGTACGGCAAGCGACTATCAAACTCATGCGTTTGGGACTGACTACGGTTTGACGATCGAAGAGCTCAAATTGCTCACCCGCGCCGTCCTTGTCCTGGATGCGGACGGAAAAGTCGTCTACAAGCAAATCGTCCCCGAAGTGACGCATGAACCGGACTACGCGCCGGCGCTCGATGCGCTCAAGAAGCTTGTTTGATTGCAACCCGTATTCTTTCTCAATCGCACTAGCGAAACGACAATTCGATAGGCTCCGTGTGACAGGACCACGACAGCGTCCGACTTCGTCGCACGGAGCCGGTGGTGACACAGAACGCGATTCGCATGCAACGGATCGCGAAATAACGACCCGCCATCGATTCGCTGACTTGTCGATGAGCCTTCATGGTGCGTCGGTTGGTCGGATTCAAGGCGACGAAGTAGTCGTGATCTGGGTCGCTCAGTGTCTGGTCCAACAGCTCGCCGTAGACGCCCCGTCCCCGTGCGGACTTGGTGACGTTCGCGGCAAACAACCAAGCTTGCGACGGTTCAAGTCGGTAAACGATGCCCAGTTCCGGTTCGGCAAAGGACTCCGTCGCTTGCCACAGTACCCCGAGCGGCTCGTCGGCGATCGTTGCGATCCGCGCCGTCGTGGTACTGGTGACCCGATCCAAGGGCATGACCGCCAACTCCGACGCACATCGCAGTTCCTCAGGGGTGCTGGCCCGATAAGTGCATAGATTGTCCAATTTGCGCTGGTAGGTGTCATTTCGGCGAACGCGGTCGATACGTGCGATCCGCGCGCGAAACAGCCACTCGGGAACGATCCGGTTGATCACAATTCCCACGCTATAGAGCAGTCCTCGATCTCGCAATTGTTTGAGCATGGTGATTTTTCTTGACTGAGTCCTTCATTCGAGTTCGAGGCGCCCGACTTCATAACCTCAAAAGTGTTGATGTCGATTTGCCACGTGGCGATTTGATCACGATTTGTGGTGTCAGTGGTAGTGGGAAAACATCGTTAGCCCTCGACACGCTCTATGCCGAAGGGCAGCGCGCCTATATCGAAAGCTTTTCCGCCTACACACGCCAGTTTCTCGAGCGACTGGACAAACCCGATTGCGACTCGATCGAAGGAATTCCCCCCGCGATCGCGGTGACTCGGACGAGTAGCCCCAAGACCAGCCGCAGCACCGTCGGCACGTCCACCGAGATCGCCGATCACTTGCGACTACTATTCACCAAAGTCGCCACGCTGGCCTGTTACCAATGCGGCCGCGCGGTCGGACGCGATGATCCCGCTGAAGTCGCGGAGGAGCTCGGGCGTGATGCCTCCGGGCGCCGCCTGATGATCGGTTTCACGATCTGGTTGCCAAACCGAAAGTTTGCCAGCGAGATACTACTGGGTTTGCAACAGGAAGGCTTTGTTCGCTTGGTGGTCGGTGACACGACGTTTCACTTGTCCGATGACGACCGCCCGGCACTTGCCAAGAAAGTGGGCAACAAGGGGGCTGAATGTCACGTCATCATCGATCGGCTCACCGGCGATGCCGATCTCAGTCGGCTGACGGAATCGCTCGAAACAGCGATGGGCGAAGGCCACGGCCGATGTGTCGTCTTTCTGCAATCCGATAGTGACGCATGCGATGTGCACATTGATGGCCAACCCTGGCGCACTCGAATCGCCAGTGTCGATCGTCGTTGCGAACCTTGTGGAATCGATTACCCCGAACCTTCCCAGCGGCTGTTCAATTTCAATCATCCCCTGGGTGCCTGCCCAACTTGCGAAGGTTTCGGCGATACCGTCGACGTCGATATGGACTTGGTGATCCCAGATCGCAAGTTGACGATTCGCGAGGGGGCGATCGCGCCGTGGAATACGCCAGCCTACCGTCACGAGTTGGACGAGCTTCTGGCCCTCGCCAGCGACTATGACGTGCCCGTCGACGTGCCGTTCGAAAAACTGAAGTCGAAAGCGATCAAAATCATTGTCCACGGAGTGGCCGAGCGCCAGTTCGGTGGACTCGACGGATTCTTTGCCTGGTTGGATCGCAAAAAGTACAAGATGCACATTCGCGTCTTTGCATCTCGCTATCGCAGTTATTCGACATGCAAAACTTGTGACGGCGCCCGTTTGAAACCCGAGGCGCTCGCGTTCCGAGTGGCATCGCAAAATATTGCCGACGTGCTGCGAATGCAGGCCGATGATCTCGCACGGTTCCTGCGAGCGATCGAATTGCCTCCGCGGGAATACAAGATCGCGAGCGAACCGCTGCAACAAGTGCTCGACCGATTGAGCTACTTAAACGCGGTGGGGCTCGGCTATTTGCAACTCGACCGAACATTGCGAACGCTATCCGGTGGCGAGACCCAACGTGTCGCCCTGACCGCCGCGCTCGGAAGCAGCCTCGTGAATATGTTGTACGTACTCGACGAGCCCACCGCAGGTTTGCATCCCGCGGACGTCGATCGTTTGGTGACGGCGATCGAGGGACTTCGCGATCGAGGCAATACCGTGATCGCGGTCGAACATGACCAGTCGCTGATTCGCCAAGCCAGTCACGTGATCGAAGTCGGACCGGGTGCGGGTGGCGCCGGCGGTGAGATCACGTTCCGCGGAACGCCTCTGGAAATGCTCGCCGACGAAAAAAGTCTGACCGGCCAATTCTTGAGCGGCCAACGCGGGTGGACCTTGCGTGATCGCCAACCGCGGTTGCCACGCAGCTTCATTCGGCTTACCGGTGCCTCCGGTCATAACTTGAAATCGATCGATGTGGAATTTCCGCTGGGCGTGTTATGTGTTGTCACCGGCATCTCCGGAAGCGGAAAAAGTTCGCTCGTCCAAGACACGCTTTATCGAGCGATTGCCCAGCGTAAGGGAGCAGCGTCCGACAAGCCGCTGGCATTTTTGTCGATCGACGGTTTGAGTCCCATCGAGGAAGTCATGTTGATCGACCAATCACCCATCAGTCGTTCGCCGCGCAGTTGCCCCGTCACGTATGTGAAGGCGTTTGATCCGATTCGCAAGGTCTTCGCTGATTGTGTCGATGCGCGAACGAGAAATTTTGGTCCGGGTGCGTTTAGCTTCAACAGTGCCGATGGCCAGTGCACGGCTTGCGAGGGTGCCGGCGTGCTCGAGATTGATATGCAATTTCTCGCCGACGTATCGGTAACATGCCCGACTTGTCGTGGGTCGCGGTACCGCGACGAAATATTGCAAGTGCGGTACCGTGACCAGAGCATCGCCGATGTATTGGAGATGACGGTCCGGCAAGCGTATCAATTTTTTCGCGGACACGCCAAAGTCCAAGCAAGACTCAAACGCATGATCGACGTCGGCTTGGATTATGTCACGCTCGGCCAGCCCGCGACGACGTTGTCCAGTGGTGAAGGGCAACGACTCAAACTCGCCGCGTTCTTGGCCTCTGCCTCGCGTCGCCGGACATTGTTTGTGCTGGACGAACCGACGACAGGGTTACATTTCGCCGACATCGTGCGGTTAGTCGATTGCTTCGACGCACTCATCGCGGACGGGCATTCCTTGGTCGTGGTCGAACATCATGTGATGCTGATGCAAGCCGCCGACTACATCATCGATCTCGGTCCAGGTGCCGCCGAGCAAGGTGGCGAAGTCGTCGCCCAAGGAACCCCCGCCCAAGTGGCCAAAGTCAAGCGAAGCAAGACCGGAGAGGTCTTGCGACTTCACACATAGCCCGGAGAAAAAACCATTGATCCACAGCCCCAGAGGGGCGAAACATCCGTTGCCGGGGTCGTAAGACCCCGGAAAATGTGTATTGAGCTTTGCAGCCCCGCAGGGGCGACACACCGGATTTGAGGACAAAGAATGACGACGCATCAACAGTTACTCTATCACATCGTCTTCAGCACCAAAGGTCGCAAACGACTACTAAGCGATGCGTTACGAGACGACGTTTTTGCTTACATGGCCGGCATCTGCAAAAACTTGGACGGCTTCGCGCTGGATATCGGCGGCTTCTACGATCACGTGCATTTACTGGTACGCATTCCAGCGAAAATTGCCGTGTCAGACTTCGTTGGGAAGCTGAAGGCGAACACAAGTAAACAGATCAATGGGAGCAGCAGAGCGAGTTTTCGATTTGCTTGGCAAGACGGCGACGGCGCCTTCACCGTAAGTCCATCTAAAAAAGATGCCGTTGGCAACTATATCCGCAATCAGTTCGAACATCATCAGACACTGACTCTTGAGCAGGAGTATTTGGAATTCCTGAAGAAACACGAAGTCGAGTTTGATGAGCGATATGTTTTCGACTAATTGACGTCTCAATCTGTGTCGCCCTGTCGGGCTCTTACCCCTTTTGATGGCTAGTCCACCGGGGTCTTTCGACCCCGGCAGGGGCTTTGCCGGACACTTCGTGCCTTCATGATCGGTCAGGAATGTAGTCTTCTCAAGGAAACGCCTACAATCAATTCAATGACAACACCCGAACCCAACTTTGACGAACCGCTTCCGATTGAACTCGGTTTCGCGCATGCCGCTGCCAAGGTGCGGTCGTTCCCGCAAACGCCGGGCGTGTATCTGATGAAGGACTCCGCGGGGCGCGTCATCTATGTCGGTAAAGCCAAGAATCTGCGCAGCCGCGCCGGTAGTTACTTTCTCAAAGCGGCTTTCGAAGACACTCGCACGGCCGAATGGATCGGCGAGATCGCGGACATCGATTTTGTGGACTGCGAAAGCGAAGTCGACGCGCTGCTGATGGAATCGCGACTCGTCAAGGATATCCAACCCAAGAACAATCGAGACCTCAAAGACGACAAAACGTTCCCTTATTTGATGATCACCACGCGTGAAGAATTTCCGCGGGTCGAAGTCACACGCGAACCACCCGACAAAGGTGTCAAGCTGTATGGTCCGTTCCCCAGTGCCGGGGCACTCCGCGGTGCCATCGGCGTGCTGCAGCGGATCTTCAAGTTTCGCACCTGCTCGCTGGACATCAGCGAATCGGATGAGCGATGGCAATGGTTTCGACCCTGCTTGCTCGCTAGCATCCAGCAATGCACGGCGCCCTGCAATTTAAGAATCAGCAAAGAGGACTATCGCCGCGACATCAAACGCTTGCAGACGTTCCTCGAAGGCGGCAAGACGCGGTTGCTCAAAGAGATGCGTGACGAAATGTTGGCCGCCAGCAAAGGTCTGGACTTCGAACGCGCCGCGGTACTCCGCGATGAAATCAACATGCTCGAGCGACTCGATGAACGCGGTGAGCTTGACACCCACGCGCAACCCGAAGTGTTCTACATCGATCCCAAAAAGGGACTCGCCGGGCTACGCAAAGTCCTCGGATTGAAGGAAACCCCACGCGTCATCGAAGGCGTCGACATCGCGCATCTGGGCGGCAACGAAACCGTCGCCAGTCTTGTCCAATTCATCGACGGATTGCCTTTCAAACCAGGGTATCGTCGGTTTCGAATTCAGGATGTCCAAGGCATCGATGACTTTCGCAGTATCTACGAAGTCGTCTCGCGTCGATTTCGCAAACTGTCCGACAATCAGGAAGCGTTTCCCGATATTTTGCTGATTGATGGCGGCAAGGGACAACTCAATGCCGCGATGGCAGCATTCCGTGACCAACAAATCACGCCACCGACCGTGATCTCGCTTGCCAAACGCGACGAAGAAATCTTCCGCCCCGGTATCACCGAATCGATCAAGCTCAGCCGCAGTGCGTATGCGCTGCGATTGTTGCAGTACGTTCGCGATGAATCGCACCGGTTTGCCCAGCACTATCATCACATCCTGCGATCAAAATCCAGTCTCGGCGAGTAGTGGTACGGTGAGGCGATATCCATTCGGAAAGTCACAGCTGCGAACCTGGCTGGGCACCAGCAACTCTCTATCGATGCTCGTAACCAAACTTTGCCGTGAAATCGCGGTAGAGGGCGAGCATCCGTTTGAACTAAACTGTGACTTGCGATTTGGCAGCAGATCGAAACAATGGTCATGCCGCACCTTCCACTTCCCAACCATTCTTTACCAAGGAACCCCTGCAAACCGTGCGTGAACCAACCCAGCTCCAAGATCTCGGTCCCGAACGCAGCATCCTGGCACGATTGTTGTTGCCGAATAAGCAGGTCGAAGCGGATCCATTGGAAGAGTTGCATGGGTTAGCGGTGACCGCCGGTACCGAAGTGGTGGACGAATTGGTCCAGCGACGGACGACGCCGAGCTTTTCGACGTATTTGGGCAAGGGCAAAGTCGAAGAGCTGCGGTTGATGGTCGAGCGACACGACGCCGACTTGGTGATTTTTGACAACGATTTGAACCCGGCCCAGGTAAAGAATCTGGAACAGGCGATCAATGTCAAAGTCATCGATCGAACCGAGTTGATTCTTGATATCTTTGCCGCCGGCGCGCGAACCTACGAGTCGCGGTTGGCCGTCGAGTTGGCGCAGCTTGAATACTCGCTGCCGCGACTTAAACGCATGTGGACTCACTTGTCCCGTCAATCGATGGGCGTCGGGATGCGTGGACCTGGGGAAAAGCAACTCGAGGTTGACCGCCGACTGGCCCAGAAACGCATTCACGATTTGAAAGAGTTGCTCGGCAAAGTCGAAAAACGTCGTGAGCGTCAAGTCCGTGCGCGAGACGAGGCGCCGACGGTGTCGCTAGTGGGTTACACCAACGCTGGCAAAAGCACGCTGATGAATGCACTGACCGGTGCCGGAGTGATGGCCGAGGACAAATTGTTTGCCACGCTCGATACCCGGACGCGGCGCTGGCAATTGCCCGGCTGGGGAACGGTCTTGCTCAGTGACACGGTGGGATTCATTCGTGATCTGCCCCACTCGCTCGTCGCGAGTTTCAAGTCGACGCTCGAAGAGACGCGGCAAGCCGAGTTGTTGCTACATGTCGCGGATGCTTCCAGCGGGAGTGTGTTTGAACAGATCTCGGCGGTCTACAAGGTGCTCAAAGAACTTGATATCCAAGAGAAAGACACGTTGTTGGTACTGAACAAGATCGATCAAGTCGAATCGCCAGAGAAGCTCGCGCAGATCGTCGATCGATATCCGAATGCGCTGGTGGTGAGTGCCAAGACGGGCGAAGGTTTGCCGGCGCTTATCGAAGCAGTCGGTGAAGCATTGGGACGCGAATTCTTGGATGTCGAAGTGGACGTGAATCCGTCCGACGGAAAGTTGTTGGCGTACTTGTCGGCCAAAGGCGAAGTGTTATCGCGAGAATATGGTGAATCCAAAATCACCGTCCATGTGCGGATGCCCGCCGGAGCCATCGCCCCGGTGCATCAATCCGCCCTGCAAGTGCGCCCCGCCACCTACAACAACTCAAGCGAAGTCGCCTGACCCCGCCCACCCTAATTCCGTTTTCCGCAGGCCGGATCAAGGAGCCGCAGCGACACCGGTCCGACAGTAGGCACCCGGGGAGCGACGCTCCTACGCCTACGGCGTACGCTCGCGGACGTTTAAACTGTGGTCTTTTTGTTTGCGAATCTTTTGCCAAGGCCACGACTTTGCGATGGAAACCCCAACACAGCGTCGCGATCGTCACAGGTGCCAGCAGCGGTATCGGACGCGCGCTCACACTGCTACTGGTCCAACGAGGTGCCACGGTGGTTGCCGTTGCTCGTCGCGGCGATCGAGTCCTTGAACTCCAGCGGGATGCCACGGAATTCACGGGCGGCGGGCGACTGCTGACCCTAGTCGGCGACATCACCGAACCCGCGGTCCGCCATCAAACACTCTCGATTGCCGCGGAACAGCGAGGCGGGGCACTGGATTTACTCGTCAACAACGCTGGTATCGGAGCGATCGGTCCGTTTGCGGATGCGACGCCCGAGCGGTTGCGGCGCATCATGGAGGTCAACTTCTTTGCGCCGGTGGAATTCATTCGCGAGGCGCTGCCGTATTTGAAAATTGGCCGAGCACCGGTGGTTTGCAACATTGCCAGTGTCCTGGGGCATCGCGCCGTCCCGAACAAAAGTGAATACTGCGCGAGCAAATTCGCATTGCATGGAATTAGCGACTCGATGCGAGCCGAATTCAAGCCGCTTGGGATTCAAGTGACACTGGCCAGTCCCAGTACCACCAGCAGCGAATTCTTCGATTCGCTGATTGAAACGGGGGCGGGGGAAGCCTCGCGAAGCATCGGAAGTTGGCCCCCGCAGCGGGTTGCCCGAGCCGTGCTAGCCGCCATTCAGGCCCGGCGCAGCGAAGTCATCCTAAGTCTGCCCGGCAAAGCCCTCGTCTACGCCGACCGGCTGTCTCCACCACTCATGAACGCCCTGCTAGCCCAAAGTCCACCCACCCGCCCAGACAACCCGCAATCCGGTAGCCTGTAGGCCTGATCAAAGTCTTTGCGAAGATCCGGCAATGCACTCGTCCCAAAACGATCCACCCCCGCCAGATCGTCGTCGCCTCGGCTCCCCGTACCTGCCTACGGCTGTGGCTTTGTGAGCTCCATGCCTTCGTGCGAGCAAAAGTCGGTGTCACCCCGCGCACGCCCCGAGCCCCTGCCGGATTGTCGTCGCCTCGGCTCCTTGATCCGGCCTACGGCACATCCTCGCGGACATTCATACGGTGGCCGACTTATTTGCCAGGCATTTGCCAAGGCCATGACTTTGCGTTTTATTGCTCTTCTTGTGAGACGCAAATGTAGCGACTGCACCATAAAAAACTGGCCACTTGCCAGCAGCGTAGTTAAATTGAGTCTCATTTAACGGTCTCGTCGAAGGTCCGGGTGTGCCTGTGAACCAACTACCAAGGTTGCTGCTTCTTATCGCTTTGTTTCTTTGCTGTCGCTCATCATCAGCGTCTATCGTCATTAACATCAACTACTCGGGTGACGCGCAGTACGAGGCCGCTTTTGCTTCAGCGAAGTTGACCTGGGAGTCGTTGCTGATCGGTTACCAGAATGGCGTCGTTAAAGAGCGGACGTTGTTGAGTACGTCGAAAGTTGGCGAAACTTTGGCGACCATCAATATCAACGCAACGATTGAGGTGATTGATGGTGTTGGGGGAACTCTGGGAAGCGCTCGGCCCGATGAGGTAGCACTTGATGAACTGAATTTTTATCTTGCTACCGATGGTTCCATGAAATTCGATTCGGCGGATATAGGAATCATGTCACCTTCCCGCCTAAGTAGTCTTATTTTGCACGAAATGTCGCACGTACTCGGGTTCGGTACCCTGTGGACGCTCAACGGTGTCTATAAGGCTGGCAGCGGCGAGTTTACTGGTGCTCATGCGACGAGCGTCTGGCAAACTCAGTTTGGGCAAAGCGGAACACCCGATGTGGAAATTGGTGGCGAACCTGGCACTGCTGGAAGCCACTGGAATGAAAATAACGGCGGTGTCGGGTTGACGGGAATCACAGATCCGTCGGGACGAGACATGCGAGACGAATTGATGACGGGGTGGCTGAATCAAAATTCTTTCATCAGCGAATTGACGATAGCGTCGTTTGAAGATATCGGCTTTATGACGAATCCGATCGCTCTTTCAAATGCCACAGCGATTCCCGAGCCAACGACCGCTCTAATGCTAGCCAGCTTCGTTGCGTTCATTGCGACAAGGCGACCGCCTCGCAGCCATCGGTAGGCGACTGGGGAGCTAGGCTTCTTGCGGCGAGTATGAGCAATCCAGAAACTTATTTAGTACCAGTTCGTATAAATCTCTTGAATGAACCAGCAAGCGATGGCGATGGCAAGTAGATACGACAGGACATAAACTGCGACTACCCGCCATCTTCCTGACTTCCTCTTGCGACGTCGTGGCTTCGTTGACATTCGTAATCCACTTGAAGTTTTCGGCGCAGACTTTTTTATAGTCGGCTCAAGAGTTGTTCGCGAAGCTATAGTCTCCACGTCGGCGTCAGTGATTCCATCACCGCGAGTGCCAGCGGACGACGCTCCGGCGTCGGGCTCCTGATGGTGTGCATCAACACAACTGGCGAAATTTGACTCCGAAAGCCATCCTGATGGACGTTGCTCTAACACTCACTCAATTCCTAGTCTCGGTTTGAAATCTCAACTCTACAATTGAGACGGTGTCTCTACACTGGGTAGCGATATTTGCGCCGGGAATCCGCATCAAATGCAGAATTTTTTATCGAATTCAACGCTTCGGCAGTTTTAACGACGAAGTAGGTCCCCGACATGGGCGAGGTGATACGCGAAAAACGTGCCGTTCCTCGCAGCCTCTTATGGCTCCATCGAGTTTATTAGAAAAATGAGGGGGGTCGCCTCGTTCGATTTGGCGGCCCTCGTTTGGAAGGTCATTAAGTCGCCATTATGAGGCCAATGCATCCCCTCAATGAAGCAACGCTCACCACCCATCGCTCTCCCGGTCCTGCTGGGCGGTGACATTGCTCAGCGTCGCCGAGCAACAATATTAGCGACGTAGTCCGTCGTTCGCCACGACAGCGCAGTTCAGTTTGTAGATAAGCTTTCGGCGGGGGTAATATTTTGGTTGGGTAATTTCTGTGTTTACTCGAATATCAGGAGATTGCCATGCTCGTCCGCTTCTACTCGTCGTCAACTTTGGATTACTCAGATGCAGCGAGATCGTGGCAGTCGACATAGGCCCGGCTTGTATCTGTGGAAGAAAAAGCTCGCCGAAGTTGAATCTGTAACTCCGGAGTTCATTGCTGTTTCGTTGGCGAGCTTAAATTTCGTCGTCCCGGCAACCGCTGTACTCGTCGATGATTGCTCGCTTGATGGCAAGCGACGTGATCGGCATGGACAACATGCTGGTGAGACAGCAGGATCTATCACGCCCGGGCGAGATGCGGACCGCGGGGATGTGGTCGACTGTGGCCGAGAAACTTCGCCCTACAACGCCTTCTTCTTTCACGATCCCCGTGAGCGAGCGGCCCCCCCAAAGTGACACGAAAACGCTTTCTTGGCATGACGTAGACATCGTGTAACCCGCTGGAACGGAACTTTCGCGGGGTCTGTCGAACCTTCTTGGCCCTCTTTGAGTGTTTTCTGCGGACTCGGCGTGGTTTAAGTGAACGTTCAAGGCAGACAATTGCCTATCGTCGCGCTACAATGATACCGGTGTGTTGAACGTTCACGATGCGGGTTGCCACGATTGGGACGATCACGAATCGATCGAGCCCATGCCTGGGGTTGCTGCAGCGGCGGCGGTATCTGGAGGGCGGAACTTTTCGGTGGCCCCGATTCGCCTCGTTTTGCCAACCTCCATTGTGTGGTTTGCTCGTTTCCCTCGCTTGAGTGGGTTGATGATTGGTATGAGCGTGAGTTCGATCTTGGTGGGTGTCGTTAGCTCGCTCATCTTAGCGCTACCGGTCGAAGTGACTCCGACCGACGGCGAAATTCAAAGCGGATCGTTCGTGGGCGTGACGGAGACAGGAATCCGGCTCGACGACCAGGGCACGATGCGTGAATTGCCTTACGATTCACTGGTCAGCGTCCAGGCGAAGCCACTGAACCGAGCGACGCCGCCGATGATGAAAGTCAAGCTATCGGGCGGATCGGAATTGGCCGTCCAGTCGGTCGCTCTCAAGGATGAAACCCTGGAGATCGAACTTCGCCGCCAAGGGACGTTGAAGGTTCCCGTGCGGAAAGTGCGATCCATCCGGTTTCGCGCCGGTAGCCCGAGTACGGATGCGCAGTGGTTGGGGATGCTGGACAGTGAAGGCAGTGGCGACGTCCTCGCGATCCGTCGCGAGGGTGACCGATTGGATCAAGTCCGTGGAATCATCGAATCGATTGCCGAAAACGTGGTCCAATTCAATGTGGACGGGACCGCGATCCAGGCGCCGTTTGATCGTCTTGAAGGAGTCGTGTTTGGTGCCAGCCAAGCGGTCGATGGGACGCAAGCGAACCTGCAGATCATCGATATCTACGGCTCTCGATGGATGGTCGATTCCTTGCGACCCAGTGGCCCCGATGATCCGCTGAGGATCGTCCTGGAATCGAATGTGGAGCATGCGATCCCTATGTCCCAGCTCGGCACCATACGTTGGAACAGCTCACTGTTGATGTTGGCGACCCAAACGCCTGCGGAGAAAACATTCAAACCGGTGATGGGTTCGACGCAACTGAATCCGGCGCTGGAGAAATGGTTTTCGCCGATGGCGGCCAGCGAGGACGAATTGATCATGCATGGTGACTCGATGATCGAGTACCGGGTTGAGCCGGGGTTCGAACGTGCCGTGGGTAGTTTTCGTCGCGATGATCGCGTTGACCGAACGGGCAAACTCCGGGCGATCATCACGATGGACGACAAAGTCGTTTGGAGCCAAGAATTGCACAAAAGTGATGCCAGCGGGTTTGACCTACCGCTCGGTGAAAATCGGCGAATGCAGTTTCGGATCGAATCGGCTGGCGATAGCGATCTTGGTGACACGGTGATAGTCGTCCGGCCTCGGTTGCTCAAGTAATTGATTACTCCAAAAAGATCTTGAATCACGTGAAGCATTTAACACACGCCCTACTCGGTTGGTTGGTCGCGTGGGGCCATTTCTCGATGATCCCCCGGGCGATTGCGGATGAGTCTGCGGCAACGGGACCGGTGATCGTCGATCCGCGGTTGATGGAGATGGAAAACCAGCGAATCGCGGCGATCCAAAAGGCGATGCCGTCGGCGGTGAGTGTTTTTGTGCCGGGAGGCGGCGGAGGTGGTAGCGGGATGTTGATCTCGTCCGACGGATTCGCGCTAACCAATTTTCACGTGAGCAGTCCCGCGGGATCGTTTATGAGGTGTGGGCTGTCCGACGGCAATATCTACGATGCGGTCATTGTCGGGATCGATCCCGTGGGCGACTTGGCTTTGATTCAATTGTTGGGACGCGATGACTTTCCGGCTGCCGAGATGGCCAATAGTCGGCTTGCCGCCACCGGGGATTGGTGCATGGTCATCGGCAACCCGTTTTTGTTGGCTACCAATCTACAGCCCACGGTGACGTGGGGAATACTCAGTGGTGTCGGGCGATACCAATATCCATCGGGGACGTTACTGGAGTACGCGGATTGTCTTCAAACCGATGCCTCGATCAACCCGGGCAATTCAGGTGGCCCTCTCTACAACGCGGATGGCCAGCTGTTGGGAGTGGTGGGCCGGGCATCGTTCGAGAAACGCGGCCGCGTCAATGTCGGGGTCGGATATGCCATCTCTATCAATCAAGCCAAGAATTTTTTGGGTTATCTCCATAGCGGCCGAATTGTGGATCACGCGACTCTCGGTGCGACGGTGGTAAGCGATCCCGACGGAAGCGTGCGTGTGTCGAATATTTTGGAGAGTAGCGATGCTTATCGCCGTGGGCTTCGCTACTCCGCAGAAATTTTGAGTATTGATGGTCGCGATGTGGATACTGCCAACGATGTCCAAACCATTCTCGCCACGCTACCGAATCTGTGGCGTGTTAAGTTAACTTACCGTTATGAGGGCAAGACGACGCAGACGCTGGTTCGATTGGCGAGCGTCCACTTGCAAGACGAGTTGCTTGAAAAGATGTCGGCCGCACTTCCGCCTCCGCCTCCGCGCCAGCAACCGCCTGCGAAAAACCCTGATGCTCCCAAATTGCCCGGCGAAGATGGCACACCCGACGCGGACGAAGCGACGGCCGATGACGCGATCCCGGATGCGGTGAGCGAACGTTTTGAAGCCAGGGACGGATATGCCAACTACTACTTCAACCGATTGAATCAACAGCGGTTGATCGAGTCGATGCGGGGCCAGTTTCCTGGCTCGAAACAGGAGTTGACCGATCAATGGACGATCGAGGGTGAAACGGACGAAGCATCACCCAAACCAGTCAAAATCCTAATTCAGGACGGCAACTTGTTACTGGCGGTGGCTGATCAAGCGGTCGCCATCGAGACCAATGTCCAGCAATACGATGCGATCCGTTCCGGTACCGCGTCAGGGATGTTGCCCGCGCTGGCCGCGTGGCAACGAATGCTCCAGCTTGGTCCGCAAAAGTTCGGTGAAACGTCATACCTGGGGACGATGCCACTGGGTGGCGAACGACCGCTGCGTGATTGTTTAATTGGCATCGCCTCGGAACTCGAAGTGCGTTGGCTGTCGCATCCCGAGTCAAAGCTGGTTGAGGTGATCGAGGTGTTCGCCGATCGAGACGAGGATCCCGCGGAGTTGTGGATCGAATACGGCGGTGGCGATGGGTCCACGATGCCGACGGCGATGGAATTGCGTTATGGCACCGAGCGAATGATGCGAATGAAGATCAAATCATGGACTGGTGCGAGCGAGTCCCCCAAGCCGGCGGCGACTGATGCTGCGGAGTCCAAATGATGTCGAATCGGTTGGCTATCCGTATTGCTTTGACGGTGATTTTTGTCCTCAGCTTACAAGCGATCGTTGTCGCGCAGACTTCGCTGGAAAAAGTGTCCCGCGCTGCCCAATCACGCGTCGTTAAAATTTATGGCGCCGGTGGTCTTGGCGGACTAGAAGCGTACCAAAGTGGTTTCCTCGTTTCGCCGGAGGGTCACATCGCGACGACGTGGAGTTACGTGCTGGATGTGGAGCCGATTGTGGTACTCGATGATGGCCGACGATTCGAATCGACCATCGTCGGCTTTGAGCCTACTTTGGAACTGGCCGTTCTCAAAATTGAGGCTGGCGATGTCCCGTACTTCCAAGTGGATGCCGATACGACGGCCCAGTGGGGAGATTTTGTGCTCGCGGTTAGCAACTTGTTCGGGATCGCGACCGGCAACGAACCGGCGAGTGTGATGCAGGGAACGATCGCCTCGCTCAGTTCGCTCAGCGCCCGGCGAGGAACATTCAAGACGCCTTACCAGGGTGACATTTTGGTCCTGGACTTGGTCGCCAACAACCCGGGTGCTGCCGGTGGAGCGGTGGTCGATGCCAAGGGGCAACTGATCGGAATGCTCGGAAAGGAACTGCGCGATGTCGGTACCGGCGTGTGGCTGAATTACGCTCTTCCCGCCAACACGCTGCGGCAAGCGATCGGTGACATCATCGCTGGCCGCAAGTCGTCGGTCGCTGAAAGCGCGGCGGCCATGTTGCCTCGCGATCAATCACACAATTACGAGACACTGGGGATGGTTTTGATTCCGGATGTGCTCGAGAAGACGCCCGCCTATGTGGACGACGTCCTTGCCGGTGGTGCAGCGGAGAAGGCGGAACTGCGCCCCGATGATTTGTTATTGATGGTTCGCGGCAAACGGGTCTCGGACCAAGGAGCGTTGCGTGAACTGTTACGAACGATCGATCGACGTGACCCGGTCGAGTTGACCATCCAGCGTGGAACCGAGATCCTGCCTGTAACGCTTCGCCCCTGACGTTTGTTCGTTGCCCTCCTTCGTCATCCATCCCAATCCATTGCCGATTGAACCCGTTGCGTTTGAATAATTGCCGAGATGAATCCATTGCTTGCCAACATGAATCGGTTTGAGATTGCGGTGCGTGGTTTGTTACTCGCGATCTGTTTGGGGACCGCCTCGGCGCGCGGCCAAGAACCCGTATCCGTATCCGAAACGGATTATCGGATTTTGATTTCGAAAGCCGTGCGTCAAGCGGCCGAAGTCGTCTTGCCATCGATCGTCACGATTGAACAAGTCGGTACGGCGGCGAGCGGTGGTGGTGAGGTGGCCCAAGACGCACCAACTTCAGGTGTGGTGGTTTCGAGCGACGGGCACGTGTTGACATCAAGTCTTGTGGTCCAAAACCCGTCGGCGAGTTTATTGGTGACTTTGGCCGATGGAACTCGCAAGGCGGCTCGAGTGATCGCGCGGGATCATCATCGTGAGTTGGTGTTATTGAAGATCGAAAGCGACACGCCGCTAACACCTGTTTCGCTAAAATCGCCATCGATCGCCGCACCGTCAAATGCAAGAATTGGACAAACCGTCATTGGGGTCGGTCGCTATGGGACCGAGTCGTCGCCGATGGTCAGCCGTGGTGTTTTGAGCGCTGTCGGTAGGCTCGATGGCATCGCCATTCAAACGGACGCCCGAGTTTCGCCATCGTTGTACGGTGGACCGCTGATTGATTTGACCGGCCAGGTGCTCGGAATACTGATTCCGGCGGTTGCCGAAGGTGGCGCGGAAAACATCACGGATTGGTATGACTCGGGAATCGCGTTCGCGATTCCGACCGAGACGATCGCCAAGAATCTCGACCGATTGATCGCGGGCGAATCGATCAAGGCGGGCGTGATCGGAATCGTTGCTCGCACGCAGGATCCCTACGACGATGGCACCGAAGTCGCCACGGTTCGCGTTCGCTCGCCGGCCGAGGAAGCGGGAATACGTGCTGGTGATGTGATTGAGTCGGTGGCGGGACACTCGGTCCGACGACATCTCGATATCAAACAATGGCTCGGCTCCTTCGATGCAGGGGACACCGTAGCGATTCGACTTCGGCGCGGTGATGAGTCGCTTGACGTCGATGTCAAACTGGTGGAAACGATACCGCCACTCAATCCGCAGCGACTTGGGCTCGTTGTGAAACGACTCAGTGTGGACGGTGACGAAGGTTCGCAGGTGGTCGTCGATTCGATCGTACCCGGATCACCCGCGGAGTCCAAATTCCAGGTTGAGGATGAGTTGACAAAAGTTGGCAAAGTCGACGTTCGAGATGTGCAATCACTTCGCCGGTTATTGTTGACGGCCCAGGATGAAGCGCCGATTTCAGTCGGGATTCGACGCGGTGGCAAAGATTCAACGATCGAAATAACGCCGGTCGCAGTCTCCAAAAGCGAACCGGCGGAGCTTCCGGAATCGCTTGAGAACACGGGCAAGCCGTGGGGCATTGAAGAGTTCAAGCTTCCCGATGCAGCCAACGCCTCCGCGATCCTGGCACCGAAAGCGGATGCGGATTTCAACCGACTCGGGTTGTTGATGATCCTGTTAAACCCGGGAGGTTCGTCGCCAGAAAAATCGTTGGCCGCTTGGGTTGAACCGGCGACTCGAACCGGCGTCGTCGTTTGTGCCGTTGCCCCCACAGACAACGGGCGGTGGAAACCGGAAGAAATTGAGACCGTGAGTCGTTTAGCCGCGCTCGTGGTCAAACAGCACCGGATCGATCCGGCCGCGGTGGCGATCGCAACCGAGGGCGGGATGTCCGGGGCGGATGCTGGGCCATCCGATGCCATGGCAATTGCCGTGGCGATCACTGAGAAACGAACGTTTTCGGGCGTCGCCGTCAGCGCCAAGACGCGTCCACCCGCGGTCCGTGTGACGGAGAATGATCCCGAGTCGCCGCTGCAGTTCTTGATCACGGGTGACGAGTTGCCTCCGTGGTCAGCACCGCTCAAACAGGCCGGATACCCGATCCTGCTGAGCAAAGAAGTGGACGCCAAACGAATGCTCGTGTGGACTCGATTGCTGCAATCAATTTAGCTTTGCAGTGCCGCGCGCAGTTCATCGTGAGCACGCGGGATGTTCTCGTAGGGCGCCTCGTCTTCGTATTCGAGGATCACGAACCCTTGGTAACCGGCATCACGCAAAATCTTTCCGACTCGAGTTAAATCCGCGGGGTAAGCCTTACCATCGGGCGTCTTCATGCTGACTTTCACTTGCACATTGACGGCGTAGGGTGCACATGACGCCAGATCGGCATACGGATCTTCGCTGTGAAAGTTACCGGTATCCAAGTTGATGCCTACCCAAGGGCTTTCGACACGTTTCATGATTTCGAGCATGTGTGAGGCGGTAAGATTGCCGTGGTTCTCGACACCTAGAAAAATGCCGTGTTGAGCCGCATGTTCGGCGCAGTCGGCCAGCGCATCGATTGCCTCGTCCAGGCGAGTCGTTTCTTTGTCCAAGTCGCGGCCGGTACCCGCAAAGAATCGAATGTGCGGAGCGCCGAGAACTACGGCGCGATCGATCCATTGTTTCGCGGTCGCGACCTCCGCATCGAGCTTGGGGCCTTTGCCAATCGTGAAGTTGTTTCCAATCGCAGTCCCAGAGATTGTGACGCCTTTCAAGTACGCGGCGTGTCGGAGCGAAAGAAAATAGTCGTCATCGACTTCGATCGGAAAAAAGTAGCTCGTCAATTCGGCGGCATCAAATTTTTGTTCGACACAGTAATCGAGGAAATCGAACATGTTGATTTCGGTACTGGGTGGTTTTACGTCCTGTTTCTTGCCACGCGAATAGTCAAAGAACTGGCGCAACGAGTATGCGGCTAGACCTACTTGGAAACGTGGCGGACCGCTTCGTCCGATCGGCTCGCGGGCCGACGCTTTTTCCGTGACCAAATCAAGCAAGGGAAGGGTCGCCGTTGCTGCGGCGATTCCAGACAAGAAATCACGTCGTCGCATAGTTGAAAGCCTTTGCCAGTTCGTTTGGGATGTCAAGTGCGCGAGTCCGGTAAGACTCGCGTCCACGATAGAATACTCTGCCAGAACACAGCGTGCTGGGTTGAAGCCGACGACGGTGCCGTGTCCGGCGGGTATATCTTTCGCTTCGAGTGGCCTAAAACTAGTTGCACTCGCGGACCAAGTTTCGTGGGCCGACCCGGTAAAAGTCTCGAGCAATGAGTCACACCATGGAAAATCAATCGTTCGTTCAAACGTTCCGTCGCGGCCAATTGTTGCGGGGAATGCAGATGACGAGTACGGCGCCGCATTGGCCACGAAATTTGAGTGGAGTGGGATTGGATTTCGTATTCATGGATTGCGAACATCATTGGTTCACGCGGGAACAAAATGCGTGGATGTGCGCAGCGTACCGAGGCGTCGGGATTGCGCCGCTGGTGCGAGTCCTTGCACCCTCGGGAGCACTCGTTCGTGCGGCGCTCGATGACGGTGCGTCGGCGGTGATTGTGCCGTATGTGGAAAGCGTTGAACAAGTTCGTGAGTTGGTTGCCGCAAGCAAGTTGCGTCCGATCCAAGGTGAGCGGGCCGCCAGCGCCATGTCGGACCAACCGCTGGCGGACCCGCAATTATCCATTGGCCGAACGGTCAGTGCGGGCGTAGGGCTGGTGATTCAAATCGAAAGCGAGATCGCTGTCCAGCGATGTGAAGCCCTGCTTGATATCGACGGCGTCGACGGGATCTTGATCGGACCGTACGACCTGACCGCCAGCATTGGTTGTTTCATGGACTATGACGACCCGCGTTTCAAAGAGGCTGTCGCGCATGTCGGAAAGGCGGCGCGCAGCCGCGGACTCGGAGCGGGAATCTATTTTGCGGAGAATCCGAGTCGCGAAAATTGGGCGATCGAACTTGGATACAACCTTGTCGTTCAAGGTTGCGATTGGACGTTGGTGCGAGAATCGCTTCGATTGCGGCAAACTCACGTAAAAGCATGATGAGTGTTTCATCCACGGTGATTCAGCGAGCTCAAATCGCGCTGGATCAGTTAAGACGTGAGCTGCTGGCCACTCGCCGTGACGGACATTGGGTCGGCGAATTGGCGGCATCGGCGTTGAGTACTGCGACGGCGGTGAGTGCACTCGCTAAGGTCGCGATCAGCGATCCCGGTGAGTCGTCTCGCATGGAACGAGCACTGGTGGATCGCGGGATGACCTATCTACGTGCCCAGCAAAATGATGATGGAGGATTCGGTGACACCGACCGCAGCTATTCGAATATCGCGACGAGTTATCTTGTCTTAGCAGCGACACATCTCGCGGTGAACGCGGGCTGTCACGGGCTCAGCGAAGACCAGCGTCAACGCTTGGAGGTTTATATCTCCCATCAAGGAAATCTCGATGGATTGCGCCGGCGTTATGGTACCGACAAGACATTTGTGGTTCCGATCATGACCAACTTGGCGATCGCCGGATTGGTGTCGTGGGATGATGTTCCGAGGTTGCCATTTGAGGCTGCGGCGGTTCCACAATCGTTCTATCGGCTCGTGCGAATGCCAGTCGTGAGCTACGCCATCCCGGCGCTCGTCGCCATTGGTCAAGCGAGACACTTTCATGGCTCTCCCACATGGTGGCCGCTGAGAAAGTTTCGATCGACGGCGGTCCCTCGAACGACGCGGGTGCTTCGCGAGATGCAACCCGAGAGCGGCGGCTACTTGGAAGCCACACCGCTCACGTCGTTCGTCGTCATGAGCTTGGCGGCGACCGATCGAGGCGATCATCCAGTGAGCCAGCTCGGAGTCGAGTTCCTGCGAAACTCGATCGCCCAGGATGGCAGTTGGCCGATCGATACTAACTTGGCCACGTGGCTTACATCGTTGTCGATCTTGGCATTGAACTCAGACGCGAGCGGTGATCGCGAGTGGATCAATCCCCGGCTGGTGAAATGGTTGCTCGAGTGCCAGCATCGAGTCCGCCATCCGTACACGGGGGCAGAACCGGGCGGCTGGGGGTGGACGGACCTTAGCGGAGCGGTTCCCGACGGCGATGATACCCCCGCGGCGATGTTGGCACTGCTGGGTGTCAGAGACGACTGTGACCCAACGCTGCAGCAGAATATTGACGCGGCGGTATTGGCTGGCGCTCGATGGCTGTTGGGACTGCAGAACCGAGACGGTGGTTGGCCAACGTTTTGCCGTGGTTGGGGCAAGTTGCCCTTCGATCGAAGCAGCACTGATTTGACAGCGCACTCGATTCGTGCCCTACGGCGCACGGGGAGTTCTCTCAGTCTGAATCACGATTTGACGTATGACATTGACCGTGCTATTCGGCGTGGGGAACAGTATCTTGTGCGGTGCCAGCAACCCCGCGGGGGTTGGCTTCCGCTGTGGTTCGGAAACCAAGACGAGCCCGATGACATCAACCCGGTGTATGGAACCGCCCGCGTGTTGCTGTCGATTCCCGAGAATGATCCTGGGACAAACCGGCAGCGATATGGGGATCAGGGCCGCGTCGCGCTGGTGATGGCATTCCATCGGGCTTGCTGTTCGTTGCTAGAGCAACAAAACGCGGATGGTGGCTGGGGTGGAGGCCCCTCGGTGAACCGATGGTGGAGTTCGAAACTTGGCCCCCAGAGTTTGGTTTCAACGATGGAGGAGACGGCAATTGCCATCGAAGGACTTTTATCGGTTTGGGCCGCGTACCAGCGGGATACAATTTTTGCTAGTGGATTGGACCAGCAAATCACATCGA
The DNA here is from genome assembly GCA_041741195.1 of Pirellulaceae bacterium. Lineage (GTDB taxonomy): Bacteria > Planctomycetota > Planctomycetia > Pirellulales > Pirellulaceae > JBBSJZ01. The sequence continues at coordinate 172,844 of JBGSKM010000060.1, forward strand.
CCCGGCGAGAACGCCTTGAAAATGCTGAGCTATCGCCGAGCGAGCTCCTGGAGGCAGCTATAATCGGCGGGGTTGAATTCTTGATTCAGGGCGTTGAAACCGGTCGTCATCGAGAACCTTGGCCGATCGGATTTTATTTTGCAAAGCTTTGGTACCACGAACGTTTGTATCCTGTGGTATTCGCGGTTTCAGCCCTAGGCAAGTTCCTCTGTAGCGTCAAAGATCGCTATGATGGCGTTTTGCCACAGCGAACGAATGACTGACGCACGATTGACTGACGATCGATGACCGATTTTCCCACCTGAGCGACCACCCCGAGGTACACGGTTTGACCACCGCAACGAGCCAAAGCAGCGTAGGAACCCTGGAAGCTGCGAATCGCGAACCGTCGCGTTCGTCTCGGCGAAAGACGAGTCACCTAAAAGACGTCCCAGAAACTCTCGAATTGCGTGAGAGTTTGCGGGCTCGGTGCGCAGAGGTCGCGGCAAAGCTCGATCATTCGCGTGCCATGGGCAAAGACGAAATGGAACGCGTCGCCCGCGCCCTGCTCGAAGAAGCGGACCTGCCCGAAGCCTACGTGGGCTGGGTCATGGTCGTGTTGAGCAGCGAATTTTGGAAAGACGCGCTCACGGCCGTTCCACCCGAGCGAAGGCTTTTCTTGCTTCCGCATTGTCTGAAGCATGCGGAGGGTTGTCCCGCCGAGTACGACCAGTTTGGGATGAACTGCAAGCAGTGTGGCGCATGTAGCATTGCCGACTTTCGGGGTGTCGCCGAAGAGATGGGATACCGCGTGCTTGTCGCCGAAGGCTCACCCGTTGTGATGAAAATCATCGTGGGCGGTTATGTGGATGCCGTGATTGGTGTCGCTTGTTTGAATGTACTCGAAAAAGCCATCGACAAGGTCCTATTGGCGGGAATTCCCTGCATGGCGGTGCCGCTGCTTTCAAGTGATTGTCGGAACACCCGCGTGGACGAAAGTTGGGTGGATCAAATGATTCGCACGCCGTACCAGCCGGCGGCGCAGCGGACCAAATCCTATGTCCACCTGATGCGTACCGCGGGTGACCTTTTCCAGAGCACCTCACTCGATCGACTTGCTCCGCGATTGCGTGACCAGTCGCCGCTTGGCGACAAGCCGCTGGATCCCAATAGCCTGCCATGTGACCGGATTGCAGCCACCGAACACATCGCTTTCGACTTTCTGACGCGCGGTGGGAAGCACTCGCGACCGTTCATTACCCTAGCCGCCTACGATGCGATTTGCGGTGGCGCGTGCACCGATAGTGAAGCTGCGACAGCGATTGAGTCGATCCCCAATGCGGTTCGTCGAGCGGCGATGAGCATCGAAACCTTTCACAAGGCCAGTCTCATTCACGACGACATCGAGGATGATGACGCGTTCCGCTATGGCCAAGAGGCATTGCATCGACGTTTTGGATTGCCGACAGCGATCAACGTCGGCGACTATTTAATTGGGCTCGGTTATCGATTGGTCAGCCGTCGTGATGAGGATGATGCGATTGACCCACAGGCACGCATCGATGTGCTCGACGCGCTGGCGGCGGCTCACATGCGACTCGCGGAAGGCCAGGGCTCGGAATTGCTGTGGCGTGATGCCAAAGACCGTAGTCTCTCTCCGCTGGACGCACTGAAGATCTATGCGCTCAAGACGTCGCCCGCCTTCGAAGCGGCGCTGTACAGCGGCATTCGATTGGCCGGACCCGCGAAGCCGTACGAAGAGGCGATTCGCACGTTTAGTCGCAATTTGGGCGTCGCGTTCCAGATCCTCAATGACCTGCAGGATTGGGAAGGTGACCAGACGAATAAGATGTTGGCGGGCGGAGATGTTCTGGGTGCCAGGCCAACGATACTCTGGGCATTGGCATTGCAAGCTTTGGAGGGCGACGATCGCGTGACGTTGTTGTCGCTCGTCGACGACGAATCGAAATTGACTCCGTCGCAGCGTCTGGCGGGCGTCAAACGACTTTACGTCAAAGCGGGCGTCTTCGAGACTGCGATGCAGTTGGTTGACAAACACCAGATTCGAGCCGAACAGACGGCCGATTCGATCGAGCCGGATTCATTGCGACGATTGTTTTATTTTCTCGTCGACACCGTACTCGAACGTCCGTCGGAGCAATCGCCCAAGGTTGTTCCCCTCGGCATTCCACTGGTTGAAATTCGACAGTCGGAACAACCCGACACATTGCCGTCCGGCTCAACCGTCCAAGGCAATTGAACCGATCGAACTTGATACCGCGTTTTCGTTCGCGACTCTGAATCGGGGGTGCTAGATGATGATCGATTCCACATCGGAAACGCCCCCGGGCGTCGACCTCAATCGGTTGTTGCAAACGTTTTATCATGACCCGTCGGGGACCCAGGCGCTGGGGATGTTTCGTTCGGTCGATGCCTTGCCCGAACCGTACAACCGACTGCTCAATCACAACGAGCACATGACGGTGACCGTCGAAGAACACTACGGCCAAAGCGTTGATGTCCAAGTCCATCGCACCGCTCGCGATGGCGTGTGGTATTGTCGAGAAATTACCCTTTCGACGAGCGAATCACGTCGCATTGTGCAGTACGGGATCGTCCGGCTGAAGACAGACGAACTGGCTCCCGATGTTTGGCGTGAGATCGAAAGTGAATCGATTCCACTGGGGCGTGTGTTGATCAACCACGACGTGCTCCGCGAAGTCCAATTGATGGGTCTTTGGGAAGTCCGATGTGGTCAATGCCTGGCAAGCCTGTTGCACCAAACGATCGGCAGCGTTGCCTACGGACGTACCGCCCTGATTTATTGCGATGGTGAGCCTGCGATCGAATTGCTCGAGATTCTTGCCCCCGTGCCTGGAACCTGAACTTGAATTCAAAGATAAAAAACCTGGCCTGTGCATCGCTTATTGCCATTGCGACTGGGTTGCTCAGTTTGGCATCGTTCCCGCTGGCGCATGGCCAAACGGACTCACCCGTTGCCGCGATTTCGGCTTCAGAATTGCGGGCCCAAGCACTTGCGGCGCTGAGCCGGGGAGAGCCCAAGGCGGCGATCGAAGCTGCCGACCAAATGCTCAAACAGACCGGCGTCGATGCCAGAAGCATACGACTCGCCGCGGATGTTTACCTGCGAGCGGGCGCGGTGGACAAGGCGGTCAAGCAGTTCGATCGCTACGTCGAAATGGAACCTCAGACGCTCGCGGAAATGTGGCAGCGTGGGATTGCGTTGTTCTTTGACGGCCAGTTTGATCGCGCGGCAAAACAGTTCGAGGAACACCGCCGTGTCAATCCACACGATGTCGAAAATGCCGCTTGGCATTATCTCTGCGTCGCGAAGTCGGATTCGACGGAAAGCGCCAAGCAGCAATTGTTGGCTGCACCCAATGATCCGCGACCGCCGATGGCAGAGATCTTGAAAATGCTACAAACCGGAAACATGGATCTGGTTTCCGCACGGGTCAGCGAGTTCACGGTAGGATCACCGGAGCGCCAAGACTCGCAATTTTATGCCGACCTGTATCTGGGTTTGTACGCCGATGCACAGGGCGAAACACTCAAAGCACACCGATTCATGACGCGAGCTGCGGAGAAAGCTCCACGACATTACATGGGTGATGTCGCTCGCGTGTACGCCGCCCAGCTTGAAAAGAGAACAAGCGAGTAGCGGCGGCGGGCTCTGGGCAGAACACCTGCTTAGGACGCAGCTACTTGATCAGGCTTGCATGTCGCCTTCATCACCGTGAAAAGTGATAGTGGATTGGGCTTGTAACAGTGATCCATCCGCAAGGGCAATTCGCGGGTGATTTCCGCGAGCGCCAAATCGGTTCGCCATCCAAGATGCTTGGTGATGTTGCCCGCCGAATCGACAACTCGAGCGATCCAGGGATTATCGCTTCGAAAGTGGTTAATCATCAGAATTCGACCACCCGGTTTACATACGCGAACGATCTCGCTCATCATCGCCTGCGGGTTCGACACGACACTAATGGTGTGGAATGATGTGACCACATCAAAACTCGAGTCGTCGAATGTTAGCTTCTCGGCGTTCATTGGAAACACTTGGACGTGCTTCCATTGTCGCTCGGCAATGAGGTCTTCGGCTTCGGCGAGCATCGATTCCGAGAGATCGACGCCAACGAGCGAAATGTTCTGTGGATAGCTTTTCAGCGAAAGGCCCGTGCCGACGCCTACTTCGAGTACTTTTGACCCGGGCTCGAATCCAAACTCCGAAACGCACTCGAGGATTCGTCGCTGTGCGACAGCCGGCCAAAGGGCTTGGTAGGCGGGTACGAGGCGGTGATAGAGCCCGCTGCGGTGTGGCTGGGCTTTGTTAGTTTTGTCTTTGTAAACGACGCTACCCATAACTCGTGCGCCTTATCCCGAAAGCAAGTGAGTGAACCAAGTGTGCGAAGCAAGCATGCCAAAAGTCAGGCGATTTGGGGAGCCCCAGTTCGGCACAGCCATCAACAGCAACAAGAATACCGATTGCCACTGACCCGGATCACATTCTGATACTCAATTGGCGCGATCTATTACCTGGCCAATACAAATCGCGGCAAGATTCGGTCGATCGCGTATCCGCAGCCCTGAAAACCGTGTGGCTCGCACGAGATTCTTCCGAGTTTTAACTCAATGGACCGAGATGTTGGTTTACAGAGGAGGCTGGGGGTTTGTTGCCACTTCGGCCTCCGGTGTGGCGATTGTGAGCTGGTCAGCCAACAGTTTTAACTTCATGGTGGCTGACGATTCACCACGCATTTCGCTGCCCGGCGCACTGCCCCAAAAGTGACGATGATTGTCTTTAGTGGTGATTTCCAGCTGCGGAATCGGGTTTTGGCGAGGGTCGCCATGAACTCCGATCGCAGCGATTCGCCCAGGTTCGCGAAACGGGGCAATCAGTGCAGCCAGTTTGGCTGCCGATTCCACCCGGCTATCCCCAAACGCTGAACCGGCCCCGCCGGTGGGATAAGCGTCCGGGACTTCGATATGAATAAAATTCGACGTTTCCGCGGAGGAAAAATCTGTGGGCGGCAAAAGGACCCCATCACCATCGATCGGAAAGAAACCGACGCTCTCCGTTTTGGAGTCGCGCATGGCTACCCGGACCATCGCGACGGGCACGCGATAATCGACACGAACATCCAAGCATCCGCCCGGCAATTTGCGGACGCTGACCACACGTCGAATCCATGGATGCGTGCTGAATGCCGAAGCTATCTTAGCAGTCGCCTGGTGATCCATTAGCGACAAACCTTCCATCGCCGTGTCCTGGTAAACCGTACGGACAATATCACTTCGCACGAATGTTGGCGGCTGGGTGATCTCGATCAGTGTCGGATCGACGCCGTAATATTGCTTGGCGACATGTTCGGCGCCCCAACGGTGCCAGGCCAGGTAGCCGCCGCCGATGAGCAAGGCAGGCCACAAGAACGACAGCATTGCGGGAGCTTGGATCAGACGACGTAGCAGGCTACGGATCGGTCGCGGGTCGGTCGTTTCCTTCGGTTTCGCGGCCACCTAAGATGAGCCCCTCTCGTCCATGATGAGTCGACCATGCATTCGCCACGGGTCGTCGTCCCAGAAATTGGGAAGAAACCGCGGCGTCCACGCTCTTACCAAATTTGCAGATTGAGCTGCAAGTCGATCCCGGTCTGCAGCAGAACTTGTTCGCGAACTCGTTCGATCAGCCGCAGGCATTGGTCGCTCGTCGCTCCGGTATGTGCGACCAAGTAGTGCGGCTGGCTCGGATCCAGCGAGACTTCGCCTTCGCAAATGCCGGACAAACCGACCATTTGAATTAGTTCGCGAGCCGACATGGAATCGGGGTCCACGAATGGCATGGCGATTCGTCGTTCCTCAACGGGACGCGTCGAATTGCGGCCGATCCACAGCTTTTGCATTCGTTTGGTGAGCGCTTGGATCTCGCGTGGCTCCAATTCGAACGTGACCTTGGTGACCACCAGCCCACCCAAGGCCGATTTTCGATGCGAAAAACCAATCTCATCGACGGGGATTTCTCGGAATTCACCGGCTTCACCCAGCACAGTGACGCTTTTCACCACTGACCCGATATCGCGTCCGCCACTGGATGCGTTGCCGACAATCGCCCCGCCCACGGAACCAGGAATACCTACCAAGTGTTCCAGACCGGCGAGCCCCGCCCCGACGGCTTTGATCACGGCGTGGGAAAGTTTGGCACCCGCACCCGCTCTCAATTGGTTACCGACGATTTCCAATTGGGAGGTGGCGGGAGCGGCAAGGCTGATCACCAACCCATCGAATCCTGCTTCGCGGACGAGGACGTTGCTACCACCGCCTAGGACACGAATGGCAATTCCGGCAACAACCGCCGCCCGATGGATTTCGACAAGTTCGGCTTCCTCCAGCGGCTCAGCAAAAAAACGCGCCGGACCACCGATTCCAAGCCACACCATTTGCCCCAATGGTTCGTCGGATCGAACCAAGTGCCGCAAGTGATCCGGAAAACTCATCGCCTCACCAACCCTTTGATGTCGAACCTAACCAACAAAAAAGCGTTGGTCGTTTCCGTGGAACACGACCAACGCGAGCGTTTTTCTGTCGGATCGGACCGACCCAGTCAAGGGGAAGGAACCAGTCTCGAGCCGCGAGTGCTTCGTCTCAGCCAAAATCTAGCCGAGGCGGTATGCTTTGCTTAGCCGCGACCGAGTGATCGTGCGGAGCGGATCAACGATCGGACGGGCTGCGCCGGTTGGAATCCGGTCAATTTCGAGCGCTTCCACCGCCCCGTGTCACTTTGCGAAAAGACGATGATTTGAGGGACCATCTTCTCGTCCGCCATCAACTGTTTGGCCAGTTCTGGATCGGCGTCGCGGTCAACTACCACGACACTGCAATCGTCCAACTCGCCGGTTTGCTCCAAAGACTTAATCGTGGTGTCCTTGAGGACATTGCAGGCCGGGCACCATTGGGCGCTCACAACCACCACCAAGGGCTTCTTCTCTGAAACCGATTTTTCGTACGCCATCGCATACGTTTGCTTCGCTTCGTGCTCGCTAGTGACAAATGACAAGGCTACCGCGAAAAGCACCGAAACCATTCCAAGCTCCCTCAACTGAAGGTTAATCGTCCCAAATGGGGCCGGCACGCTGCCGGCGAAGTCTGAGCAATTCGTGGCCACGAGAAGTGGAGTAAGAACCAAAGTTCCGGCACTCTCGCGGTCACTCGTTCAGTCCTCAAAAATATCCAGCCATCTGAGTTTCGATTGATGCGTCGTGCAAAAGAGCTACGGGACCGCCCCGAGCCCAACCCGACTAGAAGTACTGAAATCACCCGTGGATTCCAGGACTCTGACGACGCCAATTGTTCGTGCAGGCGATGGACCCGCGACCCTCGGCTCTGTTTGTGCCGTGAAAAGGTCACCCGCATCCAAGCTCGCTCCCGACGGATTGGGAAAGCTAGCGTGAGACTAGCAATCGCGACCGTGCGGGTGAACTGGGCGGAGTATAAGGTTGGTCGGTGAGGTCACAAGGGTCGCCGGCCGAAAACTTGGCAAAATGATCTTGCGGGATTCCGGATCGTTTCACGCGTCGGCGAGATTTCCGTCAAGCTAGCCAAACGCTAAACTGTTGTGAAACCAGTACTTGCGAATTCCCGTTTGAGCCACCGCTCGGCAGTGATCCGCATCCAGATTTCGACTGGGTTTGTTGGGGGATTGGATACTCGTAGGTGTTTATCCGAGCCTAAAATCCTTCGTCAATCACCTTCCTTACCCCTGTTTCACGATGAAATTGCGAATCGGACTGATCGGACTCGGCGACGCTTGGCAACATCGGCATCGACCCGCACTGAAGGTGTTGGGCGACCGATTTGACGTCCGCGCGGTGTACAGCCCGGTCGCAAAACTAGCGGAGAACTCGGCCGCAGAGTTCCAAGCAGACCCCGTCGACGGGTACCGAGCCCTTGTGGACCGTTGCGACATCGACGCTGTCATGGTGCTCCAAAAATCGTGGCTCGGCTGGCTTCCCATCCTCGCGGCCTGCGAGGCTGGCAAGTCGATCTATTGGGCCGGTGATCTGGATTTTGACCCGATCCAAGATGCCCACGTGCGGGAAGCCATCGAGAACTCGGGAGTGGCTTTCATGACCGAGTTTCCGCGGCGCTTTGCTCCCGCGACGCTTCGGTTGAAGGAACTTGTCGCGACGAAGCTGGGAAAACCGCGGTTGCTTTTTTGTCACCGCAGGATGAAGGACGACGAAGCTAACATCAAAACGGAATGCGGCAGCAATCCCCAGCGGCGTGAGTTGGTCGAGCTCATTGATTGGGCCCGTTACGTCGTCGGACGCGAGCCCACCAGCGTAACCTCGATGGGGCATTCCGGCGGCGCCAGCCCTGACTACCGCTGTCTCAGCCTGCATTTTTCCGCCGTCGGAGATGGCCCCGCCGTGACAGCACAAATCAGTTGTGGCAGCTACATTCCGGGAACCTGGCACGAGGCGGTGGGGTTTCGTCCGCCGTCGGCGATGCAGATCTGTTGCGAGCGTGGTGTCGCGTTCATCGATTTACCGAGCACCTTGGTATGGTTCGATGATGCCGGCCGACATCTCGAATCACTCGAAATGGAACTGCCGGTTGGCGAACAATTGCTAACCCAATTTCACCGGTGCGTGACGAGTTTGATTCGTAAGCTTGGCGATCTCAATGACGCCTATCGAGCTGCAACGATTCTCGCGGCGGCCGAAACGAGCGACCGCGAAGGCCGTCGCGTCGATGTATAGCCGGGATGAATGAAAGGAACCGGCCGGCCATCAGCGCAGGTTAAAATTTGACCGCTGGGATCAACCGAATTTTCCGCGGACATAGTCCTCGGTTCGCTTCTGTTCCGGCTTGGTAAAGACGCGTTCCGTTTCGCCGACTTCGATCAATCGACCCTCGTAAAAGAATGCCGTTTGGTTGCTACAGCGGGCGGCTTGTTGCATGTTATGGGTCACAATAATGATCGTGTACTGCGCTTGCAATTCGAAGATCAAATCTTCGATCGCCAACGTGCTACCGGGGTCGAGCGCACTGCACGGTTCATCCATCAGCAACACTTCGGGACCGACCGCGATCGCGCGAGCGATGCATAGCCGTTGTTGTTGGCCGCCGGATAAACCCAACGCTGGGGCATGCAATCGATCCTTGACTTCCTCCCAAACCGCCGCTTTGCGAAGCGACCATTCGACGAGACTGCTCAAGTCACTTTTGCTGAGCTTCATGTGAAGTCGCGGACCAAAGGCGACGTTGTCAAAGATGCTTTTGGGAAAGGGATTGGGCTTTTGGAACACGATGCCGATACGACGTCGCAGATCGACCACATCGGTACTGCGCGCCAACAGGTCAAGTTCACCCAGTCGCACGACGCCGGTGGCGTGCGCGGACACGATCGTATCGTTCATTCGATTGAACCATCGCAGGAGCGTGCTTTTGCCGCAACCGCTCGGGCCGATGAACGAGGTCACTTGGTTCTTGGGGATTTTAAGTGTGATCGAATGTAGCGCTTGAAAATCGCCATACCAACTGTTCAATCCATCGACTTCGATCGCCGACACAGCCGGGCCCAATTTCGTGTCGGACTTATTGGCCACCGGCGCTACGACAGGTTTTTGCGTTTCGGTCATTACTCGAGTCATGAGAAAAATCGCCGTCGATCGGGCTGATGTTAGCTGAGTGGCTTCTGCATTTTGTGGCGAATGAGCACTGCGATGGCGTTGAACGACAACAATATCACTAGCAGGATGATGATTCCGCCGGCAGCGATTCCATGGAATTCTTCTTGGGGTCGACTAGCCCAGTTGTAGATTTGAAGCGGCATCACCGTAAAGTCGTCCATCAAGTGCCGCGGCGAATTCATGATAAACATGATGCCCGCGATGATCAAAATCGGTGCCGTTTCCCCAATCGCGCGACTCATCGCAAGGATCGACCCGGTCATGATACCCGGGATCGCTGATGGCAAGGTGACGTTCCAAATGACTTGCCAGGGCGTCGCCCCCAATCCAAGTGCCCCAGCGCGCAACGAACTGGGGACGGCCCGCAAAGATTCTTGAGTGCTGATAATGATTACCGGCAACGTGACGAGCATCAGTGTCAACGCGCCCGCCAACACGCCTCGGCCGAACGGAAGTCGAAAGTGGTACCACGCTTTTTCACTGATTCGTCCCGATTCGCTATCGGCGAACAAAGTGTAGGCGAGAACCTCTTCGTCTTCGGGGTAAGGGTCATCATACCCAATAATGTTGACGTCGACTTTCTTGCCATCAAAGTCATAGGCGACCATTCCGGGATGAGGTTTCGTCGGCGGGTCACTAGAATCGCCCACGTGAATCAGGATCGCTCGATCACCTTCGCTAAAGAATTGATCAAAGTAGTCTACACCGATCGCATATGCGTAACCGCCGCCGCGATCCGTTTGCCGAAACATCCCAAACATGCCGACAAACGCGGTCAAGCCAAGGATCCCGTACACGACGCTGGGAACGCCCGCGAGATTCGAAATATTGAGCTGGATCAGACTATACAGCCACGCGGCAACTTTATTCCGAGGTTGGAATTCTTCCAACAGGATCGCAGTGCCAATTCCGATGGGCAGCGTGATCAAGGCGCACAGCGAACATACCCAAATTGTGCCAAAGAATGCTGGCCGCAAACCCGCTTCGAGCGGTTCTGGCTCGGGGTTGCCCGATATCAACGTCCACGAAAGCCAAGGAACTCCCTGGATCGTGATCGACGACAAAAGGAAAACAAGGATCAGCACGGACACGCTTGCGGTCAGAATGCAGATGAACCGAAACACTCGATCCACACGCATCCGTGATTCGCTTCCGCGGAGCACCATATTCGCGACTGGCGACGAACCCACATCCGATTTTGTTCTCGTGGACGATTCGGGCGAGACGTTTTGATTCATTCGTACGCCTCGCGGAATCGTTTACGAACAATGTTTCCGATCATCGTCAGACCGAGCGTGAGGACAAACAGGGTGAAGGCGACCGCGTACATCGAAAAATAAGTGACGTCGTAATTGGAAACATCACCGCCCGCCATTTGCACAATGAACCCCGTCATGGTTTGCACCTCACTGCGCGGATCCATCGTGACGTGAGCTCGACTACCCGCCGCCAATGCCACGATCATCGTTTCGCCAAAGGCACGAGCGATGGCCAGTAAGAATGAGCTAATGATTCCGGAGAGCGCCGCCGGAACGATGACTTTGATCGATACGTCGAACCGCGTACCGCCGAGTCCGTAGGCCGCTTCGCGAAGCGATCGAGGGACCGCTTGGAGTGCGTCTTCAGAAAGCGAGCACACGGTTGGCAAGCAAAGTATACCGACGGCGATCCCCGCGCTCATCGCGTTGTAGACATTGAATCCGTCATGCAACCATTGCAGGATCGGCGTGATCGTCATGAGGGCAAAGAAGCCATAAACGACTGTCGGGACACCCGCCAAGATCTCGAGCGTCGGTTTGAGAATGCTGCGAACTTTTCTCGGTGCATACTCGCTCAAATAAACAGCGGTCACCAATCCGAGCGGCAGCGCGATAATCATCGCGATGGCCGTAACCAGCATGGTACCACTGATCAACGCCCAAATGCCAAAACTCTTCGTGCTACCCAGCAGCGGTGACCAATTCGTCGAGCCGAGAAAGTTCTTCAGTGTCACCTCATCGGATTCGAAGAAGTGAACCATCTCCGACAATAGGACCCAAAGGATTGCCACCGTGACGAGCAGCGAAAACAGTCCGAACGCCACCAGCAAGAAATAAACGCCTAACTCCCGAGCCCGAATGACGGCTAACGACCGGCGCGGACCGGACAGTAGTTCACGAACCCGATCGTTCAGACGCGTTTCGTCCACTGCGTTCGGTACTGCTAACTCAGATGCCGATGAACTCATGCGAACGAACCGCGTCGATTCAAAAAAACAGGGAGTGAAGTCACTGGGATGCTAGACGGTACAGCAAACTTGCTAGCGTTATCTTATTTGATATCGACTAAGTTTTCTTCCTTGTAAACTTCCGTCACCGGGCCACTGCGCTTTGCCCCGTCCGCGGTCATGTAGTGCGTGCCGGACTTGCGAGCACGAGCATGTTGCGTGGCAGCAGCGTAAACTTCTTTCGGCAACGGGACATAACCGGTTTGTGTGGCCATCTCGGGCGCGTTCTCGAGATAGAAGCTGACGAAACGCTTCACTTCGGGGCGAGCGAGTGACTTGGAGTTGACATAGATGAATAGCGGACGACTAAACGGCGCGTAGGTGCCGTCTTCGATCGTTTGAGCATCTGGCGAAACGGCTTCTTTCAATTCAGGGTTAACTACCGGAACCGCCTTCAACTTGTCCTTGTTTTCTTCGTAGTATGCGACACCAAAGAATCCGATGGCCGTTGGTGACCCCGAAACCCCCGTTACCAGGACGTTGTCGTCTTCACTAGTGCTCATATCGCTACGAAGTGAGCCATCTTTGCCCGCAACCACTTCGAGAAAATAGTCGAAGGTACCCGAGTCGGTTCCAGGTGCAAAAATTTTGATTTCCTTGTCGGGCCAACCGCTGCGTACTTCCGACCAAGTCTTAGCACTACCCGCTGAAGTAAAAATCTTCTTGATTTCGTCGACCGTTAGATTGTCGACCCAATTGTTTTCCTTGTGCACGACGAGAGTTAATCCGTCGTAGGCGACGGGAAGCTCGACGAACGAAATGCCTGCCTTCTTGGCCACCTCGAACTCGCTGTCTTTGATTGGCCGTGAAGCGTCGGAAATGTCCGTTTCACCCTTCGTGAATCGCTCAAAGCCGCCTCCGGTACCTGAAACGCCGACCGTCACCCCGACGTTGGGGAACTGCTTGATGAATCGACTGGCCGCTGCTTCGCTAATCGGATAGACCGTGCTGCTGCCATCGATTTCTACTTTGCCCTGCAATTCTTTATTGACCGCGCCGGCACCATCCGCTGCGACCGTTTCTGCAACAGCGTCCCCGGCTGCTGGTGCATCGGCCGTCGAAGACGCCGATTCTTCGGCAACGGCCGGCTCAGCGCTATCAGAGTCGAAGTTCTTTACGACCTTGCTAGGGTCCGCCGTTTTCGTCGCTGGCTCGCACCCCACCATGAGTCCAATCAGCGAAAAACACGCCAAAAAGCAACCTGTGCATTTCATCAGAATCGTTTCCGTATTAGTCGAGGCCGAATTTTCTTCTACGGCGCACAACCTACCACTGAGGGAAACGACTGACGAGTCTTACAACGGCGGAGATACTGTTAAGATTGGATGAAGGGACGCCTTGGAGAAACGAAATCGCCCTGCGCTTAGCCAGCGTTGTCGGTGGCAAGCTTGCGAAAATATGCCTCGATGGCTTCGCGGTAGTGCGTGGGCAGATCGCGACCAATTTGCTGTAGCGCTTCCTGTCTCTCGGCAGGCGGGAGATTGCCCCAGCCGCCATTGTTCGATTGGTTTTTTCGGTCCACGTCGCCATTGCCACTACCACCAGCGATCTGGCTGTCCTGCATCGGAGAGCCCTGGCTACCTTGGCCACCCGATTGCCCGGAAGCCTGCTGTTGTTGCTGTTGCTGCTGTTGTTGTTGCTCTTCGATCTTGTCGATCAACTTCGTGAGCTTGTCAATGATCTTTTGTTCACGTTCCTTGACGTCTTCGTTTGTCCGACCCAGTTCCAAACGCCGACCCACGTCCGTCATCAGCCGAGAAATCTCGTCCAGCGAGTCCTCCTTCATGGGCTTGATATCGGCGACCATCATCTGCGCAGTCCGAGCGTAACGGTCTGGACACGCCTCCTCGTTTTCCAACAGCCGCCTCAAATCGATCAATGCCTCCTTCTTCATCAGCAAGGCGTGATAGCAGGCACCGCGAAAAAACAGGACGGCAGCGGGATCAATCGACTCGACCGGGTCAACCTCGGCAAACGTCGGTAGTGCTTCGTCATATAGCCGCTTGCGAACGAGCTCACGACCGAGCCAGACCCGAACGCTGTTCCTCATCGACTTTGGCAGCGATTCAATCGCTCCATAGCCAGGCGTATTGGGATCAATGCTCGCGGCGGCCTCAGTGATGCTCTCATCCGACGTTGCCACCAACTCGTCGACGACTTTTACCAGTTCTTGGATGGAGGCAATGTATGCATCCAATGGATCGATATCCTGTTGTTCCACGGACATCAAGAATCGTTCGTTGATGCGATCCATTTCGCCGGGGACGACTCCCAATTCGTCGAGCGCCCGGCGAAGAATCCCAGCCATTTCGGCTGAACTGTAGACATCCCACGACGCTTCTTTGGCAAGTGCCTCGTCCGCGACAACTGTCGTCGCGGGTGCTAACGCGAGAAATAGGCCAATCGTGGCGCTGAACATCAGGAGCATGTGGAATTTCGTCGCCAGCGGTTGACGCCTGGGCGGGTCGGAAGCCTGAGCCGCCGCGTGGGTGGGACCCGGTTGGATGGTCGATCGGACAAAGGCTATCGATAGGTTCACAGTTAATCTCGCATTTCACTGATTCCGCTTCAGCACCAAGTCCCGAGTAATTCGGTAAAGGCGATTTTGGCGTTCGGAAAGGCCTTGCAGCAACGGCAACACATCGTCGCCCGTTGTCTCACCCGTCTCCAACAATTCCGCATAACGGTCCGTCGTGCTTTTGATTCGAGTCTCCATCGTACGAATCAGTTTCAATTCGGCCAACGATTCGACCAACGGTTGTTCCCCTTGGCCCTGCTGCTGGGGCTGGCCCTGCTGTTGTTCCTGTTTCTTCTGCTCCAAATCACGTTGTGCCTTCTGGAGAGCCGCTATCATTTCTTCTAAGGCCGCCAAAATGTCCTTTTGCATGCCCTGGGTCACTTGATCGATCTTCGTTTCCGCAAGTCGATCGGCAACTTTGGTGGTATCGGAACGAATCGCATCGACGACTTCCGGGAAAGCGACACTTGAGCCTTCTTCACGCAATAACAACATAGCTCGGTCGGCTTCCAGGGTGATTTTTTTCTCCTCAAATGCCAAATCACCCGCTTTGAGGTCAGTTTGACGATTGCGCTGGGTCTTTGGGGTGGCCGCCAACGTGACAGTATCGTCCAGCACTTTGGACTGCATTGCGGCCATTTTCCTTAGACGCGCTTCTAACTTCGCCAGTTCCCGCTGCATCTCTTCTTCGCGGAGCTGACGCAAAATTCGCTCCAAACGGTCAATTGCAGCCCGCAAATTTTCTTCCGCCGCACGCTGCTCGTCCGCCGCTTCGTCGCGTTTCGCTTCCGCAAGCTTCTTCTCAGCCTCCTGCATCTTCTTGATCGCGTCCTGCAACTGCTGCTGAGCTTCCTGCTGGGGCGATTGGGGCTGCTGAGGCTGGGACGATTGTGACTCTCCCGCCTGACTTTCGCCGCTTTCACCGGGTTGACTCTCCCCCGACGGAGATTCACTCGGTTGGGACTGGCTGGGTTTCGATTCGCTGGGTTTCGATTGATCGGGTTTCCCCGATTTGGATTCTGCATCCTGAGCCTTGCTTTCCTGGGGCTCCCCCTGGGACGACTGCGATTCCTGGGATGGAGCATCCTCGGGTTTTCCATCTTGAGGCTTACCGTCCTCGGGCTTACCGTCCTTTGGCATCGCAGCGTCACTGGATTCGTCGGATGGCGAATCGCTCGGCGGGGACTGATCGTCGCCGGGTTTCGGTTCGCCGTCTTTCGGTTTATTCGACTCGCCGTCTTTCGGAGCTTCGGACTTGGGATCTCCTGCGTTGGGTTCGTCCTTCTCGTCCGCGGACGGTTCATCGTTCTCGGCATCCGCATTTTCGTCGCCCGCCAAGTCTTGATGGAGCTCTTCCGCCCGCTGGGTAATCGATTGTTGCTCCTTTTCAACTTCACCGAATTCAGCGCCGTTCTCGGTTCTCGCTCGAGTGCTTCGCTGGGCGCGTTCGATTCGTTTTAGATCTTTGATCATTTCGGTGACGCGTTGTTTTTCGTCACGGATGCGCTTGGAGCGATCCTCGCTCAGCAGTAACGTCAGCAGCGTCTCGATTCCTTCGACGGCTTCGCCCTGGCGCTGGACCGCGTTTTGGTACTGTTCGCTCGACAGCGCCTCGGTGGCACCCCGCAACTTTTCGAGTGTGAATTTGTCTCGCGATTGTTTCGCCGCGCGGCGGAGCAACGCGGCACGCTCCGGATTCTCGTCGGCTTCGACATCCGCCAATCGCAGCAACAACTCCTCAAGTTTTCCGTACCGCTGGGCAACCCCGGTTTGACGCTGGGGCAGATTGGACGTTGCCGCATTATCGGGCGACTTAGCACCGTCAACCTGCTGGGCATGACATTTGGAGGCGATTGCCCCCATGGATACAAAGAGCAAGAAAAGCCCACACAATCGCGGCATCGATGCTCGTGTCCGTCGGTCGCTCATCATCGCATGGGTTCCAGGGTTCGGAATGTCCGACAAGATTTGGTCTCGCACTTGTCCAGACTTTCTGAGTGGGCGAACGCTACTTGAACATATCCAAGACGCGTTTTTTCTGTTCTTCCTTGGTGTCCTTGAGTAACTGATTCTGATCTTCGATCAATTCCCGCACCATATCCAAAATCTCATTGTAACTCTCCAAGTCAAGCATCTTCTCCAACACCGCCGTCAATTGCAGCAAAACCTCTTCGGCCGTCGCGACCGCTTCCCCCGTTCGCTCCACCGCCACCTCCGGCTCGTTGATGACTGGGTCGATCTCTTGGATTTGTTCACGCAGCTTTTCCAGCGGTCCTTGGACAATCGCGACGAGCGGGTCGCGAACGCCCTGGCCAATTCGCTCGCGGCGATCGACCGAGTCCACACGATTGTTGATCATCTCGCGAAGCAGATCGTCAAGCGACGCGGCGATACCGGAAAGTTCTTCGGATGTCTTGCTGGCTTGCAATCCACTTTGTTGGACTCGCAGTCGACGCACTTGTTCCTGGCGAGTTTTCTCCGCCGGTTCCTGTTCGATCGCTTCGGTCAATCCGACGCGTTTCAGGGTATCGAGGGTATCTCGGAGCGAACGTGTTTCGTCGATGGTTTGTTCCAATCGACCGCGCAGCCCAAGCTCGCGTCGTTCAAGCAATGCGAGCAACTGTTCCGGCGTGACCACTTGCAATCGAAACATTTCGCTGCGAGCCAAGTGATCTTTGCCTAGTGCGTAACCATCGGTGGCTTCGGCGTATACATTCACCACACCTCCGGGGACCAACTCGGGCAGCTTTCCTTGGGCGACAAGCTCGCGTAAGTCAAGCTGGGTCTTTCCCTCGCCATCTCGATCAAGTCTTGGCGTGATACTCGCCGGTTCCATCGTGTTGTCATCGCTTCCTGGAACGATCGATACCGACGTCCGCTCGATCGCGTAATCGTCGGTCGCCGTGATTTCGACTGGCAAATTAGCGATTCCCGTCACTGCGGATCCGATGCCATCGAGTTTCAATTGCACCACGGGCGGCTCATCCAAGACGACGCCGAGGAAATACCGGAAGGGTGCTTGCGCCGATATTCCACCAGAGTCGCGAGGCACGATACGAGCCGTCGTTGCCGTTCTTAAATCATCCAGCCGAATCGCCACTTCGGTTCGATCGTCGGAATAGTCGATCGCATCGGGAACGATCTCGCCAGCATCGGACTGCAAATGACTCAGCACATCACCGAGCGGTCGAGTGCTTGATGCGAGCAGCGTTACGTCGCTTCCCTCGCGAAGTCGCAACCCCGACTGGTACTGGGTTTCCAGATCAAACTCTCCGCTACCTTCGCTACGCAGATAGTCGGGGTAGCGAACGCGGACTTTCATGGCGATGAGCGCCGGGGGTTCAATGGCTTCGAGGAAAAAATCATCCAGCCGATCATCCAGTCCGCGAACGCTGATTGTCATCGACTGACTGAGCCCGCTCAGCGGCGGACCGTCCAGTACAAATGATTGGAAACCGTCTTGAATCCGTCCCACGCGGCGAAGGTTCGATTGTCCACGTGTACCGTCCTCAGTGTGGTAGTACATTGTGCAAACGGTTGGCACGATCGCATCTTCGGCGGCGGCTCGGATTCGCAACAGCGGGCTGCTACCGCGTGGCAAACGCATGTGTTTGTCCACGAATTCGATGAGTTCCGGTGCTTGGACTTCGTCGTCCGTGGCGGTGACGACGGGCAACTCCACACCGACCATTTCTAGTCTGGCCCGTCGGGGCCACGGTTCATCCGAGAATAATGTCAACCGACGCGCCGCGCGACCGAATGCTTCGGGACTCACAATCGCCAATCCCAAAGCCATCAGTAGCAGTGGCGCGACAACCATCCCCTTGCGCATAAGTGGTTGCCAGCGGAACACGCGATTGGGGTCCACCTCGTCAATGACTCCCGCGGCCTGGGAGTGGACACGCCGCAGAAGTTCGGGGGCGTGGGAATCGCCCTCGCGGCCTGGACGCCCTAACTGGACCGCCGTCACCAATCGACCGCCCAATTGCGGGTGATGCCGCTCGACCAGCAGCGCCAAACTGTCATCGGGCAGCGGTTTGCGCAGTCGTCCCAGCAGCAATGTCACCACCAAGCCGACGACGGCAATCGCGACGACCGCCAACAAAACTCCTCGGGCGGAGCGAGGCATTTCGGTGCCGCCAACTTGCACTGGCAAAAAGTCGACGAGCAGTCCGAGCCAGAATCCGGCCAATACCACCGCGGCGATGGCAAGCAACGAGTCAAACCATATGTAGCGACGAACTCGCGATCGCAAGTTCGACAATAGCGAACGGAGTTGCGGATCCAGATAGGACGATACGATCGAGTTTGCGGACATAAATCAAATGATTCGAGGTGGTTGCAACATATTATGCCAATCGATGCAGGCGACGAGTGACCCACTCAAAGGTGATGATCGATGCGATTAACCACATCAACACCGCATTGCGCCGGTGACCAAAATCTCGATCGGGTGTCCCTGGCAAAACGGTCGTTTGCGGTTGCGGCCGAATGGTCGCAACCAATTGCGTCGCGAGTTGGTCTTCGGTGACGTCATCATCCAGCGGAAAGTAGTTGCCGCCGGTCATGCTCGCGATCTGGTTCATTTCCACGTCATTGCGTCTTGGCCGTTCAAGTTCGACCGTCGGCAAACGTACTTGCACGCTCTGGCGTAGCACTTGTTCGTCGAGTGCGTCGCCGAGTGTGAGTCGCAATTCGTAACTGCCGGCTTCGCGAACCACAAACCGTCCCCCGTAAGTTCCCGCACGCGGTTCGCCCTTGAGTGGCAGCAGTTTGATGTCTTCGATCCGTCCACCTGGGGCCAATAACTTCGCGGGAACTTCGACCACATCCAGCGGTTCGAATTGTTCGTCGGTGAGCACGGCACGGACCGCGATCGTGTCCCCGACCATCGCTCGTGAATTGTCGACAAGTAGGACGCCGCGGTTGCTGTCACGCAGCAACCGCCCTTCGCTGGCAAAACGCACGAGTTTGGTCCAGTAGTTGTCGAACAACGCATCGCTCACGCCTCGCAAACGCCACACCTCACCGCTGGCTTGAAAGTAAACTCGTCCGGCCCCGTAGAACTGTGACGCCATGTAGATCGGCAAGCTACCACCCACTTCGGTCGTCGGATCCGAAAAGTATGCGTAGACCTTGGACGCGGGTTTGGCACTCTTAACACCGACAAAGTCATAGACGCCGCCCGATTCTTCCCACGCTTCAAAACTGGGCTGAGGCTCTTCCGCGATCCAGAGAAATTCGGCACGCCGAGCTTCGGGCGTAAACTTGAGCGGCCAAGCGTTCTCGCCACCTTGGCGACCACCGTCCAACAGCGGGCCTCGCGTCGACAAGTTCACCGGGAAAAATCCGCTAATGATCGAAACTCGAGGGTCCGTTCGCAGCCGGCTCCACTGGGGATGGTAAACAGGCCCAGCCACCAGGATCATTCCGCCCGCCTGTTGCGCAAGCCATCGATCGAGCGTCTGTAGTTGTTCCAAGCTGATCGCTGTCCAATCGGGATCGAACAGGATGATTGCGTCGTACTCGAAAAGTTCTTCGGCGGTTTCCGGGAACGCGTCAAGCAATTGATCGGCGTCTTGGCTCATTCCGGGTTGACCGGTTTGCAGCCATGTGTCGAGCTCGATCGACTGGTCACGAAACAACAAGTTGCGAACGAATTGATACTCGCGGGTCGGGCCACCCGCGACCGTTAATACTCGTAACTTTCTCGAGACGACTTCGTAACGCGCATCACGCATGTCGTCTTCTTGGTTGCGATCATCCGGGGGCGCAACGACGCGGATGGCCAACCGACGCCGGCCGACCGATTCGGGTTCGATCTCAAATCGAATCCCGGTCAACGTCCCATCACTGGCCACTTCGACCGATTGGCTATCGACCACTTCGCCAGCAACTTCCGGCGTGCTCGCATCGGTCGCGTCGGCCAAACTATCAAGTCCATCGAGCAATTGAACTTCGACGCGAATCGGATTGGCCCCGCTTGCTTGGAGCACTGCGGAGACGGAAAACTTGTCGCCAGGATAGACGCGCCGGGGAGCATCCAAATCGACGACGCGAACGTTCGTTGGCGCCTCGCTGCTGCCAACTCCGACTGGATAGACCGCCACTTCGCTACGCCGCGCCGCGGCGACAGCGACACTGGCATCCGCTCCACCGTTATTCTGGCCATCCGTCATCACGACGATTCCCGCGAGGGTCGACGGATCATGCTCCGCAAGAATGTTACGGATCGCGTCGCCTATTCGGCTTTGCGCTCCCGCGGCGGCAATCGCATCACCCCAATCGGTGACACGAACCGGCGCCGGCGTATTGTCCGACTCTTGCGATTCATTCGTACGCGAATCCATGGGTGCTGGCGCAACGCCGACTAATTCCGCAAGCGATGACTGTGACTGTACCGCGTAAACCGATCCGGTGGTGATGATCCCGGCGATGAGTAGCATCGACGAAGCGACAAGCAGCGGTCCGACGCTCGCCCCGCGACCGCTGGCGCCGATCAACAGCGACAACAATCCCAACGCGATCGCGATCGCGACGAGTGCCAGCCCCAGTATGGCTTGCGTGGAACGCGTCGGCGACGCAACCGTGGCGTCCGCATCGGCTTGGGAATGATCAACGCCGCCGTCGGTTTGAAGCAATCTTGGTTCTGCAGCCTCATCAAACGCGTACACACTCACGCGGTGCTCGGCCGCAAGTTGGTCCAATAGTTTTGTTTGCCCCAGAACGTTTGCCGCTCGCTGGGCACGGCTCTGGGCAGCACCACCGATGGACGATGGCAACGACATGCTTTGACTGGTGTCGACCAAGATCGCGACCTCACTCGGCCGAGTCATCAATCGCTGGGTCCGTCGCTGCAAATCAAAGAAGAAAAACACGAGCGCCAAGATCGTCACGACTCTTAGCCCAATCAGGGTGAATCGCACACTGGGAGTCATCTCGCTCGCGTCGCGCCGGTAAAGTCGAATCGAAGCGAAAACAAGGATTGCGAGAGAACCGACCAACAGCGCCCACACCCACCATCCTTCGAGATTCGTGGCTCGGGCGAACTCATAAATAATGTGTCGTTCGCCTTCGGATTGAACCGAATTGGTGAGCGGCAATGTCATGTCATCGTTCATCGAGCACCTCGCGTCGAGGGAGCGACGTGGTAACTCGCCCAATACGCCAACATTTGTTCGCCGGCGAGCACCGTGCCCAAGAGCCCCAACAGCACGAGCGTCAGCGTTGAACTGCCCGCGGTTTGGTTCTCTTCGCTCCAAGCAGAACTGCTTACAAATTGAACGTCGATCGGTAGCAACGCCTGCTGCACCTCAGCGGACGATGACCGACGCAAATCTCCCTCTCCCACTTGAATCACCGATGCAACGGGGATCACTTCGCCTCGTCCGTCCACTCGGGTCAACCCCCACTCACTGATCCCCGGTTTGACCAATTCATCCAAACTGGACTCGCCATCGAGCACCATTTCCAGCGGATCGATCGTGACGGCAGCAATCGTACTTTCACCGGCCGGCGCCGCGGACTCGTTTTCCGACTTCAGCGGTTGGGCAACAAAGTCGATCGGAATTCGCGGCGCCTCGTTGGTCGCTGGTAGGTAGGTCACGTCGGCCAGAAAGTTTTCGCTCGGTAGCAACTTGACCAATGTCTCGTCGACAAAACGTTTGGTCGGCGGTGCGGCACCGCTCCAAAGCGTCGCATTGGTTTGCAAAATAAAGACCACAAACGTCGGGTCACCCGGCCAATTGGTCCATGTGCCATCCAGTCCGGTGAGCACCGTCACGATGCGCCCACGCCCCGATTCGTGCAACGTCACCAGGGGCTCGCCATCGCGACGACGCAGCACCTCACGCACTCGTGGTGCGCCGGCTTCATTCGCTTGTCTCTCGGTTCCCTCGACTGCGATACCGTCAACGGAGACCGGTTCATCCTCACTGGTTTCGGTTTTCAACAGTGTCCACGACTTTGTCACTCCGACGAGCGAGAAAACACCGTCACCGGCGCTTCGAATCGGATCGAGCAGCGGGCTGTCTTCCCCGAACACGACATCGGGTGCCGAAGTGGACGCCGAATCCGCTAGCTCTTCCGCTGGACCCAGACTTGATGGCAGAAGTGCCCGATCGGCTTTGAGCAACACATCGTTGTACGAACCCCGGTCCACGCTGGGACCCACGAACCACGCCAAGCCGCCACCACGACGCACGTACTCGGACAACGTCCCCGCCGCGTTCTCGCTGATTGTGGGAACATCCACCAGATATATCGCCCGGTAGGCCGACAGTGACTCGAGAGTCGCACCCCGCAAAAAGGTCGGTGGTTGATATTCGGGGATCGCACCGATCCGCACTTGGCTGCCTGGGTTGAGGACCGACGCCAGATGGTAAAACCCTCGTTGATCGGGATCGGAGTCAATGATCAACACCTTTTCGACGTCCGACAGCGGTAGTGTGCACGAGCGCGTGTTATCAATCGACAAGCAATCCTCCGGTAAGGATACTTCGATCGCGTGCGTTCCCTTTTCGGTCACAAACACTTGAAACGTCTTGGTCACTTCCTCGCCCGCGGCCAGAGACTCAATGAGCATGGCGGGAAGCATTTCGATC
Organism: Pirellulaceae bacterium; assembly: GCA_041741195.1. Taxonomy (GTDB): domain Bacteria; phylum Planctomycetota; class Planctomycetia; order Pirellulales; family Pirellulaceae; genus JBBSJZ01. Next base: position 195,917 of record JBGSKM010000060.1, read on the forward strand.
TCGCCGCTAAATTGCCGCGTCGGGTCTGGAACCGTGAGTGTTGACGGATAACGGACGACGCGACCGGCCATCGAAATGTTCTTGACGGCCGTATCACCGTAGTTCTTGATTTTGGCGCTGATGACCACGGGCACGCCCGCGACCCAAACGTCGGGTGATGGACTCAGTTCGGTGATCGCAAGGTTCACGGTGGGATTGGCGGCACAATCGATCATACGAATCTGGGTGGCGTCGGCCGCAAGTTTACGAAGCGACTCGGCGATCCGGTCGGGGTTGCCCCAATCACGCTGGCGGAAGTCGCTAGCGATGTACAAGTATTGCGTGTCCGCCTGGGTCGAACGCAACAACTCGCTCGCCAAATCGATCGCCGGTACCAGGTCGGTTCGAATCGGGGACGCCTCCGTTGACATCAACCGATTGATCAACCGCGCGTCGCTGGTCACCGTTTGAGCTGACAAATCCGCCGCGGCGTCTCCGGAATCGCTACCGCCACGGACGACGAGTGCCGCTCGACTGGATCGCATCACCGTCAATTGGTGGTTACCGTCCTCACTCGCCAACCGACGTGTCAAATCATCGATCGCTCGCAGGGCGCGACGATACGCTGTCTGCTCGGAATCACCACCCAGGGCGGCCGAAGTGTCGCCCATCGATGCGCTGTCGTCGAGCACGATGACGTGATGCGTCGTCCGCCCTCCGAGCGCTCCGAGCAATTTGCCACCACCGGTCCAGCCACACAACATCGCGATCAGCAGCGCGGCCACGGCGAGTCGCGCCAAGAGCAACAACCATTGTCGCAATTGAATCCACTTCTTCTGTTTGCGATAACTCGCCAGTAGAAAATCCATGGCTGCCCACTGCTGGCGTCGATGACGCAGCATGTTGATCAGGTGGACCAACAACGGCACACCGACAAACAAAAAGCCAAGCGTTAGTGCGGGGTAAAGGAACAACGAATCGAGTGGGTGTTAAGGGCTATGAATGGATCACGTGGGGTCGTGAAGTTGGTGAAAGTCATCCAGCGGTAACAATGTCAGTTAGCAAATCGACTCAGTAGCTACCTTTTTAATTTGGGCAACGATTGTCGCACCGACAAAAACTTGGCCAGCACCGCGTCAAGCGGATCACTCGTCCGAACTTGCATGTAGTCGATCATCAATCTTCCACAAGCTCGCCGTGTCTCGTCCAGGAATGCGTCGAGTGCGTCCAAGTAGCCTTGACGCAGCGCTCGCGGATTGCAGTTGAGAAACTCGTCGCTCTCCAGGCCCTCAAAGCGAGTGGAGCCATCAAAATTGAAATCCATCTCGTCGTCGTGCAACACATGGAACAATGCCACGTCGTGTCCGCGTTGGCGCAGTACCCGCAGGCCTTCGATGAGCGAGTCGACTCCGAGCAAGTCGGAGATGATTACGACCATCCCGCGACGAGGAATGGTTTGCGCGATTTCGCGAGTCACGCGAGCCAAGTCGGTCCGCCCGTCGGCACCCACCTGGTCGAGCGCGGCGAGCATTCGGTTCAATTGATTTTGGCTACTTTTGGCGGGCAGTTTGTCACGGACGGCGGTGTCGAACGTATACAAACCGCAGGCGTCTTTTTGGCGAATGGCCAAATAGCCGAGCGATGCCGCGATTGAGGCGGAATAGTCGAACTTGTTCGAGTCACCATTGCCGTAGGCCATGCTATGCGATCGGTCGACCAGCAAGTGTAAACGAAGGTTCGTTTCTTCTTCGTATTGCTTGATCACCAACCTGTCTTGGCGGCCGTAGACTTTCCAATCGATGTGGCGAATCTCGTCACCGGCGGTGTATTGCCGGTGCTGCAAAAATTCGATGGATTGTCCGAAGTAGGGGCTGCGATGCATTCCCGAAAGGAAACCCTCGACGACGCGACGAGCGGTGAGTTCCAAGCGACGAATGCGCCCGGTGACCTCAGGACGCAAATATTTTTTGGAATCGGGCATCGCGTGACAATTCGTCCTCGGTCGTGGGTGTAGCGGCGATAATCCGCTTGATCACATCATCGCTGGTGATGCCGTCACTTTCGGCTGCAAAATTGACCACCATTCGGTGACGAAGCACGGGGCCGGCAAGGAACTGGATATCCTCGACCTGCACATGAAACCGGCCTTGCAACAATGCTCTCGCCTTGCCACCAAGAATCAAGAACTGGACGGCTCGCGGACCGGCGCCCCAACCGACGAGCTCTTCCACAAAGTCAGGGACGCCATCGCTGCCCACCCGCGTTTGGCGAACCAGGGAAAGCGCATACCGAACCACATGGTCACTGACGGGAACTTGGCGAACGAGTTGCTGCAGTCGAAGTATTTCGTCGGCGCCGAGGACCGCTTGGACTTCGTTCACCACCGTCCCGGTCGTTCGCCGAGCGACTTCGAATTCTTCGTCAAAACTCGGATAGTCGACGAAAATTTTGAACATGAATCGATCCTGTTGCGCTTCGGGCAACGGATACGTCCCTTCCTGTTCGATCGGGTTTTGCGTTGCCAGCACAAAGAACGGATCGGGCAGCACGTGGCGCACGCGACCGACGGTGACTTGGCGTTCCTGCATCGCTTCGAGCAGCGAAGCTTGGGTTTTCGGTGGCGTTCGGTTGATTTCGTCGGCGAGGACAATGTTGGCAAACAAGGGTCCTTGCATGAACCGCATGTCGCGGTGCCCCGTCGCTCGGTCCTCCTCGATGATCTCCGTCCCCGTGACGTCCGCCGGCATCAAATCGGGTGTGAATTGGACGCGGCTAAACGAGAGGTCGAGTGTCTTGGCGAGCGTGCTGATCATCAACGTCTTGGCCAATCCCGGCACGCCTTCGAGCAGACAGTGGCCGCGAGAAAACATGCAAATCATGATTTCATCGATCACCTGCTCCTGGCCCACGATGATCTTGCCGAGTTGGTCGAGAATGCGGCGGCGAGCCTCGTGCAATCGCGATGCGTCAGCTCCGTCGAGCGACAGGGCGCCATTCGGGGAGTTCGCCCCGCCAGCGGTGAGGGAATGAACGTCGGCATTCTCGGACATGCAAAATCCTGTCAGTATGAAAAGCGGCAATTCGTGGCCACGCCAAGCATCCTAGGATAGCAGCTACGTTTCGGTAAGTCGCCCAGTCCTGGGTATGAGCCCACGGAGCCCGGGTGGCGTTGTAAAATCTGGCTCGCGTCCGCTTTGAAAATGTCGAGGGAAATCCATGAATCCGAAACACCGTTCTGTGATCCGCAGCCTCGTTGTCGCAGCGCTGGGGCTCGCCCTGACAACCGCGGCAGCCAACGATCGACCACATTTGTTGGTGATCACGGTCGATGACATGAGCGCCGATTCGATGGGCGTTTACGGTTGCCCGATCGTCGACATCACGCCCCAGATGGACATGCTCGCCCGACGCGGAATGCGATTCGAATACGCCCACGTTCAAGTCGGTAATTGCATGCCCAGCCGCAATGTGATGTGGTCAGGTTTGTATCCTCACAACAACGGCGTCGAAGGTTTCTACCAAGTCCCTACGGCAAAACACCCACATTTGGTCGATGTTGCCAAGGCGTCCGGATACTTTACCGCGATCCGGCATAAGGTCTCGCATTCCACACCCTATCACCCCTACGGCTGGGACCTGGTTCTGGACACCGACGAAGCCGGTCGCCCCCTGCATGTCAAAGATGCGTCGAGTTATAGAGCGTGTGTCACGCGGGGGATCCAAGCTGCGTCAAGTCGTGGCAAGTCGTTTTGCATGGTCATCAATGTTGCTGATCCACACAAACCGTTTTACGCCGAAGGCAACCGTGGCGAGACGATCGCCGATCCGCACGTCCCCAGCAAAGTGTTTTCGCCGGATGAAGTACCCGTTCCCAGATTCCTTTTTGATGATGCCGTCGTCCGCAAAGAACTTTCGCATTACTACGATTCCGTTCGCCGCGCCGACGATTGCGTCGGGGCGATCCTCGAGAGCTTGAGGGCCAGCGGCTTGCAAGACAAGACCGTGATTGTCTTTCTTTCGGATCACGGAATGCCACTGCCGTTCGCGAAAACGCAACTCTATCACCACAGCACTCGCACGCCGCTGGCCATCGTTTGTCCCGGCGTCACACAACCAAACTCGGTCGACAACACTCACATGGTCTCGGCCGTCGACTTGCTGCCGACGCTCAAGGATTTGCTGAACCTCCAGGGAACCGCGGACATGGACGGCCGCTCCTTCGCGCCGCTTTTGAAAGGCGAATCACAATCGGATCGAGAATTTGTGTTGAAGGAATACAACGAGAACGCTGGTGGGTCGCGGGATCCGATGCGAGCGATCCAGACTAAGACGCATCTGTATGTGTTCAATCCATGGAGCGATGGTTCGCGGGTGATGGCGACAGCAACGACCGGAACCTCGACTTATCGCCGAATGAAAGAACTCGCCGAAACAAACACAGCCATCCAGGAGCGTCATGATCTTTACCAGCACCGGGTTGTCGAAGAGCTCTACAATGTCGTCGACGATCCGAATTGTCTTGTCAACCTTGTCGATCACGCTACGGCGGCACCGATCTTGAATGAGCTTCGACAAACGCTTGACGATCAACTCGTGCGTTACGACGACGACTTCATTGAAGTTTTTCGCAAGCGAAACGATCCTGATGCGCTGGCCAGTTGGATGCGAGCGAGCGAACAGGAAGCGGCCCAGCGGAACGCTAAACCGCGAAAACAAAAAGCGGCGAAGAACAAGAAAAAGCAAAACAAAGCGTGAGCACCATCGGACATGGTGGATCTTGTTAGAAATCCCTGCACTGAAGGACCTTTCGAATGATCCACTACAAATAACGCGTTGCTTAACTCGCAGATCATTCGGATGTTTGGCAGCGGTCGACGAGCCGGTCGCGCTGTACGGGGTCGTCGAGGTTGTCGCGGATGGTCTCGAGTAGACGTTTCCGCTGTTCCTTGATCACAAGAATTTCGTCGGTCGTCCTGGCTCGTCGTTCCAGTCGGTCGAGCATGATGGCGATCCGGCCCATCACTTTGGGATCGGCTTTGCCGTAAAGTCGAATCTGATCCAAAGCCGTCGATAACAGCGTGTCAAACGTACGATGTCGAATCAGCACTCTTGGTACTCCGTCGCTATCCATCAGCGCCAGCGGCGGCGAGGAGTGCTCCAGCAAATGGCACATCGCTGCGGATAGGTAGTCCAGACAGGAGACGGCGGTGAATGGATCGTTGATGCCCGGCGAGAGAGCTCGTACCGCAACCTCTGCCAATTCGCTGACCGCGCATTCGATGTCTTGCCGCGGCGTGCGTCGTGAACCGTAGTAGAAATGATCGGCAAGCTTCGTCGCATAGTCCATCGTCGACGCGATGTCCGCCGTCGGAACGGTCGAATAAGCGAGTGCGTCCCCGTGCACAAGATAGTCACCCGGGGTCACCGCCAATCGCAGTTGGGCTCCCGCAAGATGAACGCGTCGGAGCAAACTATCCAAGTCGATGTCTTGCACGTAACCGTCTTCGTCCGCCAGTACCACCAACGGGAAAGCAGAATCAGCTGTTGTGGATGATTGGCCTTGGAGAAAATCTCGATCGGGATTCGCATTCGCATTCAAGTCCAAGTTGCGATTCTGGCCTCCCGGATATAAACGAGCGATGACCTCGCACAAATCGCGGTAAACACTCTTCACCACCGTTTCGGCACGGATCGATTGGGACACGAATTGCAAAAACGCGATCAGAACGATCAAGCAAACACCGGCTCCGAGTTCACCCAGAAGCACTGCAACATTCGGCACGAATCCAGGGTCTTGCTCGGTCGGCTCGCGAATACTTCGCAGCACGATCAACCCATAGACGCTGGTTCCGAGAAAGATCCCCAGGGTGGCCTGGGGAACTCGATGCTGCATAAAGGTTCGAACCAAGCGGGGGCCATACTGCGACGTTGTTTGCGACAGCAGCAACATGGTCAATGAAAATACGACCCCCGTGACGGTGAACAACGCTCCCACGAGTGTACCCAGCGTGACCCGAGCGGCCGCGTCGGTCACCGTTAGCCACCGGGCTTTGCGCCACCGATCCGCTTCCCAGTCATCCACCGGGTATTCCGAATCGAACCACAACGCCGCGACCGCGAGTGCGATGGAGCCGACGATATAAAGCGCGGGCGTGAACCAAAAACTTGTCCGAACATTGCTCCAGTGATTGATGAGCCAAGTTTTCATGTGTCACGTGTATTCAGGGAGATGAACGCCGCCGTGCAGCGGTACGAATTGCTTGGATTGAAGCACAAAGAACGCGACCTAGGATTTTGCATCGCCCACGTGTTCGATCACGATGACGGCGAATCCCGCCATGATTGCCAACGATACCAGGATGACGATCGATGTCCCCTCCCAGTTCGTCGGAGAAAAGTACTGCATCTCGCGGAATTTCATGGCCAACTCGGCCGTTTCCGGAGTCGGTGATTGAAGCGGCCAAAGACGTCCGACGCTGCCGATCATCAAACCGACCAATCCGGCCATCGTGACGCCGCTGTAGTGTTCCAGCAGCCAACGAAGCACGCGAGAGAAAGCGATCAACCCGAACGCACATCCGCTCGCGAAGACAATGATTTGGGTTGCCGACTCCATCGTGATATGACCTTTGGCTGCTTCCTTGACCAGCCCGGTGACGGGGTGATAGACACCCAGTAAAAGCAGCACAAACGCTCCGCTAATTCCTGGCAAGATCATCGCGCATATCGCGATCGAAGCGCTCACGAATAGAAACGGCAAACTCATGCTGCCGTGGGACATCGGCAAGACACAGATGACGACGGCGACCACAATTCCGATGGCTAACGCAATCAATCGCGACGAGCCCCAGTGATCGACATAGCGACGGACGATCCACACGCTCGCCAGCACCAAACCCAGAAAGATCGCCAATGTCTCGGGCATGCGATGGTCCAAAAGCCAGTGCATGAGTCCCGCGAGCGACACGATACCAATGGCGATTCCTAGCCCCAGTGAGACCAGGAAACGCAAATCCAGATGGTTCGCCGCCGCATGAAAGCGGCGCTCGCGAATGAGTGTGACCAGCCGGGCGTCCACGTGACTGATCGCGGTCACGAGACGTCGATAATGGCCCAAGATCAATGCGACCGTACCCCCACTCACACCCGGAACCGTATCCGCGGCGCCCATCAGGAATCCTCGCAGGACATTGAACAAATCACCAGTTACCCCAGCTTTGGGCCCGGAACTGGGAATGGCAGCGTCATGCCCGGAGCCGTTAGATTCGGTTACTTCGGATTTGGTTACGTCGGAAAGGGGCATCTAAAAAATTCCTGCAGATGCGATCCGAGACTTGCCTGGCGATCGCTATTACACTTGCGAAACTTCACTAATTGAGCATTGTCCGGGACCGACGCTAGGGCCCTCCATGCTTTCCACCGTTGAATTAAGTCAGCTTGTGTTCACAACTCTCTTACTGGCCATTGTCCAGGGCATTGCTGAATTCTTACCCATTAGTTCGTCGGGACATTTGGTGATTCTTGGTGCATTGCTCGGCAACCTCGACGAGTCACCGACGCTCGAAGTAATCCTTCACGCCGGCACGCTCGGTTCGATCCTGTTTGTCTACTGGCGCCGGATCCTGGATCTCTTGGCCAGCGATGCACGCGTGATCCCGCTTCTGGTGATTGGTACTCTCCCAGCGGTTGTAATCGGTTTGACTATCAAGACCCAGTTTCCGGAAATCATGCGCAGCCCGTTGTTGGCGGGGGCGATGCTGTTGGTGACCGCCAGTTTGCTTGTCGTCCTCGGTCGGCTCAAGCCTCGCGAGGGCGATTATCGCACCATGACTTGGGGGCAAGCGCTGACAATTGGCTGTTTCCAAGCCGTGGCAATCTTGCCCGGGGTCAGCCGTAGTGGCTCGACGATCGTCGGGGGCCGGCTACTGGGGTTGAAAAAAGAAGATTCGATCACCTTTTCGTTCCTGCTCGCTATTCCGGCGATTTTGGGTGCAACTGTGCTTACCTTGAAGGACATTTACGAAGAACCCGAGGTCGCCATGGGATCTCATACGCCGCTGGGATTGGCGGTCGGGGCCGCTGTCGCGTTTCTAGTCGGGATCGCGGCACTTCGTTGGTTAATTGTCTGGAGCCGTGAAGATCGGCTTCACTGGTTCGCTTGGTGGTGCTACCCAGCTGGAGTCACGGTGATTTTGCTGTGCCTTGGTGGGGTGATCAATTAACCACTAAACCACCCAAAATCAGTGTGGACGAGTGTTTAGTTTGCGTTACAATCGACGTCATCATTTTGATTTAGTCGACCTTTAGTAACGGATGAACCTATGCCCGTCGGCCAACTAACAGACCGTCAGCAAGACGTCTATAACCTGATTCGCTCACTGATCGTTAACCGGGGTTACGGCCCCACAGTGCGCGAAATCGGCGAACATTTTGGAATCAAGAGTCCCAATGGAGTGATGTGTCACCTGCGGGCTCTTGAACGAAAGGGACTGATTCGACGCAGTCCCAATAAGTCGCGTGCGATTGAGCTCACTCAAGCCGCAGACCGTAATGGCAATAGTTTGGCGATGGCGGGCATGGTCGCCGCCGGGCCAACCACATTGGCTTTTGAACAGAACGACCGCGTCGACTTTAGCGAGATACTTTTCGGAGAAGAACGCTTTGTGCTTCGCGTGTCCGGCGACTCGATGATCGACGCACACATTGCCGATGGGGACTATGTCATCGTGCAACGACAAAAAAGTGCCACTGCGGGCCAGATGGTTGTCGCACAAACTCCCGAGGGCGAAGCCACCTTGAAGTATTGGTTTCCAGAGAACGGTCGCATTCGATTGCAACCGGCTAACTCGGAAGTGGAACCGATCATTGTCGACGAGGCGGAAGTGATCGGAGTGGCAGTAGGAGTTGTCCGTCCCAAGATCTAGGGATTTCCGCACAAACGCACGTGGGACGGCCTAGACCGTGCAATCATGACAGCCAACTCGTGAGACAGATTGTCATACAACCAGTGATGCCACAATCGCACCACTCACCTGTTGGCGATGGATCCTATAAAGGGCTTGACCGAAGTTGCAGTCGGGTGTTTGACTAGCTCCGCGTTTGACTAGTTTAGCGGAGTTCGAACGAGGATGACGAGGATGACAGCGGTGGTTAGCAAAAGCGCTCCCGTCAATCTTGTCAGCATATCGCCTCGTCCCAACTCTGCTTCGGCCCCGCCCCAAATACGGGCTGCGGCCCAGGCAAGCGCGACGCCCCACAGTCCGCGCAAGGCGTAGACCACATTGACGCGAGCCGCGTCGCCAAAGATTGCGACGGCGCCTGTGATACAGATCGCTTGAATGGCGATCAGAATTCCAACCGGAATCAACAGCTTCAAAATCCGTCGCTCGCGAATGCGTGACCATTGAACCCAGGGGGCTAACCCGAGTGACAGTCCGCCAACGAACCAAAACACCAACGGTAGAAACCGGCCGGCACCCCAGGAGGGCGCCCATCGCTGGGTCAACACGTCGAAGGTGGCGTAACAAGTTGCGGCCGAAACGGCTAAGAAAATCGTGAGCACAATGTGTTGCGGATGGCTGCGTCCGGTCCACTGAATCAGTCCGATGCCGAACGTTGCCAGGACAGCCCCATACCAAACCCTCATTGGCAAATTTTCACCACTGACCCAGGTGAGCATCAATGCGACGATGAGGACCTTGACACCAAAGATCGGTGTTGCGACCGACACGTCACCTCGTTGGATTGCCAAGAAGGTGAACGTCAAACCCATCATGAACAGCGCTGCGATGCTAGCCGGCTGCCAAAGCATCGTCCAACCCTGGAACGTACCGCCGAGCACCCACAGTGATGAGAATAGCAGTCCACTGCAAAGATTTGCCACAAACAAAATGGTGTGCGAGCTGACGCCGGCCGAAGTGAGCTTTTTGACCACGAGCATCCCGCAGACAAAGACGACGCTCGCGAGGAGTGGAAGCAACAAATGCATGACGCGAGCGTAGCGCGTTTGCATGCTTCGAGCAACCCGTCCAGCTTAGACGTCGGAGGTCATCCTTCGATGATCGTGCGAATATCGATCAGGTAAAGTTGACGCCCGCCATCGTGGGGCGAGTCGATTACGACCGAGCGACCATCGTTGCTGTTGCGGGGATGGGTGTCGCATCGCCACTCGCCGGTGTACTCGCTCGGCGCGTGAAATTCACCCAAAGAGACTTTCCGCTTCGATGGCACGTGATAGAGATAGGGATTTTGATTGCGAGTCGTCTTGTCGGGATAGGTGTCATTCAAAATCCATTCGTTATTGGTGTTTGGCACATAGGTGTTGTGCCCGTTTTGGGTCATCACACCCTGCCCAACCACGTCAACCTGGTCCGTCTGGTCCGTGAACAAATAAAATGAATCCTTCATGCCCTTGGGTCGAGTCCATGCGCAGACATGCTCGGGATCTCGCCAGATAAAATGCGACGTGTTTCCCGACGGGTCCAAGATGAACCGATCACCGCCGTCCATTCCGACCGTAAACATTCGAGTGGTGAAGCCACCGGTCGGCTGGGCATCGGGGCCGTCGCCGGTGCTTGCTCGCCAGCGATGGAGCACAATAAAACGTGAGCCGTCGGGGCTGATCAACAAGTGATTGAAATAGTTCCAATGATCGGCGAGCGATTTGCCATCGTGGTCAATTCTTGCGGCCTCCGCGAGTGAAAAGATGAGCTCGGATTCTCCCGTGTCCATGTTCATTTTCCAAACACCCGAATCTTCGGGGGCACGCTCGCGAGAACACGGATCTGACAATCCGACGTATCCGTAGCCAGGACGCATGCGTTGGATCCGTGAAAAGTCAGCGGTAATTGCCCACTTGCCATCTTGGCTCAGCGAATAAATCGGGCGAGGCAACGTACGCATTTTCTTGGTGTGGATGTCCAACACTCGGCACACATGTTGGTCGTCTTGGCGATCGTTCCATACGACCTCCGACGCGGAGTTGGGTCGCCATTGCAACATACAACCCTGTTGCCATCCCCAGGCGCGACTGTCGCCCAAGCGAATCCACTGGTCGTCCGCCTGCGTGTCGACCATTCCGACTCGAATCACGTCGTCCGCGGTCGGAGTGCGATGCTCGAATGCGACTTCGTTGGACAATACGTACCGATTGGATGGATCAAACTCCAACTTGTCGAAATAGCCAAACCAATGATGAAGCGGACCTCGCGTAATCGCTCTTACCGGTGGCAAGGATTTCGCATCCGCTGCTCGAATCATTCGTGGCGCACAAGCCAGCGTGGCTGCTGCGGCGACCGATTGAATCGCTTGTCGTCGAGATAGATTGCGGTTCATGATGTGGTTTTGGGTGGAGTGGGCCTTGCGACACCGCCGGATCTGCGATTGTTGCAGCGACATTGTAAGCGACATTCGCGCGCCGAGCTTGCTAAACTGGCGATACCGTTTCCTCGAGGTTAACTTCGAAATGCAAGGTCGTCGCAATGCCAATACCGAATGTCTCTCGACGTGGATTTCTCAAGTCTGCGGCATACACCGCCGTGTCGACGGCGACGGTGGCGACCATCGTCCCCCGGCACGTGCTCGGCGGTCCGGGGCATGTCGCGCCCAGTGATCGAGTGAATGTCGCCGTCGTCGGTGTCGGTGGTCGAGGATTCCAGAATGTCAAAGAATTGCTCCGATTGGACGACGTGCGAGTGGTCGCGGTCTCCGATCCCGCGCGGCGTTGGGACTTGGGCGGATTCTATTATCGAGGACTCGCTGGACGCGAACCCGTTTGCGAAGCGATTGAAAAACACTACCGCGAACGAGAGCCCAAGTTTTCGTGTCGGCAATTCGAAGATTACCGTGCGATGCTTAGCGATCACGCCGGGGAGTTTGATGCGGTGCTATGTGCGACACCGGATCATTTGCACGCTCACGTCTCGCTCTCCGCCATGCGTGCGGGAAAACATGTGTATTGCGAAAAGCCGCTAACGCACAACATTGCTGAAGCACGGCTGGTCGCGAAAGTCGCTGCGTAAACGGGGCTGGCGACCCAGATGGGCAACCAAGGCCATTCGACCGATGACATTCGATTGACCTGCGAACTGATTCGCGGCGGGGCGATCGGAAACGTTCGCGAAGTTCACGCTTGGGTGCCGGCGACTCGTTGGAACCCGACGCTTACTAACGTGCCGACGACGCCCCAGCCAATCCCATCGGGGCTGGATTGGGATTTGTGGTGCGGACCACGAACACCGGTGGAGTATCACAGTGCGTACGCGCCAGTGGCATGGCGAGATTTTTGGAAGTTCGGCTGCGGAGCGATGGGTGACTTCGGTTGTCACGACCTCGACTCGGCGGTATGGGGACTCGAACTCGGTTTGCCGGACACAGTGGAAATGTATCCTGCGGGCGGGAGCGATCGGGAGATGATCCCGTTTGGCGAAATCGGATACTTCGACTTCCCTGCCCAGTCGGATCGCGAGCCGGTGCGAATCACCTGGTACAGCGGTGGACTGAAACCGCCACGTCCCGATGAGCTTCCCGACGAAAAACAGTTGCCGTCGCGGGGAGTCTTATTTGTGGGTGAAAAAGGCATCATCACCTGCGCGGGAGCCGGCGGAAAAGCCAACGTGTATCCGGTCGAGTTGGCTGAATCGTTGCCGACGCCAGAGCCGACGATTGCTCGTTCGCGAGGTCATCACCGCGATTGGATTGACGCGATCAAGGGGGGCCCACCGGCGAGCAGCGAGTTTGGCTACGGCGCGAAACTGACCGAGATCACTCTGCTTGGCCTGCTGGCGCTTCGCATGGGCCAGACCGTCCACTGGGATGGTCCCGCCATGACGGCGACCGGACTCGATCAAGCGGATGAAATAATCCGCGGTCAATATCGTGACGGATGGAACCTCAACTCGCTCGATGCTTGATTGTCACAACATTAAAAACTTGGTCCATCTCCGCCAACTGAGTCGGTTTTCCAATGCAACTCGCCGCAGTCTGTACAAGGTTCGCGTTCCTCGTTCTCGCTTCCGCCTCGTTCGGCTATGCTGATCCCCCGCGTCGCTTGCTCGCGGGGGCGTCCACCAGCGATATCACGCCGTCGCTCGGGTTGCCCATCGTCGGCAATTGGGACTCACCCCCAGCGACCAATATTCACGATCGATTGCATGTGCGGTGTCTTGCTCTGGACGACGGACAAACCAAGATTGCTTTTGCGATTTGTGACAACGTCGGTATTCCACGGGAAGTTTTCGATCTCGCCCGACAACTCATATCGACACAGAAAAACGTTCCGCCGGAGAACGTTTTGATGGCTTCGACGCACACGCACTCCGCCGTTTCCGCACGCAACACGCGTGAAGTCAACGGCGAGAAGGTTTTGGACAACTACCAGACACTCGTCGCACGGCGAATCGCGGAGGCGGTGGAATCCGCGACCAAGAATATGCAACCGGCGCTCATCGGCTGGGGAGGAATCGATGAACCGAGCGAAGTCAATAATCGTCGCTGGTATGTGAGCGAACCATCGCTACTAAAAAATCCCTTTGGTGGCATGGATCGAGTACGAATGAATCCGCCCGCCGGCAGCGCCGCGTTGCTGGAACCGGCCGGACCGGTCGATCCCGAGGTCTCGTTCGTGAGCGTCAAGACGATCCAAGGCAAACCACTCGCGCTGTTGGCAAACTATTCACTGCATTACGTCGGCGGCGTTCCCGTCGGCGACGTATCGGCGGACTATTTTGCGGAGTTTGCCAAACGGATCGGAGCAAAACTTGGTACCGATGATTCGTTCGTCGCAATCATGAGTAACGGTACCAGCGGCGATGTCAACAATATCCGTTTCACGGAGAAATCGTCACGACATGAGCCCTACCAACGGATCAACGAGGTCGCTGAATTGATCGCATCACGTGTTGCCGAGGCCCACGAGTCAATCCAATTTCACGACTGGGTTGCGCTTGGTTGCGAGACCGAGGAGTTGGACTTGGATGTGCGTCAGCCTGACCAAGCGATGCTTGATTTTTTTCAGTCCCGTGAATCGGTACCGCCGGTTGAGCGACACCCTCATGAAAAAACGTATGCGGAACGTATCCAGCTTTTGGCGAATGGACCTGAGCGTGTCACGATTTTGCTTCAAGCGATGCGAATCGGTGAACTAGGGATTGCCACCATCCCGTTCGAAGTGTTCGCGGAGACGGGGCTTGAGTTAAAAAAACAGAGTCCCTTCGCCGATGCGTTTACCATTGAATTGGCCAATGGCAGCAACGGTTACTTGCCAACGCCAGCACAGCATGAGTTGGGCGGCTACGAGACTTGGATGGGGACCAACAAGGTTCAACTCGACGCGTCCGAAAGGATCACCGAAGTACTACTGCGACTGATGACTTCATTGCACACGACGGCAACAGCGAGTCCAAACAATTCAATCGAGTGACATTCAAACGGTTTGACACTTGTGCTCGCGAGACTACCGCGAGTCGTCTCAGCATCGTGTGGCTAAATCGATCGAGGGCCGTCACTGTCGAGCATCTGCGATGCCGTCTTGGTTGTGATCGACCACTCCGGAAAGCGGATCGGTGATGGCGGCTTGCCAAGCAATCTTGCGGAATGCACGATCAAGTTCACGACTCGGGTAGCCGTTTTCCGACGCGATGGGCTCCGTCGAATCGATCAGTTCGGGCGAACGACCGTACATCGTCGCGTAGAACACATAGCCTTCGAGGCTTTCCATACCGGGACCAAGATGCCCGAGTCGGTCTCGCCACAAAGACCGTGGTTTGCCGCCGACGACCTGATGGATTCCTTCGACGCCCGGCAAGTCGCCACGATGGTAATGTTCGACGGCGAGCACCATGGCTTGCGACGTTGGAAGCACGAAAACTCGCTTGCCGTATTGCTCATTTAACTCGTCAATGATTGTCCGGTACGTTTGGCGTTTTTCTTGGTGCATCCGCGCCAACACCTCATTGGTCAGTTCGCTTTCGTCTTGAGGAACCTGTTTCAATTGTTCAAGTTGCGGCCAAGCGTCGGATAGATAGAACTTCATGTCGGGGTTGTACTTCAAACAGAAGTCGATCCAGCACTGGTAGTATTCTTTGCGATCGTTGTAGTACGGGCCCCACATCATTGCGTCCCATTTGGCGTTGGAGATTGCGCAGAGAAGTTGAGGCATCGGTTTGCCATCGAAATCAAAAATGCCGTTCTCTTGCTCCCATTTGTAACGAGAGCTACCCGTGATTCCGCCGCCCGTGTGGGTGACCAGCGGCGGCTGTTCGAAGCCAGCGGCTCGAGCAATCACCGGAAAAGTTTTGTAGCCTGGTGCCATGAAGCTGTGTCCGGTGCCAACGATCCGAAGGGAGCCGTCACCGGGCTTTTCGTACGCAACCATCGGCTGGGCTTTGGACCCGCGAGCATTGGCGTAGATAGCGGCTATCGTGTCCGGCGTTTTGTAGCAAACCGCATGATCAGGAAATCGGTCAGCTTGCCATCCGGGATCGACACGGAAGATCGACGGCGCGCCGCCGCGTTGTTCCCCTCGCACCGTCGGCGCACGGAGAGGTTCGGCAGTAGCTGCGGCCGATTGTGCCGATGCCAAACGGGGCGAATGAATTGCCAGTAAGAACGGCGATCCCAAGAGGATCACGACGTGGAGGCAGACCATGCGATATCGCCACATTTTTTAGTACACCCACTCAAGGACTGGAACCGAGTCACGGCGTGAATTCACGATCACGCCATCTTATCACAGGTGAAGTTAGAGCTCGCTCATGAGATAGTCAAAAAACTTTTCGACAGGCGATCCAATCCCGATTTTCTCGCCACTCTCGCTGCCCCCGCCAACCTGGATCGCGATGACCTTTCCAGATTCATCCACCACCGGGGCTCCGCTGGTTGCTTGAAGTTCAAGGTCCGGGTTGTCAAATGCATAGACGATCCAATCGCTTTCAATGGAAATCACAACCGCCGGATGAATAAGCGACTGGCCATGGTGGACTTGGGCGACCAGCCACACTCGATCGCCGCGCTGTGGGATATAGGGTGACAACACCCACGGGGCGCCGGATGGCTCGATGCCCGCAATTTGGCTCACCAGAACATCACCATGTCGTGAGACGTTCGGGAATGATGCCGTTTTGCCAATGGCGATCGGATCGAGCCGCAGGTTCTTGACCGCTTCGCTCGTGAGACAATCACGCAAGGTAAGTAACTGCATCGTATCGGCAAATCGGTTTGTCGCAGGTTCTTGAACACGACCGCCGATCGAATCAAGTAATTGACAGGCGGTCACGATCAACGTCCCATCTCGCTCGGGCACTTTCGCCAGGAACGCTGTACCCACGATCGCATTGCCATCCTCCCTAGAAAAAACCGGACGAAACAACTGGCCCTTGACGACTTGCACGGGAGCCGGAGCGGATTCGGTCGGTGTTTCAATGGGTTGTGGGTCGGGCCAATCGACGGTGGGAACGATGAGGTAGCGATCGGAAACATGACGGTGCTGGTATTGGTCCGTTGCGTACCATCCCGCCGACGCCAGACACATGATCAATGCGAGTGAACCCAAGACCCACTTGGCTCGTTTGGAAACGCGTCTCGATCGACCATTTGTCTGGCGGAGTTTAGCAAGTGCGACGTCGGGTTTTGCGGGCGAATCCAGCGGCAGTGGTTCCGCATGGAGTCGAGCATCGAGAGCTCGCTGCTCATTCTTGAAATCCCGTTCTCGTTTTAGTTCTTCAACGCGACTCAGCCAGATTTCGGCTGGGATCCACGCGCCCGTGGCGCCCGTACGAATTTCGATCCCCACATTCATGGTGGACAAAATCAACTCGTAGGCTTTGGTGAAGGTAAAGGGGCCTTGGGCGACGCCTTTGGATTTCACATAAATACCGTTGGCGGCGAGGGCTTCGATCTTTTGGCGAATGGAATCGGCGGCATGCCATTCACTTTCGCCCTGGCGGACAAACATTGATGAATCGGAAGACTTCATCACCATCTGGCGCATGGCCGCTTCGGACAGTGGTCCTATGACGTCACCACCGCTTCTCACGTACCAATTGCAAAGCTCACCGCCCATCAAATCTCACCTCGGCGGGAGATGTCCATCCCTTTCGTTGACAGTACCTACTTGTGTCATTGAATGGTTGCTTCACAGTGCCACTTCCGCTGCTATTTCACTGATGGCGCTAATGACCGTTTCGATGTCATGGTCGCTCGTGTGTGCGGAGGCGCTGATTCGCAAGGTACCTTCACCTTGAGTTCCGAGGTACTCGTGGATGAGTGCGGCACAGTGCAAACCGGCCCGCGTCTCGATGCCATAATCGCTGTCCAAGATCGCCGCCGCATCGATGGGTGCAAGGTCATCAAACACGATGCTGACGACCGGCAAACCATCCTCGTGACCGATGACTCGGACTCTCGAAACGCTGGCGAATCCGTCTCGCAGTCGCTTGCCGATCGATCGCATGCGATGCAAACGCGATTCGTCGTCTCCTGCATTCATGTTGGTGGCCGCCAACCATCCGGCAAACCCGAGAACGTTCAAGTTCCCCGCTTCGACCTTTGCCGGATATTCGTTGGGCATATCGAGCGAGTCCGAGTCGAAACCAGTGCCACCTTGGACGGCCGACACCAACTCGTCCTGAATCGATGATTCGACGTAGAGTGCGCCCGTCCCGAGCGGCCCTCCACCGCCCTTGTGTCCCGGGATCGCTAGCACATCGATTCCCATCTTGCGAACCGAAATCGGCGTGTATCCGAAGGATTGTGCCGCGTCGCATAAC
Source organism: Pirellulaceae bacterium (assembly GCA_041741195.1). GTDB lineage: Bacteria > Planctomycetota > Planctomycetia > Pirellulales > Pirellulaceae > JBBSJZ01. The sequence continues at coordinate 213,661 of JBGSKM010000060.1, forward strand.
AGCAATGTGTCGGTGTCACGAAGCTCCTCACCGATCGTGCCAATCGGCTGCATCGCGCCGGTGACGTTGCTTGCATGCGACATGGCGACGAGCCGGGTACTGGGTCTGACGGCCGCAAGCACGTCGCTTGCGGCTACATATCCCATGGCGTCGCATGGCACCACCGTCACGTCCACCTGGAATCGCTTGCGCAAGAATTCCAGTGGACGCAGAACGCTGTTGTGCTCGATGGCGGTGGTAACCACATGGTCACCAGGCGAAATCAAACCGTGGATCGCGGCGTTGAGCGCGGCGGTTCCAGACGAATGCAGTGAAATGCACTGGCGTGATTCTGCGTCCATCACTCGAGCCAACCGCAATCTCAATTCGTCAATGATCTCTCCGGCGCGATGTGCCGATCGGTAGCTGCCTCGACCTGCGGCCGCACCGCAGTCTTGCAAGTAAGCGTGAATTGCCGACTGGACTCGGTCCGCCTTGGGCCAACTCGTGGCAGCGTTGTCAAAGTAAATGCGTCGATTTCCGTTCATATCCGTGCTTTACACGTCCCGGCAAATAATGGAGTAGTGATTAGGATCCGGACGGCGCGGGATGAATCCACTCTTCAGTACCATCGGCGTAGTTTTCTCGTTTCCAGATCGGAACCTGTCGCTTGAGTTCGTCCATCATCCACGGCAGTGCGTCGAACGTGTCACGCCGGTGCGGGCTGCTACACCCGACCACAACACTCGCGTCACCGATCGGTACCACACCCAACCGATGAACCACAACGATTTTCGTCAAATTGAAGCGTTTCATCGCTGCAACAGCAAGCTCACGGAGTTCGCGCTGGGCCATGGTGCGATGCGCGTCGTAGGACAACGTCGTGGTGACTCGGTCACGCGTGGTCCGCCGCGTGACACCGAAAAACCATCCGATGGCACCGACGTCTGGATCGCCGACCATCGGCATCAGGCGATTGATATCGATCGGCAAGTCAACGAATTCGACATAAAGGGAGTCGCCAGACATTACCCACCGCTCACGGGAGGGATCAAGGCTAGTTCACGTGCACTGGCAACGGGTGCCGACGTTTCGGCGTAGCGGTCATCGATCGCAAGTCGGCAATAGGGAACTAGCTCCGCCATCGTGGGCGACAACTGACCGAGCTTGTCCAAGACATCGCCCGCCGACGCGTCGTCGGCGATTTCGATCTCGATGCGATCACATCCCAAGATATCGCGGGCGGAGGCAAACAAGAGGACGGTTCTAAGCATGGGTAAATCGCAAGTCGAGAACAGAAGTGTCGCGGTGGCACTCGTCGCGAGTTAGGTGACCGCGAGTCGTTTGTTCCACGTGGCAAAAGTGTCGTCGTCCAACATCGGGGCGGGAAGCGGAGCAAGTTTGACACTCCCGGGCTTGGGAGGCGTTTGAGCTCGGACATTGAGCAGTCCGTTGACGTCGATCTCAAAGCTAATCAATCGGGTTTGCGCCTTATGGTTCGTGTCGACATCAAAAGTGTAACGACCGAGGGAATGCCAACCTCGGCCGCCCACGCCCGACGATTCGACCAGGGCGAGCGTCATCACATCTTTGTCGGACGCCACCGTCAATCGTCGATTGGTTCTAGCCGGCAATAACGTCCCACGAGGGATGATCGGCAGAATGCGGCGACGCCCCCGAGCGTCTTCGATGACGATCCCAATCGTTTGGCTGGTCACGCCGCGCGGCGGCATGATGACGCTCGCACGACCGGGCAATTCGGCCAACAAACACGCGGCCGCACCACGAGCTAAATCGGCACGATCGATTTCGTGGATCTTGATCGACGGTCGTAGCAAACCGAGCAATTTGGCTCGGACCTCGGGCAATCGTAAAATCGGGCCAAGCACCGCCAAGGTGTCAATGCGTTCTGGCGAGACTCCCGCACGATCACAAGCGGAGTAGACGTCAGCCAACAATTCATCGACGAGAGCTGAACAGCGCTGCAGCCACGCGGACCGCTGGACGACAAGATCGACACGCTTCTTGTCCAAAGGAATCGTCATCCGAGCCCGATCGGCCAACAGCATCGCGTTCATCGCTCGCTCGCAATTGATCTGCAGTATCGCGACCGAAGATCGCACTCGACGCGGATCGGTGCCCGTCAATTCTTTTACGCGTTCGGCCACATACTCCACCAACACGTGCAACCAGCTGAGCGAGCCACGGTGCCAGTGCCCCGCGGTCGACATTTGTTGCATCCTGTTCTTGCTGTAGCGTATGACGGCGACGTCCGACGCCTGGCCGGTGAGTCCGGCAAACAAGACGAGTTCGTCCGGGCGCGGGGTTGCGGAATCCGCGGAACTGTGAATCATCGATTGCGTTGCTGCCAACGAACGATCCACCAAGCGAACACTCTTGAATCCAGCCAACAGACTCGCCTGCAATGTGCTGCGTCGATGCAGTTGGTCGTACATGGACGGAACGATGATTGCGGCGGCATCCGGCGGTTCTGGGTCGGACCATGTCCGTTGCATGAGGTCACGCATCGACATCGCCATCAAAACCTCTGGCGGATACTTGACGCTGTTGATGGGGCGGTCGACAAGCGGTTTGCCGATATACATCGACAAGCAATGGATCACGCTGCCCGGACGCTGTTCACGCTGGGCCATCGCGGCCTCGCCGAACAAGATTCTCGCTCCGTCCCCAGCGATCGCAAGTCGGGTCAAAGTGCGGTCACCCGTTTCGGATCCGAGCAACTCGATGTCGCCAGCCGGACTGGCCTGCGCCGCCGCCATGTAAAACATGCCTAGGTCGACACCGACAACGCGTGCGGTTCCCCGCGACGTTGAGCCACCGGTGGCCGTCGACATTTCGCCATAGGGCGATTGCGACGAGAGCTCCGAGATCCAAAGCGGCGTCGTTTTCGCATCGGCATACGCGGCGAGTTCGTCGATGACTTCATCAAGCGATCCGTAACGCTCTTGCGGCGACTTGGCCATCATTCGACGAAAGATATGATCGAACCGCAAATCGATGTCGCCGCGAAGTTGCATCAGCTCCGGCAGGTCTCCGTGCCGATGACCATACACCAGATCTAAAAATTCGCCGGTGTAAGGCGGACGACCGATCAGCAGGAAAAACATCACGGCGCCGAGGGAGTAGATATCGCTTCTGGCATCGGCGGAATCTGGATCCTCTAATTGTTCAGGCGACATGTACGATAACGTGCCGACCAACCGGCCGGGCTTCTTGACCCGCGGTGTATCGCTGGAATTTACCACACGAGCCAGATTAACAGCCGACCATTGCTGCGAGTTAACCTGGGCGAGTCCGAGATCCAACACTTTGACGGTGCCATCGGCCGCTCGCATCAAGTTCCCCGGTTTGACGTCACGGTGGACGACGCCCGATCGGTGTGCGTGCATCAACCCCATTGCAGCTTGGCGAATCACCGACGCCGCTTCACCGACCGACATGGGGCCTTCGCGATTGATCACCTGGGTCAACGTCAATCCATCGACATACTCCATCGCCAAAAAGTGAACGCCCTGGAACTCACTCGCGTCGAACGCCGTCACGATGTTGGGATGCAATAGCCGCGAGGCGGCGCGAATTTCATCAAAAAAGCGATCGACCGATGCGGCGTCTTTCATTCTCGCCGATGGCAGAATTTTCAGCGCCACATCACGCTGCATTCGAATGTGTTCGGCCAAGTAAACTTGTCCCATGCCGCCGGAACCAATCAACCGCTTGAGACGATATTCTCCAATGGGATTGGGCAAATGTTCGGGAACGGCATCGCTGGCCGCCGCATCGAACTCCAGCGATGAAACGCCATCGTCCACCACCGTTTTGCCACCGAGTTGCATTTCGTCGGAGACGAACAGGTCATCTCCCGAGCTCGTCAACAGCGGACTTTCGCCAATCTCATCTTCGTTGATCACGTAATCGCGTGTTGCATCCTCTGCCGCCGATGAAATTTCGAGGGACAGGTCGTCGATTGGGTCGTACGAAGACTCTTCGGTAGAAAAGGACACGGTGCTACTTGGTCAGACCGGCGATATTCACATCAACAGACAATACATTGTGACATGATTGGTATCGACTGAGCTAGTAGAAATCTGTGATGGCGTGTCCGTGCGCATCGTTTTTCCTCGATTTTAGAGCTCCCAAGCCGCCGCCATGTGCTTTGGCGACACCTTGGAGGACCCAAGAAATTCGAATCGGTTACGTCGCTGGCCAATACTCGGCAATCTTGCGTCGAAGGAACGCGACGCTGCGGACCAGTTGGTCGAGCCCATCAACGCCGTCTTCGATGCTGATCCAACCGTCAAAACCGACACGTTTCAACTCAGCAAAAATGGCATCGTAATCGTTGAGACCCTTGCCAATCTCGCCGTGGCTCAGCCGTTTCGCATAACCAGTGGCGCCACCTTCCTCGCGACGCAAATCCTCCAGAGTTCCATTCTTCAAATAACGATCACTGGCATGCATCGTGACCACGCGGTGCGACACCCGCTTGAGCAATTCGACGGGGTCCTCGCCCGCCAAGTACGTATTGCTTGGGTCGTAGTTGACTCCGAAGTAGGGATGCTCGATGCGGTCGACAAGCTTGCAGAACACGTCCATTTTCTGCGCGAATTCGGGATACTCCCAAAAGTCGTCCTTGTAGTGGTTCTCGAGAATCAACGTGATCCCGTGCTCCGACGCGTAGGGCAAGCATGCCTCGATCGAATCCGCCGCGTACTGGACGCCCTCGTCGATTCCCAATTCGGGTCGTTTTTGACCGCTCAAAACTCGACAATATGAACAACCCAGGACGTGGGCCATGTCGATCCATCGTTTTTGTTTCTCGATTTGCTGTTGGCGAAAGGTCTCGTCGCGATGAGTAAAGTCGGGTGAACAGCACATCATCGGAATGACCAAACCGGCATCCTCGACCTCTTGGCGAAACCGCGGCCACTTCGACTCGTCGGACATCTCGATGAAACCCGCGTACCACTCGATCCCTTCGATTTCGAGCGTCGCTGCGATTTGTATCCACTCGGATACCGACATGGTGCCGTCTTTGCAAAGCGCTTGCATGTACGCTTTGGGGAATGCAGAAAGTCTTGGCATGAATGAATACGACAAAAGAATCAGGGTTGTGGACGGGCAACGGAATCCGAAAGCGAGAATCGGACAGTTCCAATCAAACTGGCTTGAGCACCGATTTGACGACTTCGCCGCGGTGCATCTTTTCAAAGGCGTCGTGCCACTGGGTGATCGGCCAAACTCCGCCGATGATCGGCTTGACGTCGAGTTGGCCGCTGGCGAGCAGCGCGATCACACGCTCCCAGATGGGCCAGTTGTGACTAAAGGATCCTTGCAGCGTCACGTTCTTTTGCACCAGCGGATCAATGTTGAAACCCAAAGGCTGGGGCCCCCAACCGACCTTTGAAATCCAACCGGCGGGTCGGACCAAGTCGATCGCGATCTTGAGCGTGATGCTGGCGCCCGCTGCATCTATCACGCCGTCGCATCCGAGCCCGTCTCGCTCCAGCGCCCACGGTTTCGCATCCCCGATAATGCCCTCGCAACCGTACTGTTTCGCAATGCCCAGTCGATGCCGGTCCGTTTCCAATCCCACCAAAGCCACCTCCGCACCGCACAGCCGCGCCATCGCCGCGCAGAGGATTCCGATCGTTCCAGGACCAAGAACCACCACGCGATCACCTGGTTCGATCCGCGCATTGCGGACCACAGCGTTGTAGGCGACACAACACGGTTCCGTTAAACATGCATGTTCCAGCGGCAATGAATCGGGGACGCTGTGCAGAATCCGCGAAGGCACTTTGACATAGCGAGTCATCGCGCCATTGACTCCGTAACCGAAGCCTTTGCGGGTCGGGTCCAAGTTGTACAAGCCGCGTCGCGACATGGGATTGCGGGGATCAATGATCGCCGCCGTTTCACTTACCACACGATCACCCTCGCGCCAGCCGTCGACATTCGCGCCAAGTTCGACGATGACGCCGCCAAATTCATGCCCCAACACGACGGGATAGTTGACTGGCCACGAATGGTCGGCCGTCCATTGGTGCAAGTCGCTGCCGCAAACACCGACGTTCGCGACTTCCAACAACACATCATCCGGGCCGATCGCCGGTCGCTCGACTTCGCGAATTTCGACACAGCCTTTTTCGGGGGCGTAATTAACAACGGCGGCGGAGGTCATCGGGTGGGTCTCAGGATGGTATTTCGAGCAAACATGTTCGGCGGGCGACGAGAGCCGACTAATCTACCGACGCGGCGAGTAATGACTCAAGCCGAGGGTCGCTGAGCGATTCCGCAATCAGATACGCTCCGGCAAAGTTTTGACCCTGGGTATGGGGACTGGGGATCGAGACTGTGATCGCGCCGGCGGCGACCGCCGCCGCGGTTCCGTTACCGCTGTCTTCGAGAACCAGCATACGCGGTGGCGAGATCGACATTCGCTCGGCGGCCTTGAGATACATCTCGGGATGTGGCTTTCCATGAGTCACATCATCACCGCTGAGGATGAAGGCGAGCGACGATGCCCAATCGGTGGTCGCCAAAATCACATCGACAAACTTGCGACGGCTGCTCGTGGCCAATCCGAAAGGCAACCCGCTCCGCTGGAGTAAATCGATCCAGCGGTTTAGACCTGGCATAGGCTGCAGTTGATCGACCAGCATTTCCCCATACAGCTGATCGGATTCGCTGAGTAATTCTTCGGGTGAGTCTGGCAAGCGATGAAAGTCAATCATTTCCGCGATCGCGGCGAGCCCAATCCGCCCCATCATTCGAGCTTGCAATTCGCTACAGTACCGGGCGCCGCGTCGCTGCAGCATCGTATCGCCCACCGTCCAGTACAATCGCTCGGTATCAAAGAGCAATCCGTCCATATCGAGCGCCACGCCCAGCAGCGAATCGTGCCCAGTGGGAAGATGCCTCGCTGACGAATGATCTGGAGTTTCTTGGGAGTCCGGAGTTTTTTTGGAGTATTGGGTGTCAAAGTCGTTCATCAATTTCCTTTCTGAGATATCCAGTACCGGCAGCGGTGTGATCACTCGTACGCTCGTCTCTCCCGCGAGGGGCAGTGAATCGCCGGTGGTCACGGGCGACCCGCTTTCGGCCAGTGGATACATTGAGGCTAATCCTCGCCACTGGGCGATCGAAGCGTACATCCCGATCGATTCTCGTGATCTGGTTGAATACTTGGTTAAGCGGAACGATACCGCGGCACTCGATACGACGGCGTTTCGGGAGGCGGTACAACGCATCGCCGATTCGCATGATATCCAGTCCATCCATGACGACCGTCGCTTTGACGAACTTTACCATGCACTCGACCCCGACCAAGATAATCGACAACCGCTCGGCCACGAAGCGGCCCCCACGCATTCCGAGGACCAAGTCGAACGGACGCTTGAGTTGTGCTCCGAAATCTTGATCCGAGCAGGATATCGCGAGGTCACGCGAAGCGAAGTCGAAGCGTGCGTGGGCGTAGCCAGCCATTGGGGTGTTCCGCTGCACGTTGACTTTTCGATGTTCAAGCACCTGGTCGTTTATTGTCGCGGTGACGTGATCGGCAATCGGATTCGACGTCGACTGATGAAATTTTATCGGCTCGAAACGGTCGAAGTCGCCGTCTACCAGCGGATGGTGGTGATGTTCCAATTGCAAAGCGACATTCCCGGTGACGAAGACTTGCTGGCAAAATCCTTGCATTTGCGGATGTTCAAAAATATCCCGAAGCAGGACATCGACATGCTCCTGCCATGTACCAAAGTAAAATTCACTTGGTTGGATCGACTAAAAATCGTCGTACCGTCGATCGGCGGGATCTTGATGAGCGCTCGCAAGATCATCAACACGATCTTGATCATCGCGGTGCTGACGCTCAAGTCGACATTCGTGTTGGTCGGATTGGTCCTTGCCGCCGTCGGCTACATCGTTCGCAGTGTTCTCGGTTATTTCCAAACCAAGAACCGCTACTTGCTGAATTTGACTCGCAACTTGTATTTTCAAAAACTCGACACGAATTCCGGCGTCGGATATCAAATCATTCACCAGTCGCGAGAACAGGCGGTCGTGGAAACGGCCCTCGCCTACTACGCACTGGTCTCCGCCGATACGTCACTCAGTAAGCGAAAATGGCAGCGTCGATGCGAGCGAATCATCCGGGAGGCGATCGATTTGGAAGTGGAGCTCGACATCGATCGTGCATCGACGCGACTCGCCGAATTGGATTTAATCAAACGTGATGAATCGAACCAGCGGTGGACCACCACGTCACTGAAGCACTTGGCGAATTAGTGACATTCGCTTCATCGACTGGGGCGTCAGTGATTCGAATCCACGGAGGTATGCCAGTTCGTCTCGCAGTTGTTGCATGAACGCGGGATCGCTTCGACGTAGATTGTGCGGGCCCAGTTCGATCGCTGACTCGCGGTCGATTCCCTCGTAGGCCGGATCGATAAACGGTTCGGATTTGCTGTCGTTTGCCACCCGAGCGAACGACATGATCTCGTAGGGCCAATGACCACGAGCGATATGTTCATCGACAAGACGATAGCCCGCGTCCAATGCCCACCCGCGGATCAGTCCTGCTTGACGGTTGGGCTGAATCACCAATCGCATTGGAACCCGCTCCGGAAACGCGACGAGGATTTTCCGAATCGATTCCGCACCCATGCCACAGATGCTAAGGCTGGTGGCTTCGTTCTCGCCGAGCACCGCCAATCCGTCGCCGAATCGCACTTCGGCGTCGAGAAAATTCAACGCCCGAAGCGAGTTTTCAAATGGCTGCTGCTTGTTTTCGATCGCAATCCCACGACGAATGCGTCCGGTCCGAAGCAACGTCTTTAAGAGCTGGGCATGATCGGAACCAATGTCCGCGTGAACATCCGCACGAATCATTCCGGCAACGCTTGTTAGTCGCACATCCATGAGGTGTGTTCAGTACAATGGGAGCGGTTGGATAGAGAGGTTCGCAATCAATTCTTGGATCAACGGAAGCATAGCTTTGATGGAAAAAGTCCTGGTTGTCATCGGCGACGCGACTGAGTTGCTCGACACGATGTATCCCTATTACCGCTTGCAAGAAGCGGGCTTTCAGCCGGTGGTGATAGCGCCGGAGAAGCGTATTTATCAGCTCGTTTTACATGAAGTCAAACCGGGCTGGACGATCACCAAGGAATGGGAAGGCTACACGCTCGCCTGTGACGTGCCGTTTGCGGACGTCGTCGAGTCCGAATACGCCGGGATTTTTTTCTCCGGCGGACGAGCCCCCGAATACATTCGCTACGATGCGAATCTGGTGCGCATCACCAAGCACTTCTTTGCGGAAAACAAACCGATCGCGAGCGTTTGCCACGGCGTCGAAATTCCCGCGTACGCCGACTGCGTTCGTGGTCGCCGAATGGCTACGGTTGCAAAATGCAAATTCGACTTGGAGGTGTGTGGCGGAATTTTTGTGAACGAACCCTGTGTCATCGACGGCAACCTCGTCAGCGGCCGAACCTTTCATGACAACGGCCACTACGTCGGGCCTTGGATCTCGCTGCTTGAAACCGCCCGCCGAGTCGCTTTGGAATCGGTCACATGACCTGGTTGGTCAAGTTCGTTTGCCCCAGCACAGCCGCGATCATTTCGGCGGCCACGTTCTTGCTTCTGGTCGCTTTGCGACTCGACGGCGCAATGGGAGTTGAACCGGCGACCCCGCCTTTTGTCATTGGTTTCGAACGCTTCGGTCGTCATGGCGACATCGCGAATGTCCAGGCCGGTCGACTCTTGGTGAGCGAACTCAATTGCACCGCGTGTCATTCCTCGGACCTGGCTTGGTTTGCACCTAAGACTGGGCCGCGATTGGAAAGTGTCGGACTGGTGCTCCAACCCGAATGGATCGAACGGTTTCTCGCTGCTCCGCAACATTCCAAGCCAGGCACTACCATGCCGGATGTCTTGGGTCGGCTGGAGCCCACAGAGCGAGACGCAGTAACGGAATCGCTCGTTGCCTACCTTACCTCGCTCAAGACTCCGCTGTCGGAAGTCAAAGCGTCGGGTGCGGTACCGGTGCCACACGAGTTTTGGAATCGAGGTGATGCGGTGGCTGGACGTGAGCTGTACCATCAAGTCGGTTGCGTTGCTTGCCATACGCCCGATCCGGAATATGCGACGCGTGTTGAATCGGACTCTGCCATTGACAAGTTGATCGACTCGCTCGACGCCGATGAATTGGAAGAGTTGGGCTTGGGTGCCGCGGCGCGACGCGTCGAATCAATTCCCCACAATGACTTGCCCGGCAAGTACACGGCGCAGGGATTGACAATGTTCCTGCTCGATCCCGCCGGTTTCCGCAGCGGCGGTCGCATGCCGAGTTTGAAGCTGCTGCCGACCGAGGCCGCACATATCGCCGCCTATCTGTTAGAAATTCCAGCGAGTCAATCACACGCCAGCATTCGCCCCGACGACAAGCTCGTCGCACTGGGTCGCCAATGGTTTGCAACACTCAAATGCAACCAGTGCCACGCCACCGGGGACAAGTTTGCGACGCAAGACTTTTTAGCACTCGATCAACTAGACCCAGCGCGAGACCAAGGGTGTTTGGCGTCGTCGCCAGACAGCACTGTCGGCTTCAATCTCGATGAAACTCAAGTCGCGGCGATTCGCGAAGCGCTTCACGCGTCGTCGACGAAGATGGACGACATCGATCGGATGCAGCATGTGTTGTTGCAAATGAATTGCTACGCATGTCATGAACGCGATGGCCTGGGCGGCCTGGGACGCGAGCGCAAAGCCTTTTTCGAAACGGTTGCCAGCGTCGACTTGGGTGACGAAGGCCGACTTCCCCCATCACTCACTGGCGTCGGCGGGAAACTGAAATCCGCTTGGTTCAAGAAAGTGCTGCTTGGTGACAAGGCGGACATACGACCGCACATGCGGATCCGCATGCCCAAGTTTCATTCCCAGGTTGCGGAGGCGATCCCAAAACACGCGGCGCTAATCGATGACCCACCGACGGATCGTCTAGCGGAATCCAAGAGCGAACGTCCTGACCTGGTCGATGCGGGTCGAGAGTTGATGGATGTCGGTTGCGTCCAGTGCCACGCGTTTCGTGGATTCGCCTTGCCCGGTGTCGTCGGTGTTGACCTCGCGGGTGTCACCAATCGAGTCCATGAAGACTGGTTTCGCGAATTTATCCTCAACCCGGGCGAGCTGAAATCGCGGACACGTATGCCGACGTTCTTTCCGGACGGTAAGAGTCAATTGCCAACACTGCTCGGCGGTGATTCCGGTGAACAGATCACGGCCATCTGGAGCTATTTGCGAAACTTGGAGCGACAGCCACTTCCGCAAAAAATTGTCGAGGCCAGATCCCAGAACTACGAGCTCAAGCCGACCGAGCGCCCGATTATTCTGAGGACCTTCATGCCAGATGTCGGGACACATGCGATCGCCGTGGGTTTTCCGTCGGGCACCCATATCGCTTTCGATGCCCAGCGGATGCTGCTGGCTGCCGCATGGCATGGTCGCTTCATTGACGCCCAGGGGACTTGGTTCATTCGTTCGGCACCTCCGGCACCGCCTCTAGCTGAGAAAGTTCGCGCAATTCAAACCGCGCCGCTCTTTCTTGCCGACGGTGACGACTCTCCCGTCGTGGCCAGCAACGTCGATGACTACCGATTCGGTGGCTACGTGCTGAGCGACAGGGGTGTGCCGACGTTCCTGTATTCATTCAAAGAGATCCAGATCGAAGACACCGTCACCCCACTGGGCCTCGAATTACGCCGTCGTCTCCTGGTTCGATCACCGACGAATACGAAACTGTGGCTGGTTGCCAGCGAGGGTGTGACCGTCGATCCGTTTTCATCTATGGCAAGTCGTAGCGATGATGGAATGACGGTGACTGTGACGGCCGAAGATTGTGGCCCCGGTCATGTCATCGACGGCGCTGGCAAAAGGCTTTGGGTGCTCCCCTTTGCCGCTCGTCAATCCACGAGTATCGAGGTTCAATACAAGTGGTGAAATGTATAGCCAAGTTATTGTTCGCCAGTTTTCTCACCTTGCCATCGGTTCGTGCCGACGAGTCGGATTACTACCGGATCGTGTCCATCGCGACCTCTGGAGAAGCTGTCCAGTCGCGGGCCGAAAACTGGACTCCCCCGCCTGATGATTTGGTGCTCGAGGTAAGTGGGATTGCTCCCTACGACGATGATCGCTTGGCGGTGACGACTCGCAAAGGTGATGTATGGATTCTCGGTGGCGTGGACGAAGAGTCTTCCGGCGGGGTGACGTACCAACGCTTTGCCACCTCGCTTCATGAGCCGCTCGGGTTGCTGCGAAAAGGTGACTCGCTCTACACGGTCCAGCGAAGTGAACTGACACGATTACGTGACACGACTGGCGATGACGTGGCGGACCAGTACCTCACCGTCGCCAAAGGTTGGGGAGTCACCGGTCATTACCACGAATACGCATATGGGCCCAAGCTCGACCGCGACGGCAACATGTGGATTACGCTTAACATCGGGCTTGGTCTCAAAGGCGATGAGCTTCGTCATGTCGTCGACAATGCGGCATTGGGATACAAGCAGGGCAAGTGGCGGGGCTGGGGATTGAAGGTGACACCGGAGGGTAAGTTGATTCCCGTATGCGGCGGAATGCGTTCGCCCAGCGGTCTCGGGGCGAATGATGCGGGCGACATGTTCTACACGGATCAACAAGGGAATTGGGTCGCCACCAATTCAATTCATCACATGCGCTCGGGCGTCTTCTTTCATCATCCCGAATCGTTGGCGTCGATGAACCAAGTGGGATCGACGATCCGCGACGTTCAACGCGTGCCGGATGGACTGCCCATCGCTGACGCGTTGAAGCAGTTTCCAGCAATGCGACCACCAGCCATTTGGCTGCCGTACAAAAAGATGGGGCAATCGGCGACCGACATCATGCTGGATTCGAGCGAGGGTCAATTCGGTCCGTTTGCCGGCCAGTTGTTCGTCGGCGAATTCACACAAGCAGCGATGAATCGCGTCTACCTCGAAAAGATTAATGGCGAGTACCAGGGCGCTTGTTTCCCGTTTCGATCGGGGTTTGCGTCCGCCGTACTGCGGATGATGCAAGCCAGAGATGGCAGCGTCTTTGTAGGACTGACCAATCGCGGGTGGAGCAGTCTCGGAACGGCGTCCCACGGGTTACAACGGCTAGTTTGGACTGGAAAAACCCCTTTCGAAATCCTAAAGATGAGTGCCCGTCCCGACGGATTCGAATTGACGTTTACTCAACCGGTGGATCGTGAATCGGCGAACGAGGTGTCATCATTCACCATGCACCGGTACACGTATCTTTATCAGTCGATTTACGGAAGTGACGAAATACAAAATCGTGAGTTGCCAGTGAAGCAAGTGATCGTTTCCGAGGATGGCTTACGTGTTCGCTTGGTCGTGGACGACTGCCGAACCACGTTCGTACACGAGCTTGACGCTAGCGCAATTCGCAACCGGGACGGCGAACCACTGCTGCACCCACGCGCCTACTACACCCTCAATCAAATCCCGTCCCAGTGATTGGGACAAAAAAACGCCACAGTTTGAATTCAAACTGCGGCGTTACCATCTTTCTTAGATGACTCGTTGTCGCTGACGAAGTATTATGACTGGTTCTTTCGGTCGTCTTCCAGCTTCTTAGCGAGTTGCTTGGCCTTATCAAGGTGTTGCTCGGTCTTCGTGATTGCTTCTTGCGCGATCGACTGAAGATCCTCTGGTCCAACACTTTGGATCGCCTTCAATTCGGCGAGCATGGCGGTATGAGCCATGATTTGTTGTCCGAGAAAGGCCATATTGAAATCTTGACCTTCATACTTGCTGAGCATCTCCATGGTCATCTCTCTTGCATTCTCACATGCTTTTTCCGCGATGTCACAAAGCTGCTGTGGAACGCGAGCTTGTTGCATTGACTGTTGATTGCCCGCAAAAGCTTGATTACCTTGCGTGGTTCCCTGAACTTGACGGTTTTGTTGACCTTGAGTATTTCCGCGAGTCGTCTGGGCCCCTGGCTGGCTAGTGGTTACCGCACCTCCCTGGCCAGAGCGAGTTTGATTTGAGGCGTTCTTGTCAAGCTGGCTTAGCTTTTGTTGGAGTGCTTGATGGTCTTGGATGATCGTTTGTGTCAATTGCTTGACTTGATCATTGTCCGTTTTTTCGCTCGCCATTTTCGCGAGTTCGATTTCCGTTTGATTTGCCTTTTGCAACTTCATGACAAGTGCTTCCCGAACCGTCGGGCCTTGTTCACGGGCACCATCGGCGGCGCGGCGGGCTTCGTATCGCTGGTCGGCGACGCCAGTCGATTGATCTCCAGGCAGCGTTCCGAGGTTACCCTGTTGAATTGGCTGCTGCGATGGTTGGATCGTGCCCGGCGTGGTTTGGCCAACCGGAGCTTGCGCATGGATACTGGTTGAGGTGGCGGCCAGCGCGAATGCGAATGCGGGGACGTAGAGTTTGGACATCTTAAGGAACCGTTCTTATCGTGACTAGATTTGCTCGTGTCGCAGCAACATTGCTGCGACCTGGTATGAATGGGATGCACTTACCGTTCCTGGACCTTGATCAATCGCCGAATGTTGAGAAAGCTTTTACACCATCTTCAAGAAAGCGAATGATTAGAACCGTAGATGACCATGGATACTTTGGATTCGCAAAGCAAGGCCACGAAAGCGCGAGCGGTTTATGCTCAAACGCGGTGCTTGTCTGGAAGATGAGCGCTCACTGACCGCCCCGGTGCTCGTCCGGTTCACTACTAGCGATCCTGACCAACTGACGCAATCGAGGCGAAATCGCGGCGTGCGGCGTTGTCGGTGGAGTCACCGGACATGGCGACTGCTGCGGAGTCGACGCGGTTGCATGTCGAACCATTGCGATTGTCGAGACATCCGCCAGTGGCTTCGCGAGCACGTAGCTGGTGCCGAATTGCGTTACCAATCGATTGAGTTCAGGATCGACTAAGCTAGTGATGATGATGACCGGCAAGGTGGAAAGCCGTGAAGAGTCACTCGTCCTCAGCCATCGCAGCAGTTCGAGTCCACTAAAGTTAGGCATCTCAATGTCGGTCAAAACAAGGTCGGGCACTGATGCTTCGATCGATGTCTTCGCCTCTTTGCCATCGGCCACTTGCGTGCAATCATACCCTTCGCTCGTGAGCCATTTGTCAAGCATTGCACGAACACTGCGTGTGTCGTCCGCAATCAAACATCGCTTCACGTGCCCATGTTCCATTCGAGCTGTCGTCCGGTATATCGAGGTCGTCGTTCAACAACGCAAGGGCAGCCTAGGCCCCTCGTGAACTCGATCAACACAGCATTTGATGTGCCGAATCACGGTTCCACAGAGGTCACATCGGCATTTCGATTTCCCTTATCGGGAGGAACCGGCGGCGTAGCCGCCTGAGTCTCGAGATGGAGCGCCAGCAAGGTGGCCGCGTCGCCAAGTATGGACGAGCGCAGTTCACTAGGAATTCCTGTCGCCCCGTGTTCGCTGTACGCCGCCTCAATTGCCTTACGTTGGCTAATTGGCAGCGCGATGTTGGCCTCACTCGCCATCTGGATTTGCCGATGGAGATGGAACAGCTTTGGATCCAGCAATAGACGGTCGAAAAGTGGAGCGTCCCCGTCAACGAACTTTCTTGCACGCATCAATGAACGGTCGTACCGCTGCTTCAATTCGCTCGGCTCGATTTCTTCTGGAATCAATAGCAATCGATGTCGCCGCAGCAAATTTCCGACACGCTGGCTTCCCATGATGACGTCCAACGGGATGGATACGACGAGGCCGGCTAACAGCGGGGAAAACCACACCAAGAATGTTGGTGCGTACACGAGCAGCATGATCGCGATGGTGATGCTTGCAATCGTCGTGACCGCATGACGGCGCACCGCGTCCCTCCAACTCACACCGACGTCGTCGCGATTCTGGCCTGCCCACTTAACGTTCGTTCCCCGAAGAGTTGCAAGGACAAATCTTGTGTGGTAGATCGCCATCAGCGGTGAAAGGAGGATCGACGAAATGATTTCGATCACGATGCTCCACCCGTTTCGTGGAATCGCGTCACGACCCTCGGGCAATGCTCGCGAAGATTGCCGCTGGCGCCCGCGTCGATTCGAAAGAAAACCGCTGGCCACTTTCGGTGTCAACAACAGCAACATCGAAACGACAAAAAGACTCAATGCGATGGGATAGTTTTCACTAACACTAGTACGCCCTCCAGCGAGTCGATCGACTATGGTGCCAACGATGCACAACAGCGTGAACAACATCCAGATTGGCGATGCGACATACGACATCACTCCCGACGCAAAGTGCATTCGGCTGAGCGGTCGGTAACCTTCGCCGATCAGTAGTTTCGCATGTTGCAAGTTGCCTTGGCACCAGCGCTGGTCGCGTATCGCATAGTCGGTGATTGTCGTCGGGCACTCTTCGAAGCTACCACCCAAGTCGGTCGCAAGTTGAACCTTCCATCCGGCTTTGAGCATCAATGCGGCTTCGACAAAATCATGGCTCAATATCTCGCCTCCCAACGGTGCGGCGCCGGGCAAAACAGGCAGAGCGCAATGACGCAGGAACGGTTTGATGCGAATGATGGCGTTGTGTCCCCAGTAGTTGCCGTCGTCGCCGGCCCAGCGAGCAAAACCGGCCACAAAGGTAGGCCCGTATAAATGTGCGGAGAACTGCTGAAGTCGAGCAAATAGCGAATGACGCCCGATCGGAGTGGGAGGGACCTGCAAAATTCCCAACTGCTCGTCAGCATCCATTCGCTGGACCAAAGTGACCATCGTCTCCGCTGCGACCAAGCTGTCCGCGTCAAGTACGATCATGTATCGATAGCGACTGCCCCAGCGACTGCAAAAGTCTGCGATATTGCCCGCCTTGCGAGCGACATTCTTTGCGCGGTGACGATAGAAGACGTTGGCATGCGGTACGAGTCGCTCGACCAGTTCCGACCAAGCCAGTTCCTCGGCGAGCCAAACTTCGCTATTAGTGGAATCGCTCAGAATGTAAAAGTCGAATCGATCAACCGCGCAAATCGCTTCCAGCGATCGCCACATCGCCTCGATACCCGCAAACACTCGCTCCGGTGACTCATTGTAAATTGGCATCACGATTGCCGTTTTTACTGCAGACCGCTTGGCCGGATCACCGGAACCAAATGAACCATCTGTAGAATCGATCATCGAATCCATGTGGCTGGGACGCCGATACAGGTCGACAATTCCGATGAGCGCCAAGAGAAACGAAAATACAATCCAACCGAACAGCAAGCTGAATAGTGGCAAACTGAGCATCTCAAACACATTGAGATGATTCCCGCCGGCGATAGCAATTCCATAGGCCACGGTCGCCACTAGCGACAAGAGTAGCGAACAAACCGAAACGATACGACGAACGGGACGAGCGGATGATTCACTCATCGATCAAGGTTCGCTTGCATCGAGCGACGACGCCGTGCGACTAGCGTTTGCTTTGGGTGGATTAGACGATCGATCCACCAGTCCCATCGCAACCACGCGATACATCGCACTGGTGCCGCGTTCCACATCGGGCGGTTGATTGGGGACGGGATCACAGCCCGTGAACCGGCACTCGTCGCCGAATTTCGATGCGAAATACGTTCAACCGCAATGCTCAACGCGGAATGAAATAATTCCTGCACCGTCACGCCCGAAACAAAAGAGCCGTTGCGAACGGAGCGCTCGTTCAACTGCGACAGCACTGTTTCGCATTCAAAAGCGACATCGGTCGATTCGACTCCACAGCACAATAGGTAGTTCTCCAGTCGACGTTGGACTTCGCCCCGGACGGCGGAGAATTCACGATGAATCACGCTTACGCATGAGTCAGTGGTGGCATCGATCGAAAAGACTGGACTAGAAAAGTGTGTCGCGTACATGTCGGCTCCTTGAGCGTGAAAGCGGCCCCATGCCGCGTTTGCTGGCTCTAAGCATTACAAACCACGTGCCAGATCCGTTTCCTCCGCTTGCCATCGAGCTGAATCCTCGAGCGAAAACGATCTATGGCGTGATCTTTCGCGTAGTGATGCTGTACCGCAGTGTTCCCTAGCGCCACGGCTTTGCGAATTTTTAAGTTGTTATCGCAGCATGAGACGCCGGGGGTACGCAATGACGACCGTATCCGCAAAGTCGCTGGTTCGAAGTCAGTCGACTGCTGATTTTGCGATCAATCACTTGCCCAAGCGATTGGCTCGACGCGTGAAACATTTCTTGCTCTTTAACAGGAAACGAATGAAGCGACGAACATTTCTTGTATCAAGCACGTCACTGGCTCTGGCACCGATGTTCCGATCCAATGATTCTTTCGCTCGTGGGGCTGAGTCCTCCCCTCCCGCCCGACCAACGGTTGCCGTGATGGATGAGTCCGACGAATTGTTTCTGCGAGAAATCCAGCGACGTTGTTACCGGTATTTTGTCGATACCGCGGATCCTCGCACGGGCTTCATTCCTGATCGTGCGGCAGTGGATGGCACTTGGGTCAGTGCACACTCGAGTTCCGCAGCCTGTGGCTTTGGACTCGCCGCGCACAGCATTGCGGCGCGAGCTCAATGCGCATCGCTGGACGCCGCTCACAGTCGCGTCCTTCGACTGCTGCGTTCGATTGCGACGCTCGCGGAGCATGAACGGGGATTCCTTTATCATTACTTTGATGTTGCCACCGGCCGCCGATCGGCCCATAGCGAGGTGTCCTCGATCGACATGGCGATACTGGTCGCCGGCATGCTGACGGCCGCATCGACTTTCAGCGATGACGCGGAAATCATTACTTTGGCGGAGGCGATCTACGCGCGAGTCCAGTGGACTTGGATGCTCGGCGCGAATGACCTGCTGCACATGGGGTGGATGCCCGAGACCGGAATGATTCCGCATCAATGGGATCGATTCAGCGAACTTACTTTGCTCGTGTTATTGGCCATCGGTGCTCCCGAATCGGCGATCCCGTCGCGGTGCTGGAACGCTTGGCAACGTTCACCCATCTTGAACTTCCAGGGCGAATCATTCGTTAGCTACCCGCCACTTTTTGTGCATCAATTTCCTCTCGCATTCTTTGATCTTCGGAACTTCCAATCGTCCGAAGACCTCGACTACTGGGCCAATGCTGTTCTTGCGCACCAGGCTCAAATCGCGTTTTTGAGCGAGTTGGGTAAACGCTATCCCGACCAGCTCGGTCACTATGGCAACGATCTCTGGGGTTTATCGAGCAGCGATAGCGAAACGGGCTATCGCGATTGGGGCGGCCCGTATGCGGACGGCCGTTTCGAGCCTGACCGAGGCATCGATGGGACCATCGTCCCAAGCGCGTCTGCAGGCGGACTTGTCTTCGTTCCCCAGCAAGCCATGCATACGCTTCGGTTCCAGTTCAACCACTTTGGCGACCGGATATTTTCTCGCTTCGGGTTCGTCAACGCATTCAATCCCCGCACCAACTGGGTCAATCGCGACGCGATCGGCATTGATACCGGAATCACGTTGTTGATGGCGGAGAATCTGCTTGGCGGCAGCGTTTGGGACTCGTTCATGAATCACTCGGCCGCACAGCGATCACTGCAACTAGCCGGTTTTGCGAGAGTCTGATTAACGGCACAAGGGTTGCGTTGTCGAAACGCCGTTCACTGTGGTGGAATTCTAAATTAAGTTGCACAAAGATTATGCGTCGAATCATTCGCTTGGTGGTAGTTGCCTTGCTGGCGGGCAAGCTGTCGACCATGTCCGCCTCATCAATCTCGGCAAGTGAAAGCGATGTGCAATCGCGTCGTCCGGTGACGAACTTTCGAGATCTCCAAAAGCTTGCGGAAAAGGTTGCCAAGCAGCCTTTCGTCGCTCGCTCGGCTCTACCCCAGGAGCTAGCGGAGATGAACTACGACCAGTTCCGCGAGATTTCGTTTCGTCCGGAGAAGGCAACGTGGTGGGCCGAGGGGCTGCCGTTTTGGATCGAGACGTTTCATCGCGGATTTGTCCAGCGAGATCGCGTGTTTGTATTTGCGGTGAACGAGGGCGTGCAGCGCGAGATTGAATTTTCACCTTCGAATTTCCAATACCGCTTACCCATATCGACCGAGGCCCTTCAAGACGCCGGGCATGCGGGAATCAAACTCGCCGGGCGATTTCCGGGGCAAAGTAGCGGCGAAGAGATGCTCACGTTCCTTGGCTCGAGCTACTTTCGTGCTCGTAGTTCCGAAACGTTGTATGGGACGTCTGCGCGTGGGCTAGCCATCGACGTGGCGCTCAACCGCGACGAGGAATTTCCTTTCTTTCGCTCGTTTTGGGTCAAGCGTCCCGAAGTTAACGATGAACAGCTGACGGTTTGGGCGCTGTTGGATAGCCCATCGGTCGCCGGTGCGTACCAATTTCGCTTGTCACCTGGAACGACCGAAACAAGGATCGCGGTGAAGTGTTCGTTGTACTTTCGCGAGGTCCCCGAGAAAGTCGCGTTTGCTCCGCTGACCAGCATGTGGATCTGGGGCGACGGACTCGACGCCCCGCCCTTGGATTCACGTCCTGCGGTCCACGACGCGGATGGATTGTTGATTCGCGACGCGAACCAAGGATGGATTTGGAGGGCGTTTGCTCGTCAAAAGTATCCGTCGGTCACTCGAATCGAAGTCGATCGATTGCGCGGTTTCGGTTTGTTGCAACGCAATCGTTCGTTTTACCACTTCAATGATTACAACGCCCAGTATCACAAACGGCCGAGTGTTTGGGTGCGTCCCCGAGGCGACTGGGCAAAGGGCGTGGTGGAGTTGCTCGAGTTGCCTGGGGCGCACGAGGGCGTGGATAACATCGCTGCCTATTGGATACCCGCGGAAACGCCAAGACTCGATCAGCCGATGAATCTACGCTACGACGTTTGCTTCTTCGCGGGTGACCGTGGTGAAGAGTCGGGCGTTGCTCGAGCAACCGCCTTGAATGTGGAACGCCAAGACGGATTGATCGCGCTGGACATTCGATTCTCCGGTGTGGCCGATTTCGATTCGGAGGAATCGGATCTCCGACTCGAGACGACGTCGATCCGCGGTGAGGTAATCTCAAGTTCCGTGACCGCGACGACCACCGGCGACTGGATCGCTCGCTTACTAGTGGGGCCAAGTGAAGATGCGCCCGTGGAAATCACTGCGACGTTGATGGATGCGGATTGCCCGCTGTCCGAACGCTTTCATTACTTATGCCCTGAGATCGAACCGACGTTTGTCTACCCCAGCGTCTACACGCGACAGGAAGTCCCCCTGGGCACGTCGGTGGAATAACCAGCGTCCTTCCTGTTTTCGCGCATACGGCTGAAGCTATAGCCCACTGGCGGCGCCGGAGTCGATATAAAAATCGACATGTTGGGCAGCGATGTGCGCCGCCGGATAAAGCCGCGAATCACTCGACTTTTTGATGATCTTGGCAAGGATCTCCGCTTTCGACTGGCCCGTCACTAGAAACGCAACTTGGTGCGCCGCATTGATCACCGGTCCAGTGAGCGTGATCCGCTTTTGGCCGGAGGTCGGATGCGTGGCGACTTCACAGATCCTTTCGGATCGCAGAAACTCGCTTTGATGTGGAAAGATCGACGCGGTGTGTCCATCATCTCCCATCCCCAAAATCACCATGTCAAAACGCGGCAATCCATTAGCGTCCGTTTCCACATGTTCGCGGATCTCTGTTTCGTAGCGAGAGCATTCGCTCTCTGGAGATGCCTCGCCCAGAATTCGATGAACGTTGGTCATCGGTACGGCCGCGGGATTGAGAAACAGTGATGCGGCCACGCCATAGTTGCTGTCGCTGTCCATTGGCGGGACACATCGTTCATCGCCCCAGAAAAAATGGATACGACTCCATGGGATCGATGTGGCGTATCGTGTCGCCCAGCATTGAAACAGCAACTTGGGTGTGCTGCCGCCGGAGAGGGCCACGGTGATTTTTGGTCGATCTTGGCTGGCGATCCACTGGGCAAAGTGTGCCGCGAAGGCCTCGGCTACCGCGGTCGGATCCCCGAACGTTTTTACTTGATTCGTCATTATGATTGTTGCATTTCAATATCAATGGAGTGAGCTACCTGCGCTTAAAGCGCATCATAGATGACTTCTTTTAACGCGAATTCGGTGTGCCATTGGTACGGCATCACTTGTTCAAGAGTAATGACGATCAGGTTGTCTTGGGGCGAAACCCAGTAGTGAGTGCTGGCCGCGCCGCCCCAACCATACTCACCGATCTTGCCATCGGGATCCCAGTCACTGAGTTCAACTCGCACATTGAAACCAAAGCCGAAACCGACACCCGTGCGCACTTCCTCGCCGAACGTCACCCAGCCCGCAGACTCGGGAACTTGGTTCGTTATCATCTGCCGCACGGTTTCCGGTTGGAGCAGTCGAACTCCCTCGAATTCACCTCCGTTGTCGATCATTAACAAAAATCGCATGTAATCGCCTGCCGTGGACACCAATCCTCCGCCACCACTGAGCATCGCGGGCTTGGTCAAAAAGGGGCTCGTCGAAACAGCGTCGCCGACGGTGAGATTTCCTCGACCATCGCTGTTGTAGTTCACGGCAAAACGGTCAACTTTGTCCGCGGGTACATAGAACCCTGTATCGTCCATTCCAAGCGGTTGGAAAATTCGTGCGCTTAGGAACTCGTCGAGCGGTTGGTTCGAAGCGACTTCGATGACTCGACCTAGTACATCGATCGAGATACTGTAAAGCCAGTCGGTGCCCGGTTCGAACGCGAGCGGTATGCCCCCCAGTTTCGATTGCATGTCCGCAAGCGTCACGTCACGATCCATCACTCCCAACGCACTGTATTTTTTGTTGATCGATTGATCGCCTGAGAAACCGAAGCTATACCCGGCGGTGTGACGCATCAAATCAGCGATGGTCATCGCGTTCTTTGCCGGCTCGATTTCGCCATCAACCATCACGGTCACATTTTCAAGCTCGGGCAAATACTTGGACACCGGATCGGTGACGGCGAGTTTACCGTCATCGACCAACATCATCGCCGCGGCGGTCGTGATCGCTTTGGTCATGGAATAGATGCGCACGATGGTATCGGTCTCCATTGCCTTGCCCGCGTCGCGATCCATCATGCCGTAGGCCTTGTGCAGGACGACCTTTCCGTCCTTAGCGATCATCACGATCCCGCCGGCGATCTTTGAGTCGGCGATTGACTTTTCCATGACCGTGTCGACACGGTTTAGTTTCTCGGTTGACATGCCAACGGCTTCTGGACTGGCTGAGGGGAGTTCGGCTGATTCCGCGCGCGACTGAGTTCCAAACATGACTAGGATGGCCAGCGCCGCTAAGGAATGGTGAAGATGCATGATGACTGACCAGGGGACGAGGAGTGGGCGTGGTGGTTTGACGTTTCGACCCGCAGCTCGGTGGATGCGACGCATCGGACGAAACTTTTGTTTGCTTCAAAAATGTAACGTGATGAGCACCACGGTGAAATCCGTCCGCGTTGTTCCACGCTACATTGGTGATGCTTGACGTGACAAAGATTATCCGCAAGGACCATTGAGAATGACCGTGAAATCGAGAATCGTGGGTTGGGGACGCGAGTATGTCCAAGGATTCTCGTTCATCGGCTTGGTCGGAGCGGCACTGTTTTTTGCGGCGTCGGTCACGCCCTCATTGATCCCGCGACATTTTGCCGTCCAAGGTCTCCTTTCCGGATTCGCCATCGCTGTCGGTTACGCTTGCGGAAACGCGTTGGCTGATCTCTATCGCTATCTGGGTCTACGCGAGCCATCGGCCTCGGTCCGACCGATTCTAAAACGAAGTGCGGCGGTCGTTGTCGGAATCATCTTCGCCAGTTTTCTGTGGCAAATGACGTATTGGCAAAATTCGATTCGCGAACGAATGGGTCTCGAGCCGCTCCAATCCACGTCTCCGTTGACGACCGCGCTCATCGCGATCACATTTGCCATCGTCTTGATCATGCTCGGACGATTGTTTTTTAGTTCAAGTGGTTGGTTGTCGCGACAACTGAAACGGTTTCTGCCGCCGCGGATTGCCAACGCGGTCGGATATTCCACTGTAGCGATCTTCGCTCTATTCCTTGCCAATGATGTGGTCGCTCGCAGCCTGCTGGACGCGGCCGATTCGTTCTTTGCCAAGGCGGATGAGCTTGACGAAGACGGCATCGATCAACCGACATCATCAATGGACTGCGGAAGTCCCGATTCACTCGTCAACTGGGAATCGATCGGTCGCCAAGGAAAAAGTTTTCTCGTCGCCGGTCCGAAGCTGGAAGACGTTGCGACGTACGCCATCCATAGTGCCGCCGAGCCGCTACGAGTTTACGTGGGACTGAGATCGCGACCCACCGTGCGAGAGCGGGCGGCGCTTGCCTTGGAGGAATTGAAACGCGTGGGTGGATTCGAACGGTCGCTCCTGGTTGTCGCGACTCCCACGGGAACCGGTTGGCTGGACCCTTCCGCCGTCGATACGCTGGAGTACCTTCATCGCGGCGATTGCGCCATCGTCAGCATGCAGTACTCGTACTTGCCGAGCTGGATCACCATCCTCGTGGATCCCAGACGCTCCATCGAGTCGGCCGACGCATTGTTCAACGAGATTTACGATTATTGGAAAACGTTGCCCAAGGAAGATCGCCCACGACTCTATCTGCACGGCTTGAGCCTCGGCTCACTGGGTTCGGAGCGGTCGGCGGATCTGTTGAAAATCTTTGAAGATCCCATTGCGGGTGCCGTTTGGAGCGGTCCGCCATTTCCGAGCCAGAAGTGGCAATCCGCAGTGACTCATCGCAACGAAGGGAGTCCGATTTGGTTGCCGATTTTTCGTGACGGACGGTTGTTGCGGTTCACGGCCGAGACCAGTTCGATCGATCCCGCTCAACCTTGGGGTGCGATGCGCAACGTCTACATCCAACATGCCAGCGATCCCATGGTGTGGTTCTCGCCGGACTTGGCGTGGAGTTCGCCACAGTGGTTGAGCGATCCACGGGGACCCGACGTGTCGCCTTACCTGCGTTGGTATCCGATCATCACGTTCCTGCAAATCGCTTTCGATATGTCGATGTCGACCGCCGTCCCGATTGGCTACGGCCACAACTACTCGCCATCGAGCTACATCGACGCGTGGGTCGCCGTCACCCAGCCCCCGGACTGGACGGACGAACAAGTCGCGAAACTCAAGGACCAGTTTCGGGCTCGAGTGACACCCAAGCCGTGACGGCGCACCGATTCCCGGCAATCGACTACACTAGGGATGCGAAAAACTTTGCGAATCTTTTCTTTTTTCGCGCGCGTCTTCGCCAGTTCCTCGCACTAACGGAGCGTGAATCCTATGAACGCACCGACTCGTCTCATCGCCGTCTGTCCTGAGTCCGCAGAATCGCTTTCCGATTCCGAGTTGCTATCGGCATGGTTGAACGATCGGGACGAGGCACTGTTCGCGGTACTCGTTCGGCGACATGCGCCATTGGTACTCGGTGTGTGCAAGCGTCAGTGCCGCCGTGTTCAAGACGTTGACGACGCTTTCCAAGCCACTTTCCTCTGCCTCATGCAATCCGCGCACAAAGTCCGCAGGCGAGATCGACTCGCGTCGTGGTTGTATGGCACTGCATACCGAGTTGCCGTCGCCGCACGACGACGCTATCGAAACGATGTGATTCCACTGGTCAGCGATCCACCGTCGGAAAATGATCCGCTCGTTCAAATCGCCCGTCGACATCAACTTCGGATCCTCGACGAGGAACTATCGAAACTTGCCGAGCCCTACCGCGCCGCGATCGTGTTGCACTGGATCGACGGACTCGCCACCGCAGACGTCGCCGATCGATTGGGGGTCACCGTCGATGTGGTTCGTGGCCGATTGCAGCGGGGCCGAGGACAGCTCGAACGGTTACTCCGGCGACGCGGTGTCACGTCCGCGGCTGTGATCACCGCTCTTGCCGCTTGGCCGGTTGACCGAGCGAGTGCGGCTGGGTGTGCGGACGCGTTTATCACCAACCAACTTTCGAACTCACATTCGATATTGCCCGACAACTCTCCTCTTGAATCTCTTCTCGACCCAGGAACTTCGACGATGACATGGACCACGACTCTTGGATGCGTCGCAGCCGTCGCGATCGCTGCGATAACCACCACAACCACTTGGAATACGGTTGGCCAAGAACCATCCGTGATCAAGTCAGTGGCGATTGACGTGGGTCGCGACGCGACGCCGACGACGATTTTACCGTCCAATTCGGTGCTTGCCCAATTCGGCGCAGCACCCGCGGCACCGACAGCGCCGCCAACACCGTCTGCACCCGTGGCTCCGACACCTCCTGTCGCACCGGCGGCGCCGGTGCCACCAGCTTCGCCCAGCGCATCCTCGAAAAAGTTGGCGGAGATGCGCGACATGATCGAACAAGCAATGCTGGAGCCTGCAACGTTCAGTGTTCAAGACGTTGGTACTGAGACGATCGCGCAGGAATTATTGAAGCAAACCAGATTGCCGTTTATCACCGACGCGCGCGGATTGGCGGTAGCCAGCGAAGCGGCGGCGAGTCCCACGTTTTCGTACCAAGCAGACGGGCTACCGTTGCAGGTCGCGCTGCGTCAAATGTTGCGTCCTGCGGCGCTGCGGGCTGACGTGCGAGATGACTCGATTGTGATCACCGCCGATACCGCTGAACTCGCACGACAAGGCATCGGCGCCCATCAATGGGTCAACGTCGACCAAGAAGCGGCAATTCGAATTGCCGAGGGTCTCAAGGTCAGAGCGTCGTTCGAATTCCAAGAAGAACCATTGGAGTCTGTGATTTCGATCGTCAGTGAAAAAATGGGCGTACCGATTTCGATCGATCAAGCGGGTTTGGAAGAGAATGGAATCTCACGCGATATGCTCTGTGAACTGAACGTCAAAGATCTAACGCTTCGGTCAACGCTCGACTCGTTTCTGGATCAGCTGGAGCTTTGCCTCACGATCAGCGGGGAACAGCTAGTAGTGACCAGTCGAGATGCGGCCGAACAACGTCGGCTTCTACGCGTCTATTGGATCGATGGGCTCGGTTTGCCAAGTAACGACGCTTCGTCACTGATGCAGTTGATTCAATCCAGTGTGAATCCAGACACCTGGGAAGAACTCGGCGGCCCATCGTCGATTTCGCCGGTCGGATTGACACCACGACAACGACCTGGACTTATGGTCGCAACGACCTTGGATACTCACATGGAAATCGAGAGTCTCGTCCAAGTGCTTCGCAACAGTCATTTTGGCCCCGACACCGGCAAAGACATCGAGTTTCCAACTGCGGGCTCACCGACCGGGTTTGGCGGAGGCATGGCCGGTGGCATGGGAGGCATGGGTGGTGGAGGCGGAGGCATGGGCGGCGGTGGCATGTTTTGACAATGTCGCCGTCTTGCTCGCGAGAGATCGCAAGTCGAATCAATCGTGGTTGCGGATGACCGCCGGTCATTGGTCGGGCTGCGTCGCGTCGGTACAATGCGTCGACTATGTCATCAAGTGCGGAACCATCGTCGCTGCTTTCTCCGGAGCTTCTCGCTCAATTGGAGCGGATGGAGTTGGTGTCGCGAAAAGTCTTTCGCGGGCGGATGAAGGGAGAGCGGCGGAGTCAGCGAAAGGGCCAAAGCGTTGAGTTTGCCGACTTTCGCAACTACGTTCCTGGCGATGACTTGAGACTAATTGATTGGAATCTGTATGCGCGATTGGACATGCTGTTCTTGAAACTGTTTCAAGAGGAAGAGGATCTGCATATCTATTCGTTGTTCGATGCCAGCGAGTCGATGAACTTTGGTGAACCGACGAAGTTGCATGTGGCCAAGCAATTGGCGGCGGCGATCGGCTACGTGGGTCTATGCCGCAGCGATCGAGTCTGTGTGGCTGCGCTGGGTGAGGCGGGGCGGCGTGCGCCAACGTTGCGCGGTCGTGCGGGACTGTGGAAAATGTTGCGATACGTCGATTCCGTCAATAGTGGTTCCAACGAGCCGTTGTTTGACTCCGTCAAGGACTTTTCGATTCGGAATTCGGGAACGGGCGTAGTGGTGTTGATCACCGACCTGCTGGACAAACGCGGCTACGAGTCGGCGCTAAGGATGTTAGTCGGGCGCCGCATGGATGTGTTTCTCATCCATCTGTTGACGCCCGAGGAAATCGACCCGCCGCTGCGAGGGGATCGAATGCTGGTCGATGTCGAAGACGGTGACACGGCGGAAGTCACGCTCAACTCTTACGTGCTGGACCGCTACCGACAAACGGTGCGATCGTTCATGGAGTCGGCTCGCACGTTTTGCAGTCGACGATCAATCGTTTACGTTCCTGTGCAAACCGATATGCCGGTTGATACCATCGTGGCGCGATACCTGCGGCAACGGGGGATTGTCCGATGAGTTGGGTATCGACGTTAGCCCCGTGGCAGTGGGCCGTGATGGCGGCGGTCCCGGTGTCGATCGTACTGATGTATTTCTTGAAGCTTCGTCGCGAAGTGATCGA
This sequence comes from Pirellulaceae bacterium, assembly GCA_041741195.1. Classification (GTDB taxonomy): domain Bacteria; phylum Planctomycetota; class Planctomycetia; order Pirellulales; family Pirellulaceae; genus JBBSJZ01. The sequence goes on from JBGSKM010000060.1 coordinate 242,134, forward strand.
AGTTCCCAGCACGTTTCTCTGGTCGCGGACCATCGAAGATCTGCACGTCAACAGCTTGCTCCAGCGGTTGCGACGGAGCGTGCTGCTGTTGCTGCAACTGTTGGCGGTGTTGCTTGCGGCGCTTGCCTTGTTTCGACCGGGGGTGCACGGCGAGTCGTCGAGCCAATCGCGGATCGTGTTGATGATCGATCGGTCGGCGAGTATGCAATCGACAGATGTCGAAATCGATACGACTCGTTTCGCTCAGGCAAAGCGATTGATCGGTGAACGCATTGACGTGATGCAGGACAACGAATCTGCGATGTTGATCGCCTTCGACTCGACTGCGGAGGTGATGCAGCGTTTTACGTCGGACCGTCGCCGATTGCGAGAAGCGCTGGATCGTGTGCAAGTCTCCGATCGTCCTACCGACGTCGTCTCGGCGCTTCGGGCCGCCGATGGGCTTGCCGGTGCATCGATCACGGCGGGCGTGGTGAGCAACGACGGCAACGAGTCAACGACGCCAGCGCGAGTGGAACCAGCTCGGTTGATCATGTACAGCGACGGTGGGTTTCCGAGTGTCACCGATGTCGAACTCGATAACCTGGTGCCGCAATATATCGCCATCGGTTCCCAGACTGCCTCGAACCTTGCGATCACGGCGTTCTCGGCGGAGCGTAATCCGGATCGCCCCAGTGAATTGCAGACGTTTGCGACGATCATGAATTTGGGTGCGTCGCCGGCGAAAGCGACCGCGACACTGACGATTGCGGGCGAATTGGCGGATGCCGCGGCGGTCGATCTCGCACCTGGCGAGCAATCGGGGGTTTCGTTCAAGCTTGAAAACGAGGACGCCGTCGCGATGACGTTGACGCTCGACGTGCAGGATGATCTCGCCATCGACAATAGCGCGTTCGCGGGTTTGGCTCCGGCGCATTCGGTTTCAGTCCTGCTGGTGACGACGGGCAACAAGCCGCTCGAACTCGCCCTGAGCACATTCAAGGCAGGAAAGATCTGTGAAGTGGAAATCGTTCCACCCAATTACCTCGAGAGTGACGACTACCAATCGCGAGCATCGACGGCGCGCGACGATCTGATCATCTTTGATCGCTGTTCTCCCCCCGTGATGCCGACGACCAATACGTTTTTCATCGGAGCGTTACCGACAAGCGGCTGGGCCTGGTCCAGTGAACCGCAGCCCGTGGTATTGATTGACGCTGATCGGACGCACCCGTTGATGAGATACGTCGAATTGTTGTCCTTGCTCGTGTATCGAGGGCGAGGACTCATCGGGCCGGCTGGCACGTCGGAGTTGGTGGGCGCGGACGTGGGGGCGGTGCTCGCCATTGCACCCCGCGATGGCTACCAAGATCTTGTGCTCGGATTCGAAGTCGTTTCGACCGGTGAAAGTGGCGAGCTTCAAATCAATACGAATTGGTACGCCGAACGATCGTGGCCGGTGTTCGTGTTGAACACCTTGAAAGTCCTTGCGGGTGCGGAAGAACGCAGTGCGGCAAAGTCGTACCAGCCGGGCCAGAATGTGCGAATTCGCGTCGAGACGGATGCCAAGTCACTCACAATCGCTCGTGACGATCAGCGCGTGATGTCCGTGTCAATCGATTCCACGGGAACGACCGAGTTCTCGCAAACGGAGACGCCGGGAAATTATCTGGTGCGAGCGGACGACAAATTAGCCGACTTGTTCACGATCAATTTGTTCGACCAGCGAGAAAGCACGATTGCGGCGGTCGAGGAAATCCAACTTGGATACCAAACCGTGACCGCGACAACCTCTCTCGCTCAAACTCGTCGCGAGTACTGGCGTTGGTTGCTAGTGGTCATGCTCGGGATTTTGGTCACGGAATGGTGGATCTACGCCAAGCGGCTCGGTTAGCCAATCAGCCGACTTTGCGTTCAATCATCACCATGTTTCTGCCGCCCGTTTTCGCTCGGTAGAGAAGCTTGTCGGCGCGATCGAACCAATCGGTTTGACTCTCGCCCGCGTGTAAGAAAGCGGCGCCGACGCTGACACAGATTCGACCGATAGTCTCGCCGGTTCGGGTGAGCGTGAGTTTCTTGCGGCTGAATGCCTCGATGATGGAATCCGCGAATACCTTTCCGGCCTCGTGGTCAACCGGGGTCGCAAAAATCGCGAACTCGTCGCCGCCGTAGCGTGCGAGTTCAGCATCATCGGTGATCGATTTTAAAACTCCCGCGACGAATTGAATGACGACGTCGCCGGAGTCGTGACCGTAGGTGTCGTTAATGGCTTTAAAATTATCAAGATCAACTAACAGCAATAGTTTCAACCCACTGGTGGAGCGATATTGGTTCACTTCTCGTGCGATCAGCGAGTCGAAATAGCGGCGATTGCCGACACCGGTCAGCGCGTCGGTCATCAACAGCAATTGCGAATTGGTGAGGCTCGTTCTCAAGCGATCCATCTGGGCTTGGGATTCGGCGAGCTGGATTTTCATTTGCACCAACTGGCTGCGCATCTTTTCGTTGCTGGCGAGCACCTCGCTCACGCAGCCCTTGACGTCCTCGAGACTCGGTGAGCCCACGACGAGTTTCTGGTTCGTGCGATTCAGCGACGCGTCAAATCGCTCTCCCGCGTCTGCTTGGGACTGGATCATCGTTTCCAATCCACTCATGCTCGCGATCAATTCATCCGCCGTGCGCTGGTGATTGGCGGCATCGGTCCGATGAAAAAACTCATGCCGAAGCGAGTTGATTTGTGACCGATTCGCGGTTCCCGAATCGTTGACGAGAAACGACATGCGTTCATTGAGCAGCGGGTCTTTCCCTTCGACGTATCGATACCACAATTCAAAAATTTCGGGGCTCGGTGGCGTGCGAAACTTACCGACGTATCCGAGAGCCTGTTTCGCCAACTCGAACGCATCATCGAATTCACGCGATGTAAAGGTTTGGGGTTCGGCGCTAGTCGGATTGGCCGCAGTCACATGCGGCGATGCGCTCGTTGGGGCAATATTCACGGGAGCTCTCGCAAGGGCAGTTGAACGTGACGATCCCGGAAATCGCGGGGCAAGCGACGGGACGCATCATCGAGTTTCCAATCCGTTCATCTGAGGGCTTATCGTCAAGTTGACAAGAGCCGCATCCGACTTTCGAATTGTTTTTTTGCTAAATGGTAGCGCAGAATCGCGGCAGAATTCGGGCTGGACGGATCGCAACGGTAGAGCGAGCTTGAACAATGATCTGCATCAATGTGTCTAGGATCGTTTTTTTGTAGGCAATTGGGATACAATAGTCGGTAAGCCCCACTCGAGGCCGTACCTGCCCCATTCCCGCCAAAGTTCGTTCTCGATGCGGATCCTTGATCTTGTTACCCCGGCCGATTTGTCTCGCGTCGCGAAGTTGCAGGCGCTGGCCCGCGAAGTGGTGGAAGGGTTTTGCTCGGGACGCCACCGATCATCCCACAAGGGGTTCAGTGTCGAGTTCAAGGAGCACCGGCCCTATGTCCGCGGCGATGAGCTGCGTTCGATCGATTGGAAGGTTTTTGCCAAGAGCGACAAGTTATTCGTCCGTGAGTTCGAAGAGGAAACGAATCTCAAGTGCATGCTGCTGGTCGATCGCAGCGGTTCGATGGCCTACGGCGGCGATCGCGGCGGGGGGCTGACGAAATACGACTACGCCGTGCGACTGGCCGCCGTGCTCGCGTACCTGATGCTTAGCCAACAGGATTCGGTCGGGTTGGTGACATTTGACGACGAGCCTCGAGATCACTTGCCGCCCCGGAGTCGGGCTAGTCACCTTCGAGAGATCTTGAAAGCGCTTTGCGGCAGCGCGACGCGCCGCGAGACCGATTTGGGTGGCGTCTTTCACACGCTCGCAACGAAACTTCATCGCCGCGGATTGCTAGTCATCATCTCCGATTCGATGGGGGACGTGGATTCGATCGCCAAGGCGCTGGCGCACTTTCGGTCTCAGCACCATGAAGTGATATTCTTCCAGATCTTGGATCCCGACGAAGTCGATTTTCCGTTCACTGGACGGACCCAATTCCAGGATTTGGAGAACCCGTCCAAGGAGCAAACGGTGGATGCCAAGGCGCTCCGCGATGCGTATCTGCAGCGACTTGATGAACATGACGCGGCACTCCGTCGAGCATGTCGATCGCACCGAGTCGACCTGGTGAGGATCACGACCGATCGACCGTACGCCGATGCGTTGGCCGAATACCTGGCGTATCGGAGACGTGTGTCATGACGCTGCTCAATGGACTGCTGGCATTCGGAGCACTCGCGTTCACGATTCCGCTGGCGATTCATCTGCTTTTTCGAAGCCGATTCAAAACGGTCCAGTGGGGGGCGATGCATTTGCTCGACGCGATCGTGCGCACGAATCAACGCCGGTTGCAGATCACCGAGTTGTTATTGTTGCTGGTTCGATGCGCGATCCCCATTCTGCTTGCGTTTGCACTCGCACGCCCGGTGCTAACGGGCTTTCGCGCCCTGCCTGGGGACGCGGCCCAATCGATCGTGATCGCGATTGATGATAGTCGCTCGATGAGCGCGACCAGTGACGATGGCCAGACCGCGATGCAGCGAGGAATCGCCGCGATCAGCGACTATCTCAGTCATTTGTCGCGGCGTGACGAAGTGATGTTGATCCGCAGTAGCGAGATCGGGTCGCCGGTTTCCACGATGGGGCGTGACGATGCACTGCGAAAAATCAGCGATATCACGCCGCGAGGAAACAATGCCCAACTTGATGCGCTCATACGAGGCGCCACCACGGCTCTGGCGGACGCCGCGCATGCCCAACGACGGATTGTCGTGGTCACCGATATGCGAAGCAGCGATGTGACGGACGCGGTATTGGACAATCTTGCGCCCCAGCAACGTGTGCTGGCGGCGATGGAGCCCGCGGCCTCGGTCGCCGTGCTCGATGTCGGCAATCCCGCTGAGCTACCCAACAATCTTTTTGTCGAAGCGATCGCGATGGACTCGCAAGTCGCGGTGAAAGGGCGCGAGTTGCGATTGTTAGCGCGAGTTCGCAACGATACCGACCGGTTCGGAAACGACGTGGGGGTCACGTGGTCAATCAACGGTCAACCAATCCAGTCGCAACGCATCGCGGTCCAGCCGAGATCCAGTACCACCACCCGACTTGCACATACGTTCGAAAGCTCGGGTGTGCACGCGATTCGCGTCTCGGTCGAGTGGCCCGATGCGCTATTAGCGGACAACCAGCGACAGATTGCCATTCGAGTGATGGACGGTGTCCAAGTCTTGTTGGTCGATGGTGAAACGAGTAAGCAGCCGCTCGAAGGCGAGACCGACTTTCTCGCGATCGCGCTGAGCCCGTTCGGCTTCGGTGGTTCAACATTGCCAGATGCGGTCCGCAGTCGGACGATCAAAGCCGATCGAATCGATCCAGTCCAACGTATCACGGAAGAGTTGACCAAGAACGATGCTGACGTAGTTGTGTTGGCGAACGTCCGCGAATTGAGTCAATCATTGCGCAGTCGATTGGCTGAGTTTGTCGAATCGGGCCGTTCGCTGGTCATATTCGACGGGAACCAATTGCAGCAAGAACAATACAACGCCAAATGGATTTCGAAGGATGCCGAGTACATTTTGCCAGCCGAGTTGGGTAAGGTGCTCGGCAATCCGAAACAACGTGAATCGGCGCGGATCGTGAAGGCGACACTCAACCAGCAATTCGCCCCGTGGTCCTCGGTGCTGCCGCAATCAAGTTCGGCGCTGGACGATGTGGATGTGTACGCGTATCGAGAATTGGTCGTCCGCAGTCAAGCGGAGGGTGAATCAACGGGGCAATCGAATTCCGAACCGGAGTCACCGCGGAGCGTGCAACAGACCGTGCTCTTGCAGACCACGACGGGGGTTCCCCTGGGAATACTTGCGCCGTGGGGACGCGGTCGAGTGGTCCAATTCGCGATTTCGGCCGACGGCGAATGGACGTCATTGCCCTTGCGACCAGTTTTCCTGCCCCTGATGCAACAACTCGTCATTGATCTTGCCGGCGGCACGGAAACGCCCAATGTCTTTGTGGGCGAGACCATGCGAGTCCCCTTAAGTGAATTCGCGGTTTCCGTTGACGCGGCAAGCTCCAAAGCCACGTCGAACGCAACATTCACGATCGAGCCACCGGTCCAGAAGGAGTTGCCCATCGAAGTTTCGACGGTTCCCGGCGGATCCGAAGCGCCTCATCTGGTTCATGATACCCGGGCTGGTGTCGGTGTTTACGCGTTTCGTCAAATGGCCGACGACTCGACCGGCGAGACCGTCATCCGATCGACGTTGCGGGTTGCCGAAGTTGATCCCGAAGAATCCCAGTTGCGTCCGGCCGGTGGTGCTCGCGGCGAGGCCTTCGCGTCACGACTTGGTGCCACGATGCATACGGACATTGAATCTCTCGTGAGCAATGAGAAAGTCGACCGGTTCGGTCGAGAGATTTGGAGATGGATACTCGCCTTTTTGTTGGCCGCACTCGTGTTAGAGATTTTTCTTCAGCAGCAACGGTTGGTGAAACCGCGAAATGCACCTAGCGTACGGACGATGGTGTCATGATGGGTTCGCTGCGTTTTACGAGTGATCTGTCGCCCTGGTTGGTGTTAACGCTGGGATTGGCCGCCGCATTGGGTGTCGTTTGGTACTATTTGCGAGAAACCAAGTCGCTAGGCTTTCCCTACAATAATTTGCTTCCCGCACTGCGTGGGGCCGCGGTAGCGTCAGTCATTTTCATTTTGGCTGGCCCGATTTGGCACAAGCGTCAAGTAGTGGGAACGCTGGGGCGAGTCGTCTTTGCCATCGACACGTCGGAAAGCATGTCGTTGACGGATTCGGGTGAGGGAGGGGCCAGTGCCACGCGCCTGGATCGAGCGACTCGGTTGCTCACCGGAACGGCCGAAACGCCCGGATGGCTCGACACTTTATCGAAAACTCACAACGTCGATGTCGTGAGCTTTGCCTCAGGATCGCCGACGGTCGTTTGGTCGTCCAGCGACTCGCTCACGCACGCGAGCGACGATCGTTTGAATACCACGGCGATCGCGTCCTTGGTGCCCGAGGGCGAACGAACGGACTTGGCCAGTGGGTTGTCGGTGACACCGGTCGATCCAGGCAAGTTCGCGCCAGACCAGAACGGCGACGACCTGGCGAGCCGAAGCGCGATTGTGATGATGACCGATGGTCGCGATAACCGTGGAGAATCGGCAACCGAAGTGGCGACACGATTGGCGTCACGAGGTGTGGCGATCCACACGATCGGATTTGGTTCCTCCGACGAGCGAGCGGATGTCGGCATCGTGAGTGTCGAGCGTCCGGAGAGTGTCGCTTCGGACGGTAGGCTTGCCGGTAGCGTGCTCGTCAAGCGAACGGGGGCTCTTCAGCCACCGACTTCGTTGCGTATCGAGTCGGGTGACAAGATCGTGTGGCAGCAGACTCTCGATGCTGCCGACGTTGAGCGCAGCGGATCGGAACAACGTGTACCGTTCGAGTTTGACGTCGAAGAATTGGCCAAGTCACTCCAGGAAGCATCGGGACGCGGCATCCAGCGTGGAACCGTGGTGTTGGAGCTTCGTGCGATCGTCGAAGCCACCGAAGGCGATCTGGCGACAGAGAATAACTCACTTGATTTTCGAGTTGCGGCAACCACACGGGACCGACGCTTGTTGATCTTGGACGGATCAAGTCGCTGGGAGATTCGCTACATCCGCAATTTGTTTGATCGAGACCCGGCGTGGCAAGTCGACACCATCTTGTTTGGCCCTGGAACGGACAATGAATCGGTGATGCGCGGTGATAAGTCCGGGGAATTGCCGAATTCCAGCGAAGCAATTTCCAGATACGACGGCATCATCCTTGGCGAAGTGCCACCGGACCAGTTTTCTCAAGTCGACGCGTTGAATTTGCGAGAGTTCGTGACGCGGGGCGGCGGGCTGGTAATCGTCGACGGGCAATACGACCGAATTCGTCAAATGGCTGGAGGGACACTCGCTGATTTGGTTCCCGTCCGCTTCGATGCGGGCGCGACGCGTATCGACGTTCAATCGCTCGAGCCGACAACGATGGGTAGCAGCGAAACCACGTTGGGGTTGCTCGGTGATCCTAACCAGGAGTCTCGGTTGTGGTCATTGTTGCCCGCGCCGACTTCCGTTCCCAGTGTGGTCGCGAAACCGGATGCGGAAGTTTGGGCGGCAGCCACACCGCGGGCCGCAAGTTTGAGTGGCGACATCGTTTCGCCCGGCGGCAAAGTACCTTGGTTGGTCACACGGCAATTCGGGGCTGGGCGTGTGTTCTATTTGGCGAGCGATCAAACGTGGCGTTGGCGGTACAAGGTTGCCGACCGTTTCCACTCGCGGTTTTGGAATCAATTGCTGAGCGCAGCGATGCAGCCACCGTACAGCGTCAGTGACCAATACATTTCCATCGGTACGGACAAGGTTGAATACGACCAAGGCGAATCGGCGGCAATTCGCGTTCGATTGCAAGACGCCGCTTCGGCACCAGTGTCCAACGCGACGGTGGACGCGATCTTGATGCGTGATGGCCAACCGGTTTCGACGGTCCCGATGGTCGTCGACGATGCCGCGCGTGGAACGTATCGCGCCCAGACGCCACCGTTGAGTGATGGTGCCATGGAGATACGCGTGCAAGCCAGCGGCTACGATGCATCGGCACTCACGGCGAGCACCCCGATTTGGGTCGGTTCCAACAATTCATTTGAGTTTCGCCAAGTGAGTCTTGATGCGAAAGTGCTTGAGGAAATCGCGGTTGCCGCCAAGGGAAAGTACTTTCATGAATCAGACGCATCGTCACTTCTGGCCGAGATAAAACCGCTCTCCAGCGGAATGGTCGTGGAGACGGACGTGATTGTATGGCAATCGTTCTATTGGTTCTGGGCCGTCATTGTCTTGCTCGGAATCGAATGGCTACTTCGCAAACGTGCGGGATTGGTTTAATCAACATGTCTACGGCATCCACCACTGATGTTCGCAAAGTCGATTTTGACGCGGTCATTTCACGTCGCTTGGAATCCTTTGCGAATCGCCGTCGTCGACTTCTGCTAGGTCGCGCCGCGCTTGCCGCGGTGGGCGTGTTTGGAATCGCCATGCTGGTGGTCGGCTTTTGCGATTACCAGTGGTTCCTGAGCGAGCCAATGCGGTGGACACTCAGCCTTGTCGGTTACGCGTCCGCGGCGCTGGCCGGATGGTGGTATGGATTGCGCGAGATGTCGGTGAACGACCCAAGAACATTGGCGCGACAAATTGAAAGTGTGGATCCGCGGTTTCGCGAGGATCTACTTTCCGCGGTCGAGTTGGCCGAGCCTGGCCAAGTGAACGGTTCGCCGGTGTTCCTCGATCGACTCAAGGGCACCGTGGCTCGCCAGGTCGCGACCATCGACCCGCGACGCATGCTGCCGGTTGCGTTACTCAAACGATGGATGATGGCTGTCGGGATCCTTGTTGCCGGTCTGGTCCTGCTGACGATGATCCCATCGTTGCAATTCGGCAAACGGATGGCTCGCGCGATGCTACCCGGTGTCCCGATTCAACGCGTTTCGCGTTCGGAAATACGAATCATTTCGCCATCGCCCGCCACCCGGAGCGTCGCCCAAGGCGATGCGGTCGGTGTGGTGGTCTCGGTCGGCGGCGAACCGGTCGACGAAGTCGTTTTGCAATGGTTAACCGATGAAGGCGGATCGGGTGAAGCGATCATGACTCGACGCCAAACCCATGAGTTTTCCGCCAATCTGCCGGTCGGTGCGTCGCCAGTGGACTATCGGATTCGGGGTGGTGACGGCATCACGTTGTGGGAGCGTTTGACGCCCCAGCCGCGTCCGCGTGCCGAGTCGTTCGAATTGCGTTATCACTACCCCGAATATGCTTTGTTGGACGATGCGGTGGTGACGACCGACCACGGGGACATCAAGGCGCTCGCGGGCACAGTGGTCGAAATGGCGGTGACCTTCGATCAACCCGTCGACAATGCGGTGCTACGTTTCGAGGGTGGACGATACGAGATCAATCTCGAAGCCCTCGATGATTTGCACCTTCGACATCAAGTCAAGTTGCCCGTCCGATTACCCGCCAGTTACAACGTAGACAGTGTCAGCCGTGCTAGCGGATTGAGTAACCCATTCAGCCCACGTTATTCGATCACGCCCATTACCGACACACCGCCGGTGGCTCGATGGGGTGACGGAGTCCTTCAATCGCAATTAGTTTCGCCACTGGACGTTCTCGAATTGTCGGCGACCGTGGTCGACGATTTACCGCTGGACAACGTCCGACAACTGTTTCAAATCAATTCCGGCGAATGGGTCTCCCGTCGAATCGAGGTGGATCAACCGGCAACCGAACTTTCGCTCGATTGGAAGTGGGAGCTGACCGATCTCGAGGAGTTTGTTTCGCTTCCGCGACGCCAAGTCGACTCAGAGATGGTCAAGGCGCTATCGCCCGGGGACGTCATTCGGACTCGAATAGTCGCCCAGGACCGTCATGATCGTAGTGGCGAAAGCCGAGTCGTCGAACTCCTGGTCGCCGACGAGGGATTTGCTAAAGACCGCCATGATCCATTGCGCCGTTTCGCCGTGCTGGTTCGCGATCTATCGAAATGGGTTTCGGACTGCGCACCCTTTGCCAAATTGGCGATGGAGAATGAAGCCAATCCACCCGCTGGTTTCTTCAAGTCATTGACCACGTCCGTGGATTCGTTGCTCGAACCTCTGGCGACGCTGCGTACGGAACTCAATCAATTGTCCGCCAAGGAAACGGTAACCAGTGATGCGGCGATGATTCACCAATTGGGCAGAGCCTTCATCGAGCTCGAGCGTCGGTTGAAAGTGTTGCAGTTGGCGTCCCAAGGTATGCAACAAAGTCGTTCCAGTGATGGTGATTCGGCATTGCCCAGCGCGGATGGATCCGAAGAAGACACGATCGTCGAATGGAACGAGTTTGTGCGTGATTCGCGTGAGTTGGAATCGTTGCTTCGGCAGTCGGAATTGTTTGCCAAAGCGATCGTGAGTCACAAGATGATGTTGGCTGTCGCAAACGACGCGAACTCGCTGCATGCGAGTGTCGATCCATTGATGGACCCCGACCGCGAGATCGCCGACCAGCGTTGGCCTCGCTACCTGCGAATCGCCATCCAGCGAATCCAAGAGATTGGTCGACTGGTGGAAGAACAGCGCCCCGTGATGATGGAGTCAACTCACCAACAATTGAATCGTTGGGTGGAGTGGTCGGAGAATTGGGATTCGCGTTTGCAGTTACTGGTGGATGATTTTCCAGGAATCGAAAACTCCCGATCGCAGTTGGCGAGTTTTCAGAACGAACTGCGTGATCGAACGACCTATGGCATTTTTGATGGACAAGCTGCAAACACATTGCGAGATTTGCCGATCAAATTTGCCGAATCGACGACTCCTTCGTATTCGCGTTTGGTCGATGAACTCAAACGGTATGGCCACGAGGCATCGCGTTCACATAAAGACGCGGAACGAGAAACGGACAGCGAGAAGGCTCGCCAGTCGCGCCGTAACACGCAAGAGTTCAACATTTGGTACGCGGCGTCAGCAAACGGATTGGAGTCGCGACTGGATCGCGCGGTCTCATTGCAGCAAAGTTTGCCGCTGGCCGACCTCCAGTTTGTCTCCGATTTAACGCTCATGCGACGCGCGATAGCCAACGTCACGTCCGAAGGCTTCCAGGACTATAAAGAGATTCCTGCGACCCAAGTCCATTCGGAAATCGCTCAAGCCAGCGGTCGACTCGAGGCCTTGCACGAACTTGTCGAGACCCAACGTCAACTCCTTTCGCTGTTGCAATCGCAATCGGATGTGGAAAGCGAAGCGTCGAGTCGATTCGGAGATCCGACTGCCTTTGAACGTATTCAATCGTCGATCCAGATCAGCGAACGACTGATGCAGCAATCGGACCTGGAATGGAAATTGATCCAGCCGTTCGCGACGCTCCGGTACAACGAAATCGCCCAACGCGCCGCCGGACAATTGAGCGAACGACGCTACAGCAAAGACCCGCTTGTGCCGGTGATTTTGCCGCTGCAGCGTCTTCATCAAGAATTGAGTACCGCACTGGATAACTTACATCCGATTGCCGAGGAGGCTAGGCAAACGCTGTCCAAATACGTCCTGTCATTGCCCGAGCAAGCGCGCCAGGCAGCCAAGCGGGCCGAGGTGGCATCCCAGCAGATCGCACAACGGAGCGACTCGGCGCCAGCGACGGAAGAGTCGTTGAGGACGCCCCAGGAGTCCGCCGAAGCTGCGGCTCGTGAGACGATTCGTTCGTTGGTGGATCTGGCGAATACTCGCGATTTGATGGATGCGTCCGATCGCGACTTAGCGCGCGATGCCGATGTGGCCTCTGCGAAACTCAACGAGCTATCGCGAAACACGACCGATGCCATGCAGTTTTCGAAAGCAGCCATGAGCGATGCGGAGCGGGCCAAGGCCCTCGATCAAGCGGCGCAGTCGCTGGCCGAAATGAAGCAAGAGTTGAATCAAACGGCGGATCACTTTGAACGGGCGCTCGCTGGCCAAGACGTCAGTGAGTCGCGCGAACGCATGCGAGAATCCGAGATCGAACTGGGGCTCGACGAACAATTGGAAAAGCGATACGCCGATGCGGCGAGAATTTCGCAGCAAACGCAGAGTGATGCGTCGGCCATGCTTGAACAACTCGAGCGAGAACTTCAACGCAATGAACCGATGCAGAAAGAACTCGACGAGATCTCGGATGAATCTGCGGAAGCAGCTCAACGAATTTTGTCGCGAGCGGTCAACGAGGAGAGAGCAATGCGTCAATCGCTCGAGCGGGCCGATGCGGTTTTTGACGAGCGGAAACAACAACTGCGAAACGAACTTCGAGGAGCTGCCAAACGCGTCGGTGACTTGGAACGCTCGGTCATGAACGCCGCCGAGCGGGCCGTCGGTTGGAACAAACCTCGCGAGGAAACCGACGAAATTCGGTCCACACGCCAAATGCTCGCCGAGGCTGCCCAAAAGGCGGAGCGACTCGACGCCGCGACTCCCTTGGCGGAACTTCAACAAGCGTCGCGTGACTTGGCTGATGCGGTGACAAAGGCCAAACAGCGGAACGAAAAGTTGAGCGAACGCTCCCGCGCGAAGGCCGATGAGCCGGTGCATGAGACGCAGCGAAGTCGTGAAGACGCACGTCGCCAACTGGAACAAATCGATCGGTCCACCCGGGACCAGCGTATCCAACATATGCAGAGCCAAATCAACGCCTGGAAGCAAGCCAAGAATGATATCGGCCGCCGCATTCAAGACGCCCAGAGGCAATCTCGTGATGCCAAGAATCGAGCGAAGCAACACCAGGATCGGTTGAAGAAGGAACCCGACAATGAATCGCTCAAGCAGGAAGTGAAAACGGAACAGGCGCGAGAGGCGATGGCGGAACTGGCCGCCAACCAGGGCCAGGAAACGAAGGAGGCGGCCGACCGAAAACAGAAAGCACTCGAAGAACGGATGAGTGAATTGCAAAAATCGCGTCTCGCCGATCTGGATGATTTTCCCAATCCGGCCGCCGAACTTGCCGCGATCACAGCCGAACAAGCTGCTGGCGAACTCGCCGACATTGAACAAGAGTTAGGGCAACTCGTGGATCAATCGAAGTTCGACGACGCACTTTTGTCTCGCCCCGATGAATCCAAGCAATTGAGCCAGCGGCAGGCGATGTTGAATGACGAAGTGGAACTTGCCGCCGAGATGCTCGCTCGCGCCGCACGGCATCAAGAGCGTCTTGGCAACGCCGAGGACGCCAATTCGCTCGATCGCGCCGCCAGTAAAGTGGGTTTGATTGCACAGGGCAGTTTGCGTCAAGCTGCCCAGTCGCTCGACGCTGCTGCGACCGAGGCCAGCAAGTCCGCGGCAGCGAGCAGTGCGATGCTAACCGCGAATCGTGATCTTGCCGAACAAGCTCAAGCGATAGCGTCATTGATCGCTCAGCAGCAAGCGACGTCACCTGCAAGCGAAACGATGTCGGATGACACCTCAGGCTCGGCAGAAAAATTGGCGCGGACGCTCGACGAACTTGACCAAGCGGTGAATGGTTCACCAAAATTCGATCGCCCCGGCGACTCCCCAGCAGCGCCGGGCGACCCGTCGCAGTCGGGCCAAGCATCGCAGTCGGGCCAGAGTCAAACGGCCGGCGAGGCATCACCCACGCTCGCAGGGGCGGCGCAATCCCAAGCCCAACGCGCGGCTCGTCAGCGGTCTGCCCAAACGAGTCCCCAGCAAGTTGGCGACGGCGACGGAGAGCCATCGGAAGAATCGGGTGAGTCCGGTGCGCCCGGCGCGAGATCAGGCGACGGATCGATGCCTGGCGGTGGACTGATTGATAGCCGTGGTGTGGTCCGCGAGGGCGGCGATTGGGGAGCGCTGCGTGAACGCCGTACCGACAACGCGGTCGAAGATCGCTCGGCGCCGATCGCGCCGGGATATCGCCGCGAAATCGAAGCTTACTTTCGCGCGATCTCGGAAAGGGCTGCGAAACAATGACGATACCAAATGAGTCGCTCATCCAACGCCGACGATGGCTCACCTGCGCCGCGTCCGGCGCTCTCGTCGCCGCGCTCGTGCCGCGCATTGGTGTCTCGCAAGAACGGATCGAGTCGATTTATCTAGAGGACGACGTGGATCGCGCCGTCAAACGCGGCGTCGAGTTTTTGGTGGCTCGCCAAGGGAAAGACGGTGCGGTCGCAGACCGTGGGCACTCGATCGCGATGACGGCACTATCCGTCATGGCGATGGCGTCGATTGGCAACACACCGATCGACGATACGCCGATCGGCCAGGCCATGCGACGAGCCGTTGACTTTGTCATCCAAGATCGCCACCAAGATTCGCAAGGGTATTTCGGCGAGCAAGATGGTTCGCGAATGTACGGCCACGGTATCACGACGCTGATGCTGACCGAGATCCTTGGGATGGGCGCGACGCTGGCCCAAAACGAACGTCTGCACACGTCGCTTGTTCGAGCCATCGAGTTAATTTTGGCGGCTCAGAAAATCCCCAAGCCGTCCAAGGAGAAAGGCGGCTGGCGATACACGCCGATGAGCAGTGACAGTGATTTGTCGGTGAGCGTATGGCAATTGATGGCATTACGCTCGGCAAAAAATGATGGACTTGCGGTACCCGGCGAGGCGATCGAAGCGGCGGTTCGCTACCTTCGCAATTCCTCGACACACATCCCAGGACAAAATGAGTTGAACGAAGTCAGCAGCGGTTTTAGTTACACGCCGGGCCAGCATCATGCGTCGTTCACGATGACGGCCGCAGGTTTGTTGGCGCTGCAAGTTTGCGGCGAATATGACACGCCGCTCGTTCTATCCGCTGCCCGCTGGTTGATGGAACATCCGCCCAAAACCAGCGAACGGTTCTTTTACTATGGTATCTACTACTATGCCCAGGGAATGCACCAAGCCGGTGGCGAGTACGCGGCGACGGCGGAGCGATTGACTCGAGAGGCGTTGTTGAGCGAGCAGGGTGGCGACGGATCTTGGATCGCACGCAATGGCGAAGAACGCAATCACGGTGCCGTCTACTCCACCTGTCTTGCAATCCTCTCGCTCAGCGTTCGATACCATTATCTGCCGATTTACCAACGCTAAAACCGAATCGCCAGATTCTATAAAAGAACATGTCAACTCTGTCCCAAACCATTCACCACGTCGACCTTGATCGGTTAGGTGCCCTTGCCTCTGAATTGGTCAAGCGATTGCCGGCGCCGATCGTGATCGGCTTGGTGGGAACGCTCGGCGCCGGCAAAACGAAGATGGTGCAGTTGCTGGTCCAAGCCGCTGCGAAAGGAGATGCCGAAGTCACCAGCCCTACTTTTACGCTCGTTCAGTCGTACCAGGGCTCGCCCCAAGTTCATCACTTGGATGCCTATCGAGTCAATGACGAAGACGAATTCATGGAACTCGGTGTCGACGAACTGTTCGATGACACACAAGCGTGGACGATCGTTGAGTGGGCGAACCGAATGAGTCGCGTCATGCCCAAGGACACGCTTTGGATCGAGTTGGAGATTGAGTCCGATGTGAACATGAGAACCATCACGATACGGTGTTCTAACGAGGTCACGATATCAATCATTTCAGAGATCATTGGTCGGCTCGATCAATTGGACGGCTCGTGAACGAATCGACGATGAACGCTGATTTGGCCCGACGTGTCCTGCCAAGATGGGATCTCGACAGTGCCATCGCTACGGTGGAACCGATGCTGCCCGGATTCAGTGGCGCCTCGGTCTTTCGATGCAGCGACAAGTTCGAGCGATGCTACGCACTCAAACGCTGGCCTGGGGGCACCTCCACCGAGCGAGTCCGCTGGGTCCATGGTGTCATCACCGCGGCACGCGCAGCCGGTTGTGATTTGCTGCCACGGTTGTACGTGGCGCGAACCGGTTCGACGGTCGTTGTCGATGACGGATGTTGGGAGCTGGCGGAATGGATCTCGGGTGAACCGCTGCCACGAGCCGCCAGCATGAATCAAGTTGCCGAGGGTGCTGCGGCGATCGCCCGCTTTCACCGTGCGACGTTGATGACTCGCCAATCCTCCGATCCGTCCCGCTGCGTATCACCGTCCGTGGTCGCTCGACTAAAACGCTTGCACGAGTTAGATAGAGAACTGCCTCGCGCCCTTGCGGGGCGCGTACCGCCAGACGTCGGTATGAAACTCGAATCGGAGCTATCGCGAGCCGCCGAGTTGCTGCGTCGACAATGGTCCGCCCGACATGCCGATCTATCGAGACAACTTCATCGCTGGTCCAACTCGCCGGTGGCTGTCCAGGCGGTGCTTCGCGACGTCCACCGAGATCATGTTCTGTTCTCGCCCAATACGGCGGGCCAATTGGTCGCCCGAGCAATCATTGACTTTGACGCCGTGCGAGCCGATGGTCCGGGAGTGGATCTGGCGCGATGGGTGGCAAGTTTCCGAGAATCGTCGTTGATTGCTGCTGATCGCCTGCACCAATCGGTGGCGGGGTATCGTGCGCAATGGCAATTGAACAACGACCAGGTCGCCCTCGCTGAAACCCTGTTGAATGTCTCAATGTGGGTTAATCTGGCAAACTGGGTCGTATGGCTGGTGCTTGGGACACGGACGTTCGTCAATGATGAGCTAGCGATCGCCAGTCGAATCAGCGAAATATCGGACCAAGTTTCTGACTCTTTGATTGGCGATGATTGAACGAAATCGCCCGTGCCGACGTTGGATAGAGAAGAGCAAGCGCAGCTCCGGTGGTGCGTGCCAAGCAAGCGAGACGGTGGAATCGTTGACGCATTGAACCGATATTCAGTAA
Source organism: Pirellulaceae bacterium (assembly GCA_041741195.1). Taxonomy (GTDB): domain Bacteria; phylum Planctomycetota; class Planctomycetia; order Pirellulales; family Pirellulaceae; genus JBBSJZ01. The sequence goes on from JBGSKM010000060.1 coordinate 259,451, forward strand.
AATTTGGGGCCGCCCCCTCGAGCGATAAATCATGATGCTGAAACACTTTCTGACTAATTGGACGCTAGCGATCTTCACGCTGGTCATTTTCACGGCCGGGCATCCGTTGTCCGCCCAAGACGACTTTGATTTCTCGGGAGGACTGATTCCCCAGTTTGCCGGGTCGAATTTTGCCGCGAAGACGTCCGAGCCGGCGACGTGGTCGGTCAGTTATGAGCTCGGGGAGTCATCGACGGAGGGCCAACTTCGCATCAAAGTGGAATTGGCTAAGGGCTGGCATATCTATTCGACCACTCAGCCCGCTGGCGGACCCCTCCCGACCAAGATCTCCATCGCATCGCCGGAATCCGTAAAGGCGACAGCGTCATTCAAACCGGACCGCCAACCGACCGAAAGTCTCTCGACCGAGTTCAAGGGCGTAACAGTCGAAGAGTATGAGAAAACCGTGACATGGACGGCGCCGCTATCGCTGCCGGCTGATTTCGGAGGCCCCATCACGATCGAAGTCGATGCCCTGGCTTGCACCAGCGATGGTTCGTGCTTGCCAATCAAAGAGACCTTGGAAGCGTTGCCAACCGAAAATACGTCGCCCACGGTCAACGTGAAGACATTTCGCGAGCCGGGGTATGTGGTCGAGTGGTCCGCCACGATCACGCCGGCCGTCGTTCCGCCCGGTGGTACGGCAACCCTTGCCATCACGGCGACACCCGATGAACACTATCACGTTTATCCGTCGGCAGTGGATGACACACGACTATCGACTAACTTTGCGATCACTGAGAAGTCGGGGTTGAAGGTTGGCAAGCCGACGACGAATGCCGCCGTTATCTCCACAATCACGGTTCCGTCGTTACCGCCTGTGGAGTTTCACCCGGGAAAGGTCACGTGGAGTTTGCCGATCGAGGTTCCCCAAACAGCGGCCGAAGGAAAACATGCACTTTCGGGATTGATCGCCTATCAAGCTTGCGATGACAAAAGTTGTTTGATGCCCCAGGGCCTTCGTTTGGACGCGGAACTCCTGGTTTCGACGAGTGCTGGTGGTGGTGATTCGAACTCGGCATCGGTCGAAATCGCGTCCGCTAAGTCCCGGGACGCGATGGACGCAGCCGCGCAAACGAACTGGGTCGACCAAGTATCGGTCGCGGGATCGACTCGCCAAGCCGATCCAGACTCCGACGCCTCCCCATCGATCGCCAAGCCGACGGTGTCCCAAGCGTTCACCCCAACTCCGACCGCGCCAGTCTCATTTCCGATCGTCTTGCTAATGGCCTTTGCCGGTGGCGTCATTTTGAATGTGATGCCATGCGTGCTACCGGTCGTCGGTTTGAAAGTAATGAGCTTCGTCAAGCAAGCCGGCGAAGATCGTGGACGAGTCTTGCGACTCAATTACGTGTATGTGCTCGGCATCATGTCGGTGTTTGCCCTGCTTGCCGCTCTCGCCGTCGGGATCTCATTTTCGTGGGGCGAGCAATTTACGTATTTTCCAGTTCGACTCGGCCTCGCGTTGCTGTTGTTCGCACTTGCGCTGAGCTATCTCGGGGTTTGGGAAATTCCAGTCCCTGGCATGGCATCGGGGAAAGCGTCCCAGGAACTACAGAGTCGCGAAGGCTACTTGGGAGCATTTTCCAAGGGCGTCTTTACCACAATTTTGGCAACGCCCTGCTCGGGTCCCTTGTTGGGCTACATTTTGGGGCTGACGTTCGCGCTTGCGCCGTGGCAAACGGTCGTGGTGATCATGTCGGTGGGCGTGGGAATGTCATTGCCCTACATCGTGATCGGAGCCAAGCCGCAGTTGGTCGCTTGGTTGCCCAAGCCGGGGCCATGGATGGAAACGCTCAAACAGTTTCTCGCGTTCCTGTTTCTTGGTACCGTCGCATTTTTCTTTGCCGGGTTCCGCGATGACCAACGAGTGCCCGTGTTTGTAACGCTCATCGGCGTGTGGTTCGGATGCTGGCTGATCGGTTTGGTCCCGAATTGGGAATCGATCAACAAACGACTCACCGCCTGGGTCGCGGGAATTGCAGCCGCCGCAGGCATCGGTTGGGCGGCATTCAACATGCTCGGTCCTGGTGAGCTGAAGTGGGAACCGTACAGCGAAGTTCGTCTCGCTCAATTGCAGAGCGAAGGCCGAACCGTGATGCTGGACTTCACCGCCGGATGGTGCGTCAATTGTAAGGTCAACTCCCGAGTCGCGATTGACACTGCCAAGACGCGCGAGCTGGTCGAAGAGCTCAACGTCGTTCCGATGTTGGCTGATTGGACCGATCAAAACGAAGAGATTAAAGCCAAGTTGACCGAGTTGCAAAGTCGCTCCATTCCGCTCTTGGCCATCTACCCGGGTGCGACGCCCGGTGAACCGATTTTATTACGCGATTTGGTCAGCCAAAGTGATGTGTTAGCGGCACTCGAAAAGGCGGGGCCGAGTACCGGGACCTCGACTGGCGGCACCAAGGGCGTTACCCCTGTGTCGCGGTCGATAACATCGGAATCACTTGAACCGGCACTTCGTTGAACGAAACCATCGTCGCCGTCGCGTCACCGACCTCGGCCGCCTCTCGTGGGATCGTACGTCTCACGGGCGACGATGCGATGATCGTGCTGGAACGCATGGGGTTCGATCCCGTGGCGGGGCAATACGCCAAGCGGTTATCGGCCGAGATTGATTTGGGTGATCCGCTCGGTCGTGTCCCGGTGGACTTGCTCGTTTGGCCGAACCGTCGCAGCTACACCGGCCAACCATCGGCTGAGCTGCACACCTACGGTTGTTTGCCAATACTCCAGCGACTCGTGGATCGCACGCTCCAAGCCGGCGCTCGCGCCGCACGTCCCGGGGAATTCACGATGCGTGCGTTCTTGGCGGGGCGATTGGATTTGACCCAAGCCGAGGCGGTGCTCGGCGTGATCGACGCCGAAAATCGCGGGGCACTCGATTCCGCCTTGCGTCAACTTGCCGGTAACCTTTCTCGACCGCTTGAACGTCTTCGCGGCGATATGCTTGATCTACTCGCGGACGTCGAAGCCGGCTTGGATTTCGTCGACGAAGACATCCAATTTGTGAGCGACGAGACACTCGTCCAGCGACTCGGTGAAATTGCGGGCCAAATCGATTCGGTGCGCACGAAACTTGTCGCGAGGCGCCAAGCATCCTCCATGACCGTGGTCGCGTTTCGTGGCGAGCCGAATGCGGGCAAAAGCCGATTGATCAATACGCTATCGCAATCCGACGCCGCCATCGTTGCCGATCGAGCGGGAACAACCCGCGATACGGTGAGCGTCGATATTGAGTATCGAGGGCACACGATTCGATTGGTGGATACCGCCGGAATCGAGTCGGATGATCATGCGATTTCGCGAGCCGCGCAAGCACAAGCGGAACAAGCGATGCAGGATGCGGATATCCGAGTCTGGTGCATCGACGCGACGTCGAACGATTTTGAATGCAAACGGGATGAGTTGAGGACGCTGGCCGAGCGGGCCAAGACCCATCGCGTCGATCTGTGGGTCGCAACCAAATCCGATATGCTCGCCGCGGGAGTCGAATCCAGATTGACTAGCTTTGAATTCGCTGATCCGTCCGATCGATTTCAAAACAGCAGTATTTCGGGTGAAGGCATTGATTCGCTGCGGGAGCGGATTTTTGCGGCGGTGCTTTCACGACTCGGCGAAGAGACGGGTTCGGTGTTGGGAACAGCGGCCAGATGCAGCGGGTCGTTACTGGGTGCATCACAGTCACTGCACCAGGCAATCGAACTCGCAACCACCGCCGCCGGTCACGAACTAGTCGCTGGAGAGCTTCGCCTTGCCGTTGAAAACATCGGCGAAGTAACCGGTGCGGTGTATACCGACGATCTGCTAGATCGAGTTTTTAGTCGGTTTTGCATTGGAAAGTAGCGTCGTAAGCGTGATTGAGCGAACCGATCACGGATGCGGAATCGCCGCAAACCGAAAACGAAAAACTTGTCGTCGTTCGAAAACCATCCAGCGCGTGATCAAAGTACGCTTGCTCGACGTTCTTCAAATATCGAACTCGCACATGATCCGCCATTTCGCAAACGCCACCACCGATTACTAGACGATCGTAGTCACCGATGTAGTTGATCATCAGCAGCGTGATTCCCAGTGCACGGGCCTGATCATCGAGAAGTTCCAGCGCCAGCGGATCACTTGCCGACGCCAACTCGCGAAGTTGTTTTGCCTTGTCCTTCGCCGTCCCAGGATGCGATTGAAGTGCGTGCGACTTCCACTGACTCAAACCCAAGCGATAGTCGAGCTGGTGCGTCAAACTTGTGAGCGATACCGCAGACTCAGCGGTGCAAAACGAGTTACCCACTTTGAGCGTTCGGTCATGTTCGTATCGGAATGCATCCATGGGTAATAGCAAATGACCGGCATGTCCCGCTCGACCTTGGCTACCACGCACGGTTTGTCCGTCGCGAACTTCGCCACCGCCCAGCCCGGTTCCGACGGCGACCATGAACAGCGAATCAAACACGTCTCGCTTCTCGAACATCGGCGAGTCTTCCCATACGACCGATCCAGTGCGTACGGCAAACTCACCGAGTGCGGCGGCTTGACCGTCGCCGATGTAGGACACGGGAACGTTCTTAGCGTGCGAGGCGAAGGCTTCCTGCAACCGTTCGCGAATCGGGCATTTGTTCCACAATCGAGCGTCAAGATTCGGAGTCGCCAACAGCACCCCATCGGCAGTTGCAGGTCCGGGGGTCGCCAGCGAGATGGCTTTTACATCCGTCGCTTCCGCACCCAATCGCTCAATCAGCGACATCATTTGCGCCACGATATCATCAATCGTCGCGGTGGGGCCGTCGGATGCTCGCGTCGGAAACTGGTCGGAAATTGCCAATACTCGCCGATCGGCGTCTCCGACCGCAACGGTGCTGGTGGTTCCGCCGACATCCACTCCAATGTAAAGCGACAAAGTCATGTTCCTTGCGTACGGCGCGATCGACTCGAAAACCGTGATCGGTGTCGTCTTTAGACAAGCGTATCTCACATTCGCGGGATCAACCAGCCTGTGAAAAGCACGGCTGACACGCCGAGTCGTCGGCGGACCGGTCTCTTTTCACCGGCCCGGATCTCGGCGAAACTATCCGAAACGAATGTCTCATCACGGAGGAGTACGACGAGTGGCTCGCAACGAACAATTAATTCGTCAACACAAACTGCTGCAACTGCTCGAGTACTCTCGGTTTGGCAAGACGCTTGAAGAACTTAGGGACGACTTGGTCGGTGAACTAGGCCTGTCGACGCTGCACGAACGGACCGTCCGACGCGATCTCGAGGCCCTCCAGGCTGCGGGTTTCGGCATCCAACATGATTCGGTCGAGCGAGGCAAGGTCTACAAGCTTGGCCGCAATATGACGGGCGTGCACGAGATCGGAATTTCCGCCACCGAGCTGATCGCCTTGTCGATCGGTCGCGAGTTGTTGTACCCGTTGCTAGGGACCCAGTATTGGCGCGGGATCGAGACGTTCTGGAACAAAGTCCGCGAGGCGCTGCCCGAGGGTGTGTGGGAACACTACCAACGTTATCGCAAAACGCTGTACGTTTTCGGATCACCGAGCAAGACGTACGAGCGTCACGAGGGCATGCTCAAGACGATCAACCGCGCCATCGTCGAACATCGAGTGGTCGAAATTGACTACGAGGCGGTCGGGCGCCCCGCCAGCCGACGGAAAATCGAGCCTTACGGATTGGCGGTTTATCAAAGCAGCATTTACGTTGTTGCCGCCGCCCCGGAAGTCGAGGAACCCACCGAGCGATTGCGAAATTGGAAACTGGATCGTTTCAAACACGCGACCGCGTTGGATGAATATTTTAAACCTGATCCGAGTATCGACTTGTCGGCCCACTTGGGTAAGAGCATCGGGATTTTTTCGGGTGACTCTCCCACTCCCGTCAAGATTCGTCTCGGCGAACGCGCGGCGGCTTGGGTGCGCGAAGACCCTTGGCACCCCGAGCAACAAATCGAACCGCAGCCGGATGGCACTTTCGTAATGACGGTTCCGGCGTCGCATCCCCGTGAGGTGTTGCCAAAAATTCTTGCGCTCGGAGCTGACGCAGAACTGCTTTCACCCCAGGAGTTTCGTGACGCAGTGAGCGAAGCCGTCGCTAAAATGGCCGCCGCGTATTCCTCGATCATTCGCTAGATCGACAATCACGCGAGTTGTTGTCGTCGGATCTCGTAGAGCAGGATGCCGGCGGCGACGGCGGCGTTGAGCGATGTGACTTGACCTTGCATCGGGATACAAACCCGGTGGTCGCAAATCTCCAGCAGCTCCGGTGCAATGCCGTGCGCTTCGCTACCGATCACCAGCGCCGCTGGGACCCCGAGAGGTGCCTTCCAGGCACTGGACGTCGCATTCGAGTCCGCCGCGACAAGCTGCAGCGATTGCTCTTTGAGCAATGACGCGGTGGCGAGCAAATCATCCACCTGCACGATCGGAATGTGATTGACGGCGCCCGAGGATGATCGGGCAACGTGCGGTGTCACCTCGGCTTGGCCATGGCTGCCGACGATCACGCCAACCACATTCACCCCGTCGCAACACCGTAGTATCGCGCCGAAATTGAACGTGTCTTGGATTCGATCGCAAATCACGACAAGCGGCGGCTGGCTTGGCTCGCCGGTTCGGTGAACTGTCGCGAAGGACTTTTCCAACAGCGGCAGGAAGTCCGCGATGGACTGGTAAGGGAACGAACCCATTCGTGCGACCAGCCCCTGGTGCTCCGTCGATCGCGACAATTGCTCCAATCGATCGGTATCGACAATCATCAAGGGAATGTTGTCATTTTGCAGCGAAACGAGCAGCGAACGCGACTTATCGTACGCCCGCTGGGTCGCAAAAATCTCGATGACCGGCCATTTGCCCGTCGTCAGCGTTTCCGTGACAGCGTGATACCCCCACAGCCAACCACGCTGGTGATTCCCGCTATAACGACGTTGTTTCGATTTCTTGCGGGACGGCTGGACCATGCCAGGCCATTCTAGCGATCGCTGTCAAGATCGTCGAGCAATCGTCGCACGGCAGACTCCAAAACTTGCTACAACTCGGATTCGTGCAAAAACACTTGAAGGACAAGCGCCCCGTCGCCGGGGCGTTTCAGCCTTGGAATTGGCGTGAAGGATTTTCCCTCTCGGCGGCGAATTCGTTCATGCATCTTTCTCAATCAACTGTGAGGATGACTTTACATCATGTCTGGAATCTTGATCGCTCTCGCGGTGCTCATTGGCATCGTCCTTTTGGTGCTAATGTACGGCGTTGGCATTTTCAACCGCTTGGTTTCGCTGCGGAATCGAGTCGACAATAGCTTTTCGCAAATCGAAGTCCAACTCAAGCGACGTTACGATTTGATCCCGAACCTAGTTGAAACGGTCAAAGGGTACATGAAGCATGAACGCGAGACGCTCGAAGCAGTCATCAACGCACGAAACCAAGCGGTCGGCGGGCTTCAAAATGCCGCCGCCGATACCTCCGACCCCGCCGCAATGGCGGCGCTTGCCGGTGCCGAGAAAGGACTATCCGGGGCACTCGGACGTTTGTTCGCGCTCGCGGAAGCCTACCCCGATTTAAAAGCCAACCAGAACATGGCCCAGCTTACCGAAGAACTCACGAGCACGGAAAACAAGATCGGCTTTGCACGCCAAGCCTACAATGATTCGGTGACGGAATATAACACTTACCGCCAAACGTTTCCGCCATTGTTGATTGCCAACGCCACGGGTCATACGGTCGATCGCGAGTTGTTAAATTTCGGCGACGAACCCATCGCCCAAGCCCCCAAAGTTTCATTTTAAACATCCGTGTCGACGCAATTCTTTCAACGACAGGAAGCCGCTCGAACCAACACGGCTTGGCTGGTCGTCCTTTTCTCTTTGGCCGTCATTGGCATCGTTGGAGTCACGTCAGGAATCGCCTACTTCGCGGCGAACGCAGCCGCGCGCTCGTCAAACGCCGGTCATGCACCCAACGAGATCAACCCCATCGCCGTGGCGGCCATCGTTGCCTGCGTCACGGGAATCGTGATTCTGCTCGGTTCGCTTTACCAGATCATCGCACTTCGCACCGGCGGCGGATCATCGCTCGCCGAAAGTATTGGCGGTCGACCACTGGTTGCTGACACCGCCACCGGAAACGAAAAGCGATTGCTCAACGTCGTCGAGGAAATGGCGATCGCATCGGGCACTCCCGTTCCGCCGGTTTACCTACTTGAAGAACCGGGGATCAACGCCTTTGCCGCCGGATATCGTCCCGCCGATGCGGTACTCGGGGTAACGCGTGGCGCGATCGACAACCTCAATCGCGAACAGCTTCAAGGCGTCATCGCTCACGAATTCAGCCATGTGCTCAATGGTGACATGCGGATGAACATTCGCATGATCGGGATTCTGCACGGCATCCTGCTACTGAGTTTGATCGGACGCATGATCTTTCAATCGATGCGATTCATGGGCGGACGATCGAGATCTTCCAGTGACAAGAACAACGGAGGGTTTCTGTTGATCATGATCGCGGTCGCCGTTTCGTTGCTCATCGTCGGTGGCATTGGTTCTTTCATCGGTGGCTTGATCAAGGCGGCGGTGAGCCGACAGCGCGAATATCTGGCGGACGCCTCCGCGGTGCAATTCACTCGCAACCCCGCGGGGATCGGCGGAGCGCTGAAAAAGATTGCGGCACTCGCGGCCCATGGACGAATCAATCATCCAAATGCCTCCGTCGCCAGCCACCTGTTTTTCTCGCAAGGCGTTTACGAAGGCCTCTCGGGTTTGTTGGCGACGCATCCGCCGCTCAAGAATCGAATCCTAGCCATCGAGCCCAATTGGGATGGGAACTTAAATGCGATCGCCGAAAGTTTGCCGACCGCGGCCACCCAGAATCTGCAAGCGTCGCCTCTGGCGACTCGCCATCCGAGCGGATCGCTGGTCGGACAATCGCCAGCCATGGGATTCGCGTCCACGACCAATTCGCTGGAACCGAGTGATACTAACGACGTCGTCGAGCTCGCAAGTGTCCGATCGGCCATCGACACCGTGGGCGCGCCGGACGAAGCTCACCGAAACTACTCCGCAAGGTTGCTCGCCCAGATGGACCCGCGTCTGCGGCAAGCAGCCCAAGATCCTTATTCGGCTCGACCGCTGGTGTTTGCGTTGCTGATGGATCGTGACGAGGAGATCGCGGAAAAACAATACGCGAGTTTGCGTACGACGATGACCACCGCGGTGGTGGCGTTGACCGAGAAATTGACACCGATCATCGCCGGATCCCCCGAAGCGATGCGACTTCCGCTGGTTGACTTGGCGCTTCCGATGCTGCGGCGAATGTCTCAATCACAATACGAGCAATTCTCACAAGCCTTCGCGGCACTCGTCCACGCTGACAATCGATTGTCCATATTCGAATGGACCTTGGCTCAAGTGCTCAAGCGAAATCTTAGGGCGCAGTTTTCTCCAGTTCGTGAAGTGACAACCCAGTACACGAGTTTGTCGAAGCTGAACGCGGAAGTCTCAGTGCTTCTTTCAACGCTGGCACGCGTGGGTCACGGTGAAGATCAGGTCGCGGGTGCGTTTGCCGTCGCCGCCGAGAAATTGACCACCACCAACCCCGAGTTATTGCCAAGCGGTGATTGCTCATTCGAGCGACTCGAGGCGTCGCTCGTGAAGCTGCGTCGTTCGTCCGAGCGATGTCGTGGTGAGTTGGTCGATGCGTGCGCGGCGTGTGTTGCGGCCGACAGCATTGTGCGTGTTCGCGAAGCCGAGTTGCTTCGCGGAATCGCTGATTTGCTCGAATGTCACATGCCGCCGATGATCTTGAGGTCGATGGTCTCAGGGGCAATGATCCCGTAGCCGCATTACGGACGGCTGCGTTTGGCATTCATGATCCGAGCCAATTCCTGCTGCATCTGCTCGGCGACTTCGGGGAATTGCTCAATCACGTTGCTTTTCTCCGCCTCGTCACCATCGAGATTGTAAAGGGCAAATTTCGGAACCTTGGTGTTCGTGAGCTCTCGCTCGACAACCACGTTTCTTGCCGTTCTGTTTTTGTATTGGTGAAGTTTCCAAGTTCCCGAGCGGAACCCGATCGATGCGCTACCGTTGTCTTGTTGCACCAGCGACTCTCGGCCCGAGGCCTGCTCCTCACCGAGCAGCGCGTCGATCACATTGATGCTGTCCAAACACGCATCCTCCGGAAGCGGCGTCCGAGTGAGGTGAGCCAAGCTCGATGCAAGATCGATCGTGCAAACGATTTCATCGCTGACGCCCGGCTGGATACGGCCTTTCCAGCGAGTGATGAAGGGTGTGCGTGTCCCGCCTTCATAAACGCTGTACTTGCCGCCGGAAAAAGGGCCACCGGGTCGGTGGCTTCCGAGTTGTTCGATCGCACCGTCTTGATAACCGTCATCGAGCACCGGACCATTGTCACTACAAAACACGATCATCGTGTTCTCGGCTATCCCCAAACGATCGACGGTCTTCATCAGCTCGCCGACACACCAATCCAACTCAATGATCGCGTCGCCGCGAAAGCCGAGCGACGTTTTTCCCTGAAAGCGTTCGTGCGGGATTCGCGGTACATGGATGTCATGCGAAGAAAAGAAGAGGAAGAACGGTTCCGACCGATGCGATTCGATGAACTCGTTCGACTTTTTCACCCACTGGTCCGCTAGATCTTCGTCCCGAAATCGCGCGGCATGGCCTCCGGTGTAGAAACCGATTCGACTGATGCCATTGTGAATCGTCGAATTGTGGCCATGCGACCAGTCCATCTTGAGCGAATCGCGATGCGTGATTCCCGTCGGGTGATCGGGACTCGGCTGTTTGTCGCCCACCCAAAGCGGATCCGCGGGGTCAAGATTCAACACCCGATGGTCCTGGACATACACTTGGGGAACACGGTCATTGGTTGTCGGCAACAAAAAGCAGGTGTCAAATCCGATCTCCATCGGGCCCGGCTTGAGCTCGCCGTTCCAATCCGGACCATCGGCGCCACCCAGCCCCAAGTGCCACTTGCCGACAACCGCAGTCGCGTAACCGGCGCGTTTGAGCATTGACGCGATGGTTTCTGTGCCGGGTTGAATGATCGCAGGCGCGTTGGGCGGGGCGATTCCGGTTCGTTCGCCGCGAAAAGCGTAGGTTCCGGTGAGAAATGAATATCGTGTCGGGGTGCATGTCGAAGCGGAACAGTATCCGCTGGTGAACCGTTGTCCTTCCGCCGCCAGACGATCAATGTTGGGTGTTTGCAGTGACGTCGCGCCGTAGCACGACACATCACCATAACCAAGGTCGTCCGCCATGATGATAATGATGTTTGGCCGGTCGCTTGACTCGGCCTTAAGTGAAGGCGTATCGAGGCTTTGTGCAAAGAATGCTGCAAACGCCCAAATGGCAAGTGTAGTAATTCTGTGATGCAAAGGACGTGGGAATGTTCGGCGGCAATCAGAAGTTCCCGAAACACGCGTCGACTTGGCAAGGAACTGAATCATCTTGAATCCCCTTCACAGGATGGCGGATGCCGCTCGGACTATCGGTCTGTGGCATTCGTTTCGATCACGCGACCCACTACTTTCGGTGGCTAAGTCTGCGCATAAAAAAATCAAGGGGCCACGGTCGGCAAACCGTACGTCGATCCCCTGGCGGCAAGTAACCGAACTCGGTTCCCAACCACAGTGTCTTCACTCGCATTTCACAAGTCAATTCCCGGCGGCAACCGAGCTGACCCCGAAAGGTTAATCGAAAATGGCAAGGAACCGAAAATCACATCGCCATCAGCATGGTTCTGTATGGCATTGGAAGCAAAGTCCGCAGAAAACGCCCAATGACGGGCATGAAGGTTCGGAAGCCCCCGCCAAACTGACGCCAATGGTTTGATGCGTCGTGAATTCACGTAGCAAGTACGCGTTTCGATTTCGTTGACGCCTACGTTTCGCTGCGTCTGCTGTGCGGCAAGATGCTTGACCATCGCGACGCGCTGACACGTAAGGCGATCCGTTGACAGTTCGCCAGCGCCCAATCAACGATGCCTTCAGCCAGTTCGACGATTGCGGATCTACTTAACCCGTCGACATTCGCAATCCGGACCTGAGAACCAATGGGAAGCGTTTTCAATTCGACGACGTGCTTGTTCCGCGAAAGATTCAACGAGTCCAACTCGATCGCCGTTTTCTTCCGTCGCGGAATTTCCGACTCTTCATGGACGCGTGCATCGCTTGCCGGCCGCTCACGCGGTTCGATCCGGCTGGGAGTTGGCTGTGTACCTCGATAACTGCGTTCGGGCGCGTCGAACTTTGCAACGTAGGATCAGGATTGCTCAGGCGGCCTCGTCGGCTGCTGTACGACAACCGGCGCCGGCAATTCTTCCACAGTGGCTTGTGGCAACAACTTCGCAATGTTCGCCCACTGAAGTGAACCGTTTGTGAACTGGACGTAGTCAAAATATAGCAGCGTCATCGTCACGAGCGATGCGACGATATCGCGCGCAACTTTGTAGTTGGGTGAGGCCTTCTTTGCCTTGGCCCGCGTTTGCACCACAACCGGCGGTTTCGGCGCGGCGAGATGCTTCGGGAAAAAGTGCGTTGCGATGTGTGGAAACTCGCCCTCGGGGCGCCGTGGAAGTTGTTCGTGCATTCTTTCCGCGACCCCGCCGTTCGAATTCCCGTTGCGAGTGTTCCTTCAACCTACTGCGGGCGTGATCGTCAAATGGCCGGCATGCGGATTGAGCTTCGTTTTTCAATCGCGGTGCATGAACGTTTACTACACTCTTCGTTTTTCGCCCGTTGCAATGACGATTGTGCTAAACCGCTCACGGAGTGACTCGTCTTGGCGGTTTTGACGCATAATGCATTTAATCGCGGGCTGTAAGACCGAGGCGGGGCGTAGCCGACTGGTTCAACGCCTTTTGGACTCGTCATAGCGGCCTGTCTAACGAACTTGCAATCGAGGACGAATCGTTGAACTTCTGGCAGACCCTTTGGACGAGTTGGCAGTTTTGGGCATCGTTGTCCGCCTTGGCGGCAGCATTGACAGCGGTATTTGCCAAACTTGGGGTGAAAGGCACTCCACCGGACGTTGCGACCTTTGTTCGAACAATTGTAATTTTGATGTTTCTTTCCGCCCTTTTGTATTTCTCATCGCAGTACGGCGAATTAAAAACCTTGTCGCGACGTGCCGTCGGCTTCTTGGTTCTATCAGGGTTGGCGACCGGTGTGAGCTGGATTTGCTACTTTCGGGCGCTTGACCTAGGAAAAGCCTCGCAGGTCGCTTCGGTCGATAAGCTGAGCGTGGTGTTGGTCGCGATCATTGCCGTGATATTCTTGAAAGAGCGTCTGTCGCCCACGGCTATCACCGGCATCGGACTGATCACGCTGGGCACTTTGCTGGTGGCATCAGCGAAATGATTAGCAAACGCGATCGTCTTGCGAATCGTCCGGGCTGGACCAACCGGAAAGTGGTTCGCGTGCGTTGTTCCGTCTTCTCGAAGTGAAGCTTTTTGGTCGTCACCCAGCGACGCCAGCGGGCTCGATCAGCGAAGTTCGCAGCTTCTCCGACGGCACCCTCGCTGACTTCGAATCTCACAATGCTGACTCCCTCCCTGAGTTGATTCGCGGGAGTTGTCGCATGGTGCGTTGACACGTCTGGTCATTGCCAAAACTAAAATACTTCAATCTTCTGGGAGTGATTCGGGATCGATTTGCGACGCGATGAAATCCAAATCTTCGTCGGACATTTTTTGCGATTCGAAGTACTCAATCGCTTCAGGGCTTGCTACATAATCCACCGTACCGTGAAGTTCCTCCACCGCGGCAACAATCTCTTCGACTCCTACCCGGAAGAACTCCTTGCGAAGATTCACGCGGTTGACGCGGCGATGATTGAACTTTCGATGCAACATCGCCTCGAGGGATGGCGCGTTGTCGCTCGAGATCATCATATGAACGTCGAAAGGGAACGGGACGGAAGCGTCGCCTAGTTCCTTCACGCGGTCCAGCGGTTCTAGTCGACGGGTCATGCCGATCTTGAAAACGCTATCACCGAAACTACCAATGTTGGATATCACGTAAACGTTACCGGCCTTCGTCATTTGCGCCATCGAAATCGCGCGAGCAGCTTTTAGTTCGGCTTCAGCCAATCGCCGTTTCAATTCGTCGACTTCCGCGGAATGTTCATCGCTGGTTCTCGCAAGAGCTTGCGCCAGCGCATTCTCGATCGCTAGCCGCTCGGCTGCAATTCGCTTCATTTCCTGTTCTAACTCGCGCTCCGCTTGCTGTTCCTCTCGAATCTTCGCTTTGATTCTGGCTTGCTCTTCCTTGATCGCCTGTGCACGAACAGCGGCTTCATAATCCTGTCGCAACTCGGCGTAGAACGCTTCGACGGAAGTTTGATCTACGGCATATCCCTTCTTGGCGCAAAAGTCGACTGTTTTCTGAAAACGCTCCTTAGACGTAGCGAAATTGTTGGGAGTCAGCTTGAACTTGATGCTCTTTCGCACTTCCTGCAGTAGGCGGTCACTAATGGCGCTAGCAGCCGCGTCGTACCTCGAGACGATTGTCTTGGCGTCGGCCATTTCTGCCGCAATCGTGAGCCTTGCGGTGAGCAACTCTTGCAATGCCGTCTGCCGATCCGCGGAAGCTTCGGAAAGAATTCCTTCATGCTGTTTACGAAGTGAAGTCAGTTCGTTCTGGACCAGCGAATTGAAGTTGGTTTTGAATCCATGGGCTTGGTTCAGTAGCGTACCCTGATTTTTCTCTTGAAACTCTAGACGTCGTTGTACTTCTAGGAATCCTACGCCCAGCGCGTTGGTCTTGCTTGAGTAGTCAAGATAGAGGCTGACGCCGACAACACCGAGGACTAAGACGACACACCCAAGGATGAAGAATACGGTAATGTTTCCAGTTACCAACGCAATAAAGCAGAAGACCAGGATTGAGCAAACCGTGGCCGCCAAAATGGTAGCCAGTCGCTGATGAATTTTAGGATCGCGTTTCTTCGCGATCTCATCTGCCGCCGCAATCTCAGGTAAAGGCTCGCGGGAATAGTCTCTGAAAACCACTCGCGTTTTGCTCGATGGGCAAATGCGTGGTTCTGCAAACTGTTGGGGATGGGCTACAAATCTCTTTCCACACTCGGGACAATATCGAACTACGCGTTCGTCGATAACCTCTGGCATGCCCCTGAACCTCTCCGCCTCTACCCAAAAATCGTTTTACCCGTTGGTAGGTTAGCACAAGCCGACCAGCGGGTCGGAGTTTTGGGAGAAGTTTCGTTGGTCATCAATTCTCTCGTCACCACCCCAATCCTGCCGTGCTGACCGTGGGCGACTCCCACGGCTCGATCGGATCGCCCCAGCGTCGATTCTTTTACGCGCGTCGGTCCAAGTCGATTGCAACTCGGCACACTGGCGGGCTATCTCGTCCGGCGATGGCGTGTGCGGGCGTTTCGCCGGATCGATCAACTCCACGTTCTCGACGTCGATGCCTACCAGTTCGCCAGCACCATCGATGTCCATTCCGTCGTGCACCAGGGCCGAGACCTCGCAAAGCCGGTGTCGGCGTTCCTGGTGACAAAGGCGTCGTCATCGAGAATGATCATGAGCGTTGAACCTATCCAGGGGGAAAGAAACACGCTCCGCACCCGTGCGTGGAAGTCATGCACACCGGATCCAAAGGCAGGCGATCTGATGCTCAATATGCTTTCTAAGAATGGCGAGGACCGCGATTACGAAGACCATGCCATTCGCTGATAGGGGGCATACATGAGTGAAACCAGAACTCGAGCCGTCACACCACTTCATTATGTTGCGGCATGTGGAACCGAAGAAACCATTCAGATGCTTTTAGACGTTGGTTAAGGTATTGACGGAAAAACACGAATGAAGGGTCGGCACTCATACGGGGGAGTGTCGATCGGTGGAATCCATTAGCCGGTCGTTTTGCCAACCCATCAATTTCAACAATACTCCTGCCGAGAGTCGCCGAGTGAACTTTGGTTGACAGGCGATGCATTACATCAACACAAACCTCACGGCATCGGCGATGACGTACTGGTTGGCGCCTTGGGATAGTAGTTGCACCGACGCGGGACCGCTGGTCAACACGTACGTGCCTAACAGCACCCAGGTACCGCCACCGCTGGTCTGGTCAACCTGCACACTGGTCGCTCCGCCATCATGATTGACCACGTAGGTCGCGTTGGAGGCGCGCAATGGGTGCGACGTGTAGCGAACATAGACTTGGTACGCTTGACCCGAATGGGTCAAGCTCGGTGTCCATGTTGCTGATGCGGTCGAACCCATGGGGGCCGCGAGGTAGTTCGATCCGATGAAGCCGTTGACGCCACTGCTCGTTATAAACTCAGCTTGCGGATCGTTGACCAAGAACCCTGGACCGTTGTTGTCCACGATCACTTCTTCTTGCAAGGTCTCACTGACGACAAAACTCGCGATTGAATCGATGTTCTGTCTCGAATTAATGTCCGCAAACGTGCCTGCGGCAAACACTGCGTCGACGGCTCCAGGAGTGAAGACACCCGTGGTCGAGTAACGATAGGTCGCCGAAGTGGTGTCGCCGGAAACGTACGTCGCTGTGCCGTCAACGGTCACGCCCAGCGCTCCGGCACCACTGAGCACAAACTCCTGCTGTGAATCGGTGATTGTTGCTAAGTCCAGTCCTACGCCCGAAGTGCTGCTGAAAGTGACTTCCAAGTAGTTTCGAGCATTGATCGTAATCACCGTGATGGTGGCACCAGCGATGGGGTCCGCCAGGGTCGCAATCGGCCCACCGGTCGTGTTTCCGACTCGGACGAACCGGACGGCATCACCAACGACGACCCCATCGGCATCCGAAGCTCGTAGCGTTACGCTTGCCGCGCTGCCAGCCAAGAAATTGAACAATCCGAGCGATTGAAATACACCGCCTCCAGTACGTTGATCCACGCGAACGATCGAGGTTCCGTTTTGCGAGACCACTTCGTAAGCGGCGTTAGAGGCTCTCGATGTTCCAGACGTGTAATTGACAAACACTTCGTAGGAGCCATCCATCGGAATGGTTGGGGTGTAAATCAAACGCCCAGCGCCACCGGCGTTGTTGTAAAAATAGTTTGGTCCGACGTAGCCGGCGATGGTTGTACTGACGGCCCAGCTATTGATCTGGGTTGCGTCGGTATTGTCGACGGTGATTCTTACAGCGCCGTCGGTGAGAGTGAACGACTTTTGACCGGCAGGATTAACACTTGCACTGGTATCGGCGAACGCGCCAGCGGTGAAATCGACGATCACGTCACCAGGGACAAACAGTCCGGTGAAGGGATACCGGTAGGACGTTCCCGACTGCAATACACCGGCGCCGTCGATGACGGCGGTGCCGACACCCGGACCAGAAAGCGTGAACTCCGGCGCCGCGTCAACAATCGTGGCCGTGTCCAAGGCAACCGTCGAGTTGAAGGTCACTTCAATAAAGCCGCTCGCGTTGAGAGCCACAGCGGTGAGCGATTGTCCGGAAGTCGGATTAGCAAGATCTGCGGACGGCACGGCAACCGAGTCTCCGACAAATGTAAATTGTACCGCATCAGCCGTGACGTACCCATCGGAGCCGGCGGCGTCGATGATGACATGACCAGCGGTGCCCGCTGCAAAGTTAAACACTCCTAGGGATTGAAACACACCGCCGCCAGTCTTCTGGTTTTGCGAGACAGCAAACGTGCCATCGGCGTGCGCCACACTGACCTTGGCATTGCTCGCACGATTGGGGTGTGAACTATATTTCACGGACACTTCGTACTGGCCAGCGACCGCAATGGTCGGGGTAAACGTGGCCGTCGAGTTGGATCCCGGCGATGTGTATACGTAGTTCGCACCTTCGAACCCAGGTACCGAAACACTAGGACTCCATCCACCCACCAGCGTTGTCGTCCCCGTGTCTTCCGTGTCCAGTACTAAGTGGATTGGGTGTAGATTCAACCGTACTTCGTTGGGACCGACGACCAAGTCCCAAACGCTCCCCAGTGGTGCGGCGGGTAAGTTGACACTGTCGAAGGCACCGTTGACTCCGTTTGTTGCTGTCATCAAGACAAAGGAATCGCCAACGACGGGTGTGAAACCAACAGTCGAATTGAGTTGCAAGTCGCCGCTGAGCATGAGGTTCGCGTTGGTCACATTGATCGCGACATTGTTGGGTAACGATGTTGATAGTCCCGACGCTTTGACCGAGTCGATACCGCCATCGGTGTTGACCGTGATGCCCTGTGGACCGGTGATGCTGGCCAACGGCACCAACGCATCTGTACCGTCTTGAATCGCGCCGCTTCCGGCGATCAGGGTAAAATTGGGATCGCTTACACGAAGGTTTGCGCCTTCGGTGTACAGTGTGATCGAGTCGTTGAAATTCAACCCCGTGATTGATTGAATACTCAGGTTGTTACCTGCGTCAATCAACACGTTGGCCGATGCGGTCGGATGAATGGTCACCTGATAGTCTTCGACTTCACCGTCAGCCGCCGCGCCGGTCGGTGCAAGTCCACCCGCGGTGCTGAGGCGGACTCGCGCAAACGTATCTCCTGCGGTTGCACCAGAGGGGACTATGTAGCTGAGCGAATTCATCGCAGTTGACACATTGACGGCATTCAGAATCTTTTCGCCTGGGTCAGCCCAGTCACCATCATGGTTAAAGTCGATCCACGCGTCGACGATGGCATCGTCGGCATTCTGCAGATCAATATTGACGGAAGCTTGGCCGATCCCGGCGGCAACAAAACTGAATTGGACGCCATCTTCATCAGCGATACCCGAAACGTCGTCACCGTCCGCGGAATTAGACGGGAGCCCGTTCAGTTCGACATCTCGTAGGGCACCAAGTCGCGGGCCAATCGGTAGGTGCCTTGCCCCATCGTCAGAAACTAGTGTCGGGTAAGGTGACTTAGCATCACCATAGTCAAGCTCGGGCAAATCATCGGAATAGGCCACTGATCGTCGCAGCACGTTACTTGCGACATTCGTTGAATCGTTGACCTGCAGATCAACGACTCGTCGCCGAGATGCGGGCGTCATGGTCCGATCAATGAAATATATTGATCTGGCGATTTCAGTGACCACGTTGACGGACGCACTCGATAAAAGGTCCAACGTCAACGTTCCGTTTGATCCGTCCGAGACGACGCTCGCGACGAGATTCCCTTGGTAAAACACTTGTGTCCCGATCATCGCAACGTCCTGCGATTGGATCATTAGTTTGTCCGTTGCTGATCTCCCAGAGACAATGTCGGCAGTCAGCATTCCGTTTGCCAAGCCTAGACCCGATACATTGCCGATCGTAAGTTCAGGAAAGAGAGCCTGTGGCAATCGAGATTCGACGGCTAATGCAGGTAGGTCTTGTTGCAAGGAAGCCGCACCTGGTGGCAGAACGCCTGAAATACGTCCTTCGATTCCGAATCGAAATTGACCTTCATCGGTATCGTTGGAGTGAATGATCAAATCGCCCCACTTCTCACCAACTGCATTCGTCGTCATCTGAACAGTTAACAGTCCCGAGCTACCCGGGGCGATGGTGGCGGGACTGGAAACAACCTGAAATCCTGCGGGGACGTCAACGCCGCTGATGATTAGATTGCCTGTTCCCCAATTGCTTACTGTGAAGGACCGCGTGATCGCTGGGTTGCCAGCGGCGGTCGATCCAAAATTGATCGGCGTCGATCGTCCGTCGATGATATAGGTGCTTCCATTGCGAACATCCAGTTCTGGCCCGCCTCCGGAACCGATCACTTCGAACGTCTCACGCGTCAGTTCAGCACCATCATGCTTGAGCACGACGGTCCAAGTGCCTTCGTAACCGCGAGTGTTTCGGACCCATCCGTGTCCACCGTAGCGGACAACACCGCTAGCGGTAAAATTGTAAGTCCCATCCAATGCTCCGCTGGGCCGATACCACTCAATCGCCAAGCTCTCGCCGTCATTCAGATGGCTCAGTCGGTACCATAACCAAGTGTCTTTATTGCCGTCGGAGCGAAATTGACGGATGTCGTTTGGTTGCTCTTTGATATCGTTCCATGGCGCCCGATCTGTAATTCCGGATGCAGTGATCGAAGGTGCTTGATCACCTTGGTAAATCGGTGGATCAGCAAAGTAGTCTTCCGGTTTGAACATCGGTTCAACGAGCGAGCCGTTGCGATAAAGCGAGAAGTGTAAATGAGCGTCCGTGCTGGAACCGGAGCTACCGGCCAGCCCGATCATTTGACCCTTCGATACACTCTGGCCGACTTCCACCGCCACCGTTTCACGCTGAAGGTGGTAATAGTAAGCGACCCAACCGCTACCGTGATCGATCACGACATAGTTGGCCTGGCGATTATTACCCTCAATTTCTCGATCGAAGTTACCGTCACTTACTTCAACGACGGTTCCACTCGCTGCGGCAAAGATGGGTATGCCCTGATCCATCCGGTCGAAATTGGGAAGCGTGATATCAAACGCATCATGTCCATCATATTGAAACGCGCCGCCGAGAAAGTCTTGTTGCTGGCCAGCGTTGATGTTTACATCGGTATAGTTGACGACGGACCAATCCTTGCCGGGCTCACCACCGACTGGGAAAATCATCCTCTCAGGAAGGTCCGTGATTGCCGGCGTGAAACTGAAAACAAATTCATTGTTCGCCTCGTTCGCCTCGCTAATCACATTCTGGCCATCGACAACCACGCGTATTTGACGAACGCCGGGAGCGGAGAACGCTACGCCGCGATACCAGTTGTACGAAAGATTGACTCCAGACTGGCCCGTGATGGTTCCCGACGCCACAGTGATCCCGTCCATCTCGTAGTGAACGACATACTGTTGAGATGAATTCAGATCCGTCGTCCGCCATTCTGCTCGAACGAATGCCAGCTCACCTTCGACGGGGGCCGCAATCGGATTGTTGAATCTGTCAACCAAGAACGCATTTGAGATCTCAATGTCGGCTGCAAGAAGAACTCGACGCTCAAGCGACTCCAGTCTTAGTCGTCGTGTACGAGAAGCCAAGAATCCACGGCACCGTGATTGTTTTGACATGACGATCAACTTGCCTAAGTTCGATTTTTAGTGTGACTTGCCGCAGAAAAATTTCCCACGCGAAAAGAGGCGTATCGATATCGCAGGGAATCAATCGATGTACGAGATTACTGCATTGATTTGGTGGATGCGAGAAGTTTGTAGATTTGCTTCGGCCGCCAGCCCGGAGCGAGACGAAGGGGGCTTATCCATCTATCCAAGCCGCCGTCGCCAAAAAACGCCACATGTTCCTCGCTTGCGCCGCGACTCCGGCCTGCGTTTCTTCAAGGTGCGAACGAGTCCCTACGCGAAGTTCCAGAATGCTGCCAATACCTCCACCACACTGAGCTGCTCGTCCGTCTCGTGGTGCAATCGGCTGCGGCAACCATGGGCCAGCCACTCGGCTACCAGGCGGCCGGATTCGCTTTTGCTGGTTTTTGAGCCATGCGGGCCCAAATAGTGATCGCGACCGTCAAGATTAACGATTGCTTGGCCGCTAGCCTTGTGCCTGCGGTGCTCGGGAGAGCGATTTCGAGTAACTGGTAACGTGCGAACGCCTCCTTTTTCGCCAAACGGTGGTACCGTTTTGGACCTTCGGAAAACGCCGCACGGGCACGGTGCCTGGAATCTGCTTTAATCGCGTAAATCGCGGGAGATACGGCAAGAAAACCACAGGGTGGATGATGGGGCTCGAACCCACGACTTTCGGAACCACAATCCGACGCTCTAACCAACTGAGCTACACCCACCGTGAATCGGCTGCGAGACTTCAGGAACCTCGTAGCGATGCGAAAATTTAATCGCCACCGACAACTTGGTCAATCCTTAGAGTTGTCGCAGCATCGAACCACGCCCAAACTGGGCTTTTACACCGGGCCCCCCGAGCAATTTTTTACGGCTCGACTCGACGAGGGCGCTGTCAGCGCGCCGTGCATCGACTTCCGAAGGACCGATGTGCTACCCGATTCTCCTGGTGAGCCAGCCCACTCCCGTCCAGTCATTCTCACAATTCGAAATGAACGGCTATCTTGGGCCCAAGCAACTATCCTGGACCCAACCATGCCCCGATCACTTGCTCGCCGATCAGTAGCTCACGATGAAGAAACGACATCGCGCCCCCAATGATGCGAAAAACCTGCGATCGGTTGCAGTGACATCGCCGGCGCCTGCGCCGGACGAGCCCACCAGGGCCCTGCCGACGCCGGTCATCGCTGGAAGTCAACCAAGTGGCCATGAGGAAAGCCGCATCGTGGTGAAGGCTCCTGGCCCTCGGGGCCGGCAAATCATTTCCGTCGCGATCGTTTTGCACTTAATCGCGACCGGCGCCTCCCTAATGGCGACGGTCGAACCCTCGGCGATGCACGCCGGGCTTGTCGATCAACTATCGCCATATTTGCAACTCACACATTTTGGTGGCGACGAACAGCGATTCTATTTCGCACACGGCGGAAAGAATGAGCAAGCCCATCGGATCGAGTGGTCCGAGTCCGCCACCCCAAGCGAGTCAGAATGGCTTCCCTGGGCCGCGGATGTTGCACCAGGACTTGCCGAATCAGATCGACTGGCACGCTTTCTGGTCCGCGCCGCAGAACTTGCGGATGATGATCAATCGAGCTTGGTCGCGACAATGTTACTGCCGATCGCGCAGCGTCAACCGACCATGCGATCGCTTCGAATTGTGCGATTACCGACTCAACTCACGACGATCATCGACGATGCCGCACCGCCGCCCTACGTCGCTCGCGTGGTCCGCGAACCCGCGACGGTGCACGACTCGAACGAACTCGCGATCAAGTTCGTCCGACTCCAATCGCCTCGATTGGTGACCACGTCCACATCCTTCGGGCCCGACAAGAAGTGATGCGGTCCATTCTGCATCGGTGGATGAGAGGCGCACAACAACGCTGCGCGTCATCGCGATTCAGCCCCCAACCGGGACACGACCATCAATCGGGTTGGGATCGATTCTGGTTCCGTCCGGCCGCCGTGCAGCCCATCGCTCGGCTGCGCGGGGCACTTTGCCTGGTCACGCTGTGTTACTTCCTCACCAGCTTCGGCGACGTGTCGACGTGGTATGGCACCGAGGGCCTGGTTTCTCAAGATCAGATCGTTCGCCTGCGGGTTTACGATGACCTAGCGAATCATTTTCGATCGCGATTTTCGCCGCTGTTTCTCACCGACAACCTCTG
The DNA here is from genome assembly GCA_041741195.1 of Pirellulaceae bacterium. Lineage (GTDB taxonomy): Bacteria > Planctomycetota > Planctomycetia > Pirellulales > Pirellulaceae > JBBSJZ01. The sequence goes on from JBGSKM010000060.1 coordinate 282,666, forward strand.
GCTCTATCAAGCTTGGTTGGCGATGGGCAGCGTTCTTTGTTTCGTGGTGGCGACCGGACGGGGAACGCGCTGGGCCGCGACCGCGACGTGGTTGGCTGTTGTCGGGTGGGCCAACCGTTCACTTTGGCTTGCCGGTGTCGCCGAAACGCTGCTCAGCCTGTCCTGGCTAGCTATGGTGGTGGCGCCACCTGCATCATGTTGGACCGCCACCGACGAGAAGCACTGGACAGCGGGGCTCGCGCGGCGCTTGCTAGCTTTTCAAGCAACTATCGTCGCCTCGACCGTTTGTTTGACCATGCTGGCGGGACGCGTGTGGTGGAATGGTTTGGGCGCCTACGCGCTAGTGGCGCCGTTACAAGATCGATGGATCGATTTGTCGATTTGGCTGGCACCGCAGATCATTCATGAGCTACTTACACACGTGCTGGTCTGGACGTTGCCCGTGGGCGTCACCTTCGCATGGCGTGTCGATACCCAACGAATCGGACGCGTGATATTGATCGTGTGGTGCGTGACCATCGCACTCTTAACTTCGCAATTCCTTGATGGTGCATCCCTGTTGGTAATGATGTTGTCGATCGCCCCCCCAAGAAATCGCGAGTGAACAATTCGATGAGAATGGGGCGCTAACATACTTTAGACATCGATTTCCTCGGACCACGGTCGACGATCCATCGCTAGATGCATCGCTAGGCGGCCACGACGATTTCGCGGTAGTAGTCAACGCTCTGGGCAAGTCCGTCGGCCATGGTGGTCGCCGGCTCGAAGCCAAGACGGGTACGAGCTTGAGAAATATCAGCAAGCGAATCTCGCACGTCACCAACTCGTGGCGGCTCATGGATCGGCATAATGGACTGGCCAAGGATTCGGCTCAACGTATCGAGCAATTCGAGCAATGTCGTGCGTTCACCCCGGGCGACATTGAAAGTTCCGCCCGCCGCCCCACGCACCGTCGCCGCTAACACATTTGCACGCGCAACGTCACTGACGAAAACAAAATCACGTGATTGTTGGCCATCGCCGTAGATCACCGGTCGTTCTCCCGAAAGGATCATCGACACGAACCGTGGAATCACCGCACTATATTCGCTTTGGGGGTCCTGGCGCGGACCAAAGACGTTGAAGTATCGCAGCACGACCGTCTCCAACCCAAAGCCACGGTAGAACGCTTGACAGTACGATTCCGCCGCCAGCTTGGCGGCAGCGTACGGCGAAAGCGGTGCCACGGGATCGACTTCGCGTTTTGATACGAAAAGCGAATCGCCATATGCGGCGCTGGTGGACGCCAACACCAATCGAGACACTCCCGATTTGGCCGCGGCTTCCAATAATCGAACGGTGCTCGTGGTACACCACGCGTGACAAAGCGCTGGCTCTCGCATGCTTCGCGGAACACTCGCCATCGCCGCCTCATGAAAAACGACGTTAACACCTCGCATCGCCGATTCCACCGTCAACGCGTCGGACGCATCACCCTCCATGACATCGACGTAGGAATCGTTGGCCAGGTGCTGGAGATTATGACGAAAGCCGGTGCTGAAATTGTCGAGCACTCGCACCCGAGCCCCTTCGCGTCTCAGCGCGTCGACCAGGTGCGAACCGATGAACCCAGCACCACCGGTGACGAGGCACAACTTGCCATCCAATGAGTCTCGTTCGTGGGAGCTGTCATTCGAAACTTCCTGTCTAGCCGATTCCATGATCACCCTTTGAGTTGTTATGGTTTGGAAGCCGCTTCGTGCTGGCGGCTCAATTCCTCTTGCCCGAGCTTCTTATAGCAGAGCGCGAGTGATTCGTGGGCTTTGGGCGCGAGTTCTTTGACGGCCAACGCCCGTTCCAAATCAGGAATCGCGTCCAGATACTTTTCCATCTTGACGAGAATTTGACCACGGGTCTCATAAAAATGAGGAGTCGCGTCGGGCGTTTGCTGGATGGCCGATTGCGAAATTTTGAGCGCCTGGTCCAAACTCGCATCCGACTTTGACGCGAGCGCGACGGCCAAATTATTTAGGATGGCGCCACTGCGCGGCAGCAAATCCGCAGCAATTTTCAGATGCATGGTGGCGGTTTCCTCGTCACCCTTGATCATCGCCGCGGTTCCGCGGATGAAGTGGGAAATGCCCGGTGATGTTCCGGCGACCAATGCATTTCGCGTTGAGACGAGTGTTTCGTCCTCCTCCTGGAGCGACGCCAGCACATGGTCCGCAACCATCATGAGCACACTTGGGTTGTTTGGCGCATGCTCCAGGGCCGTTTGAAGCATCTTCAGAATCCGAATTCGATCCGCGACACCCAAATTGGGCGTTTCTTCGATAAATCGAATCCACGCCACAATGGTTTCACCAATTGCCTGGCGCAATTGCGCGGCATCCTCGGGTGTCTTTGCTCGCTGAACCGCCCGCTCAAGCGTCTTGACCGCATCCGGAAAACGCTTCAAGAACAACTGGTTCTGTGCCACTGCCAACCACAACACGCTGTTGGCCGGATCCTCGGCCGCCAGCTTGTCGACCTGTTCCAGGGCGCGGCTTGCCAAACGGTCCGCGGTCGATTCGTTGCCAAGTTGTCGCGCGATCGCCGCCGCTTGAAGTCCACGCATCGGTTGGATGGGCGCAAGTTGTTCGAGTAATACCATCGCCTTGGGCAAGTTACCACGTGCGATCAAATACTCACCATACAATTGCGTAATCGCTAAATCCTTGGGCGACTCTTCGTGGACCAAGTCCAGCAATTGACCAAACTCGACACGTTGCCGCTCGTCAAGCGCGTCCCATTTTTCAGAGAGATAATTTTTGCTAAGCAACCAGCGGGCAGCCTGTTCGTGCCGCTTGACCACGACGAGTTGACGCATCAACTGCGTCGCCTCATCCGTTGCATCACGACTGTCTCGGATCACCGCGAGTTTGTAAAGCAAATCGGCATCCTCGGGCCGCTTGTCCAGTTGTCGTCGCAGGACCAATTCGGCTGTGGGCAAGTCATCGACTTGCCATGCCGCGATGAATTGTCGACCGATCAAATCATTCCGCCACCCGTTAATCCCTGAACGAGAAACGATCAACCCCACTGCCAACGCGATGACCACCAACACCGCGGGCAAGGCACGCGGGAGATTGCCAACCGGAAGCGACATCGCCCACGAGAAAGCAAATTCGCGAAACCAACGCAGCCAGTTGAGCGGATTGAAATACGTCAACATCATTGAACCTGGTCTGTCGTCACTACTTCGGCGGATGTTTGTTCCTTCACTCCGATGGCGATCACCGCAAGAGCCCGAGCAAAGTCCGCTTTGATTCCTCCATAGACTTCCCGATCTAACTTCTCATCTCCGGTGACCCAAATCTGGCACATTAGAACCCCACCGTCAAAATCCGTTGCATTGTTGGTCCGCATAAATCGCCCGGACAAACCTCCGGTCAATTCAGGCGGATCAACGTAGTTACCCTTCACTGTGATGCCCGCGTAAAACAACTGCCCCCATTTACCATCGTCCCGATTGAACAGGGCCACCGCAAATGGAATTTCGCTTTCCGGAACAGTCGGCTCCAGCGAGCCGGTTACGCTTGAATCGGGATTTTCTACAGTCGCCGTGTCCACTTCACGATTGAGCAATCGCCAACCACCGATTTCATAACAAACACAGAACTCATGCCATTCATTGTAGGTTTGACTGAGCACGAGTTGCGCACGTCGGTCTGTCAATTGACAAGTCCAGACATCGGCGTTTTCACCCAAGCGAGGGTCAGCTCCATCGCGAACTTCCTGATGATCGATCGCACGAAGTGTGTTGAATCGAGAGTCGAAGAGATCCTTCGACGGGTCGAACACGACATCCCGAGCCGCGTACAAGTCGATCGTATGAATCACGGGAAAATCGCGTGTCAACGCGACCGCTGCGGATCCCAAGAATAAAACGCCTCCCGTGATAACGAAAGCCCGAATCAATCCCGAAATCTTCGCGAATTCCATCATTGAGTTCCGCCCATCTTCAGATCCGCTGGACGGGCCTTCCGTTTGATGCTCAGCGCCGAAGGCAAACCAATTCCAGGCATTTGCCAGGGGGTTGAAACGATCGGTGCTACCACATTCCGGCACCGGATGCACGATCGCAGCAAACAATTGATCAAATGATAAGAGCAGTCCGATGCCGACTGCCAATGCGATGTAACCGACGGCCTCATGCGGCCAACCACTGGCTAAATCAATATCGAACCAAGCTTCGCCCGCCGCGACACTGCTCACTCTCAAGACATTCGCAGCCACTGCTAAAATACAAGCGACGATGAAGTACAAAATTGACATAAAGATCGGTCGTCGATTGACGGCAACCAATATCAAGGCTACGAAAGCCAGTGTAAACACCGACTGGATCCCGCTACACGCTTCCGCCACAAACAGTTCTCGCGATGCCAATTGGATCACATTACCCGTCGCGGCGTGCGGTATCCGAATCACATCGAGCAATACACTAGATAGTTCAGTAGTAATTTTTTGTAACCAGATCACCAGCAGTTGGTCGTATCCCAGCGGCAATCGAACTAGTAGTACCAATGGAACGGCTAGGCCAACGAGCGTAGCGTCAGCAGAGCCTTCAGATGACGAAAAGAAAGCCGTCACGAACAGCACAAACGCGACGGTTGATAACCACGGCGAATCAACCAGAAGCGATACCAAAGTCGCCAGGCCCCCCAGACCAATTGCGGACCAAACCAACCAATTCCGAGGCCCACGAAAGATACCATCGAATCGAGAATATGCCAGCGCAGCGACGGCGATGATCAAGATCGGAAAGAAATGGTATTGCTCGTATTGCCAATTCCAAATGAAGTAGTGAATCAACATGGGAACGGTCGAAACTAACAGCGACAACCAGAACCATCGCCAATCTGAAATCGCCGATAGACGTAACCGGGCTTGGCCAGCTCGACCGTCAGAAATCAATTCAGACGAACTCATGTCCTATCGCCATCGTGTTTTGATCGAAACGTCGGTACAGATCTAGCCATCGCTAGATTTGTCCAAGCTCTCACTCATGCTGACACCATTGAGCGTCTTGGCCGGCAAGGGAGATTTCCGAAATCCGTCGACGCCGCGCCCGGTCACGCGGACGCTCGACGCGCGTTCGCCGTTGTTGCTCATTGAACCAACGTTGCTGGTACGCTTGGTTGGGCGGTTGTAGCGACTGGTATACCGGCCATAGCGGTAATAACCGTATCCTTTGTAGCCGTCACTTGCCGATGCTTCGTCGGAATTGTTAATAACCAGACCTATCACTCTTGCGCCGACGGCGCGAAGAATCGAGAGCGCCTCTTTACAATTGGGTTTACTCTTCCGGCGAATACGCACAGCCAGGATCACGGCGTCAACAAGGCTGGCGGTGATGCTCGCGTCCGTCACCACGAGCAACGGAGGTGTGTCAACAATGATGAAATCATATCGTTCACGAAGGTACTCGAGCAGCTCACCCATTTCCGGAAGCGTTAGCGCCTCGGCAGGATTCGTCGGAACGGCTCCAGACGGGATAACGTGCAGTGTTGTCAGCGGCGTTGCGTGACAGACTTCCGACGGCTCACAATCGCCATTGAGCACATCCGTCAGTCCTGGCTTGTGCCGTAAGGCAAAGTTGTCCGTCAATTGTGGACGGCGAAGGTCGCAGTCGATCGCCAGGACTCGCTTCCCACTTTGAGCGATCGAGCAAGCCAAATTGCCGGCGATCGTGCTTTTTCCGTCGCCAGGCAAGGGGCTGGTGACTTGAATGACTTTTCCTCCAGGACCAGCGCACTCAAACAGTATAGAGGTCCGACACGTTCGAATTGCTTCCGCAGCAACCGAAGATGGCGCGTGAACCGACGAGAGATAGGGATCCAGATCCTTGTAAACATCCACCTCATTCTTCGCAACTTTCCGCGTCCGACCTTTGAAGAATGGTATGTGAGTGAGCACCGGAACTCCAAGGAACCGGGAAATCTCGTCCGGATCGCGAAATGTGTTCGCATTCTTTTCAAGCAACAAAGCCAATCCGGCACCTAATGCGAGACCAAAAAAGGTTCCCATCCCCAGCATCTTGGCGAAATTTGGCCCAATTAAATACGCGCTACTTGGTGCAGTTAACTCGATTACCCGGGTCCCACCATTTTCTTCCGTTAGTCTGACCCGAGCCATCTGTTCCTCCAATTGGTCCATTAACTCCCGCGTTCGATCGATCTCCCGGATCATGGATGTGTTGTCTTGTTCATATCGAGCCAATTCGATAGCCGACTTTCTCTCGTTCGCGATTTGGTCGTCCAGACTTTTCAGCTGCGATTGCAAAAGTGATTCCTCAGCACGTGCCGCTGTCACTATTGCGCTGAGTGACTCGGTAGCCTTGGACTTCGGGTCCGATCCACCCTTGTGCCCCTTGGCCATCAATTCCAGAATTCGTTCGGATTGCTCTTGCACCAGCCGCTTGAGCTCACCCTTCATCGTGTTCAACTCGGCATCCAAAGACTTGACCTTGGGATGGCTATCTCCAAACTCGGCAGCGAATTGATTCCGCTGGATCATCAGCGGAACAAGTTGTTGGTCGAGCTCGAGTTGGGCCAACTTTGCATCGCCCTCTCTTAGATTTTCCTGAATGTATTGTTCATTCGGTACGGTGATGTTGACGCCGAGCAACTGCCCGATGATTCCCAGTGCAACAATCGGGTCCTTGGATTCCTTTACTATCGACTCGACAGCGGCCAACAACAACGATTTCGCACGCAACTTTTCCACCAGCTCGCTTCGCTTTTCAATCAAAAAGAGCTGACGTTCCCGGTGGGGATTGATCGCATGACCCTCGGCGTCCCAAGCCAACGGAGCGTCACGACGGAAATCACGATACCGCTGCTCCAGTTCACTCATCTTGGGCGCAAGTTGCTCAGTCGCTACCTCAATCAGTTTTAATAGCTCGCTACGAGAACTCTTGTGTTTTTCGTTAAAGAACTGCTGCAGCGCATCGCTAAACGTCTTCACCGCGCTAGAACACAACTCCGGATTCGTGTGCTCAAACGATAGAAACATCACCAGCGATTGAGCTGAACGAATATCATTCAACTCGGTATCAAGGGAAAGTGACTGATGCGCGATCCCAGAAAACGCATTTGGCGAATCACCGTAACTCGAGTGAAACGAGAGCATTCGCGGATCCGAATAGGCCATCGCGACAACGCGGTCACTTAACAATTGCGACTTAATGATGTCGATGCTCGGCACACCCCCGACCAAGTCGCCCGTCATCGAATCGAGAATGGCTGGACGGTCCGATTCCACCATCAACCGCGTGCTGCTTTTGTACATCTCCGGTGTCTTGCTGTAGACTAAAAAGCCGATCAACGCCCCCACCAATCCCGGCAACAGGACCGCCCAGCGATACCTCCAAATTGCCGCCAACATGTCCGCGGCCTCGGGACCGGCGGCCTCGGGGCCCGAGGCATGGTGGTGTTCCAAGACCTGGTTTCCGTGCCCCACGGGGGAATCAAGCAAAGTACGGTCAGCAACGGAGTTCATGCAGAATATCTCAATGCGTCAGTCTGGGTACGTTTGGCAATTGCATCACTGCCCAGCAGCTGCTCAAAGCGCCCAAGAGCACACCACGGACTGGAATCGCCCTGGCAAACGAGATGCAGTACCAATGGTACCGCGTTGGGGCCGAAAAGAATAGGAAAAGCCAACGTCCCAACTCTCGCCGGATAACTTTCACCCGTTAGAACGCTCTCAAACGTTACAAGTACTACGTCGGCGACGAAATGGAGACAGCGACGCAAACCCGGTCTGCCGAAACATTCCTGAGTGGGTGAAATGAGAATCGTTTGCAGGCCGAAAGGAGCAATTCAAGTACCGGCATAAACGCGTCGGTCCCAGGATATGCCAGACGTTCAATGGAGACGGAACAGCGTCGCTGAAGCTCCCGGTTGACGGTCTATTACAAGTCCAGCCAAAAAAATCGGCTCTCCCGAGTTAGGAGAGCCGGCGCGAAAAGGTGGATTCGAAGCAACCGTATGCTTAGAAATTGGTATCAAAGACCTCTTTCGCGGCACGCGTACCAAGCTTGCCCCAAACGCCATAGGGGCTTTGCTCGCCGGGGCCAGGCGGAGGCGCAGCGGCGTTGCCCGCATCGATACTCTGAGTGATGAACTTCACCGCTCCGTCACCCATCAAAATGTGCGCGCCGCCCTGGTGGCGGCTGCCAACACTTGACAGCCCCTGAGACGAATCTCCGCCTCGGAAACAACTCGGGCTGTTGGGTGGCAAGATGGTTTGGATGGCACTGTATTGCAAACGACCATCACCCCAGCGGTAACCGCGACCTTGATTGCCGGCACTGACGTTAGCCGAGACCACATAAAATCGAGGACGAGCGGCATCGATGATCGTTCCCGCTTTGCAAAGCGACGGGTTTCCAGCCGTCGGGCCCGTGATCAAGGTGTCGTCGACATCGAATACGTTGTCCGCCATGATCTCGCGGTTTCCCAAACTCGTCGCAATTTCACCCATCGCGATCGTGTTGGCCAATCCGTCCAAAACGTTTGCAAACGACGTCTGGTGGCGACTCCAAAAGAACCCGCGGTTGGTATTGCGGCTGGTCGACCCAACCGCCGCGTTACTGGTATTGGACGTTCCCACGATCGCATTGTTATCGTCGTTGCCATTGTTGGCGAATTCGTAGTTCGAAAGCGGATTGCGACCACCGGAGTTCACGCCAAGCATGTGGTCCCCCAAGCTGGCCGCATAGTTGGTACGGCCGAACGCCGGCAAACCGACCCCCGGATCGCTCGGACACCGAAACGTCGCGACCTCCGTTGACCAGGGAACGTAAGCCGCGTTCCAAGGCACCGGACCCATCGGATACCAAGTTCCGCCAACAAGGCTGGGGTTGCTGATCTGGTCCCACAGGGCTTGCTGCTCAATAAAGGGCAAGATCCCAACCAGTGCGCTCATGAACAGGCGCGTGCTGGTGTTTGCATTGGATGGGTTCGTTACCGTTCCCCCCATCTGCATGGGCAGCTTGTTGTAAGCGGAATGATAGTTGTGCAAACCCAAGCCAATTTGCTTAAAATTATTGCCACAACTCATCCGCCGTGCCGCCTCGCGTGCCGCCTGCACCGCGGGTAACAACAGCCCCACCAAGACCCCGATGATCGCGATCACCACCAACAACTCGACCAGCGTAAATCCGCTGCGTCGCTTGCGTTCACCGACTTCACCGACGGATCGGCGGGTTCCCACCAACACGATACTCGTAATCATTGCGCTCTCCAACAAAAAATGACGAACGAAAAGTAGACTCAAGAAACTAGGGCGTCTCGAGACATGATCTCACAGGATACTCAACCGCGGCGACCACCACCATGAAGCGTAGGTCGTTCGCGGCGTTTACCGGCGCAATCTGGCCGCCCAGTTTCGCCAGTCTTACTATTTCATTGACTCTTCGTAAGCAGCATCGGCGGCGGCCTGCTCTTCGGGCGAGAGCGCCGGTTGTTTGATGACCGTCGATGCAGGCTTCTCGCCGCAACCGATGCAGGGGCCAACCACCAATAATGCTACCAGGAGCAGCAATCCCGAACTTTGCATTTCCGACTCGGAGTTTCTATGAAAAACGGTGATACGTGGCGTATCCAATGAAAACGAACGCGTCAGGATCCATGGCGGCGCGACGATCGTTTATTGAGGAAACCGTCATTTGGCCGCGCAAACCCGAATAGTCGACAAACGATCCTCGATTTTATCGCCCCATCCCCCCTGGTCAAGCCACGCCCTCGCCATTTATAGCCTGACGAGCCCCAGTGCAATGACGCGAAACATACGTTGAGCCACCAAATTCGCCGCGGAATCGCTGGTTCCGTACCTTGAAAGCTGGTTCCGTACCTTGAAACTTGCGGGATGCGTCGACCGGGACGCCCTTGGCAAGCATAACCGCCGCATTCCCGCTGGAGATCCTCCAACCGAGGTCGAAGCGAGATTGTTCCCGGTTCAATTGCCACGGAGTGGCACCAATCATGATCGCGCCAATATTCATCTTCTCCCTGCAAAAGCATCGCAAATGCGAGGTGCGATCAACACCTGAGAAGTATGCTTGCCGGCCGCTTCCTCGCTGCCAGTGTGTAACTCACACCACGTCACCAAGACACAGTGACTTGAAACCCTCGATCACCCATGCAGAATTTCAATCGTCGGTCGCTTTATCGCTTCCTGCCTAAAAGTGTGCGTGCCCGGAGGTGACGCTGTTTCGAAAATCCTCAAGCCGAGTAGGACATTGCGGCAAGAAGCCATTTCTTGCATCAATGCCTCAGTTCTTGGAACACCCGAATCAATTGATTTGCGAAACGCTCGTGAGAGAACCGATGCCTGCTAGCAGCTGCGGCATTGATGGCTAGGCGACTTCGCAAATCGGGGTCGTTCCCCAAGCGTATCATTGCTTCGGCCAACATGGAAGAATCGCCCGGGGTGTGCCCAATGGCATGCACGCCCTCATCAAACAACTCTTGCGCGCCACCTGCAGCAGATACGATCAACGCTCGTCCACAACTCATTGCTTCCGCGATCGCGAGACCAAACGGCTCTGGCCGTGTGCTAGCATGTACCACAATATCAAGCATCCGGTAGATTGCCGACGGTTCGTCTTGGAACGGGATCAATCCAACCTCATGTTCTAGCCCCAACTCTTTAATACGCGTCCCTAATTCCGTCACAGTGACCTGCGAACCAGCCGTGGAATAAATGGGGCCGCCAATAATATACCCACGCACCGGCGAGCTTACCTTGTCACGGGCGAGCAAGAGTGCGTCCAGAAACACATGATGGCCTTTCCAGTTCGCGTAGGTGGCGATCAGACCAAAGCGTATCACGCCTGCCGGAGCAGCATCGAGATGCGATAACTGGTCAAGGATTGCACCGTCGACCGGCTCGTCAGACGGCGCGAAAAGAATTTGATCGACTGCGTTGTAGATGACAGAGATTTTGAGTTTTGGTGCAAGTCGCTGCGTATCTTGTTTTACAGCTTCACTGATGGCGATCGCCCGATCAACTTGCTTCGCGGCCAACCCAATCATCCTGGCCACTGCTGGTCGCGTCCCATAAAAATCGTGTAAGTGCCAAACAAGACTTGCGTTTCGCGGCCTGACGAATACGGAAATAAGGTGTGTCTTAAGCCCATTGGAATACACCAACTCAGGCGCGTGTTGTTTGATGAGCTTGCGCAGACGTGCGAGATACATGACCAACTTTAGCGCTCCTGTGGACATTTTTCCCAAGAGCAATACATTCGCGTACCAACGATTTTTATGGATGAATTGCGAGTCACCCATCTCCGCAAATGATCCGGGAAGAGGCTCAACAATCACGTCGCATTGGTATTGGCGCAACCGGGCTGCTAAAGGGCCCTCGCTGAGCAAGATCACCGTGATTTGGTCGACGCTGCCCACCGTTCTCAAACTAGCGATGACGTCGACCAAGACGCGTTCCGCACCGCCCACGCGTCCAATGGGATTCAGAAACAATATATTCATCAACGCGGCGCTAGATGTACGGGATGGGCCATCATTGCAGCAAATGCCCCAAAACAGCAACTAAAAAAAACGGCTTGCACGCAGCAAGTTTACATTAATCGCGAATAGGCCTGAGTGATAATCTCTGCGTGTCGAGCCCACGTGTATTGCGACACATGTGCCAAACGTTGCTCGCGGCTAGCGATCTTGGCTTGACCCTCAAGCACTTGCACCGCCAGCGATGCCCAGCGATCAATATCGCCGACGGGTGCATAGCTAACGACACCACCACCCACTTCGCGCAGCACGGGGATGTCACTTGCGATGACCGGTGCGCCACAAGCGAGCGCTTCGATGACTGGCAACCCAAACCCTTCCGCCTCGCTGGGCACCAACACAACTGAAGCGCGGCGATAAACGTCCGCAAGCTCACCACGCGAAAGCCCCTGGCGGTGCTCGATGAACGACTGCAAACCAAGATTTGCGATCCGCTGCCTGTGATCTTCGGTGAACGATCCCCCAATCTTGATCAATCGCGCTCGCGAATTCGCTTCACGAACCCGCGCGAACGTATCAATCAATACATCAATCCGTTTGCGTGGAATGCAGCTGCCAACGTGAACCACCACCTGATCGTCAGCACCTGGTTGCGGATGCGATACTGCACGGTTCAACTCATCCCCTGATTTCTCGCTGGTAAACTCGCATGAGACACCGTAGGGTGCATGTACCAACTTCGATTCGTCGACCAGCTGATGCCTCAGAATCGCCTCTCGAACGGGGCCGGTACTGTGAAAAACCACATTGGCTTTCTGCATCCCTGTAAGGATATGACCTGCCATTTTTCGAAACCACCAAGGACGCGGTTCTGCGTTGGGATCTATCAAACATCGAAATGCGTCGAGGTCATGGCAGTATACCCCGGTTCGTTCCGACGGCAATGAATGCAGGAGCCCAGCGTATGAATGATCTACAACGTGAAAAAAGTCGTAATCAGCGGAGATCCGTTTTGCAAATTGCGGGTAGATTACGAATCGATTGAAAAACCGATCGAGGTTTCTTGCCGCTGAGTATTGCCCCAACGCGGGTATGATACTAACCCGATATCGAAACCGCGGTTGTAGCAAATCTCTCTGCATAACCACATCGCTGGAAACACCAGACTGGATGGCTAACATCTCCGCTACCAGATCCATGCTCGGCCACCCTTCTTCCTTGAAGTCAGCCAGAATCGCAAGTCTTGCCCCGCCGCTCATGCGCGTTTTGAAAGCGATCGGGTCAAATTCCTTGCCGGTCGCTCGACCAGATAATACATCACCAAAGTGAGCGCGACAACCAGCGAAACATAGGCCATTAAAACAATCAATTTACCGAACCAAGTCGAGTCGACGTAGTTGCCCACCGGGACGAGTTGATACAGAATCTTCTGGGCCAGCGTATGGGTCATATAGAGTGAATACGAGACTTCGCCGAGAAATTGAACTGCGGCAAAAACATAAACACCATCGGGTTGGGATCCCGCCACATACAATGACATGACCAAGACACCCAATGACAGTAACAAGCATCCGGCGTAGTAGGGACTGGGCAGAAAGCAGCTGGATACGATCAGTAGAACTGAGATGAGCGTCATTTGCCGAGCGGTGGTTCCAACGGCTGATGCGATCCCAAGATTGTCACGTGCATTCCAGCCGTAGACAAACATCGCCCCCCAGGTGAACGTGGGCACGACGCACAATAACTCCCTAAACCACGTGTCCTTTGGACTATAATAAATCGCAAATGTGCAGCCAATCGATATCACGAGCACAACCCAAACCGTATGGACCGTAATTCGATAGCAGAGAAACATTAGTGGAATGAAAAGCAGATAAGCGAACCATTCCGAGCTGATCGACCAAGACGGGTAATTCCAGTTCAAAGTGAAGTGAGGCACCCACGTGTGAACAAGAAACAGGTTCAGCACAAAGTCCCGAGGGGTATAGCCCGATTCAGCAATGCTCCAGCCTCGACTCCGGCTCACAACCACCATGGACAAAACGATCATGAGTGAGACGAAGTGAACCGGGTAAATCCTCGCTAGACGCTTGACTAAGAACCCAATAACGCTGCGGTGTTCTAGCGTGCGACCCAGGTGTCGATAGTTGTGAGCCAACACGACGCCACTTAGCATGAAAAAGGCGGGAACCGCGAAGTGTCCCTTTCCAATCATTGGCGTCAGGACACTACAGCTTGGAAAGAGGGCAAGTACATCGGGCCAGAAGTGATACATCACCACCCACAGGGCCAGTATTCCGCGAATCCCAGTCAGACCAGGAATATCGCCAGCGCGGTCCGGTTTTGGATTCGTTTCGGACGATGGACGCGTTTCAGCGGTGAGCGGCGCAATCGTTGGAGCCGTTCGATCGGCTGGCGCCAGCGAATTAACCAATCTGCTCGCCCTTGCGCACGGCCACCCAAGTCCCTGTGGCCAACATCCGGGTTAGACGACTTCGCCCCGGCCTGACGTCTTGAAGCACGCGGCAGTGACGGCGACGAAAGAACTGCACTAAGTCAATCGGATTGCAAAGATAGCTTGCATCATTATCTGCATGAAATGGTGGCCGTAGATCAGGTTCCCGCATGGTGAAAGTTGCGTCGGTTCGAAACTGCTTGCTGCAGATCGTGATTGCGTTGCGAATCAACTGAGAAAACGCTTCCGGCAGCGTATTGCCAAACGGATGCCGAGGCATGTCGCGCGTGCGAAAGATGATGGACGTGAAGGGACGATTTTTCCAAACGTACCTGACTAAACTTGTCGCCGAGCCCCCTAAGGCAAGTAGATTGGGGCCGACAATGCAGACAATCCCATTCGGCCTGACGACGCGCAGCATCTCCGCCAACATCTGTTTAGGATCCGGAACATGTTCGATGACTTGATAAGAACTCACCACGTCGAATGTTCCATCAGCGAAGGGAATGTCTAGAGCGCTTCCAAAGCCGAGTGTAAGTCCATCTCGCGCGGGCGGCTCAAACGCATCCGGGTTCAGATCGATACCAGTCGCATCGTATCCAGAGTGTGCGAAGACGGCGGTCGACCAGCCGACGCCACAACCTACGTCAAGTAGCTTGCCGGACGGCTGATACTTTTTTACGAATTCCAAATACTGAAAATAATGCTTCTCGGCCTGCGGCTGATCCAAGCCGGAGGTTCGTACAGCGTTGCCAGAGCGATACAGGTCTTGAAGTTGTGCGTTTGCGTCGGACATCGATTTAATCCCGATCGGTATCGGGTGCATGCAGTGGAATGGAATAACGAATAGCTCTCAGGCCATCGCGCAATACAGATCGACTCGATGGAGGAACATTCGTAAGCAAGCTATTAATCGACATGTGTCAATCATTCCACGCAATCAACTTGACGCTCTCTCGCTCGCTAAGCTCTCAAAGAATTCTAGGTGCGATTGTGCCACCACACTCCAATCAAATCGATTCAGCGCCTCCGCGCGACCACGTCGTGACAACTCTTCACGAGCGCCCGGACTCGAAATGAGTTCTTCGATAGTGGATTTCCAACCATCGAGATCTTTTTCTGCGACCACACGACCAGCCGATCCGATCACCGCTGGGATCTCACCCGAGTCGCTGCCTATAACAGGAACACCGCAAGCAAAGGCTTCAAGCAGCATCCGCCCCAACTGCTCTCTCCAAGCTGCACCGGTTTGACTCGGCGCGACAAGCATATCCATTGCATTGAGGTACGCAGGCACCTGCTCATGTGCAATACCAGTGACGACCTGAACACTCGACGAGTGCCTAGCGGCCCAGCTGCGCAGCGTCGCTTCCAACGGGCCTCCGCCGACAAACAAAGCTCGCCACGGCCGATCAATCGTATCCAGCACTTGCATCAGCAGATGAAGTCCCTTGTCCGAAATGAAACGGCCAAGGTATCCGATGACGGGTATGTCTTGTGTGTGCCAACCTAGGCGAGCGCAAACCTGGTGGCCAGAATCGCGATCAGGAGAAAACTTTTGCGTATCGACACCCACCGGAATAACCTGATGGGCGCGTTCGCGGTAGCCCGGTCGATCTTGAAGTGTATGCTGAATCGTTTCGCCAAACGCGATCCACCCGTTCGAGCGATTCAGCGCCGCGCGTTCCATCCAACGAAACGGCGGCGGGTAGTTCTTCGCTATGTTCTGAAACGTTGAGATGACCACGATGGAGCCCTTAGGAGCAAGCATCGCGCATTGCCATCCGGCGAAAGTGAAAGGCTCTTGCCATACATGAACCACATCCCAAGGCGCACTGTTCATCACGCGCCGCAGTCCACGATAACACATAAAATGGGGTTTGCTTGAAAAACGCATCGGCAGCGTGATCAAATCACATGTCTCACCCGGAAGTGACTCAGCTTGGATTGGACGAAGATCACCCGGCATAAACGTCGGTGCAACCGCAGTCACATCCCAACGCTCGGCACCGACCTTGGCCATTTCATCAGCCAAGCGGCGGTTGAGTCCCACGACGTAGGAATGACCGATCGAGAGTATCTGTCGACGCATCAGATCCTAGCCAAGAGTGTGTCCACAGTATGCTCGATAGCGAACTGCGATCGGTACAATTCAATAGCGGCAATTGACAGTTCCTCTCGGTACTCACGACTTTCGATCAACCGGGCAACCTGGGCCACGAATCCTTCAACGTCGCCGACTTGTGCAACAGCCGTTGCACCCTCACTCCAAGTCGGCTCCGATAGCATTCCCACCGATGTCACGACCGCTTTGCCATGTTGCAATGAAGCCATCAACGACGTCCGCCGATAGCTCGCCCCATCGGGATAAGGTTGAATCATAATGTCACAAGCAGCTAGGTGCTCCGCGACTTGTGATAGCGCAAGCGGCCCCGTTGCTGACATTTCCAAACCGGTTATTTGCTGGCGATCGAGGAAACCTTCCAGCCATTCTTCACCCCCATGGCCGAGAAATAGTAGCCGAAAGTTTCCTTGAACCAACGCCAGACGCGTCACAATCGGTTCTAGATACTGCGTCACATAACTGCCATACGTTCCAAAATGGCCGATGAGTACCGTATCCTCATCACAGGCCAAAGTCTCACGAATCGACGCGACATCAGCACTCGGCTGCAGTGGCACCATCGACGGTACTGGAACAACAGGAATTGGAATGCTTCTACTTGCGCCGACGGCCCACAAATAAGGACGCCAACCCGGTATGGTGACATAGCAACTTCGTGCCGCACGGACCAGAAAAAAAGCCATGATTCGTGTAACGACGGCCAAGACGTTCTGCCGCAGTGGCGTTCTTACCCAAGGGAAAATGACTTCATGAAACAAAATACGAATATCATCGCCTCGCGAAGATCTCCAGTACACCCACAGGGCAAACAACACATTCATCGCTTTGTACCCATATCCGTGGGGAACGTAATGGATGCAGATGACTTTTGGTGAAGGAAGCGACGACAAACGTCGGTTGAGATCCAATAACCCTCGCCAAGAGAAACCAAAGTTAAGCGGCTCCAGGTGTACGTTTGCCGCGGACGTCGCTGGATTCACGGTGGATGTGTCAAACGAACGGATCCTGGTGATGTCACCACCGGGCGGGTGCCAGACCGTCACCGGAACATTGCGATCAGCGATCGCTGAGGCCAACATGGCGGAGTGATCCGCGACACCACCACATTTCGGCGGGTACTCACAAGTGATAAAGTGCCACGACTCAGCTTTCGTGCCCGATGCGGCGTTCGGGTCGTCGACGGTCAATTCGCGTTGATTTTCGTTACTGGGACTGACAGGCGTCATAACGGCAGGTGGATTACCCAATGACCATAGCTATGCATTATGCATCTCGGCAAGTAGCAACTAAAAAGAATCGGTCCTCTAAACAAGGATCGTGAGTCTGGTACGGCCGAAACTGGGAATCCGCTTCCGTCCGAATGTAGCGCTGGTATCGGTTCTCAGGGAAGTGGTCCAACACTTGGTCGACACTACCTGCGAGTTTCTCCAAGCCATGCTGCGCATGAACCTCGACAAACCAGTCCGTTGTTGCTTGAAGCGTACAGCGTGCTCCCGCCAATGCGAGGCATTCTGCACCCTCGACGTCGAGGAATACCACGTCCGGAGTTCCGTAGCGTTCTGCTAAAGCATCGATGGTCGTCGCATTCACCTCAAATCGACCCCAGGCACCGGAGCCATCGTCGATTTGCCCATTCAGACCCTCGTTAAAAACCAATCGTCCCGGCTGATTCGAGACCGCAGCTTGCACCACCTCGATCTGTGACATGAAATTCAATTCTTGATTTTTCCGAATCGCGCTCGCGTTGTGAGGACTGGCTTCCAACGCAACCACTTTTCCGCTCTCCGTAACTTCGCGGGCCAGCATCATCGCCACCACACCGTAATGAGCACCCAGATCAAAAACCAACCCACCTGGTTTCAAGGAGTGGCCACGAAGCAATGCGATCTCGGGCAAATCGTCCCAATCACAATCGTACCAACCTGCGGCCATCGGGTCAGAAAGAGCGACTTTCAAGACGCCACTCCCATATTGATGCTCGACGATCCGCTGAGGGTAGTTTGCAATTATCCGACGCAAATTCCAAGCACGCATCCGCCCTGCCAATCCGGGTGGCAAACACTTCATGATCAGTGACTTCATCTGGCGCATTGTTTGGATACTCACGCTACACCACTTGGTTGGACCTGGCTGAGACTGTCAACGCCGGTTTTCGCTCGTCTTGTCCTAAAGAAACGCTGACAAGGCCGTTCGACGACGATGTACGTCGTCCAGGACAATCCAAAGATCACGATGAGATAGGAGACAAAGGTTAAAAAACGCATCGAAAAACTGCTCTGCGACAACGAGTGCAAAGGAACCAATTGATTAGCGACCTTAATCACCAAAAAGTGGCACATATACAACGAGTATGAAATATCGCCAATCCACTTTCCTAGGCGATTGGTCCATACGATTGAAGCGCTCGACTTGATCCATCCGAGCGAGCCCACCAATCCAGCAAGCAGCAAATGTTCAACTATCTGCAGACGATTCACTCCGACTAAGAACGGAGCACAAAAGACACCCAAAAGAATGCATTCTGGAACGTAGGACCGATGCACGGGACTGGCACGATGCCCCAGCAACAGTCCCAAACAGCACCCCATGGAAAACAGCGGCACCACGAGTAGCATTTCGCGAAATAGCAGACCCTTACCGAACATCGCGAACAGCACAATGGTGAGTGCAGACACGGACGCAGCTGCGAACGCAGCTTTAGTTTCCTTGATCTGATGAAGCAGTAAACAGATGGAAGGGAAACACAGATACGCGAACCACTCAGAACTAATCGACCAGGACGGGTAGTTCCAATTGAAATGGAAGTGTGGAACCCATGTGTGAATAAGCAAAAGGTTTCTGAAGAAATAACCTGGTGAGTATAGATTTTTTGGAAACTCGATCCCACTGACCGACCCGCCTATCACCATTGCCAATGTTGCGAGTAGCGTGACAATGTGGACTGGATAAAGTCGAGCAAAGCGATGCAATAGGAATCGATACGTTCTTTGGAACTGAAAGTCGCTAAACCAGCTCTCGTAGTTAATCCAGAGCACATAGCCGGAAAGAACAAAGAAACCGGGTACCGCTAAATGTCCTGCCTCGATTGCCGGCGCCAGGACAACTGTCGCCGGGAGGAGCAGAAACAGTTCTTTTGACAAATGATAGAGCAACACCCAGCATGCCAGGTATCCACGGATAGTCGTCAGCGACGTGATTGGCTCCGGCTTCATGCTTTCGCTCACAAATCCACGTTGAGTGACATTCAGACGCCGACGCCCGCGAAATCTAGAACCCTTCGCTTCCAAAGGTTGCGATGCTCGGCATCAAGGCAACAGCGCCATTGCACAGCGAGAAGCAGCACTGAACTCCCGCCGACAGCAACTGACAGTTCGAGCCAATTGTTCGGCTGGCACATCGGATACTCGCGAACAACCCACCAAGCCAACCCTATCAACGGAGAAGCAACAATCCACGGATTGATCATTGACACTAGGAGTTGTCGCTGCGAGATTCCAAAATGGCTGCGCAGCAGATGGGGTATCCAAGTGCCTTGCACCGCAAGCAAGGCCACCAAGGTGCCAACGAGCGGTCCAACCGGGCCAAGAGTGTACGTCGCTACGATGCTCACGATTACGTTCACCACTGCGGAAACAACGCTGACTGGTGCGACCAACCCGATTTTTTCGGTACCGGCAAATAATAAGCCCCAAAGCGAGACGATCGATAGCAAAAATGCATCGACGACAGCTAGCGAAGTCATCCACTCGCCACCAAAGCGGTCCCCACCAACCCACAGGGTGACGAAAAAGCGATTGAAGACAAGGATCGGTGCCAACACGATGACGCCGACCATCGTGATTAAGCGGGTTAGTTCAATGACGCGAGTTTGCAGCAATCCCATTTCCTGGCGATGATACAGATCCGCAAGCCCTGCCCAAGTGGATCCGGAGAACGACTGTAGCAATCCTTGTGCGACTAATGAAATTCTTTGTGTCAGAAAAAATGGGACGACCGCAGGCGGTCCCAATAACATGCCAATGACGATGTTGTCGCTCATCACGCCAACCTGCCCGCTAATCCGACTGGCAAAGGTAGGCAAATTAAGTTTCGCAAGACGTATCCGCTCATCGGAGTTCGACTTGGGATGGATCAGTTGATGACATAGCTTCGGGTACGTTGCTCGCAAGCACCAGATAAGTCCTCCGGCCATCAGACAAGCACCGATAAGCGTTCCCAGCGCCTGGCTAGCGACTCCGAGCCCGACCCAGGCGAAGAAGACACCGGTGACCGTCACCACAATCGACTGCACAACGAGCAGGTTGTTAATCACATAGCCACGCTGCATTCCCTCGAGCAAAGGACGGACGGGGCCTAACAGCAACGTGAGCGATGTCGCTGTCAACAACAGCCACGCGATGACCAATTCCACTTGTAGCGAGGCATCGACCGGGATCAACCACGGGAGAGCGAAGGCAAATCCGCCAGCGGCTATCAAGGTCCACACCGTGACGCGCCGATACATGGTAACGCCTGCGGCGAAGGCAGTTGCAGTCGCTTCTTCTGACTGCGACACCACCTTCGCGAAACGCGCCCGGAGTGCCCCCGAGAGCCCCAACTCCATGAGCACAAGATAAGCCGCCCAGTCCGTCGCAACACGAAACGCCCCCACGCGCTCGTCGCCTAGCAAGCGAAGAAAAATGGGTGTAGAAACGATGCCGACCACCAGTGTCGCACCCAAAAACGCCACACTTGTGAGCAGCGTGTGAATCGCCCTTCGTGTCCGTGGCATTCTCTATCGACCACATTGCCACGTACGAAAACACGCCAACGCCTGTCGGTGACTGGCCAACTCAGTCTTAAGAAGCCTCACATTCGGGTGCCATTGATTGCTCAACGCTTGCTTGATCAATTCATTGAGTCGCACTTTCGATTTCACTTCGTCGCGTTGATCTTGAACACACCACGCATCCAACTCAAGCAACTGGAAAAGACGCCGAATTTTTTCATTCCAACCATGAGTTACGGTTGGAACTCCCGCTGCCATTGGGAAGATGGAGCCATGGTAGCGTTCCGAAAAGCAAATAGCGGCTCTTTCGACAGTACGCAATGCATGCTCACCAAAGCATAAGCTCCCCTGGAACTGCTCCTCGGACTTCCCACATGCCATCGAAATCTCGCTGGCTGCAGCCACGTCAAACATTTCATCGAAGATACACCAACGTATCTGCAATCCTACCTTCTCGACTTGATGGACCGCATTGCACCACCACCTCTTCACCGCCTGATCGTCAACAGCTTTGTACGACGGTATCAACGCCGCAAACTCCTGTGCTTCATCGCGACGTTTCAGCAGGCTTTCAGCATTACTACACTGAGCATAAAGAACCGGATCGACGCCCACATTAATATTACCGCGAAACCCACGGTCAAACATCAAATCCGCGGCCTCCTGGGAACGCACGCCAACCCAAGCATCAACATCGTTCAACAAACGGAATAACTCTTTCAATCTTCGTGTCCGCCTGCAGCACGGATAGAAATCACCAAAATAGTAACAGCGTCGCCAGCCAATGCTACGCGTTAATTCAAACATTTGGGCCCGCAAATCAACAAAAATGTCTCCAACAAAAAGTCCGCCGAGGCAGGCATGTACCGCACTGGCACCCACTTCGTTAAGCCAATCTCGCTTGGCGGATGCCTTTTCTGAGCGACCTCTAAAGCTTCGCCAACCCGAAAACAACAAAGGCGAATCCAGCCTACCTACTTCACTTCGAGGACGGCCAAAAGAGCCTGAACAAATCGCGTAGAAATCCGTGAAGTCTTCACGATGCTCGGAAACAAAACTACCTAACAGCGCCTCATCGCCCAAATTGCCTTTTCCCAGTGACCCATCAATGCAAACGACTTTCTTCCCAAACATTAGACAACTTAAGATAAATGCGATAAACTTACATGGAACTCAGCGTGCCTTTGCACTCAAATCCAGGGGCGAGTGCAAGAGGGCCCACTCATCGAACTAAAAGCGGTGCGTCTAAACTCTCACTTATTCTGACTTTCGACCGAATGCGAGAACGTAAAGCCCCATACCTCGCAGCACGGGGACACGCGGAGCAACTCCCTCCAAACGAAATTTCTTCAACGCATAGAAACGACACATGTCAACCTTCATAGACGGAAACAACGGACGGAAAAGCCTTTCTAGCTGTTGCCGCGTAAACCCGTAGTGGACAATCTTCAGCGGCGTCATTGGTGCGTATAGATTGTGGAAGGGTGGAAGAAGTGGCTCATACACATTGCCCAAAGCAATCCAGAGGTACGTAAACGGATTATTATTTATAAAGCTTGAGTTTGCTGCGGGGCCACCAACACAAAATACACCTCCAGGTTTTAAGACGCGATGGATCTCACGCACCATTTCAGACGGATCCTTAAGGTGCTCAATAACATCGGTTGACACAACGATGTCCTGAGAGTTGTCTTCGATGTCCAGATCCCCCGCGTGCGACTGTATGGGAACTATTCCACGATCCATCAACTTTCCATGATACCACTCTGACAACTCGGCTCCCGTTAGCCTCGCGTGGGGAACATCCTTCACTATCCGCATTAGTAGCCGGCCGTGTGAACAACCAATATCCAAAACTGCTGGTGCTTTATCAGGATTTAAGCCTAAACGATACAATCGTTTCAAGACTTCCTCATCTGAATCTGACTCTTCCTCACCGATACTTGGCATAAACTCTCTCATTGCCCGGTAGAGCGGGAGCGCGCCTCTCTCAGCCGCAATAATATCCTCTTGCTTGATCGACTCGAAGAACTCACACGTCCGTCGGCAAATCTCGCGATGCAGACGACCTGGAAAAAGAAACTCCTTAACCCGCCGCAACTTCTCCCCCGGACGGGGTGACCCTACTTGCAATCTTGATAGCCCCTCATTTCGTCCGAGGAGCTCAAGCAGTTGTATCCGTCGGTCGTGCTCAACAAGCCCCAACGCGGGGTCCAACCACTCGTTGATATCCTCCGAAGTTGCATCAAACAGGGTTTTCCTCTTAATCGCAACTAGGCAGTGCAGCAACTGCATAAGCTGCCACATCAAAACACTCGTTTCTCGAGGATTCAATTTTGCGACTTCTGACTCCAGCTGAAACAATTGCATACATTTCAAGCAAGCTTCTTGCAGACGCTGGTCATTAGATCCTTCAACACTTCCCATATTACTGTTCACCTAATCATTGCATTAACTTCTCGGTCGGCTAAGCACCAGCCTGGAGTACCGCACGACGAAACCGCTGGAAACGATAATCTTCGAAGCTCATGACCAATAACAGGCTGTCGTTGACAAGCCTCCCCAGCGATCCATCCACGCAGGCCTTCATTATTCTCAGGTCCATCATGTTCTATTCAATTCGTCCAGGCCCAACACCATTACCTCGCCCGGGTAATCCAAGCCCATTGCATTGGAAATCGCTCTTCGGAAATTGCGAGTTGTCGATCAAACCGACTGCTCAAAAACCATAAGGAAGGGACTCGATCCGGGCAAGGATCACGACTATCAATTAACTTAATATTGTGCGTCAACGCTAAATTTCCGATGATAGCAGATGTGGTCCCGCGATTAATTGCATCATGTAGCTCGATTAGCATATCACAGTGTTTCCAGTGACTGGAGTCGCTGTCCCCGAACAACGAGCGTTCGGCACCCTCGCAGTCGCACACAATCAACGTCGAAGACTCGTGCGAGTCACCGAGACACTCCACTGTGAACTCTTTGTTAATGGTAATACTGGAAGCAACATCATTGAGCGTAGCCATTGTATGGCATCTTTGTCGCGCCTCGTCGTCAATATCGTAGGCTTCAATCTTGGCCCATGGGCATCGATAAGCGAGCCCAACGGCGTAATAGCCTTCAGCGCAGCCTACATCAACGATCCTGGAGTATCGCCTTTCAATTATCTCATCGATAACCGAGTGCAGCTCAGACTCGTATGTACCAATTAGTTTTGGCAACAACTCGCTTCCAGAGGCGTCTTCGATATACCTCATACCGGCGAATGGACCTTGCAAGACAACCAGTCCATTATACTTCACGAACTGATTAAAGGCGCGCTCTTTCTTAACTCGGTACCTATGCGTTCGATACCGCAAACGCAAATCACTTATGCGTGCCCAAATGCACCGAGGCAGCAAACGTCGCATCAAGACTTTCAATGAGTGCAAACTCATACCTCTCGATCACTCGGCGTTGATGATACATTAGCGAACGCACTCCAAGCGACTGGCATTCCTTCGCGGTAAAGCCATCGCCGAGGCTCACTGGGATAATGCTTGCAAACGAAATCTTCTTCAAGACCGGGCAAAGTACCAACCGAGTACGTGGATGGAAGCAACGCAAGTCCGAATACTGCTGAACACATTGCGTGTAGCGTTTGCTCTGTAACCCAGCGATTCTCAAACAAAGGAGGGTAGTTGAGCCACTCCTCGATCTCACCAAACGCTATCGAATCTCGCCAAACACTGTTCAACCCCGAATTTACTCGAGGTGGTACGGCAATTCCGAAAACACTCATGATCTCATCACAAGGAATGGAGTAATTATCCATCATGTCGCGGTTATAAACATTGGTTCGGCACTCGGTGGAGGGAAAAACTAGTTCGACGGGATTGCGAAAGAAAACTATGTCCGAATCGATCGAGATTATGCGTTCAGCCTTGGATAGCAAGTAGAAATCGAAAAGCTTTTTTGTAGTGATGTTTGTGCGACGGTACGCGATTGACCGCACTAAGTTTCTCCCTTTCATGGCAGCAAGAGTACGCTCTTCGCCTGATGACAGCGACACTATCTGCGCATTCGGAAAATGACATTTCAATTCTCGCACCTGTTTGCTTAGCAACCCGCCGTCGTGAATATATAAGGCGAATGATTGGCCAGAATGCAAATAAAATGTTTTTAGTGCCCAGATACAGTTTATCCAGTCGCGCCGCCATGTCAGAACTCGAACTTCGCATTCGCCGCCGCTTTCTGTAAAAACAGGCTTGGTTCCAAGTATTCGCCGTTGGATCTTCCGTCGGACTAGTGCATTGACTACGCCTTCACGCTGAAGTTCGCGAAGTTGAAGGTACCAAAGTTGCGACCTTGCCCACTCTTGCAATTGAGACCTTAGTGACACGTACATTACATTTGCCTTGGCTTCGCAGCGGTACGCAAACTCGAAGAAATGACGGTAGCTCAAAAAGTTTTTGAACTCTTTAATAACACCCTGGATAACAGAATACCGATCGCCCAGCATTCACAAGCAGAGTTACTACCGCGCATGGTACAGAACGACTGCTGCAATGGATATGCCGCCCAGATTGTTGTTGGCCTTCGCTCGGGCGGCCCTAAATCATTTAGAATGGTTTGATTTTAACCACGACGGCGAAGCACCTGCCCATACGCGAGCTCAAGGGCGTCCACCGCCGAATGTATACCGCAATGAGATTCAATGAGCGCCCTTGCTGCCGTGCGATAGCGATTCTGAGTGGCAACGGATTGCAGCAACCCAACACATCGTTCAATGAGGCCCTGGTCGTCGTCACAAACGCCCGCGTGTACCCCATCATGTGCCGGAAGACCTTCCACCCCCTCGTTGGTCGTTACAACGGGTACGCCTTGGCAGAATGCTTCCTGGACTTTGACTTTCGTGCCACTGCCCCTGCTGGGCGCATAAAGCATCACTCCCGCTCGCTGAAAGTAGGGCAGAATGTCTGGGACGTTCTCTTCGATCAGTACATCTGGTTGGCTGCCATAACCTGCCAGACGGCACTTGGCATCTCGCCCCACTATCTCCAACCGCGCTGCCGGTATACGTTTTTTTACCTCGGGCCAAAGTCGCGTTAGCAATCGCACCGCTGCGGAATAGGATGGATACCAAGTCATGTTCCCGATCAAACTGACAACCGGCTCGATGGTACGTGCCTCGTCGGCAATGTATTGGTAGTTGTTGACGTCAATTCCAAGTGGCACGATGGGCACGGTCGATCCAGGGTTGATTTGCTTGATTTGCCCAGCCAATCGTCCCGAGAGTGTCGAAATTGTCGGATACGTGCGAATCAATCTCCGCTCCGTCTGACACATCTGATGCTTGTGCAACCTTGACTTCCACCCTAGATCCGCATCCCTCAAGTCGATCGAATATAAAAAATGGATGTGCAACAACGATCGCTCGACATGCTTGAGTCCTAACCATCCCGCCGACAACTGTTCGAGATGCAGTATATCAAATCCATTGTCGAGTTCGGCGTAGAGATCCTTCTTAAAAGCTTCCGAGAACATAAACGAATAGGGCTCGCGAAAGCTTTCCCACTTTGCCCTTAATCCAGAGCGGTGGGGAAACGGATAGAGCCGTACGTCATACGTGGGCGATGGAAAAAGCTCCGCAGTTTGAGCGAGGTCGGCTTGTCGATTGCCGGCCACGAAAGTTGTCACTCGGTGCCCACGGCTTACCAATTCTCGAAGCAAAACGAAGAACCATCGCGCCGCAGCGCTACCGAATGGAATCGGCGGCTCGATCAGCACCAGAACAATGCGCAGCGAAGTCCCGGCTTCAGACTGCGAAACCGGCGACGCCATTCCCTCAGTTCTCACGTTTGATTCCTGAGAGCAAAACGTTCTCGGAGAAAGCTCGAGGAGCGATTGAGCATACCCAACGTGGGTAAATATAGGGCGTCCCAGGAAGACGACTTCTTAAACTGAACCGTGTTTGCACGCCCCTCAAACCACACTCTTGTGAAATGCGAATTAGGTCAATTTCCAGTAGTGCGGTGATGTGTGCCGGGTAATCACCATCTTGGAACATGTTGAAATTATTCTTTAGGAGCAAAGTCAATTTGCTGAGCAAGCTCAAGTTATTAGGCGTAGTAACAATCAGTAGACCACCCGGGCGCAGGACACGGGTCAATTCACGGATGAACGCTCTTGGGTTTTCCAAATGCTCAATCGTTTCCGCGGAAACTACTATGTCCGCAGCGTCATCATCGAATGGAAGTTTTCCGGTGTCGAGATCCACCTTTCTGAATTCGGTATTCGCGGGAAACTCCGAATACTGCACGACGTCACACCCCACATAGCGATCACAGTGCCGGAGTACAAAGGGCAGCAAGTCACCTCTCCCACAACCGACGTCAAGCAACGTTCCACCGATTCTTGGCCGAGAGGCAATATCGATATCGACCATTTGATATACCGCGTGGTTGCTGGTTCCGGCGGACTGTCGCGCGCGTGTTTCGACATCGATTATGTTTTCGTTCACAATTGTGCCGACCCCGCCGAATTTACTGTGCTTAGGCGGTCCCGATGCAGGTTCACAGCCTGCTGGTAATAATGGGAAAGTTTCTCTAGCTGTTGAGTGGCATCACTCAGCCGAATCGCCTTCCTTGTCGCTTCGCTGCCCATTTCAAGTCTGCGGGGACGATCTTTGATCAATTGCCTCAATCCTTCGGCCAGCTCATCGACCGGTTCCCCGGGCGGAACCAAGATTCCATTCTCCGGCCCAATCATTTCTGAGGCCCCCCCAAGATCGGTTGTGACGATGGGAAGACCTGAGTAGCTCGCTTCCAGGAATGAAAGGCTGAATCCTTCCCCCCAACGATTGCCTTGACAATAGATATCCGCAGATCTCATCAATGCATTGACATCGGTACGTTGACCTAGGAAGCGGACTCGGTTCTCGAGTCCTTGTGAGCGAGCAATTTCCTTCAGTTCATTCATGTAAGCGATTTCTTCTGGACGTTGGGCGCCGCCAGCCAGCCAGAACATCCATCCGGGCTCATCCTTCAACTTTGCAAGAGCCAGCAATGTTCGATCCGGCCCTTTCCAGCGGTCAATGCGAGTCGCTTGTAATACCACGATATCACGGTCTGTCGCTCCCAGCGCGTCGCGTTGTGCTCTTCGATCCTCGCTCGAAAAATGAAAATCGGTGACGCGAAGTG
Source organism: Pirellulaceae bacterium (assembly GCA_041741195.1). Lineage (GTDB taxonomy): Bacteria > Planctomycetota > Planctomycetia > Pirellulales > Pirellulaceae > JBBSJZ01. Next base: position 310,690 of record JBGSKM010000060.1, read on the forward strand.
GCAGAGGGTAGTTAAGCACTCCGGACGCCGTAACCGGGAAAAGCCGCTGTTGGTCTTCTAAACTATGTTTACTCGGTGCGATAAGAAAATCCGGGGCAGTTTTTCTTGACCAGCGTTCCGGCCAGCTTTCGTCCCGAGGACTATGCATATGTGCTACGTAGGCCAGATTGCAACTTCGAACAACGCCTGCGAACAACGCTTGCATCCACGCCATGTGTCCGACGACGAGATCATATCGGTTCGCAAGTAGAAGCGACTTGAGACGGCGCCGAGCGGCGACAACCGCAAGCGGATTTCGAGCACGAACCTCACCCAACATGTGTACTTTAGAACCTAACGCCTCAAGCTCGGTTTTGAGTCTGCCGTCGAAACACAATCCATATTCGAAGTCACAATCCCCAAGACAAGCCCTTCCTTGCGATGTCGTGACCATGAATGTCTCGACACCGCCGAAAACATTTCCTGCGACAAGATTTAAAACGTGTAAAGTCATGAACTTTGAACATTCCGACTGAGGATATGAGTGACTACTAAAATCCTGGCTTGGTCGCCACGGTTGCGATACACAGGTATTCGAATCGAACAGTTTCGGTGACACTTCGATCCAAAAGAAGCAGGGGACGCAACGGTAGGGTCGATATCCAGCCTAGTTTCGGATACCACCGGTTCAATCGGTTGTAAATATTGAAGAGTCGCTGGCTGACCCACCCGTTCAGGTATGCATACGATTGGGCCTCCAACCCCGCAGAAGCAAGTAACTCGTCGATTCGGGACTGAGTGTAACCAAACCTGACGTGCCCACCATCTTCAACTTCGCTGACTACCTCACCAACCATCGGTCGGTGATCGGCGAAGGGAGTGGTGAGCAACAGTGTGCCTCCTGGCTTCAACAAGTGAGCCAAGTTGCGAACAAGTTTTTCGTCCTCGAACACATGTTCAATTACCTCACAGCAAATAATCTGGTCGAACTTTCCGAAGTCCTCTAGGTGCTGATCCAACTCCCGCAAATCCAATACCTCGAATCTCGCATTCTTAGCGCCAACGAGGCCTGCGCGACGGCGAGCAATCTCGGCATCATCTGAACTGAACGTAAGACCCAACGCGTCGTTGCCACACTTTGCTGCGAGCATCGTAAATGCTCCGCGGCCACAACCGGCATCCAACGTATCTAACGCCCCCACCTTGAGATGCTTGCGGATCCAGGCGAGCCGGCCAAGAAAGGTCACATCTCCTTGCAGCGTTATTCCATGCCAACCAATCACGCGGACTAAAATATCACTCATACCACTATCTATAAGAAACTGCTTCTACAAAGTCCTCGGCCATTGTCTGCCAAGTACGACATCTCATTGACTCAGAGAACGGAACGAAGCGGGATCGCCAATTTTCCATGTCCCGTCGCCAACCCAAAAGTTTTTCGCAGAGGGGAGCGTGCGATGTCAGATCATGCAACTGTAAATCCCGACAATTTTCGGGATACCGTTCTGCGACGCCCGAAAAAGCCGATACGATCGTCGGGACGCCGCTGCAGATAGCTTCGTGTACGCCGAGCCCGTATGCCTCATACCTTGCCGGATGCACAAGCAAGTCGCTTGCCGAAAGGAGTCGATTGACATCTGTTCGAAACCCAAGAAACTCAATCCTCTCGCCCAGCCCATCTTGCTTGGCTCTCCGCTTCCACTGTGCCAAATCAGCGCCACGCCCAACGACCCGCAGACACACATCCCAGTCTGGTCTTTGGCACAAACTTCGCCACGCGTCGTACAGCAAATCGAAGCCTTTTCGTCGATCGCCCAAAGCGCCGATGAAGATCGCCGAGGGCTGCGTGCCCCAATTCAGGGAAAGCCGCAGCGAGTTTTGCTCTTCCGTCGTGACGGGCTTAAATGTGCCAGTGTCAGCGCCATAGTATACCACTCGTATCTTACTGTCGCTGACGCCAATGTGCTCCTGGACATGGCGAGCCGTAAGCCAACTATTGCAAACAACGATCTGAGCACAAAGCAAAGCTTGACGCTCCCAGCGAAGACACCGGCGATAGTGCACGTTATTCTTAATTGCGCGCAAGCCGTAGCCAGGAGAACTCGGACAGTAGGCCGCGTGAACGTAGTGCACCCAATTCACGTCCGTCAGAGGCGCACAACCGCCGTTACTGATGGACCGAACTTGCGTACCGAGACGTTTCGCAATACTCATAGCCTTTCGTTTCAAGACAAGTTCACCGAGAACGTTCGCATTCATGGGCCGAACACACTGGTGCACACGAATCATTTCAGACTCTGCCAATGCTGCTTCGCACCGATGGGTCACCAAGTCAACCGACGCTCGTTGACCAAGGTATTTCGCAAGCTCAAGATTCGCACGGTCCATCCCGCCATGGGAAACGAAGTCCCCGGTCACCATCAACCAGCTGCTCATCCGATTTTTCTTCGCTCGTACTGCGCCGCCGTCGCGAAAAGCACGCTATTGATTAGCCAAAACTCAAAGCCGGTTTGTCCGATGAATAACGAATAACTGAACGTAAGAGCAACAGCCGTTAGATCGTATGCCACGATCAACGCCGCCCAGAGACCGAACGCTACGTTCCGATTCGCGTAAGCGACAAAGTAAGTCGCGCGAATAGTCACAAAGATCGCGAATGCATACGCGAAAATGAGAGCAACTCCGCCGTCGTATGTCCAGGCGGTCCACTGGATTTCCGCCCAGAGCATTCTCGAGGCTCGAGGCGATCTGTCACCAAAATAGTTATACATCATCCCCCAACGGCCCAAACCTGCGCCCAGCGGGTACTTGGGGAGCTCCTTCTGGAACGTAGCTTCTAAGAATTTGCCGCGGTTGCTGTGGTAGACCGTGGCGGGCGATTCTTGCAACAGCGTCGAGAAACGATCTACCATCGAATCTCCACCGACTGTTATCGCCCACAGAAACGACCCACCAACTAGAACGGGCACAACCAATAACAAACGGAACGCTACCGTCTTGCGACCAATTTGGAATAGGAACCAAATGAATCCAAGCAGCACCAAGATTGCTAGAATCAAAACGGAACGGACTTGGGATAAGTAAATGCAGAAAAACCCGATTGACACTCCGCAAATGCCACTCCAGCGTTGCCACCAGATCTTCCCAGCAGCATAATAGCCGATCCCGAAAACGATTGCGTAAAGCCCGGACATCGCGGCCCCCCCCGGGATATCTGTAAGCCCCATCGGTCGCAGCGTTCGTTCACCCGTCGCCAGCACAATCTCTAAAGCTGCTGCGCCATGCTCCGTTCCGGTGACAATGGATGACAATGCCGGCTGAAACCTGCCGGGATAATAGACTTGAAGCACACCTAAGGCTGAACTAGTTAAATGAAACACGAACAAGACGGCGATGAAGCGTCCGAAAACTTTAGTTGTCGGTCTCAATCGCAGCACCCAAAACACCGGACTTATAATAGAAGCGTACAGCAAAATCTGGGCGATCGCCGAAAGAAATGAGTTGGTATCTGGATGCAGCACTCCAATTCCAACGATTGCCAAGATGAGCCAAGCCGAGCTTGCCACCGGATGGTAGATTGACTTCCCATGAATGATTGCCAGTGCGAGCAGGCTAATGCCAAACGACAATCCGCGCAACCCGATACGAACAGGACCAAGAAATTCCAACAACAGTCCAAGTTGACAAGCGAACTGAATGAGAATAACACCAAGGATCCATTTCATGGCTCTCCGCTCGGCGAGAGTCGAGAGCGTCCCCACAGGGAGACGCGGATTCTCATAGGTCCTAACGTCGTATCGCGGCCTGACGACAGGTGCTTGTTCAGACATTTTTTGGCGTCAACAATAACCAACGTTGTTGCTCGCGGACTTCTGTCGTCGCGAACTGAATTTGGGATTCTTCGATGAAGTCCAACACCACTGCGGTGTGCCGATCTCCGTTGGTGACAGACTCGATTATATGAGTACTCCGAAAACGCTCATGTAGAAAATCAGTCACACCTGGAACGAATTGGTCGTGGGTTTCAATCAGCATGGTGGCTGATTGTAAGGCAGGAGCATTGGGATCATCAAATAGCTGTCTCTCGTAGCCCTCACAATCACTTATAATCAGTGCTCGCTCGGGAAGACGCGATGCGATCGTTGAAGCTAGACAAGCCTTGTGCAGCTCGACATTCGTCAGCCCGTTCGCATGTGTCATTCTGGCGGTTGCCCGGCGGGCCCACCAATCAGTATCGAACGCAAAAATCGTTGTATCTGGCATCGCGCGTCCAAAGCCGACGGCGTAATAGCCGAACTTGGCCCCGATATCCCACACTTGGCTGAAATGGCTTCGCAGAAGTTTCTCCAACCACGGATGCAGTTCTTGCTCGTAGGTGCCCAGCAGATAGGGGCCGGCTTGCTCCAGAAAAGCGTCACCGGTTAGTCGCATCCCTTTGAATGGGCCATCCAGGACGTCGGTCCCAAATTTTTCTCGAAGTTGAATATTGAGGCGATGGACACCCCACTGACGAAACAAACGATGCGAGAGTCGGCGACTCCGAATGGATTGAATCGCGATAAAGGCTTGTGGCGCGATGGTGCTCACAACATGCTTAAGCTGGGTTCGCATCGTTTTCCGGCAGGCAGATATGTCTCAAGAGATTGGTCGAAATCGCCGTAGCATCGAACCACATTTCTGCAGACTGTCGGCAGGCAGCTGCTGTGGATTGCTTCTCCGATCTCACCCGTTGGATGGTCGCCAACATTGCCTGTGAGATTGTTTCAGGATCATAACTCGAGAAAGTTTGGCAACAGTCAGGAAGGTAGTCTGCGGTACCGTTACTAGGACCAAGGACTACCGGCGTCCCACATGACAGTGACTCAGCAATCGTCGATCCAAAATCCTCGTTTTCGCTCGTCTGCAGCGAACACTGAACATTTCTCAGCAAGTCGCAAACTTCCGTGCGAGGAATCCTTTCTTGATATTCGATATTGGGGCAAGTTGAGTATTCCTCGAGAAGGCTCTTATACGCTGTGGCGTAGCTAAACCCCCCCACGATCAACAGTCTCGCTGATGGATCCGTCTTAAGGACACGCGTGAAAGATTCCAACAGCAAGTCAAGCCGTTTCCGTGGGACAAGTCGCCCTAGGTGTAGAAACTGGAAAGCCGACGGCAATGCGTTTGCGCTATCGCTCGACACGGATGACGGCGAGAATCGAGATAGGTCAACCGGATACGGCAGTGACACCAATCTCTCTGAAGCGACACCAAGTCGTCTCCACATCGAAAGAGTCCAGCGGCTTCCACCAATGATGATGTCCGACCGTCGGTGCGCTCGTACAGCCACAACGCACTTCCAGAAATACAGCATGATCAAGAGAAACACGTAGCACAGACCAAGCCGTCGTACCAGCGGGCGAATGTTCCGCAACATCCATCCAAGTTCTCCGCTCGGTGGACCTTGAGGCCAGCTAATCGTTCGAGCATTCCTGAGTCGCCACGGAGAAAGTAGTCCGAATGATAGTAATGCATCGTAGGGTCTCGCCAAATGCGCCGCCTGAAGCTTCTGCCTTATTTTCCTCGTATGAAAGAAGAAAGAAACTTTTGCAAATGCGAACTCGAAGATACTGTTCAATCTTTTATTGTCGACGTTCTTCAGCCACATCCAAACCGTTGCGCACCATGCGACTCGCAGGGGAACATATGTAAGATTGGGAAACTCGGCCAATCTTCCCGGCGTTACGAAACCATCGATGGCATAGAGATCAACAGTATGTCCTTGTTGAAGAATACTTTCCAATACCACATAGCTGGCTGACGCCTGGCTGCCGGCATTTTCGTCGACAAATCCGAAAACTGCCAAGCGTTTGGGCTGCACACATTCAATCGTTTCTGTCATTCCAGTTTCTGCGCTTCGACCAGAATGGTGTGACCGTTATTCTCGGGACCTTCATCTGTCTCTTTGGAAAGAACATGTTCGTCAAACCACTGCGGAAAACGCGTAAAGCAGTGAGAGATTCCCAAACTGATGTTTTTGAAGCCTGCTTTGGAGGCCAGCTCAGTTAAGTAGGATTCGGTAAGCATCGTGAGGTGTTCATTTCTCACGAACACGAAGTTCACCAAGCGTCCGCCGATGCTACTGCGCTCATCAGGCCAAATGGGGAACCACGCCAAGTCACCAGCAGTAAATCGCTTGATGGCTTCGTCACAGTTCGGGCCACCGACGCGAAATACTCCGCCGGGTTTTAGACAGCGAAACATTTCGTTGAAGTGGAACTGTAGCATTGAATCCGGTAGATGCTCGATGACGTGATGCGAATAGAAGCAATCGACGGAATTATCGCGAAAAGGAAGAGGATTGCGCAGGTCGGCCCAAACATCCCGTTTGGCGCTCACGAGGTTTGCATCTACGTTGAACCAACCTTCCAGATAATTGTCTTGCCCGGGACCTAGCTGGACCCTAACCTCACCCTGCGACGGCGCGCGAAAATGACGGTAAAAACTCCCATTCAGTTTCATGGGGCCGCTTAGAAGAAAGTAGTATGTCGCCTTCAGGCTGCGAGAAATCATAGGAATCTAAGGAGTGGTAGGAAACGTTCACGAATGGACGCTCGCTTGCAGCGATCACGTGAACGATAAATGTCATGTTTTGGCGGCCGCCGAATACTCTTTGATAATCGATTCGTATAATGCGGAGGTTTGTTTCAACATTCGCTCGAGCGAGAACTGTTGAACCGCACGAGTTCTTGCTCCAACGGAAAGTTTCTCGCGAAGCGTTGGGACGTCGGCCAACTGGGTGGCGGCCTGTGCGAAAGCTTGAGCATCCCGGACCGGCACTGTTAACCCTGACACATCGTGTTTGCTGACTTCCGCAACGCCGGACCCTTGAATACTTGTATTAATGACAGGGCAACCAGAAGCCATTGCTTCGACCTGTACAAGACCAAATGCTTCGCTCCGCACGATACTGGGAAACCAGAAAGCTTTCGCGGCTAGGTAAGCGCCCACGAGTTCGTCACTCTCGAGTCCCTCGTGCCAATCGATGCGGTTTGCAACCCCTAATGCTGTCGCAAGCTGGATCAGACTTGCCTTTGCCGGACCATTTCCGACAATCACCAGCCGTCCCCGGCATAGCCGCAAGGCGCGGATGGCAAACTCGAAGCCTTTGTAGTAGACCAGACGCCCGACACATAGCCAAATCGGTTCGCCACGATGCTGAGCCGTGAGATGCTCACAGAAACTGACTGCTCGCGATGATGGCTCGAGGTAAGGCGTCAGGTCCAACCCATAGGGAATCACTTGGACACGCTCGCTATACGGACGCAGAGTTTCGGACGACAGCGCATAGGACGATGATGCTGCAATGAAGCGGTCGGTTCTTGAAAAGACTTGCTCTTCGACAAGACGAAACGGCAGCCGTAATATGCGTTGTTTGACAATGTCACTGTGGTAGGCAACTACCAGGGGGACCGACACTCCAGCTCGAACGAGGGCGATACAAAGTGTTGGATTTGGGACGTGTAGGTGAAGCACATCATATTGATCCGCGGTGTCACGTAGGAACTTGACAAGGCCACCGCAAAAGTCGAATCTTGCAAGGGAGGCGTATTTCGGGAATTTCTCTACCACAACGCCGCAGTCTTCCACAGTACCGCGAGCAGAACGGCCGTATGTGCGATAGGCAGCGTTGTTCCCGTTCTTATCAAGATGATTGATGCATACGACCGTTACATCATGACCAGCCGCTTTTTGGGCGCGAGCTAAGGTCTGCACATGTGTTTCAATGCCTCCGCGGAACGGGGCATAGTATTTCGCCAAATGACAGATGCGAATCAATTGGTGCTGGTCTTACGAAGGAACAATCTTTGTTGTCGTAGAGCCTGAATGTCGATACGAATCGCAAGTCGTAGAGAAACCGCCGATATGGGACTTCCAAACTCCAACTGATACCCGTCACACCATGCCAATGCACTCGACGTTGGGTCAAAATGCGTTTTTGTGTCGATTCCCAAAGGTGTTGAAACTACTTCTTAGCAAGGACGCTGTAATTGTCGCACAACTGTTTGGGACAGTTGTCCAAGAGCTTTCGCAAACAAGTGGAACACTTGGTGGAAATCTTGCTCAGGAGCGGCGGTCGCTCGAACGCGAAAACGCTCAATAGGGAGTTCCCGCAATACGCACGCCATCAGCGATCACAAACCCGTCAGCATCATCGGCCAGTTCAATGATCAGCGTACCACTTTGAATGGTAAACGTGCCCAGGTTTTCCCACGTCACACCATCGGCACTGAAGTCATTGGCCGCTACCTCCTGGCTGACCCGGATCGTGGCCAACAGCGTTGACCCATCGTAGATGCGATAGGGTGCATTGCTGGCGCGATTGGGGTGCGAATTCCAGCGGGTGGCGATGTCATATTCA
>JBGSKM010000061.1:0-2051 GCA_041741195.1 Pirellulaceae bacterium
ACAGCCTCAACGTTGCCATCACGCTGCAACATGAGTTGCGAATCTGGCAAAATTCCACGGGCAAGTGCTCGGCTGAAAGCCCTGGCCTTTTCAGCATCTTTTTCAGATGGAACGAAAGTCTCGTCAACAAATTCCACGTCAGTACCTCGAAAAATCGACCGACTGCGATTGTCGATGTTGCACCACCTCCCGGCGCACATGGCGACATCTGTCAGTTGCGTGAATGAGGACCTGGTTCGCCACACGACGCGAATCACGTCGCTGGGGATCTGTTGCATGGACAGCGAGGAGTCGTTTCATTTGCATGAAAACGGAAATCAGTTCACCGTGGCAATGTCCCAGCGTCTCGCGCCCACATTTTGGCTGAAGCGTGTGTTTCCCGAGGGGCGTGGCGAAGTGAATGCCGAATGCGACGGTGCAACGTACCATCTGCCTTGGGTCGGCGGACTGATTTGTCAACACACAAAGATCATGGATTGTGGAGTTGAGCTCAACCAAACCACTCCCTGGTTCGCCGGCAGTGTATTGCTCGTGCGCACAAATTCGAAAAGCAACGAAGCGAAGAAAATTGGTGCTTAGACGGCAATCTCTTCCTGATCGGTTTGCGGAAGATCGGCCACTGGGTGACCTGCCGGAGCGATCGGCTGTGGCGAAGCCTCACCAATCCGCCGCACCCTGAGGTGATTGGTTGGCGAGGTAATCAAAGATGTGCTGCACATCTCCTTCGGCCCGAGGCAGAATTTTGAGCTTCAAACTCATTGCGATTTTGGCAGACCATTTCTGGCCCTGAACTCTTCCGCAAATTCGCCGAACTCCCTGCCGGTCTCGCCCGTTTCCATATCACGCAACGACGCCTGAATGGCCAGTTGGTCATCGTTGGAAGGATTATCAATCATCCAATCATCAAGCAATTCAGCCAAAGACTGTGCCACTGCGCCACGTTCAATCCGAGCCTTGGCGAACAAATAGAAATCGTTAATTTGTTGTTCAGTAACCACGCAACCAGTTTAGCGGTGGGCAAATGCGATCGCAACGAAAGTGAAACGTCGAAAATATCGGTGTTTGTTTCGAGTTCACTTCGCTGTTGTCTCTGTACTATTTGACCTCCAGGTTATTGAGTCCCAGTGTGCTATCGAAAAAAACTGGTCAACGTTTCCTGGTGTGGTTCGACGAGGGAAACACTGGCGGTTTCCCTCTCAGTCTTGAGAGGAATTTCCAACGCGTTCGCCATCGCGATATCGCTCGACGAGCTGGAATGGGCGACCCAGGTCAGAATTGTCAAAGATGAGGACGTGGGGTAGTCGCTTGATGGCTCGCTTGAGGTTCGCTTGCGTCCTTGCAAACCTCGCTTCAAGTTTATCGTCCGGCACGTCGTGCCCTCCTTGGCTAGCCCGAATCGAGACTCGCTGGATCGACATGGCAACATCGACGATACGAATGAAGATCATCACGACCTCGTAGCCGCTCGACGCACACTCAGCCAAAAAGTCGACCTTCTCGCCGATCGGGTCTGACAAGACGGTCTCAAACACAACGCTCTCGCCACGCTCAATGAGCGATGCTCGAATCGCTGCCGCGGACTCCGCCGCCTCGTAGGGACCGATCGCAAGTTGGGCGGCGATCTCGTCAGCATTGACGAATCGCAAACCAGATTCGGACAGATGCGACTCGAAAAACGTTGACTTGCCGGCTCCGTTGGAACCAGCCAAAGCGACCACAATCGGACGCGAGTCGAGGAAGTCGAAACCCAGCATCAGCTGGAGGCCGGTTCAAAGACTCGATTCACAAATCGGCCAATCGTCTCGGTGCCATCCTCGTCAATCTTGCGAAGCAAACCGGGGCGATCCTTCACTGGCTCGTAGTGCGGGAAAGGTCGCGACTTCAGATAGTCACTCACGCGTTGCCGGCCGGCCGGCGAATCCACTTCCGCCATCACTTCGGATAACGACCGAACCGAGCCGGCCTGCCGAAGCGCCATCGCTCGATCCCCACGCAGCAACGGTTCGAGCGACTTGCCGAGCGCCGCCCAAAACTCAATCTGGCCGGCAATG
>JBGSKM010000062.1:0-3647 GCA_041741195.1 Pirellulaceae bacterium
CGAACCTCCATGGTCCTATTTGCCGCGAACGAAGTGGATGGCGGCGGTTCCAAGTTGGTCCTTCATGGCATCCACCTGCGTTTCATCTTCTTGAATGTCGAGAAGGATGCGTTCCCTGTGGTCAAAGAAATGGACCAGGGCAGCATGGACGTTGGCCAAGGAGAGATGCGGAAAATTGGCGACAATTTCTTCGGGCGACTGGCCCTGAAGCTCACTTTCCGCACTACGCTGAATCAATATCTGGGCATTTAGCTGGCTGCTAAACTTGTCGCGTATTTCGCTCTCCTTCCGTTTCCTGACACACGACATCTTGTATCAGCAGTCATTACCGCTAATCACTTGAATCGTTCGAGTTTCGCGCTCTTCGCGCTCTTCACGCTGCAACAGCTGCATTCGACAGCCTCGCCGCGTACTCGGGAAATGCCTCCGGTCTGCTTACTGGGTAAGTCGTCGTCCGTTAACGATGCTCACGGTTGCGAAGTTGGCCAGAGCGGTGCCATGGTTGTGTCGCATTCTCTGCGCTGACCTGCGATTTGCAAGAGCAACTCGGTAAGAAAACTATTTCCAGGAACACTTAGGGAAAATGCCATTGATGTAAGTTGAGAATTTCTTGACTTACGTCAATGTCTTTCGCCGTAAGTCGCGCAAGCGATTATTTTCGGGCCGAGGCGTACTTCGCGCTGTGAGCTGCTTTGTCTATATCGGTGATCATGAGCGACCACAAAACAACACGCGAAGATGATGCCAACGAGGGATACCTTGCCGAAGCCGATGGAACCACGCTGCATAGCTGGACCGTCGGTTCGCTTCCCCTCATCAATCGAATCTTGAGTGAGATGCGACTGGAAGAAATCCTTCAAGCGCATCTTCCCGGCGACAAGTCGACGATCAGGATTCCCACCTCCCGAGGTCTGATGTTGCTTGTCCGCAACATCTTATTGTCGCGCGAGCCGATCTATGGTTGTGGTGAATGGGCGCAACGCCATGCGCCGGATCTCATCGGCATCCCGACTGGCAAGATGAAACACCTCAATGACGATCGATTGGGGAGGTGCCTGGATCGGCTGTTTCTCGGAATGAACCGATCGTTGATCATGGACCTAGTGAAGCATGTGATTCAGCACTTTGAGCTGTCTTTGGACGAACTGCACAATGACTCGACGACGGTTACATTTCACGGTGGATATACCGACGCAGCAACGCCCGGCTTGCTCCATGGCGTGCCTACCCTGGGAGTAACGTGGGGTCACAATAAAGACCATCGCCCCGACTTAAAGCAGCTGCTTTATATTCTGACCGTTACGGACGATGGCGGTGTGCCGATCTACTTTACGACGGCCAGCGGCAACACGGCGGATGATCGGACGCATCTGGAGACCTGGGAGTTGTTGCGAGAGCTGACCGAACGTGCCGACTTCTTGTATGTGGCGGACTGCAAGCTGGCATCCAGTGAGAACCTCAAGGCGATCGATCAACGACAGGGTCGCTTCATCACCGTCCTGCCGCGCACTCGTCGTGAAGATAAACAGTTTCGGGACCGACTGCTCGACGTCACTCAGCCCATTGCCTGGACGGATCTGTACCAGGAGGTTGATTCAGCGGGACAGGTGGTTGACCACGTGCGAGTCGTCGATGAATCATTCCGCACGTCGGATGGCTTTCGCCTTTTGTGGTTCAGCAGTCTCCGCAAGTCGCGCCAGGATGCCGCCACGCGACTGCGCCAGCTCGACCAACTCAAGCTAGCACTCAGTGACCTACAGCAGCGAATGCAATCCCCCAAGACGCGTTTGCGAACTCGGCCGAAGGTCGATGAAGCGCTCGAAGGCGTGCTGGCTGCATCTCCGGTTCGAGAATTCGTTCGCGTCGCGATCCAAGAGCAGCTCGAGGAGCGGTACACGCAGGCAACACGTGGACGGCCCACTCAGAACACTCAATATGTTCGTCATGTCGAAGTCCGCTATCGATTGCACGTTGAACCGAATACCGAGGCGATCCTGAATGGTCACAAGGGAGACGGTATGTTCCCTCTGATCACCAACCAAGACGCGATGTCGGCTGACGACGTTCTTCAAGCGTATAAACGACAACCTCTGGTGGAGAAGCGGTTCTCGCAATTCAAGAACGACTTTCAAGTGGCGCCCGTTTACTTGAAAAACGTCAGTCGAATCCAAGCCTTGTTGGGTGTGTACTTCTTCGCTCTGGTTGCTCAAACGCTGCTGGAGCGTGAGTTACGCAAGGCCATGGAGCGACACAAGATCGACGATCTACCGCTCTATCCAGAGAGACGCCGCTGCACCGCTCCGACGACACGGCGGCTTGTCGACTTATTTGAACCGATTCAACGTCACGAATTGAAATACGAGGGCGCTAGCCAAGTGTTTGTCACAAAGCTGTCGAAGCTCCATCGTTCGATACTCAAGCTGCTGGAGATCGACTATCGCAACTACGGCAAGTAAGCAAAAGCAGCACATCGCAGCTCGTAGCTATCGCGATTCAACCGCTGCCCAACGGAACGCCACGCGACGGCCCGCACGGATCCTCGACTCGCCCGTGCCGCGCACGCAATGACATTTGAGATCTGACAATTCACCCGCCAACTAAATCAAGAATATTGATTCAGCGTAGTGCGGAAAGTGAGTTAGAGGGTGTCTTCAATGTCAATATTGATTAAAAAAACAAACATCGCTACGACAACGTTGAATTGGTCTTCAAGGTCAAAACAACGGAGCCGCAGCGATGGAACGCCAGTATCCCACGAATCTCAGCGACGAGCAATGGACGATCATTCAAAAGCTGCTGCCGACGCCCTCGTCGACGGGGCGTCCGCCGCTGGATCGTCGGTTGGTTATTGATGCGATTCAGTATGTCGTGCGTACCGGTTGTCAGTGGCGCAATATTCCGCATGATTTTCCCAACTGGAAGTCGGTGTACACGATCTTCTGGCGCTATCGTCAGGCGGGTCTTTGGAAGCAGATTCACGACCAATTGCGCGAGGAAGTACGACACAAAGCGGGAAAACTACGAACGCCGACGGTGGCGATCATCGATAGTCAAAGTGTGAAAACCACAGAAGTCGGTGGCGAGGAGCGAGGCTACGATGCAGGGAAGAAAATTAGCGGTCGTAAACGGCACATTGCCGTCGATAGCCTCGGCCTGTTGCTGGTCGTGGCGGTTCATGGCTGCTACTGGCAGGACTACGACGGAGCAAAAATGGTATTCATGGCGCTGGCAGATCAATTCAAACGCATTCGTGTCGTTTTCGCCGATTCAGCCTACGGTCGAAACGGTCTCCCTGCCTGGGTAAAGGCCGCGTACGGCTATGTGCTGCAATGTGTATTGCGCCCAGTAAACGTGAAAGGTTTCGTCGTCTTGCCAAAACGATGGATCGTCGAACGTACCTTCGCCTGGATAAATCGAAATCGTCGACATAGCAAAGACTATGAACGCACCGTGGAATCAAGTGAAGCCATGATTTACATCGCCATGACAGGATTGATGCTCCGCCGACTAGCACCTATAAAAACACGACTTTGAAGACACCCTCTAAGTCCTCCGCCAGTTTGTACGTTTATTGAGTCAGTAGATAACGCTTCATCCGCTACTTCTTCCATGTCGACTGTAGAACCATTTACGCCGACAGACTTGTG
>JBGSKM010000063.1:0-36546 GCA_041741195.1 Pirellulaceae bacterium
AACCCAAACGCCAAACCAAGATGGAAACCAAAAACATGAAGCAAGCAAATAAAAAGTTTAATCCAGCCTTGCTGGCTCGGTCGCCGCTGCGCTGCAAAAATAAGTTTCCGACAAACAAGCGTTCGCTTGTTTAAGGACTAAGGACAGCGTCTAGCTCGATCTCCTTGAGTGCCGTTAGTACCACCAAATCGGTTTGATACTCCTCCTCAGAACGCATTCCCGCCAAGGTACCAGTAATATATACCGCTTTCTTGCCTAAAACGTCCTGCCACGCAGCTGAATCAAATGCGTAGCGCAGTAGTTGCCAGGACTCTGACTCCATCTCAGACGCAGACTCATTAAAGAGGTCGGCAAACTCTGTGAGTCCAACTATATGCTTCGGCCGTCTTAGCCTTGGTCCCCCCCGTACAATTGTCCGCAACAAACGCATGCCACCGTCTCTGACAGGCGTCTCGCCATCTCTCAGAGGCAAGTTGAGATCAAGAACTAGCAAATCGAAATCATGCGACTCTAGCATCGAACTCGCCGAGGCAACTGACAATGCCAACTTCAGATCTAGCTGTGGGGAGCCTATTGCATCTGTGAGAGCTCCACCAATTCGGCTTCGCTTTGTCTCATTGTCATCAACCACCAATACTCGTAGCGGAATGTCTGTCAATCTACTACCCTTTCAATCGCCATTTCGAGTGCTGCCTTTAGATCTTCACGCCATTGAGCATCTGAAGCTTGATAGTAAACGGTCACGATATAGTTTTCCGGATACTGCGTTGCTAACTGTTCTTTTAGCTGGTCTAACGTCATTTGGTCTGCGCCTTCCCCAAATCGTTCAAACTGAGTGACGATAATCACTCGTCTTGCCTTTCGCCTCCGCTTGAGCCTTCGCAAAACTTCGAAACCCGCATATCTTCTCTCATAGCCACCTGTTTCTTTGCCGCCAACGTCAAAAGTCGGCATTGTCATGTCCAGAAGAATGACTGTAGGCTCATCAAGCATTGCACAACGAAGAGCACTGTTGAAGGAGTTGCATTCAAGTATCTCAGCATCGACGAACTCCTGCGCAACAAATGATTTAAGTTGCCGCATTTTGTTTGGGTCATCATCTGCGATGAGGATCTTCATTGCCGCCTCCATGGTACTTCAAGTTCAATCACTGCCTGAAATTCGTTTGAATCAGCGCTCACCAGGACTCGATAATTGTCTAGTCCCATCTCATAACACAAGATCTTGTGTAACTTGCCGTATCCGCTACCACCTTCTACACGTGACGTTGCGAGCGAATGCTCGTCTGCCGTCATTTGGTTGAGTCGCCCCGCTTTCTCTTTCAAAAGATCCAAATCGATCGTGCTCGACAAGTCATTCTTGCAGACCATCTTGATAACTGGGCCTGACGCAAAAACCTCGAGGACTACATTCGTTTGCGCTGTCTCTGAATGTTTTGCTGCATTATCGAGTAGGATGAAAAACATGTCCCATAACGCACGGAACTGAGCGCCGGGTACCGTGACATCATTATCCAAAAGGAGACTTATCTCGAGTCGAGATGGGCCACAGAATTGCTTGGCTGCTTGCGTGCTAGCTTCTAGGAGAGATCGTAGTTGACAGTCAGGTACATGCTTCTGCTCATCGAGTCTAAACCATTCCGAAATTGCTTTCAGTGCCATGGTCAAGTGAGTTCCACAGGTCGTGAACGCCGCACGAATTGGCATAGACTGCTCATGTCCAAGTACGGAATCGATTCGTTGCTCACTCTGTTTTATTGCTTCGAACAACTCGGATGACAGAGCGTTTTCGATAGTTGCCCTAACTTCCTTCAGGGCCTCGTCAGTGCGTTGCCAAAGAGCTTCGAATACTCTTCGCACCATTCCGTCCGGTGATTCAGCACTAAGCGTTTCTTCGTACAGGCCCAAAAGCTGATCTTCTGTAAAATCGAAATTGAATAGAGCGCTACTCGATTCCGGGCTTTGCCGAATCTGCACCCATTCGTTTCTGACGCGATAAATAATCTTATCAACGCATGCGGAAAACTCAGCCAAAGATTCGTTTAGCCCAATCGCATCTGTCTCGCATTGACAAACTCGCCTAGTCCAATGCTCGTTTTGCATATAGCTTCCTGAGCTATCCTTGAGTGTGACGAGCCCCTGGGATTCGAACGGCGCACGGAGGGCTCCAGCTAGCGTCCCGTGGCGGATTCGCTGGCTCAAGTTCGCGTCTAGCCCATACTTATTGCTGGAAAGAAACTGAGTCTTCAGGTCCTCAAATACTTGTTTGAAAAGACGAAATCCTTCGTCAATGATGAAAATTCGGCTATTGTCAATTTCTTCCATTAGCGCCTTTGTAATCTCTATGGTCTTGCGGAGACTAACGTCTTTTAGCATACCGAGCGTCATACATCGAGTCGCTCGGTCAATAATCGTCTTTGGAAGAGATTCAATTATCGCATCCGTATCCACAAAGATTCTTGACCGTTCGGCATGATGGGTCAGTTCACGAACCGCACGTATCCTGCTGATCTCTGCAATCTCATCCTGGTCAATTCGCCGATTATCTGGATCGTTTTCAATAAGCCATTCACAAATGGAAATGCGTTCGACAGCTATTTCGTCTTGGGATTCAAACCAAAAAGATTCCGCAAGGACTTCGAAAGCACACACATTTCGAAGGAAGAATGAGAATTCTCTAGCGTTAAACTGGTTTGAAATCTCGAACAGTTCCGATGGCTTTTTGCACGAACATGCAATCAGGAAATCTTCGAACACGTCATGAATTTTTGAGGGGGATTTCTCCTCGTATTCTAGCTGTTGCGAAAGAAATTGAAGAATGGGCCAAGCTATGTCGGAACTGACTTCATCATCACCACCTTCTGGATATTGTTTCAAGAGCTCGACGAGAGTCGATTTGCCAATTATCTGAGGTCTTTCAAGGCTTGTCTCCACTATAAGTCTTGCAGCTTTTGAGATTTCGTTCTTTGCGGTCAAGCATCGATAAAGGCCCGCGGCAGCTTCCGATTTCTCTCCTAATGTAGAGTTGGTATCGCGCAACACTTCGTCATACTTAGATGTCGCAGCATCATACAAATGAAGCTGCTCACAAATGTTCGCCTCATTTCGAAGCAATCGTTTGCTGGGAATGCTTAGACCGATTTGAAGCTCAGCTGAATTTGAGCGAACGGCTAGCTGGTTTGCTTTAAATAAGGATACGGCTGCATTTGATGGATGAAGACGTTCCATGGACTCAAGTTCGCTACACACAATAGACGAATCTTTAAAAAGAGAAACGGCGACTCGAGGAGTGAAGATCGAAGAGTAAATCGCGCCATCGCGATTTAGTACGTGCGGATTCGACTCGTAAGAATGCAAAGCGTAGAACGCTCTCAGTTGAGGACCGATTTCGAAACCATCTAGCTGGTAGCCGATCCGCAACAACGATTCCAATGCAGAGTTGATTTTCTCCTCACGCGAGAAAACTACAGCTAGGTTGCTGCAAATTTTCGCGGCTATTGAGTTCTGATTGAAAGGGCAGTTCGGTACATGGCCCAGGCGGAGCTTTGACTTCACAAATAGTTCGTAGGGCTCTAGCGTTTCAGGGGAAGCAACCATCGCTCGTTCGGCACAGGAACTTGCATTTTCGTAGTCGCCCAGAGTGTAGAAGTGCACAGCTCGAAATACCATTTGTTCCAGAGGTGATGGCTCGCCTAGCGGAAATCCCGTCAATACCTTTCGAAGGAATAGAAATCGTGGACAATCTATTGAGCCAACCAACGCCCTGACAACTTCTGACGATTCTGTTTCTTGGTCAGTGGAGCGTTGGGAAATCAGGTTTTCTAACACCCATGTACTTACAATTAGCCTATCGCACAAAGAGTGGCTCTCTTCTATGTTCAACACATCTACGAGGTTAGTGATTGAGTTCCGTTTAGCGGGACTAACACGAAAGAAGGCACTTCGCGCAATTGGGTGATAATCATCATTGAAGTCCAAGTGCGACTGGACAACGGCTTCATATTCCATGGGGGCAAGTGCTGTTTCAACGCGTTCACTAAGAAAAGTTGAGAGCACCGCAATCCAATTTGGTGCCTCGGAAGTTACCGTGCGTAGCGTTAATCGATTGCCCTCTATACCCTCGGAGCAATCGGATAACAGAAGGCTACTTTCAATAGCCCAGATGGATTTTCCAAAACGAAGTTCGGCTTCTGCGAGCAAAATCCGTGCTTGATCGTAATCACCAGACAGGAATGATCGCTCAAAGTCCGAACGGATGGACACCCATTGCTCAAGCATCTCTTTGTGACGAAGAAAGATTGCAGTAAGCCACCTCAACTCACTCGCCAAGTCCGAGCACGGACTTGTGTGCTTTAATCTCAAAGCTTTAAGCGTTTTAGGGAATAACTCGCCTACAAGCCCTGCAGCGGATTGCGGTACCTGTTCGAGAAGGTGCCGAATGTATCCAACGGGCTGTTCCTTAAGCAGGATTAGGGAAGGCTCGTCTGGTTTTATTCCAGCTAGAATTGGTGACGAAAAGGGCCTAACACTTCTTCGGTTTAAACCCTCTGGAACTCTGCGAATCGATGCAGTTCGACTTTTTCCCATGTAGCGTCCGTTCCAAATTCTGATGCGTCAATACAAATCCCTCCCACCGGCGTCGGACAAAATACGGGCCACTTACATAATGCTAATGGGTACTTCCTTGGTGGTTGCTGTTAAGTGCAAATCATGCCTTCGCAGACTCATTCTTGCGAACGCTCGACGGCGCTGATGCTCTTGAAAATTGCTCAACCCGTTCAGCAGGAATTATACCGGTTTGTGCATCTGTTGTCATTTGAATTGATGGCGATCGTTCGAAACTGTTCTCATCCGACCTGCGAACGAGAACTCTGTGTTAACTCTGGAGGCCCCCGAAAAGAGAGAGTCAGAGAGTTTGGGACCGATTTTTCGCACGGACGGGCGCAACCTTGAAGGTTGCGTTCGAGAGACGGAAATCTCTCTGCAAACAGAGAGCGCGACGGATTGGGGCGTCGAACCACGAAAATCGTAGAAAACCCGCGAAGAACTGGGTAGAAACGAAATACGCCCGGCGGTCGATCTCTCGACGCCGGGCGTTAAGTCTTTTGGTCGTCAAAGTTCGGACTTTGACGCAAGCTCCCCCGGCAGGACTCGAACCTGCGACAGGGCGGTTAACAGCCGCCTGCTCTACCAACTGAGCTACAGGGGAATGGGTGGGACTCTGAAACTTAGCTCACGTTCCGAGTCGGCGAGGCGGAAATTTACTTGACTGCGTCGCTCGTCGCAAGGTGCGTTTGACGGGGTTTGGAAACTGGTCAACCATCGATCCGGTGACGATCAATCGTCAAAGTGGATCGTTTCGTCGACGTCGTCGGTTTCGGGGTCGTCGGGCTCGTCGCCTCGGATCTTGATCATCATGATCTGGTTTCCCTTGTCATTGTAGTGAACCTCGCTCATGATTTCGCTGATGAGCAGTACACCACGGCCGCCGGGGACTTCGAGCAAATCGTCCTGACGTGGGTCAGGAATCGCCTTGGTGTCGAAACCCGGGCCCTGATCGGTGATCCGCACCATGACTCGCTCGGTATCGCAGGACATCTCCACGAGCACGGTTTTGTCGGGGTCGCAGCGATTTCCATGCCGAATGGCATTCACGATGGCTTCTTCGTAGGCCAACTGGACGCGAAACAGATCCGCACCTGGCCAATCGCGTTCCATCATGGCGTCGATCAGCTCACTGACCAGTGCGCTGCCGATGGAAGTATCGCTTGGGATCGTTCGGTCGAACGTCCAACCGGCGACATTTCCGTTTTCCATGGCTTCTAGACTCGCGACAAGGTGGACAAGTTCACTCGGAAGTCCGGGCATTCACTGCCCGGAAAAATGCCATCATGCCTCAAGGCGTGACGATCTTCCAGTACTCGAAGGCAGATGGCCGACAGATTTCCCGATGCAGTGGACAATCATACTCAGCATTTCACAATCATACCCGCCAGAGTGTGGCGGAGTACTCTTGGGAGGAAAATTCCACGCCAAAACGGGAGCAAAAACGCGGCCGGCGAGGGTTCGGGAAAATTTAGGATCCAGAGGAACTAAGCTAGCTCGAACATGCGTTCCAAACGAGTGATCGCGAAGACATCTCGTAAATCGTCGGCCAAATTGGTTAATACGAGTCGGACGCCGCAGGACTTCGCCCGCGTATTGAGCGTGATCAGCTCATTGAGCGTCGCACTCGTCATGACTCGCATGTCCGCGAGATCGAGCTCGATCACGTCGACTCCCCCCGCATCTAGGGACTCAGTCACCCGAATGACGACGTCACGGGTCTGGTTGACATGGTTCAGATGATGTTGCATCAGCAAAATTCTCCGATCTTCATGATCCACTCTAAGAACCGTTAGTCCAGCTTGGCTATCCATCTTAGGTCGAGCTCCACTTCGAGAGAGGTTGCTTGCCTCGCGATTTCAAATCCACGCCGCCTCGGCAATTCGAGACTAACGCGAATTCCTATTGATGGCAATCTTTCGCATGCACGCTTGGAATCCCCCAGAGAGCATTGCTTGCGCCTAAAACCAAGGCGGTTTCGGAGCCATCGTCAGGCAAGATGCTGCTAGTTGTTATCGGGCTGCTCGCAGCACACTCGCACTCCCATTCGGCGCCTTTTGCTAACGGCAACTCAATCGCCAATCCACGCCAACTAAGGGAAGTGAATTGCCATCCAGGTTTTGTGGTATAGAATCCCCCCTAACGAGCCCTCCCCAGACCTGCAGGCTTGCTCGTTGGCGGTCCAGATCGATGCTAGCGGTCGGAATGTAGCCGTTATTTTTTTCTCAAAATTTTTCCCCGCCCGACTTGGCGGGGTGCGTTTTCTGGTTGTGGCCATCCGCACAACCGAGCTTCGCATTCGAAGCGATGTGAAAGGTTCGACAAATGCGCCCGATCCGCGTGCTAACGCGTACGCATCAATTCGGCTCCGTTGTCTGGCCAGGAACAGGGGCCGGATCGACGTTGTCAGCCGTTCACCGCCCTTGCCCCTCTCGCCTCGGACGATTCACATCGACAACATGGCGGTGATCCAGAACCATCTCGGGTCGACGGCGATGCTGGGTACCACGGAAGCCGCGACGATCACCGAGATATTCGAAATTCGCTTGTAAGCGTCAACCAGTCTTCAGGACGCCCTGCTTTAAGGCAATGAGCGTGGCAGGCTCAAGAAGTCGTTGGGTGTCGAGATCTTCTTGGGTTCAGCCTTCGGTGGAAACATCGAGCTGAAAAACCCGGGGGACTCGTCGACGGGCGCCGATTTCGTTTGACTGGCCGGGAACAGATTACTGGGGCTCAGTGCTTGTTTGGTTTTGTTCCAACCGCTGGCTGTTTTGCGAGACACGGTGGAGAAGACGTTTTCATCTTTCTTGGTAATTCGGGGTGGTTCCGGCTTGCTCAAGAAATTCCACTGAGGCTTCTTCCACTTTGGCATACTCCAGTTCATTGGATTCATCGCTTCACCGGCTTTCGCCAGTGCGCTGGGTTCGTCAGCCGTCGCCGACGAGGTTGATCCGAGGGAGATACCGAGCACAATCGTCACCGCCGCAGCGGCAAATGCCAATCGCATCGAACGAGTCCTCAATCGCGTAGTTTTGGAAACATCTTCACTGTTTCCGCATATCGCAATTTGGATTGGTTCGCCGCAAGAGCGAAATCCTAAATTGCGGTACTACTCTTCAGAACTGGGACCAAGAGGGCCATCACGACGGCGAGCACGAGGATGGCCATGATGAGCAGCATCATGGGTTCGAGCAATCGCACAAACAAGTCGAGTCGGCGGAAGGTCCGCTTTTCGAGTGAATCGGCAATGTCCGGCAAAACTCGGTCGAGAGAGTTACTTTCTTCGCCGACGCTAATCATTTCCACGACCGAGATTGGAAAGTGACCGGAGGCCCGCAAGGGCGACGCGAGGCTTTCACCACTGCGGATATTCTCGCTCGCGTCGCCAATCGATTGACTGAGCAACCGATTTCCCGTGGCACTGCGGCTGATCTCGAGCGATTTAAGGATCGGGACGCCGTTGGCCAGCAACGTTCCGAGCACTCGACAGAAGCGGGCGACGGCCAAGTTCATGAGGATGTCACCGAGCACGGGGATGCGAAGTTTCACGCGGTCATAAATCTCTTTGCCCCGTTCGGTTTGCAATTGCACGCGTGCGAACAACACGGCGGCCACGCCGACGACGAGCACGATCCATCCGTACGACTGGAGAAAGTTGCTGAACCCCAATAGCGCTTCGGTGACCGCGGGCATTTGATCTTTTTTGCGCAGCCGATCGAAGAGCATGTCAAATTTGGGAACGAAGAACACGACGAGCACCGTGATCACGATCGATCCCACGCAGAACAAGAACACGGGATAGGCCATCGCGCTAACGGTTTTGCCCTTGAGATCCTCTTGCAATTCCGTGAACACGCCGACGCGTTCGAGGGCGTCTTCAAGAAATCCTCCCTCGGTACCGGCGCGAACCATGTTGACGGCCATGTCGCTAAACACGCCCGGGAACCGCGCCATCGCTTGGCCCATCGGTTCGCCTTCTTCGACGCGTGATTTGATTTCACCGAGCACTTCCTTGAGAACGCTATCGGAAGTTTGTTCGCCGAGCACCGTCAACGATCGCAGCATCGGTACGCCACTGCGCAGCAACGACGCGAGTTGGCCGTAGAACGTCGCCATCGTTTGCGCTTTGACTTTCTTGCGTTTGCCAAAGCCGAACAATCCTTCGTTCGCTGACTTGGCCGCGGTCACTTTGACAGGAAACAGCGACCGTTCCGAGAGGATGCTTGATACTTCGCGTTCGGAGTTCGCCTCGATTGAGCCCGAGATCAGTTTGCCGCTAAGGTCACGAGCGGTGAAGGCAAAGGTAGGCATGGGCGGGAATCGTCGGGCGTCAGGTTACAGGCGTCAAGATAAAGAAACGATGCTTCGATGGAAGGTTCGATGGCGGACGTCTGAAGCTTGACGCCAGCAACCTGTGTCCTAGAGTGCTTCCCCTTTGGTGACGCGGAGAACTTCGTCGACACTGGTATTTCCAGCGATCACTTTGTCCCACGCATCCATACGCAAGGTTCGCATTCCTTCTTCGACAGCTTGGCGGCGGATGTCCCAACTGCTGGCGCGAGCTTGAGCGAGTTGGCGAATCGCTTCACTGGTTTCGAGCAATTCATAAATGCCCATTCGTCCGGCGTACCCGAACCCGCGGCACTCGCGGCAGCCCACGGGACGGAAAAGTTGGTTGTCGCCCAATCGATCCATCGGAAAGTCCTTGGGGACATCCGCCGATGTGGGCGTGAACGCTTCTTTGCAATGCTTGCAGAGCTTTCGCAACAACCGCTGGGCCATCACGGCTTCGACCGTTCCGGCGACGAGGAACGGTTCGACGCCCATGTCGACCATCCGCGTGTACGCGCCCGCGGCGTCGTTGGTGTGCAGGGTACTGAAGACAAGGTGACCGGTGAGCGATGCTTGTGTCGCATTCTCAGCGGTCTCGAGATCTCGAATTTCCCCGATCAGCACCACATCGGGGTCGTGCCGCAGGATACTGCGAAGCGACGCGGCGAACGTCAAGCCGATCTTGGTGTGCACTTGGATTTGGTTGATGCCATCGAGTTGGTATTCGACGGGATCTTCCGTGGTGATGATTTTGTTCTCGGGGCTGTTGATTTCCAGCAGTGAGCTGTAGAGCGTGGTCGTTTTTCCGCTACCGGTCGGCCCTGTCACCAGGATGATACCGTGGGGCAACTTGATCAATTCGGAGAACCGTCGGTGAACATCGGGAGCCATTCCGAGCCCTTGCAAGTCGAACACCATGGATGACTTGTCGAGCACCCGCATGACGAGTCCTTCGCCGTGGATCATCGGAATCACGCTCAATCGAATGTCGACTTCGCGGCCGTGAACGCGGAGTTTGATACGACCGTCCTGCGGCAATCGTTTCTCGGCGATGTTCAGTCTCGCCATGATTTTCAATCGGCTGATGATTGCCGCTTGAAAGCGATTGATCTCCGGAGGCACCGGTTGCGATTGTAGAATTCCGTCGATGCGGTAGCGGATTTTGAGTCCATCGGATTGCGATTCGATGTGCACGTCACTCGCGCGAGCCTCGACTGCCTCGAGCAAGATTTCGTTGACGAGCCGAACGACCGACGCTTCCTGGGCCATCTCGCTCAGTTCGCTGCCGTCGGATTCGATCGAATCGAGCAGCTCGACGTCATCGTCATCGGACACCGCTGCCAACAAGCCTTCGACGGTTTCACTACCGACGCCGAGATGCTTTTTGACCAAGCGTGCGATTTCGACGCTTTGCGCGACGATAGGAATGATGCTTTTACCGGTCGCCGCACTGGCTTCGTCCAGCGGATGCAAATCGAATGGATCGGAGGTGGCGACAATGATCGAATCGCCATCGACGCCAATCGGAAACATCGAATGACGATAGATCAACTTTTGCGGAAAGCCTTCCAAGGCCGACAGGTCGATGTCGGCTTGGCGCAGATCGATGAACTCCAGTCCGACTTCCTCGGCGATCGCGGCGAGCGCTTGGCGCTCTTCGACGTAACCGAGCTTGATTGCCGCGGACACGACGCTCGACGAGTCATCACTTTGGCTCTGCGCGAGCTGCTCGTCGCTGATCAGCCCTCGACGTCGAAGAATTTCACCGGCATGAATGATCATTTGCAATACTAACGAAGGTCAAAGGAATGCGATTTACACAAAAGTGACGCATGGGAATTCACGGTTCACTCGCAAGCGTCGCAGGAGCACATTATCGCTGGATCACGATCAATCGTTTAGTGGAAACTATCGACCGCCTCGGCCGCCGCGATCGCCACCACCGCCACGTCCGCTGTCGCCACCACGTCCGCTGTCGCCACCACGTCCGCCAAACGGTGAGCCGCCACCTGGAGCTCCGCCGCCAAACGATGGAGGTCCACCGCCGCTGCCGAAGGGTGATCCGCCGCGCTCACGCATTTGGCGAAAGAAATCCATTCGACGTTGAATTTCGTCAGCACTCGGAGTGTCGCCGCCGCCTGACGACGGGTTGCTAGACGAAGAGGTGCTGGTCGAACCGCTGCCGCCAGTCGACCTGGTCGCCTTGCCCAACACGGATTCGAGTGCCTGCTTAACGACGTCGGACTTGATGTTCCCGCTGAGTGTGACGACTTCGACGCTTTCTTCCGAATCGATTCCTTGTTGGTCCAAGGTCTCGACGAGGTCACGCACCTTTTCATAGTCCTGGGGCGTCGCTGTCACGACCAATGAATTGCTGCGAGTATCGACGGCCACGATGATTTTGCTGGGCTCGCTCTTAGCGGCTTCTTTACCGCCTCGGCCACCGCCTCCGCCGCCACCACGCAGTGCGTTGATGAAGTCTTGCGGAGACGGTTGCTGTGGTTGGCGACCACCACCACCGCCGCCTTCACCGCCACCGATTTTGTCCGCGAAGACAGCTTTGACAATATTCGCGACGTCGGCGGCGTCCTGGTAAATGACTGGGATCAGCGCCGGCTTGGCGATCGTTTCGATATCTTCAGGGCTGTCTTGTTGGTCGATCTTGTCAAGCAACAGTTCGATGAATTCTAAATCCGCGGGCCCGGCTTGGATGATCAAGGCGTTGAGTCGCAGGTCCGGCACGATGCTGACTGCGCCCGTCGCCGTCAACACGCTCGTGGAGGTCGATTCGGTTCCGCCCGAGCCGCCCATCATGCCCATCAAGCCACCGAGCATCCCACCGCCGAGTCCACCGGAGATCGATGAACCGACGCTATCGATGCCGGACTCGGCGCCACCAAGGACCGAGCTAATCAGTTCAGCCGCGACGTCGGCCTTGGCGTACTTCAACCAAAAAATCGTTGGGAGCGACGATGCCGACACGTTTTGCTGGGCCACGCTTTGCATCAGCGACTCGAAAGCGTCGAGCGCTTCGGTATCCTCCGACGCCACAATGATTCCTGAGGGAGTCAGTTGGATGATGATGTCGGCACCCGAGGCGGCTTTGATGCGAATCTCGTCGTCGCTCGCCGCAGCCAGCGCTTGGGACTCGCCATCGGTTTCATCACTCGAATTGCCATCGTTCGAATCGGTGTCGTCGGCGGTTTGTTCGGTGACCCATTGATACTCGGACGTGCGAGTGGAATGTCGAACTTCGTCGAGTTGATCACGGCTGGGTTTTTTCGCTTCCGCGGGAGTCTCATCGAGGCGTCGGCGTTCGGGGATTCCAGTGCCAGTCGTTCCCGGCTTGTTTGCGGGCGTGATGGTTCGTATCCGATTACTACGTCCGGTGACTTGCCAGAGCGCCTCGACTTGATCAAGTGCTTCTTCGGCGGATCGACCGTTGTAGGGCAGGATACGAATCCGGTCGCTCATCGTCCCGAGCGCGTTTTGGCCTTCGAGTTTGCTGATGAGTTCTTTCACCAATTCAATTTGCTGGCGTGTCCCACGCACCCACAGGCGTCCGGTGACCGGATCACCGTCGACGGTTGGTCCCTCACCACCTTCGGCGGTCACACCAAAGAACTTGTTGATGGTCAGCAGCGCTTGCGACGGTTCGAGTCGACGCAAATCAATGATCTCGAATTCGCTACGTGACCCCTCGAGTTCCGCGATCGTTTTGGCGATCACTTCCTGGGTATCCGGACGCGCGAAAGCAATGATCGCGTTGGTCTTGGGGTCCGTGGAGATTCTTGCGTCGGGTGTTCCGGCGATGAGAGTTTGCAGGACGTCAAAAACCGTACTCGGATCCGCTGATGCGACTTGGTGAGTGCGCAACTCCGGCAGAGCGATTTCCGTCGTTGCCCCTGGAGCCGTCTGCAGCGGCGAGTCCGCTCGTTCGACAATGCTTTGCAACAAGCTCAACTGCGACGGCAACCCGGTGGCGTAGATACGATCCCCGTACAAACCGACGCTAATTCGCAGATCGTCGCTCGAGTTGATGCCGGGCTCGAGACCGACGAGCGGGCGAGCGATTTCGAGCACTTCATCGGCCGCGCGATTCTTGAGTGGAATCTCGACGACATTGGATTGTGCCTCAGCCGTGTTCTTGAGCAGCTCGCGAATCGCAATCAGCTTGTCGACGGTCTCGGTGACGATCACCTGGCGAGCGCTGTCCAGCACGATCACGCGGCCGGCTGGGCCAATCAATTGAGCCAATTCGACTTTGGCACTATCGGGCGTCATGCTGCCCAGCGGAAACAGGCTGCGAACAATGTCGCTTCGACCTCGTGAATCCAAATCCGCCGGCAACACCAGTTCAGCGACTTCACTGAGCAGTGCAGCCGCATTGGGGTTCTCCAAATCGATCAATAGCAGCATTCGGCCGCGACGTACCAGCGCGAAACCGCGATCGAGAAGCAACCGGTTCAGGACATCGAGTCCTTCCGAGACGCCGTACGCTCGAGTCGGATCTCGAAAATTGATCGTCCCGGCGGGGAACTGGTCCGCTTGCAGCGACAGATCCGATTGCTCGGAAAACCAAGCGATGACCTCGCGCCAATTCGCACCGGAAAAATTAAAGCGAAGCTGAGGTTCATTGACCGCGGGGTCTACCGCCTCGCCCACTGAAACACCGGCGCTAGCAGCATCCGCGACCTCGGGGATATCGTTTGCCGTCGCCACGGGCACTGAACCGGCGTCGGCTTCACCCGACAACGCTTCATTCGACGACGCTTCGTTATTCGACGACGCTTCGTTCGCGTTTTGGTCAACCGCCGAGCCTGGCTCGCCCGAAACTTCCTGGGCCGCCAGCGACTCCATCGCCAACGGTCCGAGAACCGAGCCAGCCAGAGGGCCGAGAAAGGCGACTCCGAACAGTAGCATGACTGCCACACGCCCTACAAATGTTACTTTTATCATGCTCGATATGGCCGGAAGATTGGCAAGACACAGAAAAGGAAAAATGCGTCCCGAGGCATTATCTTAGTCAGTTTAAGCAACCAAACAGCGTCAAACGGACCAAGTTCTGTCTCGAGCGGTTTTGCAGCAACCGCACTACTCGATCTAACCCAATTAAGTGGACAAAGTTTCGCACCTGCTTGGCTCGAAAGATGCCTCGGAATTGCAATCTGTGTGCTGTTTCTTGACGATTTGTTCGCCTAAACTTGTTTCGGAGGCTCGGTGGCCTCTCTATTTTTACCTTGGCATCGCTGTTTAGTGGAAAATGGACGGCCCATGAAGCCAGGAAGCTCTCGAAGTGAACCCATGATGCTGAAGAAGCAAAAACGCTTGGTGCTCAGCGAAGCCCAGCAAGATTCGATGCGACAGGCCGGCCGCGTGAATGCGGAATTGATGGACTTTCTACGGCCCCAGATCGTCGCCGGAATTACGACTGGCCATATCGACGATTTGGTTCGCACCTGGACGCTCCAGCGGGGGCACAAGTGCGCCACGTTGGGATACCAAAATTATCCCAAGAGCTGCTGCACGAGCGTCAATGACGTCATTTGTCACGGGATCCCCGATCGATACGTGCTTCATGAGGGCGATATCGTCAACGTGGATATCACGACGATTGTCGATGGCTGGCACGGCGACCAGAGCGAAACATTCCTCATCGGGAGCGTCAACGAACAACGCCGGAGTGTCACCCAGTGTGCTTTCGATTGCCTTCATTTGGCCATCGAGGCCCTCACACCGGGATGCCGCGTTTGCACCATTGGTGAAGTCGTCGTCCCCGAAGCACACCGCCGCGGATTCACCGTCGTTCGCGAATACGTCGGCCACGGTCTGGGTCGCCAATTTCACTTGGATCCGTCCATCCCCCACTTTCCGAATCGCCAAAGCCGGATCGATCGACTTTATCCCGGCATGTGCTTTACCGTCGAACCGATGATCAATGCCGGCAGCCGCTACACGCGGAGCGATAAACGTGACGGTTGGACGGTGCGGACCAAGGACGGTTTCGCCTCAGCACAATTCGAGCACACGATCTTGATGACTGACGATGGCCCCGAAATCTTGACGCTGACCCAGCATGGCCCGCAAAAGGGTCACCAGTTCTAGCGGTGAACGACGGCAAACAAGATCCGCGAATCGTCGTGGCCGTGTGTACCTACAATGAGGCGGAGAACATTCTTCCGATGCTCAGGGGCTTGCGCGAGCATGTTCCGTCGGCGACACTGTTGGTCATTGATGACAATTCGCCAGACGGCACCGCATCAAAAGTCGAAGCGTTTGCAAAGCAAGACGTTGCGACCCAGTTGATCGTGCGAAACGAACGGGGGCTCGGCGGCGCCATCAAACGCGCGCTCCGATTCGCGATCGATCATGACTTCGACTGGCTCGTGAACTTGGACGGCGATCTCAGCCACGATCCGGCACAAGTGCCGCGTTTGCTCGAAACCGCATTGAACTCCTCTCGCCCGAGCAACCTCGCGGCGAATGATTCAGTTCAACAAGAGCAAATTCATCCTGATCCAGTCCAACCTGATGTGATCGTTGGTTCGCGTTACATGCCCGGTGGCGAGATCGTCGGATGGCCCCTTCGCCGCCGTTTGATGAGCCGAATTGTGAATCGATTCGCCACCGCGTGCCTGCGATTGCCCGTGAGCGACTGTAGCGGTTCGATGCGTTGCTACCGCGTCCGCTCGCTAAAGCAAATTGATACCACGAAATTAACGAGCAACGGCTACGCGCTGCTGGAAGAACTACTCGTCGCGATCCAACGCAGCGGTGCCACGCTTGCCGAAGTGCCGATCACCTTCACCGATCGCACTCAAGGCAACAGCAAACTCACCCCGCGAGAAGCCCTTCGCTCGGCCAGCGAAATCATCCGCCTCGCGTTTCGCAAATGACATGAGAATCGGAACCTAAAATACAGCCGATATTTGGTAAAGCGAGCGTGGTTGGAAACGCAAATGTGCCTATTCTTTGCCGACACGTTTATTCAGACTGAACGCTTTGAAGTGGTCCTCTGAGTGCAACTTCGCATCGAACTTTGGATTCAACGTGAACTCATGATAGGTGATGCGAACTTGCTCGTATTTCTGATCGGCGCGCGTTCGGGCTCGTACCAATTGACCCTCAAGTGTCACTTCTTGGGGAAACCAATCGGAACCGACTTGAGACCACACCGTCCGATTAAGCGTGCTTCTTGCGAATGTGTACCCGCTCTCGTCATTTGGATCGCGGATGCGCTCGAAGATTTCAAATTCAACGGGTAGCCCATTAACCCGGTTGGAAAAAGTGATACGCGCCTTTGCTTCTCCATTCACCATCGAGAACGTCAACCGATGGTCCTTGAACCCGCTCTCTTCAGCGAGTATTAGCTCAGCGTCTTTCCCATAAATATCCACCGTCCTTTCCAACGGGAAGATGTCACTGCGAGCATTGGCCGGGACACACAATGGCGTCGATCGTAGATCGAGCGGATTGAGGAACGTATGGCCATAACTTCGGTACGTGGCGGCGTCGCCGAATTCAGAGATGTCGTGTTCACAATTGTTATAACGGATCCGAGTCAGTTCATCGAGTGTCGCAACGATGCCACCGCGAACGATGATTGAACCGTCCTCCAGTTTACGAGTGGAAACCTTTCGATAGTATTCAAACTTCTTCCCCGGAATAATGATACTTTCGATTTCTTCGTCGTCGGCAACACTTGCGAGTTCAACGCCGCTCAGTCGGAGCCAACTTATCGTGCAAACGATTCGATGTGATACGCATCTCTCTGCATATTCGCGTAGGGGAAGGAAGATTTTAGCTCGCTCCTCATCCGACAACTCCTGTGACATCGGGTAGAAGATTTCCCTGTCTTGCCCAAGAGACGCTCCCGGCACAGGCAATTCGCAACAGCAAATCACCAATGCTGCGCTGACAAACTTTGTTAAATCGAATGCACAACTTGCAATCATCGCAACCTCCGAAACAGCCAATGAATTCCGACGAAAAAAGAGCAAGAATCACTTGCCAAGTCCGTCTCTGTGTTCTCCGTTTCTCTGTGTTGAAAACCGTTGACTTTTATTCTGGGCGCCAGGAAGCTTGTTGACGTCGCCGTGGATGGCGGGACGGGTCACTTTGCGGGTGGCTTATGGAGCAAGCATTGCGAGCAAGTCAGCGAGTTCTTGGGGAGTGAGTGTGGCGATTTGGCCTTCGGGCATCAACGACTTTTCGTTGACTTGTTCTGCTTCGATGTCGTCCGTTGAAATCGTGACGACTTGGCCGCTCGCTTGTTTTAGTGCCAGCGATTCTTCGGTTCGCTTGTCGACGAGTCCCGAGAATACTCGGCCGTCGGTCGTTAGCACTGTGACGGCTCGCCACTTTTCCGCGATCTCTTCGGACGGATGCAATAATTGTCGCAGCACTTGCTGGCGCGTCATCGGTTCGCCGGTCGTCGATGAGACCAGTTTGTCCAAATCGGGGCCCACGGCTTGACCGACGCCCTGGTGGCGATGGCAATTTCGGCACTGCGACACCGCCGAATCCGCAAACCAACTTCGTCCGCGTTCGACCGAACCCTCCAAAGCAAGGATCGCGTCCACGTTCGGGCTCGCTCCGACACGCACGACTCGCTTGGCGGGATCGATCCAAGTTTCGAATAAACCAGCGGTCATCGGGTTGTCGTGTGCCAAATGAGCCGCATGAGACTTTGCGTCGTCGGCGGAAAAGTCGAGCAGTTGTCGCCAATCGCTCAAACTCGTCGAAATTTCATTCTCGCCAACGTCAGTCGTGATCGGCGGCATTGACGCGATCCAATCCCAAATCAACTTGGCACCGTCACGATCCAGTGTGTGAGATCCGAGGCGCGGCATGTGACCGGCACCGGTCGTTGCCAATCGATACATCAAAACGCTTCGTTCGGGTCGGCCCGGAGAGATGATGCGAGCTTCCGGGATACCGAACTCTCCCTGGGTCGGCCGAGCATCGATCGCCGACATTTTTTCTTGTGGCACGCTTGCCCCAAGGTGCAGCCCCGAAGCGCCTCCGCCAGCCGGCTGGTGACAATGCGCACAATTCATATCCAAATAGGAACGCGCTCGCGCATCAAGCGGCTTCGACTCGTCGTGCGGATCAACACGTATCTTTCCCAGTTTCGGTAACGTTCCGACCCAACCCTCGTCGGCGAGTTCATCCCAACCGGGCGAGACGACGTTTTGTGGAATGAACGAAAGTCCTCCTTGCATGAATACGTGATGACAAACTTTGCATTGATCGCGAGACATGAACGCGTAGGTGGCCTGGCGCGAGCCAAAGTGCTCGTCGGGAATCGTCATCGCGACGGTTCGGCCCAGCGCCTCGACGAGTTCCGCATCCGTTTGTTCGTCGTTCCAGGCGTAGGTGTACGGATTCCAGTTCAAACCGTCATAGGCGAGCACCTGGGTCTCCATCCGCCGTTTGCTTGGCGCACCATCATCGCCAATCACGTCGCGCAAGATCGTGTTCGCAAAAATTGTCCCACTGGGATATTCGTTTTGGCGATTGTTAGCATTGGGTTTGATTGGGGCTTGGGTTGCGATCGCAACCACTCGATCACCCACGGCTCCATCCCGCCACATCGTTGCCGCGGGTCGGTACCGAATCGCGCCCGGCGACAACTCGAGAGACTCGGTGGATGTGAACAATCCCGTTTCACTCAACCTTCGTGGAAAATCCGCGGTCGCAGTGGCGGCAGCTTCGTTCTTGACCAACTCGTAGATAGCGCCACCGCCGTAGTCGATGACGAGCGCCGATGGCACCGCTTGCGCATCACCAAATTGCGAGGTCGCAAAACTCACGACGCGCAACTTGGTGTCGGCGATTCGCTGGTACGTCGGTCGATCCTCGCTGGCAACGTCCGCCGCCCAGACCGCGCCATTCATGAAATCTGCAAAGAGGTATTGTCCGGGAAACTGGTCGGCTTGCTCGGGCACGAACACGCCACCGGTAATCGATTGTGCTTCGCCACGCGACATCACGATCGCGGGAGGAATGATTTCGCCGGGGCCTTTCTTTTGCCCAGGGTCCACGGGAAACGGACCCTCGTACAAACTCCAACCGTGATTTCCACCGGGCACAGTTCGATGGATCATTTCGCAACGTTCCCAGCCGATATCGGCGACCCACAACGAACCGGTTCGGGGATCAAAGGCGATGCGAAACGCGTTGCGGAATCCGAACGAAAAGATCTCGCCGCGGGCGTTGTAGTCGCGGACAAAGTTCTCGCCCACAAATGGATTGTCGTCGGGAATGCGATACGGTTTTTCCGACGTTGCGCCGCGGACATCGATACGCATGATCGAACCGCGAAGGTCAGCGATGTTTTGAGCCGCACGTTCGCTGTCCGGTGGAAACGGTCCCGAACCGTCGCCCGCGGAAACGTAAAGACAGCCATCGGGCCCAAACCGCAAGCAGGTACCAATGTGATCGCCCGACGGGTAGCTGAGGATGTCAAGCTGCGTCGCCGGATCGATTGTCGGTGGTTCCGTGTTGGAGACAGTGAACCGCGACACTCGAGTTCCGTTTTCGACGAACCAGGGCTTCAAGTTGGACGTGACATAGATGTACCCGTTGGATTCGAAATCCGGATCGACGGTGAAATCACGGCAGTTCGCGATCCCTTGGCCGCCATACACGCGCCCCTGGTAGCCTTCGCGAAAAATCTCGCCCAAGTCCAGAATCTCCGTCGCCGAGTCGGGGTCGCGACTGGTCGGGAACGCGAACATCTTGCCATTGGTTTGCAACACGATGCTGTATCCGCGACCCGGCAAATCGTTCAGGGCGATCGGGTTGTTCAGCGTCAATCGCGGCAAGACACGTTGAGCGCGCATCGCCATCGGTGGATCGGGCGACCCGAGTAGACGCGTCGATTCGAGCGGCGGATGGGCGACGATTGACGTGGTCCAACCGAGAAAGATCGTTAGGAAAATAAATGGCTTCACGGCGGATTCTCGAGTGGAACGTGCGAAGACGAGAATCATACAACGATCATCGATCCGCCGTAAAAAGCGAACCAAAATTTTCTTGTAACAGATGGTCCTCGCGCTCGCTTAGTGAAACAGACCCAACTCAAACCCGTCGCCCGCGTGGCGGCCCTTCGACTTCACGAGGTGATTTCATGTTTCCAAAATTGCTGATCGCGACCACGTTATTATGTTTGATCGCCGATACCGCGCTCGCGGACACGGACAACTACACACGCACGGTCGCTTCGACGGTTTGGATCTTGACGAGCGATGCTGACGACGCGACGTCGACGGGCACGGGCGTGGTGGTGGATACCGAAAAACGACTGGTTTTGACCAATGCACACGTGGTGGGTGATAGTCGCAAGAGCGTCGTCTTTTTCGCCGATTCGTCAGGCGGAAATCTGCAAGTCAAACGCGACCATTATCTCAAGAACGTCCTAAAATTAGCACAACCGGGAAAAGTGGTGGCCGTCGATCGACGTCGTGACCTGGCGCTCATCCAGCTTTCGAAGCTGCCCGATGGCGTCAAAGCGATCGAAATCGCGGACGAAAGCACCAAACCCGGCTCGTCCGTCGACTTGGTCGGCAATCCCGGCGGCAGCGATGTACTTTGGGTCTACACCTCGGGTACCGTACGGTCGGTCTATGACAAGAAATTCAAGTCGAACCATGGGCAACACGAGTTTCGAGTCGTCGAGACGCAAAGCCCCATTCAACCCGGGGATAGCGGTGGTCCCATCGTGAATGCCGAGGGCAAGCTCGTGGCGATCGCCCAGTCGTTCTCGCCGAGCAACTCGCTGGTGAGCTACTGTGTCGACGTCACCGAAATTCGAGCACTGCTGGAGAGCTCTTGGAAACCGGCACCTCTTGCATCCAAGGTGCTGCTCGAAGATGCGGGTATCGAACACACGACGACCGCCGCGGGCCATTACCAAGTCGAACACAACCTCGGAGGCGACAAAACTCAAACCGTCTTCGTCGCGAAAGAAACGGAATACTACAAGCGTGCGGATATCCGAAAAATCTGGTCGTTGGTGTCGGTGACCAAGGAAGCTCCGTCATCCGAGTTGATGAACCGATTGCTACGAGCCAACTCGGCCACGATCACGGGAGCTTGGACGATCGAAAAGAACTCGGCGGGCGAACATATGGTGTTGTACGTCGCCAAGCTGGACGCGACGGCACCCGACGAGGCGGTTGGCAGCACGATTGAGTACGTCGCCCGGATCACCAATGCACTGAGCGTCGAATTGAACCCCAAGAAAGATGCCACCACGGCGGCCCAAACTCTCGCGAGTTGGTTGGCCGATTGAAAGTGCAATTGCGGTCGCAATGTTGAAAAGCTTACCAGCGATCGAATGTGTGATGAACGGGTTTGTTACCGTTGGCCGCCGCTGACGTGTCCGCCGCCGGTCGAAGCAAATCGTCCAGGACAAGTGACGTTCGTTCGCAGTCGTATTGAATGCGATGCAGCCATAAACTCTTGAGTGTTCCCATGCTGTCGAATAGATCGGGACGCAACATTAACATGACGCTGTCACCGACGTTGCGATTGGCTTGTGGCAACGAAGCCGTGGAACAACTTCGTCGCGAAAGCATGTCGTGCATCGCGGCACTGAGTAACCAGTCCGCTGTCTCGCGTGTGTCGCATCCGATCTGGGCCCTCGCGTCCTCGGCACATGCCCTGGCGCGTTGCGAGTCGATCGCGTAGCAGATCTCTTCGGGCATGTGAGCCCAAAGTCGTCCGAGAAGTGCGTCGGTCCAACGTTCGACACCCTTGCGAAGCCGATTGAGTCGGACCGCGTTTTGTACCGATCCGGCACGCCCGAACAACATCAAGTGTTGAACGCGATTGCGTGTTTCCAGATGCGTCAGATGGATGGCGTGTGTGATGGGCGAGATCTCGTCTTCGTCCCGCCCGTGGTCCAAGCCGGCGGCGATCGCGGCAACGACGCGCGTTAACATCTCGCTGACGAGAATCTCTTCAAGGACTCCCGTGTGATCGCGCCACCAAGCTCGCATTTTGACCCAGTCGCCGGTTTGCTCGGCGCGTTGATATCGGCCAATCACGCGATGCCACAATTCGAATCGGCCACGTGAACTGGCCCAATAACGCGAGACGGCCTCGGCGGGAATCGATTCGCGACGATAGAGAATCGCCGGTCCGTGTTGCGATAACACGGCGGCTAAATCAGCGAGATGAACACAGTGCATGCGAAACGCGTGAATGGTTGGAAGGACGCGGCGTTGAACTCAGCGTCCTTGGGACAAAGCAGCCGACGTGCCGATGCTCGTCCTCGCCCCTTCATCCGTCGCAACTACCGCGTTTCGCAGGAGTTAGCGTTTGCCACGCGTTTCGTCGCCAGACTTCCAAAAACCACGCGACGTGGCCTTTTGGCAACATGTGTCTTGCCGTTTCAACGCCCACAGATCGGCACGTTACAGGCAGTGCATCATCAATGTCTGCCACTCGATCCACTGCAATTGCTGACACCGTTCACGAATCGACTCGTCTTCTCGAACCGCTCGCGCCACCAAATCAACAAACTCCGAACCGCCCTCGTACTCACCCTGCGTCCGCTCGGCCAGTTCGTCCAGCGCCGGGTGGGATCCGACGCGATGAAACCAATATTTGGCGTTCCCAAAGTCTCCTTCGCGTCGATGCATGATGCCGTGAAGAAAGCTGCCTTCGCGATTGTCGATGTCTTGGCTGATTGTGTGGCTACGATCGATATCGCCCGCCAGCAACCACAAACCGCTCATCCATTCGTCGACACGCGAGGGGGGAATGTCGCCGAGCATTTCGACTTGGGCGTCACGTTTGGAACGCGTCAATCGTTGCAGCGTTTCGGCGAGATCGGGATCGATCGGTCCCTCGCCCAAACCGGCAAGCGGTGCTGATACAATTTCCTGGCGAATAAAATCAGATAACTTGGTAAACGCTTGCACAGCGAACGGATCGACGGCGGGCATGTGGAATCCTCGAGGTTGCGATGACCGGCCACTCGGTTTGCCGATCGGTACATCATTTTGGCTGATCAATCGGAATCGTCGATACGTCTTGACGGATTCCGTGCCGCATGCGAGCTGATTATCAAATGCGATTGCCTGTTGCCCTACGTTGTGGGGTACGATTGCCGAGCCACTCGCACTGAGCCCCTATCGTGACTCAACGGATTGTCGTGAGCAACTTTGAACGCATTGCCGACTTGAAACCGCTGCGGCGCGATGATGCGTTGGTTGCTTTCACCGGATTAGACGAATCGACCAACCTTCCGATCGAACTTCGGCTCGTGCCGGAGCAATGGTTGGCGGGCGATAACATCGATCGATTCGTTCGACGTTTGCAACTCATCAAGTTGATCAAGCATCCGTCGATTCGATGCGTTCTGGCGCAGCAGATTGAACCGCCACCCGGCAAGCTCAAACTTGAAGCGCCGCTGGAAAGCTTGGCCACGGATTTGGTCGGCACCAATGATGCGCTCAATGTGTGGGACGTCTCTCGCCAACTGATCGATGCGATCGATACCTGCCACCGGTTTGGTCTAGCGATCGGCGAGAACGGATTTCGCCAAATTCGCATCAACTCGGCCGGAACAATCCAGCTTGACCCGATGTTGACGCTGAGCACGGACGTGGACGGCGACTTGCGGTTTCTTGCACAGACGTTGGCGAGTTGGTTCAGCGTCGCGGCACGCGAAGAGAACGGTTCGACACCACCGTCGAAAGCGACGTTGCTGCCCGCGAGAAACCGAGCCGCCATCCAACAACGACTTCGACAAGCGGCTGCGGATACAAGGTCACAGCCGGCCACGGTTGACGAATGGCGGTCGTTGTTTGTGGCGCCCGTGTTGTCACCCGAAATTGATTCGGCCGTCTTCGAGACACTGCCCGCCCTGACGGTCGAACTGCCTTCGATTGCCGTCGATCAGACTGCGGAAATGGCTCCGGTCGCAATCGCATCGGACGTAACCGCGGAAATCAGCAAGCCGATGCCGAGTCTGTCGCCACTGGAGACTCCGACGGCCGAAGATTCGTCAAATCGCACGGCATCGGTTGCACTAGCCACCAAGGCAGAGTCAGCTTCCGAGGCGGGCGCTCGCGCGGGAACATGCAATGTCGGCGATTCGCTCGGACGTTTCCGATTGGACCGCATGATCGGTCGTGGCGGCATGGGCGTCGTCTTTGCCGCGACGGACGTCGCCAGCGGTGAGGCGGTAGCAATCAAAGTATTGCGAATGGAGTCGGGAGATTTAGCTCAAGCCGTCCGTCGATTTCGCAAAGAAGCTCGGTTGCTCGGTGACATCCAAAACGATCATGTGACTCGCCTGGTCGAAGTCGGGTTGGATCGTGGCCACCACTACATGGCGATGGAGTTGGTCGAAGGCACGAACTTGCAACGATGGCTGGGAAAGAACGCGTCGCTCGAGCCCGAAGCGGCATTGCGATTGGTAGCGGATATCGCTCGTGGATTGGTCGATGCACACGCGAGCGGCATCATCCATCGCGACATCAAACCAGAAAACATTTTGTTGCAACACAAGGCCTCGTCCGCCACGACGACCACGGTGCACGACGAGTCGACAACACCCATCGATCAGTATCAAGTCAAAGTCACTGACTTTGGTATCGCTCGTTACGTCCATCAAAACGAGTCGATGGAAGTCACACGTGCTGGCGCGCTGCTGGGGACTCCGCTGTATATGTCCCCCGAACAGTGCAAGGGATCGGCAACGATCACTCCCGCGGCCGACGTGTACGCCCTGGGGATCACGCTCTATCAATTGCTCACCGGATCGCCCCCGTTCTCGGCCACCGACGCGATGAAGCTGGCCGCGATGCATTGCTTCGATCCACCTCCGTCGGTCCAACGTCGCAATCCGGCGGTAACCGACCCGATCGCCCAAATCATCGCTCGCGCACTGGCAAAGAATCCGGAAGAGCGATACGCCGATGCGTCGCAATTGTTGGCTGCGATCTCGCGGGTCCTCAGCGGCAAACCGAGCGATATACAGCTCCACCCCCAGTACCCGGCCAGCGCGGTCGGCGCCGCAGTCGAGCGACGATATCAGTGGGAGCTAAAGAGCTCAGCAAATGAATTGTGGCACTTTGTGGCCAATACCGAACGTCTCAATCGCGCCATCGGGCTCCAGCCGGTGGAGTGGGACACACGTCATGATCCGCAGCTCGGGATGCGTCGATTCGGGTCATTCAAAGTCGCTGGAATGCGAGTGCAGTGGGAAGAACATCCGTTCGAGTGGATCGAAGGATCGCGTATGGGAGTGCTGCGTGAATTCACGTCGGGCCCACTTGAAGTATTCGCGAGCGTCGTCGAACTGCATCCGCTCGAATCCGGTGGAACAAAACTGACGCACACGTTGCGCATCACACCACGCGGTACGCTCGGCCGATTGCTGATCAAGGTCGAGATCGATCGCAAGAGCGAACGCAATCTCGATGACGTCTACCGGCGAATTGACGAGTCGATCCAAGCACGAGCGGCTGCGGCACGAGCGTCTCGTCCCGCATCGCTGAGCGATCCGTTTGAGCGAAAGGTTCCAGTCACCGCGCAGCAGCGACAACGAATCAATGAGCGCTGTGAACGTCTGATTTCCCGAGGGGTCACACCGACGGTCGCCACGCGTTTGCAAGAGTTTCTGCTGCTATCATCGCCGCAAACCTTATCTCAAATTCGTCCGCTCGCACTCGCCGAAGAACTGTCGATCGAGTCTGATTCGGTCATCAACGCTTGCTTGATCGCGGCGACCGAAGGACTGTTGACACTGATGTGGGACATCCTCTGCCCGACCTGTCGCGTCGCCGCAGTCACCGTGGACGCGCTCTCCGAAATCAACGCGCACACGCGATGCGAAGCGTGTGATGTCGATTTCCAATCCAACATTTCCGATGCCATCGAAATGGTCTTTCGTGCCCATCCCGAAATTCGAGATGTGGATACGGCGAGCTATTGCATCGGCGGCCCTTCGCATTCGCCGCATGTGGTCGCGCAGGTGCGGATGGCACCGCATGAACGATTGGAACTCGAATTGGCCCTCGCACCGGGTGACTACGTGCTTCGCGGCCCACGCCTCACGCGGCAGCAAACGTTACGAGTTCGGTCGGAGAACGCGCCGAGCGAACATGAGGTGTTGGTGGGCGAGTTTGGCCTTACCTCGCACACTCCGCTGTTGCGTGCCGGGCGACAGACAGTCGTGCTAACCAATGACGACTCGACGACGCAAATGATACGACTGGAGCGTCAAGTCAGCCGTGATAATGTGGTGACGGCAACCGTGGCGTCCACCATGCCTCGCTTCCGAGAGCTGTTTCCGAACCAAACGTTTGACCGCGATACGCCCATCGTTTCCGACGACATCACGTTGCTCACCAGCGGGATCGCCAGCATCGAAACGCTGTACCGCCAACAGGGTGACGCCGAAGCGTACCGCGTGATCCGCAAATTGGTCGAGTTGCAAACCGAGATCATTGTTGCCCGCGGCGGCACCGTTGCTAAGAGCGTGGGCGAGGGCTTGTTGGCTGCATTTCGAAAGTGCGACGAAGCGGTGGCGGCGGCGATTGAGATCCAGCACCGCGCGGCCAACGACGCCTCACTCGCCTTTGTCCATGTCTGTGTCGGACTGCACCGCGGTCAAGTCTTGATCACCACGCAAAACGACCGACTTGACTACTTCGGTTCGACGGCGCGACTGGCACAAATCCTACCGAGTCTGGGTGGCAAGATTTCGATGACCGACCGAGTCTTTGCCGATCCAGCCATCCAACTCCGTTTTGCCAATGAACTGCAACGTGCCACGACTCGATCCGTCGATGTCCCCGGTCACGGCACACAATTGTTGCTCTCGTTCGAACCAGAGCTAACGAAGCCAGAGTAACACAAAGGTCAATCCTCAATGATGCCACCAACTCTATCGGCACTCGATCTCGGGTGGACGCTCACTGAGTGCAGCGAACAATCGCCGCACCGCCGCAGCTTGATGCTCCAGTCCCGCTCGATGTCAGTCGGCCGTAGCAATGAGGCGGACCTGACGATCCAGTCGAGTTCGGTGTCAAAGTCACACGCGCGAATCATGGTAGAGGGTGACGCGCTGTGGGTCGAAGATCTCGGCAGCACCAATGGGACGTACGTGAACGGCCAACGTGTCACTCGCAGTGTGCTTGCCAGCGGTGACCTCCTGGGATTTGCCAACGTACTGTACCGTGTCGGCCGCTCGCAAATGGACGAGCCTGAGGGTGGAACGATCGAAGAGACTCAAATCCCGTGGGCACAAACGCTCCTCAGTTTCGACAAGCTGATGTCGGATCGGTTGGTGGTACCGCATTTCCAACCCATCATTACCCTCGCGGATCGTGCTTGTGTCGCGTACGAAGTACTCGCCCGCAGCGGACTCGATGAACTCCGCAATCCCGCGGCGATGTTCGGTGCGGCGGAACGTCTCGGCCAGCAAGCGAGTCTGAGTGAATTGATGCGAAGCGAGAGTCTGCGCGTCGCGGAGCGAGTGGGTGTCCACGACGTCCGTTACTATCTCAATACACACCCCGTCGAAGTGGGCAGCGAACGATTGGACGATTCGCTAAGGAGCCTGAGATCAGCTCATCCGACCGCCAACATCACGGTCGAAATTCACGAAGCCGCCGTGACCTCGGTGGAGCAAATGAAGCAATTCAAATGCTTGCTTGCGGCGCTGGACATGCAACTTTCCTATGACGATTTCGGCGCCGGCCAAGGTCGATTGATGGAACTGTGCGAAGTCCCGCCGCACGTCCTCAAGTTCGACATGCAACTGATCCGCGACATCGATACGGCATCCAAGTCCCGTCAAGATCTGCTTTCCGCACTCGTGCGAATCGCACTGGATCTCGGCACCATCCCACTCGCGGAAGGCGTCGAGACAGAATCGGAGCACGAAGTCTGTACCCAAATGGGTTTCGAACTCGGCCAAGGCTTTCACTACGGCCGACCGGCAACCTTCGAATCGACGAGTCAACAAACGATGAAACTTCACCCGCTTATCTAGCGAACGCGTCGCTCGGATGGGCTGTCCATCGGCGACGAACATCAGACCGTTTTGCTGTAGATGATCCCGCCGTTGATGAACGCGTCGCTGATGTCGGGCCCGCGTAACCAGTTCACGGCGTCATCGGAATAGTACACTTTCGTCCCACGACCATTCAGTGCGATGAAGCGACCTTGTCCGTAGCACACTTGCGCCGGTCGCGCATTGCTAACTTCTCGATGCCAATTCTTGCCATCCTCCGAGCGATAGGTGACTTCAATGCCAATAGCAACGATCCCTGCTTCTGTCGCGATGATCGCCTTGATGTGATCGCCGATTTTGCCATCATTCGTGATCGTCCAATCGAATCCGTTGTCGCTGGATGCAAGCAGCCCGTGCATGCCGCCGCCGATGAATATGCCATCCGAAAAGCCGATCGATATCAACGAAGGAACTTTTTCCTGGTCAGCGTTTTGCCAGGTTTCGCCATCGGTGGATACGGCGACACGATTGTGTCCCCCAATGCCAACGAACCGATCGTTGCCATAGATGCATTTGTAAATCGAACCGATACTGAAACTCTTTACCTTCTCTGGTGCAGTCCATTCTTTCCCATCATCGGACTTGCAATCGAAGTACCAGCCGTGCGCGGGCGCTCCACCGTGCGACACGTACTTGCCGGCCCCGTAGGCGACGGAAAAAACGGACGCACCAAAGTCTTGGTTCTTTCCGTCTTTACTGGTTGCGTAACCGGATCCTTCTTTCCAATCTCGACCGTTCTCGGAGTAAAAGAAACAACTGTCTCCGCCATGCGACGTGTTGCCTCCGCCGGCGACTAGTAGACCATCGCCGCTCGCGACATCATAGATCCGTGAAGCTTTGGGTGGCTTCTTGCGCTTGTCCGTATAAGCAATTTCCCACGCCAATCCGTCAAGAGAAGCGAAAATGGCTCCACCGCCAAGAGCCTTTTGGCCTGCTGCGTAAAACAAAGCAATGCTCCAGTCGATTGCAGGAAAGATTGTCCGCCAGGTCACCGTCAACCGAGCGAAGGCAAACTCGCCGTGTCATTATTCGGATGGTCTTTCGCGTTCCCAAAGGCTTCCGTCGGAACGCCCATGCGATTGGCGATCTCAGTCCACAAGTGCGAAACGGGGGTCACGCCTTCGCATGCAAGATGCCGTCCCGAGCGGATCGCGCCACCGGCTCGACCGACAAGCGCCATCGGAATGTTGTCGGCGAAGTGATCACCAAATGCCAACTCCGAGGCATGGATGATGAGACTGTTGTCCAACAGCGTCCCGTCGTGCTCTTCGATCTGATCCAATCGCTCGGCTAGGTAGGCCACTTGTTTGCTGTGCCAATAGTAAATCTCACGGACGGCCTCACGTGCGACAGGATCCGAACCCTTGACCGACTTCTTCGACCCATGGTGCGCAAGAGTATGGAAATCGTATTCGGTCCCCACGCTCACAATGTCGGGGAAATAGCCGAACTCAAAATCCATCATGCCCACTCTCGTGCTGTCGGTTTGGAATGCAAGGACCAGTAAGTCGCACATGATTCGCACGTGCAGGTCGGCTTGTTCGGGATCATTGCGATCGATCCGATAGCTGTCGACCGTCGCCGGCAGCGCCGGGAGCTTCATCGGCGACGTCCCGCTTTGCTGGGCAATCACATCGAGTTTGCGACTTTGGTACAACGCCATCCGCCGCTCGGTTTCGCGAACCGCATCCATGTACTGATCGAGATGTCGCTGGTCCTTCATCCCCAAATCTCGCTTGAGGCTCTTCGTTTGATCCAGCACAAGATCGAGAATGCTTTGGTCCGACATCGCATGCAAGGTTGCGCTCGACCCGGTTGGCTTGGTGTCTTTGAACAGACGCTCAAACACCAAGTGCGGATTGCCTTCGAGAGCCACTTTCGTGGTTTC
Source organism: Pirellulaceae bacterium (assembly GCA_041741195.1). GTDB lineage: Bacteria > Planctomycetota > Planctomycetia > Pirellulales > Pirellulaceae > JBBSJZ01. Next base: position 29,867 of record JBGSKM010000063.1, read on the forward strand.
GCTGGACCAAAAATGGTTGCTACTTTGCGAACGCTGCGAGAAGCCGAGTGACGTAATGGGCGTGTCTTTACCGATATGCTGGGCAAGATATTGGTCGATGGATATCGACGCTTTTCCTGAGTTTTTGTCGACTGCAGGAGCGGCGGTGAACATCGACATCGAAAGGTCGTGACCGGCACGGTAATGCTTGCCGTTGATGAGACCGGAACTGGTCAGATTCGAAACGATCGTCAGTTTGTCTTTCACCGAGTCATATGGCGTCAACAACGATGGCAATTCACCATCAAGGTCTCCGACCTTGGGCAACCAATGCTCAACGATCGTACCTTGCGCCTGACGAAATACCGCAAATCGAAGCGGAGACTTGGTCGCACCGGTCGCGGCAAGCGCTCGCGAGGTTGGTTGCATCGCGTCCATCATTGGCAGCGCGAGGCTTACCCCAGCAGCTTGTAGAAAAGTACGACGTGAGAGCGTTTGAGCTTTATATTTCATGACTAAGATTCCTCACTGACTTTCAACCACTGACGCTGGATGCTTCTTGTGCGTGAACGGATAGCTTTTCGCAACCGCGACGATCAACGTCGATGCACTGCAATCGTTTTCGATGACTTCGTTGGTAATCGAATTGACACTGGGGAAATCATCACTAGTCACCTCTCGGCCCAGCGCGTACGATAAAATCCGCTCGACAATATTTCGAATGATTTGACGCTTTCGCTCCATCAACACCGACTTCAAGTCTGCAACTCCGGACAACTCGCTTCCATCGGTCATGGTACCAGAAGTATGAAGCGGTTGGCCAAATGAATCTTCCCGCCATCGTCCGATGCCGTCGTAGTTGTCCAGCGAGAATCCGATCGGATCCATCTTTTTGTGACAACCCGCACACGTCGAACTCTCGTTCGCGTGAGCTTCCAGCTTCTCGCGAAACGTCAAAGCACGACCGGTGCCCCGGTCTTCTTGATCCAGCGTATTGTTCACATCCGGCGGCGGTGGTGGGGGAGGAGTCCCCAGGAGCGCCTCGAGCACCCAGGCACCGCGTACCGTAGGACTGGTGCGATCCGACATGGAAGTCTTCTGCAGAACGCGAGCCATCCCCAACAAACCACCGCGATGATGTTCGGGTGTCAGGGCAACCTGATGCCAGTTTGCCTCGGGGCCCGCATCGACGATATGGTCTTCCAACCCATAATGCTCGGCCAACGCTAAATTCACAAAGGTATAGTCGGCATCGATCAACTCCATGAGACTGCGATCGGCCCGAAACAGATTCGAAACAAATCGTTTCAGCTCTTGGCCCGCCGCGTAGTCAACTTCTTTGGTGTATGTCGGGAAGACCACCGGATCTGGCTCACGCTGCGTCACCTTCGAGAACAACCATTGCTCAACGAACTCATCCGCGAGAGCCCCCGCCCGATCATCGACTAGCATGCGTTGGATCTGCGAGACCAGCACATTCGGATCGCTGAGTCGCTTTTCCTCAGCCAAACGTAGCAATTCATCATCAGGGCAACTCGACCAAATCAGATACGACAACCTCGTCGCCAACTCGAAGTCATTGATTGGCATCGCACCGAGCGCCGGATCCATCGACTCGATTCGAAACAGGAAGTGGGGTGAGACCAGCATCGCCTTTGCGATCGCGGCAACACTCAATTCGAATGTCGCGTTGGCCTTATCCAGTTTCGCATCAAGGGCTGCGTACTGATCTGTCTCCGGCCGCGTCAACGGTCTTCGGAAAGCTCGTTGGCCAAATGATTCGATGATTTGACGCGCGGCGTCTTCTCGCGACAAAGCGTCGCTTGGCAGCGCGACCAGCAATCGCTTGTCTTGTGTGGATGCATCCCTCTGGATCGTTTGACCGACGACCTTTTCCGCCAGCATCCAATATCGCTCTAGCAAATCCGGTGAAACATTCAGCTCATGGTGGTCGTTCCGAAAACCGGTGGCGCCGATCTTGTCTTCCGGCAAAAACGTTTGCGCGTCAATCTCGACGCCCAACAGGTCACGAATGGAGTTGGCATACTCGCTTCGGGTTAGACGCCGCGGCGTTCCAGCCGCGATGTCCTTTTGTCCCTCGCGATTGACCAGTGCGATCATGTGGTGGACAAACTCGACGACAAGCTTTCGATCGCCAGGTGGCATCTCGCCCGAGTCTTCAGGTGGCATCTCGTTTCGCGCCAGCACAGCAGCGACTTTCTCCCACAGTGGAGCATCACGCTTGATGCTTTCGAAGGTGCCGTAGGAAGTAAAGCTAATGGAGCCGCTGTCATCGTCATCGTTGTGGCAGTCCGAGCAGTGCTCGCGGATGAGGGGCAGCACTTGCTGCTCGAACGCGTCTTCGCCGAGAGCGAGGGCGCTGGAAGAACAAGTCAGCGCTAGGAGCGTTGCAGCAAGGAGGTTGCGCCAGAGTCTCATCAATCATTACCGCACAAGAGAACAACGTCTTTCTTACGGCGAAAGGCTAACCGCCAACGGATGGCATGTCAAAATCTTCGCCAGTTCCTCCCGAAGCCCGCCGATTCAGACAATTCCCCAGTCGATGTCGAGACGCGATGAGAGTGGGGACTGAGCAAGGCTTGAATGCACTTATCGATCGACAATCAAGGTGGTCGTGTGACTCAGAGTTTTCTTAGCACCGCTGGCGATTCATGGAGCGACCGGGGAGGTTGGTCGGCGGTGATTCAGCGACTGGGTTTGGAGCCGACGGCGTGGACGGAGTCGGTGCGAGAGTTGGACAAGCTGTATCACGGTGTTGACGGGCATCCTAACAATGTCGATCGGCTACGTAGCCAGCGCACCCAGCGGCGATTTCCTCTTCGCCGCCGCGTCCGAGAGCTGATGCCCTCGAGCGACTGGCGACCGGCAGCGTGCTGAGTCCCCACTGCGACTACCCGACCAAGTCGCAGAACGAATCGAGCAGGACGGTGTACGACAGAAAGTAATTCCGGGCGATCGATTACCGTGTTATTATCGAGAACGATGTCGTGCGTCTGTGTTGCGGCGGATGCCGGATGATCCCGCGATCGAGACAAGTTTGCGAGAACCATTGACGACTCGTTGATCTTTTTGTCGCCGGAAAAATTGAAGCAGCCCGGTCAGTTGTTTGATGCCCGTGGCCTCACGGCCATCGGCTCACGAAAAGCTCGAAGTGATTTCCTAACCGCCAACTGCCAACCGCCAACCTTGCTCATGATGACTCGGCAATACCCAACCTTGCTTTTACTGATCGCTTGCAACTTCGTCGCCAGTGCTGTGGAAGCGACAGAGGCGTATGAAGCGTTTGCATCGAAATACTGCATCGCTTGTCACGGCCCGGGTACTCAAGAAAGCGAGCTTCGGATCGATTTGCTCTCACGTGATTTTGCCCTTGGTGGTGAAGCCCATCGTTGGGCGGAGCTGATCGAGCGAGTCAACGCGGGTGACATGCCGCCCGAAGGTGAACCGCGACCAACGCAGGATGAGATCGGTGCGTTCGTGACGCAGCTCGATTCGTTAATCAAAGAAGGCCGCGCCACGCGGATGGCAGCCCGAACGCCAGTGGCGCACTATCGACTTAGCCGCAAAGAGTATCAGAACACAGTCTACGACCTACTCGGTGTGCGTTACGATCCGACTCAGCCGGGTGAATTGAATGAAGACACTCTGTGGCATGGTTACGAGCGAATCGGTTCGGAGCTTTCGCTTTCCCCGTCGCATGTCGACCGTTACTATCGGGCTGCCGAAGTGGTGCTCGATCGTGCTTTCTCCGCCTCATCTGGTGAGTCTCGCAAGGTCCGCAAGACGGCTGCCGAATTACGCTATGGAGGCGGGAAGGCTCAGCAGGAAGCGTTGAAACGACTTGGCACCGACCGACCGCTGCGTTATCTGCTTTTCCCTGGTCGAGTACAAACGGCGCTCTCACCTGGATGGTTCGGAAAAACCGGTCCGGAGCACAGTGGGCTTTATAAGGTCCGCATCCAAGCCAGCGGCATTCGCCCGCCGGGCGGCCAGGCGGCGCACCTGAGCATTGGCAAAGCGACGGGAGCGAGCGGCGATACCGTTGCGGGGCTGATTGAATTTGACATCACCGCACCGGAGGATCATCCGGACGTGCATGAGTTCGAAGTACTTTTGGAGATGCCGACCAACCTAGACTTTTGCGTGGTGGCCACGGATATGGTGGACGACAGGAAGGGCGGTGCCTTCCGTGGTGCGCTCACCAGCCCGGGCGGCTATATCTTTACGCACAGCAGCCAGCCGCTATTGCTGGACCCGAACGCGCCACAGATGTTTGACAACGATGGGAACGGCCTCTTTTCGACAGTCATCCTCGATTGGATCGAGTGGGAAGGGCCGTTGGTTACCGAAGACGAAAAGGCTCGACGCGATGGTGTCGTGCCACCAGCCGATGCGACACTCGAGGTGGTTGCGGAGCATCTGCAAAGGCTTGCCCAGCGCGCTTGGCGACGGCCAGTCGACAGGGTTGAGTTGGAAGATTATTTGCAATCGTATCAGGAAGAATGCGATGCGGGCGAAGAGATGATCGCTGCCTACCAGATCGCGATGCAGGGTTTACTGACTTCGCGAAACTTCATCTACCTCGTCGAAGGCGATTCGGTGACCCGCCCGGAGCTTAACGACTGGGAATTGGCTTCTCGGTTGTCGTATTTCCTCTGGAGTTCGATGCCGGATGAAGAACTCTTCGCTGCTGCGGAAGACGGTAGCCTGAACAATGACCGATTAATCAGTGAAGTCGACCGAATGTTGACGGACAGCCGAATCAATCGCTTTGTCGACGACTTCTCACGTCAATGGTTGCAACTGCACCGCGTGGGCATGTTCCCGCCGGATAAGAAGCTGTACCCCAGTTACGACGACTGGCTTGAAGCGAGCATGCGTGATGAGGTCATCGAATACTTCCGCGAGGTATTCACCAAGAATCTGCCTGTGGAGAGTTTTATCGATTCCGATTGGACGGTGGCAAATGCGCGGCTGTGCGATTTCTATGGATTGCCAGAACCGAATACCGGTGGATTCCAGCAAGTCTCACTGAAACCGGAAGATCATCGCGGCGGCTTGTTGACGATGGGTGCAGTGCTCGGCTTAACGTCCGACGGAACCCGTCACCGTCCCGTGCATCGCGGCGTGTGGCTCAGCGAAGCCATTTTCAATAAGACACCGCCTCCTCCGCCCGCCAACGTTGACCCGATTGAACCGGTTCCGCCCGAAGGTGACAAAATCACGATTCGACAACGACTGGCCGTACATGCACAGAACGCTAGCTGTGCGGCTTGTCATCGCAACATCGATCCGCTCGGCTTCGCGTTTGATCAATATGATGCCGTGGGCCAGTGGCGAACGCGCGAGAAAGTGGATAGTGGCAAAGGCCAAGATCCGTTAGTCGATGCTTCGGGCATGATGCCAGATGGTCGCGAGTTTAGCGATGCCAATGGCTTCAAACAGTTGCTGCTCGAAGATTCTGATAATATGAGAAGAGCTTTCATCGAACACCTTTGCACCTACGCCCTGCGCCGCGTGCTGACCGTGGATGACGCGGAAGATATTGAGTCGATCTTTGATGAGGCGAAAAAGAATGAGTACGGCGTAAGAGAAATCGTCCGCGGCGTGGCGTTGTCGGATTTATTGAAGAAGAGGTGAAGCGAAGCGAATGGCGAATGATTAATATTTAATGGAGATTGAAAAATGCAAAATGAGGGGAGGGATGCCGCACGGAAGGGAGCTGATATCGAAGAAAGGTTGCTGGAATTTGCGGTTCGAGTGGGTAAAACAGTCGATTCGTTGCCTGATACTCGACTGGTACGACATATTGCTGGTCAGCTCGTGCGTTCAGGAACTTCTCCAGTTCCCAATTATGCCGAAGCCTGCGCGGCAGAAAGCAAAAGGGATTTCATCCATAAACTGGCGATCGTCCTGAAAGAACTGCGAGAAAGTTCGGTGTGGATACGTTTGATTGTCAAGTCAGAATTAATGCCAGAACAACGCCTTGAAATGTTACGAGACGAATGCGATCAACTCTGCAAAATCGTCGCCAAATCGTTAGTCACCGCCAAATCAAACCAAGCACGTCCGGACAAGTATTAGCATCTTCCTACCCATCCATTTTACATTTTCCAATCTCTATTACTCATTAATCATTCCTTGAATAGAAACATCAAGTCGCAATGCACGCCCAGAATAACACTTTGTACGTTCGCACTACTGTCGGACGCTGTTTCGCATGGAGCGACGAATCAAAGATGAGTATTTAATGGAAATTGAAAACTTCAGAATAGAATGATCCGATTCCGACCCATCCATTCTGCATTTTCAAATCTCCATTACTCATTGATCATTCCTTCCCACCAAACTGTCCTCCCTCACGGCCCTAAACCGCTAAATGCTCCCCAATGAACTATCTCTCTCAATCCTGGCTTATCAACCGTCGCCATGCGCTCCGCGCTCTGGGTACTTGCATTTCGCTACCGATGCTAGAATGCATGACCCCGCTGCGAGCGGCCGAACCGACGTCGTCACCTCGGCGAATCGCTTTTATTTACTTAGCAGCGTGTTGATTTTCGTCGCTTTGGCGATATCTTGATTTCAACATGCTTGGAGGCATTGCGATGGCACTTGGAAAACGAAAACGGCAACAACAGGATACGTTCTGGGTCGCTGCCGATAAACTCGGCAATGGACCG
>JBGSKM010000064.1:0-73416 GCA_041741195.1 Pirellulaceae bacterium
GTCTGGAAAGACCTTCTGATAAGCTTTCACGACTTTACTCGCGGAAGTAGTGCTTGCTTGCAGTCCATCGGCGAATATCGGCTCACGCCGAACCAACTCAAATTCAAATTGCCTCGGTTGGCTTAAATCAACACGCTGATACGAGTCCCTGACCAGGACGCTCGCCCACTTCGGTCGCTTCCGGCAGGTCAATGGCATCGGCTGCGGCCGCGTCGAGAATGGCTCTGGCGAGTGGATGCTTGGAGTAGCGTTCCAAACTTGCCACGAGAGTCAGAACTTCTTTTTGCTCAAAGCCTGAAGCGACCAATTGTTCGGTCAGCTTCGGTTTACCGTAAGTAAGCGTTCCGGTCTTGTCAAAAATCGCGGTGCGACATCCGGCGATCTGTTCCAGCACAACCGGACTCTTGACGATGATCGCTCGTCGGGCGCAAAGCGATATTGATCCGATGATGGCAATCGGAATGGCCAACAGCAGCGGACAGGGAGTTGCAATCACCAGCACAGCGAGAAAACGAAGTGAGTCACCGCTGATGCCCCAAGCAAGGATCGCAATCAACAACGCGAGCGGCGTATAGAAGGCACCAAGTTGATCGCCGAGTCGCTGCAACTGCGGTCGTTTGCTTTCCGATTCTTGCATCACCCGCATGATCTTGGCATAACGGGAGTCCGCGGCAACTTGCGTCGTGCGTATCGTCAATGCTGATTCACCATTGATTGCACCTGAGATCACCGTTGAACCGGAAGTCTTGGTGATTTGGAAGGGTTCACCCGTGAGGTAAGATTCATCCATCACGCCGTGCCCCTGGATGACTTCGCCGTCGACGGGGCAGATGTCGTGCGGGTAGAGAACCAGGGTGTCGCCGATCGACACTTCCGCCAATTCCACTTCAACGATTTCGGAGCCGACTCTGCGATGTGCAATCGACGGCATCCGCTTTGCCAGTGCTGCCAACACCGACGAAGCACTGCGAAGTGCGTACGACTCCAGTGCCTCGCCGCCAGAGAGCATCAAAACGATGATCGAGCCCGCAAGATATTCGCCTAACAGAACCGAAGTGACGATCGAGATTCCGCCAAGCAAATCTGCCCCAAACTGAAATTGGAATAGCTTCTTCAGCAATTCCAAAAGGAGTGGCGCCCCGCCGACTGCGAGCGTGATCAACAAGGGAATCTCGAACGTGCTGGATGCCGTCTGAAACCCGAAACGCAGCACGAGATGTGTCACGATACCGATCACGGCTAGTGCGGCAATGATCGTGGTTTTACGCTGCCAGAGTCTGATCGGGGAATACCAAGGAGTTGCGGGAAGCGTTTCCGGAACTCGTACGAACTTTGCCCCCTTCATCGCGTCGTCAGTGGATGATGGATTCAGATTTGCGTTCATCAGGGGAGTTCGGTTGCCGGTCTGATCATCATTCATTCTGCCATTCCTTCACCGTCTTCAATCAGTCGTCGCCGCTTCTTTCATGATTTTGATAACCGTGTCCTCCACTTCCTGGGCCACCGTTTCCAATCGCGGAGAATTGAACATTGCCAAGAGCGTCGTTGGCTTCAACGTTGCCAATATGGTTTTTCCACCTTCTTCGTAGACAGAGATTCGACATGGCAATGCCGTGCAGACGCTCATGTTTTCATCTAGTACCTTCTTGGCTTGCTGAGGCTGGCAGACTTCGAAGATTAGGCATTCATGGGCGAACTCGATTCCCTTTTTCGACATCGTCTCTTTGAGATTGTGAACTTGCATGACGCCGAATTTGTTGTTCTGTACGGCGGCTTGCAGTGCAACTCCCGTTTCGCTTACGGTCTTATATGTGCTGACTGTGAATAGCATTATTCTCTAGCCTCATTCCTATCAAATTATGGCTCTAAACTCACAACTCTGGACCTACGCATCTGAAACGCTGCGGCCGAATAGGAAGTAGACCTGGCGAACGCGATGAACCTTCGTTTCCCTTTGATTCGCGGTTGCTAGCCGATCGTCCGGCTCGCCGAAACAAGACATCCGAGAATCCATGCCGATGCTTCGTTCTCACCGGCTTCGTCAAATTAGCAATCGGTCGCTGAGCATACCGCTGACAGTCAGGATGAGAACCTTTCCGTCTGCTTCCGTGTTCAAAAGCACAGCTATGGAGAGATCTCGCTTGACGGGATGGTTGTATGATGCATCAGCGATTGCTGCTCAAATCCTACATCCGGTTATTCATTGTCCCCATCGCGTATTCCATGATTCCAACATGGTGGATTCCGCCAACGTTGGTTTGTGGCGAATTAAGGTAGTTGAGTGCGTCGCAGATTCGCCCACGGTCCTTCTGTTGCACGCGAGTTTCTTTCCAAGCAAGGCTGCGGTACATTCAGTTTGTGACTGGACCGCGCGACCGACGCCGGAGGCGACGATCAGCTAATTGAACCATTCGGGCAGCAGGCCTCGCAGGCCCGCCGCGAGCATTCCCATTGCAATACACGCGAGCAACATTCCCATTAACCTTGTCACCACGGCCATTCCGTTCGTCCCCAAGACTTCCGCGATGCGTTTGGCTAGCGAAAACACGACAACCACGATGATTGCAACTAGAAAGCAGACGGCTGAGATCCACGTGCGATCGCTGAACGTTGGATGCTGCTGGGCAGTTGCCACAATCAATGCGATCGTGCCCGGACCTGCGACGATGGGAATTGCCAGCGGAACGATTGCGATGGACTCACGATCGGACGCGTCTTTGGCTTCCTCCTTCGTTTGTGCATGGGACTTGTCATTAAAAAGCATCCGCAAACCGATGATCATCACAATGATGCCGCCGGCGGAAAGTAGCTCTGGGACATCAACGCCGGTCCAACGCAGAACCTCTCCACCAAACCATGTGGCGACGAGCATGATGACGAGGACCGCGATTGCGCAACTCCTCGCCACGCGTCTTGATTCGGAGTTGCTACGGTACTCTACCATGGTTGCAAAGATGCCTGCGTTCCCAACTGGGTTCACGACAGACAACAAAGCTGCCCCGAAAGCAGCTAACCATTTTTCATCCATGATTCTCCCTTTTTTGGTTATGGTAGGCCTTGATCCTCCGAAGCGAAGCCGTGACGTTCCATCGCTACAACGCCTCGCGTCGGATCAAATCAACCAAACTATCGACTGAGATGAACTTTCCAACAACGCTGGTTCGAGGAAACATCAATTTGGGAATCGCACCTTCGCCCACTCGTTTGTAGAGAGCCACGTGTCGCGAGATATATTGATCGGGAACGCCTGAAGCTAATTCAATATCCAATCTTTTTGGATCCACCAGCGTTCTTGCTTTTGCGATCGTTTCGGCGTAGGTGGGAGCGTGATCGTCTGTCAACATCCACAGGTGCAGCGTTGCAAAAGCCTTCGGATCGACTCGCCATGTCGCTACGGCAAGCTCCGATAACACGCACGACTCTTTGTAGTGCATACCGGTGACCTTGATCGTCGGATTGCAATCGGAATTGAGCGGGACTGGTAAAAGTACAATTGCCAATTCGTTGCCGAGTTCGAGCTGCGCGCCACGGATCGCCTTGAACGTCTCGCGGCAAGGCGGACAGCAATAGTCGAACATCTCCACGACGACATATGTTGCGTCGCTGGGGCCAATGTGAGGCCAATCTGCAACCTTCAGTTTGATTGCGCCTCCCTGAATAGCTGCAACTCGTTGTGGCGATTCATCAGCTTGCAATGATTCGGCTTCAACGACACCGATGGCAACTAAGCCAGGGAACGCCAGCAGGTGAGCATATCCCTGAAGCGATTTCTGAATTCCGGTACTGGTCACTGGAGCGTCAAACAGATCGTCATCAAGAAATTGTTTGTGAGTGTTGGGCGGAACAAATTCTAAAGCGTCGATCCCATCGACGCCGGGTGTTTCGAAACGCTCAATCTCGAACGCCGCAGGTGGGGTCGATAAGAGTTGGCCGGAAACCAAAATCATCAATCCGAGGAAGCTAAGCGATGCGATTGCCATGGCGGACTTCGCTCTCAGCGGACCAGCGACCAGCAAAGTCATCGTTGCAACCAACCCGCACGTGTGAGCCAGCATGCAGTAGAGACAAATATGTTGCAGGACGAGAAACTGAATCGCGATGAACCAGATCGCACTCATTCCGGCTGCAAACACCGCAGCGGTCACTACAATCCAGGCAATCTCGCGTTGAGGACGACTGATGCGATCCAAGCTTGCGACAACCAAAGACGCCGCCATTGCGACATAAATAGCGAGTGCCAATAGGCTGACGGGAATGCCGAACCAGACTGACCATTGGCTTCTAGCCACACCTTCACAGTCAATCCACCCGCCACCACTCCCGCATCCGGCAATGGGTGATGAGGTCAAATGGGTCCACAGCAAATAACTGCTGGTGCCAATCGCCACACTGATACACATCACCAACACTAGCGTCGCCGGCCAATGTGGCAATGCTTTCATGTCTCGAACGAGCCAACGCATCGCTGCGGTCGGACCCAATTTCGAGTGGATTACGGTTTGATCTCTAGGGAATACTGTTGGGGTTGTAGGGTGACTCATTGCATCCACATCGTGGAGTTAAGGAATGAAGTTTTGCAGAATCGTTTATGCGGCTTCCGACATCAGATCCGTATCTCATTTCATGAGATCAAGAGATTCGACGACTTGATCTCTCACGACGCTGGGTAGGCATCGGGGCATCGCAATCCCTTGACTAGCACTCAGTTAGTCGCCCTGTTCATAAAGCATCGACGGAGGCACAGTCGCGGCCGACTCCTGCACTAACCATTTTTCGAAATCGCTGCGGTTCTATCGCTAGCGTGCACGCGCCGACAACGATGGGCGACGACACTTCCATCCCCATGTACTCGGTGGTATGGTTTCAGGAATTTTCAAGAGCACTTTGTAAGTGGATGGTAAAATGCAGCGCGAATGCGTAACTCAATCGCAAGTTTGGATTTCGAGTCTGGGTTTTGAGATTTAATCACGACTGTGATTCCGCTCGCGTTTCAGCTTTGCGAGCTCGTCGCGTTCAAACTCGCTGAAGTAGAGCGGTAAGAACGGAGTCTGAATTAGAATCGCAATGCACAGCAACGCGGCCGCTGCCGCACCAACAACCGACCAGTCAAGTATTGATGCCGCGATGATAAAAGCTCCTATCGCGAGAACTCCGAGCAGTTTTATCATCGTGACGATGCCGACTGTCTCGATGTCCATTTCCAGTTCCCAAGGAGTGATCCTTTTTTGGCTTGGCGATCGTAGGCTTGATGCCCGCGAACGCACTTCAAGGTAGTTTGTAAATGCCAGCACGGCATACAGCACAGGAATTGGTATCGCAGCCAAGTAGGCCGCATCACGAAGAAAGAAGAAACATACGACGGTCCCGATCAGGGACAGTGCAAGCAGCATTCGAACGCTCGTTCGGAAACGCCTCGCCACGACGTGTGCATCGGGTTCGTTCGGTAGTGGGCAACTGCTGTTTTCTATGGGCGTGATCATGGAGTCTTCTACAGATTTATTGCACGTAGTCGTTATGGTTCAAAAAACTGAGCGACTGCGATTTGGCTCGTCAAATTGAATTCGCTGCATACGTTTTCAAACAGAGTCGGAGTGAAGCCGGCTGATTCCAAAAACCGCCAAACTGTTCTTGGCGATCTCTGGTGAGTGCGTCTTAGTTACCGAAGCCACGATAGCCGCGATTCGCGAAACCACCGATGCCGATACTTATGCCGCTCCGCGATGGATAGCTGTAGCCGCCATAGCTGCTGCGGTAGCCATACTGACTTGGATAGCGATAGCCATAGCTATTGGCGTATCCGTACCCAACCGAATAGTCAGAAGACAGACCGTAATTACCAACGCGAACCCTTGGGCCGACGACTAAGTAACCCCGGTTTGCGGGATAGTTCATTAATTGGTTCGTCTGTGTATAGCTGCTACCACGATTCCTCCAGTTGCGGCGGCCTTGAGCGTCGGCTTGGTTCGTGTCGAGCAACAGGCTTGAGGCCGCGACGATCGCGGCTACGATCCATAGTTTCATCGTCATCTTTGGAATCTCCCTGACAGAGTGAGTCACTGGTCACAGCACCGAAGTTGGTCCTGCTCATTCAGCCTAGGTGCGAGCGCGACGCGTCGGTATCGTTCAAAGACTGGAAACAATGTGGTGGATTCAACCAGTTCGAACTGGCCCTACCACGACTAGCTGTATGCCTGGTCGAATCCGCCATGTTGCTTTCGGCGATGTCTCGATATTGGAAGGCGTTGAATTCCAGAACAATCACGCGCATCAACGACTTCGCGATGTCTTGGCAATAGCCAATCACGAAGCAACTCCACGTCACGAGCAATATTGAGATGATTTCTACCAACAACTCCGCCGTCGCGATCTTTCAGACGCACGCTAAGGCCGAGGAGGCCGTACGTGAATTGCAAAAGAGCGGCTTCGATATGACGAAGCTCTCGATCATCGGTAAGGACTACCATACCGACGAGCACGTCGTCGGATATTACAATGCAGGCGACCGTATGATGTATTGGGGCAAGGCGGGCGCGCTCTGGGGCGGCTTCTGGTCGCTGCTGTTTGGCTCAGCGTTCTTCGCAATTCCCGGACTCGGTCCGGTGCTCGTTGCCGGCCCGCTGGTCGCGTGGATTGTCGCCGCACTCGAGGGAGCAGCCATCGTCGGTGGCGTCAGTGCTCTCGGTGCCGCCTTGATGAGTGTCGGCGTCCCCAATAACAGCGTGCTGCAGTACGAAACGGAGCTGAAGAATGACCGCCTGCTGCTGGTCGTTCATGGATCTGCCGATGAGATCGACAGCGCGAAGAGCGTTCTTTCTTCGCACGGTGTTGACGTGATTGTTCACGATGCACCCGAAGCTGTCGGTGTGTAGTCAAACACCGCGTTCGCCTTCATGTGCTGGGCTACCGAATGCGGAATCCTTTTCGCACCTACGCATACCAATACTATCCAACGTAACATCAATCCTCGATTCATAGGAATCATAATCATCATGAACGAAACCCAAGACTACGTCAGTCCAGCAACCGCCATCATGACTCGCAACGCGCGCGGCATTCAGGCGTACGGACACTTGATCCCGATGCCGCTTGCTTTGCAAGAATCGGTACGTCGTCAGAGCGTTGAAAACTTGAACCAACTGCTCGCCGACACAATGACACTGCGCGATATGTACAAGAAGCATCATTGGCAAGTGTCGGGTCCCATGTTCTATCAATTGCATTTGCTGTTCGACAAACATTTTGTTACACAGGCCGAACTCGTCGACACGATTGCTGAACGCATCATGTTGCTTGGTGGAATTAGCATCGCGATGGCACAGGACGTCGTCGACAACACGACCATCCCTCAACCACCGAAAGACCGTGAATGTCCCGAGTCGCAATTGACTCGTCTGCTTCAAGCTCATGAGATCACGCTTCAAGCCGCCCGTTCAATGGCTCGGCAAGCAAGCGAAGTCGGCGACGACGGAACTAACGACATGTTGGTCAGCGATGTCATCCGCAGCAACGAACTGCAGGTTTGGTTCGTATCGCAGCACCTTGTTAGTGCTCACGCACAGGTCGAATAAGGCAATGTCGGTAATCGTGCCAGATCGCTTCCATCCGTTTTGCAGCGGACAAGTTGGACGTAGTTTTTTCATGAACTGTATGCCGTTTAAATCTCTAATAACTTAGGAACGATAATGTTTGGACGCAGTGCAAAAGAAGCACGATCAATTTTCAATGCCGCACTTCTGAAGACGTTTGGCAAGTTGAGCCAGCCGGACATCGACAAGATTGAAGGACGACCCGAGCGACTGATTGCTGAACTCGTTGAGCAATATGGCTGGGACCAAGACTTCGCGCGACAGAAAGCAGAAGCATTTGGCCTGAAGCTTTCCATCGGTCCTGCGATGAGCATCCGTCGGTTGCTCATGGGGGTTGGCGCTTAAGGGCAGCCGCTGACTGGTCGACAATCCGAGTTCTCAATGGCGGATTCAACCATTCTGCCAGTCGGGGCGCTTCGCGTGATGGTGCGAACGATTAGAATCTTTCTCGCAGGCATGCCGAGATCTTCACTGAATTATCGGAGAGCCGATCTCGCCAGAGATTGGAGCTGAGTCAGCGGTAACCGCCCCGAGTCTGGCGACTTAGGCTACCGACGACCCGAATTCATCGATGGGTTGATTTTATCATGGCGACGGAACTGCTTTCGAAACCGATTCGACCTGAACCGCCGACACGGTTCCCGATCGTCGGCGTCGTTGCATCCGCAGGTGGCCTGACGGCAATGAAGCAACTGCTCGGCGCAGTCACGGTCGACTGCGGGATTGCGTTTGTGTTGGTCCCGCATTTGGATCCCAAGCAAGAAAGCCAGCTGGTCGCAATCCTTTCCAAGGCTTGCGAGCTGCCGGTGGTCGAGGCGACTGACGCCGTGGTTCCCCAAGCCAATTGCGTGTACGTGACTCCGTCCAAGTTCCATCTGACGATTCGCGACGGTCGCCTTTGTTTGAGCCAACCGACTGAGTCTGAAATTCGCGAGACGGCAATCGATATCTTTTTGCGGTCACTGGCCAAAGACCAAGGCGAGCGTTCGATCGGTATCGTTTTGTCGGGCACTGGCAGTCACGGCACGCTCGGTATTCGTGACATCAAGCTTGCCGGTGGGATGGCCATTTCCCAGGAGCCATCAACCGCAGAATTTGACACGATGCCGGCAAATGTGATTCGTGAAGGCCTGAGCGACTACGTTCTTCCGCCCGACGAAATGCCCGCAACGCTGAAACGATACTTGCAACAACCTTATCTCATCGACGCAACATCGTCAGCAATGAGTACGCATGGCGAAGACGGACAACTTGATGCGATTGTCGAATTGCTGCGTAAGCACACACAATTCGATTTCCGTTGCTACCGCAAAAACATGGTACTACGACGCATTCAACGCCGAATGGGATTGCATCAACTGGAAACGTCCGCGCAGTACGCTGAACTTCTTAAAGAGAAACCTGCGGAAGTCACTGCGCTTTATCGCGATCTGCTCATCAGCGTGACCGCATTCTTTCGCGATCCGGAAGCCTACGACGCGTTGTCGGCAAAATTGCGGCCCGAGCTTACGAATCGTGATGCTGACCGTTTTCCTTTTCGCGTTTGGGTGCCAGGCTGCGCGACTGGCGAAGAGGCTTATTCACTTGCACTGCTATTGAGCGAATTTCTCGACGAACGCAGCAGCAGTCGACTTGAGCGACCATCCTCGGCTAAGCCGATCCAGTTATTCGCAAGCGATGTTGATGAAGCGGCGATCGCAATTGCTAGGGCGGGCATCTACCCCATCAGCATTTCGGCTGACGTCTCCAAAGATCGCTTAGAACGTTTCTTTACAAACGCTGAGAACGACCATTACCAAATCAACAAACAGCTGCGAGACGCAATTGTGTTCTCCAGGCAGAATGTCATCAACGATCCGCCATTTTCCAAACTCGATCTAATCTCATGTCGGAATCTGCTGATCTACCTCGAACCCGAGGTGCAGCAACGCCTTCTATCGCTGTTTCATTTTTCATTGGCCGATGACGGTCTGCTGCTCTTGGGACCGGCGGAATCGCTCGGTCAAGCCAGCGACCTCTTTAAGCCCATCTCGAAGAAATGGCGAATTTTTCAAAGGCTACCAACCAATCGTCATAGTCAGTTTGCTTTTTCGAGCGGCACAACAAGCGTTTCACGAAGCGTCCGAACAAACGCACCCACGAAGATCCCATCGGTTCAGGTATACAAGACCCTTGTCGAGAAGTCTCTCATTGCCTTCTACGCGCCCGCAACGGCTCTGATCAATTGCCGCTACGAAGTGCTCTACGTTACCGGCCCAATCGTCGACTACCTTGAATTTCCCACTGGTGCACTGACGCAAAGCTTGTTGGCGATGTGCCGTCCAGGCTTGCGAACCAAACTGCGATTTGCTTGTCAAAAATGCATCCTGGATGAAACCGACACAAGCTTCGTGACCTCAATCGAGCGAGGTGAGAAGTCGGTCCAATGTTGCGTTTACGTTCGCGTGGCGAAGCTTTCTGCCGATGCAGAACACCTCTTGCTAATTCACTTTGTGGACCAGCCGTTGCGAGACGACGAGTCAATCGACCCGAAGCTGAAGCGAGGATATTTCACAAGGCTGCTGAATTGCATCCGCTTTGGAACGACTTCTCTATTACGAGACCGACTGCTTCCGGCGACAGAACCCAACTACGTTCACCAAATGGAGCAAGAACTTAAAACCAACAGTGAAGAACTGGGCGGGGTGATTGCTGAACTCGAAGGAGCCAACGAAGATTTGAAATCCTCCAACGAAGAAATCATGTCGATGAACGAGGAGCTTCAATCGGCGAACGAAGAACTCGAAACTTCCAAAGAGGAACTGCAATCGCTCAACGAAGAACTCAGCACCGTGAATTCCGAGCTACTGGACAAGGTTCACGAACTAGACATTGCCAACAACGATATCCTCAATCTGATCGCAAGCACCGAAATTGCGACTTTGTTTCTTGATACTAACCTGCACATCCAGCGGTTCACACCGCCGACAGTAGCGCTCTTTAATTTGCGGTTGACTGATTTGGGGCGGCCCTTTGGAGACATCACGCCGCGCTTTGATGATGTCGACCTACAGAGCGATTGCCAGAAGGTGGTGGAAGGTTCGGCACCTATTCAGCATGAAATCGCTGGCCAAAATTCGCGTCTATACCTGCGACGCATCCTTCCCTACCGCTCCAAAGGCGACCAAGTTTCCGGGGTCGTCATCACGTTCGTGGACCTCACTGATCGGCTCATGCTCGAACGATCGCTGAAAGAAAGCAAAGATCATGTTCTTGAAATCGCATCCGATGAACAGCGACGCATCGGACAAGAACTTCACGACGGCACGCAACAGGAATTGACTGGGCTGTCACTGATCGCTGGAACGATCGAGGATTTGTTTGCCCAGAAAGTCCAAACGATGGACGATGATCACGACCCGATCTCGTTCAGTCACGAAGAGTTGACGCGGTGCATGGAGACGTCAGCCAAGCTGGTGCGAGGATTGAAAGAAGCCAATAAGCATGTGCAATCACTTTCTCACGGCATCATGCCCGTTCAGATCGACGCCGAGGGCTTGAAGTCGGCGTTAACGGAACTTGCTTGCGCTACGACCGTGAACGGAAAGGTTACTTGTGGCTTCGTTCAACACGGTCCATCGACCCTCGAAAGCAATACGGTCGCCACCCACCTTTATCGAATCGCCCAGGAAGCTGTCAACAATGCACAGCGGCACGGCGGCGCAACCGACATTCGCATCTCGCTATCGACGGAAAAACATCAAATGGAATTGGAAGTAAGCGATGATGGAATTGGAATCGACGAAGCGGAGTTACGAGATCATGGCCAAGACGGCAGGGGTTTGCAGATCATGGAGTACCGCGCTCAAGTGATTGGCGGGGTTCTGTCGATTTCAGCGGGCCGCAACCATGGAACCATCATACGATGCACGATTACAACGCAAGGGAAAACTGGATGAACCAATTTCAAACACGGTGGCGAATTCTCCTGGTCGACGACCATCCGATGATGCGCGACGGATTGTCGATGCGGATCACGGCCCAGGCCGGATGGGAGGTATGCGGCATGGCCGCAACCGAAGACGAAGGTTTTGCGTTGATTTCTCAGGAGAAACCTGACCTGGTGCTAGTCGACATCTCGTTGGGCAAGGGCAACGGCATTGACCTGATCAAACGCGTGCAGAGCCGAAATCCGACGGTCAAATTCTTGGCGATTTCTGCGTACCAAGAATCGCTGTACGCCGAACGTGCCATGCGAGCCGGAGCCCTCGGATATTTGAACAAACAGGAGACCAACGAAAAGTTGATTGAAGCGATTCGCACCGTTCTCAAAGGGGAACGATTCCTGAGCGAAGCTCTGCGGTCCCGTTTGGTCGCATCAGCGCTCGGAAACACTCCGGTCGAACAAGATCCAATCGCTCGTCTGAGCGACCGCGAGAAAGAGATCTTCCGCCTAATCGGCGAAGGCTTAACGACCGGTGCCATCGCCAATCAATTGCTGCTCAGCACGCACACGATCGATACGCACCGTGAGCACATCAAACGGAAACTCAACGTTGCCACGGCAGCGGAACTAAGCCGCTTGGCATTTCATTCGATGATCGAGAACGCCTAAGTCACAGATTCTACCAGC
Source organism: Pirellulaceae bacterium (assembly GCA_041741195.1). Classification (GTDB taxonomy): domain Bacteria; phylum Planctomycetota; class Planctomycetia; order Pirellulales; family Pirellulaceae; genus JBBSJZ01. The sequence goes on from JBGSKM010000064.1 coordinate 12,199, forward strand.
CCATCGGCTTCTTTTAGTCCTGGTGTCGTCCCGCCGCCGCAGTTGAGTCGTGCGGCCGTGTGATCGACCACGGTAGAGACAAATAGGCAGAAGCTGGTTCATCGGTCATGGATGGTCGGTGTTACTGGACTGAAGAAACGCCTGATGTGTTACCAAAGGCAAGAGAGACATGGACCCAAAGTCGCAGGATATCGTGTGATACCAGCAGTCCGTTTGCTTCCAGTGCCATGCAGATCCATCCATGCTGCTGGCGACGTGACTTACGGTTCCTTGCCATTTTCAATTGACCTTTCGGGGGTAGCCCGGTTGCCGCCGGGAATTGACTTGTGAAATGCGAGAAAAGACACTGTGGTCGGGAGCTGAGTTCGGTTCCTTGCCGCCAGGGGATCGACAAACGGTTTGCCGACCGTGGTCCCTGGGTCTATTGATACGCAGACATAGCCACCGAGAGAGGTGGGCCTGGTGATTGATACGAATGCCACGGACCGATAGTCCGTGCGGCATCCGCCATCCAAAGAAGGGGGTTCAACGTGATTCCGTTCCTTGCCAATTCGACGCGTGTTTCTGGAACGTCCGGTTGCCGCCGACCATTCCCACGTCATTTGCTCAGCAGAATTACTACACGTGCCATTTCGGCGATTGCAGCACTCTTCTCACAAGCCCTCTCTACGCCGTCACTTAAGGCCACGTCAAGCGACCGGCCAAGCATCGTTTTGATCCTTGCCGATGATCTCGGATGGAATGGTGTTGGCTGTTATGGCAGCGAACTGGTTGCCACGCCGAATATTGATTCTTTGGCGGCGAGTGGGATGAAGTTCACCGATGCCTATGTTCTTTCGCAGTGTTTGCCGACTCGTGCGGCTTTGTTTTCGGGCCAGTACGGTGCGCGATCACGGTTGACTTCGGTCGAGACAGCGTCGCCTGAGTATGCACCGCTCATCTCGCCAGGTCGTGCAAGCGGGTTGCCGCCGGAGACCTATACGATTTTTGAAATGCTTCGCGATGCTGGATACGCGACGGGTATGAGCGGGAAATGGCATGTGGGTGAAGCTTACGGATCGGACCAACTACTGAAGCGACACGGTATCCAATTTTTTCATGACTTTGGGTTGCAATTCGTGGGTGATTGTCGTTCGACAACCGCCGACAAATCGGTCACGGCGATTACCGATGACATGCTGGAATTCATCGAGCAGAATCAGGAGCGACCGTTCATTGCCTATCTCGCTCACCACTCCGTTCACACGCCATTTGAAGTGCCTGATCCGGTTGTCGACAAGTACGTGGCAAAGGGCTTTCGGCGAAGCAGCGATCGCGACGGCGTTTTTGCTGAGCGTGTGGCGGCAGAGTATCTGGCGATGATCGATCACTTGGATCAATCGGTGGGGCGAGTGACAGCTAAGCTTGATGAGTTGGGCATCGCCGACAATACCCTTGTCGTTTTTCTATCCGACAACGGCGGTCTGACGCGAGTTTGGAACAACGATCCCCTGCGCGGTGGCAAGGGCCAACTTTACGAAGGCGGCGTGCGTGTTCCCTTGATCGTGCGTTGGCCAGAGCGAGTCGAGGCGGGAAGCGTCTGTCAAACACCCGTTCATGTCGTGGATTTTTTTCCGACGTTCATGGAGCTCGCTGGAATCGACAAGCAAGCCAATCAGGTGCTTGATGGCGTGAGCCTAGTGCCGCTCTTGCAACAAACCGGCCAGCTTCAGCGTGAAGCGATCTTCTCTCATCATCCGGAATACGTGGTCGCATTTGCAAAAACGCCGTGCTCGATGATCCGCAAGGGCGACTACAAACTGATTCACTACTTCGGCGACTACCTTGATCCAACCGGTTGTGAACCGAAGCCGGGTAAGCTTTCTGGGCGTTTCGTTCTAGGCGCGCGAACTGAACTGTTCAATTTGGCGGAGGACCTTGGCGAGAAACACGATTTGTCTACCCAGATGCCCGGGAAAGTCGACGAACTCATGGCGGATCTAAAAGCATGGTGGCAAGAAACCGGGGCGCAGTTCCCTCGTCCCAATCCGAACATGGACCGCAGCCAGTGGATTTGGAACAACGATTGAAAGCGGATGCTATAATGACGTCCCCGCCATAAGCTCCTTCATACGATTCTCGCCTACCATGAGCCGACCAATCAATCGTCTTGCCGTGTCGATATGCGTGCTCTGGATGTCCGCCCCGCTGTCTGTGTCGGCACTTGAGTCCAATCCGCTGGCTTCACAACTGCGTGAGAGTTGTCTGGATTGTCACAGTGGCGCTGAACCCGAAGGCAATTTTGATCTGGCACCGATCACCGGGAAACTTGAATCTCAAGGTGAGCCAGACGCGAGTGACTTGGCAATTTGGATCAAGGTTCACGATCGTGTCGATGCGGGCGAGATGCCGCCTGAAGGTGGATTGCCGGACACTGCGAGAGACCCGTTCGTGAAGCCGCTTCGCAATCGCTTGATCGAGCTTGACCGACAGCAGATTGAAAACGAAGGTCGCGCGATCTGGAGGCGAATGAATCGTCATGAGTACGAGAACAGCATGCGTGATTTGCTTCATGCACCGTGGTTGCAGTTGGCAACGATGTTGCCCGAGGACGGCGAACTGCACCGATTCAACAAGCTTGGCGAAGCATTGGACGTGTCTCACGTCAATTTTGCTCGCTACATGCAAGCGGCCGACTACGCCCTGCGCGAAGTGATGACGAGCCAGACGGTTCGTCCTGAGCGGCAAACCGTCCGTTACTATGCTCGCGAGCAAAACAGTTTTAATCGAAAGGTCCACTACACTGTCTTCAATCGCAGTCCCGAACGCGGGACGTTTCCGCTGCTCGGCTACGATGCCGACTTGGACGTTCTGCGGAATCCGGAAACACCGTTCACGGTTGGCGACAATGACCCGGGCAAACGAGAGTTAGAAGCGTTCGGCGTCGTCGCCAGCAGCTATGAGCCGATCGAGATTCGTTTCAGCTCCTTTGAGGCACCACGTTCAGGCCGATACAAGTTGCGTTTCAAGGGCTACACGTTCTGGGCGGAGGGTGAAGACAAAAAGTGGTGGCGTCCCGACCGAGAGAAGACATCGCGTGGCCGACGTTCCGAGCCGGTCGCGATCTATTCACGAGCGGAGCCACGACAGTTGCGGAGGCTGGGTGAATTTGATCTGCAAGTTGAACCGAGCGTTCAAGAGCTGGATGTGTGGTTGCTCGAAGGAGAAACGATCCAGCCGGATGCGGTGCGGCTGTTTCGCTCGCGTCCGTCCAACTGGCACAATCCGTTGGCCGAGAAAGATGGTATGCCGGGAGTCGCATTCAATTGGATGGAAGTCGAAGGCCCGATCATCGAACAATGGCCTTCGCCAGGACACAGACTTTTGTTTGGCGATTTGCCTGTGATTGACGATGAAGTAGTGTCTAGCGACGAGAACGCGATTATTATCGAGTCACAACATCCGGACCAAGACGCGCGGCGATTGATGCAGCGGTTCCTTCGTTGGGTGTACACTCGACCTGCTGATCCACACGATGTTGATCGCTTTGTCGCCGTCGTCGCCATGGCGCTGGACGAAGGCATGTCGTTCGCCGATGCAATGATCGCTGGCTATACCGCTGCGTTGTGTTCGCCACGATTTCTTTGTTTGCAGGAGCAACCGGGAAAGCTCAATCAACTTGCCGTGGCGAATCGTTTGAGCTTGTTCCTATGGAACACGTTGCCAGATCCTCAGTTGCGAAAGCTCGCCCGATCAGGCCAATTAAGTAATGCAAACGAACTCAATCAGCAAGTCGAACGCTTGTTGGCCGATCCCAAGTCGCAGCGGTTCGTTAGCGCGTTCCTGGCGTACTGGTTAGACTTGAGAAAGATCAATGATACATCGCCGGATGAGCTACTGTATCCAGACTACTACTTGGATGATTCGCTGGTCGATGCCGCACTGGAAGAAACGCGATTGTTCTTTGCCGAGTTGATACGCGAGAATTTGCCGGCGCGGTATCTGATCGATTCGGACTTTACTTTTGCCAACGAGCGTTTAACGCATCACTACGGTTTGCCATCCTTTGAGGGCGCGAGCCTGCGCCGCATATCGTTGCCGGAAGACAGCGTTCGTGGCGGCTTGTTGACGCAAGCGAGCGTGTTGAAAGTTACTGCCAACGGTACGACGACTTCGCCCGTTGTTCGCGGCGCGTGGATTGGTGAACGGATTCTTGGTGTCGACATTCCACCGCCTCCGCCGAGCGTCCCGGCGATCGAACCCGATACTCGCGGTGCGACGACGATTCGGCAGCAGCTTCTCTTGCACCGAGCCGATGAGAGCTGCAACGTGTGTCACAAGATCATCGATCCGGCCGGGTTTGCACTCGAAAGTTTTGACGTGGCCGGCGGATTCCGCGATACTTATCGCAGCTTTCAAGACGGGGAACCGATTCCGGGTTTTGGAAAGAACGGCCAGCCATTCACATTCACCGAGGGACCACCGGTGGATGCGTCGGGCGAGTTGCCCGATGGTCGATCGTTCGCCGACGTGAAAGAGTTGAAGCGATTGCTGTTGGCTGACGAACGTGGAATCGCGAGAAACTTGGTTGAGAAACTAGTTACGTATGCTACCGGGGCGGCGCCACGACTGAGCGACCGCGACGAGGTCGAATCAATCTTGGATCGACACGCCGAAAGCGGTTATCCCGTTCGCTCGCTGATTACTGAAATTGCAACCAGCCGTTTATTCTTGAACAAGTAAACCATCATGCCAACATTGTTAAAGAACCAACCGCTACCTCGTCGTACATTCTTGCGCGGCATGGGGGTCGCCGTCTCCTTGCCGCTGCTCGATGCGATGCGACCCGCCGTGGCTTCCGCGTCCGAAAGAACTGCGAAAGATGCAGTGCCGCGACGCATGCTCGGAATCTGCAACAACCTGGGGCTTCTTCCGGAGAAGTTTTTCCCGACTGATTCCGGTGCCGACTACGCGCTGTCGCCTTACCTGCAAACATTGCAACAGCATCGGGACGACTTTACGGTCTTCAGCGGAGTATGGCACCCGGATGTCGATGGTGGTCACCCGGCGGACATCTGTTTTTTGACAGCGGCCCCGCATCCAGGCAGCGGCGGTTTTCGCAACACGATTTCGTTGGACCAATACATCGCCGAACACCTCGGACATCTGACGCGTTTTCCCTCGATGACGCTTGGAGTCAACATCAATCAAGGACAGCGCAGTTTGTCGTGGACCGGTGCCGGTGTGCTGATCCCCTGTGAAGAGAATCCTGTCACCGTTTACGAGCAGTTGTTTCTGCAAGGGTCGCCTGATCAAGTGCAGGCGCAAGTAAAGCGTCTGAGTCTTGGTCAAAGCATCATGGATGCGGTCGCTGATCAAACACTGTCTTTGCGGCGCAAGCTAGGAACCAAGGATCGCGATCGGGTTGATCAATACCTCACCGGCGTTCGCGAGTTGGAGCAGCGGTTGGAAGCGGCGAAGGCGTGGGAGCGCGTGCCCAAGCCGCAACCGCGCGGAGAGGTGCCCACGAATCCGGACGACCCCAAGGCGTACATGGACAAAGTGAGGTTAATGTACGACATGGCCCGCTTAGCGTTTGAAACCGATTCGACGCGGGCGATCACTTTGATGCTCGACAGCGTCAATTCGCCTGCCATCGATGTGGACGGAATTGCGATCACCGACGGTTATCACAACCTATCGCACCACGGAAAGAATGAGGCAAAAATTCAGCAGCTCGAAGCGATCGATACTTGGCACATGCGATTACTGGACGAACTATTCACCAATTTGAAGGAGACACTGGAAGATTCAGACTCGCTACTTGATCGCACAATGGTCGTGTACGGCAGCAACCTCGGCAACGCCAACACGCACGTCACTACCAACTTGCCCGTCTTGTTTGCTGGTGGCGGTTTCCGACATGGCCAGCATCTTGCCTTTGACACCACGAACAATTACCCGCTGCCGAACTTGTTCGTTTCGATGCTTCAGCGCCTGGGGATCGAAACCGATCGATTTGCCACCAGTACCGGCACCTTCCGAGGCTTGGAACCCATCTAACGCGGATTAGTCATAACCCGAAGCGTGACGGCGTGTTGATCTAGTGAGCCGACGGCGCTAGCCGCGGGCCGTACGGTGAATTAGAAGCCCTTCGATGCCCGTGGCTAGCGCCATCGGCTCACAAGAATTGCCTAATCCACTAAATCAACACGCCGATGAGCGAGGGACATGCAAGGATTCCCTTGCTCACGCGTCGGGTTATGAAAAGCACAGCTTTATAAGTTGGCGTCAAGCAACTGCTGACGCCACAAGGTTGGCGCCAGATCGAGTCTTTTCGGTGCTCTGGTCAGAGCACGCATAAAAAAACCCCTCCCGAAAAACGGAAGAGGTTACGTGTGCGCGAGGTGCGCGTTCGTCACGGTAGGCTATTAGTCAGCCTTGCGAACGTTCTCAGCGCGTGGGCCCTTGGGACCCTTGCCTACTTCGTACGTTACCTTTTGGCCTTCACGGAGGTCATCGTAGCTGCAGCCTTCGACTGACGAGCTATGAAAGAACATGTCAGTTCCGCTTCCATTCTCAATGAAACCGAAACCCTTGTCCGTGATGCGTTTGATCGTGCCTTCTGCCATGGGTATTCCCCAAACTTCTCAAAAAAATAGGTGAGCCGACATCGAAGTGTGAAACGTTCACACTCCCTCTGGCGGCATCAATTCAACTCGTCCGGAATCTCTTCCGAAACCATTGGCGGTTGTTCTGGCTCCACGTCTGGGGCGTTTTTACGCTCCAGTCGCTTTGCCAGTTTGTCTTGTGCTTTGAACTTCTTTTCCATTTCGCGCTGTCGTTTGGCGAAAGTATTTTGATTTTTTGCGATCGTATGTCTCCTTAAAATCGCGTCTACGCTCTTGTTCAACTTCGATTCAATCGCATCGCTCCCGAATCGGGGCGAGCACCGATGCGGTCAATGTTGCCACCCAACTCTATCGAGGTTGCTTTGCGTGTTGGCGCTGTTGCGGTCCATGATTGGTTCGCGGACGTCGGCTTGGCTTGGCGGCCGGCACGGCGGTAGCGACACTGGTCGCGTATCCGGAGCTCCGATTTCCGCTGCTGCTGTTTCGATTTCCGTAGTTGCGTGAGCCGCTGCGTGGTTGTCGCGAACGAGCTCCACCACCATCCGAACGCGAATCGCTCGGCGGCATCGGTGCAGGCTGGTTTGGCGCGGGCGGCACTGGCTTGCCAATCAGTTTTTCGATGGCTCGCAATTCTTCGCGTTCCGCGGAGCTGCAAAAGGACATCGCGATCCCGGCAGCACCCGCTCGGCCGGTGCGACCGATTCGGTGCACGTAGCTTTCGGGTTCATTGGGCATATCAAAATTGATCACGTGCGTCACGCCATCGACGTCGATTCCACGTGCGGCAAGATCGGTTGCGACCAGCACGCGAACGTCCTTGGACTTGAATGCATCGAGGGCACGTTGACGCGCGGATTGCGATTTATTGCCGTGAATCGCTGCCGCTTTGATGCCGGCATTGGCCAATTTTTCGGCGACAAAGTTAGCGCCCCGCTTCGTGCGAGTGAATACGATCGCGCGATCGACATCGTCGCCGGCGAGAATCGTTTGCAACAGTGGCTGCTTGCCGGCTTTCTCGACAAAGAAAACTTGCTGTTCAATCCGCTGCACACTCGTTTCCTTAGGCGTCACGTTGACGCTGACGGGCTCATGGAGCAATCGCTGGGACAGCTCGACAATCTTGGGTGGCATCGTGGCAGAGAAAAACAACGATTGTCGCTCTTCGGGCAACTTGGCGATGATTCGCTTGAGGTCGGGAAGGAAGCCCATATCGAGCATCCGATCGGCTTCGTCCAACACAAAGATTTCAAGATCTTCGAGGTGGATGTAGCCTTGGTTCATCAAGTCGAGTAAACGGCCAGGTGTCGCCACAAGCACATGTGCACCGCGGTTCAGTGCTCGGACTTGGTTGGCTTGGTTCACGCCACCATAAACGAGCACATGTCGCAAACGGAGGTGACGTCCGTAGGTTTCGAAGCTCTCGCCGATTTGGATCGCGAGTTCACGCGTGGGGGCCAGCACGAGCACGACGGGGCGGTTCGGTCGTGCCTTGATCTTTTCTTGACCAAGGAAATCCAAGATCGGCAATGCGAACGCCGCGGTCTTTCCGGTTCCGGTTTGTGCACACCCCAGGACATCGCGTCCGTCGAGTGCAGCGGGAATCGTTTGAGCTTGGATGGGGGTGGGAGTGTGATAGTTTTCTTCGACAAGTGCACGTTGCACCGGTTCAATCAATTCAAGTTCTGCGAACGTCTTCAAAGGGTTTCTTTCGATAGGTTTTTCTAACATCTTTGAGCGAAAAACCGCGGTCATGTGTGGGCTTGATTCGCTCAGCCGCGACGCACTTTCCAAGGCGACGCGTGCGGGAGTCGGCGAAACCGTTCGCTGGCTCCGTGGCTGTCAGCAAGCAATCGGGCGAAAGTCCAATCGACTTCACACCGACACCGCCGACGCCGCTTTTTAATTCGCTGGACAAACAAGAAAATCACAGCAAACCAGTGCGTCCACCAAGACGCCAGCGGCTTTCCAGAGCGGTCAACACAACCGATAGTTGGCAGCAGATAAATGACGGAATGATTACCGTCACCGGTAGTTCAGGGACGCAGAAGACTCCAACTCTGCCGCAGAACCCTGGTGGAACCGGAAAACGTTGCCTCACCAAATGAAAACTCATCTGACGAGAAACGCTACTCGCTTTTTCCGATTCAAGCTCGCCTAAAACCCAACACGAAACGTTTCCGCACTGGACCAGGCACGCACGAACTATACCTTCACGACCCCGGTTCGCCAAGCGAGAAACTACTTTTTCTTCCTTTCGGATGCCTTTTTCATTGGCGGAACTTGCCAATTGGGGTGGGAAACGTGGGCGTCGTCCATCAACTTCTTCGCTTTTTCGACTAAATCCGGATGTTCATCGGCAACGTTTTGCTTTTCGCCCAGGTCAGTAGACACGTTGTAAAGTTGAACGTCTCCGGTCAGCATCGGCTCGCGAATTGCCTTCCAATCGCCCATTCGCACCGCCTGGCGACTTCCTTGCTCGTAAAACTCCCAATACAGATATTCGTGCTGCTTCTGGTCATCGGGGCGGCCGGTGAGTGTTGGAACCAAACTGATACTGTCGGTGTTCTCGGGGACTTCCGCGCCGGCGAGTTCCGCGGCAGTGGCCATCCAATCTCCAAAGTAACTGGTCACGTCGGTGGTTTCGCCAGCCGGCACGGTCCCGGGCCACCAAGCGATTCCCGGCACTCGAATGCCGCCTTCGGTCAGCGAACGCTTGATTCCCCGCAGTGGTCCGGAGGGATTGAACGTCTCGAGTTCGTGCCCCGCTTCGTCGTGGGGGCCATTGTCACTGGTAAAGAAGACGAGGGTATTTTCAGCGATCCCGATTTCGCGCAAGTGATCCATGATCCGGCCCAGGTCACCATCCATGCGCGTGATCATGGCGGCTTGTCCCTTGTCTTGATCGGACCACTTTTCGTCCTTATAGATGCCGAAGTCGGGAACTTCCGCGCCATTTCCCGTCATCCGAGTCCCTTCGTTGTTCGCATGCGGGATCGTGAGCGCGAGGTACAAAAAGAACGGTTGCTTCTCGGCTTGTTCATTGATGAACCCCATCGCTTCATCGACGAACAAGTCGTGCGAATAATCGATCCGCTTGGTCGCCGCGCCGACGACAACGTCGCCACCATAATTCGTCTTGCCCGGCGGCGGCTCGACGACGTTCCGCAGTCTTACTTTCTTGTCACCGCGCCATAAGAACTCGGGGTAGTAATTGTGCGCGTGTCCTTGGTTGAGATATCCAAAGAACTGGTCGAAACCCTGGTTGAGCACGAAACCCGACGAGCCGACTTCACCGAGTCCCCATTTGCCGACCAGGGCGTTGGTGTAGCCCGCGGTCTTGAGAACCTCGGCGACCGTCACGTCTTCGTCGCGTAGTGTTTGGCGAGCCATGTTGTCGCCGCCCGCGTTTCCGCGCACATGCGTGTGGCCCATGTGTTGGCCAGTCATCAACACGCTTCGACTCGGTGCACAAACGGTATTGCCGGCATAAAAGTTGGTGAATCGCAGTCCCTCTTGGGCCATCTGGTCCAACCGCGGCGTCTTGATTTTGGACTGGCCATAGCACCCCAAGTCACCGTACCCGAGATCGTCCGCTAAGACAAAAATCAGATTCGGCTTGCTTCCCGATACAGCATCAGCGGCTTGGGAAACGTTGGTGAAGCAAAGCAGTGTGAGCACGACGGCGAGTCGGGAATTCATCATCGGATAGCGCGTATGAGCAGGATGGAACGAGTTCGAATCATGTTATCTTAGTCCATCCCGATACGGTTGTGTGTTTCGCAACGCTACCGAGATCCACCTTCACACTTCCAGCAACACCTTCCACTGGCGGATTTCCATGACTCGTTGGCCCGGTTTGCATCAATTTCGACTCGACGAACGAGTCGCCATCGTCACCGGCGGCTCCAAGGGGCTCGGCGAAGCCATGGCGGCAGGGCTCGCATCAGCAGGCTCGCATCTATTGCTCGTCAGCCGTCACGAGGACGAAGCCCAAGCGGCGGCCAAGGCGATCGCCGACGAATACCAAGTCAGGGCGATTGGAATGGCCGCCGATGTCACGGATGAAGATGCCGTTGTCGCCATGGTGAATCGGTGCCGCGACGAATTCGGACGCATCGATATTCTTATCAACAACGCGGGCATCAATATCCGCGGCCCCATCGATGAATTGAGCTTGGAACAGTTTCGCCAAGTTCAAGCACTCAATGTCGACGCCAGTTGGATGTGTGCCAAGTACGTCATTCCAGAAATGCGAAAACTGGGTTACGGCCGCATCATCAATATGGCGAGCACGTTGGGGTTGGTCGGTTTGGCGAATCGTACTCCCTATGCGACCAGCAAGGGTGCGGTGGTGCAATTGACTCGCTCGCTCGCGCTTGAACTCGCCAAAGACAAGATCACTGTCAATGCGATTTGCCCCGGGCCATTCTTGACTCCCATGAACTTGCCCATCGCCGGAACCGACGAAGCCAAGCAATTCATTGTCGGCGCCACGGCGCTAGAACGTTGGGGTGAGTTGCAGGAGATTCAAGGCGCCGCGATTTATCTTGCGTCGCCTGCGTCGAGCTACACCACCGGCAGCATGCTAACCGTCGATGGCGGATGGACCGCTCGCTGATATTTGTCCGCGCGAGCGATTTCGCAAGAAACGAAGAAGACGACTCATGAGCCAGACAGTCGACAACCCACTTGTGAATCGATCTCGATTGGATTGGTTCGTCGTATCGGGGCCGGTCGGCCGACGCACCTACATGATCGCCGGCTTCAGTTTAGCGCTGTTCAAATACGCGATCGAATTTTTCAGCGTGTGGTGGGCCACGGGCCAGATTTTTACGCCGATCGATTTTGTGAATCCATGGCTGAGCAGCAAGGCACCGTTCCTTGTCGACGCACCGGCCGCGGGAATCGTTTGGATGCTGTTCACGATTCCGTTTGTTTGGATCGCCGTTGCCATGAGCGTTCGGCGCGCCGCAGATATCGGCGTCACTCCATGGATAGGGCTTCTCATGCTCGTTCCGCTGTTGAACTTGTTGGTGATCGCAATCTTGGCAAGTTTGCCTTCAGGCCTGTTGAGCGTCACACCGCAGCAGCAAGCGATGGAGGACCTGCATCGACAACAAATCGCGAATGCCTTTCGACCGTCCGAAGAACTCGACACGCCGCTGGTTGACCGCTCCGATCAGACGCTCGGTGCGGCGATGCTGGCGATCGTCGCCGGTTGTGTGACCTTGACCATCGTGGGAATGGTAAGTGTGTGGGCGCTAGAGGTGTATGGATTCATTCTCTTTTTCTCATCACCGGTGGTAGCGGGTGCCGTCGCAGGTTTCACTTACAACTATCGACGCAAACATTCCGGCGCGTCGATGTTTGGCATGATCGTCGCCATGAATATCGTATCGTTCTTTGTCATGCTACTGGCCGGGTTGGATGGCGCGATCTGTCTGATCATGGCCTTTCCCATGCTGGGTCCATTGAGTTTTGCCGGAGCCATCGTGGGTCGGGCACTGGCGACCGCGAGACTGCGACCGGGTAGAGACGAACGCCCGGGCATGATCGCAAGCGTCATCATTCTTCCGCTTTGCTTAGCCCTTGAGCCACTGGACGATCACGCTCCGATACATCAAGTCACCACTAGCATTGACATTGCAGCTTCGCCGGACATTGTTTGGAACAGTGTCACTCATTTCCCGCCCATCGATGCGCCGCTGGCATGGTACTTTCGAGCTGGAATTGCCGCACCATTGCACGCCACCATCGATGGACATGGTGTCGGCGCGGTCCGCCGATGCAACTTTACCACGGGAACATTTGTCGAACCGATCACGGCTTGGCATCCGGGAGAGCGATTGGCGTTTGATGTGATCGACCAGCCCCATCCGATGAGAGAGTGGTCACCGTTTCCGCACTTGCATCCACCACATCTGGAGAGCGGCTTTGTGAGTCGCCGAGGCGAATTTCGATTAGAACCGTTACCCGGCGGAGGCACGCGATTGCACGGCACGACTTGGTACGAGATCGATGTTCGCCCACGCCTGTATTGGAAATCCATCGCCGACCCGATGCTGCACAGTATTCACCGACGAGTGCTTGAGCACATCGCCACGCAGTCGGAGATGAACTAAGCCACCAAATTCGACGACCCGATGTCGAGTCGCAAATCCGCCAACGCGTTGGCCTCGTCGCTGTTGTGCGTCACATGGATGGTGGTCATTCGTGTTTGCGATTTGATGTCGCGGAGCACTTGGTACATCTCGTCGCGTGTCGCCTCGTCGAGCGCGCTGAGCGGTTCATCTAACAACAACACCGCCGGACGAAACGAGACGGCACGGCCGAGTGCCACACGCTGGGACTCGCCGCCGCTCAGGTGTGCGACGCCGCGTTGTAGCAAATGTTTGATGCCCAGCATCTCCGCGACTTCATGGACTCGTTGGTCCGTTTCAAGCGCCGAGCACTTCCGAATTCGCAGGGCGAATGCCAAGTGCTCCGCAACCGACAACGTTGGAAACAACGCGAGATCCTGGGGGACATACCCAATCGAACGGTCGCCCGGGGAGTAATCGGTGACATCTTGACCCTGGACAAGGATGTGCCCACTGGCCACGTGTCGCAGTCCACAAATGGTTTCCAACAGCGTCGTTTTGCCGAGTCCCGTTCGTCCCATCAGGATCGCGTACTGGCCCGTATCAACTTTGAACGAGACTCGATTCAAATGACATTGTCCGATAGTGACGGACACATCGCAAAGCTCGATCATGTGCTCAGCCCCAAACGAAGCGATCGCAACAATATCAAGACAACGATCGCCATCAACACCATAATCAACGATACCGCCACGGCGGCATCGAGTTCTCCGACACTCAGTTCAAGAAACACCGTCGTCGAGAGCACCTCGGTTCGCATTCGTGTGGCGCCCGCGAAGACCAAGATGGGACCGAATTCCCCCAGCGCACGCGCCCAGGCGATCGTTCCCGCTGCAACGATGCCTCGCCATGCTTGAGGCAGCGCGACCAGCATGAAGGCTTGTCCGCGAGTACAACCGAGCGTGCGGGCAACATCTTCGGCGCGTGGATTGATTTGATCGAAGGTCACACGCATGGTGCGCACGGCAAACGCACAGGCGACTGAGAATTGTGCGAGCACGATCGCCGGCCAGCGATACGTCACCGGGAAACCCACATCATCGCGCAACCATGTCTCGAGCTTCCATTGCGTCGGGCCGATCGGCAAATGAAAAAGAATCAACAGACTCAACCCGAGCACCAATGGCGGCAATACGATCGGGATGTCGACCAGCACATCAATGATGCGCCTACCGGGGAATTCGAAGCGAGCGAGCAAGTAACCGAGCGGTGTCGCGACAAACACCGACATGATTGCGGCGACCGTGCACGTTAGCATTGTCAGCCAAAACGCCGCGCGGATCTCTGGTTTACCGAGAGCGTCGGCAAAGTCTTGACTCGATGTGAAGAGGACGTCCGCGGCAAGCAAAAGCACGATCAAGACGACAAAGCTCGCCGATATTCCACCCATCACCAAAAAGAATGGTTTGTCCGATCGTCGACGAATTGGCTTCAACGTAATTCCCAGCGAAAGCCTTCTGCCAAAAAGTTCTCTTGAGACTCGGAGGCGGTGATCGCGGCAAACAGCCGACTTGCGGTTTGCGCATGGGGCGACGTCGGAGAAATCGCGAACGGTTGAATCGCCACGCTGCACTGCAACCCGCGAATCTGGATGGCATCGAGCTGATCGCCGGCACCGGCCGCATTGCTCAAGTAAACCACGGCCGCATCGAGCGAGCCAGTCAACAATTGATTGACAAGCATATCTCCGGTGGGCGTCTGCACCGTCACGTTGGCCATCACTTCCGTTTGCACGCCGCCTTCGCGAAACGTGTTCTGGGTTATCCAACCCATCGCGCACTGTTTCTCGTGCCCGATCCCGACCCGGAGCCCTGGTTTTCCAAGATCCCTCAATGACGCAGGCTGGTGCGGGTTGCCTTTCTGCACCAAGATCACAAGTTCGTTTTGCGAAACGTTGATCGGCTCGGGGAACAAGTCCGGCACTTGGTTCATGAATTCCGTGTCGCAGGCAAAGTAAGCGTCGGGAATCTGGCCGGCTTTCATCTGGGCCACCAAAATTCCACATCCGTTGTAGACGCGAGAAACTCGGACCGACTCGCGTTGCTCGAACGACGCAATGGTCTCGTCAATCGCAGGACGTAGCATCGACCCGGCGAACACCGACAACTCGGGGACATCACTCCATACATCACCGAGCGTCGTTTCGAACCCGTGTTTGGCATAGTGAAGTTGTCCGCGATCGCGCGAGGCCACGTACCGCGCGAAATGTAATGCCGCGTGCGATTGTTTGGTCGACGCGATCACGCCGATCGCTATCTTGGAGTTGATCGAGGCCAATTCAGGCAGTCGGACCGCTTCCAGTTCAGGGTAGGTATGAAGGACGGCGTCGTAGACGATACCCGCGTCGGCGGCACCGGCGAGCAGGTCGTTGGCGACATCCGTCACCGTGGTTCGATAGGCCGTTGTCGCGGCATCCAATCGTCGCCAGTCGTTCGTCTTGCCGAGTGCTTCGCGGGTGACTTTTCCGATGGCGGTAACGTCGGGACTCGCTTGAACCAAACGCACTTCGTCGCGCAGTAAATCGTCCAGCGACTGAATCGACTTGGGATTCCCCCGAGTCACCGCGACGACGGCGTTCATCGTGGCAATCGGAATCGTTTCGGCGACGAGCGATTTGTCATTTGCCAATGCCAAATAACTGTCATCGGCGGGCAAATAGAGATCACCACTTTCGCTGACCTCGATCGACGAAAGCAACGTTTGAGAAGCCCCGTATTGGATCTGGACATGTCGATCGAATTCCGATTCGTATTCGCCGCGGATCGATTCCATCACCGCACGATTGCTGGCCGCGCAAAACAGCACGATCGTTGATGTCTCGTCAGGCGATCCGCCACTGCCGTTCGTTCCTCCGTCGAAGGATCGGGGTCGCGGCGAGTCGGTGCGGGCGAGCAACACCAGGGCGCCGACCAGAACGACGAAGGCTGAGGCAATGACAACGACCGAGCGACTCATGGATTTGCCAATTACTAATTACGGCTTGGAGGGCTTACGGCCTGGTGGAATGGTGAGCAAAACGGGGCGTTGATCCGGATTGCCGTTGCCCGCGGACGCCGGGGGCGCCGAACCGCCTTCGCCAAACAATTCTGTGTTCCAATCGATACCCAACAGCAGATCGAAACCGGGGTTCTGTTCCTTGACTTGACAGGAACACGCGGCCCCGAGAAACATCGTCAAGTCTTCGACGAGCGCTGACGTCGCATCGCTCGCCGGTAAAACTTCCAGTGCTCGACCTCGGCCAAACACTGGTACCAATAACGGTTCGCCCTCGGCAAACGCATCGGGTCGACAACGTGAGAGCATTTGGACCAACAAGCGTTCTTGGGGATCGTCTGCTGCAATCTCTAGCACACTGAATTGAATCAGCAGCGGTACGACGCTGTAGAGTTCGCTCCCGGGCAACCCGATGCCGTCGGGCAAGTTCATTTTGGTTTGCAGCGACTTGAACGCCGTCTGCAATTGTGTGCGTACATCAAGGTTGCGTTTATCGTCAGCCGATTTCACCAACAACCACACCACGCTGTCACCGCCAAGTAATCGTCGACCCAGCTCAACTCTCGCCGGCGAATCGAGGACACACTCGATGGACTGGCGATCAAGCGGACTGGACCATGCGTACTTGGATCCCCCAATCGCGCCCGGGCGGCGAAGTGCCAAGTGCGGGAGACGTAATTCGCCGCGCGTCGACTTGGCCAGCACCGAATAGGCATCTCGCAAGTCAGCGGCTGGTTCCGCATCCAAATCGCACAATAGCACGCTCAAGTTCGTCGTGCCGCCCGAGCTTGTAGAGGCGCTGCGCAGCTGCTGAATCAGCCCCTGATCTTCGGCGGACAGTTCACCGCGATGGAACACGATGGCTTCACAGTCGTCCGAAACCCAACGTTCGAGCGCGTATCGGAACACGGGGATATTGCAAGCCGATCCTAGCGACGCGGCGACGGTCATCACCGCAAGTACGATTGCGGAAACGATCAGTCCACCGGTCGAACGGACACGCACGTTATGACGTCCCAACATCATCGTCATTCTCCCCAACACTCCACGGAACCGTCGAGTGTCGTTAGAAACAACTTGCCACCGGCGCTTGCGAGTCCATCCCAAGTTGGCAACTCATCTAGTTCCAGACGTTGTTCGACTTCGCCGGAGTGGATATTGACGGACAAGAGCAGACCACCATCGCGACCTTCCAAAACAGCGTCTTGGTCATCTAGCAGTTTCTGCACCTGGGGGTCTTTCTCTGCCAATCCTTGAAAGGTTTCTTCCTCATCGATGATGTCGGGCGGACCAGCGATGAAAAGGTTCTCACCGGCAAGCGCCATGGCACGCACATAGATCGGAACATCCTTGGCCCACTTCGGCTTCACAAGACTTTCGCCACCCAAGGTTGCCGCTTTGTTTTTCGCTTTCGCGTTCTTCTTGCCAGCGCCTTTGTTCGGGCCGCCTCCGCCGCGACGGGCGAGGTTCGTGAATTGGACTGCGCCACCGACTTTTCCGTCGACGCGTCGACCGCCTTCGAGAGTCCCGTTATTCGCGTGAACACTTAGATCGCGAGCCGATCCGTCATCAAAGCCAACGGCCAGTACCGCTTCGCTGGAAATCTCGGATCCATCATCGAACCGATGTTTGACTTGCTCGGCGTCGGCCGCCAAGAAATACAAACGCACCTCGTCAATGACACCCGTAAAATCTGGGTTGTCATAGTCGCCGACGCTGCCGCCCAGGTCCGTACCGACTTCCATGCCCTGCGCTGGATCGCGCGCCAGCAAACTTGGCGCGGTCGCTTCGCCGGCAAGTTCACCGTCGACGTACAGTTTCATCGATTTGTCCTCGCCAAGGACTCCGACCAAGTGATGCCACCCGCCGATGACGCGTTGCTTGGCTGATGCAGTCGTCAAGTTGCCGCCAACACGAATGTGGAACCGAGGCACGCCATTCTGGATCGATAGTGCGAAGCCTTCGGTGGGACCACCGCGCGCGATCACGACGCCGTTGGGCTGGGTCGTCGTCATCCATGCTTCCACGGTGATCGGTTTATCCGCTGGGTTGAGCGATGGCGTCTTCGGGAACAAGGCGCCAACCACGTCCTCCGCCGGTGCCCCCGGCTTGGAAATGGTCGCCGGGATTTCCGGCGGATTGGGTTCGGCGGCAAACAGTTGGTGCTCGAGCGTTGTCGTCCATCTCAAGTACTGGGGCTTGCGACCATAACCGAACACATACCCGTTGCCATTGACGAGCAACCGGCCCGACGGTGCAAACTTACCGGCTTGATAGTACCCACCGTGACCGCCTGCGAAACTTTGACCGAGCACCCAATATGAACGGTGAAACCACGAGTCATCGAGATAGCCCATCGGAGCGAAAATATGAGCATCTTCACCGCGTTGTTTCGCAACTTGCTTGACGAACTCGCCCGAGTTGGGGCCAATTTCGAGTCGATTACCTTCGAGATCAAATTTCTGGCTTTTCATCCAAATGTGTCGTCCGTCGCAGGACAAAATATCGGGCAATCCAACCGGCATTTGCAACGTTTGAAGTTTTTCTTGGATGTTGTTACCGGTTTCTGGATTCGTATCGTCCATCAACGACTCCGATAACTTTTCTCCGGTGGCCAGATCCAATCGAAGCATCCGCAACCCGCCATCCAGGAAGATTGATCGTCCGGCGACGCAGTAGACTTGGTCGTTGTGAACGAGCGCGGTGCCGTGAACGGGCCACACCGATTCGAGCTGTTCGTATGCCATCGTGCGTCGATCCAGCGGCGCGGCGCGATAGCGCCAAACGAGTTGGCCATCGTTGGCATTCAAGCAATACAGCCAACCATCCACGCTTCCGAAAACGACACGACCACGGTGCACGGTCGGCGGTGAATCGATGCGGCCACCCGTGGTAAAGGTCCAACGCGACTCACCCGTTTTTTCATCCAGCGCATGCATGGTGTGGCTATCAACTTGGGCGATGTACACCAATCCTTGGGCGATTACCGGAGGTGTCAAAGGCCCGCCCAGATTCATTTTCCACTTGGTTTTTAATTCGCCCGGAACCGATAAATCCGCGGTGCCGCTACGGGCGGCGTCATGGCGATACGTTGGCCATTGGCCGACGTTCGCTTGAGGATCAACGCTAGCCAATTCGGTGTCGTACGCTGGTCCACGCTGCAAACGACCGCGCTCGGGAACGTTGGTTGGCACGGGACGAGTCGGAGCGGTCGGTGCCAACGCATTGAATCCGAACAGCTTCGCTTCGGGATAACAAGCGCAATCGTGGGGCGGTGTGTACGTCAGCCCGTTGCATGGCATCACTCCGTAAAGGCAACCGCCGCGAACCCAGTGGTGGATCTCCCAGTGCTCGGCTTCTGGGTCAACAAACTCGACGCCCGTGCGCGAGGGCATCAAGAAATTATCGGTGGCCTTAGCGATGTAACATCGATGATGGAACCAATACGTCTCCACGTCCGGCGCAAACGATTTTTTTACTTCTCCCGTGCGTGGGTCACGTCCGGTGTAGACGCCGGAGTCACCGCCGGAGGTCGTCGGCGCAAGCCACACCAAGCCACCGACCACCATCAAGTCTTGTGGAGATTGATAGCCGGAGTTGGGGAAACTTCCATTCCAAAGTTCGGTGCCCGTCTTGGAATCCAGGCTGACCATTTTTCCATCGCCGCCTGAATAGAGCACCACGTCCTCATGAATCACCAGGCGCGGACCGAAGTTGAACGTGAACGATTGACGCCGAGTGACTGGCTCCGTTTGCCAAGCCATCTTGCCACTGCGCCGGTCCACCGCGATCAACCGAGTTCCATCGTGGTAGTAAACTTGTGATCCGTCGGCCGACAGTGTCAGCGGCGAAATCGTCGTCTGTTTGGCCCACAGCTTGTTGCCCGTTTTCGCATCGAGCGCCATCAACACGCGCGGTTCTTCGTTCCAAAAATAGTCGCGAGCAAGAGCTTGGTCACCCACGGTGCCGTTCACGGGCGCGTACTGCGCCAACTCCGCTTCGCCTTTTCGCACGACGACAAAAATCAATCCGTTGGTGGTAATGATTTCTTCGGTGCCCGCGGTCTCGTCAAACGTGTGCGTGGTCTCGCCGGTTGCCGCGTCCAGGGCAACGAGCGGCGCGTCGATACCGAGTGTCGTGTAGACCGTGTCTTGCGTGGATACGAGCCGCCGCGACAATTGCGTCGGTCCACTCTTGAGCGGCCACAGGTGCGATTGCCAATCGTCAATGTCACGTTTCCAAAGCACGACACCGTTGAACGCATCACGGGCGATCAATTTCCATTTGGGAGGCAATTGGATCGAAATCCGGCTACCTTCATCCATGATGTAGAACATTCGACCGCCGGTGCTGACCAGCGCGCTCATGCTGGCCATCCGATCGTGGTGCCGTGACCAACGTGGGCTGCCAACCCATTGCAGGTGACGTGGCGGACCCACCACATCATCATGTGCCACTGAGTTGCCAGTCGCGTCGTGCAAGTAGTGGGACCATTCGTCGATATCATCCGGGCGCGGCTTGACCGTCTTGGTCCACGTGTTGTTCTCTTTGACCAGAGCCACGCCGCTGGGGACAAGCACCCGAAGCACTTCGTCCATCGAAACCAGCCCCAGGTCATCGACGACGATCAAGTTGACAAGGTTGTCGACATACGGCAATTCGCTGCCATCGATTACATCGAATGAGAGATCGCCGTAGAGAGTGCTATCGGAGTCGACGAGCCGTCTACGTGCCGCTTGGATTTCGGCTGGCTTTGTCGACAGCCCCTGGACATGCGTGGAGTCATTCTGTTTGAGCGCAGCCGTTAACTCACCCGTTGCACAGCCCAGATGGACAAAGAATCCCGACGACTTGCCAGACTCGCTGATGATCTTTGCGGCTTCGGATTGGACATCCGCCGCCTCGAGACGCGTGCCAACATTACTAGCCACGGCAAGACACAGCAGTGGAACACAAAACCGGTTCACCAGCGACAAATTCGGCATCGACGGACTCCCTGCAAGAGCGACACAAAAAAGTGGCCCTGCAGTATAGCGTCTGCCGTCAACGCCGCACGAACGACAATGCGGGTAACGGGAAAATGCTTGCCAACCACTTTCCCGATCGATCGCGACCGACCGTTAGCGAGTCGTCCGTTTACGTTGCCCCGCCATTTCGCCGACGGCTTCGTTGACCATGACTTCGCGAAGTGCGGCTTCGTCGACTGGCTGCAACGGGTGGCCCGCCGACAAGTTCGACGTGCCATCATCCAGTCGGATTTCGCCGGTCAACTCTTGCAATTCCATCGCCGTCATCATCGCCCCGGCATTGCCGAAGATCGGTTCCTGGGGCAACTGCTCGAATGGCAAACAACAATTGGCGCCACAGTCGATCATGCCCGCCTCGCGGGTTCCGGTGAGCGCCAGCAAGTTCTCGGGGCTGATTTTGCCGGGATCGATCCACAATCCTTCGGGAGTCAATTGCATCGTTCCCAAGTCGAGATCGAGTCCGCGGCGAACGACTTCATAGTTCACAAAAATGTCAAGCAATTGGTTTTGCGAGTTAAGCAAATCCGAGAGTGCTTGAATGGTATCCCGAGCCGCGGTCGGACCACTGCTCAATCCCCGAGCGTCACGAAGTCCGCGAATGTCTTCGTTGAGTTCGAGCTGGGATGCCGCGATTCGAACCGATTGACGACCGAGTTCAAAGTTCAAGCGGTTGGTTTGCAATTGACGGATTTCACCGCGGAGCAGTTGCCACACACCATCTTCGAACGTGTAATAACTACGCTTGGCCTGTTCGTAATCGATGAGCGTTTGGCGGTACGTATTGCGTTCTTGCAATCGCGTGATGGGCGCGTCCCACTGCAAGCCCACTCGAAGTCGCCCAGTGCTCGTGCGAAGGTCCGCGGGGTTGTCGCCGATGTTTTGCACATCACCGCTGAATGTGACATCGAGACTGCTTTCCAAGTTGTCGGCATTGAACTCGATCAATCGCCATTGGTCGACGAGCGAGGCGCGGGCGTTCGCCCAGTCGCGGCGGTTCCGGCGAGCGATTTCCAGCGCCGCCGCGGGATCGATGTTCACTTCCGGCAAATACACCGACTCGGTACGAGCTCGAGCTTGAATCAATTGCATCGACAGCACATCGTCACTAATCTCAGCGAGCAAGTCTTGCGATGCCAAGATCACGTTGTTGCGAATGTCGTTGGCGACCACGCCCGGATCTTTCGAATCCGGTCCTTCGTCCGTGTACTTGGCAAACGCGTTATCAAGTTTCTCGATCGCGTCTTGGTAGGACGCCAAGCGTTCTTCCAAACGCTTGAAATCGGATTTGAGCTTGGTGATCAACTCGTCGAGACTGTCGACGTCAAAAATCGATTCGTCGATTTCCGACAAATTGATCAGCGAACAAATGGATGCCTGCTCGCGGCGATAAAGCTGTAGCAAGTCTTCGTTTTGCTGTTGCCGCTCCGGTAGCGCCGCTTCGAACTTTTCAATATCCGAGGCAACCATTGGCATGTCTTCGGCGAGCAGTGCTTCGTTGAACGCGGCCAGCGGCTCAAGCTCTTGGCGGAGTGCATTGATCTGGTCGCGAATTTCTGGAGTCCACTCGATTTGCGACTGTGGAAGTCCGGTTTGTTCTTCGACTTTGACGGTCGCCTTGCTCAGCATCGCAATATTGATGGCACCGACTCGAGTTCGAACTGCGCTCAACTGTTCGCGTCGAGCTCGCAACGTTCGATCGATCAACTCGAATCGCTCTAAGATCGGATCTTGGATCTTGGTGCATATGTACGGCGGTAATCCCAGGTCGGCGAGGAATGAATCCGTGGACGCTTGGAATCCGGCTTGGCGAGTGATCAATTGGCTTTGAGCATTGAGTAGCGCCGAGCGAGCCTGTGCGACCTGCAATCGCTGGCGAATGATCTCTTCGGGGTCATCGGGAATCGTCGTAAGGAGTTCGATGAGGGTATCATCGAGGATCGCCAAGTTTTCGGTCTGGCGAGCAATGTTCTCCTCCAGGTTGCGAATTTGCAGTTGGTCTTGCAGCAAGCCCAAGTAGCCACCCGCCTGCGCGACGCCTCCACCGGTCGAGAAGCCACCTCCGCCTCCGCCACCGCCGCCAAGTCCGCTAAAGCCGCTGCCCAGACCCGTGAAGCCGCCGAGTCCCACGCCGAAGACACCACCGCTTCGCTGCACTTGGCTCTCGACAGCACGTCCGATCACGATTGACAGGTAGAAGCTGCGTCGATAACGCTCGAATGCACGAACGTTCGAAAGCAGTTGGCGTTCTGCCCGCGTCAATGTTTCCAGCACGCGGTCGCGCCCGGCGCCGCGCAACAGGGGCTGTAGCAGTGTGAAGTCGAGCACCGTGGTCGCGGATTGGTTGTTCGGTCCGCTGAGTTGCCATGTCAGATCGTTGGCGACACCGACGACAAGATCCGCTCCGGTCGCAAACGACCGCTGCATCGATAGCGGGCGACGACCATTGCTATTGGCACCAATCCCAAAGAGCGTTGAACTGTTTCCGCCGGCACCGCGACGATTCGGACCGTCCGCAGTGAGCGACGTTTGGGCTCCGCCAAAGAATTGAGTGTCAAAGCGGAATCGTTCGCTGCTGACGTCGAGCGCCGACAGGAACAGTTGTTCGAGTTGTCGTTGGTAATCGGGCGAATGCAGCAGCGCAATTCGGACCGCGGTGTCGGCGTCGAGCACCAGCACCCCGTCTTCGTTGAGCGGCAGATATTGCCACCATTCCGGATTTTCGACGCTATTCGTGATTCCCGCTGCTTTCCACATCGGGTACCCGCGGCGACCATCGACACATTGCATGTAGCGGTGCGACGACGGATCATCCAGCGGCATCGGTTGAAAGTCGGGGTCGAACGGGTTGAACATCCGACTCTCCGGAGACACCTCAATGCGCAGCGGCGTTAGTGGCGGTCGGGAGATGTGGCCGGACTTTTCGTCGATCAGACAATACGCCTCCTGGTTCGCTTGCTTGCGGTAGAACTGTCGATGACAGCCCGCTTGGAAAGCGATCGCCGCGAGTACGACAAAGGTGAACGCCGCTAGTCGGGTGGGTTGTGGGTGAGTCACGGCAGCCAGTGGATCGTGAAAGATTGCTAAGGACGCCAAAATCGATACGTCGGGAACGACCGATTCCTTCGCTATGTCTTTCGGATACCTGGACGTTCCGTCTTCACGGGTTTGATCGATTGCACCGGCTGTTGGGGGTTGGACGCGTGCGTGTCGTACCAATTAGGTAAGATTTGAGGCCTTGGGTGACCGTTTTGACTCCCGTCAATGAGCGTGTTGGATGGCGACGAATTCGTGACTTCGGCGGTTGAGAGCCATGAAAAGCTTGACGGTCGAATTTACCCAACTTAATATCCTTATAGCCAAAAGCGTCCTCTTATCGCGGATGCAATCGCCGGTCGCGTCGGCGTACCCACTTATCCTCGTCGGATTGGTCTCGCGAAGACTCGTGCCACAGCCTGGCCAGGCTTGGCTTAGTTGCCGAAACGTTCCCCTTACGGTCGATCAATGAAGTTTGCCCTCCTAGCTTTGCTGATCGTCGCTGTCATCGGTTTCTTCGTGATCGTTTGGAAGGCGGCCAAAGACTGGCGTTGGTACCAGATCGTCGCAGCCATTTTCACGATGATTTTCGCGGTGGGATTCATGTTTCCGGTCGCTGGCGTGCTCAAGAGCCGCGCCGCGTGGCACCAGGTCTACGAGGAATTGGCTGCCCGACACGAAAAAAGCCAATCAGACCAAAAATTGATCAAGAACGGTGATCCAGACGATCCGGCGGGCGGCGTGGGTGTCATCGAACTCGGCATGCAACTGACGAAGCTGGGCAGCGAAGCCGGACGTCGTTGGCGAAATTTGCAACTCCAAAACGTCGCTGGCGACAATGTCACGCTGATCCAGGCGGCCAATCCGATTGCCACCGATATCCCGGTCGATGGGGGCGAGCCCGCTGACGCCGATGCCGCCGCCACGCTTCCCCTCGTTCCCGAAGGCCTGGTGGTGTACGGCTTCGCCGAACAGCCGCAGCCGGACGTCAACGTGCCAGTGCCAACGTTCTATTTGGGCGAGTTCCGCGTCACCGCGGCAACTCCGAACCAAGTGACTCTCGTTCCGACTGGAAAACTTGAACCGAATCAGCAACAAGCGATCGCCAATCGCCAAGCCGCAAGTTGGTCGCTCTTGGAAATGCTTCCCTTGGACGGACACGAACCGTTTGTGGCCGAAGGCAGCGAGCCAGACAACGAGTACATTTTCGGACGACCCAACGAAGAACTCATCAACCGAATTCTCGGAAATCGGGTGGATCCGGCGACCCTCAGTTCCTATCTCCGCGATGGGACACGCGCGACTCCAGATGACCCACCGATGACCCGCTGGGTCAAAATCGAATTCACCAAGGCCTACTCGATTGAAGTCGATAGCAAGGACCAACGCGGGGCTCTGGACGGCGGCTTCTTTGACGGTGCCGGGCGTGCCGTCGATAGCCGACTACAAACCGAATACGAAAACGGCGCGATCCCATTCAAAGCCGGAGAGCAGATCACGGTGTCCGAGTTAGCGGCGAACGAGCTTTTCGACCAAGGTGTCGCGCGATTGGTGGATACGTACTTCGTTCGTCCACTCAACGATTACCGATACGTGCTGCGTCGAATTCGACTCCGCTTGACTGAGTTGGCAATTCGTCAAGAGGAATTGAAGTTCGAAGCGAAGGTGCTTCAAGAAGCTGTCGATGCGACTTCGGCAATGAAAACCGTCAACGAAGAAATCAAACGCGATCTGGAATTGGATCTGGACCAGTCCGTGGTC
Source organism: Pirellulaceae bacterium (assembly GCA_041741195.1). Lineage (GTDB taxonomy): Bacteria > Planctomycetota > Planctomycetia > Pirellulales > Pirellulaceae > JBBSJZ01. Next base: position 37,765 of record JBGSKM010000064.1, read on the forward strand.
GAAAGAGAATCGATTCGCAAGTACAACGAGCAATTGAAGCAGCAAGTCGACGAAACCAGAGCGACGTTGGTGCGTCTGTACAACAGCAACCAGGCGCTCGAAAAAGAATTGGATCGAATCCATTTCTCGATCCAGCGGAGTGTGGACTCCGTTACGTTAGCGAACTAGCTGGCGGCAGCACCGGCACATCATGCACTGGGCACGTGATGCATCGCCCACATGAGGGCTTGGCGCCCACGGATTTCCGACCAGGAAGGATGCGGGCGCTGGCGATAGTTCTCGGGACACCGTTACTTAGAACGGTCGTTTGCCTAGAAAGGGCGTTCGCCACTGGCAAAGATGGCGCTCAAATACAGCCCTGAACCCACCGGCGAACTCGGGACCGCGTTCAAATGGTGGCGAACAGCTCGCATCACGTCGCGACGTGATATTTGGCCTATGAGCCTTCCGGCTTCATCGACGACTGGCAACCGGCGGCAGGACGCGTCGATGAATGTTTGGGCGATCGTCAGCAAATCGGTATTCTCATCGATCGTCGGCGGTGTGTTGTCGACGAACGAACTCAATACGTTCGACGGCAATTGCTCGTAGGCGGCGTCGAGAATGAATCGCATGCAGGATTTTTCAGAAAAGATCCCCACAAAACGTCCGTTCGTATCGACCACCGGTGCGCCCGAGATGCGATGTTTGAGTAAAACATCGATCGCGTCGAGTACATCCATTTCAGGGGTCAAAGTGATGAGATTGGAGACCATCATTTCTCGAGCAGTAACAGGAGGGATCATGTTCGAGGCACCTTTGATTCAGGGCAGAGAAGGAAGAGACTACGTTCATCGTGAGGGAACGTCGCTTCGCCAGTCAAGAAAATTCTCCGGTAAATGCCCCTCGCTAACTCCCAGGAACTGAAAACGATGTTTGGAAAATGGGTCGAAATCGAGTTCGATTGTCTGCCGCTTCGCGGCGTCACGCGATTGGATGTGCCGGTCGATGCGTCGCCCGTGTACGAACAATTTGTGCTGCGTGTCAAAGCGGCTCTCCAGCGCCACGGGACGCATAACACCTACTATCTCCATCGCGGAAAGTGCGTGTATCACCTCACCAACCAGGCTGATTTGGGTGAAGTCGCGTTCAGCTTTGAGGGCACCGTGATGACGGACACTGAAGATTTGCGCACTCGAAGCGTCGAGTTGACGGTTGAGCTTCAACGCGAGACCTGTAGCTGGCTCAATGAACCCGCCGTCAGTTTCTTGAGTGAAAGCATTCGTCATGCCGTCACCGCCGAATTCGACCGCTTCATCGCCGCCGGCGATCTGAAGAAAACCGAAGAACGGATCGAGTTAATCCAAAAACAAGTCGAAGAAGGCGGCGGTTTCGTCGGCATGTACCTTTAACCCCGCGCAAACGTACCGAAACGATCAACGATGAATGTGAACAGAAACGCGATTGCGTCGGAAAACGGTCAACAAGCGACGGTCGGACGTCGGATCATCTCAATGTTGCTTCTCGCCGCGATGATCTCCACCGCAGGTCCATTAGTCGGCGTCGGTCATGCCCAACCACCTATTACAGCCGATCAGCCAACGGCATCGACGCTCACGCTAGAGCAACTCGAGGCAATCGCGGAGCATGCACTGGAGCAACCGCATTTGAACACGTCGCCGCTGCCTCAATACGATTATGACCAGCTCGACTATGGGATGACGATCGGCATTGATCGGACTCCGAACGGGCGATTGTGGGCTTGCTGGGTTGCCGGAGGGGACAGTCCCAAAGCGTTTTTCGTTCTTGCCACGAGCGACGATGATGGGGAAAGCTGGTCCAAACCACGTCTGGTGGTTGACACTCACTCGCCGACGCTACCGATGGGCCGCAGCACCTTGGTCGGGAACGTCTGGACCGATCCACGTGGTCGCTTGTGGTTGTTCTTTGACCAGTCGATGGAGATGTTTGATGGGCGCGGAGGCGTTTGGGCGACGCGATGTGACAATCCTGATTCCGACACGCCGAGCTGGACGACACCTCGTCGAATTTGGCACGGCGTGATGTTGAACAAGCCGACGGTATTATCCACCGGCGAATGGTTGCTTCCCCTGTCACTGGACCAGCGCGGCGGACTCGGTCGATTCAAGGGCGCCTTCCAGTCGCTCGATCCGATGCGCGGCGCTCATGTCGTAGTTTCGACGGACGACGGCGAATCATGGACGACGCGTGGACATGCGACTTTTCCGAAACCTGATTGGCATGAGCACATGATCGTTGAGCGTCGCGACGGTTCATTGTGGATGCTTGCTCGAACGGGCAATGGCATCATGCAGAGTACGTCTCCGGACCGTGGAGTGACTTGGTCCGAGGCCTCGCTGGCCAAACCGATTGAACATCCCGTTGCTCGCTTTCATATCCGTCGCCTCGCATCGGGAAACTTGCTTCTGGTCAAGCACGGTAAGCGGATTGACACCCACGAGGGACGAAGTCAACTCACCGCTTGGTTGTCGAGTGATGAGGGAAAATCATGGCGGGGCGGTTTGATGCTCGATGATCGTAAGTCGATTTCCTATCCAGACGGTTTTCAAGCTCCCAACGGATTGATCTACATTTCCTACGACCGCAATCGCGCCACGGACGAAGAGATACTGTTTGCCAAGTTCACCGAAGACGACATCCTCGCCGCTCGACTAATCGACAATCGCTCCCGACTTCGCATGCTCATCAGTCGAGTGCAAGCGAACAAACCTCAGTAATCACTCACGCGATTCTGGTTGCGATTGCGGGCCAGAATCGCGGTTAGCAGATGTCGCGGCGGTGACGACGAGTTCGATGCGATAGTCGGGCGAAGCGAGTTGGGCATGGATGCAAGCTCGGCTGGGCGCGTGTCCCTCTGGCACCCAAGCATCCCAATGCTGGTTGAATTCAGCCAAGTCGTTGGGATCCGGCAAATAAATCATCACCTGCAAAAGTCGACGGCGATTGCTTCCCACCAACTCCAGTCGCGCGTCGACTTGGGCAAGCACTTGTTCGAATTGCTCGCTTGGCGATTTCGATGGATCATCGGGAACTTCGACAAAATACGCGACGCCGCCATGCATGACCGCATCCGACCATCGCTGCGTCACGCCAACGCGTTCAATATCATGCTGGTTCGTTTGCATGCTGATTCTTGGCGTTGCCGCAACCTCGGACAAATCAAGTTTGATTAAAGCGTATCGATCGCACGCAACGGAAAAAGCTCGCTCGGCGTATGCTCGCGCTGGGCAATCGACTCGATGGTGGCGATCACCTCAGGATAGTTCGCCGCCACGTCCTTTTGCTCTGCCCGGTCGTCGTCCAAGTTATACAACTGCCACGGGGGAAGCGATGCGTTCGCCTTGGTTCGGCGGGCGAGTCCCTTGCGAATCGCTTTCCACTTGCCCCAGCGAATCGCCTGTTGGCCCGTGTAGCCGGGCGATTCCCAGTACAAAAACTCGTGCTTGGCTTGCGTGCCTTGGTCGCCAAGCAGCGTCGGTAGAAAGCTAACTCCGTCGATTCCCGCAGGCGGACTTTGCTCTGCGACCTCGCAAAGGGTCGGCAACAAATCCCACCAGGCTCCGACCCAATCACTGACACGCGGGCCGTTGATTTTACCCTTCCAGTAAGCGACCAGCGGCACGCGAATTCCTCCCTCGTCCATCTGGCCTTTCAATCCCTTGAGTCCTCCAGCGGATTCGAAGTAATCGCTGTCCGAGCCGCCGAGGCGATCGTAGGTCGGACCGTTATCCGATGTGAACAAGAACAACGTGTTGTCGCTCAACCCCAGCGAATCGACCTGACCGATGACTTGGCCGATACCCTGGTCCATGTGCGACACCATCGCGGCATAACCCGCGCGCGGGTGGGGATGTTGCAAGTATCCCTTGTGCACGTAGTCGGCTTCTTCGATGGTGGCCAAGTAGGGCGCGAGAGAGGCCTCGGGCACTTGGATCGAAAGATGGGGCACGGCCATCGGCATGTAAACGAAGAACGGCTCGGACGCGTGGCTTGCGATAAACGCACACGCTTCGCGAACGAATTGATCTTGCGAATACGTTGCTCCGTTAAGCGTTCGATCGTTGCCGGCTTGCGGCTCTTTGACGCGGTTTCGCCACAAGAACTTGGGGTAATGATTGTGCGCGTGCGCTTGGCAATTGAATCCATAAAATAGATCAAAGCCTTGGGTGGTCGGGTCGCCCGACGTTCCGAAATGACCGAGCCCCCATTTGCCAAACGCCGCCGTTGCATAGCCGCGTTTCTTGAATAACTCCGCCACCGTCACTTCATCCGCAGGAATCGGAAATTGACCCGGAAACTCAAACCCCATTTGCTTAGCAAACTCGGGATCGTGCGTCGGATTGCCATTGTCGCGTACGAAGGCATGTCCGGGATGCTTTCCGGTCATCAAACAACAACGACTCGGTGCGCAGACGGCATTTCCGCTGTAAAAGTTCGTGAAGCGAACTCCTTCACGAGCCATCGCGTCAATGCGCGGCGTGCGAATGATCTTTTGGCCATAGCAACCGAGTTCACCATAACCAAGGTCATCGGCGACAAAGAGCACGATGTTCGGTGGCGTCTGGTTGGGCGACGAGTCGGCCGCAATCAGCCCAACCGATGTACTCGTCAAGATCAGCAGAAACGCAGAGAGGAAAACGCGGCTTCGAAGCATGATTGCAACCTTGGTGGCATGACGCTCGGTAGTGGGGCGTTCGATCGGCGACAAGTGGACGTATCAACCAAGCGATTCGCGGAACAATCGCATATTGGCGGTTTCACCCATCTCAAAGCGGCGGGCGAGAACGAGCTGTGCCATCGTGATGTCGAAACCGGGAAGGCAGACACTTTCGGTAACGGCGGTGTATTGGCCGGCCTCCAGCCGAAAAAACTTGAGTTCTTCGCCGTCGTGCCGCCAAAGTTCGGGCACCCCCATCACCGCAAACAGCTTCAATTTATTGATGGCGGATGCCGAAATTTCGACTTCGATGACGAGATCAGGTGGTGGGTCGATGGCCAAATCGACTTCTTCCTTGACGCGAATGAGCTCAGCGTTTTGGATGTAATAGGATTCGTCCGCCTCAAACCCTTTTTTCAAGTCGCGGCGTTTGAATGTGGTCGACGCCACGCCCTGAATTTCGATGCCATTAACTTCCGTGAACGTCTCGACCATACGGCCAAGGAGACGACCGATACTTTCATGTTGTCGGCGCGGGCTCATCAGCTCAAGCGTCCCTTCATCGTAGGTCATCCGAGGAACACTGCCGCGGCGCTGTTCACTCAAGTCCACGTACGTGTGCCACTGGATATTCTCCAACACCGTGCGTGTTTCGGCGACCACAGAGTTTCTCTGAATCATCTTGTTGTTCCATCAGCCCACGGGCGGGCAACTCGCTCGTCAATCGAATCTCATCACCAGTGTAACTCGACGATCACTCGCCGACACCGATATTGCTCGCTTGCCAATCTGGCTATGCCGGGTCGTTACCGCTGAGGACGGCCATGAACGCTTTTTGGCTGATTTCGACATTGCCGATCGCTTTCATTCGCTTCTTGCCTTCCTTTTGCTTTTGCAAAAGCTTTCGCTTTCGAGTGATGTCACCACCGTAGCACTTGGCGGTCACGTTCTTTCGCATTGCCGGCACGGTTTCTCGCGCGATGACTCGGCTGCCGATCGCCGCCTGCACCGCGACTTCGAACATGTGACGCTCGATTTCGGCTTTCAGCTTCTTGGCGACCGCACGACCACGGCGGTCCGCATCGGCGCGGTGGCAAACGACGCTCAGCGCATCGACACGATTCCCATTGACCATGATGTCCAAGCGAACCAAGTCCGCCGGCTCAAAGCCGACGATCTCGTAGTCCAGCGTCCCGTAGCCTCGCGTCGCGCTCTTGATGCGATCGTGCAAATCGTAAATGACTTCCGCGAGTGGAATGTCGTACGTCAACATGACGCGTTGAGCACCGAGGTACTCTTGATTGCGTTGAATTCCACGGCGTTCTTGACACAGCGTCATGAGTGGCCCGATGTACTCACTCGGTACGATCATGTTGCAACGAACGATCGGCTGGCGAAATTCTTCAATGTCGCCTGGATCGGGAACGTCTTGAGGTTTGTGAATCGAGACGGTTTCGCCCCGCTTGTTCACAATTTCGTAGGTCACGTTGGGCGCGGTCTGCACCAAGTCGATATCGGACTCCTGTTCCAAACGCTGCTGGACGATCTCCATGTGCAGTAGCCCCAGGAAACCACAACGGAATCCGAACCCGAGTGCTTCGCTCGTTTCCGGTTCGAACTCGAAACTGGGGTCGTTCATCGATAGTTTTTCGAGCGCGTCGCGTAGGTCGGCAAAGTTTTGCCCGTCGCTGGGAAACAGCCCGCAATACACCATCCGTTTGGGACGCTTGTATCCAGGAAGCGGCGTCGCAGCCTTCTCGCCAGGCACACTCACCGTGTCGCCGATACTGACTTCCTTCAAGCTGCGGATGTTACAAATTAGATAACCGACTTGGCCGGCGCGAAGTTCATCACAGGGGCGTCGTTGCGGAGCGAATTGCCCGAGCTCAAGCACGTCATGCAACGTTCCGGTTCGTAAGAAGCGAATCTTTTGGCCACGTTTGACGGTACCGTTCATCAAGCGCACATAAGTGATCGCGCCGCGGAAGTCGTCGTAGTTCGAATCGAACACCATCGCTTGCAGCGGCGCCTCAGGGTCACCGGTCGGTTGTGGGACTCGTTCGATGATCATATCGAGAAGCCCATCGACACCGACGCCAGTTTTGGCGCTGACGCGGACCACATCATCGGGATCCGTTCCAAGCGACGTCGACATCTCTTCGGTGACTTCATCGGGTCTCGCGTGCGTCAGGTCAATTTTGTTGATGACGGGGATGATGGTCAGATTATGTTCCATGGCCGCGAATGCGTTGGCGACCGTTTGAGCCTCGACACCCTGGAACGCATCGACGAGCAACAGTGCTCCTTCGCAACATGCCAGCGACCGCGAAACTTCGTATTGAAAGTCGACGTGTCCGGGCGTGTCGATCAGGTTGAGCTCGTAGTCGATTCCGTTGCGTTTCAAACGCATCGTCACGGCCTTGGCTTTGATCGTGATGCCACGCTGGCGTTCCAACTCCAAATCGTCAAGCAACTGGGCTTTCATTTCCCGTTTGCTCACCGTTCCGGTGTGTTCCAACAACCGGTCGGCAAGAGTGCTCTTGCCGTGATCGATGTGCGCGATGATACAAAAATTGCGGATATTCACTGGCGATGGGCCTGTAGGTTTTCTTTGCGTGCGTAACCGGCGACACCGAGGTATCCGGCATCGCCGCCTAATTCAGCGAACTTGATTGTCGTGCCTTCATAAACGTTTTCGAACGTTCTACGTTTGAACTCTGCGTCGATCCCAGCCAAGAAACGCTGACCGACAGCACATTGGGCGCCACCAAAATCCATGGCCCCACCCAAGACGACGGAGCCAGGATCGAGCGTGTGCACCAATGTCGTGATGCCGATCGCCAACCACCATGCGGTCTCGTCAATGATCTCGTTCGCCAAGTCATCACCGGCCAACGCAGCCTCGTACACCTTCTTTGCCGTCAACTCACTATTCTCGCCGCCAAGCAGTCCGCTCAGTGAACTTTCGGCTCCTTGGGTCAGTCGTTCTCGCGTCCGCGCCACCACGCCACTGGCCGACGCGTAGGCTTCCAGTTGCCCGCGACCGCCACCCCAGGTGCACAGTCGAGCGTCGCTAGCCGAATTGACAAGGATGTGACCGCATTCACTACCAAAGCTGTTCACACCGTTGATCAATTCGTTCTCGACGATGATCCCGCCACCCACGCCGGTTCCGAGCGTGAGCAAAATCATCGACGTGTCACTGCGTCCGCTGCCGAGCCAGAATTCGCCGTAGGCAGCCGCGTTGGCATCGTTCAGAAAAGTGACGTCGCGTTGCAGTAGTTTTTGCACACACTGGCGAATCGGAAAGTCCCACCATCCGGGTAATTGGGGCGGCGCGACCAAATAGCCACGCTTCAAATCCATTGGCCCGGGGGCCCCGAGTCCGATGCGAGCCACGTTACTGGCAATGTCGAGTTTTTGTTCCAGATCTTGGACGACGGCCGCCACTCGATTCATCGCTGCAGTCGGACCTTCCGATTCTCGCGTCGGCAGACTTTCATAGGCCAACGTTTGCCCTTGGTCGTCGACGAGTCCGATCTTGATCCCCGTTCCGCCAACATCGATCCCCCAGAAAAACGGCGATTGGGCGTGGGAAAGGTCCGTGATCGCCGGAGATTGGGGCATGTTTTTTGAAACGGAATGGGCCACAGGAGCACTGGGCCACAGGTGGAGAGTTATGCGGTTGATAGAATGTTCTGGCCGGGGCGAACGGGTTGCCGGCCCAGAGTATAAAACCGAGCCTGATTTGCCACAACGAGCTCCATGAAAGTCGTTTTCTTGACCGCCGGGGCTGCCGGTATGTTCTGCGGGAGTTGCATGCATGACAACGCGTTGGCAAAGTCGCTGCGCGGTATCGGCGTTGACTGTCTTCTCCAGCCTATCTATACCCCCATTCGAACCGACGAGACTAGCATTGCTGGTAAACACCTGTTCTTTGGCGGGGTCCAGATCTATTTGCTCCAAGTTTTGCCATGGATGCGATTCGTTCCCGCTCGGGCAAGACGCCTGCTGGATTGGCCACCGCTGGTTCGTTTAGCTTCACGACGTGCCGGTGCCACCGACGCAGCCGTCCTGGGCGACTTAGCGATTTCAATGCTCCGCGGAACGCATGGAAACCAACGCGATGAAGTCGTTCGCGTCGTCGATTGGCTCGCCGACGAAATCAAACCCGATGCGGTGGTACTCAGCAACTTATTGATCGGCGGGATGCTGCCGGCGCTCAAACAACGCATGCCTGGGACGCGCGTCGCCGTGATTTTGCAGGGAGATGACATCTTTCTCGAACATTTGCCCGAGCGCCAGCGGACGGAGGCGATCGGTTTGTGCGGCGGATTGCAATCGCACGTTGACGTTTTCGTCACGAACAGCAAGTTTTATGCGGACAAGATGGGGGCGATGATTGGGATCGACCGTCAACGAATCGAGATCGTTCCCCTTTCCATTGATGTGACGCCGTTTCGTTATCCACTTGCCGTCGATCCGACTCGCCCAGCGACGTTTCGGCTCGGCTACCTCGCCCGAATCTCTCCCGAAAAAGGCTTGCACCGGCTTGTGGAGGGGTTCCTACGCTTGGCCCGCGAGTCCTCCAACCGCGATATCACCTTGGAGGTTGCCGGTTGGCTTGGGGAAAGCAACCGCCGCTACTTCGATTCGCTCGTCACTAAAATCCGCGACGCTGGCTTGAGCGATCGTTTTACTTATCACGGCAGCCCCGATTTGTCGGGCAAAGTCCAGTTTCTGCGATCGCTCGACTTGCTCTGCGTGCCGACGGAGTACCAGGACCCCAAGGGCCTCTTCGTGCTCGAGGCGTTGGCGGCCAATGTGTGCGTCGCAATGCCCAACCATGGCGCTTTCGGGGAATTGATCGCGCAAACCGGTGGCGGGTTGACGTTTGATCCGACGGACATGGATGCAATGTGTAGCGTGATCCAGCGACTCAAGGACGATTGGGAATGGCGGCGTTCACTCGCGGCCACCGGGCGAGATCACGTTTTGAATAACCACACGATCGAAATTGCCGCTTCAACGATGAAACGATTGCTCGGCCAAAAGACTCTGTAGTCCGTTTCAATTCGGAACCGGGTTTGGCGAAACTGGGACACTCGGGTAAGCTCTCGGCAGATTCGAGATTGGACCGAGTAGTATTGTTCGCTTAGTATTGTTCTAGGGATTGGAAAGGAAGCACGCGTGTTTGTTGCAGCTTCGACGGAATGTTGGCCGGACAAGGATTTCGCTGAGTCGATCGAGATTCTACGGGATCTCGAGTTCGCGACCATCGAGATCGATATTCACGAGAATGGCGGGCATATCAAGCCCAGTGAAGTGATCGAGGACCCCGAACGCGCGGCCAAGCGGTTGCGATTCAGCCACCGGTTGGATATCTCGGGATTCAGCGTTCGGTTGGCCAGCACGGGCGAAGATCACTACGATGATTTTCACCAGATCTGTCGCATGGCCAAGGCGACCAAGGTGGCCAATCTGTTCGTGCCGTCGGCCGAGCTGGGGACACCGTTCAACGAAGAAGTCGAGCACCTACAAAAGCTCGTCGCGACCGCTGAAACCGAGGGCATTCGAGTTGGCGTGCAGAGTCAATTGGGTTGCTTGAGCGAAGATCCCGACACGCTGATGGTGCTTTGCAATAACGTCGACGGTCTGGGGATCTCGCTGGATCCAAGCGTGTACCTGACGGGCCCCGCGAAAAATAAGAGCCTCGACAAGATCTTGAAATACGTCATCAACGTTCACCTTCGCGATTCCAAACCGGACGCGTTCCAAGTGAGCGTTGGTCAGGGCGAGATCGACTATGGTAAAATTGTGACCCAGCTTCAACGCGACAAATATGATCGTGCGTTAACGGTCCACATGTCGCCGATGCCCGATCATGATCACCGCGTGGAGTTGCGAAAACTGCGGCGGTTGCTTGAGAGTCTGCTGTAAACTGGACAGCCTGCTGTAAACTTGATTGGCGACCCACGGATGGTGTCCCCAAAGGTCCAATGATTGCGAACACGGAATGCGAATTTGTTGAGTCGAGACAGTCTTTCTGCCCCCGGGGCAACGCATTTAGCCAAACCTGCGCCGTCGTCGGTCAAGCGAATCGACGAGTGGTCAGTTGCCCAGATGGGTGATCGGCTGGTGCAGCGAATGCAATCGTCGGTCCTTGCCTCGCGCTCGGACCGTCTGATGTCGCCGGCGCTCGCCTACGGTCGGCATCGCGGACCGCTTCGTTCCGCCTCGCGGCTAGCGGCGGTCGCCGTGACGCTGTACCACCGTGAGGGCCAATGGTGGATTCCGACGACGCTTCGCCCCCGATCACTCAAACATCACGGCGGCCAAATCTGTCTGCCGGGCGGTCGTGTGGAGCCGGGTGAGAACGTCTACGACGCCGCTCGACGAGAATTCTATGAAGAATTGGGCGTTCCCTGCGACGTCGGTCGGGTCTGTGGCGAGTTGTCGACCCAATACGTTTACGCCAGCGACAATCGGGTCCATCCGATCGTTTTGATCGTCCAGCCGCCTGTACCGGCATGGAACCCAGACCCGCGTGAAGTCGACGAGGTCATCGAGATTCCGCTGACGACGCTGCTGAATCCACGCAGCAAAACGACGTTGATTCGTGAGAAACCGGTTTTGCGTGACGGTCACGTCTGTGACGTGCTGTCGTATCGCGCCCCGTCGTTCCGAACCGATTCGGCCGTCTGTACACGCTGGAATCAACATGGATCGGCAACCGATTCCGCCGACATCCGCCCCTTGGCATCGAGGATGATTTGGGGTGCTACCGCAATGATCTTGGACGAATTGGCTCAGTTATTGCGTTAAGAGGATGTCTTCGCGAGTTCGGCTGCCACGCGGGGCAAATTGACACCCCGGCGCAGCATCCTACAATCTCACTCTGCGATTGACATTAGATCACTTCAAGAATTTGACCATTCAACGACACGAGGAAAACTGCCATGGCATCCGACGCGGTGAAAGAATTTACCGACGACAACTTTGACTCCGAAGTCCTACAAGCTGATGGCACAGTGCTTGTGGATTTTTGGGCACCATGGTGCGGTCCTTGCCGTCAAATTGCTCCGATGATCGACGAGCTGGCCAAGGAAAACCCGACCGTCAAAATCGGTAAGGTCAATATCGACGACAACCCGGGCGCGGCCCAGCGGTTCGGGATCAACAGCATCCCGACGTTGCTCGTCTTCAAGGGCGGCGAAGTTTCAGATAGTTTCGTTGGCGTGCGTCCGAAGGCCGCGCTCCAGCAAGCATTGACGTCACCGACTGCCTAATTAAGGCCTGCGGGTGTGTGGTAGTGGATCTTGTCAAAGATCCCTACTCGCAATAGAGTTCCACACCTAAGACGCGACGAAACACATCAACGACAAACGCCACCGTGAAATCACGGTGGCGTTTTTTTTTGGGAACACCGTACTGTTTCGCGCGCCGCGTGTGCTTAGGCAGCGACGCGGGCCTTGGCAGCGTAAAAACTCGATATCGCTTCGACGACTCGGCACTGTTCATCAGCCGTTAGCGACGGGAAGATTGGCAAGTTCAGCACTTCGTTGCTGGCGGCTTCAGTCTCCGGCAAGTTATCGCGGTTCAGATCCATGTCGGCGTAACATTCTTGTCGGTGCATCGGCACGGGATAGTAGATCTCCGTACCGATTCCACGTTCGCTGAGGTGAGCGCGAAGTGCGTCACGGCGTCCGCCGCCCACGCGGATCGCGTATTGGTTCCAAACATGGAACGCCATCGGATCGTGGTACGGAAGCGTCACTGCATCGCCGGCGACGAGCCCGCTATCGCGTAACATCCGTGTATAGCGAATCGCGTTCTCCGCCCGTGCCTCCACGGCTTCGGGCAAGTACTTCAATTTCACACGCAGCACCGCGGCTTGGAATGTATCCAGGCGACTATTGATGCCGACGACCTTATGGTAGTAACGAGGCCGCATGCCGTGTGCAGCGAACAAACGGATGCGATCGGCGAGGGCTGAGTCGTTGGCGGTCAACATACCGCCGTCGCCCATCCCGCCGAGATTTTTGGTCGGATAGAAACTGAAACAACCAATCGATCCCCAGCTACCGGCGGGTCGCGAATTGTAAGCGGCGCCGATGGCTTGGGCAGCGTCTTCGATGATCGGAATGTCGTGCTCGCCGCCGATTTGGCAAATCCGATCGATTTCGGCACATTGTCCAAACAAGTGAACAGGAATGATCGCCTTGGTTGCCGGCGTGATCGCTTCTTCGATCTTGTCGGCGTCGATGTTGAACGTGTCGGGCCGAATATCCACGAATACCGGCTTGGCACCGAGCCGAGTGATACAGCTAACGGAGGCAAAGAACGTAAAACTCGGCACGATGACTTCGTCGCCAGGGCCGATGTTCAGTGCCATCAGGGCCAGTAGCAGGGCGTCGCTGCCTGAGGCGCATCCGATCGCATTGTCGACTTGGCTGTAACTAGCGACTTCGCGTTCCAGTTCGTGGACATCAGGACCAAATAGAAAACGACCGCTATCGAGCACCGCGGCGAGTGCTTCCAAGTACTCTTCGCGATACGGCTGGTTTTCTCGATTAATGTCGAGCAATGGGACGGGATTATTTTGGGCGGGATGCTTGAGATCGGCCATCGATCAACCTTCCGTGGTTGCGGCGTGATAACCTGGGCGGGAAACTTTCACAAATCGTGAAATAGCCGCTACCGGGCACCGGGGTCAAGATTGTTTGAGCGGCTAACCGATCGATCCTTACCAGCAACCACCAGTCAATATGAAACCTGCGACCAATCATGTTCACCCGCGCGACGAGATTGTGGGCACGATGGAACGAATTTATCGTTACCGGATGACCACCACGTCAGGCGGCAATCTCTCGATCCGCGACGATAATGGCGACATTTGGATCTCGCCTGCCCGCGTCGACAAAGGGAACTTGACTCGCAAAGACATCGTTTGCGTCCGCTCCGACGGCACCATCGAAGGATTGCACCCGCCGTCCTCCGAGTTTCCGTTTCACCAGGCGATCTACCAGGCTCGGCCCGACATTCGGTCGATCGTTCACGCTCATCCGGTGGCGCTGGTCGCGTTCAGCATCTGCCGCGAAACCCCCAACACGCGTTTGTTCCACCAGGCCCACTTTGTTTGTGGCCAAGCCGGTTTCGCACCGTATGCGCTACCCGGAAGCAAACAACTGGGCACCAACATCGCCGATTCGTTCGCCTCGGGCAGCGACAGCGTGATCTTGGAGAACCACGGCGTCGTCGTGGGCGGCCAATCACTGTCGCACGCGTTCGAACGCTTCGAAGCCTTGGAGTTTGCTGCCAAGACCGTCATTCGCGCCAAAGCTCTCGGTGATGTTCGCTACCTGAGCGACAAACAGCTTGCCAAGGCTTCGGGACGAAGTGTCACGCTGAAGACGTTTGATCGCGACTCGATCGGTTCCGACGAAAAGGAACTGCGGAAACAGTTGCGAGACTTTGTCCGCCGCGGTTGTCGCCAGCGTCTGTTGATCAGCACGGAAGGCAGCTTCTCGGCCCGCGTCGACAATGACTCGTTCTTAATCACGCCGTCGCAACAGGACCGCGAACGATTGGAGATCGATGACTTTGTCTTGATTCGTAACGGCGAAAGCGAGTCCGGAAAACAGCCGAGCCGGGCGACGCTCGCGCACTTGGCCATCTACAAGCGCCACCCGAGTATCTCGTCGGTCGTGTTTGCCCACCCGGTAAACGCGACGGCACACAGTATCACCGACTCGTACTTTGACGCACGAACGATCCCGGAGAGTTACATCTTTTTGCGCGACGTGGTGCGAATTCCGTACGGCGTTCAATACCAAAACGATGGGCAACTCGCGGATTTTATCACTCCGCAATCGCCCGCCGTCATTCTCGAAAACGATGGAGTCGCGGTCGCTGGCTCCAGCGTTTTGGACGTCTTCGATCGCTTGGAGGTTCTCGAAGCGACCGCGGAGGCGGTGATCGATGCGACCAACATCGGTCCTGTTGCCGCGATGAACGAATCCGTCATCGCTGAACTACGTAGCGCTTTTGGGATCGATTGATGGCCCCGCGCTAGCTTTCTTGCATTTCCGCTTCGACGACGTTTTCCGCAAAGCTTTGATACGCCGAACCGACTTGCTTGGCCATTGAATCGGGCCACGCATGAAAGGCCCCCGAGGCAATCGCATCGAAAATCGCTGCAGCGACCAACGACGGCGGCTCGGCCATCTCGCTGAGCCCCGCGGCATTGGCCATGTCGGTTTGGATCGGTCCCGGATGCACGCTGACGACTTGCGTTGCTTGGTCACGAAGCGAGTCGCGAAGCCCTTGCGTGATCGAATAGCTGGCCGCTTTGGACGCGGAGTAGGTGGCGAAGTCCGCAAAGTTCTTGACGGACGCGACGCTATTGAGTTGGGCGAAGGCGCCACCCCCATTCGCTTTGAGCACGGGCGCAAAGGCCTGGGCCATTCGAATCAACCCATAGACGTTGATGTCCATTTCATACATGAGCGATTCGATCGCGTGATCCTGGACGGCGCTGGCGTTCTTCAGCACACCCGCGTTGTTGACGACGACATCGACGTCACTGGCCGTTTGCGCAGCCGCAGTGATCGATGCGGGATCCGCGAGGTCGATACGGATCGGAACGACTCGATCGCCGTATTTGGCGACAAATGGCTCCGCCGATTCAAGAGATCGGACCGCCGCGTAGACTTTCGCAGCGCCTCGAGCGATCGCCTCCTCCAAAATCGCCTTGCCAATCCCACGATTGGCACCGGTGATTAAGACCGTTTTGTTTTCAATCGTCATGCCCATGTTGTCTTCTCAATTTTCGATGGCGAACTTACGCGACGCGAAATGCGTCCGCACAAGAATACGCTTCCGAGTGGCATGAAGACAGGAACCCGCCAGGTGGACCTACGATTTGATCGTGACGAGCAAGTCGCCGGCTTCGACTTGTGTTCCCGCAGGCGTTTGGATTCCCATGATGGTGCCTGAGAGCGGCGCGTTGATGGTGGTTTCCATCTTCATCGCTTCGAGCACCATTAACTTTTGGCCTTCTTTGACCTTGTCGCCCTCGTTGACGGCGACCGTGATCACCATGCCTGGCATCGACGCGGCGACCTGCGACGGGTCTTTCGGGTCCGCCTTGATGGATGCTTTCACATCAGGCTCGAGCGAATGGTCCACCACCGTGATCTCACGCGGTTGGCCGTTGAGCTCAAAGAACACCGTTCGTGTCGCGTCCGGATGCGGTTGACCGACTGCCAAGAACTTGACGATCAATCGTTTGCCTTTTTCGATGTCGACGGCGATCTCTTCGCCAGGCTCCTGCCCATAGAAAAAGTTCGGAGTTGGTAGCGCCGAAACATCGCCAAACGTAGCTTGGTGTGTCGCGAACTCTTCGAACACTTTCGGATACAGCAAGTACGTCACGGCGTCACGATCACTCGGCGCTTCGGCGGTGATGTCACCTGCCGTGGTGCGCGCAGCGTCAAGATCGGCGGGCGGCATCGACGCACCGGGCCGCTCCAGCACCGGGGATTGATCGCCCAGGATGACGCGGATGACATCTTGAGGGAATCCGCCAGGCGGTTGTCCCATGCGTCCGCCAATGAGATCAATCACGCTGGCGGGAAAAGCGAGTGCACGACCGGTGGTCAGCACTTCGGCGGCGCTAATTTCGTTGGCGACCAAGAACAGCGCCATGTCACCCACCGCCTTGCTCGTGGGCGTCACTTTCACGATGTCACCGAATAACTGGTTGACGTCTGCGTAGGCACGACAAATCTCGGACCAACGATCGGCAAGCCCGAGTGCGCGAGCTTGTTGGTACAAGTTCGTGTATTGTCCGCCTGGCATCTCATGCTCGTACAGGTCGCCCGTCGCTGGCAACACTTGGCTTTCGAACGGCGTGTAGAACTCGCGGACCGCTTGCCAATACGTCGCCAATTGCGTGAGCGCGTCGGTTTGCAAATCGGAAGCTCGATCGGTAAATCGCAACGATTCGACAAGCGTGTTGAGGTTCACTTGGCTGGTCCCGCCCGACATGGGCGCAAGCGCCGCATCGGCAATCGAAAGTCCCTCGCCGGCTGCGGCCAGAATCGATGCGGCCTGGATTCCGGCGGTATCGTGCGTGTGAAAGTGAATCGGGATGCCGACTTCGTCGCGCAGCGCCCGCATCAACAGCACCGCCGAACCTGGTTTGCACAATCCCGCCATGTCCTTGATCGCGAGCAAGTGGGCGCCGCGGGCTTCGAGATGTTTGGCGAGGGTGACGTAGTATTTGACGTCGTATTTGGTTCGCTTGGGGTTTTGAAGATCACCGGTGTAGCAAATCGACGCTTCGCAGATGCCGCCTTCGGCAATCACCGCGTCCATCGCAACGTACATGTTCTCTTCCCAATTCAAGGCGTCGAACACGCGGAACACATCCATCCCGGCTTGCACCGCCTCGCGAACGAACAATCGCACCACATTGTCGGGATAGTTCGTGTAGCCCACCGCGTTGCTCGCCCGCAGCAGCATTTGCGTGAGAATGTTCGGGACGGCCTCGCTCAAATCAGCCAAACGTTGCCACGGACACTCCTTCAAGAATCGCATGCTGGTATCGAACGTCGCACCGCCCCACATTTCCAGCGAAAATAAACTCGATGCCAAGTGCGCGTAAGCCGGCGCGATCTGCAGCATGTCGAACGTGCGGACGCGAGTCGCCAGCAGCGATTGATGCGCGTCGCGCATCGTCGTATCGGTGATCAACAAACTCTTCTGTTGGCGAATCCACTTCACCAACCCCTGGGCACCCTCACGGCGAAAGATATCTCGCGTGCCTTGGGGCGGTCGCTCCACCGCAGGCAGCTTCGGAACCGGCGCCGGCTCACGACGCAGTGCCGCGGGGCGCCCGGTGACCAAGGAATTACCGCTGACAATGGTCTCGGCCAAGTAGGTCAGGATCTTGGTCGCTCGATCGCGACGTTTGGGCAGCTCAAACAATTCCGGTGTCGTATCGATCAACCGCGTTGTCGCTTCACCCGCCAAGAACAATGGATGATTCACCATCCGAATCAAGAACGGGATATTCGTCTTTACCCCGCGAATTCGAAACTCTTGTAGACAGCGATCCATGCGTCGCGCCGCTTCGCCAAGTGATCGTGCCCGTGCGGTCACCTTCACCAGCATCGAATCGTAGAACGGATTCACCACCGCTCCGCTAAACGCGGTACCCGCGTCGAGTCGTATGCCCAGGCCCGCGGCCGAGCGGTAGTGGCTGATGCGACCGTAGTCAGGACGAAATTGGTTCGCCGGATCTTCGGTCGTTACGCGGCACTGGAGTGCAAACCCGTTGGTCCGAATCTCCGACTGGGGCGGCAAGCCGACTTCCTCGCTGTCGAGTGAATAGCCTTGCGCGACCAGGATTTGTGTGCGAACAATATCGTAGCCCGTGACTTCTTCGGTAACGGTATGTTCGACTTGGATGCGTGGATTGACTTCGATAAAGAAAAACTGCTTCGCGTCGACGTCGTACAAGAACTCCACGGTTCCCGCGTTCTCGTAACCGACTTCGCGACCGATTTTGAGTGCCGCTTCACAAATCGCTTCACGGATCGAGGGCGCCAAGTTCGGTGCCGGTGCGATCTCGACCACCTTTTGGTGTCGACGTTGGACGCTGCAGTCGCGTTCGTACAGGTGCTTCAAATTACCGTGACGATCGCCGATCAATTGGACTTCGAGATGTCGAGCGGCGCGTACAAAACGTTCGATGAAGCATTCGTCGCTACCGAACGCCGTTTTGGCTTCGCGTTGGGCCGATTCCAGTGCGGCGGCCAATTGATCGGCCGATTCGACAACTCGCATGCCGCGACCGCCGCCACCCTTGGCCGCTTTGACAATGACGGGATAGCCGAGCGACTGGGCAATCTCCGCCGCCTCTTCGAAACCGGAAACTGCTCGATTGGTGCCACCCAGCACCGGGACGCCGGCCTGTTCCGCTAAGGTACGGGCTCGGGTTTTGTCGCCAAGCGATTCGAGCGACTGGACACTTGGGCCGATGAATAACACGCCCGCGGATTCGAGTGCCCGGGCAAAGTCGGGATTCTCGGACAAGAAACCGTAACCGGGGTGCACGGCGTCGATGTCGTGCTTAACACATAGTTCGACGATCGCGTCGATATTGAGATAGGACCGAATCGGCTCGCCGGGTTTGCCGATTTGGTAGCCCTCATCGGCTTTGAATCGGTGCAAGGCATAGCGGTCTTCGTTGGAATAGATCGCAACGGTTCGAATTCCCAGTTCCGTGGCGCTACGAAAAACGCGGGTCGCGATCTCGCTGCGATTGGCCACCAACAACCGTCGAATGGGGCGAATCGGGGGGGATTGGTCTGCAGCACTGGGGATTCGGGTCGACATGGAAACCTGGGTCGCGAATTCTGGGAAGTGAAGCGAAAGCCGTCTCTCTAGGCCGCAATTTAGCCGATTGGCGATCGATTCAAAGCATCCCCCAGAGGAAATGCGTCCCGACATTCTGGATTGGTCCAGCCGCAAATTTGAGGCAGCGGACTAGGCGTGAAGTGGCTAGAGTATGAGTGCATCGGGAACGGCCCCGACCGCGATCCACTTTCTCCATTCCCCCGGTATCCGACGCGAGTATGGCCACCGTCGATTCACACACCCATCGAACTGATTCGTCCGACTTGCCCGGACCGGTCGACGTGCCTGCGGAGGCTGGATCCTCCACGCCGATTCCGCCCAAAAAGCGAGGCGTCCCCGAAGGCCTGTGGCTGAAATGCCCCGGGTGTGGCGCGTCGGTGTACAAGAAGGAAGTCGCTGGGCGTTTAAACGTTTGTCCCAAGTGCGAGTACCATTTTTACGTGTCCGCATTGGAACGCGTGGCTCAGGTGCTCGACGAAGGAACGTTTGAGGCGATGAACGAACACTTGCGGCCGACCGACCCGCTGGAGTTTACGGATCGACGTCGTTATGGCGAACGCCTCATCGGTGAACAAGCTCGCACCGGATTGACGGACGCTGTGTTGACCGGGACCGGCATGATCCGTGCCCGGCGCGTCGCTTTCGCGGTCACCGATAGCGCGTTCATCATGGGCAGCATGGGCAGCGTCGTCGGCGAACGATTGGCAAGATTGATCGAGAAAGCGACGGAACAGAATCTACCGCTGATCATCATCAGCGCCTCGGGTGGCGGTGCTCGGATGCACGAAGGCATCTTGTCGCTGATGCAGATGGCCAAGGTCTCCGCCGCGCTGGCGCGGTACGACGAAGCCGGCGGGTTGTACATCAGCGTCTTGACCAATCCGACGATGGGCGGCGTCGCCGCCAGCTTTGCGTCGCTAGGAGATCTCGTGTTTGCCGAACCCAAAGCATTGATTGGCTTCGCGGGTCCAAGGACAATCAAGGCAACGATCGGAATCGAATTGCCCGAAGGTTTCCAGACCAGCGAGTTCTTGCTCGAACACGGCTACATCGACCGCATCGTCCAACGTAAAAATCTCAAGAGCGAGATCGCTCGCGCCATCGACTATTGCGGCAAGTAGTGTATGAGTTTGATCGATTCCCTTCGCTCGATGTTCAAAAGCAACTCGACGACCAAACGCATCGATATTGACGCGCGGTTTGAGCGTCTGCGGACGAGCGTGATGGGTACGATGAGCAACTTTTATGTGGCTCGCGACCACGAGCTTCATCGCACCGTCGGGATCAAAATTCTCGATATCGAAAAAGTTGAATTGTTTGAAGGTCGCTTCAAGGCGTTCAACAAACCGAGCGAAGGCCAAATCGCGATGGCCATGAAGCATCCCAACATCGTCGAGACCTACGAAGCGGGATTGTCGCTCAAGGGCGAACCGGTCCTCGTGATGGAATACATCGAAGGCCCGAGTTTGCAACAGCTTATCGTCGCGAAAAAGGAAGCGGAACTCGCCGGAAAGCGACTATCGATGATCCGCCAAATGGCCGAATCGATTCGCTATGTTCACTCCAAAGATTTTATCCATCGTGATATTTGTCCTCGAAATTTCATCTGCGAACCTGACCTGAACAAAGTCAAACTGATCGATTTTGGTTTGACGCTGCCCGCAACGCGCGTGTTCATGGCCCCTGGGAATCGCACGGGAACGCCGTTGTACATGTCGCCGGAAATCGTGCGGCGAAAGAACACGGACAAACGCGTTGATATCTTTTCGTTCGGCGTGACTTGCTACTGCCTATGCACCTTCGAGCACCCGTGGCAGGGTGAAATTGTCAACGGGAAAGCCGCTCTCAATCACGACACGTCGCCACCGAAAGAGATCCTCACCCGCCGACCGGATCTCGATCCGCGGTTGGCTCGCGCCATCATGAACGCGCTGGATCCAAACGTCGATACGCGGATGCCCACGATGGACCAATTCATCAATACAATCGCATCCATCAAAGTCGATTTCTAACAGCCCGCGTCGCGTCAAACCGGAGGCATCGCATGTTACGATTCGGATGGCTTGCGAGAGTCTTCGTGGTGGGTCTCGGATTGTTGACGTCAACCGCTGGAGGTGATGAAAACGCGTTGCCCGAAAATGAGTCGCTAGACGCGTCGACGCGACTGGCAACTCGCGATGCTGCGCTTTCGCCAACTGAGTCACTCGCGGCATTTGTCACCAGTCCGGATATTCGTGTCGAGCTGGTCGCTTGCGAGCCCGAAGTCATCGATCCCGTCGCAACTCGATTTGATCTACAGGGGCGATTGTGGGTCGTCGAGATGCGCGACTATCCGACGGGACCGCAATCGGCCGACCCGTCGGATTCGACGGCTGGTGAACACCCACCCAGTTTCAATGGCACCATCCGCATCTTGCGCGACTTGGATCAAGACGGAGTCTACGAACATTCCGTGGTGTTCGCCGACCATCTGGTCTTTCCCACGGGAATCCAACCTTGGCGAGACGGCGTGATCGTGACGCTTGCTGGCCGCATCGCCTACATGGCCGACACCGATGGCGACGATGTCTGTAATGTCAAAGAAACTTGGTTCACGGGTTTCGCCGAAGACAATGAACAGTTGCGAGCCAATCATCCGACGCTCGGCATCGATGGACTCGTCTACGTCGCCGGTGGGCTGCGCGGTGGAACGATCGAGCCCAGCGACCCGAGATGGCCCAAACGCGATGAACCCGTTCGGTTGGTTCATGCCGATTTCGCATTCGATCCCAACGGCGGCTACTTTGGTGCCGTGTCCGGCGACAGCCAATACGGATTGTCGATCGATGACTTTGGCAATCGAATTGGCGTCAGCAATCGCAATCCGGGAAAACTAGCCGCATTGCCGTTGTCGCTGGTGTCTCACGATCCGTGGCTGAACTCATCCGATGTTGTATTTGACGTCAGCCCCTCGGGGGCCGATAGTTCGGTACACCCAATCGCAGAATCATGGACAACCAGCAATCTGCACGCGGGTCAATTCAGTGCCGCGTGCGCCGTGCATCGAATCGCCGCCAGTGGCCTGCCGAAATCGTGGCAAGGCGATCTGTTGTGTTGTGAGCCGACCGCGTATCTCGTCCAGCGTGCTCGCGTCGATGATTCCGATGCGATTCCCAAATCCACCGCGGTCCTCGATCCCGGCGAAGCGATCGCCAGTCGTGATGCTTGGTTTCGCCCGGTCGATCTAGTCGATGGCCCCGCCGGTTGTGTTTATCTCGTCGACATGCACCGCGCCGTGATTGAGCATCCCCAGTGGGTCCCGGATGAACTTAAACACCGCGTCGACGAACGATGGGGCAATGATTGTGGTCGAATCTTTCGCATTCGATCTGCCCAACATAAATTTGCATCGACCGACCCCGCTATCAAGGATGCGGATCCTCGTTCGCTGGTTTCATTGCTGGACAGCCCCGATCGCTGGCTACGAAGTGAAGCATCACGCCGGTTGTATGAACATGGCGCCAATTCGGCGGCACCACTCCGCGAGTCGTTGATGTCGCTGAAAACACCCTCCGGTTTGTCGCGAGCGACATCGTTGCTGGCGAGTATTCAGGCACTACAGCTTGCGGACATCGAGCGGCTAGCGAACGATGCGAACCCCGCGGTGCGCAGCATCGCCGCAAAGCTCGCCACGCAGATCTCAAGCGGTACGAACATTGCCTCGCGACTGGCCCGTGATGAAGCCGCGTCGGTTCGACTTGCCGCGGTGACGTCGCTCGCATCACTTGATTCGCCACTCGACGAGCCGTCGATTCTGTCGCTGGCCCAGGCGTCGCAATTTCCAAAGCAACACGACGTGGTCGAGCTGGCAATCGGTGCCGTCGCTGATGTCAACGTATCGCCGTTGCTCAGCGAGATGCTGCGAGACGAATCGCCACTCAATCTTGTCATCGCCAAGCGGCTGGTTCGCCGTGAAGCGGCCGCGAACCCTGACACGGAACCTTCGTGGTTACTGGTCGCGGGCGATTCCAACGCTCGGTCACTCGCCTCGGCATGGATCGATGGTATCGAACGGGCACGAAAGGCCCCAGCCGTGATCGTCGAAAATTTTTCTCCGCAGGCTCAACATCGCATGGCCAAGCTTGTAGCGACGGCACAAGACATCGCTTCGAACCGCGCGCTGAGTGCAAGTGAACGTATCTCAGCAATTCGCTTGGCGGCGATAGGCGACCGCACAAAACTCCGCGAGCTTCGTGATGACACAAGCAGTTCGGAAGTGCAAATTGCCGCCATTCGGGTAAGTGCCGCGGACGACTTGATTGAATTCTTAGACTGGCTTGATTCGCGAATCGACCAGTTGCCATGGAGCGTGTCGCTGGCCAGCGTTCAGTTGGCGCTGTCGAAACCTTCCGGCCAGCACTGGGTGCTAGAGTCACTTGCATCGAATCGTTTAGCCCGAGGGCTACTCACCGCTTCGGATTCGCAGCGGCTGCTGGCATCGAAAGACGGCAAAGTGGCCAAGAGAGCCGCTGAAGTTTTGCAAGTCGTGGGTCAAGATCGTAGCAAAGTGATCGAGCGATATCGTGGTTACTTGTCGATGGATGCCGATGCGAAAGTCGGTCAAGGGCTGTTCGTCAAACATTGCTCCGCGTGTCATGTCATTGCCGGAGTCGGACATCATGTCGGCCCAGACATTAGCGACAGCCGTACTCAGACTCCGGAAACCCTGCTGGTCTCCATCCTCGATCCGAGTCGCGCGATCGATGCGGGGTTCGTTCGTTACTCGATCCTTACGACCGATGGCCGCACCGTCGACGGACTACTCGTTGACGATCGCAGCGACGCGGTCACTTTGAAGGTTTCCGGTGGCGATGCCGTCTCGATCAATCGTGACGAAATCGAACAGTTCCTTCCCCGCGGAGTCTCCTTGATGCCCGATGGTTTTGAGCAGCAAATGGCGCCGGTCGACGTGGCGAACTTGATTTCGTACCTCAAGAATTGGCGTTATCTTGCACCAGCCCCATCCGCAGCGGCGGATTGATTGAAACTCGAATTTTCGACGACCGGACTCATGAACATGAATCGACGACACTTTTTAAAGAGTGGCCTGACCAGCGCGCTCGCCGCACCGTTGTTCGGGGCAATCTCGAGCGAAGATTTCGATCAAGCATCCGCCTTGCTTGCACAGTTCGTGGATTCGGGCCAAGTCAATTGCGCCGCAATCAACGTGATCCAAGGTGCCCAGTCGTATCAACGTATCCACGGAGGCTCGCGCTCCATCGATTCAATGTTTCTACTGGGATCGATCTCAAAGCCGATCTGCATCTCCGCTTTGATGACGCTGTTTGACAGCAGTGATTTCAAACTCGAGGATCCACTGAAGCGATTTATCCCACAGTTCAGCGGCGATGGGCGCGACTCGGTCACCATGCGGCACTTGTTAACCCATGTCTCGGGACTCCCCGATCAACTTGCCGATAATGACCGGTTACGAAAACGACATGCAACCTTAGACGAGTTTGTCGAGCACGCCATCCGAACTCCGCTCGAGTTTGCCCCCGGAACCCGCTACCAGTACTCGAGTATGGGCGTGCTACTGGCAACGCATGTGGCCGAAATCATCTCGCAAACGGACATCCGGGACTTTGTTGCGAAAAGAGTCTTCCAACCACTGGGTATGGATCGGTCGGCCCAGGGAATGGGTAGCTTTGCCAACAGTGACTGGGTGCCCGTCCAGATGGAGTTTGCCGCGCCCGAAGCGGGCGCCGGTGATCCGTCGGCCAAAGGTTGGGATTGGAACAGCGATTACTGGCGTCGACTTGGTGCACCATGGGGCGGCACCCAATCATCAGTCCTCGACGTGGGGCGATACATGCAAGAGTTCCTGTTGGCGCGGGGAACGATTTTGAAGCCGGAGAGCCAGCGGATGATGGTCACGCGCCAATCGTCGCCCGGGCTAACACCTCGCGGATTGGGATTCAATGTGGGAATTGTGGCCGCAAGTCGTGGATGCTCCGATCAATCGTTCGGGCATACCGGTTCGACGGGCACGCTTGCCTGGGCCGATCCGACATCGAACACGGTATGCGTCGTGCTGACATCTCTGCCCGGCCGCGCGGTGACACCGCATCCTCGCGAGGTGGTTGGCGAAGCAGTCGCCAAAGTCGCGGGACGGTGAATACTTACCAGCGCCAGTCGATGTGGGTCACCGGCGGATGGTGTGAAGCTTGTCGATATCGAGCTTGCCTAACGATTGGACTTCGCCGTCCGGCCAAGTGACGATGACATTATCGACTTGATCCCTGTCGCCGAGTCCGAAGGTGACGGGCAATTCGACTTGCGACAGATAGCTGCGGGTTGGCATCACTTGTTGACGCAACGTTTCGTCGCCGAGCGTGACTTCGACCCAGGAGCCGATCGCGTCGGTGTTGACCTTTTTGCCGTCGCCGATGAGTTTGATTCGAAGCCAATGCCGGTCCAGATCCAGATCGTTGCGTAGAATTCTCGCCTCACGCCCCACCGCGGTTGTCACGATATCGAGATCTCCGTCCCCGTCGAAATCGGCGTACGCGGCGCCACGACCCACCGTCGGTTCTTGCAAATCCTTGCCACAATGCGCGGCGTCAACACGCACGAACTCGGTACCCTGGTCGGCGCCCGCATTCCAAAACAGTTGAGCCGGTTGCTCGTAGTGCTGGCTCGGTTGAACGCGATTGATCTCTTCCTCAAGATGTCCATTGCTGCAAAACAGATCAAGCCGTCCGTCCAAGTCGTAATCGAAGTAGAAAACCCCGAACGTCAACTCGAGTCGCGTATTGGGGCCGAGCCCGGTGGAGACGGCTTCGTCAAAGAATTGCAAACTGCCTCGCTTGGCAACGTATAACGCCGTCATCTCATTGGCAAAGTTTCCAATCGCAATGGCCATCGCGCCGCTGCCTCGAAAGGGAGCCACATCGATTCCCATCGCGCCACGCGCATTGCCGCTGGAATCAAAAGCGATCCCGGACAACACGCCCATATCGACGAACGTTCCTTCGCCCGTGTTCTTGAGCAACAGATTTTGGACGGTGTCGTTCGCCACGACGATGTCGAGGTAACCGTCTGAATCCAAATCACAAAACGTCACTCCCAGCGACTTGGCAAGCGGTACGCCAGTAATCGAGTTCTTGATCTGGACTCCCGAGGACTCCGAAACGTCGGTTAGTTTTCCACCGCCATCGTTGCGATACAGATACGGGTACGTCCCTTCAAAGTTCTGCGGTCGACCATACGCTCGACCGCCACCGACCAACTGAAAATTCTGGGCCACGTCGTATTCACGATTCCACTCGACATAGTTGCACACGAATAAGTCGAGATCGCCATCATTGTCATAGTCAAACCAGCCCGCGCCACTGCTCCATCGACCAGCGTCGCCAGCAATGCCGACCGTTTGCGTCACGTCCTCGAAGTTGCCGTCGCCGAGATTACGGAACAACGCGTTACTACCCACGGCGGTGATGAATACGTCCGACAATCCATCGCCGTCATAGTCGCCGACCGCCGCGCCCATTCCGTACATCGACACATCCAATCCCGAGCCCTCCGTAACGTCCGTGAAATGACCGTCATCGTTACGGTACAGCACCATCGAACTCGGCTTGTCACTCTCGGTCCATGACCTTGAGTTGACGAACAACACGTCTTGATCGCCGTCGTTGTCAAAGTCGAGCACAGCACAACCGCCGCCCATCGTTTCCGGCAAAAGCTTTTCGCCGGCGGCGCCATTGTTATGCTTAAAAGTCACGCCCGACATTTTGGTAATGTCGCGGAACATCACCACCGGAACTTCGACGCCAGACTCTTCACGCACCTGCGCCGCCGCCATCCGCGTTTCCTTGACCGGCGGGAGCGGCTTGGGCCGCGTCAAGATATATGCTGCCGTGCCAGCGATCACGACAAGGATCACGATCACCACTAACGAACCACGCAGCGCTCGTCCGATGACGGCGTCGTCCCGCTCCTCGACCTCCGACTCGACGTCGGTCGACGCTGACTCCCGCCGTTTGCGTTTCAACGAACCTTTGCTCATCGCGATACCTCACCCGCTATCTTTTCAGTCTGCTCGGATGAAGATAAATCCAAACCCGGCGCACCCTCGCGCTGCAGCGGATACTTCACCACCATTTCGGCAGCATGATTGGCCGCCGGATACTTCTCACGCGCCAACCGAATCGCTCGGCCTTGCGCGTTGTCGTCCGGTTTATAGATCAAATGCAGTTCTCGGTGTTTGGCCGACAACTCCGAATCACCCAGTCGCTCATACAGCAATTGCAAGTTGTGATGTGCCGCGACATCTTCGGGATCAATCTCGAGCGTCCGTTGGTACCTGGCCACCGCGTCTTGCCAATACTGTTTCGCTTCGTCCCCACGTCCTTGGCGATCGCGTTGATTGCCCAGATCAAACAGGGTCTGGCCCAACAAGTTGATGACCTCGATGTCGATGCTGAAATCGAATCCGCGCGCTTGCATCTCAGCCGTCGTATCTTCGAGAACGCTCTGCAGATTCTGCCTCGCCTCCTCCAGTCGGCCTTGTTGAGCGTTGACGGACCCCGATAACCATCCCCACGTCCAACGTGGAAAGGCTTTGTCAGTTTCGGAATACTTCAGTGCCCGAGTCAATGCATCGACCGCTTCATCGAGACGTCCCTCGGTATTGTAAACACGCGCCAAATTCATCGGGCCATCGTACCGGTCAAGCGCTTCGACTTGCTTGAACGCCGCTTCCGCTTGGCGAAGTTGCGCTTTGCCCTTGAGCAACATGCCGATGCCGTAGTCGTTCCAACGTTGCCACTCCGGTATCTCTCGCGGCGGGTTTTCGACCGATGCTTCGATCCCATCCACCGGGAACACGACCCTGTCAGTCGCCATAGTGGTGATCGGCAACTCGTTTTCATACGGTTGACCCGGCTCGTGACCTCGTATCAAGTTGCCGAACTTCTCGTTCTGCTTAGCAACGAAATCCATGTAACGACTATCGAATTTTCGGTACTGTAGTTTGACTTCAAACTCGATCGGAGCCGTGATGTTTTCTGGGACTGTGAACTCATAATGCACCGTCGCCGCAGCACCCGGCGGTATTTGGTGATTGTAAAGTGGGGTGAAGATATCTTCGGCATTGCGCCGATCAATTCGGTTACCGTCTTTGTCGAGCATGAACACATTGAGAAAATGTGACCACGGATCAACTTCGTTCTGCTGGTCCGGGTTGATACCACCGCTTCGACCGATCACTTTTCCGCCACTCGTGACCGTCACATCGAGCCAGACCTCGTTCGAGTCAACGGTGCCTTGGGTAAACAAGTGACCGAGTTTCAGTGTCCGGACGACCGTATCGAGCAAGTACTTTTTACCGGGAACAAGCGCCGGAACGGTAGGACGCAGCGGTGCGATCAGTTCGCCATCGATCTCACCGTCCTGGTGAACACCAAAGATGTCCACACGAGTGATGTTTTGCAAATAATCCTGGTGCGCCTTGGTGACTTCCTCGCGATCGCGTAGCCACGAGATCCCAGTATTCGCGGATGGAAACATGTGATCGTGGACACTTAACTTATCGGCGCCGTCAAAGAACTTGGCACCAAAATCGTCCGACGCGACGAGTGGCATATGACAGCGATTGCAACTCTCTTCGGCCTTGGGCGGATAGTAAAAGCTTCGAGCACCGTGTCCCGACACCCCACTAAACAAGTAGGGATCGTAGTGATTTTGGCCGCGGAGAAACTCTTTGTAGTGATTGAGTGCCATCGGCAAATGGACTTTGTGACAGGTCGAACAGAACTCGGCCGTTTTGTGAAACGGTTTCAAGAACGTCTTCTTGTGAAAGCTCGGTTTGGCTTTAACGAGCTGGTTGTTGATCCACTGGAGTGCCGCGTTGTCGCTTTTCGCAAACGGATAATGCAGCGGTTCTTCGATCGTGTAATCGGCATTCCCGCGAACACTGTTGACGTTGGTAATCGCGTGACACACCGTGCAAGTGATTCCCGCTTGTCCGGTCGCGTGACCGAGCATGTCAAAGTTCGGATCGTCGAAGGCCCCCGAGAAAAAGGGCACGGGGTCGTGACATCCGGCGCACCATCGCGAGGCTTGGACATTCCCATCGCGAGCCAATGACTTTTCACGCGTGTTACTAACACTTGCGAAATACGGCGGATTGTTGAATGAGCTAAAACGGTGGACGCTATCGCTCCAGTCCTTATGGATATCCGCATGGCACTTCAAACAATAGGCATCGTCCATCAACGCCTCGGCCGGGATAAAATTGCCAGTCGCCGTGCGGGCAAGCGACGGTTCAAAGTACTTGACCCCCGTTTCCGGCCCCACCGCGTTCCAGTTGCGAGGATCCTGGGTTTGTAACAGCACCATCATCGCCACCGCCGCGGCGACAAAACCCGCGAACGAGAAGCCCACCCTCCATTTGATCCGCGGCCCCGCCAATCGGTGCAGCCAATACAGCCAAGCCGCCGCTAGCGGACAGGCGAAGTGCAGCCAATACACGACGCTGCGCGCGATCGGTTGCTTTAGGTCCAAACCGCCGACTCGCATCAGCAGAATGCCGGACACGAGCACCAAAATACTGACGGCAAAGAGTGCGTACCCGATTCGAACCGCGCGTCGATTGCGACGGTCCTTGGAGTTCAACAAATGAATGATACCGAAAACAATCAGCGGAACGACCAGCAGCAGCCCCAGAGCTAGATGCCCCAAGAACATGTATTGATAGAAATAATCCTGGTACGTTTCGCCACGAAGCCACTCAAGGAAAGTGATCGTCGAAAGGTAACCGGCATTTGCGAACAGCAACGCGACAAGTGCAAACAGAAAATATAGTAGCTTGCGCAGCCGTGGACCGACGGCACGAACGTACTTCTTCTTGGGCACGGGAACTTGTGCGTCACCCACGGAGGTGGCGATCGACATGACGATGTAAAGTCCTGGTTCAATTCAAGTGAGCACGAATCGACAAGCATGGCCCGGAGTTTTCGGGACTTAACACAGGTCAATTCAGTGACAGGGCAATTTCAGACGCAGCAGTGAAATTGCGAGGACTTGGGCGGTCGTTCGATCGCGGCGAGAAAACCATCCCGGCAAGCAAACTGTCGCTCTTCCCATCGAAAAATCATGGATTCCACGTCGATCGCCGCCGGCGACAATCGGCCAATCAATGTCTTGCATTCGGCGCGAATGGCTCCCGAATCCGTCGGTACCACTGGCGCCGCTGGCGCCTGGCGGCATCCCGGTCCGTCACACGGTAATCGTCGAATCGGAGCCGGTGATGTGGCTTGATCCAGTTCTCTGGCTAATTCCAGCGGCGAGACACTGGACATTGACTGCGCGTGCTCCAAGGTTTCGTGCTGCGCAAGCCAATCGCCGCAGCTTGCTCGTGCAAAGCAAGGCGTTAGCAACAACACCGCAACTACGATTAGCAAACGCGTCAAGGAATGAACGCCGACATGGGCAACCGGAATGCCGCTCGGGGGTGAGATGAGCAGGCGCCAGAAAAGATGCTTGTAGTGTAGAAGTTGGGTCGAGAAGTGTCAAACTTCACCGGCCGTTTTCCGCAGCGAATGTTCACACGCGTTTGCTCGTCGGCAGTACGCGACACACATGCGAACGCCCGTCATCACTTGAAAACACTCCATCGCTCGGGGGCAACAAACCCGTCTTTCCCCACACCATAGGGCGGAACACCGTCGTCGGGCTGGAGCCTGCGGAACTCGATCAAGTCATCCACAAGCTTGTTAACCACGTCGGCATGTTCCGCCGAGACTTCCGTCGTTTCCCTTGCGTCCTGGTACTCGAAAAGTGAAATCGTGTGTTCCGGCCGAACTCCATCCGACAAATTTGGGCCGTTGACAACTAATTTCCAAGCAGCGGAAATGATCGCCATCGTCTCTTGCTGCTCGCCCGATTGTCCGTGATAGAAATAAAGCGGACGCGGGGGCAAATGGTCCACTTGTCCAGACAACAACGCCGTCAAATCCAAGCCATCTAGCGGCTTGCCATCAGTGAGTTCGCCAGAGGCTCCGGCGAGTGACATCACCGTCGGCATCACGTCGATGAAAGCCGCTGGCTCGGATAGTTTCGATACAGGAAACATTCGCGGGTAGCGGACACACGCGACCGCTCGAACGCCGCCATCATACGTCGACAACTTCGCACCGCGAAGCGGTGAATTGTTGCCCTTGATCTCAGCGACGCCGCCATTGTCACTCATGAACCACACGATTGTGTTGTCGCGAATACCCATCTTGTCGATGGATTGAAGAATACGGCCGACCTCATCGTCCATGGCCGAAATCATGGCGTAGTAGGTTCGCTTGGTCTTGTTGCGGATGTGGCTGTATCGAGTGAGATCTTTCTCGGTCGCTTGAAACGGCGAATGTGGCGCCGTGAATGGCACGTAGCAAAAAAATGGCTCCTCGCGACTCGCCGACGTCTCGATGAAGTTTGCTGCGGCTTGACCGATCAGCGTCGTCGCGTAGCCTTGGGCTTGCGAAGGTTCATTGTTGTCGTGCCAGTCCCTTTCGCCGTCGCGTTCGAGACTGAAATAGTCGATCGCTCCGTTGAGGCATCCCGTGTAATGCGTGAATCCCCGCTGAGTCGGCAGCCACTTCAGTCGCGCATGACCCAAATGCCACTTGCCGAAGATCCCACG
This sequence comes from Pirellulaceae bacterium, assembly GCA_041741195.1. Classification (GTDB taxonomy): domain Bacteria; phylum Planctomycetota; class Planctomycetia; order Pirellulales; family Pirellulaceae; genus JBBSJZ01. The sequence goes on from JBGSKM010000064.1 coordinate 69,546, forward strand.
TTGGCCGTATCCGATCACTCCCAATGCTTGGGCGATGGTCCGTTCGTCGGTTGGCAATCCGAAATCTCGCCATGGTGGAATGACCGATCGAGCGCACCCGAAGCGTATCGGGTATCGACCCGTCATCAGCCCCGCGCGCGTCGGTGTGCACATCGGAGAGACATAGAATTGATCCAATTCGACGCCTTCGGAGCATAGCCGATCGATGTTGGGTGTGCTGACTTCGGGATTGTGGTACCCGACAGCATTCCATCCCAAATCGTCCGCCAAAATGATCACGACGTTGGGCTGATCGGACGACTCGGCCCACGCTGGGGTTGTCGCAAGCACAACATTCACGAGCATTGCGTAAAGCAAACAGATAGCGGTTGCAAAGACCGGCGAAACCCAGCGTACGTGATTCCCGCGCGTGGGCAGTGCTTCAATTAGGCAATTCAAGATGTTATTCAATGGAACCAGGGGGAAAGCTCGTTTCAAAATGGGCGAGCGAAATCACATTCAGTGTAGTTTACTGCATTTTCGCGCCAGCTCGTGTGGGTTAGGATGTGGCGCACCTTGTGGTTGCTGAGTCTATGTTGGCGTCGTTCATGATAGGCATCAATCCCACTGTCGATTTCACTTGCAAAACGAACAAGGACAAACCATGGGTCGCGTTCGCTTGCTCGAGCAACTACTCGGGTTGGCAGAATCATCACGGGATGTGCTCGAACATGAGTTCTTGGCGGTTCTGGAGCATCCTCAATGTTGGCGAAGCACTAGTACTTGGGAAAAATATCAGGAGTCGGGAAGCGATTCTCGGGGGTGTTCTGGAACAAATATTCCTCGCGAGGAATCTGCATTTTGGGCCAGCTTTCAGGACGTACACGGACGACTCTCGTGGGCCTGATGCCTTCGATAACCAAGTCGGTTTCGAAGCGGATCTGGATGCCGCTGCTGCCAAGCGGAATCGCTCCGGTTGCCTGGGTGACGCTAATGATTTTTCCATTGGAAGCAACGTGGCCAGGGCCATAGTGACCCGCGGTATGCTTCAACGTGTTCTCGGCTCCGTTGATTTGTGCCCCAACGTCTTCTTTAAAGTCGGCGTAGAGCGACGGATCCATGCCGCCGAACAGCGTCGCAGTAACAGTCGCGCGCCCGAACTTGCCATACTCGACGGCATCAACCCAGGCCGGCATCCAGCGGCTACGAATGAATACCCTGTGCGTCTCGGTCTGAAGTTGGGCGGCATGGTCGATGGAGGTTTCGTCCAGCCAAATGTCGGAGATATGGAAGCTGGTGAAAGCACCGCTCAGGCCGTCTCCTGTTGAGGGCCTCCAAGTGATCCCGAGCAAAACGGATTGCCCAGCAAGATCTTTTTTTCCGCTGGCAGGCCAAGCTTCTTCGGCAATCAGGTCCGCGATGGTAATCCGCTCGCGGCCGCGCCAAATGCGAGTGGCGGCGTCGAAGGTCATCTCTTCTTCGCTGAAGTTGCCGCCTTCACTGTCCTTTGGCTGACGACTGGCAATGATTCTGCCCGCATGGTTCTGAAGTTCCACTTCTTTAAGCTTCCAAACCAATCCTTGATCCAAGCAATGACTCGGTTCGTCTTCGAGCAACAGAACATGGTTCTCGGCGGGTGCGGTACCGATGCCACGATAATGCCCAGCGTCACTATTCTTGTTGTCAACCGGCAAGACCGGAACGGCAGAAATCTTCGGGTCGGGCGGCAAAAAAGCATGGACGTGCATCACCGTGCCGAGCGGAATGTCGCGCAGGTCCGCCGGCGCACCGTGATACCGAATGACCCCGTAGGGAAGCATGGCGAAGGGATGTGGGTCGTTGCGGTAAAATTTACCAGTACCCTCAACGCGAATGCTGCCACGGCGGTTGGGATGATCCACGAACACAAGTTCGCCCCGGTAGGCGTGGGCCTTTTCCAAAGAAGGAAATTCGCCCGCTTGTGGACGAAAAGCTTCGTCGGCGATTGTGGTAGCGGAGATCACCAGGAGCAACGCAAAATTCAGGGCGTAGAGCAAACTGTGTGAGTTGAGCATGAGATTATTATTAAACGTTGCGATCTGGTGAATTTGAGCGAATTAAGCCGACCAACATTGATACGACTTCGATTAAAAAAGCTTTCCCAATATTAGCCGTTTCAGAATCAATCTTCTTTTTGGCGTGCAAGACGTCAAGGCAAGCAGCACATTCCAAAGCTGAGCCACGGGCAGTATCGAAGTACTTGCACCGATCCTTGGGGGTAAATTTTCCATTGCCCTCTGCGATATTCAATGGGACCGATGTCGAGGCCCGGTCGAGTTGATCGTGAGCCGCAATCGACTTGGGAATGGATTCTAATAAATCGGTAACCCAAGCAACAAAGCGTATTGATTGTTGGTAGACACACAATTTCTCATGGTCAAACTGCTTCACGATCCCCACCTCACAATACACTCTTAATCTTAATCTTACTCATAATCCTACTCTTAATCCTCCTCCTCATTATCACCCCAACGGTCAGGATTAAGATTAAGAGTAGGATTAAGATTAAGGTTTTAAAATTCGATCACACGATTACTATCCCCGAACTGATCGAATTCGACTCCCATCCGCTGCGCCATCATTAACAGCAGATTGCTCATATGAGCATCTGGATTCGCTGGGCGACTGCATAACCGGTAATGTTCAGCGGGCTCGTCAAGTTTGTATCCATCGAAGTGGCCTTGGTTGAAATCAAGATGGCTACCGTGCTTTACCCCCATCGCCGATCCACCAGCGAGCACAAGTGGCAGGTTGGCGTTGCCGTGGCTGTGACCGTACGACATGCCGCTGCCGAACAGTGCCATCGTCGAGTCAAGCAACGGTTTGTCATTGACGTCCTTGGTTTCTGCTAAACGACTCAAGAAGTAAGTGTACTGCTCGATGGCGAAGGTGTCGTAGTTGGTCAGTTTTTCCATGTAGCCCAGGTCACCGCCGTGATGACTGAGCTGGTGTCGCGACTCGGTGATGCCGATTTCTGGAATGGCAATCGCTTGGCCTTCACCACCCATGCTGAAGGTCGCCACGCGAGTCACATCGGTCTGAAAAGCGAGCACCATCAAATCATAGACCGTACGGAAATAGTCGCCTGCCATGGAAACGGCGATGTCGCGGTTGGTTCGTTTGCGTACGTCGTCGTCGACCTCGGGCAGCGGTGTGTCGAGCCACGCATCGGCCCGACGAGTGCGGATCTCCGCCTCACGCAGCGAAGTCAAGTATTGTTCCATGCGTCCTTTGTCGGCGGTTCCCATCTTCTGCTCGAGCCGGCGCACTTCCGCGAGATTGTCATCGAGCACGCTCGCCTTACGGCGCAAAGCCCGACGCTGGGCTGCAACGCCTCCTTTGGGCTCTTCGAACAACGACGCGAAGATTTCACTGCAACGACGAAGCGGTGGCAGTCCAACGCCGTCGGCTGTCCAGGCCAACGACTCTTGATTGATGGCGATTTCCATCGAAGCGTAACGAGTATGTTGGGCTGTGACTTCGGCGATCTTCTGGTCAACCGAGATCGAATTGCGATCAGTAGGACCAAGCCTGCCGCCGGTCAGCCAGATCTTGATGCAATTATGGTGATGCCCCAATCCACCTGGATGATGCAGCCCGCTGATCGGCGTGATCACATCGCGAAACTTTTCCAGCGGCTTCAGCGACCGGGAAAACTCATATCCCTTGCCCGGCGTGGTGACTTGATAGTTCAGCGAGTGGACACCGTTGGCTAACAGCGTGTTGATTTAAGCCAACCGAGGCAATTTGAATTTGAGTTGGTTCGGCGTGAGCCGATATTCGCCGATGGACTGCAAGCAAGCACTACTTCCGCGAGTAAAGTCGTGAAAGCTTATCAGAAGGTCTTTCCAGA
>JBGSKM010000065.1:0-1744 GCA_041741195.1 Pirellulaceae bacterium
CGCCGAAGACGCACACTTTGACGAACTCGCCATGATGGGCAGTGCCGTCATAGAGAAACTCCTTTCGGAGCAAACAATAGAACCTCGGAATGTCTACGTTTAACGTTGCCAATTCTAGATTCGCTCCTGTGTGGCCGAACGTCGGCCGTAACCGGGCGGCGACGAAAGATTGTCCATTGCAAAACCGCTCGACTTCGCCGCTCCGGTTGACGGCGTTGTTATCCGACGATTGGCGTCAAGTTTGGGCCTCGGCCAAGGCAGAGCGAATCGCCATTAGCTGCGGCCACGCGTACCTGAAATCGTCAACAAGTACGAGATCGTCAACTCCATCAAGATATCCGAACACAGCATCCGACTGCAACCAGCTTACGACTTCACAGTGCGGTTGCCCCGTTATGTCCCAGAACGCATTCGACAGTCGGCCCTTCTTCAGTAGCGTGTCGTCATTGTTCAGGATGAAGGCCGCCAGATGTCGTTTGGCATTGTCCGTGCGTGTTGCGATCCAAAAATCAAGAAAGCGTTGAACGGAAGAAAGGGCGTTCGATATTGAGCACAGAACCGTATCAATCGAGTCCTCGAAGGCGCCAACGATGGGATCGGCAAGTTGATATTTCCAGTATGCGTCGAAGAATCGATTTACAGCATCTCGTTCGGGCTGGAGCCAGGAATCAAATTGCGCGTATTTGAGTTTCCCGAATACCACGGCGAGATCGAGGAAGTCGTCGCGATGCTCGATCGAAAGTTCCAGTAAGCGGGGCAGAAAGTGTTTGAAGTGTCGAACGTTGCCCCATGTTGATATGGCTTTACGGGAATAGCGTTCGAGTTCCTCGTAGGTCAGCTCGCGGAGTGGTGGAGCAGCAAGTCTCGCAGAGTGTTCGGGGCCGACGCAGCAATCGCACCCCGTGAAGTCGTCGCCGATTCGACAATGGGCGAACGTCGCGTAGAGATTGTCGATTGCGTCATGCATTGGAGCACGTGAGTCGGATAACGCTGGCGATCACGCAGTCGCCGCCAAAAAACTATGATTCAAATTCGCGGCCGACCGGCGACTTGCGTGCATCGCTTTGTTCGTCCACGGTTTGTGTTTTATCGGTGTCTATTGGTGTGGGCACGACCAGAGCGGCAATGCAAGATCGGCGAAAGCCAACGTATCCGAATCCGATGGTCAGTAAACAGTATACCGCAATTGAGATGGGGCTTGAGCCATGTTCAAGCAGTTTTGGCGTGTCGAGATAGCGGTCGCCAGAAAACCAACCGGTCGCAATGTAGGCTCCATTTGCGAGCACGCAAAAGTTCGCGATGAACCACATCCAGTCGCGTTGAACAATCATCGCAATGGCGACAGGAGCCAATACGCCGATAATCAGTCCAGCCCAAAGCGTCACCAACGGAAACGGATCAGGTTCAAAGATGCTGTAGGGAAGATGCCATGGCAACAAGTCCGCAGATTCCAGCGATCCACCGCAGCATGTTCCACCGATAATGTGCCCCATCTCGTGAGTGAACGTCATGACAGCCCATGATGCGGCGAGCAAGAACAGAAATCGGGTCACGCGGATTGCCAACAGTCAGGTCTCCATCATCCGCGAGTTGATTGAGTGGACGAACGGCACCGATGACCGAGCGGTGGCAATTAAATTTTCCATCAGGATGCGGCCGATCCACCGCTTCGGTCCATCGGATTGTTCGCTGAATTGACTGCGTTAATGTGTTGCGTTACCAGATGGACGAACTTAGGATCCCA
>JBGSKM010000066.1:0-9380 GCA_041741195.1 Pirellulaceae bacterium
CAAAGAATTTGCCAGCGGTCACCTGCTCTGCGGTGACCTCGGCGGCGGCCTTATCCTGGTCTCGCAAATCCAGTGTCGAGGATGTCGCTGGTGTCTGCTGGGCCATCAAGTCGGCGGTGGCCAGCCATAGCAAACCACAAATGAAAACCATTCGGGCAACGCAGTTCGAGCGGCGCGGCATTCAAAGGACCTTCGCAAAAGAACGAAACGCAATTTCGATCGTTACGAATGATAAGCCAATTGCCACTAAAAATCCGGCACAATCCTTCAATGCGGGCCTGGAGAGCCGTTCGACGGATCATTTTGGGGAAACCACGAGTTGCATCAAGTCATCGGGCAGCGTTTCGGGCCACGGGCCGGTGAGCTTCATGGCTCGAATGCGGCATCTCCGCTTCTGCTCGCCAAGGACCCCGAACCGTCGATCTAGCGCGGCGTTAAACCGGCCGAGTTGATGATCATTGACCGTGACAGTGAGTTTGTCGTCTTCGAGTGTGAGACGGATTCGGTTCCATTGGTTCGTCCTCAGCTTGGGTTTGCCGTCACCGACCAATTCACTCGGTGACGCTTCGCCGAGCGGCGGCATATCGATCGATTCCAGCGAACGGGTCTGAGGTAGCCAGCAAAGCTTGACGCCGTCATCGCGTAGCAAGATCGCGACACGCCCTAGCGATGGATGGACTTCGTACTTGCCGGGTTCGTGGAAGAACTCATACTCGATCGATTCACCGCTGAGCAACGGCCGCGAGTATTGCAAATGTCTTTGGCCGCCAGGGTTCGTCGTCAACAGCTCGCCGCCGCTATGCAGTTCGCCGTCATGGGCATACCAAGCTTGGCGAACTCGCAATTCGGCAATCGACTTCGCACGTAGCGTTTTGGCTTCGGGCGACGGCTCCGCCCGCGGAGCGACATACAATGGTTCAATCAATTCACCTGCCAAGATTGAGGTGGACCAACCCCGCAGTTCGGCATCGATCATCGCGACCTCGCGCGGGATCGTGGGGTTACCGGAGATTTCGATATCGGCCACGTCGCTGGTCAGGAATCGATCGAAGTAGAAGCCGACGAACGGGATCGGGGTCGTTCGTTGGTCGCGAGCAAACTCGATATCATCCACCTTCATCACGACGTCGCGATCGACGCTGAGCGAGTACTTGTGATCGAGATCCGCTGGCGCGCTGTTACTGAGCAACTTACGAGACCCGCGATTGCCGAGTCCGGCGACCTGCGATGCTGCGCCGCTGCCGGTGTCGCAGAACACCGCTGCTCCGAACAAAGAATGACCGTCCCCGATGCGAGACGCCTGTTCCGGCGATTTCGCGGGGCGACGTGATGTCAACGTAAAGTCGCCCGCGAGCGGGTACTTCAGCATGAGCACTTCATGGTGCCAATTGGCGGCGACGCGAAGTCGATCTCCATCGACCGAGTAAATCGGCAGCGTCGAAACGGTCATGGGGCTGCCGAGGGTCGTCGAGGCGGTCGCGACCCAGTGCTGCACGGGCGACTCGCGAACCAGCGACTCCGCTTGATCGGAATCCAACTGCATCAGCATTCGGTCGATGATCCCAAGTGTCATCGTGTTGCCGCGTCGTTCAGCGTGTTTGCGAACCAGCGGCCACAACCTCGCCGCTGATTTACGTAAACTCGGTACCTCACCGGCGCGGATGGCGAGAAGCATGGCGGCGACGGGCATGGGCACAGCGAGCCCCTTGTCGTCGGTCCCGATGCGCAACCATTCGAAGACGCGATCCAGCGCCGCGGCGGCTTCGTCGGTTCGTCCATCCGCAAGAAGCGTTAGCCCCACGAGCGAGTCCGCTTCGTCACCGGGCTGGATGACCCGCTGGCGAAATCCGTCGAGCAATTCGTTCACACGTCCACACCGCATCGCCGCGTCGATGAGTACCAGTGCAGAGCTGTGCAGCGGAATCTCGCGACTGGCTACAGGGATCTCCTTCGCAATCGCATGATTGGGAATCACACTGCGCAGTTCCGTCGGCGCTTCGGCTGAAAAAACCAAGTTTGGCATCAACGCCAGAACACCGTCAGGATCCGCACCCAGCACGACGTGGTACCAACACCGAAAACGGACCTCCGGATCGAGCGAGAGAAAACTTAGCTCGGGGGTTCTGCCGGCGGCGAGATTTTTTTCCAACTCGCTCGTCTCGTTGCGATCGAAACGTAGCACTCGACCGACCGCATCGAAGCGGCCGGCGTTGATGGCGAGTGGGGCCAAACGTGCGGCTTCGTTCGCTAGCCCCATCGCGACCTTCGCCGCGCCGAATCGCGACAGGGAATGACGCAGCCCCGAGAGGCGATCTTCAATGATCTGGGCTACTTGCTCAGTCGTCGCGTCCTTGGAGGCCAGAGTGTCGCTGGTGATCCAAGCCAAGTATGGCTCGTAGCTGCTAATCTCGTAGCTCACCGTGGACATCTTGACCAAATATGCTTCGATCTCCGCGACGAGCGGTGTGCGACCATCGCGACGGTGAATTTGCAAGGTCGGATAGAGCAGCATGATCCGTTCGTCATTTCCAAGCGAGCTGGACAGCGGAGCGCGATTTGGACTTGTCGAGAACACGCCAAGACGTCTCGCTAGCGCGTCGAGCTCTTGTTCGTACAGCTCGCGTTCTCCTTGAACGATCGCGAGCTGCAATCGTAGAAACTTGTGCGCCGGCTCGGTCAGGGTCATGGGCTCGCGGGAATCGATTTTTTTCGTGAGCTCTTCCATTTTCCCAGTACGAGACGCAGCGATGGCCAATGCACTCGCCAAACACGGCGGGTTCAAGTTCATCTCGTTGAGCGATGGTGCCGATGAACTGGGGCGTGTGGCTGCGAACACGTTGACTAACGAATCCGAAACTGTCATCGGCGGCTCAAAGTAGGGAAACGTTTGGGTCGGTCGCGCACTTGGCAGGACCACCTCGACGAGCGTCGTATAAATGTTTGCGGCGTCGTCGTCCGAAAACGAATTCGGATCGTCCACAAACGGTTTGAACAGTGACGACAGCTCGGTGCAGTAGTGATTCAACTGTTGCGTCTCAAGCGGCAAATAGTCGTTGGTTTGCTGCTGAATAAACGGTATCGAGACAACAGCGCCATTGATCACCGCGCTGTACGAACCACTAGCTGTCGAGCGATTCAGTCGGACGGGCGGTCCACCCGCGAAACCGTGGCGAATCGACTCCATGGCTAGGTCCCAGACGCCAACTTTGGCACAGCGCTTTGCCAGATCCAGGAAACGAGTCGCGGTGGTGTTAATGACTGGGCCTTGTACCTCGGTCGTCGAGACGATTTCGTTCAACATCTCTCTCAGCGTTTTACGCAACTCAGTTCGGTCGACGTGACTGTCGACGCGTTCGATCAATGCGAGCGACAACGTTCGGATCATGTCGCTGTGATCAAGCAGTCGAGCGAATTCCAACAACGATCGAGTGAGATCGACCGAAGCGTCTCGCGTCGTAACGTCGGCGGATGCCAAGCCACCGATCGCGACGGTGTGAAGTGAGAGTACGATGCTTGCGGTCCCAAACTCGGATTCGGTATCAAGATTCGGTGGCGGCAGCAACTCATTCAGCCGCCTCACTTGCTCCGTCGCATCGGGTCGATTGAGTTCGATCGCGATCAGGGTGCGGACCGCTTGGAGCGTGTAATCTCGCGGTGATTGTTGGATCGCATCGTTAAAACCGATTTCAATGCGAGCCAGTTCTTCGAGTCCCGATTCGGTTGCGGCCAATTCGCTCACGCATTTCTTAGCGAGCGACGTTTCGTAGCCGCTAGCGTCCGGCTTCGTTGTCATCGCGACGAGGTCAAAACGTGCATTTTCCGGCCGGTTGCCCTTTTCCTGCGAAAGTGAAACTCGTTCGACGTTCAAGAAGTCGACGCAGTCCTGCATCGTCAGCGCGGCGATCGCTTTGGAAAGATAGTTCTTGCTAAAGTCCAGTCCGCCACCAATACCGCGATCGTCCAACAGTCGCTCAAGACTCGGATCGCTGAGCAAATCGTGATACAGTTCGACGCAATCAAGTCGTGAGCCGATTTTTGCCATTTGCTCGGCGATGGTGGTAGTTTGGGTCATCCGATAGGCGGCGAGGTAGCTGGACGGAAGATTCGGCGCAAGTTTGTTGAGATTCAAATAGTTTTGACGGAGCGATTTTCGAGCGAGTTCCATGTTTCCGTCGCGAACATGACACTGGAAAAGTCGTTCGCCGATTGCGAAGGGAGCGACCTCTGGCGAATTCTCGACACCCGCATCTCGCAGGTATTGATAGATGCGCGTGGAGAGGTGCTTGCAACTTGTCGATTCGCTGATGACCGGAGCGACACTGCTCCACACTCTCGGCGGAATGGGCTGTTCCTTTTCGGCGATCAGCATGTCGAGTCGCGCGGCGACGGTTTCCGCTGGCTTGGAGTGCGCGTCAAGCGACAACAGAATGGCGGCGGCGATAGAGTCGTTCGGCTTCGACTTTAACCTGCTCTCCAAGCTTGCCGTCGCGATTGCGGTCGCTTCATGGTTGGCCAGAATGATCTTGGCGATCGTTTCGAATGGAGAAACAAACGTGGTCTGGTTGGATCGTACAAAGGCAAAGCTTATCGTTGGACTCGGCTGGCTGTGGTGACTCCATATCGGCGAATTCAAATTGAAGAATGCGTCACTCTTGATCGTCTCGAGGACCGCACGTCGAATGCTGGCGGACGTCGTCAGCTTTGCGTCGGTGGCGACGTTGGACAGCACACCGGTAGATAGGAGGGACGGTCGATCTGACACAAGCTTTTCGACGAATTGAAAGAAACCGTCCGACCGACCCGTTCGCTGGCTCGGCACTGCATACTGAGACAATGTCGACACCACGCCAGCATCAAAAAGGTGCGTATCCAGTTTTGCTAATTCGTAGTAGAGCGGCGTCGAGCTCGCGAGTGATGGCAGCAGGGTCCGCGTGTTCGCATGCGTTATCACCACCGTCGGGTCTTTCGTGATCGCGGCAATGAATAGATCCAGCGCCTCCTTGCTGCGGCGATTCTTTAGCAAAGCCGTTGCGGTACGCATGAGTTGTTCGGGATCATCCGGAAGCATCGATTTGATCTCGGCATAAACTCGACTCGCATCGTCCGGTCGCCCGGCAAGATCGTAAAGCTCCGCAAGTTCGGTTTTCAGTTGCAACGATTGGGGCGCCGCTTCGACTCGGCGGACGGTTTCGTCAACGATTTGGTCAAGACGGCCGGTCGTTTGAAGCAATGCTAAGACTTTGCCGCGATACTGGGTCTGCGCACGATCATCACTACTGATCCGTTGCAGCGCCGTGTAGGCCATTTCCGACGCGACCTGTTGATTGCCCGCCCTGCTTTCGCGTTCGGCGTTCAGGATTAAAACCCCGATGTCGTCAGCTTTGCGATTCGAGGTCGGTGCCGCAACTGGGATCGGACGTCGCCCGAGTACTCGAACCGATCGGTTTTGGCTGAACAGTCGCGTAAGCCATATTCGCAAGTTGGGATCGAGTCGAGCTCCTGCGAGTCGTTCGGCGGCGAGCTTCAAACGTTCGGCGTTACCGGCGCGTGTCGCCACTTCGGCCGCCATCAGTTCGCGTTGTTCGACGATCATGGGGTCGTCGCTTTGAATCGCGTCGAGCGCGGCGATGGATTCGACGTGTCGATTCAATCGGCTGGCGATCCTGGCGTGTTCCATCACCAAACGAGGATCGTCGGGGTAGCGTTCTGCACATGCTTGCATGGCCTTGTGACCTGCAGTGATATTTCCAGACCAAAGCTGAGCGTAGGCGGAAAGTATTCCCCGTGCCCTTTGCTCATTTTCCCGATGTGGCGAATCACTTGGAAAAAGGGCAACGTCGGCGTCCAAGTGTGCTTGGATCAGGTTTCGTTTCGCCGAAGGTTGCTGCCAGCGCAATGTTCGGTAGAAGTAAGCCGCAAACCCGCTATCGAGCAGATCATCCCAAAGGGGCATATCCATTGCGGAGCTAAACGATCGAATTCCCGACATCGCCGTCAACAAGGATTGCTGTCCAGCGGCCGAAATCGCCATTGAATTGGCGGTGCCCGGTGGGCGATAGGACTGGATCGCGATGGCGATATCAATCATTCGGAGTTGTGTGTCCGAATCGAGATTCTCGTTGACGGCCATGTCGATCAACAACTTGATAATCTCGGGGCGCTGTGCGGTTGATATGGATTGGCACCAAGCTACCAACGAGCGGAGCGATTGTTTGGCGATTTGTTCGACTGGTTCGACACTGGTGATCGTGTGAGCGAATTGAAGTGCGAGTTGCAACTCGGCGGCGTTTCGGGTTTCACCGATGGTGTGAGTCATCAACTGATTTGCATCATCACTTCGTTCGGCTAGCCGATACTCTTTGTACAACAATGCTGCCAGCTTAACGGTGGCGGATCGTGGTGTGTTCCTGTGTTGCGTCAGCGTCGCTTGCAAGATGTCGAATTGTGCAGCAGTCAACGGCGATAGCCCGTTGTCCGTCGTATTGGTTCGTTTTCGCCAGGTCGCTCTGCGAGCGAGTAGCTGCTCACTGATCGGTAATCGCCACTGTTCATCGAGCTCAATTAGTCGCCAACGCAAATCCCAATAGAGGTTGATTCTTTCGTCATCAATCTCGCTCCGGTCTCCCTTGAGAAGCATGATCGCGTCGAAGGCAACGCCGGCGTCATGAACGTCCCAAAAAGTTTCGCGTTTGAGCTCGTCGGGTGTATCGTCGGCGATGTCTGCGAAACGCTTTCGGTAAGACTCATTGGTCTCGACGAGGTTGCCAAGCGCACTTGCGATGAGATACCTAAGAGCGACAGATTGGAGTTTAGCGTCGCGACCATCGCGAATTCTGGTGGTGAGAGGTGTTGAGTACTGCGCAGGGAAGGAGCCGAGTGAATCCCCACCGGCGAACGCGTAGATTTGAAAGAGTTGTTGCGAGGTGGGCAGCGCGGAGTCCGCAGTCGCCGTCGATGTTGAAGGTGGTGTGAGGGCTGGGGTTCTTCGCGACAAGGCCATAGCGTCAAAAGTATCGAGTTCGCGAAGTGCATCTTCGTACCGTTTTTCAGAAGTGAACATCGCAGCCAACCGGATACGGACTTCCCAGCGCTCGGGGTTCTTCTGCAGCGTCGCTTGGCATAGTTTGATCGCCAATTCACGATCGCGGTCGGCGATCGCGCGATCGATCCGCTCGATCAGCAACACTGGATCCTGGATCAACTCGATCGCCTCCAGCTCGGCTTGATGAGTGTCGTCGGAGTTGACTTTCACTAGCAAGTCGAGCAATCGAGCGTGGTTCTCTGGCGTATCAACGAGTCGCGTGAGCTGCTTTTGGAACTCGATCGCGTCACGATTCTGGCCGGCACTTTCGCACATCGCGACGAGTTCAGTAAGCAACTCGGCGTCATGCGGGTGGTCGGCGATGAGTGTCGTCAGGATCGCGAGCGCCGACCCGATGTCATTGACTTGGCGATAGGCGACGGCTTCCAGCATCATCGCTTGACGCCGCGTCGACGCGTCACGTTCGCGTGATCTCAAGCGATTCCGCAATGCCTCGAAATTGCCGGCACGCTCGTACAGCAGCGCGAGCTCTTGCGCTTGCTCGGTTTGCTCGACCATACTGTTACTTTCCTCGAGCAATTGCCAGCGGATTTCGATCGCTTCGCCAGTGCGATAATTGAGCGCCAATCGCGTCGCCAGGATGTGTCGAAGTTCGATATCGCGCGGGGCGAACGAAAGCGCTCGGCGGAGCGTCGCGATCCCATCTTCATCTCGACCCAGCCCGAAACACTGTTCCGCATACAATCGATACGTTTCCGGATTCGCCGGTTGGGCAGCGATCATCTCGCGGGTCGTTGCCAGCGCCGCGTCGTGATCGTTCATCCGCATTTGTGCCGACGAGATTTGACCCCGATAACTGTTGGCGAATTGGGGCTCGAGATGCATCAGTCGGCGATACAGCGCGATCGATTCATTCCATGCTTGCGTGTCCGCACTGAGTTCAGCCGCGAGCGTCAATGAGGCAACGTCATTTGCATTTTCTTCGATGGCCGACTTCGCGGCGGCGAGAGCTTGTGGCGCTTGCGCGTTGGCTCGCAGCAGCATCGCGAGTCGCCGGTATGACTCGGCCGTGGGCGACTGCTCCGCGACGGCTTGCGCATCAGTGATTCGTTGCCCGATCGTCTTACTCGCAACGTACACGTCGACGCGTGCGACCCAGATCTGATCCCGTTCTTCGGTCGATAATCCGGCTTGCTCGGCCAAGTCGAGTTGCCCGAGCGCCTCGTCAAACCGTTCAGCGCGGTTGAGCAGGGTGGCGAAACGTAGCCGATCGGCGAGCGGCGGATCGAGTTGCATGGCGCGGTGGAAAACATCGAGTGACTCCTCCATGTGTTTGAAAGAGTACAGCACCTCGGCGAGACGTAGGAGGTTCTCGCGAGTATCGCGAGGGACCGCCGCAATCTGGCGCCACGCTGCGAGCGCTTCCTCAGGCCGCCGCAATTTCTCAAGGTACTCGCCCAGATACTCACGATACTGCGGTTGGTCTGGTGCCAGCTCGATGGCGTGATGGAACAACCGGAGGGCGTCGTCCCGGCGATCGATTCGCCGCATCAACTCGGCGACTTGGGCGGTGATGACCGGATCAGTATCGCGCTGGCGAGCGAGTTGTTGCCAAGCCGCAGCCGCTCTTTCACGCCGCGCATCGAGGACGAGCGTGCGATCGTCGAGCCAAAGATTTCCCAACCGAATCAGGTAGTCAGGGTTCGTCGGGTCTTGATCGACGAGCGTTTGCAACTGTTCCGCAGCGGCGGGAAACTTCTGTAATCGGACGAGGATGTCGATCAGCGCAGCTCGAGCGTCGGCGTTTTGGGGCGCGAGTTTTGTGGTATCGACCAGTGCCGATTCAGCTTCGCTCATCCGACCCGACTTGGTGAGCGCTGCGGACCATCGCAATCGCAAGTCGACGTCGTCGGGGTGCGCGGTGACTTGTTCGGCGTAGTAGTCGGCGAGCGCGGCAATGTCACCCGTGCGGACGAAACCCAGCTCGATACGACTGCGAATGTCGTTGTACAACCAACTGGATGGACGCAAGCGGGCGAGTAGCGACTCGAAATCTCGCAGCGCCTCGTCGTCGCGTCCGAGGCGTCGTTTGAGTTCCGCGACTTGGATGCCAAAACCGATGGTTCGGTCGTCGAGCTGCGATCCCATCGCTTTGACGAGTTGTTCATAGCGAGCGAGCGCCGGTTCCAGTTGGTCATCGTCGGCAAGGGCTGCTGCGATTTGTTCAGCCACACGCGAATCGTCGGGAAAGCGGCCCTCGAGTTTGGTCCAAACCGCCAAGGCCTCATCCGTCTTCTGCTGGCGCACCAAAATCCGGGCGAGTTCCTTGAAAACCGGA
>JBGSKM010000067.1:0-2756 GCA_041741195.1 Pirellulaceae bacterium
AACGATTGGCCGAGAAAGTCGACACCGCGATCGCCGCATTGCTAAGCGATCTCAAACGCACCGGACTTCTCGAAGAAACCCTAGTGATCTGGGGCGGCGAATTCGGCCGGACTCCCGTCGTCGAAATGCCCAAAGATGGTAGCAACCAAGGCAAAATGAACGGCCGTGACCACAGCCACTGGGGATTCACGATGTGGATGGCGGGCGGTGGCGTCCAAGTCGGACAAGTCATCGGCTCCACCGACGAAATCGGGTTTGCGGCCGTCGAGCGACGCGTCCATGTCCACGATTTACACGCGACGATTCTGCGACTCATGGGATTCGATCACAAACGTTTGACGTACCGTTACGCCGGCCGGGACTTTCGACTCACCGACGTACACGGCCACGTGGTCGACGAATTGGTTTAGCCGCACGGCGCTAATCGCCTGGCCGTTAACTCCGGCGGTCGGTCACGCAGCACCGACGCGGAAGATCTTGGCACCTTACATGCATCCCATGGCAATCAACGACCCTCGCATGGTGTCTATTGCCGAGTCGTCACTTGCCTGCAAGATCCGCCGTAGCAAGCCAAAACGCATCCGCACGACGCACAGGTGCCTTACAGACTCAGATGGCCCCGAAACCCGGGCATTTCAATTGCCTTGAATCAGCCCGTCACACTTGTCCTCGCGCTATCGCACCCAAATCGAATCATCCGGCAATCGTCGACCGTGCAGCACCAACACCCCGTAGAGCAAATGTCGGTTCGTGTAAACGCTGCTATCAAGCACCGACGCCGAAGCCAATTGCGACTGATCGATCCAATACGCGTCGTCCCCCTCGCCACCGTCGAGTTCCAACCGCTGAGCCTTGACAAAGCTGAGATGTACAAAATCATCGCCACTTCCCGCCGCGATTGACAACACCCCTCGGACCTCTGGCACAACCAACTCGAAGAAGTCATTCCCGCTACCCAGGTCCACGTCGAAGAAATCGTAGAATGTGACTTGGGCCGAGATGCCGCGAATCAGGTCGCTCATCAAAAACCAATCGTCACCGCCATATAGCTTCACCACAATCGCTTTAACGTCGGGGAGCACAAACGAAGCTTGACCATTGACGCTCGTGCCCGGCAAACCCTGTATCGTGATCTCTTGCCTGCCGCCGGATCGCCTGCGTGTGTCAACGAAAAGACGATCGTCAAATTGAGTTCCCAAGATCGTTGCCACGCCGCCGGAAAGCGTCACGCGAACGTCGTGAACCACGCTGCCTTGCACCGCTCGGTAGCGTGACCAACCGACGCTTAGCTGCAATTGATGCAGCGCCGGCCATGGATCGCCATGCGACCCGTCGGCAAATGATTTTGCTGTAACGCCCACGATTAAACCATCATTGTCGCCACTGTCGCCATCGATCCACGCGCTGTTGCCCGATCGAATCGTATTTGCAACGAAGTTGACATGATCGTCGTCACTGCCCGCTGACACGAAAAAGCGATCATCGAGCGGCGAATTCATTAACGTGTTGCCACGAATGTCAATCGCATCCACACCGCTTTCGCCAATGACTCGCGAACTTCCGTCAATGCGATTGCCACTCAGTTGCACACCGTCGTCGCCAACACCGACATTCAATCGCAAGTTCGACAACCACGAATCGCTGATCACCACCAAATCGTTGCCGCGCAGGGTGACGACGCTAATCGAATCGGTGAACCGTAGGTGATCAAGCCACAGCACATCGTTGCCATTTCCCGTGCGAACATCCATGCTTTCGAAAGTCGAAAGGCCCGTGGACGACGACTGCATCGCTAAATCGTTGTCACCGCCGTGCAAGTTCACTCTCAAATCGGTCACCGATTTAAACCTGATCTCGGGCAAGCCGTTGACGAGCGTGCCTTCACGTCCGCGCACAACCACGTCGCCTGTCGCTGGACCAGCTACGATCGAAACTCGATCATCCCCACTGGAGCCCAACAGAGTCAATTCACCATGATTGATATCCGCGGCAACATCGCCGTGAGCGGCAAGCATTGCTCGCTGCTCGAGCAACTCAAATCCACGCCGCCGTCTTCGACACCGATCAAGTACCATCTGACGCACCGCCCATTTACGGGAAAGATCATCGAAAAGCCACAGTCGTCAATCGCGGAACGACTTACGCCGATGACTTCGAAGGTGTTTGAAAAATGAGCCGACAACGACTCGCTAAACACGTCACTAGTCCAGTGTAGACGGAACCAGTGAGTATGTAACCGTGTGCAATACCGCACAGATTTGCCACCGGATCATTACCCCAACGTAGGCACTGCCTCGCTTTCATGCGTCGTCGCACGAATTCAGCCACCAACGTGTATTGAGAATAACAACATTGAGCTGTCCGCCTTACAGATCACTTTGAGCGGTGAATGATCTACAACCAAATAATTGAGCAAAGTACATGAGAAACTGGGATAGAATCTAATGAATCAAAATTCGCTTGCGTCGAACCTTGTAGGTGAGACAGACAAGCGTCAAGCATCCGAAAAGACATTGCGAAACGGTCCCAAGTACCGTCGTTGGTGCGACCAATCCAGCTCTACACCGGTGCCGGACAACCCTGGGACAATCATGACGACTTGGAGGTCAATCACAAACGATTGGCCGAGAAAGTCGACACCGCGATCGCCGCATTGCTAAGCGATCTCAAACGCACCGGACTTCTCGAAGAAACCCTAGTGATCTGGGGCGGCGAATTCGGCCGGACTCCCGTCGTCGAAATGCCCAAAGATGGTA
>JBGSKM010000068.1:0-10655 GCA_041741195.1 Pirellulaceae bacterium
TATGGCACTCAACATTCTGCAACGTGACACTACTGTGAAGGACAACATTCGTGGCAAACGCATGCGAGCCGGATGGGATGACGCAGTCCTCGATGGTATTTATGCCGGTTTTAACGGCACTTGAACGTGCGATTGCCCTGTGCGACGACCGAAACCGCCTTGTGGCAACCAAGCTCAATAGAAAGCTTAGAAATCGAAACGAATGACTTCAGCACAGCCTAAGAATCGCAAGCGAGTGTGGTGGTTGATCGCCGTGTTGGTGACCGTAACCGTCGGCGTTATCGGATACATCGAGTACTACCTGGCTCGTCCCATCGGCAGCGGTCCCGCCGGACCGACGGTCGATGCCACTGCGTTTGAAAATGCCTGGACGCAACGTCCCGTGCATGTTGTCGGCGTGGGTGACAGCATTACAGCAGGCTTGGGAGCGAAATCACCCAGTCACACGTTTGTCAATCGAGTGCTACGAAACCCACAGGATGAATTCGTGGAGATGAGGGGATGTTGTCTCTCAAGCGTGCTGCCAAATTTGACTGACGAGAACTATGCCATTTCCGGATCCGAATCGAAAACGCACCTGGAAGTGATTCGCGAATCAATTCCGGTCAATGGCCAAGCGTTCGGCTTGATTCTGATGACGTCTGGCGGAAATGACTTAATCCACAGTTACGGACGCAGTGCCCCACGAGAATGCGCGATGTATGGTGCAACGCTCCAGCAGGCTCTGCCGTGGATCGAACGTTTTCGTGAGCGTCTGGCGCAGATGTTCGACGAACTGACCGCCAAGTTCCCGGTGGGCTGTGAAATTTTCATTGGTGATATCTACGATCCGACGGACGGAGTCGGCGATGCACCTAGCATCTTCTTACCGCGTTGGCCCGACGGTATAGCAATTCATGCTCGCTACAACCAAGTAATCCGCGATGTTGCTGCCGAGCGAGACAACGTTCACGTCGTCCCACTTTACGACACCTTCCTCGGACATGGATCACACAGTCGCCAATTTTGGCGATCCACGTATGACGCGGACGATCCGCACTACTGGTTTTTTACGAACATCGAAGACCCCAACGACCGAGGCTACGACGCCATCCGCCGCGCGTTCCTAAACACCATCATCGAAAAAACACGCTTGCGTGATGGGAAATAAAAATCGCATCGAAAGCAAGTCGCAGGATTGACGCAACTTGCGCATTAGTTCACGCTCGACCAGCTACAATATTCTTGTTGCCGTCGTAGGTAGACGAGTTGCGAACGGATCGAACCAAAGGCGAACGACATTGAACCAACGCATCTTTCTTTGGGCGTTTACGTCGGCGCTTGCCGGATTCCTTTTCGGTTTTGATACCGTGGTGATCTCGGGTGCCGAGCGAACCATCCAAGAACTTTGGAAACTCGGTGAGCTCCAGCACGGCATGGCGATGGGGGCTGCCTTGTGGGGAACCGTCATTGGATCGCTCGTGGGCGGATGGCCCACCGATCATTGGGGACGCACCAAGACACTACTCGGGATCGGCGTGCTGTATTTCGTCTCCGCGATTTGGTCGGCATGGGCGACTGACGTTTACTCGTTCATGGTCGCCCGCTTGATCGGTGGACTCGGCGTTGGCATTTCGACCGTGGCGGCACCGCTTTATATCTCCGAAATATCGCCGCCCAAGTATCGTGGGCGATTGACGGGGATGTTCCAGTTCAACATCGTCTTTGGCATCCTTGTCGCGTTCGCATCTAACTACGTGATCGGAAAACTTGGTGGTGACAACGCATGGCGATGGATGCTCGGCGTCGAAGCCGTTCCGGCACTCGTCTATACACTGATGTGCCTGAGTCTTCCGCCCAGCCCCAGATGGTTGATTGCCAAACGCGGTGATCGCGATGGCGCCCAACGGGTGTTACGACTGATCCAGCCGGAATCCTCGCTCGAAGAAATCGATGCAACCATTGCGGAGATCGAATCCAAAGCGAATCTCTCGGGGACTCGAGAGCCATTTTGGAGCACTCGGCTCAAGATCCCGATCTTCATCGCATTCTTAGTGGCATTTTTCAACCAACTTTCTGGAATCAACGCGATCCTCTATTTCTCGCCGCGCATTTTTGAGATGACGGGGTTGGCCCAGCAAGCGGCTCTATTGCAGTCGATCGGAATCGGTGTAACGAACCTAGTGTTTACCTTCGTCGGATTGTACCTGATCGATCGCATCGGACGTCGAACACTACTGTTCATTGGCTCGGCTGGCTACATCGCTTCGCTCGGCCTTTGTTCATACGCGTTTTTCACAGAGACTTACTCGATTGTGCCCGCCTGCATTTTTGCATTCATTGCGGCGCACGCGGTAGGCCAGGGAACCGTGATTTGGGTACTGATCTCAGAGGTGTTCCCGAACCAGCATCGTGCCGAAGGCCAGTCGCTGGGAAGTTTTACACATTGGATATTCGCTGCCCTGCTTACCACGTTGTTTCCGATGATGGTGACGGCCTTTGCTCCCGGCTATGTTTTCTTGTTTTTCTGTTTCATGATGGTCCTCCAGGGCATTTGGGTCGCCACCATGGTCCCGGAAACGAGAGGCGTGCCGCTTGAGGAAATGGAAGAAAAACTGGGGATGCGCCCCCGCATCCTTTGAATTCATCGTCTGCACCGAAATTCAACCCGACTAGGTTATTAACTAATGAAGTACGCATTCTTTTTGATCGTCGCATTGTCATTCTCCAGCGCCATCGCCGGTGATCTGCTGTTTCCGAATTCAGATTTTGAGCAAGGAAATCTCGAAGGCTGGACCATTGATGGTGACGCCTTCAAATCGCAACCCACCAAGGGAGACAACACCGTTGCTCGAAATCGCGAATCGAGCAATCTGCAAGGTGAATGGTGGATTGGCGGGTATGAGAACTACAACGGTACCGATGGCAAGCCGGGCGACACCGCAGGCGATGGATTGACCGGAACGCTCACCAGCGATGAGTTCACGATTCTGCATCCTTACATCACGTTTCGAATTGGTGCTGGGAGCTTGCCGGGGCAAGTCGGGGTCAAGCTGCTGGTCGATGACACGGCAACCGAGCTAGCCACCGGCGTCGATAGCGAATCGATGGTCATCGTGAGTTCGGACGTTCGAGCTCATCAAGGCAAGCGAGCGAAACTGCAGATTTTCGATAACGCCACCGGCGGCTGGGGGCACATCAATGTCGATGACTTTCGCGGGACGGCTGAACCAGTTCTGGATACGTCGAACGAATTTGCTTTAGTCGGCGACATCTCCACGTCGGCATACCGGGAGATTGATTATGCCCAGCCTCTACGGCCGCAATTCCATTTCATGTCAAAAAAGAATTGGATCAATGATCCCAACGGAATGGTGTACGACGGAGAAAAGTATCACTTGTTCTTTCAACACAATCCCAAAAGTACCGCGTGGGGCAACATGACTTGGGGGCACGCCACCAGCAGCGACATGATTCACTGGAAGCAACTCGACCACGCACTATTGCCGTATCGTGTCGATCGCCGCGAAGGCACTATATTTTCTGGCACTGCCGTGATCGATCACAACAACAGCCTCGGCAAGCAAGTGGGCGATACCAAGACGATGGTGGCCTTCTTTACCTTTGCCGCCAAGCCGGCTTTCTACCAGGCAATGGCGTATAGCACCGATAACGGCGATTCATTCACGTATTGGAACGATGGACGCGCGGTCGTCGCCAACCAAGGATTCGATAGCGGTGAACGTGATCCCAAAGTGTTTTGGC
Organism: Pirellulaceae bacterium; assembly: GCA_041741195.1. GTDB lineage: Bacteria > Planctomycetota > Planctomycetia > Pirellulales > Pirellulaceae > JBBSJZ01. Next base: position 3,745 of record JBGSKM010000068.1, read on the forward strand.
ACGAGCCGAGCCAGCGATGGGTGATGGTATTGTGGGTTCAAGAAAACCCAGGCCGAGTTCGTTGGCTCACATCCAAGAATCTTGCCGATTGGGAATTCGCCTCTGACTTGATGCGTGACTGGGCGTTCGAATGCATGGATGTCGTGTTCTTGCCAGTCGACGGCGATGAAAACAATGTCAAATGGTTGATTTACGATGCGAGCTTTGACTACGAAATCGGTACCTTCGATGGCAGGGAGTTTCATTCAGAGTCGCCGGCACTCAAGAACGTGCGTGGTGACTACTATGCCGCGCAATCTTTCAACCAAGCGCCCGATGGTCGCGTGGTACAGATGGGTTGGATGAGAGGTGGGCCAGATTCCTCCAAAGTGTTCGACGTACCGCACAATGGACAAATGGGATTCCCAGTCGAGATGACGTTGCGAACGACTCCCGAAGGCGTTCGATGTTTTTGTTGGCCGATCAAGGAGATTGAGTCGCTAGTGAAAATCACGCACACGCTCAACGACGTCGCTCTGAACAAAGGCGTGACCAAATTAGAATCCCTTGGCGGGCTCGATTTAGTCGACGTGGAAGTGACGTTTGATCCAGGTGACGCGTCGGAAGTCGTGTTTGATTTGCCGCGAGTATCACTTCGCTACGACGTCAAGAAACAATCACTCTCGCACAACGGTGTGGACGAGACCGGAAAGCAACGAGTCACGACGACGCTGGACCCGCTTGTCCCACGCGAGGGCAAGGTTTCGCTGCGATTGCTTGTGGATCGCTTGACGCTGGAAGCGTACGCATTCGGCGGAGAGTCGTTCGCGGCGCACTACATTTATCCGGACCAGGATCAAAGCACCATCGCGATACATGCGATCGGTGGCAATGCGCACATCAACACCATCAAGATTCGCGAATTAAAATCAGCATGGAAGGAGTAGGTGAATGGATTCAACACCCGCTACATTTGCTTACTCGACTAGCGAGTAAAGTCCGCCACCTTCACGGCGGATTTTTCCTTGCTGGGCAAGTTCCTGCCACACGGCCTTGGGGAACGTGTCAGGCGGTGTGATCGCCGCAACCTGGGATTTTCCGCCGCCCGACATCGGACCATAACCTAGCCGTGACTCATCGTCCAAGCGAGTAAGCTTCAAACGCTTGCGAAACGCCTTCATCGCCAATCGAAGATCCTCCTTGGATGGCGGCTCAGGGATTGGAGCAGCAAGATCAGGTGATTCAGACATTCGAAGGTCGCGCAGGGTTTGATGGGAAGCGGTGTCGAGCCAAAAGGGATGCAGCTTTACCGTAAACATCGTCGTCCAAATTGACATCACTCCATTTCGGGTCCGCGTGACGATTGTACTCCGGAGTGAGTGTGCTGGAAAACTCGGGGCTTCCAGCATCGCATGCTGCGATGCGTTAGCTCCGTCGTCGGGAATGATTCACGCGTAAAACTGGCCGTCGCCAACCGCGCCAAAGGCGGCTTCATAGTGTTCAATACGCGAGGGTTCGGGCGTGTCGTCGGGCCACCAGACGGCAATCACGTCAAAACGACATTTGCAGCCGAGGATCTTTTTGCGTTTGAGATAACGAAGCGCGGCCCGCGTGATACGAGCCTGCTTGTTCTCGTCGACACGCTCCGCCGGATGTCCCGGCTTCTTCGTGGCCAGCGTTTTTACTTCGACAAAGATGATCAGCGATCGCTTTTTGTCGATGGCGATGAGATCAATCTCTCCACCACGATCGGACTCACTCTCAGCGACCACGACGAGTCGTTTCATGCGAAGTAGTCTGGCAGCGGCCTGTTCGCCCCGTTTGCCGACCAGCGCACCGGGATCGACCGCACCGTAACGCCACGCGACGTAGCGGCATCGCCAACTATCAATAATGCTGTGGACAGCGCGCATCAGAAGAATTTCGCCTGGCAAGTCAACCTTCTCCCGCTTGAGCGAAGAGGGAGAAGGTATCAAATGCTGAAATGCCTAAGGGCTGGACGCTAGCTTGCTGTATCGTCTAGGTCGTGGCGCGGCGACGTTCTTTGAGGCGAACTGCCTTGCCGACTCGGTCGCGTAGGAAATACAGCTTGGCTCGGCGGACAACGCCGCTTCGCTTGACCTCGACTTTGTCGATACGAGGGCTGTGCAGCGGGAACTTACGCTCCACACCTTCGCCGGCAACGATGCGGCGAACGGTGAACATCTCTTTCGATCCGGTGCCGCTGCGGGCGATGACGACGCCCGAGAAAACTTGGATGCGTTCTTTGTTGCCTTCGAGAATCTTGGTGTGAACGTCAACGGTATCGCCGACTTCAAACTTTGGTACTTCGGTTTTCAACGAGGTCTTTTCGACCAGGTCCATGATTGCTTGGCTCATTGCCGTTATCCTTCAAAGGATGGTTAGTTGACTGTTGCGACGTCACAGCAAATCGCTGCGACGTAATTTTGTTCGCTGTTGACTTTGCTCGGCCCGCCACTTGGCGATCGCGGCATGGTCACCGCTAAGCAAAACTTCAGGAACTTCGTGCCCTCGAAACTCTCTCGGGCGGGTGTATTGGGGGAACTCAAGCAACCGATTTCCACGGCTGAATGAGTCATCGATATTACTTTGTTCGTCACCGAGAACGCCAGGCAAAAGCCGGACGACAGCATCGATGATGATCATCGCGGCCACTTCGCCTCCGTTGAGCACAAAGTCGCCAACACTCACTTCTTCGGGTTCGAGAATGTCCACCACGCGTTGGTCAAACCCTTCGTAGCGACCGCACAAAATGAGCAGTCGTTCGGAGGTAGCTAGATCTTCGGCGAACCGTTGATCCAGCCGTTTTCCCTGGGGCGTAAGCAGAATCTTTCGACTCTGATGGTTATCCATCGCTTCGACAGCTTCGACACAATTGACCGCGGTATCGACCTGGATCAACATCCCTGGGCCGCCACCAAATGGTCGGTCATCAACTTGACGGTGCGGGTTGTCTCGCGACCAATTCCGCAAATCGTGCAAGTGGATGCCGACGATCTCGTTTCGAATGGCTTTCTCGAGAAGTCCCTGGGTTAGGTAGCCCTCAAAGATTGCCGGGAACAGCGTCACGATGTCAAAACGCATCACAGTCGCTTATTCAGCGGCAGTTTCTTCGGCTGCCGGAGCAGCTTCTTCGGCCACCGGTTCGGGTGCTGCCGGAGCCGGTGCAGGCTTGGCAGGACGCGGGGCGGGTGGTGCCGGCGTGTAGTGCTTGCGAGTACTCAATCGCTCCAGCGCGGACTTTTGGGCGTCCAAGTGGGTGCCGTTGGTTCCGTACTTCTTGATCAGTACCGCGACCTTTTCGCTGGGTTGGGCGCCAACGCTCAACCAATAATCAATGCGATCAGCCTTGAGCACCGTGCGTGCGTCGGTTTCGGGACACATCGGGTCGTAGTGGCCGAGTTCTTCGATCACACGTCCGTCTCGCGGGCTGCGTTGGTTCATTGCACACACGCGGAAAAACGGTCGGTGGGCACGGCCCATCTTCTTCATGCGGATTCTTACTGCCATCGTTACTAACAAACTCCTCGTGGATCTCGATCGATCCCGCTTGGTGGTGTGCAAACGAACGTTTCGTTTGCGGTTTCTCTGCGGTGATTCCCGTGACAACGCCACGGAGGCGCATTGATTTGTATTGAAATTAGTTCTTGCGTTTCGCCCGCCGGGCTAATTTATCTCGCTCTTTTTTGAGCTTCTCACGTTCAGCGTTGGTGAGTCGCTTGCCCGTTCCTTTTTTCATCTTCATGCCGCGCATCGAAGGGTCCGATAAGGCGCCGCTGGCTTGCAATTGTTTCATCATCTTCATGCGATCGCCGACGCCGCCACCGGACATTGCCTGCATCATCGGCTTCATCACATCGAATTGCTTGATCAACTGCGAGATCACATGCGACTGGATCCCCGCCCCATTGGCAATTCGCGTGCGCCGCGGTGCATCGATGATTTTCGGATTGCGTCGTTCTTCCATCGTCATGCTGTTGATCGCGCCGATCGTTTGGCGGATCCCTCCAGCCGCTTCGTCGCTATCGAGCATCTCTTTAAACTGGCCCATGCCTGGCATCAGGCCAAGCATCTTTCCCATCAGGCCGGGCTTGGAGACTTTCTCCATCATGTTTTTGAAGTCATCCAGCGTGAAGTCGCCGCTGGCCATCTTCTTTTCGAGTTCTTCTCGCTCTTTCTCGTCGACAATCCGATGAGCCTCGCGAGCCGCAGCGACAATGTCGCCCATCTGCAGGATCCGACCCGCCATGCCTTCGGGACGGAAAGGCTCCAGAGCATCAAAATGCTCTCCGGTGCCGATGAACTTGATCGGCACACCGGTGACATGTTTGACCGACAACAGTGCACCGCCGCGGGCGTCGCCATCGAGCTTGGTCATGATGACGCCGTCGAGCTCGAGCGATTCGTTGAACGCACCCGCACTGTTCACGGCGTCTTGGCCGGTCATCCCGTCGACCACTAGATAGACTTGGTCCGGCGATATTTTCTTGTCAATGCGTTGCAGTTCGGCCATCAGCTCCTTGTCAATCGCCAATCGGCCAGCGGTATCCAAAATCACCACTCGAGCACCAGCCGCCTTGGCTTTCTCGACGCCGCTTTGGCAGACCTTGACGGGATCCTTTTCGCCCGGCTCACTGTAGACAGGCACATCCAATTGCCGCCCAATCACGTGCAACTGCTCGATTGCCGCCGGACGCTGCAAGTCCGCCGCGACGAGGAACGGGCTTACCTTCTGTTCCTTCAATAGTTGCGAGAGCTTGCCGCAAGTGGTGGTCTTACCGCTTCCCTGCAAGCCGCAGAGCATAATGATCGTGAGACTGTCGGCCTTCAGGTGCAGAGCTGAATCGACCGGTCCAAGTAATGAAATCAGCTCGTCGTGGACGATCTGGATGAGTTCTTCGTGCGGCCGAAGGCTCAATAAAACCCGCTTACCCAACGCACGCTCGGTCACGTGCCCCATAAAGTCCTGGACAACTGGGTAGCTAACGTCGGCTTCAAGCATCGCTTTTTGAACGATATCCAGACCATCGCGCATATTGCTCTCGGTGAGCTTGCCTTTGCCACGCAAGCTCTTAAATGCCGACTGCAACCCGTCCGAAAGCGACTCAAACACGACCGAAACTGACCTTTTATTGCCTAGCTATTGCTGGAGAAAGCCCGGCAGTTTAGGCGATCGACCCGTGGATTGTAAATGGACACTTCCCTGAGATTTCTTTCGCTTACTTGGGCACCCGCTGGTCTGGGCGCAAGCGACGCAATTTGCCCGTTCGCGCCGACTCGCAACGTCGGTGGGTTAATCTGGAGGGTGTGGCGGATCCTTTAGGCGGGGGCGAGGCCTCGGATTCCCCTGCTTTGCGATCCAAAATTTTGGTCAGGGGACCGGAAAGTCACCACATTGATAGCTCAAGTGCTTATAGACTGGCATTGCTTCACATTGCACCCTGCTGTGGGAATCGGAATCGGCGACGCCGAGACTGGTTCTCAAGTCGAACTCATCTCTTTTCTTGGCGGAATGAGCTGATGGCTGAACCGAATGCGATTCACCCACCCAGAACGCTCAAAAAACATAGGCGTGTTGGCTCCAAAGCGAGTCGCCGTCGACTTTTCATCGAGTCGCTAGAAAATCGACGGCTGTTGGCTGGGCCAGGCATCGAGACCATCGAGTTTCTTGATCCGTCCACCACCGATGCACCTCAAGTTCGTTATCGCGTTCGGTTTGATGAGCCCGTGATCGGGTTTGGCACGGAAGACATCTCGTTCCAGCTCGCCGGCAGTGTCACGGGTGTGCAAGTCAACTCGATTACCGGATCGGGCGCGGAATTCGAAGTCGCCATCGGTACCGGAACAGGCGATGGGACAATCGGCTTCGTCGTCAATGCGAGCGGTGGCATCACCGATTTGGCTGGCAACGCGAGGACGAAGACCACAATCATGGGGCCCCTTACCGTTGACCGTTCTGGTCCGGCGGCATTGAGCGTCACGCCGGTTAACTCAAGCCAGTCGATCACCGGTCGCGTGGTGAATGACATGGATGGTGATGGATATGCCGATATCAGCGAGACAGGCGTGTTGGGCGCGGTCGTCTACGTCGATGTCAACAACAACGAAACCCTCGATGCAGGAGAGCCTTTCGCAACCACCACTGACTCGTCGGGGCAGTACTCGATCACTGGGGTCGATCCGGGAAGCTATTCAGTTCGCGTTGATCCTCCGGTCGGATGGCAGTTGACCAATCCGGCGGTCCGTACCGCTGGCACTGGTTCGCTCACGTTGGTTCAGCAATTCAAAGACAACGTTGGTGGGCACAACCACTTGGAAGAAGTGGCTGGTGTGACAGAGAGTCCCGACGGGAACTTCGTTTACATTGCCGCCTACACGGACAATGCCATCACCGTCTACTCGCGTAACGCCGCCACCGGTGCATTGACTCGTATTCAAACTGTCGCTAACGGCAGCGGCGGCGTGTCGGGGCTGATCGGGGCGCAGTCGATTGCGGTCACTCAGGACGGAAAAAATCTCTACGTTGCCTCAGCCATTGATGACGCGCTCGTCATGTTCGCTCGAAACGAGTCGACTGGACTGCTGACCTACTTGGGTCATTTGAAGCAAGGCATCGGCGGCGTTGATGGCTTGAACGAAGCGACCGCGATTCGCGAAAGCGCGGATGGCAAGAACTTGTACGTACCGGCTGTAACGAGCAATTCACTGGCCGTGTTCAATCGAGACCCGGTGACTGGTTTGGTCACCTATGCCCAGAAATTGACCGGAGCAACCGGCGGTTCATTCTCCGTTGATTTGAGTCCCGATCAACGTCATGTGTATCTCTCGTCGGGGAACTCCAATGCAGTCAACGTTTACAATCGCAATTTGACGACTGGCCAACTCACGTTGACGCAAACCGTCACCAGCGC
>JBGSKM010000069.1:0-117724 GCA_041741195.1 Pirellulaceae bacterium
TCTGGAAAGACCTTCTGATAAGCTTTCACGACTTTACTCGCGGAAGTAGTGCTTGCTTGCAGTCCATCGGCGAATATCGGCTCACGCCGAACCAACTCAAATTCAAATTGCCTCGGTTGGCTTAAATCAACACGCTGTTAGGGGCAAATGATGGCAATCTCCAAAACAAAACCAGCTCGAAGCAAGACCACCGCAACAAAACGAACTCCCGTGGCCAAGTGGTCTGTGGAGGCCGAGCAGTACCGTGCATTGGCGCGATCTCAAGCCATCATCGAAATGGATATGGAAGGAACCATTTTGCGAGCCAACGACAACTTGCTGTCACGACTGGGATACAGCGAATCCGAGCTCGTCGGTAAAAACCATCGCATTCTCGTCGATTTGAAATATGCGGATAGCACCGAGTACCGGGACACCTGGAGTGCACTAAACCGTGGCGACGTACGCAGTGGCGAGTTTTCGCTGTTAGCACGTGATGGTAGCGCGGTCTGGTTCGAAGGTTCCTACACGCCAATCGTTGACGCAAAAAAATCTCCATGCGGATTGCTCGCCAATCTTCGAGACATCACCGAGCAAAAGACGCTGCACGCTGAGTTGGAAGACCTACGCGTTCGTGCCGAAATCATCAACATGACCAGCATCGTGTCGGAGGCGGATCTCAAGGGCGACATCGTCACCATCAACGACAAGTTTGTTGAAATATCAAAGTACAGTCGCGACGAATTGATTGGACACCCGCACAATACGACACGTCACCCGGACATGTCCAAGGAAGTGTTCAAAGAGCTATGGCAAACGATTGGTCGAGGAAAGCCGTTTCGTGGCGTTATCAAGAACCGAGCCAAGGATGGCATGCCGTACTATGTGGACGCCGTGATCGCGCCGGTGATGGGTCCCAATGGAAAACCCAAGAAATACATTGGTGTCCGTTATGACATCACCGAAGCTGAAATTGAACGCCAGAACGCACGCGGAATCCTAGCAGCCATCGACAGCTCGTTCGCGTATATCGAATTTACGATCGACGGAACGATCCTTTCGGCCAATGAGAACTTTACGAAAACCATGGGCTATCGGGCGGATGAGATCGTCGGAAAGCACCATCGCATGTTTGTGGAACGCGAGTTTGCAGCCAGCGCAGCCTATTTAGATTTCTGGAGCGATTTGAAGAGCGGAAATTGTCAATCAAGTGTATATAAGCGAATCGCCCGTGACGGATCCGAAGTTTGGCTGCAAGCCGTTTACGCCCCTGTCAAGGACGAGATGGGACGCGTCTTCAAAGTGGTCAAGATTGCGACCGACATCACCGCTGAGAAGATTCGGATCGCGGATTTCGAAGCACAAGTGGCGGCGGTCGGAAAGTCGCAAGCCGTCATCGAGTTTGAGCTGGACGGAACCATTCGTCACGCCAACGAGAATTTCTTGAAGGCAATTGGCTACTCGTTGGATGAGGTCAAGGGAAAGCACCACAGCATGTTCGTCGATCCGGTCGAGGCCAATGGCAACGAGTATCGCAAGTTCTGGGACGATTTGCGGGCGGGCCACTTCCAAGCGGCCCAGTACAAACGGGTTGGCAAGGGCGGCAAGGAAGTTTGGATTCAAGCAACCTATAATCCCACCTTCGACCTGAACGGTCGTCCCAATAAGATCGTCAAATACGCGACCGACGTCACGGTTGCCAAGAAGCTCGAGATAGAGATTGCCGAGTCACAGAAACGCAGCGAAATGGAAGAGCTCGAGCGACGAGAGAAAGAACGCCACTTTGCCGAAGAACAAGCACGCAAGGTGGCGGTGATTTTGGAGGTCGTTAACGCTGTCGCTGATGGCAACTTTGATTTAGAGATCCCAGATTTGGGCACCGATTCGGTTGGCCAAGTAGCGTCCGCACTCGAGCAAGCGGTCGTTGCCATGAAAGACGCGCTTTGCGAAGTACGTGACGTGGCCGGTACGGTGTCGACCGCCGCCGAGCAATTGACCGAAGTCTCGCGAGAGATCACCGCAGGAGCTCAAACACAAGCATCCAGCCTGGAAGAAACCGCATCGAGCTTGGAAGAGATCACTTCGACGGTGAAGCAAAACACCGACAACGCACAACAAGCACGTCAATTGGCCAACGGCTCGCGAGACGTCGCCGAAAAGGGCGGTGTTGTGGTCAGCGAAGCGGTCAAGGCGATGGCGGAGATCAACGAGTCGTCCAAGAAGATCGCGGACATCATCACCACGATCGACGAAATCGCTTTCCAAACGAACTTGCTCGCACTCAACGCGGCCGTTGAAGCGGCTCGTGCGGGAGAACAAGGCCGAGGTTTTGCCGTCGTTGCCGCCGAAGTTCGCAATCTGGCTCAGCGAAGTGCGAGCGCGGCCAAGGAAATCAAAACGTTGATTCAAGACTCCGTACGCAAAGTCGAAAACGGCACCGATCTCGTCAACAAATCCGGCCAGACGCTGGGTGAAATCGTGAGCTCCGTCAAGCGAGTGACGGATATCGTGTCGGAGATCGCGGCGGCCTCGAAAGAGCAACTCACCGGCGTCGAGCAGGTCAACAAAGCCGTGGCACAGATGGATCGCGTCACTCAAGCAAACGCGTCGCAAACGGAAGAAATGTCGGGCACCGCCGGATCGCTTCTTTCTCATGCGGTACAGCTCAATGACCTCGTCATGCGATTCAAGCTTGAGCCAGAAGAAGACAAACGCAAGAGCAGCCGCAGACCGTCGGCAACGAAGCCGTCGGGCGCACAGCGTCAACCGAGCCAGCCGGCACGGGTCAGCCCTAAGCCGATTCCGCGGGTGACGATGGCCACGCCAATGATGAACGAAGCAGCGACGTTCGAGTTCTAGGTCGCGCGCGAGAAAATGACATCCGACCGCTCGACCCACATGGGAAGAGCGCGGAACACGAGGGGCACGAAGTGTCCGGGCATACTGTCCGGAATGTTTTCACCGAGAGTAAGAAATGAACACCACAAGCATTGCCGAAGATCTCAGTCTGGCGGATCGTGAATTCAAGGCGGTGCAGTCGCTCATCCATCAATACGCGGGTATTGCGCTCGCCGATTCAAAGCACGTGATGGTACAGAGTCGTCTGGCCAAGCATGTTCGCCGGCTGCAATTGGACTCCTACAGTGACTATCTGCGGTTTCTTGACCAACCCGAGAATAGCGACGAGGTCACCACGTTCATCAATGCCTTGACGACCAACAAGACCGACTTTTTTCGTGAAAAGCATCATTTCGATTTCCTTGCCAAACAAGCATTCCCAGAACTGAAACGTCGCGCCGAAAACGGTGGCGATCGCCGCATACGAATTTGGTGTTCTGCTTCGTCGACCGGCGAAGAACCGTACACCATCGCTATGTGCGTCCGTGAGTTCTTTGGCGAAGACCCGAGCTGGGATATTCGGATACTCGCGTCGGACATCGACACCGATGTTTTGTCACGTGCGAACGAGGGGGTCTACGAAGCGGATCGTTTCGATGACGTCGAACCTGTCTACGCCAAGAAATACTTTGAAAGACAAGGTCGAGGTGAGGGTGTGCCCTCGCGAGCGAAATCGACCCTGCGAGATTTGATCACGTTTCGGCAATTGAATTTGTTGGACGACCATTGGCCGATCAACACGTCCTTCGACATCATTTTTTGTCGCAACGTGATGATCTACTTTGACCGACCTACGCAAACAAAGATTGTCGAACATTTCACCGAGTACCTCCAACCCGATGGCTATTTGATCATTGGACATTCCGAGGCACTCTTCGGCATTACCGATCGGTTCAAGTCGCTCGGTGACACCATCTATGGATTGTCATCGTCAGCGTCCGTGGGGCCCAGACGAGCCAGACCCAGTTTTATCCCGCAAACGAATGACTCGACGATGCGTCACGATCCCAGTGCCGCCACACTCAGTACAGTCACTTCACCGGCGAGTGTATCTGCATCACGGGTAAAGGTGCGATCCATCGATCCGCAACTGTCGCAGGCTCCGACGACGAATCTCTCGTCGAATCATGCGGTAACGGCGGATTTGGAGCCCGACGATCCGAAAGCATCGATCATCATTGGCGAGGTTCTTTCCAGTGCCGAACCGATGTGGATCACGACGCTGTTGGGTTCTTGTGTCGCGGTTTGTTTGTATGACGATCGCGCCAAAGTCGGCGGAATGAATCACTTCATGTTGCCCGTCCCGAGCGACAAGTCAATGATCAACGCCAGCTACGGCCTGCACTCCATGGAATTGCTTATCAATTCGGTGATGAGCGCCGGAGGTGACCGTCGACGTTTGAAGGCCAAACTGTTTGGCGGAAGCAGCGTCGTTCGTACCAGTGCCAGGCACGCGCGTATCGGCAGCAGCAATGTCGAGTTCGCTGAAAAGGTCTTAGAGAACGAGCACATACCCATTGTCGCGAGCTTCACCGAACGCGATTCGGGAATGCACATCAAGTTTCATACACACACGAACAAAGTGATCGTTCGCATGCTCGACCGTGAGTCCGCCGAAAAGATCCATCGCAGAAACGCGGCGCTGGCCGTGGCGATCCAACAGAAATTGTCGCAAACGAGCGATGTCACCCTTTTTTAGGCTGGGTCATTGTGAAGAATAAAGTTCGTGTGCTCGTCGTTGATGATTCGGCCTTGATGAGGCAGTTGATCACCGAAATACTCGAAAGTGATTCCGGCATCGAAGTGGTCGGATCCGCGGCAGATCCGTTCATCGCTCGCGAGAAGATTCTCAAACTCAATCCAGACGTGCTGACCCTCGATGTCGAGATGCCACGGATGGACGGATTGCTCTTTCTCGAAAAGCTGATGGCCGGACGGCCGATGCCCGTGGTGATGCTTTCGTCGCTCACGGAGAAAGGCTGCGAAACGACGATGCGCGCGCTCGAACTTGGCGCGATCGACTTTATCACCAAGCCCAAGTTGGATGTCGTTTCGAGAATGAACGAGATCGCTCGCGATATCGTCGAGAAAGTCAAACAGGCCGCCGGAGCAAGGGTTCAGCGGCGAAGCGTCGTCGCGGAGCGTTCCACTTACGATGGGCCCAAACCATCCTCCGCCGGATCGCTGTTAACCAGTACACACAAGGTGATTGCGATCGGCGGTTCAACCGGTGGTACCGAGGCGCTGTTGGAGATTCTCGCGGCGTTTCCACCGGATGCGCCAGGGACTGTCGCGGTGCTGCACATGCCCGAAGGGTTCACGCGTTCGTATGCCCAGCGGCTGGATCGTCATTGTCGCATTCGCGTCAAGGAAGCGGAGGATGGTGACCGTATTCTTCCGGGGCACGCGCTACTGGCGGCAGGAAATTTCCACATGGAAGTCCAGCGCAGCGGTGCGACTTATGGCGTTCGAGTGTTTTCGGCGCCGCCGGTAAGCCGTCACCGACCTAGTGTAGATGTGTTGTTTCATTCATGCGCGAGAGTCCTCGGCAAGAATGGTGTCGGCGCGATTTTGACGGGCATGGGCAACGACGGTGCCGATGGTCTAACAGCAATGCATCGTGCCGGTGCCATGACATTCGCTCAAGATGAAGCCAGTTGCGTGGTCTTTGGGATGCCCAAGGAAGCAATCGCCAGTGGCGGAGTGCGTCATGTGATTCCGCTGAGGCGAATCGCGCCCGAGGCATTGGCCGCCGCACGTTGCGAAATTCTCGTTTAATCGAATTGGACAAAATTGATGAATACTCAAGTCGCCTTCCCGCCATCTGGTTCGTTGTCCAACCACCTGGATTCGCTCGACCATCGCGTCGTCGACGTCGAGCTGTTGACGATTGGCAAAGTGTTGTCCGTCGTCAAACGCCAAGTCGCCGAGGCGAGTACCGACGTGGAAACGTCCGTGGTCGGTGTTTGCCAAGGATTCCAGGGAATGGCGCTGCAGGCGAAGGAAGCGGTCAACGCGGCCAGCAGCTCGTTGGGAGTTGAAAACAGCGGTAGTGGCAACGACCTCATCAGCGAAATGCAACTGGTGTTGAACTCGCTCGTCCACAACATTCGTGAGTCGTGCGAATTTTCGGAAACCGTCTCCGGCCGATTGACAAAACTGGAGACGCGATTGGCAAGTATCGAAAAAACCTTGCTCGCCATCGAAGATTTGTCCTGCCGTGCTCGCTTGGTGGCGCTCAACGGCCAAATCGAAGCGGCGCGATTGGGTGAGGCCGGATTGGCGTTCGGAGTCGTCGCCCAGGAAACCAAGGACCTTTCCGTCAATGCCGCCGATACGAGCAACTCGATTCGCGAGTTGGTGGCGGAATTAGTCAAAGAAATTAAGACGACGTCCGGCGAACTGCGCGAGCGATCGAAAGTCGACATCCAGCGGTTTCATGTTTCGGAGAAACAAGCGTTGGACCTGTTGCAAGACATCGATGTCAAGCAAAAGCGAATGACCGATTCGCTCAGCCGGACGAGCGAGATAAGCACTGCGCTACAGAACGAAATCTCCCGGGCGGTGATGTCGATGCAGTTCCAGGATCGAGTAAGTCAACGACTCGGACATGTGATCGATACTTTGCAATTGTTAACCGCGAGAGCCAATTCACAAGTGGATCCGGTGTTCGAACCCGCGGCGCGCGAGCGTAGTGACCAGTTTCTGCAATCGATCGCCAGCAGCTACACAATGGATTCGGAGCGAACGGTGCTGCAGCGCAATTCCGGTGTCAGCGATCCAGGTGGGTTCGATTCGCTCGCGTCCCCCGCCGAAAGCGATTGTTTTGACGTCGAACTGTTCTAACCCGAATCACCGCGGCCTTGCTTGGAGGAATGCCTTGAGGAGAAAACCGACCAACCCTCCTTGGTTCGCTATGTGTGCGTGCAATTCGACTGTGCTACGCTCCAGATAGCTGGACCCTCGCAACCGGATCTTGCGCCGTCGAACACACACTCCCCACGAGGCTATGCGATGAAGTACCCGACCAACGATTTGATTCAATCGCTTCGAGGCGGCAACGTGGTCGAAGCCTACGAGGCGCTCCGCGCGGGGGCGGATCCGAATCATGATTCGAGTGACGGAGGTGCGGCCCTGCCGCTAGCGATCAGCCTCGGCGATAGCAAGCTGGTGGCGGCGCTGATCAAGGCTGGGGCTGAGGTGAATCAATTGCACCAGGGCAACACTCCACTTTGCCAAGCGGTCGAGCAAGGAAATATTGCGATCACTCAAATGTTGATCGAAAATGGAGCATCCACCAGCACCTGCGGACGTAACGGTTGGACGCCGATGTACCGCGCGGCTTGGAATGGTAACGTCGAGATGATGAATTTGCTCGTGAGCGCCGGGGCGGACATCAATGCCGTTGACTCCCAGGGCGATACGGCACTTTCATGGGCGTTCGACAAACTCGAAACCGTTACCGCACTTCAAATGCTCGGCGCTCAACCGCGACCGATCGAGCGACATTTGCTCGCTCCGCTGGATTTCCCCGAGATGTGCAAACGCACTGAGTTCGTGGATCTGGCTCGTCGACTGGAAACACTCAGCGGTCGCGCGGGGCTAAAGTACCAGTTTGTCCCCGGAACGCTCACGCTTGTTGTCGCTCGCGGCCAGGTCGATGCGTTTCTGGATGAAGTCTACGAGGACGCCATTGCCGTGGATTGCCTCGCGTTCGACTCGCTCAGCGGCGATGAGCGGGGGCGATTCGTTTTCTTGATTCCGACCTCGGATAAATATTCCGCGATGGCGGCGTCACGGATCGGCGATCGACCCGACGGCCACGGCACTTATGGTCTGATCGAGGGCTTCAAACTGTTCGAAGAGCTGTATCCATTTCGCTTGCGCGGATGCTACTCCAAGGGAATTCAAATCGACTTCATCGAACCGCACATCGACCGCGGGATCGCCCAGCGGAAATTGAGTGAGATTTTCCTGGGGCTCAAACACCAGGACTCGAGTCACCACTGCGATCCGCCGATATTCGCGTGGCACAAAACAGAACGTGGCGCATTCATTGACTGGGAATGGGAGAACTAGGCAAGTTGGCCTACAAATTGCTTCCCTAGAGTTCGTTTCGATGGCCATGGAAGCTGTCGCTTGAACTTCTCACCCGTTAGGGGGAAGGCAATGAAGAATAGGCGGACGTCCAATTCGCACTCAAAAGTCCCAGCACCCCACCAGCAGTCGGCTGGCCAGTGGACGATTGGCGGTCGCCAGATCCATTTTCAACCTCCCGTCCGTCGCTGGTTGGTAGTAGATGACGATCGGTCGATGCGACTGGTGATGCAGCGACTTCTTTGCACGATCCGCGTCGATTGCGACGTCGCGATGGACGGATCCGAAGCTTGGCAGCTGCTCCGGCGAAACCTTTACGCGGGCGTGATCACGGACGTGGATATGCCGCGATGCAGTGGGTTGCAATTACTTGATCGAATCCGAAAATGTTCGGTGGTGGGTATCGCGGTCTTGCCGGTATTGGTGATAAGCAGTCGCGAGAATTTGGGTCCGATGATCGCGGGCGATCCGGATGATCGAACACGGTTCCTGCCCAAGCCGGTCGACATTCGTTCGTTGGCCGCGTTTATCCAGCAATCTTGGGCTCCCGTGAGCCGAGGGCGTTGTCAGTTTTAATGGAAATTGTTAGCCTTTCGGACTTCTCCCTCACCCTTAGCGATTCAGCGGACCGCTCGACGTGATTGCTCCTTCACGCGTCTCCAACCTACCCGACCACCAGCGGATTGTGATCACCGGAATTGGGTTGACTGCGCCCAATGGGAACGATTGGGGGACTTATCGCGATGCCTTGCTGAACGGCCGCAGCGGTGTCCAGCCTTATGAAATCCGGTATTTCGGCAAGACATTGGCCGGGATTTGCGACTTTGACGCGACCCGGTACCAGACCAAAAAGGACATTCGACGTGGTACGCGAGCGGGCAGCGTTGGCGTCTACACGGCCAACGAAGCGGTCCGGCACAGCGGGCTGGATTGGCAAAATATCGACAAGTCGCGAGTTGGGATCTACGTCGGCGTTACCGAGCACGGAAACGTGGAAACCGAAAATGAGATCTTCGTGATCAAGGGTTTTGATTACGACACCAGTTGCTGGTCGCACCACCACAATCCGCGAACCGTTGCTAACAATCCGGCCGGTGAAATCGCGTTGAACATGGGCGTGACGGGCCCGCACTACACGATCGGTGCCGCCTGTGCCGCCGGTAACGCCGGGCTGATCCAAGGTGCCCAAATGTTGCGTTTGGACGAATGTGATGTGGCGATTGCGGGCGGAACCAGCGAAAGTATCCACACGTTTGGAATCTTTGCCAGTTTTAACAGCCAAAACGCACTGGCGACTCATGATGACCCGACCAGGGCGTCGCGGCCCTTTGACAGCCAACGCAACGGGATTGTGGTCGCCGAAGGTGGTTGTTTGTATGTGCTGGAGCGATACAGCGATGCGAAAGCTCGTGGCGCCGAGATTATCGGTGAACTAGTGGGTTACGCGATCAATACCGATGCAACCGATTTCGTCTTGCCGAATCCAGAGCGACAAGCGCAATGCGTCGAATTAGCGCTCAAGCGAGCTGGCTTGACGGCGGACCAGATCGACATCGTTAGCACGCACGCGACGGGAACATCCAGCGGCGATGCCCAGGAATGCCAGGCGCTGCGATCGGTCTTTGGTGCGTGTACCACGACGCGGATCAACAACACCAAGAGCTTCATTGGTCACGCGATGGGAGCTGCCGGCTCGTTGGAACTAGCCGGCAACTTGTCGTCCTTCCGAGATCGTGTGGTGCATCCTACGATCAATGTCGACGAGCTTGACCCCGACTGTGCTTTACCGGGACTTGTGCTCAACGAGCCCCAGGAAGTCGGCCGCGTCGACTACATTTTGAACAATTCTTTCGGGATGCTCGGAATCAACTCCGTCGTCATTATTGGACGAGTTTGACGGTTTCCACTTCCATCATCTCACTCGTATCTTCACACTCAAGTCGCGAAAGACAGCGACAAACAATCACATCGGGAGCGCACCAACGCATGACGCCAGCTGAAATTCGCGAAGAAATTATCGACATCCTCGATGACATCTCGCCTGACGAAGACCTCGACAGCCTCCAGGACGACGTTCCATTTCGTGAACAATTGGAGCTCGACAGCATGGACTTCTTGGATATCGTGATGGAACTTCGCAAGCGACATCGCGTCCAAATCCCCGAGGAAGAATACGGGAATTTGGCCAGCATGGCGTCGACGGTTTCTTACCTTGAACCGAAAATGCGCGATATCATCAAGAGCTGACTCTAACGCCCCCGCCACCCGATTCGCCCTCTCCCATGTACGACACGATCATCATTGGCGCCGGGATGAGCGGGTTGGCGGCTGGGATTCGTTTAGCTCACTTCGATAAACGGGTTTGCATCCTCGAAAAACACTACACCATCGGTGGACTCAATTCGTTCTACCGCATGGGCGGTCGTGATTACGACGTTGGCCTGCACGCAGTGACGAACTTTGCTCGCAAAGGCACCAAACGGGGACCGCTTGCGAAATTGATTCGCCAGCTCCGCTTTGGTTGGGAAGATTTCAAACTCGCCGAACAGGTCGGATCGTCGATTCGATTTCCCGGCGCGGAATTGGATTTCAACAACGACATCGCGCTGCTCGAGAGCGAGATTGCCAAGTCGTTTCCCGCGGACATCGATGGATTTCGCCGGCTGTGTGGTTCGCTGCTGGATTACGACGATCTTAACGGCGACGATCCGGCGTTCTCGCGTTCGGCCCGCGCGGTGATGGCGGAGTACTTGAGCGATCCGTTGCTCATCGAAATGCTCGTCTGTCCGCTGATGTGGTACGGTAACGCGCGTGAGCAGGACATGGATTTTGGCCAGTTCTGTATCATGTTTCGCGCTTGTTATCTCGAGGGATTCGGACGCCCGTTCAAAGGCGTGAGGATCATCTTGAAGAACTTGGTCCGGAAGTATCGCGGGCTCGGCGGTGAGTTGAAACTGCGAAGCGGCGTCGCCAAAATTCACGTCGACAATGGACGTGCGACCGGTGTCGTGCTCGACGATGGCACCGAGCTCCAAGGAAAGCAAATTCTTTCGTCCGCAGGCACCGTCGAAACGATGCGAATGTGCGACGACATCACCCAAGTCGATGTCGCGCGAGCCGGGCGTTTGTCGTTCATCGAGTCGATCTCCATTCTCGATCGTAAACCCCAAGACATCGGGTTCGATCGCACGATCGTGTTTTACAACGACAGTGACCAATTTCATTGGGAGCGTCCGGAGCATTCGCTTTGCGACGCCCGAACCGGCGTGATTTGTTCACCGAATAATTACATTTACGATAACGACGAAGGACAATTGCCCGATGGAGTGATTCGCATCACGACATTGGCAAACCATGATCGCTGGTGCGAATTGCCGGAACCTCAGTACGCCAGCGCCAAAGTGGCGCAGTACGATGAAGCGGTTCAATCCGCCGTTCGCTTCATGCCCGATTTTCGTCGTCATGTCATTGATACGGACGTGTTTACTCCCAAAACGATTCGACGATTCACGTGGCACGACAATGGGGCGGTTTACGGTGCTCCGGACAAGAAACTCGACGGCACCACGCACTTGCCGAACTTGTTCTTGTGCGGCACCGATCAAGGATTCGTGGGGATTGTGGGTGCGATCGTGAGCGGAATTAGCATGGCGAATCGCCATTGCTTGAGGGACTAAAGGTACGCCATGCCGCAATCATCCGCGATCTTGGGCCAAGACGAGCCGCCGATCGATCTTCGACGAGTGATCGATCACATGGATGCGTTCGTCGGTGTGCTCGATCGCGACGCGACGCTGCTGGAAGCCAACGAGGCTGCGATCGCGATCACCGGTCTGGCACGCGAAGATGTGATCGGTAAAAAGTTCTGGGATTGCTATTGGTGGTCGTATGACGAGACAGTCATAAGCGACCTCAAAAACGCGTTCTCGCGTGCGTGTGATGGCGAATTGGTGCGATACGATGTGACCATTCGGACCAAGGACGAAGGCCGAATGATTATCGACTTTATGCTCCAGCCGGTTCGCGACGAGCATGGCGTGATCGAGCATGTGATCCCATCGGGATTCGACGTCACCGATCGTAAAAGGCTCGAAGAAACCGTCGCCGACAATGAACGTCGATTGCGATTGGCGATGGAGGTCAGCCACATCGGTTCCTGGGAATGGGATCTGGCAACGAACCAAACGATTTGGGACAACGCACAGTTCGAAATGTTCGGCATTCCCGTTGGGACGGCTGTGACGCTTGATTTGGTCTACAGCGTCATTCATCCAGATGACTTGGATGCTGTACGCGAGTTGAATCGCCTCTCGGTGGAGCGAGGTGTCGAATACAAACAGGAATTTCGCGTCGTGATGCCCGACGGACGCGTTCGTTGGTTGGCCGGACGCGGTAACGTCGTCCGCAATAAAAAGGGCATTCCGATTCGAATGATCGGTGTCAATTGGGACATCACCGAACGCAAAGAGTTCGAGCAATCGTTGGAACGATCTCGCCGAATCGCCGAAGCGGCCAACCAATCTCGCGGCGAGTTTCTCGCAAATATGAGTCACGAGATCCGCACTCCGATGACCGCGATCCTGGGCTACGCGGACCTGCTCAGCGGGCATCTGACGGACCCCGACAATTTGCAATGCGTGGAAACCATTCGTCGCAACGGCAAGTATTTGCTGGAGATCATCAACGATATTCTGGACTTGTCCAAGATCGACGCCGGTAAGCTCGAGGTCGAAAGCGAACGCGTGCGGCCTGACCTGCTGATTGGTGATATCCGTTCGCTGATGGACGTCCGCGCCAAAGAAAAACTGATTTCACTGGACGTTGAATTCGATGGCAAAATTCCGGCGGTGATCGAAACCGACGCCGTTCGGCTGCGCCAGATCCTGCTCAACCTGCTCGGTAACGCGATCAAATTCACCGACGACGGTAGCGTGCGTTTGCTAGTACGATACGACGCCACCGAAAACGAGATGCACTTTGATATCGTCGATACCGGGATCGGGATCGAATCGGATGAAATCGAGTCGCTTTTTGACGCGTTCAAGCAAGCGGATTCCTCATCGACACGTGCCCATGGCGGGACGGGGTTGGGATTGACCATCAGCCGCCGCTTAGCCCGAATTCTCGGTGGCGATATTTCGGTGACCAGCCAATTGAATTTCGGCAGCGTGTTCACATTGAAGATTAAATGTGGCAACGTCTCGGAAGTCGAAATGATTGAACCCAATCTGAACGTCGAAGTTACCCTGGATGCGTCGGACCCGAGCTGGGAAATCAACGGACGAGTTCTCGTGGTGGACGATCGCCGCGACATTCGATTCTTGGCTCAGCATTTTATCGAAAAAGCGGGCGGACGCGTCATCGTGGCCAGCAACGGTGCGGAAGCGATTGAGATTTTGACGGCAAGTGACGATGACGCGGGTGTCGATCTTGTACTCATGGACATGCAAATGCCGGTGATGGACGGCTACGCGGCAGCCAGTCGTTTGCGAGAACTCGGTTTCACTCGGCCAATCGTGGCGCTCACGGCTCACGCCATGAATAGCGATCGCGACAAATGCCTTGCGGCCGGGTGCACCGATTACACGACCAAACCACTTCACGGGCCAAATCTGGTCCAAATCATCGCCAAGAATATAGCGAAATACTCCGGCTAGAAGCCTCGTCTCTGGTGTGAACCGACCGGATCGATGAGATACTGAATGGTCCATTCCCGAAGTTTTCTTTTTCTCCAGCGGTAACGCGCCATGCATCAACATCGCTTTTTCCGGGCAGCGCTGCGCTTCGTCGCCGCGATTGCGTTTGTCGGTCTTGCTGCATCGACCTTGCTGGCGCAGGAGAATCGATCGTCTGACGTCCGAGAAACGTCGAGGTACGTCACCGAAAGCGACATCGTGTATCAAGCCGATGCACCCGAGGATTGTCGTTTGGACGTCTACCATCCGATTCAACCTGGCTATGCGACCGTCGTGTGGTTCCACGGTGGCGGTTTGACGAGTGGGAAACGCGAAGTTCCAAAACCGCTCCGAGAGAACAAGATCGCGGTGGTCGCGGTGGACTATCGATTGCATCCCAACGTCACGTCGCCGACGTATGTCCAAGACGCCGCGGCGGCGGTCGCATGGACATTCAAGAACATTGCGAAATACGGTGGAGACCCAAAGAAGATCTTTGTCAGCGGCCATTCGGCAGGCGGATACCTCACAAGCATGATCGGCTTGGATAAGCACTATCTAGCCGCACATGGCATCGATGCCGATGAGATCGCCGGTTTGATCCCCTACAGCGGTCATACGGTCACGCATTTCACGGTTCGCAAGGAACTCGGGATCCGCGACACCCAACCGCTGGTTGACGAGATGGCGCCGCTGTACCACGTTCGCGGCGATGCACCACCGACGCTACTAATCACGGGCGATCGCGAACTGGAAATGTTAGGACGCTACGAAGAGAACGCGTACCACTGGCGAATGATGAAGGTTGCCGGACATCCCTCGGTGTCGCTGGTTGAACTGGGCGGTTTCAACCACGGTCAAATGGCCACGCCTGCCCACGCGCTGCTGTTGCAATTTGTTGACCAGATATCGAAACAACAGCCGTAGCGGGACTACAGAAAGGACGTGACGGGCATCACAAAGATCTTGCCATCACCGATCCGACCGCTTCGGGCGACCGCGACGATCTTGGCGAGAACTTCGTCGCAACGCGAATCGTCAACCCACAACGTGATCTCGACTTTCGGCACGAAAGCTTCCGAATATTCCGTCTCTTGATACTCGTCGAGATAACTTTTTTGCCGCCCGTAGCCCTTCACTTCCATCACACTCATCGCTTCCAGCGGTGCGCGGCGAAGCGTCGTGAGCACTTCGTCAACCAAGTGTGGCCGGACAATGGTCACGATCTGTTTCACGTGGGCGTCTCAGCATTCTTGCGTTCGATGATTCGATCGAGTTCCGATCGCAATTTGGGCAAAATTTCGTCGTACGTAAACGCGCCGAGTGCTTCGGTACCACGCTTCAAGTTGACTCGGGTTGGGCCACACCACAAACCCAGATCCGCGTCGTCCGTTTCACCAGGGCCGTTGACGCGGCAACCCATCACGGCGATGGTGATCGCGTAGTCCTTGGCAAACTCCGTCATTTCTTTGACGCTTTGCGCAAGCTCAATGAACGCTTCGTTCTCGACCCGCGAACAACTCGGGCAACTGATGATGTTCAGCGCTTTTTCGTTGAACTTCACCACGCTTCGAACTCGACCCGAGTAGATGTCGTCGATGATTTCGTGTCCTGCCGTGATCTCCTCTGGCTTGCGATCATTCGGAAGCGTCAATGAGACACGCACGGTGTCGCCGATCCCTCGCCCGATCAATTGTTCGAATGCGATCCGAGTCTTGATGATCCCATCGGGCGGCATTCCGGCTTCGGTCACTCCCAGATGCAGCGGCACATCGGGTCGAGCCTCGGCAAACCGACGATTGACTTCCACCACCTTGGCGGGATCGCTGTCCTTGAGCGACACAACGTACTGGTCGAAGCCGAGTGAGTCGATGAACGCACAATGCTCCAGTGCACTCTCGAGCATCGGCGTGATCGAATCTTCGGGGTCGTACTTTTCTTTCTTCGCCGGATCGACACTACCACAGTTCACGCCGACCCGGATCGCACAACCGTGCCGTTTGGCTTGTTCAAGGATGAACTCGACCTTGTCCTGCCACGGCTTGTCACGTTGGTGATGATAAAGGTGACCCGGGTTGTAGCGGATTTTGTCGACGAACGGCGCGACGAGCTCTGCGAGCTTAAAGTTCTCTTGCAAATCCACCGCCAAATTGGCGGTCGTTCGCTTCCGCACTTCGCCCAGCGCCAGCGCGTCGGCGTCGCTGTCGACCGCGATTCGGACGACGCCGGCTCCCCGGTCTCGCAGCGCCTCGGCCTGGGCCGCGGTCGCTTCGACGTTTTGAGTTTTCGTCGCCGTCATACTTTGAACGGCAATTGGTGAACCGTCGCCGATGGTGATATTGCCGACAGTGACACGGCGAGTCGGATTTCGCTGGATGGTCATGGAGTGAGTAGGGTCCAAAGCTGGGTTGCGATGTGCTGGCGTCAACATAGCCAACATACTCCATCGACTAGTGGTCGAGCAGGGCGGCAGCCATTTGGGCAACCAGCGGCATCAACTCCGCGTGGGATTTGCGGATTGTCGCCGCGCGAGACCCGGTCAATCCATGTCGCTCGACGTCCTCCAGATCGTGGCTGAGTCGGTCGAATGCGTGAACCAGCGTATCCGCCGGCCGCTGGATGGCCGGCAAATCACTTCGTCGGCTGAGCTCCCAGTGCAACTGCTTGGCCGCCTCGTGCATCTCGACCGTCGACCGTGTCAGCGAATCGCGATAGGAAGCCGGCTGCATGTACCGTTCGTAACGCTGCAAGTCCGCGCGGAAATACTCCGTGCTACCCTCCAGCGACGCCGCCACGGCGAGCAATCGGTCGTAGTCCATAGTCGCTGGGGCACTCGCACCGCCGCCACCAATCGATTGTCGAAGTGCACCACAAACTCGATCCATGTCGGAAATCGCGTTGCGATCGACACTGGGTAGCGAAACAAGCATGCCGCGGACTCGGTTCCATCCGGAATCGATGTTGACCACGAGTACACCCAGATCACGAGCCGATGCACGCTGGCCCGCCAATTCGACCAGTTGGCGGCACTGGTCATCCAATTGGCGGCTCGCGTCCACAATCCGAGCTTGTTCCTCACGCGGAAGCGAGACCATCGCTCGGACGGTCAGTTGGTCGAGAACTCGACCACAGGCTTTGTGCAACCGATCCGCTTCCGATCGCAAATCGATTTGCAGTGATGGGGGCGGCATCCACATCAGCGCGTACGTGTCGGCCCCACACTCGCTGATTCGATCCAATCGCATTTGGACATGGGGATCGCGAATGATTGCGATCTTGGCCGACAAGCGCTGCCAGCGACCGACGAAATCGGTAAACCGACTGACGACGGTTTCATAGCTTGCATCGTGAACATTGTCGCATTCCGCTAACAGTTGCTGGCGTAATAGTCGGACATCGTGAATCATCCCTTCGCGATCGCCCGGTGCCGCACTCGCGACCGTCAAATCATCCATCAGCGCTTGCATGTAGGTGGCCGCCATCACCATTACGCCGCGTAGTTGCTCGCGATCGAATTGAGGTTGCACGCCAAGTTGCTTTGCCATCAACGAACAAACTTGATCGCATTGGCGAATCGACTGGGTGATTGGTGGACTGAGCCCATCGAGCGATCGCAGCGCGAACGAAAGTTGTCGCCATTGACTATCCAAGTCACAGTACGGTTCGAGTAGCGTCTGCGGTGTCGACAAACCGTTGCATCGTCCCAGCAGCGCCCGCGTATCGGCGGTGACGCGATAAGCATCGGGAACATGCGGCCTAATCGCCGGTACCGTGGACGCACTTCGTCGCAGCTCTTCGACGAGCGACTCGGCCGACGAGTTAAACTTCACAAGATTTTCGACAAACGCGGCGGCCTCGCGCGTCCGAACAGTAAGCGTACTCGGTTTGCCCTGAGGAGCTCCTGCACTCGGTTGCTGCGAGGGCGGTTGCTTAGAGGGAGGTTGGTTAGGCGGCAGCTTCGTCGGTGGCGGAGACGTGGGCCTGGACGACGGCTGGTTGATCTGGGGTCGCGTCACAGGCGCACCCGAGGGAGCATTCCCCAGCGGGCCGCGTGGGAAGATCGTCGGCGGCACCTGCACTTCCCGTGGATCAATGGACTGGGTCGCCGGCTCGTTGAGCTGAGTTTCCGCCTCGATACGTCTGCGTTGCTCGCGTTGGAGCTGGGCCTCAGCGACCGTCCGAAACAGATCTTCGATGAACCCGCCCTGTTGTGCGGGACAGGGGGTTGCTTGAAACCCTGTGGCCATGATGACGAGCGCCGCTACCAGCAAGCCACGTGCACGCGGGCTGAAGTCAAACGTGCTCCCGCAGCGCCATGGGCACTGCGCGATCAACTTGTTATTCGCAAACATTCGATAAGCTTCCGAAGATCGAAACAAAACGCAACCCGCGGGGTGCATCGGCGTGGACAGTCGCATTGTAGCGTGTCGCCGATCCGTGACGATCAAGCCATGAGCAGGATCGCGATTGCATCGAGGTATCGGTTGACGGTTTCGGCGGACACTTTTTCCCAGCCACTGGATTTGTGACGAAGCACCGCTAGCTTGAACGACTCAACCGCGTCCGAAAGATCCGGCGGCAGCTCGGGAAGATTTGCGAACGGGGTCACAATCGGTTTGGCGGGTTCATCTTTCTCATCGTCGAACCGAGGTCCAGCAGGTTTGCTGGGATCGAAAGTCGTCAGGGGTTCTTCGTCGCCAAAATCGGGTGGCTCGGATCGGGGGCCCGTCGCGACGCCACTCGGATCGTCGTCATATTTCTTCGTACGACCACCGCCTTGAGCTGGCAACGTGATGTCTTCGTCCAAGTCAACGTCGACGATCTGGCTGGTCGTCGGTCGCTGGGATTCGACAGCCCCATGGGCTTGCCAGCGTGTCTCGCGCATTTGGGAAACGCTCCACGATTCGCGTGATGCTCCCTCGAGCCAAAGCGGCGCGTCGTCCCAGTCCAAAGCGGCTAGAAAGTGTGTCCAATAGATTCCGCTGTAGGTTTCGTACGTGGAACCGAATCGATCAAAGACGCGTCGCAACCGACCCACATGCGGCGCCGTGACGCCACCGACGCGTCGCGCCCAGGCTTCGTCAGAGTAAGTCGACGCGGCAGCGCCCGCTTCGACCGCCGCCGCACGCCAATCACCGATGATGCGTCCCTTGTCCCAATTCGTGGTGCTGATCAATTGGTTCCAGCGACCGACAAAGGGTTCGGCGATCTCGATTGCTTGGACGT
Organism: Pirellulaceae bacterium; assembly: GCA_041741195.1. Taxonomy (GTDB): domain Bacteria; phylum Planctomycetota; class Planctomycetia; order Pirellulales; family Pirellulaceae; genus JBBSJZ01. Next base: position 18,876 of record JBGSKM010000069.1, read on the forward strand.
CATCCTCGGCGGCTACCTCGGTGTATTCTCCCGAAACGACTTCGGGCCCATCCCACGCTTGCTTGGCTGCGATGACGTCGTCCTCGATTTCCATCGGCGCCTGCTCTGTCAATTCGCTCTCTTCGAACTCGTTCGCAGCGTCGTCCATCGGAACGAGATCTTCGTCCGAAACGGTTTCATATTCGTCAGCATCAGTCGGCATTTCGTAAGAATCGTCAAAGCTCATCGGCATCCGTCGCGATCAAAAAGGGGCGTCAGAAAAGACTCCAATCAACGTCAGTACGCTAGCCGATCCGGTCCGCTCTCGTGAAGTCATCCGGCGCTGAAGTCGGCAAGGTTCGCGTTTTCCCGATCAGGATGCTGCGGTGAGCGAAACTGTGCCGTGGGGAAAAGATGTGAGGGATCGGGCGACTTGCCCGACATGGGCGATCTTTCGCCCGCACACTTCGCGGGGAAAGGGGTCGATCGTGACTATCATGTGACGAAGTCAATATTCGCTACAATGCGGCCTCGATCTGAGTCGCTCCACGCGCATCTCAACTGGGTCCGGTCGCTCATTTTCCACGGGAAGTTCATGTCCACGGTCGTCGAAACCATGCAGGCGCAAGCGGAACAGTTTCGCGATCGCTACGAGAACGTTCGCGAGATGATTGGTCGAGTGATCGTCGGACACGACGAAATCGTCCACGGTGTGTTGACCGCGATTTTGTGCGGTGGCCATTGTTTGCTCGAGGGCGTTCCCGGACTCGGCAAAACGATGCTCGTGCGAACGCTCGCCGAAGTGCTCGATTTGAAGTTCAATCGGATCCAATTCACGCCGGATTTGATGCCTGCGGATATTCTCGGCACCAATATGATTGTCGAAGACGAATCGGGGCGGCGACGGTTCGAGTTTCAACGCGGCCCGGTGTTCACTCAGATTTTGCTTGCCGACGAGATCAATCGGGCAACGCCCAAAACACAATCGGCGATGTTGGAAACGATGCAGGAAGGGACGGTTACTGCCGCCGGTCATCGTTACGAACTCGAGCAACCGTTCTTTGTGCTGGCGACGCAAAACCCGATTGAGCAAGAGGGAACTTATCCGCTTCCGGAGGCACAACTCGATCGATTCTTGTTCAAGCTTGTGGTCGGATACAGCAATCGCAAGGATCTCAACACGATCGTCGAACGCACCACTCGTGGCGAGCGTCCTGCGCTCAGCAAGGTGATGGACGGCGACGAAATTCGAACTTGGCAGAAGCTTGTTCGCGAGGTAATTCTCGCTCCCCATGTGCAAGACTATTTGGTTCGACTGACCCTCGCGACTCATCCCGAAGGCCCTCAAAGCGTGGCGATCACGAACCAATACATCCGCTGGGGAAGCAGCCCCCGCGGTGCCCAAACCTTGGCATTGGCCGCGAAAGTCAGGGCTTTGCTGGACGGTCGATTCAATGTCAGCTTCGAGGATGTTCGCCGAGTCTTTTTGCCAGCGATGCGACACCGCGTAGTCTTGAATTTTGAGGCACAAGCCGAGGGCGTCGAGGCGGATCGCGTGTTGATGGAGATTCTAGAGAAAGTGAACGAGAAGGGTGATTGAGACGCTGACGGCCTACAACACGCTCATCGTGATCGGCGGAACGACATTGCTAGGGATCGCCGCAGGAATCGTTGGCACGTTTCTGATTTTAAGGCGTAGGGCGCTCGCGGGCGATGTGATCGGGCACGCGGCCCTACCCGGCGTGGCGATGGCGTTCTTGGTTTACTCCGCCGCGTTCCCCGAAGCATCCAAGAGCATGCCGGTAATGTTACTCGGCGGCGCACTAAGCAGCGGACTAGGAATGCTCGCCATGCTGTGGCTTCGCAAATTGCATCGATTTCCCGACGACGCAGTCCTGGCGATCGTCTTGAGCGTGTTCTTCGGTTTCGGAATCGTGCTGCTTTCGATCGTCCAAGCCTCCGCCACGGGAAGCCAATCGGGGGTGCGAGATTTTATCTTTGGGCAAGCTGCATCGATGCGGCGCAGCGACGTGTGGCTATTGGCATCGATCGCGCTAGTCTCGATTCTGGCCAGCAGCCTGTTGATCAAAGAATGGACGCTGGTTTGCTTCGACGAAGGCCTGGCGCGAGTGCTCGGTTATCCCGTCGCATTGCTGGACGTGCTATTGATGACGCTGGTCGTAGCCGTCTGTGTCGCCGGGATGCAAGCGGTCGGTCTCCTGTTGATCGTTGCGCTACTGGTGATCCCGCCCAGTGCCGCCCGGTTCTGGAGCGATTCCATCAAACCCAACCTATGGTTAGCGGCATTGTTTGGAGCGATCAGCGCGGCGGGCGGCTGCGTTGCGAGCGCACTGGTTCCCCGCTTGAGTACTGGTGCGATCATCGTCATCGTTGCGGCATGCGTTCTTCTCTTGAGCATGTTGTTGGGAAGCAAACACGGATGGCTGGGGGCAAAATTGGCGAAACCGCGAATTGACAGCGGTGGATAATGCGTTATGAAAAATCGACGTTGGTCCGTCTTGTGCGACCAACGATTGTTGGATGCTGCATTGATTCGCCCCCTAGTTATTAATGTCTGAATCGTTCCCACCGCTAGTTCATGAGTCGATTATTCTCGGCGGCGCCACGGCGTCTGGAAAAAGCGAGATCGCCCTCCGAGTTGCCGAGCTTGTCGGCGGCGAGATACTTTCGCTCGATTCGATCGCCGTGTATCGAGGAATGGACATCGGTACCGCGAAAGCCTCGTGGGAGGATCGGTCGCGAATTCCGCATCACTTGATTGACGTCGTTGATCCGAATGAGGAATACAGCGTCGCGAGGTTTTTGACCCAGGCTCACGCGTGCGTCGCCGAAATCCGAGCGCGCGGTCGCGTGCCGATTTTCGTCGGTGGAACTCCGATGTTTTTAAAGGGAGTGCTCCGGGGTTTCGATCCGGGGCCGCCTGCGGACTGGGAATTTCGCGAGGCGGTCGAGCGTGATGTGCAGCGCTATGGCATCGAAAAGCTGCGCGAGCGATTGTGGCAAGTGGACCCTTTGGCGGCTCATCGCATTGACCCTGGGGACATCCGTCGGATGATTCGCGCGTTGGAGGTTGCACGCAGCACGGGGACGCCGCTGAGTCACCGCCAGACACAATTCGATCGCGGCCGGGACGCCGATTCGTGCCTCGTATTCTCACTGCTTTGGCCGCGTGAAATGCTCCACAGGCGTATTGAGACCCGAGTCAACCAGATGTTTGATGCGGGGCTGGTGGACGAGGTTCGGGAATTGGTCGACCGGTATGGCGAGTTGTCGCGAACGGCTAGCCAGGCAGTCGGTTACCGCGAGGTTCTCGACTACTTGGGCGGAAAAACCACGCTCGAGCAAGCTCGCTACCTCGTGCTTGTCCATACGCGGCAATTAGCTCGGCGCCAGGAAACGTGGCTGCGTTCGTTCTCGGAAGTGCGTCCGATTGAGATGAATGAGTCGATTTCCGGGTCGTCGGTCGCGGAAGAAATCTCGCGAATCGTCGTGTCCCAGGGGCGTCTCGTTGGCGCTTCGCACCCGTCGGTCTAATCTGTGTCGCATGAGACAAGACCCACTCGCCCCACTGGCTCGATTGATGGAGACGCTCGCGGAGCGCGCCCAGACGATGCCGGTCGGATCGTACACGACCAAGTTGCTCCGCGGGGGCCCTGAGAAGATCGGCGAAAAGATCCGCGAGGAAGCAAACGAGCTAATCGAAGCGGCTTCGGAAACCGGTGATCAGGGTCGCGACCACTTTGTCTACGAAGCTGGTGATCTGATCTACCACACGCTGGTGCTGTTGGCTTGGCGCGGTGTCGACTTGAGTGAAGTCGCTGCCGAACTAGCACGCCGCGAAGGCACCTCGGGGTTGGTCGAAAAGGCGAATCGACCGCCAAAAACATCCTGAGACGTCACCCCTCTCCAATTCCTCTTGAGACATAAATCCTCCGTGGACTCCGACAACAATCTCCGTATCGGCTTGCCGAGCAAAGGTCGTTTGAACGAAATCGCCGAAGCGCTGTTGCAGCAAGCTGGGCTGCAATTCCGTCGCCAAAGCCGTGGGTTGTTCGCCCGCGTCAGCGGACTTCCCGTCGACTTAACGTTCCTTCGCACTGACGACATCCCCACGCTGTGTGCTGAGGGAGCGATCGACATGGGGATCACCGGCAGCGACCTTGTTGAGGAAGCCGGAGCCGACGTCAAGCTGCGAATGAAGCTCGGCGTGGGCCGTTGTCGACTGGCGATTTGCGTCCCCGAGGAATCCGATATTCACTCGCCCGCCGATCTGGATGGCAAACGAGTGGCGACAAGCTTTACCGCCGTCACCGAACGTTACTTGAAACAGCACAACGCGTCGGCCCATCTCGTTTCGTTGTCCGGTAGCGTGGAAGTCATGATCCAGCTCGGTGTCGCGGACGCGATCGTCGACTTGGTCGAAACCGGCAGCACCCTCGCGGCCAACCGATTGCGAATCCTCGAGGAGATCGGCCAGTACGAGACGGTGCTGATTCAAAATCACAAATTGCGGGACAGCGTCACAGCCGATCGCGTCGTCCGTCGTCTCGAAGGTGTCGTGATCGCTCGTGACTATTCGCTCATCGAGTACAACGTCCACAAGGACAAACTGGCGGAAGCGGAAACGATCACGCCCGGATTCAATTCACCGACACTGTCGGCGCTCGAAGACGACAACTATTACGCGGTTCGCGTGATGGTGAGACGCAAGGACGTTATCGAAACGATGGAGCGACTGGAAGCCATCGGCGCGACCGCGATCTTTGAAACCACGATCGCCAATTGCCGGTTGTAGATCAAAGGCGAACCGGCAATTCTGGGTCGGGTAGCAATCTAGTCGCTTGATGGGGCCGATTTAGCCGTTTGTCTTTGCCGTTTTCCTGACTTTTTGCCCTGCTTTGGCTTTTGGGCTTGCTGGGGATATGGTTTCACGCGGGCTTTCACCGCCCAAGCATCCCACTTTTCACTGAGCTGCTTGACTTTCTCCGGTTGTTCCCCAGCTAGATCGCGCTGTTCGGTCCGATCGTCGGACATGTTGTACAACTCCCACTGGCCGACACGACCGCGGCGAACCAGCTTCCAATCGCCGACTCGAATGGCGGCGTTGCCCTCGTGTTCCCAGTACAGCGCCTCGCGCTCGATCGTCTCATTTTTAAAAGCACTCACGAGGCTCTTGCCTTGCATCGGGGTGATGGAGTGCGAGTTGAACTCGCTCGGATAAGTCGCGCCACTCACGTCGACACACGTAGCCATGATATCGATCAAGTGAGCGGGCTGAGTGCGCAATTCCCCTTTGGCAAAAATACCGTTGGTCCAGTGGGCTACCAGAGGCGTCGCGATGCCTCCTTCATGGTTGTAATGCTTGTACATGCGGAACGGCGTGTTTTCAGCATACGCCCAACTCTCGCCGCAAAACCAATTTGAGTCGAACTTCGACGGGTCGCCCTGCGTTCGTCCGTTGGGCCCCGACTCCGCGTTCCCGCCGTTGTCACTCATGAACAAGATCAATGTGTTGTCAAACACGCCGCGTTGCTTGAGTCCGGATACCAAATCGCCCATGGCTTGGTCCATGCGATAAACGACTGCCGCGTAGGTGGCCATCAAGTGATCGAATCGTTCTTTTTCGTCGTCGGAAACTTGATCCCACGACGTCACGGCAGCGGGTAAATCGGTTTTCGTCCACTCGTCTTGGATCAGTCCCAGTTGTTTTTGCTTGGCATATCGCGCGGCACTGATCTCGCTCCAGCCAGCCATGTATTTGCCGCGAAATTTGGCAATCGCCTCCTCCGGAGCCTGGAGCGGAAAGTGCGGCGCGTTGTGTGCAAGATAAAGAAAGAACGGCTTCTTCGCGTCGACGGCTTCGTCGATGAACTTCAAACCCTGGCTCGTCCACAAATCGGTACTGTACCAACCCTTCGGCAAACGAGAATCGTCATTCGGAATCTCCACCCCGTTGAGAAATAAGTTGGCTTTGGGGGATCCGGGAAAGTAAAAGCCTCCGGCCGCAGCATTCAAACTTCGAGCGAATCCGCGTCCCCAAGGCGTCACGCCATGGTTTTGTCCGACGTGCCATTTTCCCGTCATTGCGGTCAAGTAGCCAGCGGTATTGAGCACCTCGGCGATCGTCACGCATTCGTCGTTAAGCCGACCTCGATACCCGGGAACTTGATCATCATTGGTCATGTGACCGATGCCGGCTTGATGCGAGTAAAGCCCCGTCAGCAAAGACGCTCGCGTTGGGCAACATCGACCTGTGTTGTAGAACTGGGTGAACCGCAAACCGCCGTCGGCAAGCGCGTCCAAATTCGGCGTCGGAATCTCGCTGCCATAACATCCGATGTCGGAAAATCCCATGTCGTCGACCAACACCACGATGATGTTTGGCTGGCCAGCACTGGCTAGGCCAGTGGCCGCCATCAAGCAAGCCAAACACGCCAACACACGTCGACAGGCACCAAAGATTCGTTTCAAGCGAGGTGTGTTCATCAGTTCAACAATGGGATCGTGTGACGGTCAAAGAACTCCACGAAGTATAGCCACACCGTCGTGCAATGTCCCCTACGAAACGTGCGTTGTCCGCTACCAAATGCGAACGCGATCTTCGGGTTTGAGGTACAGCGGTGCGTCTGGTTGAATGTCAAAGGCTTCGTACCACGCGTCCATGTTTCGAACGATTCCGTTGACTCGATATTCACTCGGGCTGTGCGGATCCACGATCAATCGGCGGCGTAGTTCCGGTTCGCGATACAAGCGTCGCCAAATCTGGGACCAGCCGAGGAAGAAACGTTGGTCGCCCGTGAGCCCATCGATCACCGGTGCCGGTTTTCCATCGAGCGACAATTGATATGCCTCGTATGCCACGCTCAACCCGCCCAGGTCGCCGATGTTCTCACCGAGCGTCAGCTCGCCATTGACGCTCATGTCGGCCACCGGTTTGAACTCGTTGTATTGATTGACCAACCCAGCGGCTCGGCGTTCGAATTCCGCTCGATCGTCGTCCGTCCACCACTGGCGCAAGTTCCCCTTGCCATCGTACTTGCTGCCCTTGTCATCAAAACCGTGGCTCAACTCGTGGCCGATTACGGCGCCGATCGCCCCGTAATTAACGGCATCGTCGGCTGACATGTTAAAGAATGGCGGTTGCAGAATCGCGGCTGGAAACACGATCTCATTCATCGTCGGATTGTAGTAAGCATTGATCGTCTGGGGCGTCATGTGCCACTCATCACGATCGACGGGGCCATCGAGTCGGTCGAGTTCGCGGTTGTACTCAAACTCGGCTGCGGCGATCAAGTTTTCGGCGACTGAGTTGGGAGTGATGCTCAGCTTTGTGTAGTCTTTCCACTGGTCGGGATACCCGATTTTGGTCGTGAACTGGGACAGCTTCTCCATCGCCTGTTTCTTGGTGCCATCGCCCATCCAATCGCGTGATTCGATGCGTTTTTCAAAGGCTCGCTTCAGATTTTCAACCAGTTCATTCATCCGCGATTTCGCATCTGGCGAAAAATGTTTCTCCACGTAAAGTTGTCCCACCAATTCGCCAAGCACACTGCTGGTGATTCCCACCGCACGCTTCCATTGGGGTTGTTGTTCATCAACACCGCTGATCGCTGTCTCATGAAATTTGAATGCCCGCTCTTCGATCGTCTCGCTCAGGGCTGACGCGTAGGTATCAATTGCCTTGAACTGCAAATAGGTCTTCCAAGTCTCAAGCGGTGTCGAATCCCAAATCTCGGCCAGTGCATCGAAGTAGGATGGTTGATTGACGACGAACGAATCGCGGTCGCCATAGCCCGCTGCATCTACAAACGAGCGCAACGAAAATCCACCGACCGACTTGGCAATCGCGTCGGTCTCCATTCGGTTGTATGTCTTGATCGGGTCGCGATTTTCTGTTTTTGTCCACTGATGCTCCGCGATCTTGGTCTCCAGATCGAGGATCGCTTGACCGTTCGCGTCGACCCCGAGCATGACAAGCATGTCGTTGGCGTATTCGACAAATTCTCCGCGTAGCTTCTTGTACTCGGGGGTGTCTTCGAGGTAGTAATCGCGGTCGGGCAGCGTTAGTCCCGATTGTGAAAGATAAACGGTGTACTGGTCACTGTTTTTGGCGTCGACGGAAATGTAGGGGGCAAAGGGGCCGACGATTCCGGCACGGATCAATTGTCCCATCGTCGCCGCCAACTGCTCGCGAGTTTCGCTGGCCCTGATCGCCTGCAACAGTTCCTGCAGCGGCGCAATCCCGGCATGATTGCGAGCCTCGACGTTCATCACGGAGTTGTACAAGTCGCCGACTTTCTGGGCGGCTGAGCCGGGTTGGCTTTCGGACTTGGCAGCCGATTCAATCAGCTCGCGAACTTGCTCCTGAGTTTCATCGTCGAGCATCGTGAAGATTCCATAGTTGGACTCATCACCAGGTATCTCCGTCGTCTCGAGCCATTTCTGGTTCGCGTATTCGTAAAAGTTTTCGCCAGGTGCAACTTTGTCACTGAACAGCGATCGATCGATCCCCGATGCCTTCTGGGTCGGTGGCGCAGTCGCGTTGTCGGCAGCGTTCGCGGGGGCCGGAAAAAACGAGAGCGCCACAGCAACCATGGCGAGTAGATGGAACTTCATATCAATCCTTTGCGAGATATTAGAGTGAGGTGGGTGACGATGAATCGCGAAAGCTAACGGATGCGCAACCCGTGGGGCATCATGTGCCTCGGCGATTGCCATACCAATGGATTTGCATTCGATCTCCATAGGTTAGCGAGTATTTCAGGCACCATGGGCGAAGCCAAACTGCGGTGGCGTCAAGTTCTTGGGGCGTGACACCTTGGGGCATGATCCACACGCAGTGATTCGCCACGTCAAGGGATTCCACGACCTCAAGCACTTCGTCGAGATCATGCGGTGAACCGACGACGAATTTCACTTGAACATCACCAGCACGCTGTATCAATCGACGCATCACTTCGATCGGCATCCGTCGCTGCTCGTGCCATTGGCTCCACCGGGGATCTTGCTGCGGATCGGGGGCACTGAATCGCAACTTCGGGCTGAGCGAAAGCAGATCACATTTGACGTCACGGTCCACGGTCCCGGCCGTTTCAATCGTGAGATGAAATCCGGCGGCGCGAATTTGTTCACACAGTGTCGTCACCCGCATCGGCAACAGGGGCTCGCCACCGGTCAACACGACATGCTTGGTACCACTGGATTGTGCGGCGTGGACTAAGGACTCGATCGACGCCCAGACGCCTTCGGGGCGCCATGACGCGTACGGAGTATCACAAAACCAGCAGCGGAGGTTGCAGCCCGTGGTGCGAATAAAAAAACTTTCGGTGCCAGTTAATTTTCCTTCGCCCTGGCGGCTCGTAAACGTTTCCGCGATCCGCAACGATGGCAACGCGGCGTCCCCCTCTGGCTCGAGCGACGGCAAGGTCCCCCTGGTCGATCGTGGCGACCCATGCGAGAATCCGGCGGTTTCAGATCCAGACAATTTCATTGACGCGTTTGTGACATCCAAGGCTAGGGAAGGAAATAAAAGTGAGTGACGCGAGTTCATTTCGCGATTTGTTAGAAATCTTTGATAATCCCAGCCCGGAACGCGATTTCACGATCGAACACCATTGCCCGGAATTCACTTCCGTGTGCCCGAAGACCGGCCAACCCGACTACGGTACCATCGTGTTTACCTACGTACCCGATCGGGTTTGCGTGGAACTCAAAAGCCTCAAAATGTACTTGCAAGCGTTCCGCAACGAAGGCATTTTCTACGAAGCGGTGACAAACCGAATCATGGACGACTTTCTCGCTGTCGTAAAGCCGCGGCAAGCGACGGTCGAAAGTCGGTGGACCCCACGAGGCGGATTGCACAGCAACATTATCGTCCGATTCCCCAACGACTAAATGCACCATGACGACTCCCGTACTGCTCAGCGGTTTTGCCGACGAAGCCGCCAACGATAAAACTGCGATACAACAATACGTCGCGTTCGCCGCTTTGGGTCTGAAGTATTACTCGATCCGGTTCATCGATGCTGGGAACGGCATCAAGAACGTGATGCAGTTGTCGGACACCGAGATCAGTGATCTGGTGCGGATGCAGCAGGATTATGGACTCAAATGTAGCAGCATTGGGTCGCCGATCGGCAAAATCAAATTGCTCGACGTGGATGACGGAACCAAAAATCGCTACGTTACCTTCGCACAATACTTGGCCGAAGACGTCCAGACCGCGTGCGATCGCGCCGAAGCATTCGGTGCCAAGCTGATTCGTGGCTTCGCGTTCTACCATCCCAAAGGCACCTCGCCGGACGAGCATCTGGAACAAGTGTGTGACCAGCTCGGCCAAATCGCCGATGCCTGTGACGCCCGTGGACTGACATTCGGTCTCGAAGTCGAAGCGAACCTTGTTGGCCAAACGGGTGACCTACTGGCCAAGATCGCGAGCCGTGTGAATCATCCGGCGATGTTGACGATCTTTGACGCCGCGAACATTGTCACGCAAGGCTTCACGGCGGACCAAACCTTTGGCCAGTATCTAGCGATGAAGCCAAGTCTCGGCTGGGTTCACATCAAGGATTATCATGACCCGTCGCCCAGCGGACGCATCGATCACGTCGATGAAGCGAGCTTGAGTCATTTTGTTCCCGCGGACATGGGTGATAGCGGGCACGAAGCGATCTTGCGCGACATGAAGTCGTTGTTACCGGAATTGCACCAACGGATGACGGCAAGAGGCGTCGATGGAGTCTTCATCGATTTGGAACCGCACGTCAAAGGCGGCGGCCAATTCGGCGGATTCAGTGGCCCAGACGGTTTCGGCGTCGCCCTGCGTGGCCTGTGCCGCGTCCTCGACTACGTCGGCATCCCATACGACTTAAGATCGTTTGGCGATATCAAAAAAACGGTGTGAGCAAGTCGTACTCGTTGCCTAAACACTCGTGATCCACCACAAGTGCTTCACCTGTTGATGACGCGTTGCTCAGGTAGCGACTTCCATGTTGACGACGTCGATCAATTTGCGGCCAGCCCGGCGTCGCATCCATTGTTTGAGTTCGAATTGTGTTTTCCAAGCGGCGTGACACAAACGCGGAACAAAGGACGGCGCGACCACGCGAACTCTCAAGAGCTTGCGTGGGGTTGCGCCTAGTCGTTGTTTGTAGGTCTCATCGCCGCGCAACAATTCAACTCCATGAAACCCTTGGTCGTGCGCCGACTTGAGAACTTGGGCGTTGAGCATGCGGCCGGGTTCGAGATCGGCGTGGACGATGTTGTATCCAGTGCTGTAGCAATAAGAGATACGATTGGTGCCGACAAAATGCAGTTCGCCGGCGATCATCTGGTCATGAAACGTCAATGTCGGAAAGAACAGTAAGCCGCGTTGGCGAAATGATTCCACCGCGTCTTCGATGAAGTGACGAAATTCGGGTTCAGCGTAGGTGCCGGGCTCGCCGGCCGCGATCCAACGTGCTTGATGCAGCTCAATCAATCGACAAAGATTCAGCGAAACGTCGGCATCGGTGGTTGGCACAAAGTCCACGTGCTCGGTTGAGTCGAACTTCTTAATCGATTGGACGAGGGCGCGGCGGTTCGACTTACTCATTTTTGTAAGTTGAGATTCCCAGCTACCGTCGGTGGACTTGAGCCACGTGTTCATTCGCGAGTGAGAATGCAATGTCGCACCGCCCAGTCGCAGTCCGCGTGCCAGAGCGCCGGAGGCCATGTCGCCTTCGAGGATTCCATCGAGATCGATTAAGTCCCAGCCGTGTTCGGCGTGCGTGGATTGGCTGGCGAGAAACCGGCCGATGGCTTCGGCGACCGGGATCGCGTGTTCATCTAGGGCGAGAACCGAAACATCATCGGTACACGCGTTGCCATCGCCAAGGGATCGCAGGGTTCGGCCCCGTGTCGTGCCACCATCGCGGTACAGCGGAAGCAATCCGCAGACGCGGCCATTGCTGTCGCGGGCAATGACCAGGTAGCCGGTCAAGTCGTGTCCCAGGTGTTTCCACCAGGCAGCCAACCAAGAGGTTTCGCGAAACGGAACGCCGCGAGAAAGCGAATTCCAAACATCTGGCTGTGCCAACCAGGAGTCGATGTCAGACGTGATTTCGATCGAATACATCGAGTTGTAACCGGGGCGATGGAGTAGACATGTGTGCGTCGTGCAATCCAGCGGCAAAACGCGGCCATGAAAACCTACGCCCAATCCCTTGGCCGGGCGCACGATGGGACTCATTCGTCTAGAATGTCGTGATCCGAGTTTCGGCCCCAGACCACGCGACTCGGACAATCGTTATGATTGGACCCTCCGATCGTTCGTTTTTGATCTTCTCATTCTCCCAAGCCATGGTTGATTTTGATGAGTAGCATGCCACGCTTGTTGGGCGTCTCGATTGCCCTCGGGGGCGCCGTTTCGATCGCGTTTTTTGGCGGTAGCGGTGGACCGCTGAGTTCATTGAGGGCCCAATCGCCAGCCCCGAGCGCGACGTTGGTCTCATCAGCGTTTCGGGGCGCCGACGGCAGCGGGCATATTGAATCAGGTTCGATTCCGTCGAACTGGACCGACAATGATTATCGCTGGCGACGAAAGCTCGGTTCTCGCGATGTCGGAACACCCGTCGTCGCTGGCGATCGAGTGTTCCTGCTCGTTTCTAAACCATCGACCCAGAAAATCGCCATTGAAGCGATGAGTCTTACCAATGGATCGGTGCTCTGGTCGACCGACTACTCTCAAGTGCCGCACCACCTACACGCCCGCAACACGCTCGCCTCGAGCACGCCGGTGGCCAACGACACACATGTGTATGCGGCCTGGAGTGAACCCGAACATACGTATTTGAAATGCTTGACACACGACGGCAAAGAAGTTTGGTCGCGAGACTTTGGGTCGTGGAAAAGCCAACACGGCTTCGGAACCTCGCCGCGAATCGTCGGTGATCTGGTTGTCTTGTTCAACGACCAACAAGCCGACGAATTGCCCGCCGGTGAACAGCCTGGCGAAAGTCACATGATCGCGGTCAATCGCTTGACGGGTGAATCCGTTTGGTCAACGCCCTTGCAACCGACTCGAACAAGCTACGGTGTCCCGGCGGTTTACCAAACTCCCGATGGCAAACAACAGATCATTGATGCCAACACCGGTAACGGACTCTTCGGGCTTGATGCTTCTACGGGCAAACTACTTTGGAATCGAGTCGTGTTTGACAAGCGATGCGTGAGCACGCCAATCATCGCCGGCGATTTGGCAATCGCGTCGTGTGGCAGCGGTGGCGGCGGCAACAAACTCGTCGCCGTTCGCATCCCCAAGTCTGACGGCGGCGAAGTCGAAGAAGTCTACTCGATCGATCGTTTCGCGCCGTACGTTCCAACGCCGGTTCTCAAGGGTGATCGATTGCTGATGGTCGCCGACGCGGGCATCGCATCCAGCGTCAATGCACAGACCGGAGAAACGATTTGGAGCAAACGGATCGGTGGCAACTTTGGCGCTTCGCCAATCGTGGTTGGCAACAAGTTCCTGATTATCAGTCTCGATGGCCAAGCCACGGTGCTTAGCGCCGGTGACGAGTTCCAAAAGCTCGGCGAAGTCGACTTGGGCGGCCCCGTTGGCGCCAGCCCCGTGTATTCGCAAGGCAATCTGTTGCTTCGCATCGATGACGAATTACGTTGTCTGGGCGGCCAAACCACTTAGTCATTTTCAGTCCACATTCACTCATATTGCAAAAGTTTCCAACATGCTTCGTTACATCACCCCACTCGCACTGACACTCGTTCTAGCCGGAGCTTTTTTGTACACCCCAACGACTGCTGAAGAATCGACCAAGTCCGGCGAGAATGGCAAGTTGCTGCGTCACGTCGTGATGTTTCAGTTCAAATCCACGAGCAGCGAAGCGGACGTGCAAAAAGTGGTGGATGCGTTTCGTGAATTGCCGAGCAAAATTCCGACGATCGCGGATTTTGAGTATGGCACCAACAACAGTCCCGAGAACTTGGCGGATGGATTGACCCACTGTTTCCTCGTCTCATTCAAGAGCGAAGAAGATCGTGCGGCGTACCTGCCTCACGCCGCTCACATGGCCTTCGTCGACGTGCTCAAACCGCACCTCGAGAAGGTTGTCGTGATCGACTATTGGGCTGGCAAATAGTCCACCGTCGTGAGCGAATGGGTGAATTGGGGCGATTGTTACGCCCGCGAGCCGGATTCGCTTTCGCGAACTTGATTGATTAAACTCGGTGGGGAACGTTTCCATGGGTCACGCGGACCTCTTCGTCCGCGTACCTGAACTGGTTTAGTCCGCTCGCACTTCCGCCTTCGCCCCATTGCTCGCCATGCTCTATTTCATCCTCTGGGTTGTCTTTCTGGTGGGTTCGATTCTCGCGTTTGTCATCACGGCGATTAAGAACAAACCCAAGCGGCCCAAGGCGGTTGCTCCGGTGCCTGAGTCGATGGACGAAGTTTCGTTGGACGATTCGCCTGCCGAAGAGGAAGGCGCGGTCGAGGAAGGCTTTGGCGACGCGCCGTTCCAAGCCGAAGCGCAAGACGCCGACGACTTTGCGGCGTTTGAGAACGAGTTCAAATAAGTTCAGAGTCCGGCGGACCAAACCGTTACCTGTGCCTTAATGATGACGATCGTGAGTCGCAGTCGATCGTCATCGTCGCCGTCGTCTGGCAGCTTTGTAACTGCGTGTTCGTGATCAGTGTGTCGACGGTGTGGTTGGCTCGATCGATTCGACGATCGAGGCGAAGTCACCATGATTGAGTCGCGTTCGCACCCGGGTCCCTGGCTGTAAGGTATCGACGCTGGTGATGGTCCGGCCATGTTCGTCGAGTGTTACGCTGTAGCCGCGCGACAGTACGTTCAGCGGCGACAGTGCCGATAGTGAGGCGGCGTATCGATTGAGCTGTTCACGACTGGATCGAATCTGAGCCGCGATCCCGCGATCTGCGCGAGATTCCAATTCGTCGAGTTCTCGGTACCGCGTGTGGATCAAATCGAACGGCTTCGCGAGACTTGGTCGTGCTCCCAGAGCGATCACTTGGTTGCGGTGTGATTCGATTCGGTTTCGAATCGCGTTGACCATTCGACTTTTCGACTGCAAGATCGTTTGCAAGATCGCTTTGGAATCCGGCAGCACACGGGTGGCCGCATCGGTGGGGGTAAGTGCGCGGACGTCCGCCGCGAAGTCACAGAGCGTGACGTCAATCTCGTGGCCGACCGCCGACACCGTTGGGATTGTCGACGAAGCGACCGCCCTGACAACTGGCTCTTCGTTAAAGCACCACAGGTCTTCGAGGCTACCGCCGCCCCGGCATACCACCAACACGTCCGGCAGAGGATCAAGCCGATGGGCCGCACGTATTCCGCTCACGATCGACGCCGCGGCACCCTGGCCTTGGACGTTCGCCGGGATCAACACGATCTCACAGGCTGCGTGACGATTCGCGGCCGCCTGCAGGAAATCTCGGATCGCAGCGCCACTGGGGCTGGTCACGATCGCAATCCGCCGCGGCAGCTCCGGTAGCGGACGCTTTCTCTCGACCGCGAACAGTCCTTCCGCGTTCAGTTTCGCCTGTAGCTGCGCAAACGCCAACTGCAGCGAGCCAATGCCTTGGGGTTGGATTTTGCGGACAACAATTTGGTAAGAACCGCGGGCCGCGTAGACTTCGATGTCGCCAAAGCAGAGCACGGATTGTCCGTCGGTGATGTCCATTGGCAATCGCATCGCCACGGTCCGCCACATCACGCCACGGATTTGGGCGTTTTCATCCTTAAGTGTGAAATAGATATGTCCGCTGCGGGGCCGCGACAGATCGGAGATTTCGCCCGCTACCCAAACCGAGGGAAACGTGCCTTCGACGACCGCCTTGATATGCCCGGTCAATTCGCTGACGGAGATGGCAATCGAAGCGGCGCTGGATGACGTTAACCCTTCGGACATGGCCATTGAAACTCGCCGCTGAAGACTTCAGTAGCACCGCCGGTCATGAACACGTGGTTGGATGGTTCGTCCCAACGCAATGTCAAATCGCCGCCGAGCAGATGATTCAAAATCTCACGTTCGGTTCGGTTGGTTAACACGCCCGCGACACAGACGGCGGAGGCTCCGGTTCCACAGGCCCACGTTTCGCCGCTACCTCGTTCCCAAGTGCGTTGCCGAGTTTCGCCTCGCGAGATGACTTCCACGAACTCGACATTGGTTCGCCGGGGGAACCGGGGATCATTCTCGATCAACGGTCCGACGCGATGGACCAATTCGTCCGACGCGTTCTCGACAAAGATCACGCAGTGCGGATTGCCCATCGAAACGCAGGTGGCCTGCAAGGAACAACCACCAATCTCCAAACGATGATTCACCACAGGGCCGCTGGGCACGAGTGTGGTCGGAATCAACTCGGCCTCGAGCCGCGGTTCACCCATATCCACCGTCACGCGTGCGACCCGATCGTCCGGTCCGACATCGAGCGACAACCGCAGCACACCGTTGCCAGTCTCGATCGCCAAATCCGGTTTGCGAGCGTGGCCGTGGTCATAGACGTACTTGGCAACACAGCGAATTCCGTTGCCGCACATTTCGCTTTCGCTGCCATCAGCATTGAACATCTGCATCCGAGCGTCAGCGACGTCGCTGGGACGAATCAAAATCAAGCCGTCGCCGCCGACGCCATAATGTCGATGCGAAATCGTTCGGGCCAATTCGGCCAAGTCCGAAGGTAATGGCTCGGTGAAGCAATCGACATAGACATAGTCGTTGCCCGCGCCATGCATTTTTGTGAATTTCATGCGGCCATTGTAGCTAAATCGTCACGCATTCGGAAGTTGGGACGGGCACCGCCAATGTCCAATCGGGTCATGACGTTTCACGCGGCTTCGTTGAATAATCCGCCGCGATGGCTCGCTTGCCGTTTTGCGTAGGTAGGCGGAGTTCGCTCGCCCGACAGCATCCGTACCAGGTCGCTGCTGAGAACTGCCAAGTGGTACTGGCAAACGAAAATCGACATGGCGCGATGATGCGTGGTTTCGACCGTTCCCGCGATCTTTTGACAACGGCGGGCGATCCGCGCATCCTCGCTTTGGTGAGTGCTCAGCAGTTTGTCAACGAGCGTCGTGCCGTGCTGTGGCGAATCGGTGTCGCGCAGCAGGACTTCGCGTTGTTGAATCAGATTCGCGAGCGTTTCGATCGATTGCATCAGCGCTTGGGTCGACGCGGCAAGCTTCTCGGAGTCGACATTCTTGGTCGACAGGTGCATATCGTCCAAAATCAAGTCGATCGATTCCGTCGCTGTTTCCAACTTGTCCAGGTAGACGCTGACACGCTGGTTCCAAACAAGACTCACGAAGATCTCCGTTGCAAATTGAACAGCTCAAACATCGGATCGGAAATCGAGCCGGCCGAAGCACTAGTGATATTATCGACCAAGTGTTGATCCAACTGTTGCTGGAATACCTCCTCCGCCCGCCCGCCGTGCATGTATGCGGGTTTGTCCAAGGTCTTTCGCATGGATGCAAGCATTGATCCGAACAGCGTCTGGCCGACAAAGTCTTGGAATGCTTCTTGCAAATCTTCGCTGCCCCCGGCGGCTGACTGCTTACCCGGCAACGAGAATTGCGGGTCGCGGTTCAGTTTGGAGGAGGCGAAGCTCGCATCTGTGGACGACATCCCGGTGATTGGGTTCATTGCCAGCGTTGGGAAAGTGAGTTACTGGAAGACGACTTCACCGTAAAGATCACCCTTACGTTTCAACGTTTTGATGATCGAGATGAAATCTTCGGTGGGGACATCGAGGGCGTTGAGCGCATCGGCGAGACTTTTGAGCTTGGCATTACTCGGTTCGTCCAGGCCATCGGCCACGGGGATGAGCCCACCGCGTCCGCCGGCTTCGATTCGCAAATTTCGGTGGGTAATCAACACCGGTGCGATTTCGACATCTTTGCCGATCACGACCACGCCATCGCGTTCATTGATCACCACGCGGTTGGATTGGCTGGCGATTTGGATCGGGATGTTCAAGAGAAACGAGATGAATTTGATGGGGTTGTCTTGATACGTTTCGGGGATCATCACTTCGACGTGCAATTGATCGATCGCCCGCGCCTGGGCCCGCTGGCTCGAGTCTTGAGAACCGAGACTGCCCGAGTTTCCCAGCGTCATCGCAGAGATGTTGTTGATTTCCTCTTCGATTTGGCTGGTCGTATTGAAATCCGCGAAATCGCGATCGAGGATCAATGTGATGCGGCCTTCTTTGACATACGAGGCTCGCACCGTCGTTTCCATTTTTGCGCCGCCTTGGATCGTCGCCGTCGTCGCGGGGCCGTCGGGCGAAACCGTCAATTGCCCCTGCGAAATTGCATAGACCGTCGGATTGTCACTGCGTGGTCCAAGCATCGGCGTCAGCATCAGATAGCCTCCTTCGAGGCTCTTGGCGCTAATGGCGTTGACGGTGACGTTGAGTATGTCGCCTTGTTGGCCGCCGACCGCGGGGATCTCGGCGGTGACAAACACCATCGCGACGTTCTTGGCAGTCCCGACATCCTTCAAATTCATTTGGCCGGTGGCGTCCTGGGACATCGACCCGCCCATGAGTTGCATCATGCGAGCGAGCGCCCGTGCGGTGGGTGCCGCGTCGCTGTCGCCGGTGCCGCGCAAGCCGACCACGAGCCCTAGCCCCTGGAGCGTATTGATCTCTTGGCCCTTCAAGCGACAAATGTCGCCGAGTCGCATCCCGCCCGCATTCGCATGATTGCATCCCCAAACAGCGATGAAAACCATAATGAGATATCGACGTGTCATGGCGGGGCAACGTTGACTCAAAGTACGAATCCTAGAACGGCTGGACACGATCAAACCACCGAGAGAACCAACCGCGTTTGTAACCGTCACGCAGTTGACCTTGATCCTCTTTTTGAATCTCAAGATTCAATAGGTCTTTACTCAGTACCACGTTGTCGGGGCCGACGTCGATAGCGCGACAGGTTCCCGAAAGCGACGTCTCCCAAATGTTATCGCTCGCACGAATCGACTTGCGGGCTTCGAGTACCAAGTTGCCGTTGGGACGGATGTCCACGATGGTCGCCGCGATATTGAACGTCAGCGTTTCACGCGATTCAATCGTTGCCTGATTTCGCACACTGTCCGTCGAGTTGTAGCCAACGGCCGGATCGCCCTCTTCTTGAGGATCCGGGATGATTCTGCCATCGGTTAGCTTCAACCAATCGGTCAGAATCGCGGTGTACTGGCCGCTTCGTCGCTTCTGCGCATTTCCTTGGGCGAGCAACCGTCCGATTTCGTCAACGCGGATGGTGATGATGTCATTCTTGTTGAACACTCGCATCGGGGGCGACGGCTGAAATGTCCAACTCGCCGTCGAGAGGCTCTGCGCCATCTCGGGGCTGGCCCCATACGGGGCTCGAGAGACACCGTCTCCGCGGGCATAATCGCTGCCTTGCGAAAATTCTCTGGATGGCGGGTAGGCTGACGTTGACGATGGTGAACCGTCGGGCGCCATGAACGCACCACTGGGCGCGACCAACGATGGCGATTGATGAAACAGGGATGATTCTTGCGCGTGGATGTCGTTTGCAAGCACCAGCATGCAAATGGCCACCGTCGCAACGAGCGGATGATGCGGACGCGTCATTGTCTTACCTGGGGAGCACGCGTAATGATCTCGGCAAGCCCGGTGCTGACGACCTTGGCAATCAGCCGCCGTCGAGGCTCGATCGTTTCGACTTCGACAAGCTCGCCGGCTGCGCCTTCGCCGATGGACTTGGCATTCGTGGTAATCATGACACCCCCGCCGATCACACGAACTTCGAGCAGATCGCCGCGGTGAATGAGGATCGGTGGACCGACGTCACTGAGTGAAAGCGGCGCATTTTCACGGACGATTCCGTGAACTTCCAATCCGAGCACCGCGTCGAGCGACGTTGCGTAAGAATCTTTCCAGAGTTTGGCTGGCAGCGGTGCCAATCGAACGTCGGTCACGCCGATTCGCTCGCCACGCTGGAGGTTCATGTTCCCCATGACCACCTTGCGATGCTCGGTTAGCATCAATGGTACGTCGACCACAACCGGGCCATCTTGGTGACGGCCGACAACGCGCAGCGAGACTCGGCCCGCCGCAGGTACGTCGATCAATTCGATACTCGCGAGGCTGCTGGCAACGGCCAGCGCAGCGGTTGATTGGCGATCGTCCACCAATTCGATTTCGTACTCGGCGGCAACGTCGCGGAGTTCCCGTCGAATTGCCATCTCGATCCAATTCCGGATTCGGTCGCGAGTGATTTGATCAACCACGATTGCTTCGTCCGAGACTGGCGAGTCAGCCGTGTATGATGTTTGCTGGGTGACGTTGACTTCGTCGACCGGCTGCTTGTGGCTTGCGGTTGCGATCACGGCATCACGAGCCGAAATCACCGCGGCGTTCTTCGCGAGTTCCGCATCAAATCGAACGGTGATTTCTTCGGGACCGAACCACTGGATCTGTCGCGGCGTGGCTTCCATGGTGGTGATAGAGTGCGACAAGCGATCGCGCTGGATCGTCATCGCGGTGCCGTCCGACGGCAACAATCCGACAGCGACGCGTCGTAACCGCGGCCAGGCGGCAAGATTCGGACTGAGCGGTTTGACGATATCTTCAAGTCGCACGATCGGCGTCGACAGCACGACCGTTTCGAGAGCTCGGAAGGCCCAGGCGGTGGTGGCGTCGACTGATTGCAGTTCGCCGGCCGTCGCCAATTGGCTTGGCGATGTCGGTTGCTCGAGTGCCGATAAAGACTTAGTCGACGTTGGCGATGGTCGTCGCACGGGAATCAGCGCAGCGTTTTGGGCGAGCGCGGCGTCGCCAAGCAGTGACGCGAAACAGACAGCAATCAGTAAGCGATGCATGAGCGGGGGCTAGAACCGTTTCAAGTTCGAGATGGTTTGCATGATTTGGTCACCGGCTTGGACCGCTTGGCTATTGAGCTCAAAGGCCCGCTGCGTCGTGATCAAGTCGATGAGTTCTTGGACCGGTTCGACGTTGGATGCTTCGAGATTGCCTTGCCGCAACATCCCCGACCCATCGCTGCCCGGCGTGCTCAACTGTTCCGGACCCGACGCGTCGGTTTCCATGTACATGTTCTCGCCGACCTTGAGCAATCCGTCGGGGTTAATGAACTGGGCGAGTTGAATCTGGCCTTGGGTATTGAGCGCTTGAGAGCCCGGTTGTCGGACCATGATTTCGCCGTTGGCGTTGATCACGATCGCCGTCGCATCCTGCGGGATTTGAATTGGTGGATCGAGCAATCGGCCCGTTTGTGCGCTGCCGATGACGAGTTGGCCGTTGGCATTGATGTCCAGGTTGCCGGCTCGCGTGTACATCGGCGTCTGGCTCGACGGGTCAAGCACTTTGATGTAGCCACGGCCTTCGATCGCCATGTCCAATTCGCGGCCGGTTTGTTGCAGCGTTCCTTGACGTTGGTCCGTTTGCGTGCTGGTGATTCGCACGCCCAAGCCCACTTGAGTGCCAACGGCGGTCGGCGTCTGTTGGGCATCGCGGACTCCCGGGTAGACTTCCGTGCGATAGAGCAAGTCTTCGAAGTTCGCACGATCCTTTTTGAATCCCGTCGTGTTGATGTTAGCCAGATTGTTAGCGATCACATCCAACTTGGTTTGCATCGCCTCCATGCCACTGGCGGCGGTGTATAGCGTTTGCACACTCATGTTCGAACTACCTGGGGAGACGAATGTCGAAGGTTGCTGTTTCGAGCGTTGATCGTTGACCGATAATTTCAGCTAAAAATCAAGGCTTGTTGGCTTAATGCCTATTGGCCAAGAACTCGGCTGATGAGCGACCCCATCACGCTGTCTTGGTGCTGGATCAGACGCACGTTGGCTTCATAGGCTCGCGACGTCTCGATCAACTCCATCATTGCCATGGTCGGGCTCACTGCGGACTGTTCCAATGATCCTCCTACTACCTTTCGCTCGGTTGGTGGTACAAGATCAAACTCGGCGAGCGGTTTGAACATGTTCGAACCGGCGTGCGACAAGTCGCCGAGGCTCTTGGGTTTGGCAAGCATCAGATCCCATTGCGTTCCGTTTTGTCGGATTCGTCCGCCGGTTGCGACTTCAAAGGGACGCCCCGGCTCGATTTGAATCGGGTTGCCGTCGCCGCCCAGGACGTCTTCACCGGCCTGGGTCACCAACCGTCCTCGCGAGTCGAACAGAAAGTCACCGGCGCGAGTTAGAAACTTGTCTTCGCCACGCTGAACGACAAAGAAGCTCGCATCGTCGTGGATGGCAAAGTCAGTTTCACGCCCCGTCACGCGCATCGCACCTTTGCTGAATTCGGTCGCGGCCTTTTGGATGGTTACGCCACCACCGATGTCATCCGCGCCGCCCAGTCCCGCGGGTACCTCACCGCGTTCGATCAATTCCGCGAACCGCGACTGCAGAATCGTCTGCTGGGGCTTGAAGCCAGGGGTGTCGACGTTCGCCAAGTTATTGGACAGCGTCTTCATCCGCTGGTCTTGGGCGTTCGCGCCGGCGGCGGACAGATAAACACCGTAGGGCATGGGACGACGGACTTGTTGAAGTGAGTGGTGTTCGAACTCATCAAGCGTTACCCAATCTCGATTGATGAATGCAAGTGCAGTCATCGGTCTGAATGCAGTGATTCCAGTTGTTCGGGTCATGCCGGTTAAGTCGATAGCCGATCTTTATGGATGAAGCTACGTTTTCGGGGGAGAATGACATGCTGTTTCACAACCGACGCAGATTTCTCAGCGCGTTGGCAATCGTTCCTTGGATCGCACCTGCGGACTGGATCGCCAGCACCAATAAGGCGTACGGGCAAACACCGATCCTGCGACCGACCAGCAGTCTGGGATTGACCTCGGGCCGCGTCGTGCGTTTGGAGCCGGTCGGCACGACGAACACCCGCGTCGTGGTCACCGCAATGGCGTCGGACCCGCGTGGCGAGTTGCTGGCGGTCGCCGGTGATGATCATGTGATTCGAATTCTCGAAATGAACTCGATGCGTGTTCGCCAGTTGCTGCGAGATCATCGCGACTTGATCCGCACGATCGCCTTCGATGCCGCTGGCGATCGGCTCGCGTCCGCGGGAAACGATGGCCAGTTGATCTTATGGAAGCGGGGCGAAACGTTTGAGCCGATACAAGTCATGCCAAACGCTCCCGCGATCGCGTGCGTTCGCTTCGCGCCGGACGGACGCAAGTTGGCAGCGGTCGGATTTGCCAGCGATATCTACATCATTGGTCCCGATCAATCGTCGCAACCAAAACTAACCTGTGGGTGCAATGATTTGCGTGCGGTGGCGTTCCGCGATGATGGCCATGTTTTGGCCGTTGGCGGACGAAGCGGCGAGCTGCACCTTTACAATATGCAAACCGGAGTGCTGATCAAAGAAGCGAGATTGCACGAGGGACGTATTCGTGATCTCACGTTCGGTCGCCATTCCAACGAAGTGGTGAGTGTTGGCGAAGATGGCATCGTCACGGTCTACAACACTGATTCGATGAGTGAAACGCATCGCGTCGAGTTGCCCGGCGGACGATGTTTTGCGATCGCGTTGATTGACAGCCAACGAGCGGCCGTTGCTGGCAGCGACAATGTGATTCACATCGTGGACGTCGATCAGGGAAAACTGGTTCAATCCCTCAGCGGGCATGACGGCTCGGTATCGTCGCTTGCCGCCAGTGGCGGAGTGCTTTTCTCAGGCGGCTTTGATGCCACGATTCGTCGCTGGATGGTTAGTGACGCCGCTCAAGAGCGAATCGCAGAAACCGATTCCAAGTCCGTCGAAAAGAAGTAGTTACGCTGGTCATCGTCATGGCACAGGGAGGTGCCCGCACGTGATTTGGAGAACGAAACGATCGAAATCCACCAAGGCTCGGGGCAGCAGCGACGCAGTCAAACGGCGCGCCCACGCACCCGAGAAGCTGGAATCGCGCCAGATGATGGCAGCGGACCCGATTCGCGTGGGACTTGTCTATTTGGAAACCGACTACCTCGGTACCGACCAAGACACCGGCGGTGATTCCAGCCCCGATCGATTCATTTTGTCATTCACCGGTGGTGCACTCAATACCGAGTTGACGACCGTCCGTATCAACACGGACAAAGACCGCGATGGTTTGGGCATAGGCGATTTAATTTTTGATACCGCACCCGGCGGCCGTGGTAAGGATCTTTCACACGGATTCAAAGTTGCACAACTGACGACATCCGGTGGACGTCAAGCCAACGTGGTGGCCGAAGTGGTCGATGGCGGCACCGAGCTAGTGCTGCGGTTAACCAACTTTCGCGCCGGTGATCGACTCGAGTTCACCCTCGATGTCGACCAGATCCTGCGCATGCCGGCTGAATTGGATGCGTTCAATCGATCGCTTGATGTGATCGCGTCGGGCCAAGAGTTCGAAGACTCGATTCTGGAAACCACGTTCACTGCCCCGCACTACGAAGTCGCGACGGCGCAGGAAGTCTTCATCAACGACTACGGCGATCCGCGGGCATCGCTCGGATTGAATTTGCCGGCCGATGACAGTGGTGAAATCGACTCGCGCCCCAATCGTTCGGCCGCCGCGGTCGCGTCCACGGTGCAAACACCCAAGCCCATCTCGATCTCGGGTCACGTTTGGGTGGACAACAATTTGAACAAGGTGCGCGAGCAGGACGAAACATTGCTCGCAGGCGTTTCGATCGCATTGTGGCGCCGTGATGCCAGCGGCAAGTACATCGACACTGGCCATCGGACCACCACCAACGCCAGTGGCTACTATGAGTTCGCCAAGTCGCTCGGGCTCGGCCCTGGAACCTATCGCGTCGTTGAAACACAACCGTCCGGTCTACTTAGCGTGGCCGCAGTCCCCGGATCGGTGAGTTCATCCGCGACGGGACGAGCCGAGTCGCTTGACATCCTTACCGATATTCATGTGCCACTGGGCGATACCTCGGCGATCAATTTTGATTTCGCGGAGGCTCAACCGTCGTCGCTGTCGGGTCATGTGTACCGCGATGACAACGACAATGGAATTCGAGACGCTGGCGAGATCGGCTTGGGCGGAGTGCGAGTGCGTTTGGTGCCTATCGACACGCTCGTATCGCAGCAGCCCGTGGTGGTCACGACGTCGGCGGACGGTTCGTACCAGTTTGTGAATCTGTCGCCGGGGCGTTACGACGTGGTCGAATTGGACCAACCCGCGAATTTGGCGGATGGACGCGACGCGGCGGGAACGATCAACGGAGTTCGCGTTGGAATTGCGGATGAACCCGGCGATGCGATCCGCCAGATCACCTTGGCGGGCGGTGTCGTGGGGATCAACTATGACTTCGGCGAATTGCCGTTGGGCTCGCTCGCCGGATTCGTTTACCTCTTAGCTCCCGGAATGGACTGTAACGGTATTCGAGAGTCCGAAGGAAATACGCCGCTGGAGGGTGTTCGCTTGGTGCTCGATTCACAATCGGGCCAATTCATCGCCGAAACATTCACCGATCCCTCGGGTGCTTATTCGTTCGGACAATTGCCAAAGGGCGTGTACCAGATCCGCGAATTCACGCCGGTTGGATTGCTCGACGGCCGAGCAATGACGGGACGGATGCGCAGTGTCGTCGTGGGCGAATCGGTAGGCGGCGGATTGATTCAAAGCATCTCGATGGTCGCTGGCGGTGTTGGCACGGAATACAACTTTTGTGAAGCGTCGCCTGCGAGTGTCAGCGGTGTGGTGTATTACGATGCCAGCAACGATGGCGTCCGCGATGCCAACGAAATCGGAATTGGCCAGACGCAACTGTCGCTTGTCGACAATGCCGGAAACGTCGTCGCCACCACGATGACGGACGCCAACGGTCGTTACGAATTCAAGAACGTCCTACCGGGCGAGTATACGATTCGCGAAACGCAGCCGGCCGGTTATTGGGATGGCATCGATACCCCGGGTTCTGTCCGTGGGACGACGGTCGGTCGCTCCGGTTCCGATGGCGATTCGCTTATCGAGATACAACTCAAGCAGGGCGACGTCGGGGTTCAGTACAACTTTGGCGAGCTGCTGGGTGCCTCGCTCGCTGGCCAAGTGTTCGTGGATCTGGACGAAGACTGCGTTCGCGATCCCAATGAGTTGCCGTTGGCCGGTGTAAAGATCGAGATCTTTGATCGCAGTGGCACGCTCGTTGCCGAGACCACGTCGGATGCCAATGGCCAATACAAGTTCGAGAACTTGCAACCGGGTGAATATTCCGTCGTCGAAACGCAACCGGTCGGGTACTTCGAAGGCGGTGCCAAGCCGGGCTCAGCGGGCGGTGTCACCGCAGGCCCCAATCGCATCGGAACAATCATCTTGGCCAGCGGCGAAGTTGCGGTCGACTATGATTTTTGCGAACGTCCGCCAGCGGAAATCAGCGGTGTCGTGTTCTACGATCGAAATCGCGATTCCCAGTTCGGGGCCGGCGAGTCGCCGATTGGTGACGTGCGCGTCGAGCTTTATAATGGTTCCGGCAACCTCGTCGCGACGGCGCAAACCAATACGGACGGTAGCTATCGATTCAGCAACCTGCCCGCGGGTAGCTACACGGTTCGCGAGATCCAACCCATCGGTTGGCTGCAAGGTGGCCAGAAGGCCGGCAGCGCTGGTGGCGATGACTCCACGCAAGACGAGATCTCGCGCGTGCCGATCGGTTGGGGCGATCGTTTGACCCAGTACAACTTTTTTGAACTCGCCCCCAGTTCGATTGCCGGAACCGTTTATGTCGATATCGATGTCGACAACACGCGTGACGCCGACGAGCCCACACTGGCGGGCGTCGTGATTGAACTGCGTAATGCCGCGGGGCAAGTCGTTGCGACGACCACCACGGATGCGAACGGACGATACAAGTTCGGACTCTTGGCGCCCGGCGAATATCAAGTGTTTGAACATCAACCCGATGGTTACTTCCAAGGCGGACAATCACTCGGATCCGGTGGCGGTCAAATTCTCGGTCGCGACCTGATGGGGTTCCAATTGACCGCAGGAAGCGATCTCGTCGACTACGACTTTGGTGAGCTCCTGCCCAGTTCGATTGCTGGGATCGTGTATGTGGATCTGAGTCACGATTGTGTTCGCGACGCCGACGAACCGCCCCTCGAGGGAGTTCTTATCGAGTTGCGTGATGGCGACGGGAATGTTCTGGCCACTACCAGAACGAACGCGTCGGGCGAGTACAAATTCGAGGGACTTGCACCGGGTGAGTATGTCATCTTCGAGCAGCAGCCGGACGGTTACTTTCAAGGCGGCCAGGTCGTCGGCACCGGTGGCGGCCGCGTTCTCGGCGACGATCTACTCGGGTTGGAGCTACCCGCGGGCGTCAACGTTACCGACTATGACTTTTGTGAGCTTCCGCCCGCATCGATCTCTGGTCGCGTGTGGCAGGAAACGGATCTGAACCGTGATTTCAACAATGGAGACGTGCCGATCGCAGGCGTCTTGGTCGAGTTGCTCAACGAGTCCAACCAAGTCATCTCCCAGACACGCACGAACTCGCTTGGGCTCTATCATTTCGACGGATTGGCACCGGGCATCTACGCGGTCCGCGAGACCCAGCCGACGGGATTGTTTCATGGCGGACAAGTCGCCGGCTCTGTGGGTGGCAACACCGACGTTGACGACTTGATCAGCAACATATCGTTGGTCGGTGGCGCAGTCGCGGCCGAGTACAACTTCCCGGAAGTGCCTCCGGCGACCATCTCGGGATACGTATTCCAAGATGGTAGTGCGATCGAGCGAGACGAAGCGCCCGACCCGAAAGATCTGCGAGACTTCAAAGACGGCATACTGACCGAGGACGACAAACGGATCGGCCAAGTGATTTTGGAGCTCCGCAATGTTCTGGGGGAACCATTCACCGCCGATCGAGCACTACCGGGAGTCTACCAGGACGGTGTGATTCGCGTGGTGACCGATGCAAACGGTTACTACGAGTTCACCGGCCTGCGTCCGGGTACGTACAGTGTTTATCAAATTCAACCAACGGACTTCATAGACGGTTTGGATGTTGCCGGCTCGACCGGTGGCGTCGCCGTGAATGCCGCCGATGAACTAGATGACGATACCCTGATTCGTATCCAAACGCTGGCGGCCAGCGAGCTGACCGATCCCCGTTTTGATGCGATCTTGAGCATCTCGTTGGTCGCCAGTGGCGAAAGCCTTTCCAACAACTTTAGCGAGATCCTTGTCGTCCAACCGCCGACGCTGATTCCGTTAACGCCAGTGACCAAGCCGGAAATTCCTCGCGTCTACACTCCGATCGAAACATTTAACAATCCGATTCGATTGGTGGCATACTCGTCACCGCTGACACTACGAACTCCCATGCAAGCCGATGATGAATGGGCGGTCGCGTGGCACTTGAGCGTGATCAATGGCGGATTCCCAAACGGTGACGCCGATGATGACTCGCTTGCGAAGCTGGCGAGCAGCCAACAATCGCAGGAAGCTTGGGATGACGCGGAGCGAACCGGTGGTCGATGGTCGCTGGTAGATCGCCGCGGCAATCGATTGTCAAAGTCCAACTCGATGCGTCTTGGCCAAGATGGCGCTCGCGCGCTCGCCGGTGACTTTGACGGCGACGGAATCGACGAGGCGGTGCTGTTCGTCGGTGGTCTGTGGTACGTCGACTTCAACGGTAACGGTTTGTGGGACGACGGTGACTTGTGGATTCGATTGGGAACGGAACTAGATCGTCCCGTAATCGGCGACTGGGACGGTGACGGAAAAGACGATATCGCGATCTTTGGCCGAGAATGGCAACGCGACTCGCAACGCATCAAACGCGACCCAGGGTTGCCGGACCCAGCCAACATGCGACGCCGAGATGTGAACTCGTTCCAGCTCGTGGGCAAGGAAGACCGAGGCGAAGATCGTCATCGCTTGATGAAACGCGGTAACGACGGAGCCCTTCGAGCCGACGCGGTCGACCACGTTTTCAAGTACGGCGAACAAGTCGACACGCCGCTTGCTGGCGACTGGAACGGTGACGGCATCGACCAAATCGCGGTGTTCCGCAACGGCCAGTGGTTACTCGATATGGATGGCGATGGTCGTTGGACGGCCGACGACTTGAAAGTCGACTTCGGACGCCCAAGCGACGAGCCGATCGCCGGTGACTTTAACGGTGACGGCATCGACGAAATCGGTGTGATCCGCGGCGACATGTGGATCATCGATACCGATGGCGATCGTCGTCTCACCGGAAACGACCTGCAAATCAGTGTCCCACGATCGAGTGACAATAGCCAACCGGTCGTCGGCGATTGGGACGGCGATGGTCGCGACGAACCCGGATACTACGACTACGGTACGTGACGCGTGCTGCTAAAGTGTCGTCTTACGATTCTGCTTCGATCAACCGAAGCAATGGTGGAATGAACCCTCGCAACGCGCGAGAGCGGTGGCTGATGGCTCGCTTGACGGCCAAGTCCAACTCCGCGAACGTGCGGTGATATTCAGGGATCACAAACAGCGGATCGTAGCCAAATCCAGCCGTCCCCGATGGCGTGCGGGCAATCATCCCAGCACAGATGTCGCTCGTCTCCAATCGAACGCGACCCTCTGGGTCCGAAAGACAGAGAAAGCAGTTGTATCGCGCTCGGCGGCGATCATCGGGAACTTGCTTGAGCTCATCCAGCAGTTTGGCATTGTTGGCTTCATCGTCGCGTTGTTCGCCCGCAAAGCGAGCCGAATAGACACCGGGTCGACCGTCCAATGCATCGACGCTCAACCCACTGTCCTCGGCGAGCACCCAGCGTCCGAGATGCTTGGCTTGGACCGTCGCCTTGAGCGACGCGTTTTCGCGAAACGTTTCCCCGGTCTCTTCGACTTCGATTGCACTGGGCAACTCAGCCAATGACGTCAGCCGGATTTGATCATCCGGCAGCAAAAGTCGTAGTTCGATCAGTTTCTTTGCGTTGCTTGTACCGAGAACCAGATCGAACATCATTCACATCCAACTTTGTCGCTTGGCTATTTCATTCCAAACGTCGAGTTATACAAACTTCGCTTTGTCGCCTTGGGCACCGAGATCGGTGTCGGCTTGACGTCAAAGGGGATCATTCCGACGTGATTGGCGGCAATCCCGGGGCCAACGCTGTACGCCTTTTGCGAATTAAACGCGCTGTATTCCTCGGCCACCGCACGAATCGCAGCGTCGTATTCAAAGCCACCATCGGGTAGCTCTCGGCCCAGTGTATCGAAACTGCCGACGGTGACCAGCGATCGTTGGCGGTCGTGGAATTGATAAGCTTCCACCCCCTTGGCTCGCAACTCGCGAACCATCTTGTCAGCATCCGCCGCATACTTGTCCATTCGCTCGATACTGGGTTCAAAATTCGGGTCTGCCGAAGCACTGACCAGTTTGCCCATGCCTTCGAATGTTTTCACGACGACCGTGAACTTGCCTTCGCACTCCAGCAAGCTGAACGATTTGCCCTCGTTCAGCTGACGCACGAACGAGTCGACTTGGGGCGCATCAAAGTAGTCTTCGGGAAGCATCGGATTTCGTGTCACAAACGCGCCCGCCATCGGACCTTTGCTCTTGTCAGCCTTGCGGTCCATCATTCGCTTGTGCATCGCCTTGAGCGCCGTGACCGGGTTCGTCGATGCCGTCTCCGCAGCGACGTCCGCTGGATCGACAAACACGCTCGACTTGGCACTCTTGATCGTCGCAAGATCTTCGTCGATCGCCGGGTGTTCGACGGTGTCGTACTCACCCACCAGCACGGCGTAGGCTTCGTACTCGTATTGATTGGCGTACCGAAGTTTTTCGGCCAGCTCCGCACGCTTGCTGACTTTGCCGGTAAAGTCAAAATGCTCGTGATGAATGAACGCTGGCAACTTCAAGTCGCGTCGGATCTCCAACGCCAATCGCTCGGCACGTCCCTTTGCTCCTTCGCCCGCAAAATTCGCGGCGAGAATCATCCAAGGTCCGTCTTCCTGGGTCAGCGCATAGGACTTGTTCGCGTCCGCTTCGACACCACGTTTCTTGAACATCCGAAGCAGACTGGGGGTTTGGCCCAACGCGGTGGTCGAGATTGCGCTGAGCAACAAGATGCAAGTCAGGCGGCGCAGAATCATGGGAGGTCCCTTGTCCGAGTAAAACGCTGAGCGGCGTGATTCGATGTTCGATCACCGCCGTCGATTTCTTGAATTTCCTCCCGATACCAAGTTTTTCGCTCATGGCGAAAGATGGAAATCGATTGAGAATTTCGAATGGTGTCGGGCAATACAGCCTGTAGACGTCGTGCCGAGCATCATGGCGATACGCCGTGGAACTCGCGTGACACAGCGGCTATGTTGTTTGAGATTTTGCATTGAGACACGACGACAGGGAGCTTTCCATGACTGCACGACGCTACGCTATTGTGGGATCCGGTGCCCTGGGCGGGCTCTACGGAGGCATGCTCGCCAACGCGGGATACGAAGTACATTTCCTGCTGCACAGCGATTACGAGTACGTGGTCGAGCATGGTTGGAAAGTCGACAGCACGTTGGGTGATTTTCACTTGCCGAGTATCCATGCGCATGCGTCGCCCGAAACGATGCCTCCCTGCGACGTCACGATCTTGGGATTGAAAACCACACTCAACCATTTGCTGCCGCAGCTCTTGCCGTCGCCAACTCGTGAAGGTGGCGTGGTGCTTGTGCTTCAAAATGGTTTGGATGTCGAGTCCCAGACCGCCGCAATCGTGGGGAAAGAGCGGACGCTCGGGGGATGCTGTTTCTTGTGCAGCAACAAGGTGGGACCGGGTCACATTCGTCACATCGATTACGGACGCATCGTTTTTGGAGAGTACGACTCGGCGCGTCGGCATGACTTGACGCGAGCCAAAGAGATTTGCGCAGATCTTGTTGACGCTCGGATCGATGCCAACACGACCGATGACCTTTGGACTACGCGATGGCGAAAGCTGATGTGGAACATCCCCTTCAACGGTCTATCCGTCGCACTCAATGCGTCCACCCGCGAACTGATCGATAATCCAGATGCGAGTGATTTGGCGGAATCGATCATCAGCGAAGTTCACCTCGCGGCGACCCAATGCGGCGCATCGATCCCGAAGGACGCGGTGCATGCCACGATGGATCACACTCGCGACATGGTGCCCTACGACAGCAGTATGCGGTTGGATTACTTGGCCAAACGACCGATCGAAATCGAAGCGATCTTTGGTAACCCCTTGCGAGCGGCGACGCAGCGCGAGGTGTCGATGCCACGAGTCCAAATGCTGTATCGTGAGCTCGCGTTTCTTGATCGCATGAACCGCCGCTAATTTCCTACGCCATTGCCGCGATTTGCGGATTTCTCCAGCGAACGTTGGTCGCCGCGCACGATTCGACTGGCTGCGAACGGCTGGCGAGATTGACGGTAAGCCCAGCAAAGGAAAGTAGCAGCATATTCACCATCGGGATGATGCTGACGTCTTGAAACATGCCGTTGACGAAGTACGCAGCGACATAACCCAACATGGCCAGCCCGATCGTTTGCCGGTGCCAATCCTTCGACGATGAACGCGCCAATTGCCAAGCAAAACTCACCCAGACGATAAGGCAACTTCCGAGCAGCCCGATTCCAATGAGTCCGGAGTCGACGGCGAGCGATATGACCACGTTGTGTTGGACGTAAGGACGCGCTTGTTCCAGCGGCAGATCGTAACCGCGATGCTCGTGGTACGGACCCGAGAATTGTTCGTAGTGTCCAAACCCATGGCCCACCAATGGACGATCTTTGAACATCTCCCAACCGACAATCGCGAGCAAGGGACGTAACTGCACGGACTTCTCCGCGTCTGCCGCCGTCAAGTGCTTGTCTCGCTTGATCTGCATGAGCTGGTCCTTGAGCCCCATGGCCATCGCGCCACCAAACAAAACGAGCGTGGCGAGCCCGAGCACGCGTACCCAACGCGGCAGGTAGACGAGTCCGACGATCCCAAGCGCCGCGCCCGCTCCCATCCATGCACTGCGCGTCAGCGTCGCGTAGACCCCGGCCATCAGCACCACCGCGATGAGGGCAAACAATAACTTGATCCGCCCTCGCGATTGAAAAAACTCCACCGATGCCAACACGAGCGACGTGGTAATCAGAATTCCGTTGCCGGATGGGTTCAGCAAGGGACCACGACCACGGCCAAAAAACTCCCAGATCTTTGGATCGACGATATGACGCGGAAATACAATCGCGTGCAACCCCGAGATCTCGCAGAGCGCTGTTATCGCAAGGTAGACACCCAGTGCCAGAAAAATCCGTGACATCCATCGTACGTCACTCGGTTGGATCGGTACGATCCGGCACGCAAAGTAGATCCCACTTGGCATGGCGACGTAGAAAATCCAGCGCGCCACCGCGGATGAACCCTCCGGCGACTCACCGGATCGTAAACAACTCAACAGCAGCCAACCCGTCGCCAGCACGACCGTGCAGTCGGTTCGAGTAATCTTGGGAAGGACAAAATTTCCCAGCCGTACGTTGACTGCGACGTACACAAGCATCAGCGCCCAAAGCACTCGATCGAGACTGATCTGAATTGGTCCATCAATCGCAAAGAACTCGGGACCACAAACAATTCCGATGACCAGCACCAGCAACGGCAAGGCCACGCCGCGTTGCGATCGGACCAATGGAATCAACCAAACGCTCGATGCGATGGCCAGTAGGATGATCAGAAACTGCATGATGCTGAGTACCTCACGCGGTCGCGCCCATCGTTGTCCCAGGCATGTTCGTTTCATTGCGAAGCCGCATCGCGCGCGTCGGTGTCCGACCGCCCGTCAATCGACTGAACCAGGTCGGCAACCGATGGTTTAACCACCATCCGCCCAGAAAACATGCGACTGTCGCCAGCGGTGCGGCAATCCAAAGCGAGTTATCATCCAAGCTTGTCATCTCGACAAATCGTACGACCACGGCTCGCAGCGGGAACTCATGAACGAGATAGACAAAAAACGATAGCCCAGAAAGCTTTGGCCATGCCGGTGAAGTGCAACCTCCGGCCCAACCGACGCAAGCCGCGAGCCCCACTAGGATCGAAACTTGATGCAGCAATAGCGAATGCATTGTGTAGTCAGTGACATACCAAGCGTCAAAGTTGGGTTGGACGCATATTCGAGCGGCAACCAACAGAAACCACACCGCCAGCAACGATCGTGTCGCGAGCGGATTGGAGTCGACGAGCGCTTCGATCATCCGCGGGTGTCGCGCGGCGCAAACGCCCATTGCATAGAAGAACAGTGTTTCGATGTTGATCAAGTACCAACCATTCACGATCGGAAAGGGTTGGATGTTCATCAGCCAAAGCGCCGCCAAGCCAGCGATCGCGGCAGTCCCGGCGCGAACCACCAACACGCCAATCAGCGGCGCTAAGGTCGTCAACATCACCAAGTCGCGGAGAAACCAAAGCTGCTCCGCGGGCGGTCGTAACCACCACTGGACTAGTAGGCGGTCGAGTCCATGGTGTTCATCGTTTTGCAGATAACCCACAATCGTGGAAACGCTGACGGCGACACCGCCCGCGATCAGATAGGGAACAAGCAGCGTGCTGACTCGGGAACGCCATTTATTGAGATGACTGGAAATCGTTCCGTCACACGACGCAAAGTAAAACAGCCCCGCGGCAAAGGCGAATAGCGGAACCGCGATCCGGCTCAGCCCACCCAACAAGAACTCTTGCAGCAATTCGTTCCAGGTCGCGTCCAACGGGCTGGAACCTGTGGGAGCCGCCGAACGATAGTGAATCGCGACCACCAATACCGTCGAAACCACGCCGAGAGCTTGAAACGCTTGCTTGGTTTTGGCGGATAACGGGGGATGCAGTGGAGCGGTCACGAGCGAAAGTTTCGGTTGGTATCGATGGTAGCGATTCGCCTGGCACCCATCGCCCACGAGCGAACGACTCCGTCGCATTGACGGAGTCCACCAAAAACCTAGGTCATTTTTCGCCAAGCTGGAGTGTTGCGACCGTTTTGACCAATCGATCGATCGCCGCCGCTTGTCCCCCACTGGCAGGCTGCAGGCGTTCAGTCGTCTCGTCGCTTGTGCAACGTCGTCAAAAGTCCAGGTTGTCGTTGTCGGAACTGCGCAGGAATCGTGGGCGTGGCTGAACTAATTGCGATTCGTTCTCAACAAGGATTGCGTGGGTGGCCATTTTACGCAACAATGGATGTGCAAACCACTTGGTAAGCCCGCAACCCGTTATTAAGAAACGACTTATGGCGAATCATGAGCCACCGTCTTCGCCCGAGCCTGACCGAGCTTCGCGGCTAAACGACGGCCACGAGTTGGAATTTCGCCCCAAGATCGTGCATTTTTCCGAGATCTCGCGCTGCGGCGAGGAAGTGTGGATCGAATACCAGGGCAAGCTCTACCGCCTGCAAACGACCCGCCAGGGAAAGCTGGTGTTAACGAAGTAGGTCGGTTACGAGGACGTGCTGATGGTGAAGCGGATGGGGACAAGAATCTCTGCTTTGACCGCCGCGCCTTGGAGGGTCGCGGGACTAAATCGCCATTGTTGAACCGCCTCCACCGCGGCTGAATCGAGCGACGCGTAGCCGCTGGACGATTCGATTCCGATTTGAGTGACACTGCCTTGGTGGTTTACCGTCACGACCAGCACCACGCGGCCTTCGTGTCCGGACAGATGCGCCGCATGCGGATAAACGGGAGGTTTGTTCTCCGGCAACTTGGTCGGCGGCGTATCAAAATCTGCGCCTGCTGGGGAAGTGATCGGCGGCGGTGATGCGGAGGCCGCAAGCGATGGGGTGATCGTCGGCTTTTTCTTGGGCCGCTCGACTGGCAACTCGGACACTCGCGGCATTTCCGGCGGCGGTACTGAGCGGATCGGTAGCTCAGACTCGGTAAGCAACGGTACTTCGTCGATCGGCTGGGATGCATCGACTTCCTTCGGCACAACTTGCTCCGGCGGTCGTGGTGGCGCCTGTTTCTCGCGCTGGACTGGCTCCGTCTCGATCTCCACCGGCACTGGCTCCGAAACCGAAAGCGGTTGGGCGACCGAGTTCGGCGACGGGATGGATACCACAATGAGTGACGACCTGCCGCGGCTAACGTTGGCTTGCCAGAGCGCCTGGGGGGCGCCGAACATGCATGCAAGTGAAATCACCACAGCATGCACCGTCACGCTCACCCAGTGAGCGATGATCGAGTGACGGCGAACAATCGAATTCATGCCAAACAAACTTATTGAAGCTGCCCAAGTAAGCACGCGGGATTCCACATCATGTGTAACGCCCGTCCGTGACATTCATACAAACGTGCGATCATGAAGCAACTCGCCGCCATGTTAGTGTGATTGGCGGTTCGCGGTCGATCCACCGCTATTCGTCAAACCTGGAATCTCGGTGTAGCTCCTCTCCTCGTTTCAGTTGGGTGGGATCGATCACCACGTGTTTGATGCGTTTGCGTTTCCAGGTGTAGCTCAGGTGAACTTTTCCGTCACTGGTTTGGATGATCGCCGGGTAGCTAAATTCCGATTTGGCTTCGCGTTCCAACACCGCCGCTTTGTACCAAGTGACGCCGTCGTCGGAGATTGCCAGATTGATTAGTCCTCGATTTCCCCAGCCGCTTTTGCCGGACCCGAGGTGATTGTAGATGAGCAAATGTCGCCCATCGGCCAGCGTCACCGCCTCGATGCCTGAGTTGGGATTGGGCAAATCGATTGGTTCAAGATCGCCCCAGGTTTTACCATTGTCGGCGGAAAAGCTCGACGCGATCACGCTTTCTTTGGTGCGACAGAGAACTTGCAGCCGTCCATCGGCATGTCGCAAAAACGTCGGCTGGATCGCATTGTAGGTCTTGCCATCGTTGATCGGTCCGACACGATTCCAGCTTGATGACGTATCGTGATTGATTTCGCCATCGACCAGTCCAATGGATTCAAAGTGCACGCGCCAGCCATCGTTCTCCGTTGAACTACCACAAAGCAGTGTCTTGCCATCGTCAAGCAAAATCGGTTTACAACGAACCGGGCCATCGATGCCTTCGGGTAACCGGCGTCGGTCAACGAACGTGCGTCCGCGATCGTAACTGACCATCATTTCGCCCCACCAAGTACTCGGGCTCGGGCCGACTTTGAAGAACAACATCGTCGGCGCATCCCCAGGAGGTT
This sequence comes from Pirellulaceae bacterium, assembly GCA_041741195.1. GTDB lineage: Bacteria > Planctomycetota > Planctomycetia > Pirellulales > Pirellulaceae > JBBSJZ01. The sequence continues at coordinate 56,014 of JBGSKM010000069.1, forward strand.
GATACAGCACGGGGTTCCAACACGGGTAGCGCAGCCCGTCATGTTGAATACCGTCCGCCACTTGGATCGGATTGGTCCAATTGGCTCCATCGTGGTAACTCGTCCAGATACCGACGTCGGACTGCCCTTCCTTGGTCCCGCCGAACCAAGCGGCGACCAGTCCACGCGTCGTTTCGCAAATGGTGGACGCGTGACAGGAATCGTGCGGCTCTTTGGTGAAGACGAACTCTTCCATCACCAGTCCGGCTGGCGACTCAGAGGAGGGCACCGATGCAGGCATCGCTTTCAACGTTTCGCTTGGATATTGCACACAGTCGTCGTGTCGAATGTGATAGATCCGCCCATTCTCGCTGCCGACGATCAGGTCAGGCTTGCCATCGTTATCGAAGTCGCACACTGCTGGGCTCGCGGTGTGGCCGGCGACATTTCTTTCAGTGAGATTCCCGATGGACTTGAGGACAATTTTGCCGTCGCGATCTTCGCAATTGCGGTACCAGTGCACGTTCTCGGAATTGACGAGCACGTCCAATCGCGAGTCACCGTCCCAATCCACCACCGCCAGTTTTACACGTCCCGATCCGCCACACGTCTTGGCATTGAGTCGCACGGGTTCATTGTTTTCGGTGATGAAGATTCGTTCGGCCGGCCCAGCGGAACGACGAAGCGTGAGGTAGCCTTCTTGATCGAGCATCACCAAATCGAGCTCGTCGTCGGCATCAAAATCAATCGCCAGCGGTGTTGTCCGCCACTGTGTCAACGATTCACTGGACTCCGTTTGCCACCAATACCACGTCGGCGGCAATTCGCTCAGCCCCGTATCAAAGGTCTTCGCGACAAGTGATTCTCCATCGCGGACGAGCAAGCCAAGTCGCGCGAGGATCGAGTTGTAGATAATGTCACCGTTGCCGTCCTTGTCCCAATCCGCCACCGATAGAGTCGTGTAACCCCACTTGGCTTCACATGGACCTTGGATGGAACCGTTCATCCCCGCCAGGATACGAAACGGAGTTTCGGAACCGTCGGAATTCTTGACATTCATCAGTGTCGGTGCGGACCACTTGGGCAAACCATTTTCGGCGAGCCCTAGATTTTCGAAATAGCCAATTGATCCGGCGGTATTGCCGCAGACGATGTCTTCATCACCGTCATTGTCCCAGTCGTAGGCGAAGGGTGTGGCGAGCGCCCCGAACTTGAGCGTGTCGGCATGCTGTCGAAAGTAAACGGGAGCCGCAAAGACCGGTTGATCATCAAGCATCCGTCCGGTGTTTTCAATGAACGCGACTCGACCGTCTTCGTCGCCCACGATCAGGTCGATATCACCGTCGCCGTCCCAATCGATCGCGGTGGGCGTGATCATTTGCAAATGCATGCGGAGCAGTTGCCCATCGGAGGCGACCAGCTTCTGGCCGGCACCATAGACCGGTTCGGTTCGCGTTCCGATGTTCTTGAAAAACGTGAATCCGTCGAGGAACTCGCCGCATAACAAATCCAAATCGCCATCACCATCGAAATCGGCAAAGTTGGGGCAGGGCCAACCATAGACATCCACATCGCCGCCGCCCGCCTGGATTCGCTCGCCGATTTTTGCGTACGTCGGCGATTCGTCCGTGCCATGGTTGGTGAGCAGGTAGACGTAGCCATGGAGCGGACCATTTCGCCACTCGCCGCGATTGTCATAGGCGTGATCCCAACCGAGATCTGTCCAATCGCCGCTGCCGACGATGATGTCATGGTCGCCATCACCGTCAAAGTCGACGTAGCGCCACATGTTGGCTCGCGTGCGGCCGCCGGCAAGATTATTGGGGTTGGCGGGCGCATCGATTTTCGTCGGTTTCGAAAAATCGAATCGACCGGTCGACGGGTCGCGTCGATATTCGCGAGCCGGCTTTAGGATGATGTCTTCGTCGCCCACACGGCTGAGCATCATGTATTGGTCGGCGCTACCCAATCGAACACTCGGTTTGAATACCGGCATCGTGATGGACGGGTCTTGCGTCGGATTTTCAAAATAGTAGACGCCATTGGACGGCTTGTCGGGGCAAGCGACCAGCAAATCCATATCACCATCGCTGTCGTAATCCATTGGCAAAGGAAACGCCCATAACCCCACGCCCAAGTCGACTTCGAGTCCCGGGTGATTGTAAGCGAGTGGTTGCAGTTTCCATTCCGTTTCGTCCGCGATCGCGTGCGTGGTCGTCGCAATCGTCCCAGCGGCGACGATGGATCGGACAGATCGGAAGAATCGGCGGCGACGATCGAACATATTCATTACCCGGCATTGCATGTAGGAAGTCGAGGGGTATCGATGGTCATAGACTTTACCTCAGCCGCACGGTGCAATGTGGCGTTTTATTGGGCGAGGATACGATCGCGACGAGGGGGCCTAAGAGGAAACGACTTCCGGCTCGAGTTCCGGTTCCTCGTGCACCACATGCCACTGGGGGTCGTGATCGATCGCGCCGCCAATGAGCCATCCAGCGCCGAAACCGATCGCGCTAAACAACGTGCCCATCAGTTCATGTGGGATGGCCCAGCCGGTCGGTTCGAGCCATGGTTGCATGAAATAATCCCAACCCACTGCCATGTGAACCGTCCAAATGCTGATGCCAAAGACCATGGCCAAGATCGCGGCGAGCGGCGGAATTCCCTTGACGTGAATGCCTACCAAGAAGGGAACGAACAAGCCGACAAGCGCCATCGAGTACGATCCCTGGACAAGCTCGTAGGCTCCTTCACCGCTGTAAGCCAAGAACGCCGAAGCGGCTGTCACCGAAACGATCGCCGCTCGCTGCAATAGCAACAGCCCCTGTTGTGATGGCGTATCCTCGCGTGACCTTCGCCAGATGGGCTCGATCAGGTTGTGCGCCATCACCGCGGCCGGAGCCATCACGGCGCTGACGATCGTCGACAAGACCGCCGAGACGATCGCCAAGAAGAAAACCAACAGAAAGACCGGGTTGAGTAGTTTGCTGGCGACCAACATCACGACCCCGTCAAGCTCGCCGACTTGATCGGGAAGCAACAGATGCGCGGCCATGCCGGTGCCCACGGGTAAAACCCCCATCAAAAGATATCCGACACTCGCAACCACGCATGCTTTGGCGGCGACGTTAGCGCTCTTGGCAGAAAAAATCCGTTGCATCAAATCTTGCATCGGCAAGTTGCCCAAAGCCCCGATCGCCAGTGCGCTGATGGCGGTCAACGTATCGCGCCAAAACGTCGGCGGGTCGGCGATTCGCCATCGCTCTTCAGCGATATCGTTGCGCATCGCGTCGAGTCCCGCAGACATCGACCCATCACCGAGGTCCGTCAGAACGGCGTGACCGAGCAACAGTAAACCGAGCAAGATGAATGACATTTGAATGGCATCGGTCCAGGTGATCGTCCACATCCCGCCCAGCAAGGTGTAACCGGTTCCGATTGTTGCAACCAGCACGATGCCAATCTCGCGGGGAACGCCGAAGAACACATCCAGCAGCTGTGCCAGCGCCACGAACTGCGCCGCGACCCAACCGAAATAGCTGGGCACGATGATCAACGACGAGAGAATCTCCGCGGTCTTGCCGTAGCGACGGTAAAAATAGTCGGGGACGGTAAGAATCTTCATTCGCCACATCGGCCCGGCAATAAAGATTCCGGCCAGTAACAAACACGCGGCGATCCCCAACGGGTCGAGCATCGCCTTGCGTAATCCCTCGTTGCCAACCTCGTCCGCCGTCGTCATCAACGACTCTGCCCCAAACCATGTCGCGATGATGGTCACGGCGGCCAACGACAACGGTAATCGACGACCGGCCAGCACAAAGTCCTCGACGTTCTTGACACGTCGTTGGGCCACAAACCCGATCACGTACATGGCAATCAGATACACGACCAATGCGGTCGCAAAGAGCGAGTACATGCCGGCGGGCAACGCAGCAGATTCGGGCATCGGCGTCAAAAGAATGGGGTGATGAAGCGATCAAATTTGCCGCAACAATTTAGCCAAATCGTACGGCCCAGCGAGAGGCCAATCGGTCGCATCCGCCCGTATTTCCCCAGATTATTCAGCGGCGGTGACCGACCCCGCGCCAACGGCGGCCCGACTATAATCTCCGACTTGCCACCCGCAATGCGTACGGTGAGGCGACTTCTTGCGCCAAATACACGGGGCTGTTGTTCTTGAAAAGCGAATCGCCACCTCCGATCGCGTCCCCCTGGGTCGCGGGCATCGCGGCACTGTTGTTGTTCGGAATGCTGTTTGGCGCCTCGCTCTGGGTGCTCGCCGCGATCACGGTCGCCGGAGTCGTGGTGCTCAACGCGTTTCTCGCCCGCGTTTGGACCGACTCCGTCGTCGCCGTTCGCACCGGCGGCGATCGAGAACTCAAGCTAGGCTCGCTCGTCCACGTTCAAGTCAATTTAACCAACACATCCAAGATTCCTGTCGTGTGGTTACTTGCCGAGGACTTGCTACCACGCCATGCGCTGATTCACGAACCGGCAGCACTCGCGATCGACGGAAAGCGGCTTCAAGTCTTGATGTTGATGCCGGGACAATCACGCGAGCTGGAATACACACTCCGCTGCAACCGCCGAGGGTACTACCAAATTGGGCCGACGGTGCTCGAGACCGGAGACCTGATGGGCATGTACCGGCGGTACCGTGTCGGCACCCAGCCGCAATACTTAACCGTGCTTCCCCACGTCGTCACATTAACTGGATACGACATCGGCTCGCGGCGACCGATCGGCGAAATCCGGATGCGTGACAACGTGATGGACGACCCGACTCGGCTTCGAGGGATTCGCCAATGGCAAGCGGGTGATCCGATGCGAAGCGTTCACTGGGCGGCCACCGCGCGCACCGGAACGCTTCACAGCAAAGTGTATGAACCGTCGTCGATCATCGGTGCGACGCTGGTGTTGGATCTGCACCAATCCACCAACCCCCAGTCGCATGAACCCGTGCGAAGTGATTTGGCCGTTTGTGCAGCCGCATCCATCGCCACGACACTCCATGATGCGGGCGAGCCGTTCGGATTGGTGACGAACGGTCGCGATGCCGCGGATCGAATTCGAACTGAAGGTTGGATCGGTGACGCCCGAGTGCGCGATGAAGCACGCAGCGCCGCGGACATGCACAGCAAGAGTGACCGGCTTCGACCCGTCGTGCTCGGGGCGACGCGCGGCCCCGTACAACTGGCGGAGATCACACGTACGCTTGCGCGGTTGGAACGCACCGATGGATTGACTTTGCCCCAGCTTGTTGCGGAAAGCCAAAGCCGCATTTCCAACGAGACCACGTTGCTGTTCATCGTCCAGCAGTGTCCGGTCGAGTCGATTAGCGCGATCATTGCCATGGCACGGCGTGGTTGGGCGGTGGCCGTGATCATCAACACACACGATATCAATGACTATGGTCGCATCGCCGGGCCGCTGATCGGCGAGCGCATCCCGACCTTCCATTTGATTGACCAACAATCGGTCGCCGACGTCTGCCGCAACCTAATCACCCGCTAGCTCCATTGCGGGCCCCGTGGGTGGCTGGCTAGATATAAAGTCGTTTGCGTTGTCGCTCGGTTCCAACTAGTCTCCACCTTGGCGTGGGGCGTTCCCCCCGAAACTCCTTTATGCTGGAACTCGCATCGATGAAGGCTGCTTCACGACTGGACCAAACTCGCCGGCGTCGCCGTCATCACCGCCTACGATTCGAGACGCTCGAGAGCCGCCGGGTGCTGGCCACGTATTTTGTCGGAACGACCGCGGACCTGACGGCAGGGAGTTGCCTTCCCGACAGTCCGCAGACTGCATCGACGTGCACGTTGCGGTTTGCCGTCGACGCAGCTCAATCAACCCCGGAAAGCGATCGGATTGAGTTGGCACCGGGAACGTATGGACTCAGTTTCGGGTCGATCGACGTGAGCCAACCCGGGGATATCGACATCGTCGGAACCGGTGCGACCAACGCGGACGTGATCATCGATGCCAATGGCAGTCGCGGCTTCGATCTCTTTTCATCGCAAGGCACATCGAGCATCTCGTTCACGAAACTCACGATCCAAAACGGTGTGGCCAATGACGGATCGGGCGGCGGCGCGATCAACGCTGGCTCGCTCGTTAATTTGTCCATCAACGATGTTGCGTTCGACAACAACGCCGCTGATCTCGATTTCATTGGATCTCGATCCAGTGGTGGTGCGATCCAAACGTCAGGCAATCTGACGGTTATCGGCTCAACATTCACCAACAACACTGCGACGAACTCAGGGGGCGCGATTGACTTTAGTCCGTTCACTGGACCGGTCCCGACGCCCACGACACTGTTGATCTCTGGAAGTGACTTTACAGACAACAGCGCTAACGTGGACGGCGGGGCGGTGAATGCAAGCGGTGGCGATATCGAGATCTCGAGCTCCACGTTCTCTCAGAACCAAGCTGATGATTCCGGTGGCGGCGTGTTTTTGATCGGCGTCGATAGCGTTTCGATGTCCGAGCCTATCTTCGACCAAAACGTTGCACAGGGCTTGCAAGGTGCCGACGGAGTGGGCGGCGGTCTGTACATTCGTGGCAACGATGGTACCACCGTCTCACTCGATGCGATGACACTCACCGGCAATGCGGCGCTGGGCGCCGGCGGCGGTGCAATTCTGATCGATACGCTCGCCACGGTCAGTTCCTCGACCGTGGACGGCAACCAAGTCACCGGTAACGGCACGACCTTCGAGACGGGCGGTGGCGGGATCGCCGTATTAGCCGATCAATTCACATCGACACTGACACTCGCTTCAACCCAAATCATCCACAATTCTGCGCCCGCTGCGGCCGGACTCTCGCTGATCGATACCGTCGCGACGCTGAGCGAAGTTTTCGTCGATTCGAATACCGCGAACGAGTCGTCGTCGGGGGCTGGCGGCATTGGTGTACTCCGAACGATTCCTCCGCTAGGTTCGTTTGGAGACGATCTCGTGATTGATACGTCGATCATCTCAAATAATTCAACGGCCGGTTCGGGCGGTGGAGTCGGCTCGATTGATGCCAGTACGCTCATCATCGACTCGATCATCCGCGACAACACCGCAAGCGGCGGCATCGCAGGCGGCGTCGGACTCATCGGCCAGAATTTTGGTCCGACATTGACCGTTCGTCGTAGCACCTTAAGCGGGAATGACGCACTGGCTAATGGTGGCGGTATCGGCGTACTCGACGCGGGCTTGTTCGTGTCGAACGTTACTATCAGCAATAACTTCGCCTCCGATGCGGGTGGCGGTATCGCCTACTCCAATTCGATCTCTAGCTTTTCGGGTGGCGTCGAGTTTTCGACGATCGCATCCAACGCCGCGTCACTGGGATCGAACGTTGTCGTTGACGGCACCAGTGTGTTGCGATTTTTGTCCTCGATCATCGGTGATCCCATAGCCCCGGCCGGCGCGATCACTCCTGCAGTCAACGTCGCCGAGATTGGTGCGAGCGTGTCGTCGCAGGGTTTCAACCTTGTATCGGATACATCGTCGGGCTTCGCCGCCGCGACCGACTTGATCGGTGTTGATCCACGTTTGGGACCACTCGCCGATAACGACAGTTTGACCCAGCCGCTTGGCTCACCGATTCAAACGCGAGCCCTGCTGACGTCCAGTCCCGCGATCGACGCGGGTGCGGGCGCACCACTAGCGGTCGACGGTCGTGGCCGGCCGCGACCCTTGGACGGCAACGGCGACGGGAATTTGCAGAACGACATTGGTGCGTTCGAAGCGGAAGCGCTGATCGTCACGCCAGACGTCGCCGATCTAAGCGTCTCCCTGATCGGTTCGCCCGACCCGGTCACTGCGGGAAGTACGTTGACGTATCGAATCACCGTCACCAACGCGGGCCCCGACCCTGCGACCGGTGTTCAAGTGGTTGACGATCTGCCCGCGGATGTCACGTTCGTTCGTGGTTTTGTGGGAGCGGATCCCGGCAGCGGCACTCCTGATCCTCGAGTCACATTGGCGGCCGGATCAGTGCTCGCCGACTTGGACTCGCTCGCCAGTGGAGCGACTGTGACGGTGACAATCATCGTTTCGGTGAGCGACGCGGCAGTCGGTCCACTGCTGAACTCGGCGTTTGTCACCTCCAACCCGGACATCGACCCCGACGACGGCAACAACTCGGACAGCGTCTTTACCAACGTCGTGCCGCCTACCGTGAATCCGCCCAACGTTAGTGGCCATGTTTACTGCGACGTCAACGGCGACGGTGTTGAAAATCCATTGGAGGCGATCGGTGGCGTGATTGTCTTTATCGACTCCAACGGCAACCGAACTTTGGACTCGAGTGAGAGTTCGACGACCACCGACTCCTTCGGCGACTACAGCTTTGTCAATGTTCCAAATGGCCAGGCAACGGTCGCAGTCATCGTGCCCGCATCCTGCGACACGATTCCCAACCAAGTCGGTTTCGCGCGGACGACGCTGGAAGTCGGTGACCTTGCCCGATCGATTGCGGCCGGTGACGTGGATGGCGATGGCGATCTGGACTTGTTCGTCGCCAGCGATTTGAGCAACTCGTTATCGGTCGTCGAGAACGTTGGCAATGGCTTTGACCTGATGGACACGGTGCTATTGGGTGATCGCCCGCAATCGGTCGACGCGTGGCAGCCACCCCAAAGCGGTTCGCGTGCTGTCGTTGCTGTGGCGGGCATCGGCACACCAGCGAACAAGGGTACGATCTACCGCTGGGGTAATGGCATCGTGACCGAGTTCAAAGCGGGCGACGGTCCGATCGCCGTCGTGGTTGATGACTTTGATCAAGATGGCGTCGCGGACATCGCATCGGTCGCCTCGCGATCATCCGACGTTGCTGTGACGTTGGGCAATGGCATCGTGTCGACGATCCCCGGCCTACGCAACGTACGTACTCTGGCGACGGGTGATTTCAATGGTGACTCGATTCGCGATCTCGCCGTCGCAGGACTTGGCTATTCGGGCGATGTCGCCAGCGAATTGAAAGTGATGCTTGGCCACGGTGACGGCACATTCCAGACGCCCGTTTCGTTGACCGCTAATCGCGACGTGGTGGACTTGATTGCGACCGATGTCGACGCGGATGGATTGGATGATTTGCTCGCGCTCTCGCACCGCGGGACCTTGACGTCGTATCGCGTTGCGAGTTCGACACTGATCGAGGCGAGAACTTCAACGACGCTTGACGGTGCAACGTCGATGGCCGTGGGAGACTTTAACGGCGACGGCGATCTTGATGTGGCCGTCGCCAATCTCGGCTCCGAAACGATCGAGCTGATGGTGGGCAACGGAACGGGGCGATTCATCGTGCAAACCGTCGTCCAAAACGTCACGGCTCCATCGGACCTGGTCGTCGCGGATTTCAATCAAGATGGATTCGACGAGATCGCAGTCGCCAACTTTTATCATCAACTTCCCGAGTTCCCGACGGCTCAAACTCCGCGTAACAAACTGCCGAGCACCGTAACGATCCTCAAACTGAACGTGGCTGAACAAGGAATCGTGGTTTCGAACTCCGCGACGGAAAACGTGCGAGTGGACATCGCGTTTCCCTCGAACAATCGATCCTTGATCTTGGACGTTAACCGTGACGACCTCGTTTCCGCGAGCGATGCGTTGCAAATAGTGATTGCACTCCGCGATGCAGATTTGTCCGCCGCGTCACTTGCGTCGGGTGAACAAAGTGAATTGGGCTCGTCCAATGAGATTGTCGCCAAGGCGCCACGTCGTCATATCGCGGACGTCAACGGCGACGGCCGAGTCTCGGCGCTGGACGCACTGATGGTGATCAACTATCTCAATCGTCAAACGACGTCGGAATCGCTGGGCCCGGTCAGTGGCGAGATTTTGAAACCGACGACGATCACCGACGATTCCATCGATCAAGCGATCGCAAGCTTGTTTTAGTCGCACTTGATGAAATCAGTTTCTAGCGTAGTGGCTCATGAACCTGCGCGACGGGATCTTTGGCAAGAACCACTACCGAGGCAGCTGCTAGATAGCCCAAGCTTCGGCCCAGACGACTGCGAAAGTCTCGTCGGTGTCCGTCCACACCTGGCGCTGGCGCCAACCGCATCGTTTGAGGATGTCGGCGAACGTCGCCAATTCGTATTTATGCGAATACTCGGCCACGATCTCATGACCTTGGCAAAGATCGAATTGTTCGCCACCGAGCGAGAACGAGGTCTCACGAACGGTTCGCAACGACATCTCCACTCGATCCAGCGTCGAGTCGTAACGTACTTGGTGACAAAAGTCGTCCACAGCGATATCCGATTTGAATCGGTGGTTCAAATGTGACAACGCGTTCAGGTGGAATTGTCCCCACAGCCCCTGAGGATCGCTATAAGACTTGAGCAACACTTCAGCGGGCTTCCGCAAATCGATGCCCAACAACAAGCCGCTGTTCAGCCCCGCACGGAAACGGAATTGGCGAAGCATGTGTTCAGCACGTCGTGGCTCAAAATTTCCCAGCAAGCTGTCGGAGAAAAAGAACACGCGACGTTCGGAGAAATTGTCACCGCTGAGCGGCAACTGTTCAGAGTAGTCCGCGACGATGGGGGTCACGTCCAGCTTCGGAAACTCCCTTTCCAATTCCCTCGCGAACGATGTCAATCGCACGTCGAACAAGTCGATCGGAATGTACCGCTTGGGACGATCCAGGCTCGACAACAGTGTACGCGTTTTCTCGCTGCTACGAATTCCTGGTTCCACCAACGTGGCGTCCGGCCCAATGCAACCGGAGATCTCTTCCAAGTTCAGCTTTAAGATTTCTGTCTCAGTTCGCGACAACGAACAATCCGCATGGGCCGACGCCGTATGCAAGATCTCGGCACCGCGAACATCGTAGAAATATCGACTTGGAATCGACGAAGGCACGCTACGTAGGCACTCGATAACCTCGATTGCCTCGTAAGTTAGCGGCGCAATGGATTCGTCCAAATCAAGTCTTATCACTGGTTTCGCCCTTTTGCCCAACCCGTCTCTCACTTGGCAATCATGTTGAGAAAAATTCTTTAGATGCTCAACAAAACTTGCAGAGTCCCTTGACTTGGCAAACGCCATGCCAGGTTCTGCTATCAAACGCCCGGCACTTTATCACGGACCAACAAAATTCAAAGTTTCCCCGGCCATTTGTGGTAACTGTAGCCCACTTTCGCAGCCCAGGTGCAACAATTCTAATTCTCTTGCGGCCCCCGTGCGAGCTATTTAGAAAATTCCAACTGGTGGGATAATCCCTTGCCATTAGACGCGACTGATGGCTTGAAAAGTACTACAATTCTCAGTAGTTCGTCGCGATTACTCAAACTTCGTTTGCAATCGGACAGGACACCCAGCCAGAATAGAACCCGCGAGGCCGACATGGACTTCGAAAAGCGTGCGAATCCGCACTCCGTTAAGTTACCAGGAACGAGCTCGATGTTCAAAATAAGTTTTGGCCTTTTTGGCGTTTTTTTCGTGGCCATCGCGGTTGCCGCGGACAAACGGGCCCCCGCGCCAACGTTCGGTAACGAGCAATTGCGCGGAGTCTTTTTCGAGAAGCTCAGCGATGGGATTCGCGGGACCCGACCGAGTCTATCGTCGTTGAGAGCATCCGCCGGCGCGGTGGCTGGCCCATCCGCATCGCCCGCTTCATCGCCAACTTCGTCCGCGGAGGCTACAGGCGGGGAGGATCAGCAAGGTTGGTCGAAATTGGTCTCCGCCATGTCGCTGGAGGACGAGGTCAAACGCGTCAAGTTGCGTTTCGATAGCGTGATCACGACACCCGGAGCGTTCAATGGCGGCGGCTATCAAGAGGCCCGCCGCGACTTGTCGATCTTGGCGACTCTATTCGCTGTGATCGGCAACTACGATGGCGAGGTTCGGTGGAAGGATCAAGCGGCGGCCGCGCGTGATCTGCTTGCCCGATCTGCATTCAATTGCAAAGCGGGCTCGACCCAAGTTTACAACGAAGCCAAGTTGCGGAAGAACGATTTGCAAGACCTTGTCTCTGGTTCGGGGCTGGCCAACCGTGACGCCGATCCCCAGAACGATTGGTCATCGATCGTGGACCGATCACCGTTGATGGAATACTTGGAAGGTCTTACTGGCGTGCTGCAAGACGCAAGCAACAATGCGTCGGCGATCGAATCCAACAGCGATGTGATTCGCCGCCAAGCCGAGTTGATTGCAATGCTCGGGAATGTGCTGGTGCAAGAGGGCATGGATGACTCCGACGACGAAGACTACCAACGGCTCAGTCTTGCGATGACCTCCGCCGGACGCGACGTTGCTTCGGCGATCGAACGCGGCGAATTTGCCAAGGTCCGTGAGGCTGTGGGTGCGATCACCCAGTCCTGTGACGCATGCCACGAACAATTCCGCTAGTGAGCGACCACGTTCGTGGGGGCCTGCTATTCGCCCGGGATCACGGATTTTTGAGTCGACAGCACTTCGCTCATTCGTGCCCAAGTTTGAGCCACCACGTGGTACGCTTTCCACGATGCGAGCAAACCGAGAACGCCTGCGGCGATCGCCAGAAGCATGGACCCCCGCGACGTACTCGCGCTTGATACGAGCAGTGCGGCGCCCAGCAGGGGAATGATTGCCGCGATCAATAGGTACGATTCGCTACGCTGTACGATCACTCGCGCCCGATCGTCAAAATGCTCGTCCTGCATCGCGACGCGAACGAATCGCGGGTAGTAAACGAGCGTTGATACAAGCGCCATTCCAAAGAATGGATAGATCATCGCGACGCCGCCACAAATCATTGACGACACGAAAAAGTGAACGGCTTGCGAGGCTGTGAAATCGTCGTACATGATCGAGAAAATCGCTGGAAACAACACGCCGGCGATCAACCACAGCGATCCACCGATGAGCGCGGCGCGGTGGCCAAAATCGATGGTGTTGGTGAGGTCGTCGCCCGTCACCGGTTGATTTGATCGCATCGCTCCGATGGCTCGAACCAGCGGCAATGCGAACATGATCACGATCACCGTCCCAAGCGGAAAGAACGTTAGGTTGATCCACCTTGACACGAGCTTGAGACCGTTTTCGCGGTCCAATCCGATGACTTCGTGCAGATTGTATTGGTAGTTGAAAGCACCGCCGGCCATGTTGGGAAGCAGAATGACGATACACGCCACCAACCAGGGCGAACGATTCAGTATCCACGTGGTCCATGACGATTCACCTGGGTCGAATAACCTCGCCGCTTGAGGGTGAAGCGCCAAACGCAATCGCCCCGCGAGTTCGGCGCCGCTGGCTAGACGCGTCGCCGGGTCGGGGCACAGTGCTTCCCGGAGCGTTGACTCGAGCACCCGTTCGGTGGCACTGTGGTCGCGTTGCGGTTCGTGAAGCGGTTGTTCTCGAGACGCTAACTGCTGCGCCACGCAATCACTCCATGAGATCGCAACCCCGGACGTGACGAACGGTCGCTGCCCCTGCCACAGTTCCCACAGCAGCACGGCAAGAGAATAAATATCCGCGGGCTCGGCTACACACTCGCCTCGTACTTTCGTGTGCGCATGGATGGCTCGAAGGTGTTCGGGGGCCATGTAACCAATCGATCCACCGAACATCGCCGCGGCGCCAGCACGTCCGGCGGCGCCGGCAAAGCTCACGTTGAAGTCCGCCAATTTGGGCAGTCCTTCGGCGGACAGTAACACGTTGGCTGGCTTGACGTCTCGGTGCAAGACTCCGTGCTCATGCGCCTCCTGCAACGCTCTCGCCAGTTGGATGCCCAGCCACGCGACCACCGTCGACCAGGGTGTTTTCGCAATCCACTCGCGAACACTCGATCGTTCGGGCACGACTTGTGCGGCGCTGAGCAATTGCGAATCAATGCAGCTAAGCAACATCGCGCCGATCCGCTCAAAGCTCGTTGCTCGCACGCGTTTGACGACGTCTGCCAAAGTGCCCCCGGGAACATATTGCATGTACAGCAAGTGCAGTTTCTCGTTCGTCAATTCGCGTTGGTCGAACACGCGGACGATGTTCGGGTGATCGAATTGAGCCAGCGCTTGGGGCTCGTCACCCTTGCCACGAGACAGTTTGAGCGCCACCAGTCGCTGCATCGATTCTTGACGCGCCAGGTAAACGTGAGCGAATGCACCTTGTCCCAGTTTTTGGATCAATCGAAAATCATCGATATGGGATCCCAGTGCGAATTCCGGTGGCGGTCCCAGCTTTTGTGCCGATGCGGTGGACTCGGCCGCCTCGGAAAGTTGGCTGAGCATGTCGACATACTGTGGAAATCGTTGATGATACTCGTCACGCGAGGGCGTTTCTCCCGCCTCTTTGCGTAGTTGAATTTCTTCCAACAGGAGATCCAGCGGAATCGCCTCGGCGGTCAGGATGTCCGGCATCGCTCGCATGTAATGTTCGATGCGATGCACTTGCCCGGACTCGGCCGCCATCGCCATATCGAACTTGACCAATTCGATCAGCACGAACGTTCGAGCGCCTCGGTCGGGAAGCATCGCTCGTAGCATTGCCGGATCCGCGACGGGGCCCTGGAGCGCCAACTGCTCCAAGCATGGTTCCAATAGGTCATCAATGTCGTCGCTGCCGACCGAATCGGCATCTGGGAACGAGCGAGATACCGCGGGTTGGGATGAAGCCGAAACCATTTCCAACGATCATGTACGGGCGATTACGTGTCGACCAAATGGGGCCGTCCAAATGGCCCCCCAAGCGATTGTAATGTAGAGTGAACGATCTTACGTGCCCCTGCGTTATTCTTTCCAAGAGTTTGCAATGCTGGATTCTGCCGAACCACCGACGGACGACCCAGTCGAGAGCGATTTGATTCGCCGTATCCAGTCTCGCGACACTCAGGCGCTCGGCGAATTCATCGAGCGGCATCGAATGCAGTTGTGCGGATTCATCCGTTCCATTACCGGAACCCGTTTACTCAGCGTCGTCGAAGTGGATGACTTGTTGCAGGAAGTCTCAACAGCCGCGATCACGGGATTGGAATCAGCGCCGCTTGACGATTACGAACCGATGCAGTGGCTGCAACAAGTCGCTCGTCGTCGAGTGGTGGACGCGCATCGATTTCACTTCGATGCCAAGCGACGCGACGCGGGTCGTCAACAAACGATCCACGCCGATGGTGATGCAGCCGACAAAGCCGTTGGGATCGAACACATGTTGGTCGCTAGCATGACATCCGCGAGCGCCGCGATGAGTCGCGATGTTCGCATGGACCGGATGCAACAAGCGATTGCCGCCTTGCCCGACGAGCAACGTACTGCCATCCGTCTTCGTTACGTTGATGGGCTTCCCACCAAAGACATTGCAAAGCAGCTCGGCAAAACGGATGTCGCAATCCGTGTGCTGCTATCACGCAGCATGCGCTCGCTCGAGAAACAACTCGAGGACGTCAAGCCGAGCCGATAGGGCCGGTCACGCGATCATCGTTGAGTGTCGTTGCACATCGATTTCTCAAGCTTTGCTTGCACAATGAACCGCTCGATTTCTTGGACAGTTTGAAGCACATCCTCGAGGTTCGCTTCGGCCAGGGCTTCCTCGCCAATCACCGCAAGGTCCGACAATCGTTCCAAGCCAACCGTACCGCCAGATCCCTTGATCCAGTGCAGGTGACGGGCGATTTCGTCAAGATCGCCGACGTCGGTAGCCTGATACATCGATGGCAACACGCCCGTCACTCGATCCACCAACTCCAGTGCGAACGATCGCAGCCAGTCGCTGGGCAAGACACCGTCGGCGCTGGAATCACTCAATTCTGGTGTCTCGTCGTCCGTTGCCAGCGTCGAATTCATCGACACAGAACACTGGCAATCCGCCATTTCGATTCTGCATTCACTCGAAAACTCATTGGAATCGCTCGATGCATTGCCGCCCTGGGACTGCGAGTAGTCGAGAACGGTTCGCAGCAACGCATCGAGATCGATTGGCTTGGTCAAATACCCTGAACAACCGGATTGCCGACAACGAGCTTCGTCGCCCAACATTGCGTTCGCCGTGATCGCGACGATCGGTCGCTGATAGCCCGCTTCACGCAACTGCCTCGCGGCGCTATAGCCGTCCACGATGGGCATTTGCATGTCCATCAGCACCACATCGACATCCAAGTTTTCGATCAGCAACTGCTCGAGAGCTTCTTCGCCGTTCGTGGCACTGAACACCACCCCGCCCGCGTCTTCCAGCAGCAGCGAAATAAGATGGCGGTTCGTCTCGCCATCGTCGACCACGAAGACCCGAGTACCGTTCAATGCGACTTTCTTGAACGCACGTACGCGTGAGTCGCCGACTCGAGACATCGCTTCATCGGGACTCAAGATCGGCACGTCACGCGGCGTTTCAATGGCGAGTGTGAATGTGAATGTCGTGCCCATTTGCAATTCGCTCGCGACGGTCAATGATCCGCCGAGCGCTTCGGCAAGTCGCTTGCTGATCGACAACCCAAGTCCCGTTCCGCCGTACTTGCGAGTGGTCGACGTGTCCGCTTGCGTGAACGGATCAAAGATCTTGGTCATCTGTTGCGGCGTCATTCCCGTACCGGTGTCGTCGACCGCGACGACCAATCGATCTGGAATGAGCGACTCTCCCTGGGCATCAATGATGACGGCCACCTTACCGTCGTCCGTAAACTTGATCGCGTTGCTTACCAGATTGCTAATGATCTGGCGGAAACGTGTCGGATCGCTGAGGATCATTTCTGGCACGGGGTTGGCCACTCGGATCACCAAGTCGATGTCCTTTTGAATGGCCTTGGAACGCAGCGACGTTACGACTTCACCGATCACCTGCATCGGGTTGAAAATCACTCGCTCGGTCTCGATCTTGTCGGCTTCGATCTTGGAGATATCCAAGATGTCGTTCAACAAGTGCAACAAGTGCGTACCATTGGAAAGGATCGTTTCCAAGTGAGTTGTCCGGCTCGCCTCGCTCGACGCCACGCCGCGAAGCAGCAACTCGGTGAACCCCAGGATGCCGGTGATCGGAGTACGAATCTCATGACTCATTCGCGCCAAGAATTCGCTCTTCGCATCGTTGGCCGCCTCTGCCGCTTCCTTGGCTTTCTCCAGCTTCTCTTTGGTCGACTGCAATTGGCTTGCGGTTCGCTCGAGTTCTTGGGAACGCTGGACGACCGTCTTGGTGCGGTCGATGATTCGTGCCTCGAGGGTTTGATTGAGCTCTTGCAACTTCAAAAATCCGTCGGCTTTTTCCAAAGCCGCGCCCGTGGCAGATGTCAGATAATCCGCGATCCGCACTTCGTCATCATCGAATAGCCCCGAGAAACGACGATTGGTCACATAGAGATAGGCGACGGTATTCCCGTTGACGTCAATGGGGCTGCACATAAACGTGCCTGGGTGAACGGTGGTAACGCCGCGCTCGACGAGTTGTTCTTGTCCGCGAACCACCGTCATTCGCGACGTCTGGGCTTCGCTAAGAATCGTTTCGTCGTATCGCTGCCCCGGAGGAATGGTCTCTTGGTTTTCACTGAGGTTGCTCCCCAGAATCAAGAATACGTTCTCGCCTCGAAGGATTTTCTTGGCAGCTTGACAGACCTCTTCATAAATCGATTTCGGCACGACACTGGTAGCGATTCGCCGACCCGATGCGAGTAGCGAATCGAAGCGATCGATCAGCGAAAGTGAACTGGATTCATTGATGCCGTCGCCAGATTGCTGTCGTCGTGCGAGCGTCTCTTGGGCGCTTCGAAGCTCTTGATCGTCGACGGGCCATCCCAGCTCAACCGCAATCTCCGCTCGCATGACGACGGAGAGCGCGTTTTCAATCAACGCGTTTTGGATGGTCGCTTCCGCGAGGCTCTTTTCGAAGTAGCGTCTCGCTCGCTTGTTGTTTCCGGCGATGGAGCATGCCGCGGCATACTCGCGGTACGCGTGGGGCAATTCGTTCGTGGACCGACGGGCAACAGCCACTGCTTTCTTGGCGGCGCGCATGAGTGCTCGAATGGTCTGGTGCCGTTTCTGGCGTGTCTTTGGCGGTCGCGTTTCGAACTCGCGCCGAAGTGCCGAACAGAGCCACGGGTACGATGGGCTGACGTAAGCGTTGCTGACGCCCGCGGACTCGGCGGTCCGAATCGCGTCCTGGAACCATTGGATCGCTTCTGGGTAATTGCCTTTGCAAAAGTCGTTGACTCCCCGCGCCAGCTGTACTTGGCAACTTCGCTGGGGATCGTAGACGTCCCTCTTTGATTCGGCGTAAAGGATTTCCGCGGGCATCTCGCCCATCGATGCGCGACACCACACGTCAACGATGTTTCCGGTCGCTTGGAAGTCGCCTCGAGCCAGCGCGGAATCGTAGTTCAGTTTCGATTGGCGCACGGCTTCGACATAGTTACCCATGCGATAGTGCGACGCGGCAAGCTGGTAGCGAGCGATATGAACTTCCCAGAAATCTCCCGTTCGTTCCAGGATCGCGATCGCTTGTCGCGCCTGCTGAATGCACTCATCAAAGTGCGAGAACGAGTACAACAGGATGCTGAGGAAGTTGCGTGATTGCCCTTGCCCCCAGACATCGTCGAGCGATTGCCGCAACTCCAAAGAACGCTTCGCATATCGAATTCCTCGACTCTTCCAGTGCAGCAGCGTCATGACCGGCGCGTGCTCGGAATACGATTGGGCCATGTAGCGATTCGGCGGGAACGCCTCCGATCCATTCATGCCACGCAAGTGTGCCCAGAGCGTGTAGTACTTGTCGCGTGTGTACCAGTAGGCGTGCGCGATCTGGCTATACAGCGACAGCGCCATCGCCTGCTCCGATGTTGGCTGTGTCTCATTCCGGCCACACCACGATGGCACGATCGAGTTGCGTGTTTGACGCAGCACTTCAAGGGCGAGATTCCACCACAACTGGGCGGGCGTATCGCAAATCGGTTGTCCCAATTGTCGCAGCGCCGTTTCGAAGCAAGTGACGGCTTGGTCTTTGTTCCCGCGTTTGAACGAGAGTTCACCCCGCTTCAAGGCGACCTTCGCCAAAGCGGTTTCGTGACTAGCGGTCTGTGCAGCTTGGTCAAGCCACTGCTCCGCCAAGTCATACTGGCCCTGGAGCATCAAGACGTCGCTCATCAACATCTCGACACCGTGACGAGTCTCGTTGTCGGCGAGTTCAAGCGCCCGCGCCGCGATCATCAGTTGCGATTGGGCGCTGACCAGCGAAAAGCTCTTTCGCGCGGTCTCGGCAGCCCGAAGCGCGTACGGTAATGCTCGACTGTGCCACTGGCCCGCATCAAAATGATACGCCAAATCAAAAATGCGATCCGGATCGTGCTTCTCCAAATAGCAACCCATCTGGCCGTGCATTTCTCGGATCGTGCTCTCGGAAAGTCCATTCAAGACGGACTCACGAATCTTGTCATGCACGAACGAGACGATTCCGTTGGGGCGAATCCATACCAGACGGTGATGTCGAACGGGTTTGAGCGCCGCGTTGGCCTGGGCAACCGTGATGTTCGCCAGAGCGGCGGATGCATCGAGGCTGAAGTCTTTTCCAATTACAGCGGCCGCGGCGAGCAAATCGTTCGCCTCGCGTGGCAATTGTGTCAAGCGACCAACGAGAATCTCGCTCGCGTCATCCGCGGCCTGGAAGTCCGACAATCGCTTCGAATCCACCGTCCAGCGGTCGTCGTGGACGGTTAGCACGTTCGATTCGACCATCCCGCGAAGCACGGCGGCGGCCATGAACGGGCTGCCTTCGGCGTACTTCTGGACCACCTCGACGGCGACCTCGGGAATGGGGCCTGCCATCGACTCGGCGAGTTGCTTGATCGCGTCATCAGTGAGCCGGCCGAGATGCAGCGTTTCGGAAAAATCGAGTTGCTCCAGCGGAATTTGCACGTCCGACTCATCCGGCCGCGCGACCGCCAGCAAAAACAAATGCTGCGCATCGGCTTCACACAGTCCCGCGAGAACTCGCAACGATTGGTCATCCAGCCATTGGCAATCATCGAGCGTGATCATGACACTACGCTCGGCCGTACCGAGTTGCGACATGAGCAACCGGAATGCACTAATGACCCGACCCTGTCCGAGCTCGTCGGGGCCCGAAAGATGGTTGCCGGTCCATCCCAACGTTCTCGCAAGCGCGGGCATCGCGGTGGTGACTTCCTCGAAGTAGTCCACCATCCGCTGGGCAGTTCGCGCCCGCAGTTGCTCATCGGTCGACATCAGCTTCGAGAGCTGGTCGATCATCTGTAACCAAACGGCATTGGGGACTTGTGCCGCGTGCTGGGAGGCTCGACCATTGAGAAGCAAAAAGCCTTTGCGGGCTGCGATTCGGGACACCTCATTGAGCAATCGCGTTTTGCCCATTCCTGATTCGCTACGAAGCAGTATCCGCGTTACCGCGCCGGCCATGGACTTTTCCAGACCGGCGTCGAGCACGCCGAGCTGGTCTTCGCGTCCCACCAGCGCTGGGTCGATCAATTCTGTGCGTCGATCCGAACTTCCGATCACGAAACTAAGCGTGCTCTCACCGCGCGTCAGCAACTCGAGAATCTGGTCGACGTCGTACTGCGCCGCCCGGGCGGATTGATAACGCTCTCGAGGTTCTTTGCGAATCAACTTTTCGATGAATCGGATCACGACTTCGGGTGTATCCGACGAATATGACCGGGGATCGGGATCCGCCGTCATGTGTTGATAGAGGATCTCGCTGATCTCGCCATCAAACGCCGCTCCACCGGTGAGCGCGGCATGAAGCACATAGCCGACGGAATACAAATCCGATGATTCGCCAATATCGTGATCGATGATTCCCGATAGTTCGGGCGATGTGTACGAGGCGCACTCGCGCCCCAGCCGACTGTCGCTACCAAAGATGTCTGGACACCAAAGTGGGACGTAACCACACATCACCGCTCGACCGTCTGGCCGAATGATAATATTCGATGGCCGAATGTCTCGTTGGATGCAACCAAGTTCATGAACATGGTCGAGCGCAATTAACAAATCCTTCGCAATTGCGAGTGCCTCGAGTGCGTTGAATGGCTTTTCCCGAAAGCGCTCACATAGCGACACGCCTTCGACGTACGCGTACACCACCCGCAGGGAATCGTCGCCAATCTCATAATCGATCGGTCGAGAATAATGTTGACAACGAATGCCCGATGTTTGTCGAGCTTCATTCTCAAACCGTGACAACCCACTTTGTCGAAAGAATCGCTTGGGAACTTCGCGTATAACGACCAATCCGCCCGAGTGTCGCTCTTCGGCGAGAAAGCAGGAGACGATCGAGCCGTCCGACATTTCTTTCAACACACGGAAGCGATCCAGAGCTTCACGATGGTTGTTTTGGACGTTAGCAGGTATCAAGAGATTGCCCTCGGGTGAACTTGGTTTAGACGTGCAGGATCATCGCGTCTCAGTATCAAAAAGGCGGCGCTTCGTTGGGGCAAGTCGACGCGTCGCTTATTGATTCGGCATTTGACCGTGAAACCGTCCATCAAATCATTCACATACCTTCGAATCTTTGGTATCCCAGCTTACCTTGTCGTTATTTTGCGCATCGACTCCATCGCCTGTCGGGGGAGAGGAGATCGAAATTCGTTTTCAGCGTCAAGACAAATGCATAAAACGTGGCGACAGGTCGTTTACTTTTTTACTCACATACCAATGGGGGCAAGCCATGGTAGTTTCGCAAGTCGAAGGTCAATCGGTTACGTGGGAAGATGATTACAACAATCGGGTCAATCCAGACTTGATGACGAAATTGCTTCAGGACGCGATTCCGGTTTTGAGGTCCGTGGACTGGCGTGTCACGGAAGTCCGCGAGGGAATGTGCGTATCCGAGCTTCCACTTATGTTGGCGTCGACAAATCAGCACGGGACCCACCAAGCAGCCCTGATCTCGCTGTCGGCGGACTACACGGGGGGACTCGCATTGGCCACCCTGCTGCGAGGAGTTCCGCTCACCGGTATTCATCGTTGTAAAGAAGATGGATCGGCATCGCTGTGGTTGGCATCCATGGATGTCAAGTATCGCAGCCCCAGCACTAGCCACTTGCAAGCGAGTTGTGTCGTTCCCGACGACGTCGCCAAGATGGTCCGCCAGCGCTACTTCGCAGGCAAACGGGTGTTGGTGACGTTGACGGTGTTGTTTACGTCCAATGGCGAGACGGTCGCCGAAGCGGAGATGAAGTACTTTGCTCAGCCGACGAGCCAATTGCAGCCGACCAAGTCGCAACCACGGATTTCACCGCTGTATCGACATAAACTGAAAGCCTCGGCGCGAATGATCGCGGGACTGCGTGCATCGTTCGATGATCGCGAGATGCGTTTCGACACCGGTCACGAACGGGAGGCGGCGGGACCGCACGGTGAACTGCTCGCAAAACGACTCAACGGGGTTTTGCCTCAGTTGCAAGACATGGTGATGGCGCGCACGTCGCACATCGATCGCAACTTGGAGTCGATGCCCGAGGTCAAACAGGTGGTCATCCTCGGCGTAGGCCTAGACATGCGACCATTCCGATTGTTCGAAACTCTCGGACAACCGGTGTTTTTTGAACTCGATCTCCCAGAGATGCTGGAAGAACGAACACGGGTGATCGCACAGATGAAGTATCGACCGGTTGTCAGTCGTCGGATGGTGGCGGCGGATTTCAAGTCGGATGACATCGCCAGCTTGTTGCTAGATCATCCCGATTTTGACGCCGGATTACCGACGATGGTCGTCTACGAGGGATGTTCGATGTACTTCACCGCCGAAGAAAATCGAGTGATCTTGGCCGCCACGTCAAAATTGCTCAGGCATCCGGATAGCCGATTCTGGTGTGACTTGGTGACGGAAAGCGTGGTCAACGGGAGTTCGCAACATCCCCAGATCGCCAAGTTCCTTCAAGGAATGGAAGAACTCGGCGAACAGTTCATCTTCGGATGTGACACGCCCAAGGACTTTCTTGGCGAATGCGGTTTCCAGCAAACTCAGGTGACGACCGCCAGAGAGTTTTTGAACTCAGCCGACGAAGCTTTCTCGACGTACCAGTTTGCCTTAAGCGAAGGTGCGACGGCGAACGTCGATTGCCACCGATAGATTGAGACTCGTGAGAGAACGATGCGCGACGGTCGGTGTTCGCGCATCGTTCATCCATCGGTGCGTCCATTTGCCGCGACAAGAATCTCGCTGCGGGCGATCTGCGGCTCATCTTCGAAGCGGATAGAACTTCCACGTCGCCTGAAAATCCTTTTCAATCGGCGCATTCGTCAACGTCGCTCGCAGCAGCTCGATCGGCATGTAGTTCTGCCTCAGTACCGCGTCGTGGAATTCGCGTTCACTCATCATTCCGCCATCCACGATCTCTCGGTGCAGCTCGCGGAGCTGCAACGCCCCGAGCATATAGCCGGCTTGGTAAAGCGGTGAGTACGCGGTACCGATCGAGCGACGTACTTCCGCAGCCGCATTGTTGCGATCAAAGCCGACATTCTCGACGAGCAAATCGACGCACTCGTTGGGCGTCATTCTTCCCAAATGAAAGCTGAGCGAAAACAGGATGCGTGCACATCGGTGTGACCTCCAAACCAGAAAACCGATTCGTTCCTCGGGAGTTCTCGCGAACCCGCGTTCATAGAGCAGCATTTCCCAGTACACGGCCCATCCCTCGCCCCAAAACGGTGTATAGAAACGTTTTCGATGAGGGTAATATCGATCCGTCATGAATCCCTGCAAATGATGCCCTGGGATTACTTCGTGGTGCACCGTGGCTCGAGCGAACATGCGATTGTTGCCTCGCATGCTTTGTAGTTTGTCTTGGTGCTTCATGGTCGATGTCGGATACGACACCGTAATCACTTCACCGCCCAAGAAAAACGGATTCACAAGCTGGCGCTCGGGCGACATCATCTCCATTCGATAGGTTTCTTCCGCAATGGGCGGTATCGAAATCCAATCGCCCGCGCGCAGTGTCGCGATCGAATCGACAGCCAGATCACGGATCATCGAGGGTTGTTGACCCGGTTCGACGTGCAACATTTTGACGTGTTCAACCGCTGCCTTCCAGTCGTTGCCGTAACCCATCTCCGCCGATGCCTTGAGCAATTCACTTCGGCACCAGGCGGCTTCTCGCTCGCCGATTTGGATCAACTCGTCGGGCGTGTAGGCGATCATCGCAGCATTCAAGTCCAGGTCGATGACTTCGCGGCCCACCGGAGTACCCAACAGATCCGCGGGATCCGGCGCCAGCGCGATCGAGCGATCCTCTCGTGCTGGCAACTTGGCCTTCGCGATTCGATCCCTGAGCTCCGTACGCAACAACAACCAATCCACTCGCTCGGCGCGATCGAGTGTTTCGAAATCAATCGACTCCAATGTTCTCAACGTTGATTCGCAAACCGCCAGCACCCCATTGCCCTGGACGTCGCCTGACTTTGAACGCTCACTTTGCCGCCGCGCGTCCTGCAATCGCTGTTGATACGAAACAATCAAACCCGCGATATGTCCCGGCTGGTACCGGAGCATCTCGGCGAAACCAGGGCTTGTGCCGGTGGCTTGCGACTTGCTGCCATCATGGTTGTAGCACAGCAGCTCCACCGAGTCCGACCGATCGCGACCTTGGCCAGGGGATTTTCGCTGAGGCTCCGGAAGCACCTTGATCAAGTCGTCAATCGCCTGATTCGCGGACTCGTAGGGAGCTTGCACCCACCAAGTAAACATCGGGTCGTACTCGTGATAGAACGAATACCACTTGGAAAGATGGCGATCGAGCTCGCGGATCGATGCGGCGATCGAGATCAACGTCTCGCGATCGGCTTTCTTGTCCGACTCAAGCCGCTTGGCAAGTTCCATCGATGCATGCGATATTGGCTCGATCAGCTCGTCGCAAATTTGCGCCGCACGACGCGGTTCGATGCCGTCAACTCGCTGTTTAGATTCCACCAGCTCGATGACTTGTTTCGCGAAGGGTGCGACTTGGCAAAGTTGCTCGTAATCATCCGACGCCTTATCGAGTGCTGCCGACCTTTCGGAGATGAGTTGATGCAGATCGTCAAGCGACGCCGATTCGGCTTTGGTAAAGTCGTCTGTTTCCAGTCGCTGGAGTTCGCCACACCAAGTTTTCAAGAATCTTCGAAGCCGATCGATCCGCGTGGGAGAGAACGAAACGTTGTAGAACCTTTCCAAACTGCCAAGATCCGCCTTGAAGTGTGTCGTCAACGTTGCCGCTCGATTGGGTCCGTCCCAGGATGCAAGGGGCGGATCTGGTTCTGGCGTCGCTGGCGTTGGCTGCGCGCCGTTCGCAGCATTTGATCCCGACTTCAACACGTCATCGTTGCCCACGCGCTTTGCATCGATCCCTTGCAGATGACGTTGAAAGAAATCTCGCATGCGTTCTTGGCCATACTTGCCTCCATCGCTGTGACCCACACCGGGCATGACAAGCATTTCAAAGTTCTTGTCGGCATTGATGAGAGCATCGGCAAGTCGCATCGTTGACTCGGGAGGCACATTGGTGTCGAGTTCGCCGACCATCAAGAACAAATGGCCCTGCAATTGTGACGCGTGTTCGATGTTGGAGGAATCGGCGTAGTGTGGGCCCACGGGATATCCCATCCATTGCTCGTTCCACGATGCTTTGTCCATGCGGTTGTCATGGCATCCACAGAAAGCCGCGGCCGCTTTGTAAAAATCTCCATGGAACAACAACGCGCCGACCGCGTTTTGTCCGCCGGCGGACGTGCCGTAGATCCCGACGCGATCAAGATCCATGTAAGGTCGCGATTGCGCCGCGGCCTTCATCCATTCAATCCGATCAGGAAACCCAGCGTCCTTGAGATTGTGCCAACAAACATCATGAAATGCTTTGCTGCGGTTCGCCGTCCCCATGCCATCGATGCGTACCACGATGAAACCGAGGTCGGTTAGCGTTCGATACCAATCCGTCGCTTGAAACGATTTGGGCACGTGCGAGTCATGGGGACCAGCATAGATGTATTCGATGACCGGATACTTCTTGGTCGCGTCAAAGTCTCGAGGCCGGGCGATGAAGCCCCAAATGTTGGTAACACCATCGCGTCCCTTGGCCGAGAAAACCTCCGGCGGGTTCCATCCGCTGGAGATCAAGCGAGTCGTATCAGCGGTTTCGAGTTTCCACACGAGCGACCCGTCCATACTGCGTCGCAATTCGCTCGCCGGCGCCGCATCCACACGCGAGAAAGTGTCGATGTAAAACTCGCCGGTGGGTGAAAACTGTAGCGAGTGAGTCCCGTCACCCGCCGTGAGTTCGACCAACTCGGTTCCATCAAAATTGATGCGATAGTGATGCAACAAGTACGGGTCGGCATCCGAGTTCTTACCGCTCGCCGCAAACCAGACTTGGCGTTTGGTCTCATCGATCCTCTCAATGGAACGCACGACCCACGGACCACTGGTGATCGGCCGCATCGTTTCGTTAGCTTCCAGGTCAACGAGATACAAATGACGCCATCCGCTACGTTCGGAGGCATAAATCAACTCGCGAGACTCTTCCAGGTACGATGTCATCGGGATTGGCGGCCCGTGCATGGTCCAGACGAACGTGTCGCTGGTCTCGTCAACAATTGTCCTGGAGCTTCCGGAGTGCGTATCGACTCCAAAGATGCGAAACCGCTGGTGACCGCGGTCGACTTTTTCCACGGTGAAGCGATGATCGTCGATCCAGCGAATGCGAGGTCGCCCAAAGTCGAACGGTTCCTCCAAAGGCGAGAACTTTTTCCGCTGCGTTTCTTCGCTGGCGACTGGAAGCACCACCAAGTCATAACGCGTCATCGGATCGCCAGGGAGCAAATACGGGTTCGATTGCAACAGTGCACGTCCGCCTGATTCGGGCGAGGATTCGATTCGATACACCTCTTCCGTTTTCACCGGATGCACTCGCGCGACCACGAGGGACGACGAGTCAGGCGACCACTGCAAAATCTCGTAGGGGTCTGTCTCGGTCCCGTCATTGGTCAAGACGATCGCTTCACCGCTTTCATCACCATTGTGGCCGCGACGCACCTCGACTTGACCTCGCTTGATCTCGGCCGACCAATTGCCATCTGGCGACGAGCTCGTATCGCGACGTCGGTTGGGTCGTTGGCTACGTCCGGGTTCCATGACGGGGACCGATTTGTCAAACACTGCCTCAAGGGGATCGGCTTCACCACGAACGTATCCGAGCACATCGCCGCGAGCGTTCTTGATCATCCATAGGTGCCCGGCGAACGTGTGTTGATCTCGCGACTGGTTCGCCTCGATCTTGCCATAGCTGGTTGAACGCGCCGCAGCGTCAATCCAAAACAATTCGATGGGTGAATCCAGTTCGTTGATAAACCGGATCGATGTGTCTTCACCGGTGTCGGTCGACCGTCGCGGACTCGCTTCGAAACTCGTTACACGACGTGGTCCGTCACCGCGATCGGATTTCCCTCCGCCACCGGTTTCGATTCCCATGGCTCGATCCAGCCCCTCCTGGGTTGCGAACACTTGGCGTGTCGCGGACCTAGTGTCGATCAAGACGAACTCGTTGCTCACCGCATCGGTCGTAATCTCAAGTCGCTCGCGGCGATACCACAGATAGCGATCGCCATCGGCCCAATGGGGCTGGATTGACGCGTTGAGCACCATTCGAGGAGCCCGTGCCGACCGTGAAGTCACGGCGCCTCGCCGACCCGAATCTTGGGCGTTGGTATGAGGACTGGTCAGCGAGACCGCGATCGAGAGAAGGGTGGTGGTGACAACGATCCACAGGTGTCGAGGCATGTCGATAGCGTTTGCACAGGTTGGGAATGGGATGAATGGCGCTATTGTAACTGAGTGCCGCGGCGGCGATTGAATTCGTACACAACAATCCCGAGCGAGTGAGAACAGTGCGAAATACAATGGAATCACAGCGGGCGTGCTTCAATGGTCGCTCGCACGATTTCCCGTCCACCGGAGGCACTTACTCATGTTTCGCTACGCACTCATCGTGATCGGACTCGCAAGCTGGCTCGGTGCCACCGAAGCGGCGGCCCAGTTCGTACGCGTAGGACCGCTTGGCGGAGTAAGTATTCGTGGGCCTCGAGGCTCGATCGACGTGCTTCCCTTTGGGCTTGGAACCCGAATTCAAAGTCCGGCGTCGAGCTTGAGTACCGGACTTTTCGGATTAACCGCGCCGCCGAGATACCCGTATGGTTACTCGGTGCCACCAGCGCCATCGGTCGTCTATCGGCCCCAAGTTCGGTATGAACTCGTCCCGGTTTATCCGGTGATCGCCGTACCGGTCATAGTCGAGCCCGTTTATGTCCAACCCGTGTTCGTCGATCCTTCGCCGGCGCCGATCACGTACTTCGATTCGACGACCGCTAGTGCACCCGCGATGGACCAGCGTGGGTACGATCCAGCAGTCGAGAATAGCGTGGTCGTCAATTCGTACTTCGGCGCCACAGACATGGTTTTGGAGTCGCCGATCACGACGTCATCTTACGAGTCGATGGAACCCTTCAGCGAACCGGCAAGTATTCAAGACAAATTGCGAGCCGCCGCCGTTCGGCTTCGTGATAGCCTGTCGATGCGGCATCTTGACGCCGATATTTGGCTGAATTATCTGAGTCCTGACAGGATCATCGTGGCCCTGGATAGCGACCAGCCAGCGGATGACTTATCGGATCTCTTGCGCAACTACGATGGCATGGCTGGCAATTCGGACCTCAGTCACATTTGGTCACTCGATGGATTCTGGCAAACCCATCAAGCGCTACGGGACTGGGTGGAAATGAAAGCTGCCAGTCGTGACCCGGCTACCGAGAACTCCGATGACCGAGATGACGAGACTCCGACCGCCAAGGTGACCAATGAGCCGACACTCATGCCGTCACCGGAGGAAGTGCCAGAGGGAGAAGTCGAAGAACTACCAGCTCCGACCGGCCAGCTTTAAACACTGCTGCATTGATCTCGTGAAACCTATCGCGCCCGCGCCAGCGTATACCGGTATTCGGGTTGTAACGGCTGTCAGATTCGTTCTTCAGGTTCCGACGGTAAGGCGTCGAACGAATGTTAGGACGATAACGACACGGATTGGAACAAATGTTCCTGCCCGACTGGCACGATGGAACGCCCAGGCATGCAAGCGACCCTTGATCCCATTCGAAACGGTCTACCAATCCGATATGGTTGGTTGCTTGCATTGATGTTCGTCGCGGTCGGCGGTTGCAAGGTGGGACCCGAGTTTCACAAACCGGGTGCACCGGTCAACCATGAATGGACTCATGCGAGTCATCCACGCATGCAAGGTGAACCGGCATCGTTGGAAGCCTGGTGGATTCATTTCCAAGATCCGGTGCTGCAGCGATTAATTCATGAGTCCGCCACCCAGAATCTAACGTTACGCGAAGCGGGTGAGCGAATTCTTGAGGCGCGCGCCCGTCGAAACGTGATCGCGGGGAACCTCTTTCCCCAAGTTCAAAATGCCAATGGTGCATTCACTCAATCGCGCCTTAGTTCCAACACGGCCAACTTCTTTTCGTTTCCCGGCGTGTTCGCACCGGACTTGAATCCGCCCAACTGGTCCGTGGGGCTTGCCGCCGCGTGGGAGCTCGATTTTTGGGGAAAATATCGACGCGCGATCGAGTCCGCCGACGCGAGTCTCAACGCGACCTGCGCAGCGTATGACGAAGCTCGTGTGCTCGTACTTGCGGAAGTTGCACAGTCATATATCGAGATGCGAACGCTTGAGCATCGAATCGCGCTGGCGCAAAAGAACCTCGAGATACAGCAGCAAACGCTCGACCTCGCCACGCGAAAGAAGGTTGCCGGATTGGCGACTGGATTGGATATCGCCCAGGCCGAGACGAATGTGGGTCAGACGGCTGCGATCCTGCCGTCGCTGCAAATATCGCGACGACAAGCCAACAACGCGCTTTGCGTTCTACTGGGACGTCCCCCATCGGATCTGGCACACGAAGTCGGCGTCACCGCGATGATCCCGAATCCGCCCCAACAACTGGCATTCGGAATTCCAGCGGATCTACTGCGTCGTCGCCCCGATGTTCGGCGTGCCGAGTTTGAAATGGCGGCCCAGTCAGCTCGGATCGGCATTGCCAAATCGGACTTTTATCCCCACATCAGTCTCATCGGAAACATCGGATTCGCCTCCGCAAACTTTGACAAACTTTTCAGCTCGGGTAGCCAAGCCGGTTTGATTTCGCCAGGTTTCACTTGGAATCTGCTGAACTATGGTCGGATCAAGAACAATGTCAAAGCCGAAGAGGCGGCACTGCGGGCGTTGTGTCTGGAATACCAAAACAGCGTCCTTCGCGCGGCCCAGGAAGCTGAGGACGCACAAGTCGCGTTCTTGCTTGGCTTCGACAAAGCCGACGCGCTGAACCGCGCCGTTCAGGGAGCGACCGATGCGGTCAAGAAGTCCGAGTCGCTCTACCAAGCCGGGTCGATCGACTTCGGTCGCGTCTACGTTTTGCAAGCTGAGTTACTGCTGCAACAAGACAAACTCGCAGTAACCCAGGGTGATATCGCACTGAGCTTGGTTCAGCTATTCAAGGCTCTGGGCGGCGGATGGGGCCCATCGAGCGACACGGTGTGCGAAATCGTATCGAGCGCAGAACCAATGGTTACTGGCCCAGTCGATACCGTTCCCACCGCAAATCCAGCCAATCCGGGCCCCGTCATCGTCCTGCCACAAGGCTCTGATTGGGCGAATGTCCCGTTCGCTCCCGCGAACTAGGGAACGGTCGACGCAACACTTCCATCGCGAATCTTCGTTAACGATTGTAGCGATGGTAACGATTGTAGCGCGACCGAGCACACCGACTTGTCGAATTCTTGCCGCAACTTTTCGCGGCTTGGTCCCCTTCACGACATCACTCGCTGCATCTGGCTGTAGGGAACTCGGTCGCCAATGATCAGGCGACTGGCCACTACATGTCGTGTTACTCACCCGCGTGAGTAACCACCCTGAGGACCAGATGACACTTCAATTGCACAAGCCACTCGCCATTGTTGGTATGGGATGTCGATTTCCCAAGGGACTCGAAAGCATCGAGGCTTTGTGGACGGCATTAAAGAATCGAGTGAGTGCGATTGACGAAATCCCTCCAAATCGCTGGACGGTCGATCGCTACTACTCGTCCAACCCAATCGCCAAAGGGAAATCGTACATCCGCCGCGGCGGCTTTCTCACGCATGACGTGACCAAGTTCGACGCTGCGTTCTTTGGCATCTCGCCGCGCGATGCGGAGAACATGGATCCCCAGCAACGATTGTTGCTCGAAGTGGTATGGGAAGCATTCGAAAACTCGGGCATGCGGCTCGGTGACTTTTCCGGTCGCCCGGTCGGAGTTTATGTGGGCGGCTTCATGCTCGACCACATGATTACCCAAATGTCCGCAGCCAACCGGTCGGCAATCAACCAGAATACCGCGGCGGGGATGATGATGACGATGCTTTCCAATCGCATCTCTCATACATTCGATTTCCGAGGCCCCAGTCTCTCCATCGACACCGCTTGCTCATCATCACTCGTCGCATTTCATTACGCTTGCCAAGACCTTTGGCGAGGTGACAGCGAGCTAGCGGTGGTCGGTGGTTCCAACGTGATGCTTCGACCCGAGTATCCGATGGGCATGTGCAAAGGCGGCTTTCTCTCGAAAGATGGCGAGTGCAAATCGTTTGACCAGCGCGGTGACGG
Organism: Pirellulaceae bacterium; assembly: GCA_041741195.1. GTDB lineage: Bacteria > Planctomycetota > Planctomycetia > Pirellulales > Pirellulaceae > JBBSJZ01. The sequence goes on from JBGSKM010000069.1 coordinate 87,607, forward strand.
GTATGGACGAGGTGAGGGTGCCGGTGCCGTGTTGCTACAGCCACTGGATGATGCGCTGCGTCAAGGTAACGAAATCCTCGCCACCGTCATCGCGACAGGTAGCAACCAAGACGGACGCACGCCCGGCATCTCGATGCCCAGTGGCGACGCACAACAAGCGCTGATCGAATCGGTTTGCACTCGCAATCACATTGACCCCGCATCGATCGATTACGTCGAATGCCACGGCACCGGGACGGGAATCGGCGATCCGACGGAGACGCGCGCGATCGGTGCCGTCTATGGCAAAGCCCGTCGCGACAAAAACCTCGGTCCGGTGGTGGTCGGATCGATCAAGAGTACCACCGGGCATATGGAGGCGGCGGCGGGCGTCGCGGGCGTGATCAAAGCCTCGTTGACCGTGATGCATCGCATGTCGACACCGCTTGCCAATCTGCAAACCCCCAACCCATTAATCCGGTGCAACGAGTGGCACGTCCGGCTTTCCGACGAAGTGACTCCCTTGGGTGATCCGGGACAGCCGATTCGTGTTGCGATCAATTCGTTCGGATATGGCGGATCCAATGCACACGCGATTATCGAGTCCGCCCCATCGATCGACCCGCATCGCAATCGCGTGGCTCGCTTGCAACCTGAGCGATTGCCGTACCTTTTGCCGATCACCGCACGAAGCGAAAAGGCGCTGCCCGACTTAGCGTCCAAGTACGCGCAAGCACTCAAGGATGATTCGGTCGCGCTGGAGGACATGCTTTACTCCGCAACATTCAAACGCGAGCATTTGACGTTCCGCGCGGTGTTCAAGGGTGATAGCCGCGAGCAATTCATCAAAGTTCTCGAGGATTTCGCCAACGACCATGAGCACGATTACGACAATGTGGTACGTGGCAGCCAACCGTTTCAAGGTCAACGGAAACCCGTATTCGTTTTCACTGGCATGGGACCCCAGTGGTGGGCGATGGGCCAAGAACTGTATCGGGACGAACCGGTCTATCGAGCTGCCATCGACGAAGCGGACAAACTTTTTCGCTCCATCGCCGGATTCTCTGCGCGTCGAGAGATGCTCAAGGACGAAGCCTCGTCGGAAATCTCGCGGACGGAGTTCGCCCAGCCCGCAAACCTCTTGATCCAAATCGGGATTCTAGCGGTACTTCGCGAAGCGGGAGTGGAACCCGGAGCCGTCGTGGGCCACTCCGTCGGCGAGCTAGGATCCGCGTATGCCGCGGGAGTCCTCAGTCTGGCGGATGCATTGACGGTATGTTTCCATCGCAGCCGATTGCAAGCCACTTGCAAGGGAACCGGCGCGATGTTGGCGGTTGGTTTAAGTAAAGAACAAACGCTGAAACGCATCGATGCCTTTGCGGATCGTGTTTCCGTCGCCGCTGTGAACGGTCCGACCAACGTCACCATTGCGGGCGACGTCGATGCGCTTTCCGATATCGCTGTCCAACTCACTCGTGACGATATCTTCAACAAGCATTTGGACGTCGAAGTGCCGTATCACAGTCCGATGATGGACCCGATCTTGGACGACTTGCGCCGCGCGCTCGCCGATATCAAACCCGCTACGCCGAACGTGCCATTGTTCTCGACGGTAACCGGGGCATCGGTCAATGACGTCAGCTACGACGGCGACTACTGGGGAAAAAATGTACGCGAGCCCGTCGAGTTTGCGGCGGCCGTCGAGGGCCTCTTGAACGACGGTTTCAATACGTTTCTAGAAATTGGGCCGCATCCCGTACTCGCAAATTCGATACGCGACTGCGTCAAAGTCGCTGGCAAAGATTGCCGCCAATCATTCACCCTGCGGCGAAACCAACCCGAAGTCGAATTGCTCAATCGAGCGATCATGGGCGTGTTCGCGGACGGATGTGACATCGACTGGAAGCGTCACTGTCCCCGAGGAAAATTTGTGTCGTTGCCCAACTATCCGTGGCAACGAGAACACTACTGGGTCGAGAACGAACGTGCGATGCAGGATCGAATCGCACCGATCGAGCACCCAATGCTTGGTATGCAAGAAGCACCGGGCGTTCCCGCGTATCGGAACGATTTTGATCACGAACCGATGTTGTATTTGCGTGATCATATCGTGTCGGGAATGCCCATCCTTCCCGCGGCCGGATACATCGAATCGATCCTCGAACTCGCTCGGATCGAACACCGTGATGCCAATGGATTCGCGATTCGCGATTTGGTGATCCAGTCGCCGATGATCATCACCGCCGAGCGTGGACTGGATTGTGTCACGACGTACGATCCGATCGGAAAGACAGCCACGATTCGTAGTCAGGAGAACGGACGACTTGGAACGGGCCAAATTCACGTGAGCGCCAAGCTGACGGGGCTGAGCAAATTCACGCCTGGATCACACCACCTCGAATCGCTCAAGCGCGCCGCGGTGAAGTCGCACTCCACCGAGTCGTTCTACGCCGATCTGGATTCGATCGGTCTCAGCTACGGGCCGGCTTTTCAAACCGTTCGCGAGTTGTACAGCAGCGACGACGGCGGACGTGTGCTGGCGCGGATCGAAATGATGCCGGAACTAACCACCAACCTCTCGCTTTACTGTATCCATCCCACGATTCTTGACGTTTGTTTTCAATCGTTGATGGTCATGCTCGGTGATTCGGACACGACGTTCCTACCGACTGGGTTTGCCGAATTTTGCGTCTACGCGAGGAACTTGCCGTCCGCGGTATGGTGCATGGCCGAACGCAGATCTCAAAGCGAACGCAACATTCTCTGTGATTTGACGCTCCTCGATGACGACGGTGCCACTCTCGCGACACTTCGGTCGATGCGACTGACCGCCGCATCGAAACGCGAGCGCCGTGACCGCTTTGGCGATCGAATCAAACGCCAAATCCTTGACTATCAATGGGCCTATGGAGAGTCGCTGACGGAGCCCAAACGGCTCGGACATTGGCTGGTGATTGGTGGCGACGGCGAGGTGGGACATCCATTGATGGACCAAATGCGCCAGTTCGGCGCGAGCATCTCCGCCATCGCCAGATTCGGCGAAGCCTTTTCGCGTGTCGATGATCACTTTGTCGTGCGAAGTGGCTCACGCGAGGACGCGGATCGACTTTTGCAAGAACTCGGTGAACTTGATGGCGTCGTGTTTCTACACGCCCTTGATATCGATCCGTCGGTATCGCCGACTGGCGAGGAAGCGCTGCTAGCTATGGCTTCGTTCGCAAGCTCGCTTGTGAAACATCACATCGAGCGGCCACCTCGCGTCTATGTTGTGACCCAGAACGGTTGTGTCGTCAACGATCAAGACCGCGTCGTGATGCCCAGTCATACGTCCATCAACGGATTCTGTCGCGTCGCCTTCAACGAGCTTGATGGGTTTCGCTTCACGTCCATCGATCTGCCCAACGAGATATCGCCGACGGTAGTCGAGAACCTTTGCCTGGAATTGCTCTGTGACGACGAGCACGATGAAGTGGCGCTCCGCGGAAGCTATCGTTTGCACAGCGAGTTGCTCGACAGCACCATGCTTTCCGACGATCGTATTGTTCCCTCGCGCATCGACGATCAACACCCGATCGCGGTGCGACCGTTGCGACCCGATTGCGAAAGTGTCGGAACCGCGCGAATCGTCGCGACCCAGCGGGGCGAGATCGCGGCCGATGAGATCGTGCTTCGGATTGAGTCGACCGTGGTTCCGCCAGATCTATTATCGAACCCCGTCGCAGATTCCATCGCTCAACCCCTGGTCGAAATCGTCGCGCGGGTGATCGAGGTCGGAACCAACGTTTCTGATTTGCAGCCCAACACGCGCGTCGTCGGGTTCGCGCCGTCGGAGCTATCCAGCCACATGTCGGGACCGCGTGAGGCGTTTCGTATCGTAGCGGTGAATGATCAAGTCGATGCGGGCCACCTGGCAAGTGTGATCGGATTGCACGTTCGCGCGCAATGCGTCGTGCACTCGTTGATGATTGCCCCAGGCGACTCGGCACTCGTGGTTGCCGACGCACTCGGATGCATTGTCGCCCAGTCGCTGACTCGGCGAGGTGTCCGTGTGGTGCTCCTTTCCGACGACACCGCATCGATCAACATTCAAGCTCAAAATCAGTATCCCGTCTATTCGTTGTGTCCTGAGGGCATCGCATCGGCGGTACAGATTGAAACAAAGGGTCGAGGTTTTGACGTGCTTGCGGCACCACTTCAATCATGGCAATCCAGTTTCGGATTCCAGATGCTCACCGCAGCGGCAACGCTTGTTGACCTGGATAGCAACGCGGGCCCCGTGAAAATTTCGGAGTCGGGAACCGGTGTGATCCGAACGGATTACCGCGTACTACTTCATCAAGGCGACCTGATCACGCGAGGCCTGGAAAGCGTGCTTCAATTGACCCACGATGGGTTACTGGACGCGGCACCTTGTCTCGAAGTATCCATCGCCGATCTGGGTTGGCAAAAGCTTCCACTGGCCAGCAGCGCCGCCCTGCTGGTGCTTCACTTCGGGGATGAGGCGGGCGAGTTGCCGGTGGTCCAGATGGACAACGTCCAGTTCGACGCCCATGCGACGTACCTCATCACCGGTGGATTCGGCGGATTCGGAGGCAGAACCGCTCAGTGGTTGGTCGAGCACGGGGCACGCCACTTGGTGCTTACCGGGCGCACCGGGGCGGATAACGATCAACGCCGACAACTGGTGCAGATGCTGGAATCCCGAGGCGCGAGCGTGATGGCCGCAGCGTGTGACACTTCCGATTTCAAGGCGCTCAAACAACTCTTTGATACGATCTCGACCAGTATGCCGCCACTCAAGGGAGTGTTTCACAGCGGCGCATTGATCCTCGACCAACCCATCACTGAGATCGACGATGCGACGTTTCGTCAAGTGCTTCGTAGCAAAGCACTCGGCGCATGGAATCTTCATCTCCTTACCGAATCAATCGCGCTGGATCACTTTGTACTTTACTCCTCGGTTGCCAATTTGGTCGGCAACAGCCGCCAAGCCGCCTACAGTGCCGCCAATGGGTTCCTAAATGGATTGGCCCATCTCCGCAGAATCCAGCAATTGCCGGGAACAAGCGTGAATTGGGGCGCCATCGCCGACGTGGGTGTGGTCGCGAACGACGAAAAGCTGGAACAGTTTCTCCGCTACACCGGGCTTCGTGGAATCACGTCGACCGAAGGCTTGGAGCTGTTGCGGATAGGGCTTTCGCGTCAATCGACTCAGTTCGGTGTGACGATGATCACGAATTGGTCTGACTGGGCGCGATTCGAAACACGCGGAGCGACTTCACCACGCTTTCGCACACTCATCGCGAATGACTCCCAGGGTAAAGACAGTTCGTCCCAGCACGCGCTGGTCGAAGAGCTTCTCAAACTGGATCCGGCCGACCAAGTCGAGTTACTTGCAACGCTCATCTTGGAAATCGTCGCCAGTGTTCTCAAGGCGGACCCAGCGACGATCCCCATCGACAAGTCGATCGACCAACTCGGCGTCGATTCGCTAATGGCGACCGAAATCCAAATGTTATTGGACACTCAACTCGGCTTGAACATCTCGATCTTGGAGCTAATTGGCGAAGGGACCGTGCGATCACTCGCCGTCCAGTCGCTCAAGAAAATGGATTTGCAGCTTCAGGCCGTGGCGACGGTGTAGATCCGCATCATCCAATTCAATCACAACATCGACGTCACATCCAGAGTTGGTCTTCCATGAGTATCAAATCGAGTTTCGATCGCTTGCGTAACAGTATGAATCTGTGCAATGAATCGGGTGATTCGAAACCCGGACCAGCGCGTGTCGTTCCACTCAAACCGTCCTTCTACGACTTCGCACAGTTCCCAGAGTACAAAGATTTTACCACGATGGAGTGGTACTACGAAAAACAGAAATATACCAAGAATCAATTCCTACCCCACGTCGGCTCATCCGACGCGACGGTCCAACTCAGCGGACGCGAGTTAATCAATTTCTCGAGCTACAACTACTTGGCCCTGGCCTGCGATCCCCGGGTCAAGGCGGCCGCGAAGCAGGCGATCGACGACTTTGGGACAAGCACAGGCTCGGGCCGATCCATCACCGGCGAAGTGGACTTGCATCAACAGTTTGAACAGGAAATTGCACAGGTACTGGGCACCGAAGACGCAGTGCTATCGGTCGGCGGATACAGCACCAATGCGTTTACGATCGGCTATCTCGCCCGGCCACAGGACTTGATTGTCTACGACGAATTGGTTCATAACTCGGCGCTCGTCGGATGCAAGATGACGACGGCGCGTAGATTTAGCTTTCCGCACAACGACTACGATGCACTCGATCGGTTGCTGGCCGAACATCGCAACAAGTATGAGCGAACCATCATCCTTGTCGAAGGTGTCTACAGCATGGATGGTGATATTCCCAATCTGCCGCGGCTAATCGAAGTAAAAAAACGGCACCATGCGCTGTTGATGGTCGATGAAGCACATTCGATGGGCGTGATCGGCCCAAGGGGACTCGGCGTCACCGATTACTTCCCCATTGCGGGGTCGGACATCGACATCCTTTATGGATCGATGAGCAAAGCCTTCGGTACATGCGGCGGGTACGTCGCCGGCCCAAAACCTCTTGTCGCAATCCTCAAAAACTATGCGCCAGGAGTGTTGCTCTATGGAGCATCGCCGACGCCCGCCAATACGGCGGCTGGATTGGCCACATTGCGATTGATGCAATCCGAGCCAGATCGTGTTCAGCGGCTGCGAGCCAACGCCGACTACTTTCGCGAACAAGCTAAGGTAGCCGGGCTGGACACCTACAACAGCAAGGACTCTGGCGTCGTCCCCATCATGACACCGGACTCCGAAGTGGCACTGTGGTTGTCCATCCAGCTTTTTGATGCGGGCGTCTGCGCATTCCCGATGCTGTACCCAATTGTTCCACGAGACAAATCGCGGCTTCGGTTCTTTATCAACTGCAATCACACTCGCGAGCAAATCGACTACACGATCCAGTGCATCGACACGAATTTGCGTCGCGCCCCGAAGTCAAAAGGAGTGATGTAAGTCGCTAGCGTTCCGATCGCTTGCTTCGAACTCTACCCAAACGATGAAACAGATCCAATTTGCTACTTTTGGACAGCCGTCGCTGGTTGCACAGTACGTCGACGTGGCTGACGTTGGGGAACCGGCGTCGTGGGAGGTCGTCGTTCGGATCGAAGCGTTCCCGATCAACGTGGCTGACTTGGCGATGCTCGCGGGTCGTTACGGTACACTTCCCAAGCTGCCATCGACGATTGGAATGGAAGCCGTGGGAATCGTGGAGGCATGTGGCAAGTCCGTCACCAATGTCTCGATTGGTGACCGGGTGATCATCTTGGCCAACAACAATTGGTGCGAAAAACGCAAAGTTGCTGCGACGACCGTGCACAAGGTGCCCTGTGATGCAGATCCAATCCAACTTTGCATGTTGAAGGTCAACCCAGCAACCGCCCATCTCATGCTCGAACGTTTCCAGTCGGTCAGTCCGGGCGATTGGGTGATGCAGAATGCGCCTTTCGGATCTGTCGGCCAATCGATCATCCAACTCGCCAAAGTTCGTGGATTGAGAACAATCAATGTGGTTCGTTGCATCGATGCGAAAGCAGAGGTGATTCGACTCGGTGGTGATGTCGCTCTTGTTGATGATGGCGAGCTCGCGCAGCAAGTCAAAGCGGGAGTTGGACACGCACCAGTGCGTCTTGCGCTGGATGCGATCGCAGGATCGGCGACGGGTCGACTGGCCGCGTGCGTCTCCGACCAAGCGAGAATCGTTAACTATGGAATGCTCTCCAATGAGCCGTGTCAAATCGCCCCGGAACACACGATTTTTCGCGATGTCACTCTCGGTGGATTCTGGCTTTCCAAGCTGCTCAACCGGTTAACGCTCGACCAACGAACCACGCTTTACGATTCGCTGAGCTCGATGGTGGTCAGCGGGCAACTCAAGATGAGTGTGGATAGTTGTTTTCCGCTCGCGAGAATCGGCGATGCACTACGTCGCGCAGAACAAAGCGGTCGATCCGGAAAAGTGATTGTGACAACCACGTGATGTTCCATCCCACTTCATCATCCAATCGATCGCTCGCAACCCGGATGACATCGCCGGAGGTTGGAATCACTCATGACCAAGGCGTCGATGGGGGAGCGTTCGACACCAGCGAAGATATCCGCCCCGTTGTCGACGAACGCGTGTTGACCTTCCCGCACCAAATTGCCGATGGAGTGTGGTGGCTGCGGATGGATCTTGGTGAGCGGGTCAGACATGTCAACGTCTATCTGCTCGACGACCATGACGGCTGGTCCATCATCGACACGGGAAGTAACGTCGAAAGTTGCCGCCGCGCACTCACGGACGTCTTGACCTCGGCGCCATTCGCTTCGAAGCCAGTTCGACGCGCGATCATCACCCATCACCATCCCGACCACCTGGGGCTCGCCGGATGGATGGCAAGCCGCGGCGCGGAGATCGCGGCAACCGCGACGACTTGGCAAAGCGCCCAACGAATCCTTGCCTCCCGTCCCGAGCCGACGGTCGAACAGATCGCTTTTCAACAACGCGGTGGATTGCTACCGCTGGAGATCGAGGCTTACAGGCGTCGGCATTCGCACGCGTACCACGATTCTGTGTCCACCCTGCCACAGCAATTCACAGCCGTTCGTGATCGCGAAGTGCTAGAAATCGGAGCACGCAAATGGACCGTCCATTTTGGACAAGGACATGCTTCGGACCATGCGACATTTTGGTCCGATGATCAAATCGCAATCGTTGGCGACCAGATCCTGCCAGGAATCTCGCCGAATTTCTGCATCCACGCGTGCGAATCCCATGCGGATCCGGTAGGCGGGTTTCTCGAATGCAGTCGAAAGTTTGCCGCACTCGCCACTCCAGCCACCTTGTGTTTGGCGGGACACAATACGCCGTTCACGGGAATCACCCGGCGCTGCGAACAAATGATCGCCAATCAATCGTCGGTGTTGGATCGCCTGCTCATTCGGATCTCTCGACCACAAACGGCGTATGAATGTCTTGAATCGACCTATCGTCGCCCCATCGCTTTCACAGAAAGACCGCTGCTCGTCACGCAAGTGGTCGCGTATCTGGATCACCTCCAACGAGCTGGGCTCGCGGAAAGCGAACAAGTGGGGACGGCTCTTTTATGGAAACGCAAATGAATGTGTTGGTAATTAACATGGATCGTCGTCGGCTTGCTACGAATGGTCGTATCGCCGTTTGTTTAATCGTCTGCCTTGCCTGTGCCTCGTGTGTCCGAGCACAATCGCCGGAGGCCTCAACGAATGCTCCGCACTCGATCGCAACTGGAACGGTTAACGAATCGGCTCGTCGAACCTCGTCTTCGGGCGTCAGCACCACGTATGTGGCAACGAGGGTGTTGGCGATCGAGTCACAGTCGACGGTCGCTCGAAGTTTTACTGGCACGTTGGTAGCTCGGCGCGCCAGTGAGCTTGGATTTAAGCGTATTGGTCGAATCGAAAGTCTTCATGCCGATCAAGGCGACAGGATCGACAGTGGCCAGGTGCTCGCGACTCTGGACACGGCCCTCCTCGAGTCGGAAGTCGCGATCTTGGAGGCTCAGCGTGAGGCAGCGCGAGCCAAGCTAGCGGAACTTGTCGCTGGACCACGTACCCAGACGATCGCCGCCGCACGATCCCAGTTGACCGAATTGCGGTCGGTTCGTGACCAGCTTCGGTCCACGTTCGATCGTCGCGCGCGACTTGCCAATAGTGATGCGATCTCCGTGCAAGACATCGATGATGCTCGACATCAACTGGCAGCCGCTGAAGCAAAGATCGAAGCCCAACAGCACGCGATCGCCGAACTCGAGGAGGGGACTCGCAGGGAGCAGATCGACGCCCAGCAAGCAGAGATCGCTCGCCTTGATGCAAGTATCAAGAACGTCATGGTCCAAATCCAAGAGAGTAGTTTGCTTGCACCCTACGACGCGGTCGTCTCGCGCCGATTCGTTGACGAAGGAGCGATCGTCCAGCCTGGCGTGACCCTGTTCAAAATCATCGAACTCGCCCCCTACGAAGCCTGGGTGGGTGTTCCGCCTGAGGTCGGCGCGACGCTGGATACTGCTCGCGCCTACTCGTTAACGGTCCACGAGCGTGTCATTCCCGCGAAGCTGCGGGCGTTGCTTCCCGAGCTTGATCCGACGACTCGAACGCAAACCGCAATCTTCGAACTTGATCCACGTAAAGTATCGACGGTTTCGAGTCCTTCGCCGCTGGTCGGAGCCGTCGGTGAGATCGTCAATCTCAACCTCGTGCAGACGATTGAACAATCGGGATTTTGGCTTCCCATGTCGGCGCTCACTCGCGGAGTCAAAGGACTTTGGTCGGTGTATGTCGTGGTCGAAAAGGAAGGAGATCAAGGTGAACTTGTGGTGCAGCGAAACGACGTCGAAATCGTGCAAATTGACTCCAACCGTGTGCTGATCAATGGAACCGTAAAGAGTGGCGATCGAGTCGTCGTGTCGGGTGTGCAAAAGCTGAGTCCCGGACAAGAAGTCAGCCTGATGGACGCCCCGCTCCAGCACTCGACCACCACAGACGACGCCGGGTTGGATACGGGCAACTAGCGATGCGAACTCCGTCCGCGGTCGACCTCTCCATCTTCACTTAACCTACTGCAGCACGCCCATGTCCACACTGTTCCATGACAATCCTCGCCTGTTGATCTTGAGCGTGCTGTTGATCGCTGTTGCCGGCGGAATGTCATTCCTCGTCCTGCCACGGATGGAGGATCCCTTACTCACGTCGCGAGCCGCAACCATCACAACCTTGTTGCCCGGCGCCGAGGCTGAGCGGGTCGAATCTCAAGTGACAGAGAAGATCGAACAGGCACTTCGCGAAATCGAGGAGATCAAAGAGATTAGCTCGACGAGTCGTCCGAGTGTTTCGTTCATCGCGATCGAGTTAAAAGATGACGTGACCGGCGAAGATGCACCCCAAATCTGGTCGCGAATTCGTGACAAGGCCGATGATGCCCGTCTGGAGTTGCCCCCAGAAGCTTCGAAGCCGGAGTTTGATCAATTGGAGATCAAGGCTTACGCGATGATTGTCGCGCTGCGTTGGGATCTCGACGACCAGCCACGATATGGAGTGATGCGTCGACTGCTCAAGTTGCTCAAGGATCGCGTCGACGGTGTCACGGGTACCGAACAAAGCGATCTTTTTGGGTCACCCGAAGAAGAGATTGTGGTGTCCATCGATGCCGCGTCGGCCACGTCGATGAATCTTCGTCCCGAAGAGATCTCGCAGCTAATTTCGTCAAGCGACTCGAAATTTGCAGCCGGTCAAGTCCGAAACGCGTCGGATGATCTGAGGATCGAAGTCAGCGGCGAGCTTGACACACTGACACGCTTGTCGCACATTCCGGTCCGTTTAGGCGATACCGGTAGCGTCGTCGAGCTGTCGGACATCGCCGACATCGAACGCACCATCCGCACCCCGCTGAGTTCGAAAATTCTTCTCGACGACAAGCCCGCGGTAGCGTTGGGGATTTTTGTTGAGCCTGAAGCCCGGCTGGACGTATGGACCGAATCGATGCAAACGGTACTCAACCAATTCTCGACCGAACTTCCGCCCGGAGTCACACTGCAAACTGTCTTTGCGCAGAACAAATATGTTGAACAGCGGATGCAGTCGTTGTTGATGAATTTTCTATATGCGTCGGCCGCAGTGTTTGGCGTGATCGGTTTTATTATGGGCTGGCGAAGCGCGATCATCATCTGTATGGCGCTCCCGCTGGGCAGTCTCATTGTTGTCTTTGCAATGTATGCTTTTCGGATTCCGATTCATCAAATGTCGGTCACCGGCTTGATCATCTCGCTCGGGTTGATGATCGACAACGCGATTGTGATTGTGGACGAGATTGACAAGAAGATTCGATCTGGGCTAACCCGACGCGAGGCGGTTTCCAGGAGCGTCCGGTTCCTGGCGGCGCCTCTGGGCGGATCGACCATGACAACGGTGCTTTCATTTGGGCCAATAGCGCTCATGCCGGGGCCATCGGGCGAGTTTGTAGGAACGATCGCGATTTTGAGTATCATTGCCGTCGCGTCGTCGTTAGTTTTGTCGCTAACCGTGATTGCCGCCATCAGCGGCTTCTTGCTGGCGAGTCGACAAGGTCGATTCGATTGGCTCGTCGGTGGATTCCGACTGAACCGATTGACCGATCTTTACTGCTGGGGCCTCGCGTGGATCTATCGAGTTCCCGTACTAGCGGTGGCGGTCTCGATCGCGGCGTCCGTCGCCGGGTTCGTGATGCTGCCGCGTCTACCCGAGCAATTCTTTCCTCCGGCCGATCGAAACCAATTTCATCTGGAATTGGACTTGCCTGGCACGGGGGCCATCACGGAAACCGAGCGATTGGCAACGGAGATCCGCCAGGCATTGATGTCCGATCCGGCGATCACCGATGTCGCGTGGTTTCTCGGTGAAAGCGCGCCGCCGTTTTACTACAACGTAATTCCATCACGTAAAAATTCGTCTGGCTACGGCCAAGCGATTGTCGATTGTGTCCCCAGCGCGAACGTCCGCCAGACAATCCACCGGGTGCAGGAGGTGCTCGACCGTTCTTTCCCAACCGTGATTTGCGTGGCAAAACAATTGGAACAGGGGCCTCCGTTCTCCGCGCCGATTGAGGCCCAATTGTTCGGACCGGATCCAGGTCGTTTGCGCGAGTTGGGTGATCAGGTTCGGTTGGTGCTTTCGAAGACGCCCGATGTGATTCACACGCGATCCGATTTTTCGGAGACGATTCCCAAAGTCACCTTCGAAGTCGACGAGCAACAGGCGCGGCTCGCCGGTCTGGATCACGCGAGCATTGCTTCAGCTCTTAATTCAATGCTCGAAGGAGTCACGGGCGGCTCGATTCTCGAGGGCAGCGAGGAGCTAGCGGTGCGAGTGCGAGTGTCCAACGAACGCCGAGGTGATTTGAACCAGATCGCTTCGATGGATCTGCTAACGGCAACAACCTTGGCCGGCCAATCAGAACCGGCGCAGCAATACCGAGGCGTACCGCTTTCTGCGATCTCCAAACTACAACTGTCCCTCGCCTCCGGCAGTATCACGCGACATGATGGCAATCGCATGAACGAGATCCAAGCATACATTCGCTCGGGCGTGCTTCCCGCCAAGGTACAACAGGACTTCGAAGATCGGTTGCAGAGATCCGGATTTGAATTGCCAAGCGGCTACTCGCTCAAGTTCGCTGGCGCTGAAGCCGAACGCAACGATGCCGTTGGCAATTTGATCGTCAACGGAGCAATCCTGTTTACGCTCATGGTCGCGACAATTGTGGTCGCGACTCAATCGTTTCGCCTGACCGCGCTCTTGTTCACCGTCGCTGGACTCTCGGTGGGATTCGGTATCGGAGCCTTATGGCTTGCCGACCAAAGCTGGGGATTCATGGGTATTGTTGGAATCATGGGAATGATCGGAATCGCCGTGAATGACTCCATCTGTGTCCTCGCGGCGCTTCGAGAATTGCCAGCGGAAAGTTCGCGTGATCGACGAAGCGTCGCCCGATGTGTTGCCGCCAACACGCGTCACGTATTAGCAACCACATTGACCACCCTTGCCGGCTTCACTCCCTTGTTTCTATCGGGCGGGGAATTCTGGCCACCGGTCGCGATTAGCATCACCGGCGGCGTCCTTGGTGCCACTCTGCTGGCTCTCGTGCTTGTACCGTCGACGTTTCTATTGATCTACCGACCCAGCCATCGCGTTGGGACAGTACAAGTTGGCTAGCCAGCTCCGACGCAGATCGATTCGTCACGCCCCGATTCGACTCAATTTTTCTGTCTCAACCGCCTTTCTCAATCTTCGACGTTCTCATGCCAGAATCACACGACAATTCCTACGACGCGATCGTCATCGGATCGGGAATGGGCGGCCTAGCAACCGCAAGCCTCTTGGCCCAACTCGGCAAGAAGCGAGTTCTCGTACTTGAGAAGCATTTCAAGCTAGGAGGATTCACACATAGCTTTCGTCGTAAGAAGTACGAGTGGGATGTCGGCGTTCACTATGTTGGCGACATGCACGATGAGGGAATGGCACGAAGGATGATGGACCTGGTGACAGGCCAAGGCGTAAAGTGGCACAAAATGAATTCGCCTTATGAGCGTTTCATCTTCAACGAAGGGACGTTCGAAGTTCCCGATGGCCGCGACGAATACCGTGACCAACTGGTCGAGCGCTTCCCGAATGAAAAAGCGAACATCGAGCAATACTTTCGCGACTTGGTCAGGGCCCAAGGCTGGGTCGCTCGTTGGTTCGTTTCCAAGATCTATCCAAACCCGATTTCTTCGCTCCTCAAAATTGGGTCCAGGGATCTCGTGGCGATGACGACGAGCGAATATTTGGCAAGATTTAGCGATCCACTGCTGAAAGCATTCCTGGCATCGCAATGGCCGGACTACGGTTCGCCGCCCGACGAAAGCGCCTTTGGACTTCATGCCACCGTTGCGGCGGACTTCTTTTCCGGCGGCTACTATCCGATCGGCGGTTCCAGTGAGATTGCCAAACACGCAGCCGGCGTGATCGAATCATATGGCGGCAAATGCCTAGTCAACCATCCCGTTAAGCGAATCGAGGTGCGCGACAACGCGGCTTGTGGCGTGACGGTAACACATAAGAATAGACAGGTCACATTTTCGGCGCCAATGATCATCTCCAACGCCGGTGCGCCGACGACGTTTAATCGGTTGGTTCCACCGGAAACATGTGAAATGGAACGCGAACAGGTTGCTCGAATCAAGGGAGGTGTCTCCGCCGTCATTCTATTCGTGGGTTTAAAGCAAGACCCTCGCAATCTCGGTTTTGACGACGCCAATTATTGGATCTATGACCGGCTGGATCACGATATTCGTGCAAGACTTCGCGACGGAAAAAACACTCGATTCGATGGAGTTTTTGTGTCATTCGGCTCGTTGCGCAATCCTGGCCAAGAACCACACACGGCTCAGATCATTTCCTTTAGTGACCGTTCGGTATGGCAGCGCTATCAGCCGAGTGAGTGGATGAAGCGCGGTGCCGAGTACGAAGCGCTGAAGGAGTCGACAGCGAAGGAGATGCTCGAGTTTACCGAACGCTTCATGCCTGGATTCGGCTCCCTTGTGGATTATCAAGAGCTATCAACACCGCTCACGGTCGAAAGCTTTACCGGACACGCCGGCGGGGCAATTTATGGTCAAGCGTGTGATCCGAATCGACTGTTCCGTGATCAGTGGAAAATCAAAACGTCGCTCAAGAACCTGTATCTTACCGGAAGCGACGTGGGCACCCCCGGAGTCAACGGTGCGCTCATGGCGGGGGTGATGACCGCCGCAAAACTACTCGGCCACTTTGGATTACCTCGGATCATGACCCGCGCATTCATGCGATAGCACGAGCGACAAAGGCGGAAAAATCGGCACGCTTTAGACCGATTCGCAACCAGCTGTACACTGCTTTTTCGAGCCCGTCATGTGTTTGAGCTAGGCTTCCGCAACGGTACCGCACTAGGTGTGTCGACATTGGAAGCCCGCATGAACAACACTCGATTCCAACCTTCCGACGTCAGTTTTCATCACGTAGCGGACTTGTATTTGTCTGAGCTGCGAAATGGGGCTGCGCCATCGCTCAGCGTCCTCGCGAAAGCGTTCCCACATCTCGCCAATGAAATCCGAGACCAGCTTCCGACGTTAGCCCTGTTAGAACGAACCCTTGGAAAACCGCAAGCCACCGTCGACGTCCAAGTGGATGCCGCGTTGGAGCGTAACCGACTTGTAGATACCGGGGCGAAGCTAGGCGGTTGCGAGATCATCCGCGAGGTCGGGCGTGGCGCGGTCGGCGTCGTGTACGAAGCGTTGCAACGAGAACTCGGACGCAAGGTGGCCGTAAAGGTAATCTCGCTGCAAGGATCAGCGTCGTCCATCTCGGTCGAGCGCTTTGAACTCGAACGGCAAGCGATGGGTCGCGTCGAGCATCCGCATATCGTGCCGGTCTATTCCTATGGGCACAACGATGACGACGCCTACTTGGTAATGAAACTCATCGATGGCCATAGTCTCTACGAGCTGCAATCGGGTGGCGGGAACTACCGTACCCAGTTTCATATGAACGAGCTTCGAACCAACTGGATCGCCCTGACTCAACTCGCGCGTGACGTCGCTTCCGGGCTTCATCACGCGCACCAGCAGGGGCTTGTCCATCGCGATATCAAGCCGGCGAATCTTTTGCTTGACGTCGAAGGCAAGTGTTGGATCAGCGACTTTGGTCTTGCGAAGGTCTATGACTATATCCGCTCCATCAGCCACACCGGCGACGCGATCGGCACTCCCCGGTACATGGCGCCGGAACAGCTTCGCGGAGTTTGTGATTGCCGCAGCGACGTCTACGCCCTCGGTGTCACCTTGTACGAAATTGCGGCTGGCGAAAAAGTTTGGGGTGGACTGTCCAACGTCTCGCTGCTGGTAAACCGCGGAACGATTGAGCTGGCCGATATTGCAGAGGTGCGCCCTGATTTGCCAACTGCACTGTGCAAAATCATCATGAAAGCGTGCCAATTTGCACCGGACGATCGCTACCAAACCGCCGAGGAGCTGCGAATCGTCCTTGATCGGTTGCTCGCCGGATCATCCGTCGGGGATCGCCGAAAACGACGGCGTGATCCCGATTCTGTGTTTCGCCGTGTATACCGCCGTAACCTCCTCTTAGGCATCCTATTCGTTTCCAGTGTCTCTTTTGCAGGCGGAATGCTCTACCTCGAATCCCAGCGGGAACGCGACTCACACGAGCTTGCTGCCAAAGCATTGTCGCTGCGAACCATGCCCGTCGAACCATCGGGCATCGGTTTGATTGACAAGTTGGCGGACGAGAGCGAGGGAGACATGGTGGAGATTGTCAAAGAGTTTGTGAACGACTCGATCGGCAAGTCAGGCGACGATCTCAAGTTTTCAAGTCCGGCCAAAGAGGAGATTCGCCACCAAGTCAATCACTTGCTCGGCACCATCAAACAAGAGGGAGGCTTGACCGAGGCTTCGCTCAACAAGTTCTTGAAGGGATACCGCGAAACCTCATTGCCAGTGGCAACAAGAATCATGCGATTGTCGGTGCTGGTTCAAAAATCATCGGGCCTGAGTCGACGAGAAAAAGAGTACGCGATCGCCATCATTCACTCGCTCGCGAGTGCGACCGCGAGCGGCCGGTTGACGGAAAGCGAAGCGATGGAGTTAGTGGACGGATTGACGAAACGTCATCTCAGCAACACCGCGGAAATCGCCACCTTGGACATTTCCGACACGCGGCTTCGCGAATGGCTCGAGGTCGTACGGTATCGACTTTCGACGCTACCGCCCGCCGACGTCGATGTCGAAAGGGCCGTTCAACGACAACTTCAACAAGCCTTCGAAGGCGCCGTTGATACGCCACCACCGCGACCGCAATCGTATCTATCGCCAACTATCCAGTGAGTCGGCGCCGACGAGATTGCGGAAACGTTCCACCGCGCGATAGTACCGCTTTTTGGCCGTATCCAACGAGATTTCGAGCAGTTGCGAGATCTGGATCATGCTCAGCCCCTCCGTGTGACGCATCTCCAAAATCTCGCGATCGAGCGACGCTAGGCTCGCGATACGATCTCGAATCTGTTGTTGCAATTCAGCCCTGGCCAACTGGGTCTGCACCGACGGCGATGACAGGACCAAGAAATCAAGCAACAAATCTTGATCCGATTGACCGCTTACTTCTCGCGCCGGCGTTCGTTTGGCTCGGTAGTGACGCTCATGCGTCTCCGCCACGATCTGTTTGCAAATCAAACGAAGCCAAACGTAGGGATGAACGTTTGGCGATTTGAGGAAAGTATCAAGCCCTCGACTGGCTCGGATATAGACCTCTTGGACGATGTCCGAAGAATCAACTCGAGCGACCAAACGTCCGTCCAGACGCGCCGACACCATTCCCTTGAGATGATCGCGAACCTTGATAAATAGTGAGCTGAGTTCTGCGTCGCGGTGCTCGACCAACCTCGAAAGTACCCTCGAGTCATCAGGCCCCAATTGATCAGGCCCCAGTTCATCAGTTTCCGGTGTCATGGGCCCAACGTGCATGCGTCACATTCCCCCTGGGGGGCGAAGACCGGTAGGGTCTGGATCGTGGAGCGAATCGACAACGATATCGCCCTGACCCAATACTACTGAAGTGTTCACCACGCTCGAACACACGTCAGCTCGATCCGAGAGATTGTCCAGCGGAGTCGCTAGTTAAGTTGACGAATGAACGGATTGCGAGAGTTCTATCACTGGGACGATCGATCCATCTCGGTAGAATTCCAAAGCACCAAGCAAACAACTCATTGAAACGACCCGCTCGCAGGAGCAGCGCCATGGCATGGATTATTCTCATTATCGCTGGGATTCTCGAAGTCGGCTGGGCGATCGGATTGAAATACTCGGATGGGTTTACCCGACCACTCATTTCCGCCGTGACGATCATCGTCATGATGGCCAGCATCACGCTGCTCTCATTCGCTCTCAGATCGATTCCCGTGGGTACTGGGTACGCGGTATGGACCGGGATTGGCGCGGTGGGGACGGCGATTGCCGGAATCCTACTTTTCGCCGAATCGCGGGACGCCGTTCGTCTGTTTTGCATCGCACTGATCGTCGCAGGAATTCTCGGATTAAAGTTTGCCACGCCCGCGGGAACTCATTAGCCATCCAAGAACCGGTCGCATAGAAACCGGACGCACATGATCCACCCGCGCCCGGGATTGGGCTACGGCACTCGGTTTGCCATGGTTAGCTGGCGTCGCCGTTCAACGATTCGCCTTCCTCGACTCGCACCCCCGCAACCATGACGCTCGACGAGTACTCTCGCAAACGTAACTTTCGCAGCAGCACCGAACCTCGCCCCGATACGCTACCAAAATCGAACGATCCCGAACCAGACAGTCCGAACAAGCCTCGCCGATTTGTCGTCCAGAAGCATAACGCGACAAAGTTGCACTACGATTTTCGCCTGGAGATCGACGGTGTCCTTAAAAGCTGGGCTGTACCGCGTGGCCCCAGCCTGAATCCAAAATCGAAGCGATTGGCAATCCAGACGGAAGACCATCCGCTCAGCTACGCGAGCTTCGAAGGAGTCATTCCCGCCGGGGATTACGGTGGAGGAACCGTCATCGTTTGGGATCGAGGCACGTGGGAGATGATCGCCGACACCGACCCCCTCGCGGCATTATCGCAGGGTCGGATCACGTTCGAATTGTTTGGCGAGCGACTGCGCGGCAAATGGATGCTCGTCGAAACTCGGCAATCGGGTAAGCAAACCCATTGGTTGTTGGTCAAGGAACGAGATGAACACGCTAGCGGCGTGGTCGGCATCACCGAGACTTATACGTCCAGCATCGCCAGTGGTGAAACGATTCACTCCGTCGGAAACATTCCGAATTTTATCGAACCTCAACTACCATCGTTGACCAAACATGCACCCCAAGGAAACACGTGGCTACACGAGTTGAAGCTTGATGGATATCGGATACAGGCGAGGTGGTCACACGGCTCGGTTCGGTTGCTGACACGCCAAGGGCTGGATTGGACAGATCGATATTCGAATTTGGCTGAACGACTCGGTAAGCTCCAGATTGACGCAGCGATCCTTGATGGCGAACTCGTGGCTGTCGATGCCGAGGGGCGAACCGTGTTCGAAGGATTGAAACACCGGCATCGGTCGAGCGAACTTCGAATCGCCTATTTTGCGTTTGATTTGCTTCACCGAAATGGCAATGACATGCGTCATCTACCGCTGGTCGAGCGAAAATCCCAGCTTCAAGCATTGATCAAGTTAGTGCGTCGCACGACGAAGTTGGACGACTTGCAGTACGTCGACTACCTTTCGAATGATCCGAAGAGTCTGGTAGACCGTTGTCGGGAGCTTGGGTTGGAAGGGATCGTGTCCAAGCGCTCGGATCGTCCCTACATCTCCGGTCGCTCTCAAGACTGGCTCAAGCTGAAACTGCGATACCGAGAATCACTCGTTGTCGGTGGGATGGAAACGGATCAAAACCAAGCGACATTGGCTAGCCTGCTGCTTGGCTACTACCACGACAACCGTCAATTCATTTTCGCCGGCCGCGTCGGTACCGGTTGGAACGACAAAACGTCGCGACAGTTGATCGATCAACTGCAACCGCTTCAAACGACGACGTCGCCCTTTGTCAATTCACCGCCAGCGAAACGAAAGAAAGCCGGAACGACATCGACAAAGTGGCTTCATCCGGTAAAGGTTGTCGAAGTGCAGTTTGCGAATTGGACCGATGCACGCCAGCTTCGACACGCATCCTACGTGTCACTCGATCCGGAAACGAGCGCTGACGAAGTGGCGGGGCAGCGTCTCTTTGCGGATCGCGACTCGGGGGATACGCGATCGCAGTCTGGCGATGCGTCATTGTCACGCGATCGTTCAAACCACACGCCAACGACCAAGCGGCCTACTACCAAGATCGCGCCAGACACACCGGGCTTAACCAACCATGATCGCGTGCTATACCCCGATGATGGAATTACCAAGGCCGATGTGGCGACCTATTTGTACCAAGTCAATCAGTGGATGCTTCCGCATTTGGCGGATCGACCACTCACATTGCTGCGTGCACCAAGCGGGCTCGGAGAAGCGACTCATTACCAACGTCATCCTAACAAAGGATTTCCGGAGCAAATCGACCGTCGTGAGGTGCTGGACCACGAGAAACCATTGATCTTGGTGTCCGACCTGGAAAGTCTCTTGGCAACGGCCCAGATCAGTGCGATCGAACTCCACCCCTGGGGTTCGAGAATTGATCGGCTCGAGCGACCCGATCGAATGATCATCGATCTTGATCCAGATACCTCGATTCCTTGGTCGAGGGTCGTCGATGCCGCATTTCTCGTTCGCGACGAATTGCAACGACGAAACTTGCTTTCCTTTGTCAAAACCACGGGTGGCAAAGGGCTGCACATTATCGTGCCCATCGATCGTCGATACGACTGGAACACGGTCTTCGGCTACTCCAAACAGGTCGCCGAGTATCTTGTCAATCAATTCGATCAATGGTTCGTGGCGACGATGTCCAAATCGAAACGCAAGCAACGAATTTACCTCGACTATCATCGCAATCGTGAGGGTGCCACCGCGATCGCCCCGTACTCGTTGCGGGCCCGAAATCGTGCGACCGTCGCAACCCCCATCGAATGGGACGAATTGCGGGATATCGATCCGATGCAGTTGACGCTGCATACGGTTCCCACGCGACTAATGGCAATGAAGTCCGATCCGTGGGAATCGCTTGCGTCGACGCGCCAGCGCCTCGTCGGCGCATGATCTCGGGCGACAAATTCGCTAATCCAATAGTGACAATGGCACCGGTTTGCTGCTCTCCATGACCGTCTGGGTGCCAATCGCGGGCCGTCGCTTGCGTTGGCTCATCCGACGACGAGCGTAGTCCGCAACATCGCTTTCGCATTGACTTCGTGCAATTCGAATCCACAACAAACTAGCCTCGGAGTGTTGATCGAGTTCCTCGAGCACGTCGGCAAGATTGAATAAGTAATCCGTGTTGCCAGTTTCAAGATCCACCGCACGCCGTAGCGCCTTGACCGCCGCGGAAGCATCCCCGAGTCGATGCAGACAGAGGCCGAGATTGTTCCAACCACCGGCACTGGATCGGTTCGCTCGCACACAGCGCCGGTAACAACCACGTGCCGAACCGAAATCGCCATCGTCCATGTACGCATTGGCGAGATTGAAAAGCACTTCGTCATCGTCACCAAAATGGTTGAGCCACCGCTGGTATCCTTCGATCGCCGACGCGGTCTGGCCACTCTGCTGGTGCCCGAACGCCAAATCAAAGAGCGAGTCGGGATCGACGGCGTCGTCCGTCAAAGTTTCCGCGACTTCGATCGAACGACCCGGTGGATCGATTGCGGTACCGAAGCAAAATTGGAGTTGGCCGTTGGGTTCGATCAGCCGATCGTGTTGATCACGAACCAACAGCCGATTTTCCAGTGAAACAAGCTGGCCGTTGATGCTCGCATTGTCGGGTAGCCATCGCTTGAGGGTTCGAAGACTGTCGACCAACGTCGATGTCTTGACACCGCGCCGAATCAACTTGGCCAGCGTTCGTGCCGCAGCGACTTCGCGGTAGTCGAACCGAGGCGCCAGATCGCTCGCGTCGGTGGGATGCACCAAGCCGATGTCGATCCAGTGCCGGATCCGTAGGCCGCTGACATTGAGCAAGCGGCTCAACTGCTCGATGGTATGCATCGATCGAATCGGGTCCGTCTCGGTATCGCCCGAAAGTCGACGGACGAACTCCGATTCACCAAGGATCACCAGCGGATGGGCTTGATTTTGAAGCTCATTGGCGACTAGCAAGTTCCGTGTGATCCGCCCGGATGAACGTAATGGCCAACCGTCCGCACCAATCACAAGCATGTCCGTTCGCGGCGTAACTCGCTCGCGGACGAAACCGCCCCGCTCAGTAATCGTTCGAGTGACCATCGCTCGACTCATGGACGCCAACCGCCCCGTAAACGCAATTCGTTTACCAGCGGGAAACGTCGAGCGGTCGTCCATCAGCCGGTTTTCCTTTTCGAGGTTTTGCGTTTGGTTTTCGTACGCGGCGTGCTAGCCGCCACTTTCTTAGCCGGCTTTTTCTCAGTCGACTTGGCTCGCGACGATGAACCACTTTTGGAACTTGCCGCTCGAGTGCTCGGCGCCGGTATCTGCTGGATGCTCGCTTTCAATGCATCCATCAAATTGATGATCGCGGGCCCATCACTCTCCTCCGCTTTCACCAGTTCCTTGCCCTCCACCTTGGCGGCAATCAGCTCGCTCAACCGTGCCTGGTACGTGTCATGATACTGAGAATAGTCCCAGTCGTCTTGGACCAACCCAGCGACCAATTGGCGCGTCAGTTTCAGCTCTTGATCGACGGGTTGGACATCGTCGATTTCTTCCTCGAACACCGTTGGTTTTTTGAGCTCGCCGGCGTGTTGCAACACCGTCATGAGAAGCAATTTGCCCAAGGGACGCACCACCACGTGTTGCTCGCGCTTGCTCAGAATGATGTCCGCAATCGCTCGCATTCCCTCCGACTGTAGCGTCTGGCGGATCAACGCGTAGGGCTTCTGGCCAACCTTGCCGTCGGGGACCACGTAATACGATCGCTCGGTGAGAAACCGGTCGTCCAACTGGTCGTCCCGAATGAATGTCCCAATCTCGATCGACTGGTCGCTTTGCTTTCGCAATTCTTTCAGCTCATCGACATCGATCGGAACGTATTGGTCTTCGCCAATTTGGTACCCCGAGATGATTTCGTCGTTATCAACCTTGCCATGAATCGGACACGTCTTCTGGTAGCGAATCCGGCTGTGGCATTCCTCATGCAACTGGTTGAGCGTGATGTCACTCTTGCTGCTATCCGTGACGGTGTAAAGCTTGACGGGCACGGAGACCAGCGAAAGTTTCAGGTATCCCTTCCAGATCGGACGCGACGCCACGGTAAGACCTCGTTGAAGTGGGTTGGGTCTTCCCTTGACGCGAGACAGCCAGCAAATTCCTTTCTCGATCATTTGCTAGCAAAGCGTGGGCCGCTGCTGAAGATTGGCCACGTTAATACGTGACTTTGAACCCGCCGGTCCGACCCAGCGGCGGAACGACATCGGTGTCGGTGTCGTCAATAAAGTCCTTCATCGTCGACTGGATGCGACGTACCAACTCCTTCATATCGCCCGCAGGCCCTTCGACATCCATGAACACCGATCCATCTGGCTCGTTTCGGACAAACCCGTGAATGCTCAAATGCCGTGACTCAGCGAGCGCGCTGGCCCTGAACCCCACGCCTTGGACGTGGCCCGAAAAGCGGACAAGATACCGAGTGACCGCATCCGGCGAGCTTGTCGATCGCTGGTTCATCAAACTCATTCCAAAAGACTGTTCGCAGGTTCATCGAGGACTCGGCGTGGCGTGGCTCGCGTTGCGAGATCGACTCGCCGCGGCATTAACCCACCAACTCGGCATCCAAGGTGTCTTCCATAGCGATGGTGGCGGTGGGCTTTGGCGTCGCCGCCTCGATCCGCTCGAGCACCACCAAGCACATATCATCGAATTGGATACCGTCGCCGACGTGCTTCCAGACCGAATCGATAATCCGATCGCGAACTTTATCCGCATCGCCCAGTTGCTTTGTTAATGCACGCATCCGGTCCATTCCGAACTCGACATCGTTCGCATCCATCGCTTCGTTGATCCCGTCGGTGTACATCACGGCGAGATCACCGACTTCGATTTTGACTTGGACGGATTCGTAAGTGAATGAATCATCAATCGCAATGGGTAAACCCGATTCTTCTTCCCCGGGCTCAAAGATTGAGCCATCGGCGACACGGCGGACGATCGGAGCCATGTGACCCGCGTTGACGATGGTCGCGGTTTCGCTCGTGGGATCCACGACGACGAGCAAAAATGAGATGAATCGTTCGACTTGCAGCGAGCACATCTCCGCATTGAGCCGTCCGATGGCGATCGCCACGTCGGGCTCGCTCGCCAAACAAAAACGTGTCTCGGCGGATAACTTGGCCATGAACATGGCTGCCGCGACCCCGTGACCGACGACGTCGGCGACCACGATCGCGACGCGACCATCGGCCAGGTGAATGTAGTCGTAGTAATCGCCACCGATATGATTGGCGGCTTGATAGTAACTGGATACGCGATACCCGACCCCTGCGGGGAACGATTTCGGAAGAAATGCCGCTTGCACTTCCGTCGCCAGCTTTAAATCTTGTTCGACTTCTTTTTGGACAAGCGCCTGTTCGTGCATCCGCGCGTTGTTGATCACGATTCCGGCTTGGGCCGCGACTCCACGCAGCAGGTCCACGTCGTCATCGCGAAACTGTCCTCGCCCCTGGGTCGAGTCGATTTGTAACGCGCCAAAGGCGATCCCGTCGCCATCACACAGCGGCGCACAGATCATCGAGCGGATAGAAAAATCGGCGATCGACTGGCTGCTGTCAAAGCGATCGTCGCTGCTCGCATCAAGCGACAGGATCGCTTCGCGCGATTCCATCACCTTTTTGATGATCGTTCGACTAATTCGAAACGTCTCCGTCTCGTCCTGGCGTTTGCGAGTTTTGACCCAGCGTGGAACGAGCGCTTCGCCTTGTTTCATCACCACAAAGCCGCGGTCGGCCGCGGGGAAGATGTCAAACAGACTTTCGAGAACTTTCGGCAGAACGTCGTCCAGCGCCAGAGCCCCGGTGAGGTTCGAGTTGATCTTCATCAGCGCTGCCAGCTTCGCTTCGGGCGTTGCCGCCATCGTCAAACCGTCATGCGACGAACGATACTCGACCTTCGAGCCCGATAGCTGCTCAGTCTCGTTCTCGTCGGTCATCATGATGCCGAAATTGGATCCGGCGAACGTCATCTGCGCCGCACCCTGCGCGAACTCCGGAGTCTCGTCGCGGTGGAAAATCAGATCCACGTCGCTGATTCGGACACAGTCACCCTCGCGCAACATTTGCGGGGCGGTGAGCAGTTGATTGTTCAAAAACGTCCCATTGCGACTGCCCGCGTCCTCGACAAAGAAATCGTTCCCTCGCCGCACGATCTTGGCGTGGTGGCGCGAAACCGCACCGGCATCCACGACAATGTCACATTCGGGATGTCGACCGATCATCAAACTTTGGCCATCGAGCGTGTATCGTTGGCCGGGAGTACCGTCGAGGTTCTGTGATAGAAACGCCATAGCAGCGCTGAAGATCCAAAGGAGTGTGGGCAACCGGTTTCGGCGGGGCACGTCGTCCATGCCGCGTGCGTCCGCCGCAAACGATTGTAGAAGCCGATTCAGCGAATGTCAGCCGTAAAACGTCGTCGGCGGTTACTTCTCGGGCTGGTAACCACGCCACATCCACGCAAGAGTGTCCGCAAGGGTGTGTTGGAAGACTTTGCCGTCACAGTGCCTGGACGCGGCACTGTACACATACCGGTAATCGTAGCCCTTGGCCTTCAGTGCGGCGGCGGTCCGCTCGTTGGCCATCACCCAATTGTGATAAGTCGACTCGGGGGTTTTGGCACCGTTGTCGAACTCCGAAACGTGGGTAAATATTCGTAACGGCTTTTTGTCGCTGTTTTCAATCAGCTTCATACTCGAATGATATTCCCATGCGCCCAGCGGATACTCGGCTTCTTCCGCAGCGTCATCGTCCTGCTGGTCCACAAAGGTCCCCGAGTATGTGATCAGCCTGCGAAACAAATCCGGTCGAAACCAGCCCATCGTCAAGGCGGCGGCTCCACCGGAGCTGCATCCCATCACGGCTTTGCCCCACGGGTTTTCGGTGAACGCGATGTTGGGATACGCCGCTTTGGTTTGAGCATCACGGAGGACCGCGGGAAGGACTTCATCGTTGATGAAGCGGGCAAATCGGTCGGACATCGTGTCGTACTCGAGTCCCCGTTGGCTGCCCTTGCTGTCGTCGCCACCGTTTTCCACCGCGATCGCGATGAACGCCGGTATCCGGCGCTCGGGGTCGTCGGAGATCGTCATGTTGTCCAGTGCATTGCGAACCAAATCGAGACGACTCGGTCCGTCGAGCGTCACCATGATCGGCGCCTTGGTGCCGTCTTGGTACGCCGCCGGAACATAGACAAAAATCTTACGCTCGGCGCGTACTTTCTTGCGTGAATCGAGCGTCGCGTCGTCGCCACGAAAAATTTGACTGTCGGCTAACTTCATCGAGAACTCGAATAGCTTGCCTTTCGGATTTCCTTGATCGGTTAATTCCGGAGCGATCGAGTACTCGGGGCCGACCTTGTGGTCGCCATTGCCCTGAGTACCAGGGGTCTCGGCGTAGGGCGCGTCGGCCAGCGAATTGCCAGCGATCAAGGACGCGGCAACGAAGGAAAAAATACAGAATCGTGTGCGCATAATTTTGTGAATGGGTAGCAGTTCGGGATGAGAAGCAACCGACAATCTTAGCCGCTACGCAGCCCGGTTTGGTCCGTCGACATCAAGATTCAACCCCGATTCAGTGACAACCACCAATCCATCCACCCCGCGCTGGCACGCACCCTTCACCCGCCCCGCGCAAGCACGCCCCCTTCATCCGCCCCGCGCTGGTGTGCAGGCTTTAGCCGCCCCAAGCGCACCACCCATTGCTGCACTGCGCCGCACCACCATACGTCAACCCCTATTCAATCCGATTGCAACTCCACCCAAACACCAAAATGATCAGAAAGACTCCGCGTCCGTTCGCATTCCAGCGGCCAGACACTCGACGAACCGCGAAACCGTGGTGCCCACGACTCGCCAAGGCAAATGTGATCAATCGCGCTGCACCGGCCTTCGGTCAACTCGTGGATTCGATCCAGCCCGCCCGCGGTTAGACAGACAAGCCCGTTGTCTTGGAGCGTTTTTCGAAGCGCTACCCGGCCGGCCGCAGACCCGTAGTAATGCGTCTCGCTCAAGTCTTGGTTGAAATCGCCCGCTACGCAAAACCCGCAGTGCGAACTCTCCGCCCGAATTCGCCGCCAATCCGACGCTTGCTTGGCCAACTCGCTCGCCAGCGCCGCAGCACCCCGAAGCGGTTCAAACCGCTTGTCACCGAGCCAGGGCAATACAGTGCCGTAGACGACTAGTCCACCGATCGGCGTTTCCACCTCAACGCACACCGACCGATTCGGATCACTGACTTCGAAGTCGCGTACGATCGGAAAGCGAGACCAAACCGCCGTCCAAACTTCACCGGCACACTGCGTCCCATCGCCGCCTGTCGTCACCCGAACTTCAAAATCGGGACCAGAAGCGGTACCAGCGCGATACTGCCAGATTCCATTTGATATACTTGGTTCCCCTTTAAACACTCAAATTATGCCTGGCAAAGAAATTCCTGAAAGTAACAATTGGAAGTGGAATCTCAATCTCGATGGCTAGCGACTTTAGGAAAGCTCCGCGTTAATCGTTCACAAGGGTTGGCACCGCACAAGCCGTTGTTGATGCTCGTGGTTTTGGAGATGATCGAGAATGGCGATCTCCAGAGCCCCTTGCTAAAGCTCAATCCAGAACTCGCGTTTCGCTTTAGCCAGTTCGGTACGATCGTCGCGCATCGCCGAACGCAGCGGATGGACATCCGCTTGCCGTTCTACCACTTGTCCTCCGATGGCGTTTGGAGCGCGTACATGAAAGACGGTGCAGCATCACTTGATCCGAAGGCGACGAAGTTCGTGCGAATTGACGATCAGTTTTATATGCTCTGTCGGTCGGCCGAGTTTCGTGGCTTGGCACGAGTCGTCTTGATTCGCACCTATTTCGAACCTGCAGAACAAGTGGCATTGGCTAGCCTCGTGGGCCTTTCGAATACGGACTTAGAAAACACGAATTCCACCGTTTACGAGAGTGAATCATCGTACCAGAGCGGCCGTGACGTTCGGTTCCGCTTGGATATTGTGGCCGCGTACAACTACACCTGCGCATTAACTGGGTATCGCGTTACGACCATTGATGGTGCATCGATTATTGATGCGGCACACATCCATCAGTTTTCCGAGTCTCGCAACAACGATCCCAAAAACGGAATTGCACTTTGCAAAAACGCGCATTGGATGTTTGACCAAGGCCTTTGGTCGCTAGACGATGATTACCGGGTCATCATCGCTGATTTGGCATTCGATGAGGACACGCGTGATCAGAAGTCGTTGCGAGACTTCCACGGCTCGCAAATCGCTCTGCCATCCAGCACAAATCTGTGGCCCGATCCCAAGCACTTGGCTTGGCATCGTGAATATAAGTTCTGTGCCTGATCAAATGCTTACTCACCGCTCGAACACCGCGTGAGGTTTTTAGATACCGAGCTAGTGAAACTAGCAACTTTGCTCCGGAGCTGTGGAGTGACAATGTCGAGACATGTCTCGATAGCCAACTGTCGAGTGCTGAGCCAATCGCAGGGAATTGCTCGGCGGTTTTGAGAATCATGCCAAGCTTATTCGCCAAATGAGCTTGTGCATGATTGCCATCGAATCGGCGGTTCGAGTCCTCGAACTGGCAAAGTTAGTGCAACTGCATGAAGCCGGTGCGGGGCCGTCGCCTTGACGCAGTATTTTGTGCCGCAATATTAATTGCGTATCTAAATTGAGCTGGCAAGCGAGCGTGAAATTGTAAAATGCACCAAAGTACCCCAACTAACGATGAACGAAGCTCGGAATTCATCGAGATCGTCCAGCGACTCAAAGACTTGGGACAGACGCAACAGCAGATCGCTGAAATTCTCCAGGTTTCACCGAGTCACGTCAGCAGAATCAAGAAGCTTGAACGGCCCGCGACCGCAGTGCATTTGAAAGCGTTGCGAGCTAGTATTCGCAAGATCGCTAAAGAACGCAGCGGTTTGGCTGACGCTTCGGAAGGCCCCCGCTTACTCTCCCCGTTTGATATAGACGAATTTTCGTTGCGACGCCTTTCACCCGTTGTGGCCGTCGTCGCGTTTCGACTGTTGTGCTGGGCACGAGCGCACGACCTTGGCTTGCCCACAACTACAGTCAACGTATCTAAGCGTGTGTTTGTCGCGGACGGGGGCGTCGACGCCTCGGTCCACTCCACACACAGCAAACGCGTTATAGGCGATGACATTTTCGGTGTGAGCACCGGTTTTCAGATCAAAACGGGTGACTTTTCCCCCTGGCAGCCATCAGTGATCCACAAAGAACTGTTTGGAACTAGCAAAACCAAAGCTGAGTTGCGAAACCTTGCGTCAGAAGTGCAGAAGCTATTGCGAAAGCGGCAGCGATACGTGCTCACGTGCTTTGGTATTGACTTAACGGCAAAACAGCGTGCGGACGCCGCCCTTCACATCCAGAAGGCGTTTGCAAGATGCGGATACGCTAACGCGAACGTCGACGTGTGGGGTCATGGTGAACTACTCGGCCTGTTTGCAAAGTACCCGTCACTTTGTCTTCGCCTTCGCGGAAGCGAGTTCGACGAAGTCTGCTCACGCGACGTATGGGCCGATCTTGATGATATGAGCCAGACTCTACGGCAAAGCCCAGAGGTGACTCAACTTTGTGAAGAATTGCGAGGCCAGCTACGGAGCGGCGAAGTGAGTCA
>JBGSKM010000070.1:0-35042 GCA_041741195.1 Pirellulaceae bacterium
TATGGAGCAGCTTATCCAGTAGACTGGTATCGACTGACGGGTCGGCGACGGCTGTGGACTGCGATTCATCCATGATCGCGTCAACAGAACCAATTTCACCGTTTCAGCCAAGATCGATTTCAACAGGCTGAATAGTTACCTTAACAGCAGTAAACAGCAGCCTTTACAAAAACTACTTTGATTTCTCCCAAGACGGAATTGTCAATTCGTCGGACAACATTCAGTTCAGATCCCGCTATCTAAAGTCTCGAAACTTCTAGCCATCGATTCAACTGACCATGCGAACTAAATGCGACACGATTTTCTACTTCTTCATGTGTCTTGCCCCATTTTATATCGCGGAATTGCCGGTGTGCAACGCCGCGCTCGTTCTCCAGTTTGGGCAAGGCGCATCTGTTGGTTTGAATAGTTTTTCTGTTTCGCCCGGCGATACAATTTCGGTAGATGTATATCTCACTCAGACTGACTCCGAGACAAGGTTGAACGATGAAAACACCAGCGTGAGTGGGTATGAGTTCAACTTGTCTTTGTTTGACGTAATGACGCTAAGTCCATCGACGGACGTTAGCTTTTTAAATTCCGTCGTTTATGGCCCGTCATTCATCACTTCAAATATAAGCACCTTTAACGGAAGCATCGCCACAATTGCTGGCGAGTCATCCAAGGCTCCAAATCCTGAAGTTCCTGGTGTTATTGCAAGCGATGATGGTGTTGCTGATAACTCAGTTTTGTTGGCAACAATTGAGATTCAGTTAACTAATGCTTCCAGCGGGACGTTTCGTCTTACCGCCACACCGGCAAGCGACCCCTTTGGTAGCAAGATCTTCAGTCCGGACACCGTCCTATTTGGTGGTCTGTCGGTCGGTAGTGGCACAGCAGACTTTAGTGTCACCGCCGTCCCAGAACCTTCATCGTTGATCGGAGTCGGATTTGCTTGCTTTGTCGGGTTCGGCGGGCGGCGCTGGCGGCGCAGGCGGCTCGCAGGTTGAACTTGCGGCCCATGCTGTGTGGACTGTGATGCTTTTCTCGACCGTGCGGGTTTAACTGTCGTAGGTCCCCTCAAGCAATCGCGATTTACGGGCAAGGATTCGCACTCGGCATCGGCTGCTGAGCCCGGTGTGGTCTCGCCGTGCCACGGTTCTTGATCGAGCTTTCCTCCCGATGTCCGACACTTTGGCAATGACGCCCGCTGGTCGACTTACTGGAATCGAATGAAGGTTGGTGCTGCTTCTGTCCGCGATCAACTTCACACACATCCTTGACTTTGTCATCGTGATGCCGCTTGGCGACCAGTTGCGTCACGAGCTTTCGATCTCGCCACGCCAATTCGGTTTTGTCGTTTCCGCGTATGGAATCTGCGCTACCGTCACTGGCATCATTGCATCGACCGTCATTGACCGTTTTGATCGACGCAGCACCATGTTGTGGTCGTTCTTTGGGTTTCTCCTTGCGACCCTGTACTGCGGCTTGGCACCCAACTTTGGGCATCTACTGAACGCCCGGGGTCTGTCAGGATTCTGTGGCGGGATTGTCGCGTCGACCGTCATGGGTTTTATCGTCGATTTGATCCCGGAACGCCGCCGGGGTAGAGCGATCGGAGTGGTGACCTCGTCATTCGCTTTCGCGTCTACGATTGGATTACCGATCGGGTTGTCGCTGGCGAACTGGATTCATCGTTTCGGAACTCCGATCATCGCCATTGCGGTGTTCGGAACGTTCATCTTCGCCGCGACTGCGATTTTTCTTCCGTCGCTTCCTAGGACGCATCGCGACTTGCATGTGCATCCCTGCGTACGTTGCGAGGCAGCCAAGCCATCTATGGTCATTTGCATTCATGATTGTCATGGTATTCGGGACATTCATGATCGCGCCGTATCTGCAAGCCAATTGCGGTCTCGCGAGGCAACATCTGCCGATCATCTATGCGGTTGCGGGAGTCTTTTCTCTGTTGGTCATGAATTTCAGCGGTTGGCTTACCGACCATTTTGGTCCACGCCGCGTTTTCGCTGGGGCGGCTGGCGCCGCGGTCGTGATGACATTGGCCATCACGAATATGCCGCCCACCAATCTGCTGGGTGCGGTGCTGGTCGCGACACTATTCATGCCCGTAGCGTCGAGTCGAATGGTACCAGCCCAAGCGACGATGCTGCGGTCGGCCGATCCCAAATCTCGGGGGGCGCGTTCACGAGCCTCAATGCCGCGATGTCGCACTTCGCCACGGGTGTCTGACCGCTGATCTCGGGAGCCATCGTCGGTGAATTTTATCCCGGTGGCCCATTGACCCACTACTGGCTTGCCGGACTTGGGGCGGTCTTTTTCGGACTCACGGCCATTGGCCTATCGCTCATGTTGCGATCGTCAAACCAGCCAGTCGCGAGTTGATGACATTGGTCGTTCATTGCATCACCTGAATGGCGATTGAATGCGAAACGCTTTGGAGTGAATTGGAAACGGCATCGGCAAGCGGTTGCCGAATCGCCTCGGTGTCGGCGACCGCTTTTTGGAAATCTGCTTTGCCCTCCGGTCCATGGAAGATCTTTTTTACCTGTTCGGTCTCGTAAGCCTGTTTCGCCGCCACGGCTTTGTCGACTCGATCAAACATCTCGCACAACGGATTCTCCGGGAACGAAACGGGCAATGAGATTCCGCGAATCAAGTCATCGCCTGCAAAGTCGACCGAAGATTCGCCCCAGGTCACGCGATATCGCATGGTGACATCGGCATCCGTGACCTTCAAAACGAATCGATTCAAGTCGTCCGTGAATGGCACGAGCGTCATTCCCGATCGAATGCTCGAGTCGCTGTGCAAGTCACCGCGAGCGCAAAACGGCAGTCGAGAGCTCGTCAAATGTACGATGTTGTTGCTAAACGAGCCGACATCGTGACCGACCGACGCGGTTGCCGATTGCATTGTGAGATTGACTTCGATGGTACCAATATTGCCGTTCAATCCGAGTGAGCGAAGGAATGCGTACGCCATGATGACCTGCCCAGCCCAACCGGGATGAATCCCGTCAGCCCCAGCGACCTGGTATGGTTTCTCCGCCGTCGCATGGTGTTGGCCGGGTGCGAATACTTGTGCCTGGAACATGGGCCAAAAGATGTCGGCGAAACGAACTTCTTCTCGTTGGGCGATTCCGATGCCGATATCGCGTAGCGCACATAAATGAAGGTTGTGTTCTTGGAGAGTGCCGCTGCCTGCCTTAACCCAGGTGGCGATTTTTCCCGCACAGCCCGGCGACCCAACCACCACGCGAACGTCTTGTTCTTTGAACTTCTGGACGATGGCTGAGTAATGATCCTCATACCATTTGCCGTTGTTGACATCGAAGGGCCGATAGCGAGCGTCGTTCATCCCGTATGCTAACGTCGCGACCGTCGGATTGAACGTCAAGCAATCCTTGTCCATGCGATTGAGGAATCCTTGGGCCGTCTCACCGCTCCAGCCATATTGACGCACGGTCACGTCAAGGTGTGGTACACAGGCGGTCAAATAGGTTTCGATAATCCTCGAGTACATTTTTTGTTCGGTGATCGAATCTCCACAGATTGCCAAGCGATCACCCGGTTCGAGCAACAGTGGTCCGGGCTCGGGAGCTCGCCGAGGGTTGAAAGGGCTAAACGCAACGTGGTCGGGCTTGGTCTCATACTCGTAGGGCCCAAAGCTGACGCGTGGTGGATCCAGGGCCGAGTTCGTTACTTGACCGAAGCAGGTCAGCGGTAGGGAAACCATCAGCAAAAGTTGACAGGCGAATCGGGGCTTCATTGATGATTATCGATCGGAGCGAAACTTTGTCGGATGCAATGTCGACAGTGTAGTGTCTCGAGAACTCCACCGCATCAATTCGTTATACTTGGCATTCCCCCTCCTGCTTCCCCCCAACGAGAGTCGTTGCATGAAACGTGGTCCATTGGCGGTTGTCGTATTGTCGTTCTTGGTGATTGCTGCGCCCGGCAACTCTCAAGATGTTTCGACGAAGCGACCATCCGCGAAGCCAAAGCAAGCGTTGCCAGTTCCGTCGCCAACCCAAGCCA
The DNA here is from genome assembly GCA_041741195.1 of Pirellulaceae bacterium. Lineage (GTDB taxonomy): Bacteria > Planctomycetota > Planctomycetia > Pirellulales > Pirellulaceae > JBBSJZ01. The sequence goes on from JBGSKM010000070.1 coordinate 4,036, forward strand.
ACGTGGCGTATGGCGATCACCCTCGCCAAGTTCTCGACTTCTATCAAGCTGAATCGCACCAGCCGACACCTGTCTTGTTTTTTATCCACGGCGGTGGCTGGATGGCCGGTGACAAGTCGCGCGTCGCAAATCTGCCAGCGTATCTGCAGGCGGGGATCTCCGTCGTCACCATCAACTACCGCTACGTTTCTCAGGCATATGACGACGGCATTGAACCTCCGGTCAAAGCGCCACTTGAAGATGCCGCTCGCGCGTTGCAGTTCGTGCGCTATCGTGCTTCGCAGTGGAACATCGACAAGAATCGCGTAGCTGCCTCCGGTGGCTCCGCCGGCGCTTGCTCAAGCTTGTGGCTTGCGTTCCACGACGATCTGGCAGACCAAAAAAGCGAGGACCCCATCGCTCGTGAATCAACTCGACTGACCTGCGCCGCCGTGATCGGCGCGCAAACGACTCTCGATCCTGTTCAGATGAAAGAGTGGACACCCAACAGTCGCTATGGCAGCCATGCATTCGGGATCTTTGCTGATAACGGGAAGAAATACACACAAGACTTCACCGCCTTTCTAGACCGTCGCGAAGAGATCAAAGACTGGATCGCCCAGTATTCGCCGTATGCCCTCGTGACGTCCGATGATCCGCCAGTCTATCTGTACTATTCGGCCGTGCCGGGTCTTGGTGAAGAGCAGAAGGATCCCACTCACACCTCGAACTTTGGCGTCAAACTGCAAGAGCGGATGCGTGAAGTCGGTGTCGCTTGCGAACTGGTATACCCCGGAGCGCCGGACGTTCAGCATCCCGACGTAACAGCGTACCTAATCGATCAGCTCACTCGTCAACAATAGCATGGTGGCGAACAGATGAACTTCGTCAAATATTTGCAAGTCCGTTTAGTGTCGAGACCTTTCATGCTTCATTGCCTATGCTGGATCATTGCTGTCGCCGGGTCAGTGAATGCGATGGCCGAAACGGTCAAGCTTCCGGTGACGCAAGACAATTCGATCGTGCTAGTCGATGGCGAATGGAATGAGAACGCAGGCTCGCAGGGTCGCATTCGAATCAAAGGCAATCAACACATTGTGGCCATGGCGTTTGATACGAGCGCTGTCGAAGGAAAGCTAATTGAAAAAGCGACACTGATCTGTGCACAAGCGGAACAGCGAATCTCTGGCGTAACTCTCTCGACGATCGCGGCGCCCTGGGATGAAATGAGTTGCAATGGATTGACCTCGGGGGCCATGGGTTCAGGGGCCATGGGTAGCATTTCAGGTTGGGGATACGAAGGAGCAAGATTCCCCTCGGTGATTGGCGGAAATAGCTTTACTTTGGTTGAGCATGTTTCATCGGAGCTACGAGATGGTATTTACTACTGGAATGTGCCACCCGACATGGTTTATGCCATGGCAGTCGGAGCAGCGTATGGACTTGCGATCCATGAGGATGAAGCCGACTACAGTCGCAATCCCACGATTTTCTCGCGTGAACAGGCGGGCAAGCAACCTTATCTGTTGGTTGAGTACAGTGACGTGGAATACCAGACGCCTGCGGCACCGAGTTCCGTGGAAGTTGGCACTCGAGAGGGCCGCGACCCGCAAATTGCGTTGACCGCGCCGCCGGACGCGTTCACCTTCGATGTGCTTGTTGACGGAAAGCCTCTTGGCCGACACAACATTCCGCGAGCGATTCCGGGGCAGCGTCAACTAATCACACTGCGTGATTTGGACTCGCTTCAAACCAGTCGCGAGCAATGCAAAGTATCGATTGTTGCGCGAGCTCGCTCAGGTCATTCGAGTGAGCCCGTGGACATCGACGTTCCACTATTAGGTCCACTTCGAAGCGCTCTTACAATTCCATCAATCACTATTTCGCCAAAAGCGAGTTCGACGCTGCCCCAGCTCGGCGTGATTCCCGTGACCGATAAATACGATGGTCGCGGCAAACCGGTCGGTGATCTACCGCCAGACTATCGCACGCATAATTCCCTGTACGACGGAGAACGCGTGCACTTAGTCGCCGCGGGCGGCGAAGTGGTCGGCTTCCAGATGCTGGTACGTGGGACCGGTGACCTATCGTTTGATTTTCAATGTGACCCTCCCCTGCCCCGTGTCGATTTATTTGAAGCAATCGCGGTCCATGCGGATGATCGTCGCATTCCCGATCCGCTTGTGCCGCTCTCGGAACCGATCGAGTTGAGTTCCGATCGAGATCGCGCGATTGTCGTCGATCTATACATACCGTTCGACGCCGAAGCCGGGATTCGTCGTGGCACAATCGAGTTTTCCGACGGCCGCCGATTGCCCATTGAAATCGAAGTCCTGCCGTTTTCGTTGCCGCGAGCCGCGACGTTTTTTTGCGAGATGAATAGTTACGGGCTTCCGGAAACAATCCAACAGTTCGAAGCCTTGCAACAAATCGCTTATGACCATCGTGTTCACGCGAATATATTGCACTATTCGCATCACACGGCCGCGCCCGGAGCGAGAAAAAGTAACCTCGACATGCGTCTTCGCTCGGGGCGACGCATGGATAACAAGCGATACGATGATATCCAGCCCGGCGAGAAATCGGCTTTCTGGGATGACTTTGCCGAAGCGTTCGGTCCTTACATCGATGGCTCATTGTTCAAAGATGGACATCGCGGTCCCCTTGCGGCGCCCGGTTTCTATCTCACTTTCCATGAAAGTTGGCCGCTCAATTGCCGAGCCCACTTCAATGGCGACCTCGATGCATATAGGTCCTTCGCTGGGTCACCGGAGTATGCGGAAACGTACGAAAACATACTGCGAGATTTTGTCGAACTCGCCCAATCCAAAGGCTGGAACAAAACCGGCTTTCAAGTCTACTTCAACAACAAAGGTTCACTCGGAGAATTGACCAAGGCACCTTGGGTGCTGGATGAACCCGCTAGCTTCTGGGACTACCGGGCACTGGATTTTTACGGCAAGCTGACTGATCGCGGTCGCAATCCGCTGGGATCCAATTCAGCGGTGCGCATCGAATATCGCGTGGACATATCACGCCCCGAGTTTTGTCGTGGCCAGTTAGCCGAACGCGATGATTTATGGGTGGTTTCTTCGTCCGCGTTCAAAAACTACCGCAGGTTGGTAACCGACCGAATGCAGCGAGACGAATTGAAAGTTTGGGTTTATGGGACATCCAATCCTGTTCACGAAAGTAACCGTGACATTCAGGCTTGGGCGCTCGACGCATGGATGGGTGGCGCAAGTGGATTGGTGCCTTGGCAAACGGTCAACAAGGATGGAACCGCGATGATGAACGCTGATCAGCTTGGGCTTTTTATCTTTACTCAAAACGATCGCGGCGAGGCTATCATTCGTCACTCGCTGCGATTGAAAGCCTACCGCGACGCCCAGCAATTAGTCGAGTACTTGAATTTGCTTCGCTCGCGTCAAGACTGGTCAATGTCGCAGATGCAAGAATTCATCAACGCGTATGTCCAGTTGAAGGGACAAGTGGATCAACGTAATGAGGCGGACGCGGGAACGTCTCGATACCCTGGTTTCAATCCATTGGACGTGGAAAGGTTGAGACTGGCTGCCGCACGTTTGTTAAGTGACACGCCATGAAAAAGCGGTAGCGACTTTTCGAGGCCAACGTTTTCGAAACCACTCGGTCATCGGTCATGTCTTGGGATGATCAGGGCCACCGAGCAGTGGTTCTTCCCATGCGCGGATGTCGCTGTTGGGCAAGCCTTCGGGGAATTCCTCCTTGATGAGCCCTATGGCGGATGTGGCGATGCTCAGGTGACGAAGCTTGGTGTCGTTGTAAAACGTGGTTGCTTCGGCAGGCAGTTTTGGTTGGCCGTGAAGTGGCTTGTCGGAGACACACAATAACGTGGCGTTAGGGATTCGATACCGGAATCCATTTGCGGCAACGGTTGCGGATTCCATATCCACCGCAATGCTGCGGCTGGCCCTTAAATCGACAAGCGTCTGACGCAGCGTTAGCTCCCAATTGCGATCACCGGTCGTATAGACGGTTCCAATCCGATAAGGCAGTCCAGATTCGTCCAAGGCCCGAGCGAGCGCACGGTTGAAGAGGAAGCTCGGGGTGACAGGGACAGCAGGTGGAAGCGCCGCGTCAAGAATATGGTCGCCACGCATGTACCCAGACGCCAAAACAAAATCTCCGACTTCTTGGTGATTGCGAACGCCTGCACAATGTCCGACCATCAACATCGCATCGGGGCGGAGTACAGCGAGGTGATCAGTGAGGTTCTTCGCGTTCGAGGGACCAACGCCAATGTTGACAATCGTGATCCCGCGGTTATCGGGCGCGGAGTGATGGAACGCGGGCATCTGGACGCCAATTCGATGCGGGCGAACGCAATCGATGAACTGGCTCGCAAATGCCTCCATGTGCATTTGGTAGTTGGTCAGCAGCACGTACCGCTGGAAATCCTCCGCACGCGTTCCCGTGTAATGTTCCAATCGTTGGATCGACAATTCCGAACGTTCTGGACCGAACAGGAATACTTTCTTGCGAGTCAAATCGAAATCGGTCTCATCGATCAATTCCAACAGTGATGGAGATGCCAAGTCGACTCGTTTGCGAGAACGGGTGACGGTGATTGCGGCGCCGCGTTTGGCGAGTTTCAGCAGTTCTCGGCGCAAGTACCAGCGATAGGCACGCGGGCGTGCGATCTTGCCGGAGATGTCTGGATTGTGCTTGGACCAATGTCGGTGCACGGTTACTTTCGAATAGAACCCTTCGTCGAAGGTTTGCTCCAGTCGATCGCACGTCGCTTCAATTCGTTCGCGAAGTGCGTCGTCCGCCAATCCGGGGTCAATGCGAAAGATGTCGGACATTCGAAGATTGTGAGTGAGGTGGTTGTGTCGTAAGCTTTTGGCTTTTTACCAGGTTATCGTCACCATTTTTATTAAGAAGTCTAGCATGAAGTTGGTTTCGTGGAACGTCAATGGAATCCGCGCCGCCATGAACAAGGGGTTCCGCCAGTTCGTGGAATCGGACCAACCCGATATGCTGTGTCTGCAAGAGGTAAAGGCTCAGCGCGATCAAGTGGATCTAGAGTGGGCAGACTCGTTGGGCTACTACCAAGTATGGAATGCCGCTGCAAAGAAGGGTTACAGTGGAACGTCCATTTGGGCGAAGGTTCCGCCGTTAAAAACGAGTCTCGGTATCGGCATGGACGCACACGACACCGAGGGTCGGGTGATCACCGTGACGATGAAGGATTTTCATCTTGTGACGGTCTACACACCCAATTCACAGCGGGGGCTTTTGCGTTTGGATTATCGCCAGCAATGGGATTTGGCATTTCTTGATTACGTTAAGAAATTGAATCGCCGAAAGCCGGTGATATTTTGCGGTGACGTGAATTGTGCTCATCAAGAAATCGACTTGGCCAACCCGAAAGCCAATCGACTCAACGCTGGCTTCACCGATCAAGAACGTGCGGGATTGGACCAAATCGTTGCGGCCGGATTCGTTGATTCATTCCGTCATTTTGAGCCTGGGCCGGGACATTACAGTTGGTGGACCTACCGGACCGATGCCAGAGCCAAGAACATCGGTTGGCGTTTGGATTACTTCTGGGTCGCTAAGAAGCTATTGTCACGAGTCCGCTCCGCACGGATTCGATGCGAGATACACGGTTCCGACCACTGCCCCGTGGAGCTGACCTTATCGAGTAAAACGCTGTGAGCAATTCTCTCTTTAGGCGAGCGGCAAGATGTTTTATCCCGGGAGCGTGAGGCTGGGATGGTGAAAAGTGAGCCGACGGCGCTAGCCGCGGGCCGTGAAACTACTCGTCATTGGTCGTTAAGGCCCGAGGCTAGCGCCCACGGCTCACACTCATCACGGTTTTCACCATCCCAGCGTGAGGTTCCCGCCGAACGTCTACTCGACTCAGCAGGAGCTTCGTCCTCCCATCGTTCGCATGTGAGGGTAACTTGTTGTCTGCCGCTCGCCTTAATGTGGAAGTTGATAGAGCATCAAATAGACGATCACACCGGTGACCGAAACATACATCCAAATCGGATAGGCGTAGCGAACCCATTTCTTGTGCGCGACAATACGACCTTTTTGCGCTAAGTAGACCGCACGCAATGTGATGAACGGAACAGTGATGGCCAGCACGATGTGAGTGATCAAAATCGAATAGTACGTGTAATCCACTGGCGAAAGTGGTTGACTTGCATCCGTACGAAACGGCTTGTTCGCGGCTCCCGTGTGCTGGTACAACGCGAACTTGTGAAACAGATAAAGCAGCAAGAACAGCATGCTGACGCCGAGTGCCGACAACATTAGTTTCTTATGCTTTCGTGCTTTCCCTTGCCGAATCGCCATCAGCCCCATCACGAGTAGCACGGTCGCGATCGCGTTGAGCGAAGCCGTAACGTGTGGAAGGTTATTCGCAACAAATTCCCAGGGCATCTTAGGATGACTTTGCAGTTGAAACGGAGTTGGCTAGTTCGCGAATGTCAATTTTGAGTTGGTCGAACTGCTTTTCGTCGGGCCAATTGTAAAAGCCCTGGATTTCGCCCTTGTCGTCGATAAGTACAAATCGCTCGCTGTGAAATTGCTTGTTGACTGGTAGTCGAAAGACCATCGAACCGACCTTGCGGATATAGTCCAAATCGCCAGTGAGGAATAACCACTGCTCAGGATCGGCTCCGAAACGTGCCGCGTATTCCTGCAAGACTTTGGGCGAATCAGTTTCGGGGTCCACCGAAATGGCCACGAAGCGCACGTCCTGGCCCTCGAACTCTTTTTGCAGTTCCTGGATCTTTTGGTTTTGTGTCACGCAGATGCTAGGACAGGTGCTAAAGAAAAAACTGACCACATAAGGAGTGCCGAGTAGATCTTCGCTGTTGATGGTTTCGCCACTCCGCTCGGTCAACTCAAAGCGACTCAGCCACGCTTCGTCTTCGGGAGGTCGACTCGGTTGATCATTCTCTACTCGCACGTCGTCGGCAATAGCGTCCCCAGGAGCCACATCGCTCGTATAAATGACGTCTTCGACGGACGGTTGCGGACGCTCGTTGGCGGTGCGGAACGAGCGAACCACGAGTCCGAGTGCGACGCCCGTGAAAAGAATTAGCAAAATGTGAATGGTGGTGCGCATTTCGTTCTCCGTCCTAAACGACGATGTCAGCTCGTCGACTGCCTCGCATGAGCCTCCAAGCGATGGCCGTGGTAATGATTGCTGTAGCGATCGAGATGATCCAACACGTGAGATGAGAAGGGGCGAATCCGGCGCTGGCAAAATCGATCGATGGATAGAGCAAGCGGCGCATTTCGGCCATCGAATAGCTCAGAGGATTTGCCCTCATGATCGTGCCAAGAATCATCGGACCCAATCCGCTGGCAGCATCATAGGCTGGAATTGGAAAAAAGGATCCCGAGAGCAGCCACATCGGCATGAGGCCGAGCATCATGATCGCGTGGAAACCCTGGGTGCTATCCATCGGCCAAGCGACGATCATGCCAAGTGAACACATAGCGATAGCGACAACGGCCAGCAACCCAACCAGCGGGATCAAACTCAGCGACCATGGCGCGGTCCCAAACAACAGGACTAAACCGAGAAAGAAAACGGCTTGAACCCAAGCAATCGCAGATCCGCCAATGACTTTGCCGAACAACACCGGCCAGCGTCCCACCGGTGCGACGAGCACGGACTGCATGAAACCTTCGCGTCGATCTTCGATCACCGAAATCGTCGCAAAGATCGCTGTGAACAACACGATCAAGCCGATGGTTCCGGGCAAGAAAAACTCGAGGAAATTTTGCTGGCCTGCGCCAGTAAACGAGCCTCGCAGTCCGGTGCCGAATAGCAGCCAAAACAACAGCGGTTGAGCGATCGCAGCCGTGACACGATTTCGCTGGCGAAAGAATCGCGTCCATTCGCGGCGAGCCAGCATCCACGCCGCACCCCAACCGCTAACCAAGGATGCTTCGGTGGCGACGGGAATTTCGTTTGGCCGACTCGTCGTCGTCGCCGCTTGGGGTGGAGTTAAAATGGACATAGCTTATTGGAATTGCTCGCCTGTTTTGGCGATGAAGACATCTTCGAGTCCGGGGCGGCCGATCGCGATCGATTGGGCTTCGCCAGCGAGGCACCTAGCGAGAGCCGGAACCAAATCCGCCGGCGTTTCGCTTTGCAATCGCAATTGATGGTGAATTCGTTGCGGTTCCAGTCCGAGTTCACTACGGAGCATCCGCTCGGCTAGTTCCACATCTCGGGCAACGATGGTCACCACACCAGCACCGAGTTCCGAACGCAGTTCCGATGGTGATGCGTCAGCAATCTTTTTGCCACCGGCGAGGATCGCCACCCGGTCCGCCTTATCGGCTTCCTCGAGTATGTGAGTGGTCATCAAGATCGTCGTGCCCGCATCGGACATGGCACGGAGCGATGACCACAAGCTCAAACGTGCCGCAGGGTCCAGCCCCGTGCTCGGTTCGTCAAGCAATAGCAGTGTCGGTCGATGAAGCATTCCTTTGGCGAGTTCGACTCGCCGTTGGAGCCCGCCGGAAAGTGACTGGCAATAGTCATGTCGACGATCCGTCAGTTCAAGTCGATCGAGTAGCTCGTTGCGTCGACGGGTCAGTTCGATACCACGAATGCCGTACAGCGCGGCTTGGCAAGCAATGTTTTCGTCAACGGTAAGCTTTTTGTCCAAGCTCGGCGATTGAAACACGATACCGATATGGCGACGAGCGGCGAGCGGTTGCCGCTTGAGGTCGACACCACCGATCGTGATCGATCCTCGCTGCAACGGCAGAAGCGTGCAGAGCAGTCGAAACAGAGTCGTCTTGCCGCTGCCATTGGGGCCCAGCAGCGTCACGATCTCGCCCCGATGAACGGACAGTTCAATGCCGTCCAGCGCAACTTGATCGCCGTACTGGTAGAAGACCCCGTCGACGCGTGCGACGACTTCGTGAGCCGCCGGATCAGAAACCTGGATCACGATGGAATTCACCAAAAGACGCGAAGCGTAACAATGAGCAGTACTGCGGGTAGCACCAACAGACTCGATCGAAGCATTCGCCGTGCTCGTGAATCGTCGCGATGTCGTGCAAACTCGATTGCGGATCGAAGCATCGGATAGACGACCAACACGATGGCAATCGAAGCGAATGCGCTCGATGCCCACTGGTCCGATCCCACACAGAGCGCGACACCGCAAATGATGAGCGCGAATGATCCAGCGATGCTTTGCCAAGCAGCGCTACGGCCACTCGGTTCCACCGTCGTGGTCATCTTAAATCCAGCTTCGGCGTATTGGCGACGATACATCCAAGCGATCGCCATGAAGTGGGGATATTGCCAAGCCACCAACACTCCCAAGAGCAACCAGCCCGTCGCATCTGTCAACGAACCACCCAGGCCCGTGAATCCAATCAAAAGAGGAAGAGCTCCGGCAATCGCTCCGACGGTCGTGTTCCAGGCCGTTCGAGTTTTCAGCGGCGTATAAATGAGGACATACAAAATCCAGGTGGCCAGCCCGACGGAGGCGGTGGTGAGCCCGAACGCCGACGCGAGAACGATCGTGCCCAAAGCCCCAATCGCAAATGTAAACGCGGCTGCGGTTGCCACGCTCATGCGTCGGCTCGGCAACGGTCTCACCGCTGTTCGCGGCATGGTCGAATCGATTTCTCGTTCCCAGATTTGGTTGGCGGAGCCCGCGGAACCAGCGATCAGCGATGTTCCGACAAGCAACCAAAGTAATTCGCTCGCGGCAAAAAAGCCTCCAGCGGCAACCATGGCTGCCGCGATCGTGGTCACGAGTACCATCACCACGATGCGAGGTTTAGTGAGTTGGACAAGGTCCGCTAAGAACCGTCGTCCTGTTGAAGTGCTTTCTGCTGCCGTCGATCCGTCCTCGAGAGGCGAAACAACGTCACCCTGCCCTGCCCTGCCCTGCTCAATTCGCTGTGTCTCCCCGGTAACAACGTCGATGGTCATTCCGCCGCCCATTGCGTTCGTCGCGACGCCAACGGCGCGACCGGACGGACGTTGATGCAGCGTCACCGATGTCCCGCTTGTGGAGCTGGAGGACGAGTCAACAATGGCGAGGTCAAGTGACATTGGCGTTTGAGAATCGATTGACGACGATTGACGAATGAGATGCACGAACAACGGATCGCATGCGGGCGACCCTCAGGACAACGAGTGTCGAAACCGCCAAAATCAATGAGCCGGTTGCGACGTGGGCAGTAACGATAATCGATTCGGCAAAGCCCTTGGATTGCACGATGTAACTGCTCGACCCAGGAACCCACTCCAACAGGGTCGGCCAGCCATAGTTGACGACCCAGGTTCCGATCCCCAGCAGGATTTGCAAGGCGAGTAATCCTATCAGGACCAGGGCCGGTCGGGCCAGCGTCAAATCGCCGCACTTTCGCAATCGGGCCCAAACTAGACCGGAAAGTAGCCACAGCAACCCAGCGACCACCAAGTGCGTTTTGACGATGTGGGTAAATCCAACCGGTGACATTGTCGGTTGAGCGTGTCGTAATTGTGCTCCCAGCACGAGTTGCAGGTAGCTGAGCAGTACCAACCCGACGCATGCCCATAGCAGCCCTCGCCCCATGACCGCGATGTCGCTCGGTGAAGCTCGCCACCACCATCGCCCTGTAACGCTCGCAATTGCCACGCAAAGGGCGAAGAATGCTGGACCCGTGCAGCCGTGCAACATTGCCAACGTGCGGTCGCTGAGCACCACTCGCAAGCCTCCCAACACGCCCTGGCCGATGACAGCGACGAGTACCGAAACCGCCAGCCATTTGACCCAAACGCGTGGCTCGGTTCGGATGGCCGCCACCACAATTCCGATCGCGACTAATCCAACAACGGCGGCCAATAATCGGTGGCCATGCTCAATGAACAGGTCGAACGGACCCAACAGCCACGTCTCGTAGGGATACAAGAACAAATTGTAGCCATACGTATTGGGCCAATCGGGTACCGCCATCCCGGCATCATACGTCGTCACCAACCCGCCGATCCAAATCAGTGGCCAAACAAGAATGACGGCCACCAAAGCGAGTCGGTGCAGCCACCGTCTCGGGGGCATGGAGGACGTTTCGGATACGAATTCAGACATTGGCTTGAGCAAAGAGTGTTTCTACGATCGCTTGAACCAGGCGAACAACTTTTCTCCGGTGATGCCACCGGCCACAGCGCCGCCGGCGCCGAACAGAGCACCCGGAATCATTCCGCCAAGTTGCAGAGAAAACATCAATCCGAGCCCGACGACGAGTCCCAGGATCGCACCAATCGATCGGCTAGAGTCTTCAGTCATGGTTGGAAGCTCGCAGTGATTCAGGATTGGACGGACTTGGACCGAGTGATTGCACATAGTGAATCAAATCGGCTGCCTGGTCGATGGACAATGACCGGCTCGTCGCTTCGCTGGTGATCTCGACGCCCGGCATCGGCGTGCCCGCAATGCCTTGCGAAACGCGACGATAGAGTGCTTCGGTCGAACCACCCCCACGAAAAACGCCGAGCTGTAGATTCCGAGGATCCGCGGGTCTCGGCGGCATCGCACCGGCCTTGCGCATCGGACGGATCGCGTCTTGATTCGTCGGCGTGATCCCCAGCCTTGTCGAATACTCTTTGGTCCAATCGTCGTAGTCGAGCGTGACGATACCGCCACCGCCGGAAGGCCCGTGGCAACCGGCGCAGTTCGCAATTTGACCGTGGAATAGGTCGCGTCCGCGTTCAATTGACAATTCCAGTTCCTCGCCGCTGAGCCGAGTCGATGTGATCGAATCCGGTACCGACACGGTCTGCTTTTCGGCATCCGACCACGTTCCACTGATCCGATTGAGGATATCAATCGCCAACTCCATGGCTTCGGTATCTTCGCTCCATTCGCCGCTAGCAAGGGCAGCGAATCTCAATTGCAAATCCTCCGGCGCGGTGTCCTCATAGCCGAGTTCGTCGACTGCGGCGTCCAGCAGTTCTCGCTCCAGTTGACCGCGAATGCTCATATAAATGACATAGTCGACGAGCGAATCGAGGTCGTTCTCGGGCAGTTGCGAGAACGACGGCATCCCGGTGCCGGCAATCCCGTGCGTCAGGGTGAATCGCAAGTCTGCACGTGTGGGCGGTTGATCACGTCGAGTGCTTTTCCATTTGAACACACCCGCACGAAAGTCTCGCGGATAGGGATCTTGGTAAATCGATGCTGGACCAGCGCCACTGCCCTCCAACGCGTGGCATTGAACGCAATGTTCACGATACAAGCCTAAGTGATCACCGTTCTGGTCGCTTCGCACCGGACCGGCGGCATGCATCAATCGGTCGAGATTTACGAGCGCGCCCACTTGGTCATCGCGGATCACATGGCGTGGCCACTTGGGAGAGTCCGGCGTCCCAAACCACTCGGTCAATAAAATGGACGTATCGTCAGCGGCGGCGACCGTAGGCGTTGATCGCGACGATGCCAACGATAACGCGTGAACTTGGTTGGCGCGAAAGCCAGCGATCTTGGCGTCGCAGCCGATCGAAATCATGGCGACAAGGCTGACGCAAATGCAAACACTGTTAATGTAGGATCGGTGGAGACTTGGCATGGTGGGTGAATGAGGCATGGATATTCCGCTGGCTGCCCATTCAACCGCGAACTCGGCTCGCAAGCAAACCGAATCGAATGGCCTGCGACAAAAAAAGCCTCCCAAGCGAGTACTCGCTCAAGAGGCTTGCATGGTTTCTGGTCAGCTACGATAGACGGTTAGCGCGTGCTTAGTCAGCCTTCAATGCGTCACCGGGAATGATCACCGTGCCCAAATCATTCATGCCCGGTTTGATATCGACCTCGAAACGTTGACTTTTCCACTCTTCGGCCTTGCCGTCGATCGTCACGTCGCTGATCGTTCCCGCTTCGGACCAAACACGAAACACGAGTTTGCCGCCCGCGGGAAGTCCTTCGATCTTGAGATCGCCATTGGCATCGCTCTTCGCAGCGAACGGATGCTCCAGCACCAGCACATGTGCCAGCATCCACGGGTGAATATTGCATGCGACACCAATCGGGGCTGGTTCGGCCTTGTCCAGGACAACCGATTTTTCCGACGACGGGGGGATCATGAAATTGACGGGGTTGTTCTTGAAGAACCCAATGTTCGCGTTGTGGCCCACCGGATCGGGATTCGTAATGTCGAGCGTGTCGCCAGTTTGCATGATCACGATGTGCGGATCAAAGCGGCAATTCGAGTTCGCCAACACGTGCTTCTCGCTGCTCGGTGGATACTCAGGCAACTCGGAGCCTTTCCGACCCGTGTAAACGTAAACCATGATATTTTCGATGCCCTTGTTGTCGGGATTGACGATCAACTTTTCATTTACCAGATTTTTGTCCCCGCAGAACTGGGGGTCTTTGTTGGCGTCAATCTTCGCGGGTTCGAAGGGATTTCCGCCGTACTCAAAGCGAATCTTAAGATCGCCTTTTTCCTGAGCCGATGCGAGACGGCTGTCCAGTGATGTCACGCCCAAGACGGACATTCCGATCGCCAGCGTGATTTTTGCAAGTTTCAAGGTTATCTCCAGCAAAGAGAAGGTTGGTGGGTGGGGACCAAAAAAACACGGCGACCCTGATTTCAAGACGCTGATGTCAAGATTGCTTGAGCTCACCGGCCGTTGGGAACTTTTAGTAAACACTGATTGTCGTCGCGGGGCAACAACTGGACCGGCCGTCGTGTACTTCGAACGCAAAGCGATTCTGGTTCGATTGGGGAGATGACTGTACCAAATCATCCAATCAATCGACGCAGCACTAGCTTGGGTCGATGACCACCAAAATCAAGGGCCTAGAAAAAAAGAAAGACGGCGGCTGTGAACGAGGTTAGGCCTCGACAGCCGCCGCCAATTGAATGAGCCAACTGCGGATGGCGTGTTTTTCCGGAGGTGGGTCTGTGCCGAACAACAATTCTCGTTGCTAACCGGCCAGCTGGAAAAACAGAATCACATCATCCGGTAGGACAATACATCCTACTGTAGCGTCGTGCGGTATCTTGTCTACCGCTGATTCCTGTTAATGCGAGTTAATTTTCCGCTGTCATCTGCGGTGTCGTTTTGCCCCCGGAGTCTCTACATTGCCGCAAAGTAGCGACGCCGTCCATCCATTTTGGCCGTCCACCTCTTAGGCAGGAAACGAGTTTTTTGATGAAGGTTTTGATCGTTGGGAACGGCGGACGCGAGCACGCACTGGCATGGAAAATTGGTCAAAGTGCTCGAGTCAGCGAAGTGTTTGTTGCACCCGGAAATGCTGGTACCGCCTTGGACGCGACGAATGTTCCCATTGATGCGATGGATGTTCGATCGCTGATTCAATTCGCCAAGAAAGAGTCGATCGGGTTGTGCGTGATCGGTCCTGAGGCTCCGCTAGCCGCGGGGATCGTCGATGCGATGCAGGCCGAAGGGTTGCGCGTGTTTGGTCCGAGCAAGGCTGCCGCAGAACTCGAGGGTAGCAAAGTATTCTGCAAGAATCTGCTCCACGCCGCAGATATTCCTACCGCCAGCTATCGTACGTTTCGCAACGCGGATGATGCGTTGAGGTACATCAAGGATCGCTACACCGAGCCCAACGAACCTGTGCCCGTGGTCATCAAGGCGGACGGGTTGGCGGCTGGCAAGGGTGTCATCGTGTGCTCGACTCGCACCGATGCGCTGGACGCCATTGATCGAATCGCCGCGAAACGCGAGTTCGGCGAAGCTGGGAAATCATTGATTATTGAGGAGCGGTTGCAGGGACCCGAGGTCAGCGTGTTGGCGATCACCGACGGCGAAACGATTGTGACGTTGCCGCCGGCCCAAGACCACAAACCGGCGTGGGACGGCGACAAGGGGCCCAACACCGGTGGAATGGGTGCTTATTGCCCTACACCGATTCTTGACGAAGAAATGATCACCAAAATTGAGAGTGACATTCTCGTTCCCGTGGTCCATGCGATGAAGCGTGCTCGGCGTCCGTTTCGCGGTGTGCTCTACGCAGGGCTGATGATGACCGCGGCCGGACCCAAAGTGCTCGAGTTCAATGTCCGTTTTGGTGACCCCGAGTGCCAACCGTTGTTGATGCGATTGAAAACGGATTTGGTCGACATTCTGGAAGCCACCATCGATGGGCGGCTCAGCGAGCTACCCGATTTGGAATGGGACGATCGGCCGAGCATCTGTGTGGTGATGGCAAGCGAAGGTTATCCCGGTGAGTACGTACGCGGTCGTGAGATCACGGGGCTCGATCGTGCCGCCGAAATCCAAGACGTCAAAGTCTTTCACGCGGGCACTCGACTTAACGATGGTATCGTCGTTAACGATGGGGGGCGCGTGCTGGGCGTTACCTCGATTGGTACATCGATCAGTACGGCCAAGCTGCAAGCTTACCGAGCTGTCAAAGAGATTCGCTGGCCAGGTGCCTGGTGTCGGAAAGACATTAGCGACAAAGCACTCGATCAATGATCCGCGCGGCGGGGAGAATCCGCTGGCACTTCGATCTTGAACTGGTCTGCGCTTACCCGCACATCGACCCAGCCCATTCCGGCTCGGCAAGCGGCCTCGAAACCCAACGGTGAATCTTCGAAAACTAGACAGCGAAACGGCGAGACGCCCAGTTGCCTCGCAGCTTCCAGGAACACGTCCGGTTCCGGCTTATGAAGCTCCGTATCCTCGGCCGTCACACGCACCGAAAACAGATGCGAGAGTTCGATTCGCTCCAGTTGCGCGTCGATGATGCGGCGGATGCCGCCACTGGCGACCGCCATCGGCAATCGCCCGTGATACCGCGCGGCGATGTGACAAACTCGATCTAGTGGCTGGAGCCGATCAATCAACCGCTCGAATGCGGTTTCTTTTTCATGCGCAGCCGTGTCAATGTCGATGGTTTTCGATTGCTCGTGACAAAGTTCCGCGATGATTTTTTCGCTAGGCATGCCGGCCATCGAATAGAAACGCACTTCGGTAAACTCAATGCCATAGCGAGTCATCGTTTGATGCCATGCTTCGTAGTGCAGCGGCATCGAATCGGTCAGCGTTCCGTCACAGTCAAAGATCAGTCCGTCGAATTGGCCATCGATTCCCATTTGCGCGAATCGGTCCAGTTGGGAAACCATATCCATAGCTTGTTAGACACCTTGCTTCGGACGCAGCGACATGACGCGTCGATGATGGGAAAGGTCCTTGATGAAGTCG
This sequence comes from Pirellulaceae bacterium, assembly GCA_041741195.1. Lineage (GTDB taxonomy): Bacteria > Planctomycetota > Planctomycetia > Pirellulales > Pirellulaceae > JBBSJZ01. The sequence continues at coordinate 20,216 of JBGSKM010000070.1, forward strand.
ATGTCAGTCCAGTCGCCGCTCGCTTGAGCAAGTTGCTCGCACGCGTCCGCGATCATTGGGCTTAGCTCAATTAGCAATCGTCCGTCCGTACGGAGGCGGGTGACGGATTGCTCGAGTAATCGCTCAATGATTTCCGTTCCAAGTGGACCGGACACCAAGGCCTCCTTGGGCTCGTAGTCGCGAACCGACGGCATCAACTCTTCATACTCGTCATCGGTCACATAAGGTGGATTGCTAACGATCATGTGAAAGGTTTCGTCGGCCGCGAGTTCTTCGAAAAGATCGCTTTCGACGAGTCTTACTTGCGAAGCGACTTCATGGTGCTCCACATTCCAGCGAGCGATTTCGAGCGCCTCGCGACTGCGGTCGACTGCCACGATCTCCACCGTCGGTGCGTGTTTGGCAATCGACACGGCAATCGCTCCGCTGCCGGTACCGATGTCGGCGATGCGAATCGGTTGTTCGCATTTCGGCAGCGACTTCAGATGGTCCAACGCCGCAATCACCAAGTGCTCGGTCTCCGGACGCGGGATCAACACATGGTCATCGACACGGAACCGAAGTGAATAAAATTCGCGGTAACCGACCAACTGCGCCACCGGCATGCCCTCGCCGCGGCGGCGAACCATCTCACGGAATGCGACACGCTGTTCTTCGGTGGGGACTTCGGCGAAGGCCGTGTACAGGTCAATGCGTTGGCACTGGCGGGCATGTGCGAGCAAAACTTCGGCATCAAGTCGGGCCGACGGGCTACCACGCTTCTTGAAGAAGTCCGTTGTCCACTCCAGAAGCCTCAAGACCGTCCAGGGTTGTTCTTGAGATTGGGTCATGAGTCCGCCATATCACCGCGAAGCTGTTCTCGATCGTAATTGATCATGGCTTCCGTCACGGGGGCGACATCGCCCGCAATGATTTGATCGAGTTTGTAAAGCGTCAAATTGATGCGGTGATCGGTGAGTCGATTTTGAGGAAAGTTATAGGTGCGAATGCGTTGGCTGCGGTCGCCGCTACCGGTAAGGCTCTTTCGAGTCGCGGATTGTTTAGCGGCTTCTTCCTGCTGTTTCTTGTCGTAGATGCGAGCCTTCAAGACCCGCAAGGCTTTGGCGAGATTCTTGTGTTGGCTCTTTTCATCCTGGCACTGAACGACGATCCCGGTCTCGTGGTGAGTCAAGCGGATCGCGGATTCGGTCTTGTTCACGTGCTGGCCGCCGGGACCCGAAGCGCAGAATTTGTCGATGCGATAGTCATCAGGCTTGAGATCAACTTCAATGTCTTCGGGTTCCGGTAGCACAGCGACGGTTGCTGCGGACGTGTGAACTCGACCCTGAGTCTCGGTCTCGGGAACGCGTTGGACTCGATGTCCGCCGGACTCGTACTGAAGATCGCGATAGACGTTTTCGCCTTCGAGCGTCAGCATGATTTCCTTGAAGCCGCCCATTTCCGTCACGCTGTGATCCATGATTTCCGTCTTCCAGCCTTTGGTTTCGGCGTAACGACGGTACATCTCGTAAAGATCCCGCGCGAACAGTGCCGCTTCATCGCCGCCGGTCCCGGCGCGGATTTCCATCACGCATCGCGTCCGGTGACTGTCGTCGCCGCCGACCGTGTAGGCAAGCAATTCTTCCCAGAGCGTCTCACGCTGCGCACGAAGCGTTTCCGATTCGGCGATCGCCATATCGCGTTCCTCGGCATCGTCAGCCGCTTTCGCCATCTCGGCACAGCCCCGGATTTCGTCGGAAAGCCGTTTGTACTCGCGGTACTTCTGAGCGAGCTTCGAAAGTCCACCGTGTTCGCGCGCCACGGCGCTCATGCGCGATCCGTCGGCCAGCACATCGGGGTCCGACATACAGGCTTCGAGTTCTTCGTAGCGTGCGAGCTTTTGTTCGAGCGTGTCGCGAATTGATCCGCTCATGGGAATAGTTCATTCAATGGGGGTGAGCGACGAAAAAAGCCGCCCACAATGCCCGTTGCTGGGGCCAATGCGTGCGGCTACATGATGGTGTCAGCGATGGAGAAGCTACTTGCCCACTTTCTTTTTGACTGGCTTCTTGGTTTGCAGGCTGGCGTAGGTGCCCGCGGCGAACTTCTTCTGGAATTTGTCGATTCGGCCGGCCGTGTCGACGTATTTCAGCTTGCCGGTATAGAACGGATGACACTCGCTGCAAATGTCGACGCGAATTTCGCCGCTACGAGCTGTGCTGCGGGTGACAAAGGAGTTTCCACAACCGCAAGTGATCGTGGTTTCTTGGTAATTGGGGTGGATGCCGTCTTTCATGGCGTTGCTCATTCTTTGCATCGATGGGGTGTGACCGCTGGCATAGTACAGCTTGTCGAGCCGAGTACATTACGCGACGAAGCGGGTTTTGGGCAAGGCCTGACGTTGATTCCCCTCATCAAATCCCTGTTCAGCCGCCCAGTTTTGTGAATTCGTCGTAAAATTAAGTTGTTAGGTCCTACGACGTGACTTAAAACATTTGTTCACGAGAGGGACTGAAATGAATCTGCTACTTTTTCGAGGCGGAAAGCTCTACGCCTGTCTTGGCTTCCTAGCTCTCACGATGGGGACGCTGGCCGGATGTGGCAAGCCATCTGGCGTGGTGCAAGAGACCAGCGAATTATCCTACCAAGACGTCGCAAGTCAACTTGCGGCGGAGGAAGCGGCCTCGCAGCAATCGACGGAGGCCGTCCGATGAAATCGCATCGGTTGACACGGCCCCCCAGGGGAGCCTTTACGCTTGTCGAATTGTTGGTCGTGATCGCCATCATCGGCGTGCTCGTGGCGCTACTCCTGCCCGCGGTTCAATCCGCGCGTGAGGCGGCGCGTCGCATGAGTTGTGGGAATAACGTCAAGCAAATCGGTTTGGGGCTGCACAATTATCACGCGGCCTACAACCAGCTTCCCATTCATGGCGTTGGTCCCACCAGCGAAACCGACAACACCGCGACGTTTTTTGTCAACAAAGATGGCACCGATTTCAATCGGATGGAGTTGACCTACTTGGTCGGACTGTTGCCCTTTGTGGAGCAACAGGCGATCTGGGATCAGGTCAGTCGACCGCTCACCGAGGCCGATGGCGATCGATGGCCGGCGTTTGGCCCCCGACCCATCCATGGCGAGTATCCACCGTGGGCGACGGAGATCCCCACCTTTCGCTGCCCGAGTGATCCCGGCGTCGGCTTGCCAGCGCTGGGACGCACGAATTATGCCGCTTGCACCGGCGATAGCTTCTACGAAGCGGAGCATGGTGTGACGGTCTGGAACGGCACTCGTTGGCTGTATGAACGAGATACCCTGGCGATGGAACGAGCGAATTGCGGACTTCGCGGGACGTTCGTCACCCGCAAGTCGATGCGCTTTCGCGATATCACCGATGGGCTCTCCAACACCATTGCCGTCGGCGAGATCACCACGGGGCTCGATGATCGCGATAAACGATCCATCGGCTTTACCAATGCCAAGGGTGGCTTCTTTCAAGTCGCGAACAATGCGAAACGTTGTGACGACCTCGGATTTGTCGATCCGGCTCGGCCTCGGTTTTTGACGGCCGCGGCCAACGTGTACGCCCCCGTGTCCCAGCGTGGCTTTCGCTGGGCTGACTTTCACACACTCCAGTCCCAAGTGAACACGATCTTGCCTCCGAACTCGGAGATTTGTTTGGTCGGTTCCAGTGATACGTACGGTATCGCGCCGCCGAGTAGTCGACACCAAGGCGGATGCCACATCCTGATGGCCGATGGCGCCGTGAAGTTCATCACGGATTCGATCGAAGCCGGCAATCCCAGGACGCCTTGCGTTTATTGCAAAGCCCTCGCCGGTCAAACCAACAGTCCCACACCCGCGGGATCGCAGAGCCCGTTTGGTCTGTGGGGATCGCTTGGAACGCGAGCTTCCAATGAAACGATCCAGGGTGCATTCTGACAAGGTGCTCGTGTTTTCGCAGTTCGCAAAGCTGTTGGCCGTGGTGCGACAAGCGATCGATGCTCGCCAGTGGAAGTACGAATACCTCGATGGCAGGACGGACAAGCGATATGAGCACCTCAGGCGACTTAAAAGACGACGAGTGCACGTTGTTCCTCATCCGTCTCCAGGCGAGAGTCTCATCAGCAGCCTCACGGCCGATGATTTGCGGCAACTGTTGTCCTAGGGTAGATGCCGTAGCTTGATGTACCCGCCGACGTGAAAGTCGGTCGACCTTGAGCAAGCATCCATTTATTTTGGGCGAGACCGGTCTTAGGCTTCTACGACACGCTAATTCCGTTTCAAAACCGTCATTTCGCCTACGGCGATCGCCAGTTTACGGGCCGTTCGATTGGGTTTCACATGACGACCGACTTTCGCTGTTTGCGGACCTTCGCAATCCTCAATGCTGGGATCGTGGCATTGGCGTGCATCGCCGATGAACGATTGCCGCGGTACGCATCGCAGTCTTTTATCGATCAATGTCTGCACAATGTTTGGATTTTCGTCGAAACATTGCTCGTGTTCTTGTTGTGGTACTGGGTCGCGTGGTTGGCTCGTCGTTGTATGCCGCGATTAGGAATGATTGTGGCGATCATGTTGATCGCTGTCGTTCCGGCACTTTGGTATGGCAACCGAATGTCGGAATTGACGATCCGCCAACCGCTGCTGAGCGAATCCGCCATTGTTCAAATTCGCGAGTTTGTGCCCTACATCCGCAACTTTGTTTCTTGGGGCAATGCTCGTCAAATCGTGTTGTCGATGGCGGCCCTGATCACGATCCAAGTGCTGCTTTACCTGATCGCTCGCCGCACCGCAGTTACTGGAACGCGAGCGGACTCGATCGGCCCTGGACCACCCGACATGGCGAGCATAACGACCGCGAATCGGCGTTCATGGTTGTTGGGGATCGCAATCGTGGTGTCGGTGCTAGTGATGCTTGGGGCGGCAATGCGATCACCAACGCATGTCGCTCACGTCTATCGAACCGCCAATGCTCGTCATCCCTTGGCCATGTTCCGGATGATCGATTGGTTGATGCCGCCGCGCGACCTGTTCAGCGAATCTGAACGTCAAGCGATGGAGTATCGATTGTTACAGTTGGGGCCGTCGTTGGATCGTCTGGAGCAGCAGTACGATGACTTGGCGTTTACGCCACCGACGAAGTCTGCTCGTGACCACTCGCTGCCGGACGTGTTGATTCTCATTGTGGAAAGTCTTCGCTTTGATGCCATCGGATTGCCCCAATCACCGAACTTGAGTCGATTGCGTGAGACATCGATTGTCGGCACCCAGCACTTTAGCGGCGGCAATGCGACCCAGTTCGGTATGTTCACCACGCTGATGGGCCTGGATCCGGCGACGATGGAGACCGCGCGACACTGGCCCGCTGCGATGCCTCGGATGTTCAAACAGTCGGGCTACTTCACCGCTTTTTTTGGTTCCGGTCCATTTGACTGGATGCACATCGATCACTTTCTTCGTCCAGGCGACTGGGACGTTTATGACGACCGCTACGATCAAGATCGATTCTACGATCGCGACCAGTGGTATATCGACCATGCCAAGGAATTGCTTGATCATGAGCGTGAAGCGCACGGGCATGACGGTCCCGTGTGCGTCGTGCTGTACCCGCTCACGGCGCACTGGGATTATCACTTCCCCGAACAGGACGCAATTTTTCAGCCTTACGTTCATGGCGAGTTACCATGGATTCCGAGTCCGAAGTATGACCGGCAATCACTCAGAAATCGTTATCTCAACAGCATTCACGCCATGGACCGTATGATCGCGCCGCTGTTGATGCCCGATCGGTTGGTGGTGGTGATCGGTGATCATGGCGAAGCGTTGTTCGACTACGGCGACCAACTCGTGCACACCACTCATTTATCGCCTGCGCAGACGCAAACGCCACTGCTCATTCACTTGCCAAATCAAACGTCCCAGAGGACGATCGACACACCGACGAACCACTGCGACGTGATTCCCACGCTGATGGATGCCTTGGGAATTGGCGTGAACCACCGCAGTGCGTTGCACGGGCGATCGTTGCTGCAGCGGCCCACAGGTCCGAAGCGATTCACGCTGCGGAGTGCGATCAGCCCTCACATCGCCCTGCACGCCCCCTACGTGATCAACCCCGCGGGAGAACCGGAAATGGCTCAGTTTAATGGGCTCGATCTTTGGAAACCGCAACTCGGTAACGCGACCAAGCACGACGTCGCCGGCGAATTCAAACAAACGCTCGGTGGCGACAAGCAACCGTTGGTCCAGGAGTTCCACGCTTGGATGGAACAAACATTCGATTGCAGCATCGTTGTCGACCAAACGCCGCTGGATGACCTACGTGCTGGGTTGGCCTCACCCATCGTCTCGCATCAAATCTACGCTCGCAAGCAATTGTCAGAGCGAAACGTGGACCCTGGCGGGTTTAGCAAGGAACTCGATTTGGATACAAACCAGTGACGAGAGAAAATTGAAACAATGGGCCGTTGAGAACCCACGTGAGACGTCTTCGTGGAATCAACCGAAGAGAGATCGCTCAAGGTTGACGACCGCATGCTCACGAATTTCGGCTCATGCGATTTCGTCGGCTTATTGGTTCTTGGACCGCCAGCGATCGGCGATGATGGTGTCGAGGATGAGTTGGGCGATGTGGTAGATGATCATCGGTAGAACACTGAAGCCAGCATCGATCGCAATTTGTAGTCCGACCATGAGCGTTTTTTGGCTGCCGGATATCCCGACCGCGATCTGTTCGCCACGGTCCCCACCGAGCAATCGAGTGATCGCGACTCCGGCGACGAGTGCGGCGAGGTGGATACCCGAGGCGGCGATGACCACCATCGGAATCGAGATCCAGAAACTCGTCGCCGCCGAAACGCCACCGGCCCGCTCGCTCCCCATCGAATCGGCGCCGGCGGCCGCGCCCAAAAGCACCATGATTAGGATGCCGAACTGGGCGGTGAACGAAAGCTTCAACTTGTTGCGGTCGGCCCAGTTCGCGGCCCCGGCCAGACGTAGGAGCTGGGCCAGGACGATTGGCAGCACGACGATCAATGCGAGTTTCTTCATCTGCGCTAGCGCAGAAACTTCGACGCCAGCATGCCGCACGAGCAGGCTCATGCCGATCGGCACCACCACCACGCAGGCCAGATTCGTGACCACGGTCGTGAGGATGGCGATCGAGTCATCACCGCCCGCTTTGCGCGTCCAAACGGAGGCCGACGCGAGCGTACACGGAACGAGCGCCGCAACCACCAACCCGCCGTACATTTCGCTCGGTAGCACCATCGACATGGGGATTGCTAGCAAAGGAATCCCGGCGATGTTGACGAGGATTGCGACCAGCGACGGCAGCGGTCGTCGGAAGCTGTTGCGGATCGCGGCGGGATGCAGCGATAGGCCCATCAGCACCATCACGATGAACACAACGCTGTCTCGAAACAACGCGTTTTCTCGCAGTGGCCGCAGATCCTCCGCGGCGGCGAAGCCGACGACGAGACAAATCGCGATCGATCCAAAAAACCAATGCCGAGCCAACTTTCGCCACATGCCGCATGTTTCCTAATCGACCTATCGGCAACCACCTCCAAAACTTTAGCATTGGAGCTCTCGGGACGAGATCGGTAAACCACTGAAAGGACTCAGCGGATGCATGAACGGACGCAGCGTGCTTTGGCTCGCTTGATGTTCGTTCTGTGCTGCGCACTACCCACGCTGGTTACGCTCGGCATCATTCTTGTGACGTGGACACCCTGGTATCACCATCGCTCACGCATCGCCTTGGAAAGCCGACTGGGCGAAGAGATGGGGCTGGTGGTTCGCATCGCCGATTTTGCTCGGCTCAGCCCCTATGCACTGACGTTGAGCGGTGTCGAATTATCCGAACCGGAAACCGGACGCCCGATCGCGCAGGTGCGATTGGCGGAATGGGCGACATCCGGCGGTCGTTCGGCGCTGCGATTGAGCCAGCCCCAAGTCCAATCGGAACAGTTGTCGGCGTTTTGGGCACTCGTGCACGACCGGTTCTTGTGCCAGCCCCAACGAACTCGCGAGCCCATGCGAGTGCATGTGGATGACTTGACGATCGCCAGCCGTCACGGCCAACCGATGAGCTTTCGTCGCGTCCACATCCAGCTACAGCCCCAGGCACGCGGGGTGCGTTTGGCCGTCGAAGCGGTGCAGGCCCATGCTCCGGACGATGCGCCAATCACGCTCCAGCTCTTTCGTGACCGCGCCGGCGACACTCCGGCGACGAAATGGAGTCTACAGACCGGTGCTGCCGCCCTGCCCTGCTCTGCCCTTGCGGATTTTTCTCCGCTGATCCAACACTTAGGACCCGATGCCGAATTCTCGGGAAACTTGGAATGGGAACTCAGTGCAGATAAGTGGCAACTCAATCTGCACGGGTCTCACTTTCGCAAACTTGACCTCAGTCGAATGTTTGAGACGCTTCCCCATCGATTGACCGGATTGGCCGATGTCGACTTCAACCGAGGTTTTATCCAGCCCGGAAAACGCATCGACGTGGACGGTGCGCTGGTGGCGCGTGATGGCAACATTGGTGGGTCGCTCGTCAGGGCAGCTCACCAATGGCTGCAGTTCGAGGTTGCTCAAGACGCGATTTCGCAACACAATCTTCCTTACGACCGATTGGCACTGCACTTCAGTCTCAATGGAGCGCAATTGTTTTTGACCGGCCAATGTGCGGGTGAACCCGGTTATGAATCGGCGCCGCCGGGCGTCGCGTTGTGCGCCGACGGGCGAGCATTGGCGCGGTCGATGGGGCAGTTGTTGCCTTCGGCAAATCTGGCAACCGCTGTCGCGCCTGAACATAGCGTTCAAGTGCCGCTGTCTCAGCAAACCGCCTCGATGTTGAATTTGCTGTTGTTGCCCAGTCGACCTCTTCCCGTCGAAGGTGATGGCAATACGCGAGCGAGGATCACGCGCGCAAATCCTTGGACCGGCGAGCGCCCCATTGTCCAGCCCCGTATCAGCGGCTTGGATCGACCACTTGGCTCACCGTGAAGTGTGCATTTCTACTCGGCTCAGCGTATCACCGGCGTCAACTGGTTTAGAATAGCGATCTGACCAGCGAGTTCATCGTGGACTTTCCATTGCGTCGGGAACCTTATTGCTTGAGATCAAGATTGCGTCGGCTAAGTTTCTTGTCAGTTTTTTGTTGGTCGGTTGCCGTGTCGGCGCTCGGTGTCCTCGGCTGTGGTCGTCCGACATCGACTCCCGAATCCGTCGATTTCGCGGTACCAGCGGCCGATGTTGATCCGCTCGTGGTTGTTCGACAAGCAATCCAAGTTCGCGACTGGTCCACCGCCAAAGGGCATATCGAAAGCTTACTCGTCGCTTCACCGGATGATACCGCGTTGTTGGAGTTGGCTGCGGACATCGCGATCGCACAGGGGCAGTCTCAAGCGGCGGCCGAGTTGCTCGAGCGTGCTGTCGCGGTAGCGGCGCCAGTACCGGGTGAACGTTTTGATAAGCTTGGACAACTTTACATGCAGCTCGGCCAGCCCTTCGAAGCGCTGCGGACGCTTCAATCACTTGTCAAAGCCCAGCCAGACAACATCAAGGCCCGCACTGATTTCGCGGGTCTGCTAGCGTCATTAGGATTGGAGCTGCGGGCGGCCGAGCATTTGCAGTACTTGGTCCAACACCAACAAGCGGGCGTCAACGAGTTGATCATGTTGACTGACTTGACGCGACCGCAAACGGACGAAGCGATCTGCAACTACGCGCTCAAAATTGATCCCACGGATACTCGACCGCAATATGCCCTGGCGCGATCGCTCGCCTATCATCGCGATTGGGCCGGCGCACGACGCTTGCTTGAACCGGTGTGCCAACGGCATCCCGAGTTTGTCGAAGCTTGGGCCTACTATGGCCGAGCGATTGTCGAACTCGGCGATGAGGCGGCTATCGTCAAATGGTCTGCCTCGCTTCCTCGGAATATAGAATCGCAACCTCAGTATTGGTTAGCCGCAGGTGTTTGGGCAGAGAAACAAAGTCGCCTTGACGTTGCCTCGCATGCGTATTGGCGAGCGTCCTCACTCAATGAAAATGACGGCGAGTCGCTCACTCGATTGGGCACGTGCTTAGCCGAACTCGGGCGAAGCGATGACTCTCATCGCGCGAGTCATCGTGCCGGATTGATCACCGCCATGCGTGATGACGTCGAGTCGCTGTTCTCATGGCGAAATCATTCCCAGCGAGCCGCAGTGCAGCTTGCTCAATCCATGAATCGTCTCGGGCGAATTTGGGAAGCCGCGACCTGGGCTCGCATCGCCGTGATGATGACCCAAGACCCCGATCCTCGCGCCGCGTCGGTGTTCCGCGATCTACGTAATCAAATGACGGGTCAATCGCCGTGGCAATCGCCGGAGATGTTGGTAACACGCGCCATCGACGTTGCCGGTTTGCCGGAGATCGACTGGAGGCTCCATACTGCTCGTGAACCCGAAGCGGTCGTCGATTCCAGTGCGAATCGAATCCGTTTCGCGGACGAGGCCGAAGCTCGCGGTCTGAATTATATCTGTGCGATCGATAAGCCGCTCGGCGAAGAGTCGAGCCTGTGGATCTATCAATCGGGAGCCGGCGGTGCCGCCGTGATCGATGTGGACCTGGACGGTTGGCCCGATTTCTATTTTACGTCGTGCGATGGCGTCCCCAAGCAACGCGACTCGCAACCCAATCGATTGTTTCGCAATGTCGCCGGCCATTTTGTCGATGTGACCGAGGTCGCGGGCGCGGGTGAGCGCGGCTATTCCCAAGGTGTCGCCGCGGGAGACTACAACAGCGACGGCTTCCCCGACTTGATGGTCGCCAACTTTGGCGAAAATCGGCTGCTGAGAAACAATGGCGATGGTTCCTTGACGGACGTGACGTCTGCGGTCGGGCTGGCCGGAGACGCTTGGACGACTTCGATCGCAATCGCCGATCTCGATGGTGACGCGATCGCTGACATCTTCGAGGTGAACTATATCGCCGGCGACGATGTGATCACGCAACCGTGTTTTCCCGATGGCATGACGACGCATCGTTCATGCGGCCCACTCGGCTATCCGGCCGCGATAGACCGAGTGTGGCAGGGACGCGGTGACGGAACGTTCGCTGACGCGTCGGGGCGATGGATGGACGATGCGTCGCCCGGTCGCGGTCTGGGATTGTTAGTAGGCCAACTCGATCACCAACCGGGGCTCGATATCTATGTCGCGAATGACATGACCGCGAACCAGTTTTGGTCGCTACAAGGCGGCGCCGCACTATCGAACGTGGCTGCACCCGTTACGTTCGTCGAACAAGCGGCGGTGAGAGGACTAGCGTTCAACGAACGATCACTGTCGCAAGCATCCATGGGGATCGCCGCGGATGACCATGACGGTGACGGTGACCTTGACTTTTATGTCACGCACTTTACCGACGACTACAACACGCTTTACCAACAAATCAGTCCCGGGATTTGGGCCGATCGGACGTCGGTTGCCGGACTCGTCGAGCCGACCCATTCCATGTTGGCGTATGGGACTCAGTGGATCGACGCAGACAACGATGGAGCGCTAGAACTTGTCATCGCCAACGGCAACGTCGACGACTTCACGCATTCCGGTCACGCATACCGGATGCCGATGCAACTGTTTCGCCGTGATACCCGAGGACATTACTCGCCACAGCCCGCCGACATGCTCGGTGCATACTTTGAGTCGTCTCGTTTGGGGCGATCGCTGGTGAGTGTTGATGCCAATCGCGACCGCCGCGTTGACCTGCTTGTCACGCACCTGTTCGACCCCGTTTCGCTGCTCGTCAACTCGACGGAGATCGCCGCTGGAACCGACCATTCGTTGACGCTCAGTCTCGTCGGCACCCAGTCGCACCGCGATGCAATCGGAGCGGTCGTGCAAGTCAAGGTGGGCGAACAAACATGGACACGTCACTTGCTGGCGGGAAACGGATATCAGTGTTCGAATCAGCGTCGGGTGACGTTTGGATTGGGCACATCGACGACGGTTGATCGCGTCCAAATCACCTGGCCCAACGGCGTCACCTCGTCCGCATTGAATCTGCAAGCGGATCAAGATTTCACCTGGATCGAAGGCGAGATGTCGCCCTTTCGGATGAACTGATCACCGCCATTGAGGTGGGTTTTGTGAGGTCTAGCTTCCATGGTCATAGAGGATTGACCGCCCGGGTGGGAAAAAACTCTAATTTCGGGCGCGATATCTCATTGCTTTACGCATTCTCGGGTCGTTATGGTGGTTTGGTCACCTCTGTGGATCTGTCTAGTGTGTTGAGTCGCCTTAGGCAGGTGAAGAGCGGTCGGCCACATTTTCAGTTTGCCGTCGTCAAGGCGGTCATCATTCATTTCAAAGGCTCGTTGATGTCAAAAGTTTTCATGTTCGGTTCTTTTCTGCTGCTGTCCGCATCGATCATCGCGGGCTGTGGCGGTCCAGATAACACCGCCACCGTTTCTCCGATTGATGATTCGGTCGTCCAAACGCCCGAGCAAATGGAGGAAATGTCCGCACAATACGAAGCGGATATGAAGAGCCAGTAGCGCGGCCGGTGAGTAGCTTTCTTGTGTTTTGTGCGCGTCGATATCATCGTCGACGTTGCTTTTATTTTCGTGTTATTGAGGAATCATGTGATGGTTAAAAACTCGAGGGTGAAATCTGGTTTCACTCTGGTGGAGCTGTTGGTGGTCATCGCGATCATCGGCGTCTTGGTAGGGTTGCTATTGCCGGCTGTTCAAGCAGCCCGTGAAGCGGCGCGGCGGATGAGTTGCAGCAACAATTTCAAACAGCTTGGGCTTGGATTGCACAACTACCATTCCGCCTATGATAAGTTGCCGGTGCAGAGTGGTGGCACGAAGTCCGACCCAACTGGCAACAACGAGACGAACCGGTTCTTGCTCAGCTATCTTGTCGGGCTGACACCGTTCATCGAACAACAAGCGGTTTGGGAACAGATTTCCAACCCGCGCAGCGTCAATCACAACAATTCTGCAAAGGTGCCTCCGTTCCAACCGATGGGACCGGTACCCTGGAACCGAAATTACACTCCCTGGTTGACACAAATTGGGACTTACCGTTGTCCAAGCGACCCCAACTTGGCTCCCGCGAACTTTGAAGCGTTCACGAATTACGCCGCGTGTATTGGTGACGGAATCTCGAGCAACAATCACTCTTGTGTCGACGAGAACGGCAACGAACTTGGTTGGTGTACGCCGCGTCGGGGTTCGTTCAATCGCGGTTTTTTCCAAACGAGATACCAAACCTCGTTCCGCGATATTCTCGATGGTTTGAGCAATACGATCGCATGTGGCGAAATTGTGACGGACAACAATACTCTCGAGGTTGTCGCGACGGTGGTGAACCGCGGCAGCAATGCCCAGTTCTTTATCACGCCCGTCACTTGTGAGGACACCATCGATCCGGATCGCCCCCAGTTCCACCGGGCAGGCACTGCGGCGAACAACTGGAACACGTCCCAGCGAAAGGGGATGCGTTGGGCGGATGGTCGACCCGTGATGTCGAGCGTCACGACAATCATGCCGCCAAACAAAGTCAGTTGCGCCTACTCGGGCGACGGCTCGGACGGGATGTTCACTGTGGGAAGCCGACACCAGGGAGGTGCTCACGTGCTGATGGGTGACGGTGCGGTGAAGTTCATTACCGATTCGATCGAAGCAGGTAACAAGAGCGCTAACTCACCTAATTGGCCCGTCGGTACGTCCACCACTGCCCCTGGTGCGAAAAGCCCCTATGGTTTGTGGGGCGCCCTCGGAACGCGTGGCAGCAAGGAATCTGTAACGCTTCCGTAAGCGGACGCCAAACAAGTTCGATTGGTCTAAGCTACGACAAACAGCGGCCGAGAAATTGGCCGCTGTTTTTTTTGCGAGTTGCCCGCAAACGACTCCCGCCGGTGAGCAGCATTCTGTTGAACCCAAGGAAGCCACGGTGCGAGGATGCAGAGGGGTGATGGCGGCCTAAGTTAGATCGTTCCCGGCGCGAAGGCGTGAATACCGAGTCCAATAATTGGATACTGCTGGCTCAATCAGGCTCGATATCGTACTGCCGCGAGTCTCGCAAGTATCTCTCCGTAATTCGCTGGCGGTCACGCAAGACGCAATCGTTGATCAGTTGGTCGAGGGCGGCCTGATAGCCTTTAGCAGTGAGTTTCATGCACAGGACCGATCCAGCGAAACTCAGTAAAAGGGCGATCGGAAATGCATACCACAGAAATCGCTGAAAATCCGTGACGTCCTGAGGAGAGCCGCCGATTGCTACGTACCAGTTCTCGTGTTGCTTTGATAATTCGCTTGCAGACGCGGTTAGATTTTCTTTCCACACCTCAGGATTTAAATCGGCCACGGTGACCGCCGAGTGCAAAAGTTCAAGTGGTATCAGGTATTCATCCACTAGAATTAACAAGAGCGCGGAAAATGCCGCTAGCACGATCGCGAAAAAGAATACGCCGAAATAGAATTGGCCCACGGCCCGCATTTCCACATAGCAGTAACGCCATTTCAATCGACCACTGGAACCGCGGCAGTTTTCCGCAAGCATGGTTCGTACATCAGCGGGAATCGCGATGTAGGCGACAGTACCAACCATCAAGAGGCAGATTGCGAGGAGCATCACGTGCCACTGCTTTTTGAGTGCGAGTTCGCCTGGTGGAAACAAAAGGCGAATACACAGCAGGTTACAGGGGCCTACAGGGCAATCGCACGTTCAAGTGCCGTTAAAACCGGCATAAATACCATCGAGGACTGCGTCATCCCATCCGGCTCGCATGCGTTTGCCACGAATGTTGTCCTTCACAGTAGTGTCACGTTGCAGAATGTTGAGTGCCATA
>JBGSKM010000071.1:0-32531 GCA_041741195.1 Pirellulaceae bacterium
GTCGAATTCGCAGTCGACTCGATACCACCGCCGGCACGATTGGCGGTGTTGGACGAGATCATCGTATCGGTCAGGTTGAGTGTTCCGCCAAGATTGAACGCACCGCCTCCGGAGCCCAATTCACCGTCGGCAATGTTGTCGGTGATTGATCCGCCGGTCATCGACACGGTGCCACCATTGTTGAAGATACCACCGCCGCCATCATCGGCCGCGGGTCCCGATGCCGTGTTCTCTTCGATCGTGGTACCGGCAATGGTCATGACTCCCGTGTCGTTCCATAGTCCACCACCCTCGCGCGCCGCGATGTTGAGAGAGACAACACCACCGGAGATATCGACGGTTGCCTCGCCAGTGACGTGCAGTCCACCACCATTGCCGGGGGCTGCCGTGCCTGCGGGTCCCGCGACATTCTCGCTGAGTGTCACGTCCTGCAACTCGGTCGCTGAATCCGCCGTCGCTTCAATCCCACCGCCGGCACGATTGGCAGTGTTGGACGAGATGATGGCGTTCGTCAGACTGAGTGTTCCACCAAGGTTGAACGCACCACCACCGGAGCCAGCGGTACCGTTAGCTACATTTCCTGAGATCGACGACGCCGTGACCACCATTCGGCCCGCGTTGTTATAAATTCCAGCGCCGCCATCGGTTGCCAGTGGCCCCGTCGCCGTATTGTTACTGACAGTAACATTGGTCAATTCCATTCCGATTTCCAGTGGGTCGCCGGTCCCCAATTGCTGAAACACGCCACCACCTCGAGCCGCGGTGTTGCTGTCGATCGTCGTGTCCGTCACGGCCATCATTCCGGTCGCCGAATTCCATAGACCGCCGCCTTCGATAGCGAGGTTGTTATTGATGCTGCCACCGCTGATCGTCACGACGGCATCGGCGCTGACGTGCAACCCGCCGCCATTGCCTGGATTGGCGCCTTCCGCGACCGAGTTTCCGTCGCCCGGTGTGTCGCCGCCGAGTTCAACGTTGTCGAGTGTCAACTCGCCGCTAACGATTTCGATTCCACCGCCGGCGCGATTGGCGGAGTTCGCCGAGATGGCTGAGTTCGTGACTGTGAACGAACCATCGAGCGAAAAGATCGCACCACCACTGCCACTGGTGCCGCTGGCGACATTGTTCGCGAGTGTAGAACCCGTCACGGTGACCGTGCCCCCAGCGTTGTAGATCGCTCCACCGCCTTGGGTTCCTGCGGCGCCGGTCGCCTCGTTGTTCGATAGGGTGACGCCAGTGAGCGATAGTGACTGCCCGGTGGCGACAAAGATTGCTCCGCCATTTTCAGCCACCCCATCGGATAAGCTCAGGCCATCGATCGACACTTCCGTCGGCTGGCCTTCATCGGTGCCAGCATCAATCGAAAAGATTCGCGACGCGGAATTGCCGCTCACCGTGATCGACGTCGCATCTCCCAGGCTGATCGCCAGCGAGTCCGTGATCGAAAGTTGGCTTGATAGCGTGATCGTCGATAGCCCTGCGGCGAACGTGATGGTATCGACGGAGTCCGAGGAGCCGACTTCTGTATCGCCGTTGATGGCGGTGTTGGAGTTCGCCGCCAGAACCGCTTCGCGCAAACTCAAGTTTCCATCCTCTGCGACCACATCGTCAGCGGTCGACACCACGTACGCGGCAAGCATCCGACGATCTTCTAGCTTTTCGCCCAACAGCCCTCGAATCATCGCACGTTTTGAACTCGTAACCGAGCGATTCAATGAAGCTCGATGGAAGCTCTTCGTGGAACGGACGGGCATGATCTTGGAACGAAAAAAGCTAAACATGATTTCTCTCCGGAAGAGTCACGCCGGACGTTGACCAGCGCGAGCGTTGCAAAGCAAAGGATGAGCGTCTTGAGTGACTTGATGATAACGGACGGGCGACATCTGCGTCGAAAATGATGACTTGTGTAATTCGAACTTCGCGCATTGCAGACGTGATCATCATTTGATCGATCGCCAACCAGGCCTGAGTCCAAATCAACACTGGATCTGTTTGTTCACTTGAATTCAAGCACCACTGCACGAATGACTAATAGTCCCGTCGCATGCAAGCAAACTGCATACCGCGCAGACAGACTCAATGCTGCGTGCCGCGTCGCGTTGGATTGATGCGGGTCTAAACAACGTGAAAGTCGCAACGACTAGCATTGCGCCAAGCGGCTTGGTCGTTGAGGATGCCGGGTGCAAGTAAAGTGCGATCAACTACGACGTTTAACGCCTGATAAAGCGAACGGCCAGCATGGCGATGGTGGCACCGACGAAGTTGGCGACGAGATCCAGCGCGGTGTTGACGTAGCCACCGACATTGGTTTCCGGAGAAATACGAGTGGCAATGAATTCCAGGATTTCATTGACGCTACCCAGGCCACAAGCGACCAACGCGGCGCAGATCATTTGTCCCAAATTGGGACGCATGCGACGCTCGTGTGACGGACGCATGGCCTGGAGCGCGGCGACGGCGGCGGTACCAAACCCGAATGCGTGAACGACGTGGTCGTATTTGAGAATGCCTGGGATGATCCATGCGCTGTAAAGGACCGCATGCTCACCGTCGAACGGCCAGCCCGACGGCAGCGGCATCAGCCCGCCCGCCAAATGCATCGCACCCCACAGCGAAAGACACCAAAGCACCGCAGTCGAAAACCGAAGGCGATGGTCGAGCCACAAGATCGCCGCGATGATCACACCCAGTGAGATGAGGTAGAACGCAAATTCCCGATTTCCACTGACCAATACGGCGACCAAGGCCGCTACCAAATAAGCCGCCGAGAACCCTACCAGCCAAGGATGGCGGGAAACGATCGATTCTCGACGTCGGCGTATCGAAATCGATTTGGATGGACGACGTTGTTTTTTGGGGCGCGGCATGAGGACGGGCAGTCGATGGAGGGCGGTTTCCACGAACCCGGTCCAGGATTGCCGTGTCCGCTATTGGCGTTAAAGTGTTGCCACCAAAATGTACTCTCTCCGAAAGCCACGCCGCTATGTTGACCGTGCCCACGTTTTCCACCACTCGCAGCGAAATTGCGGGACAATCGATTGTCGAACTGGCTCGCCAGTTCGGAACACCGCTGTATGTTTATGATCGCAACGTGATTGACCAGCGGATCGCGGATTTGGCCGAGTTTGACGTCGTGCGGTTCGCGCAGAAAGCTTGTAGCAATATCGCGATTCTCGATCGCATGCGTCGACAAGGCGTCGTCGTCGATGCCGTCAGCGCCGGCGAAGTCCGCCGCGCCATCGCCGCGGGTTATTCCACCGATCCGGCGAAGCACGAGATCGTCTACACGGCGGACATTTTCGACGCCGACGCACTGGAACTTGTCGTCCAGCACAAACTCAACGTGAACTGCGGTTCGCCCGACATGATCAGCCAACTTGGCGAGCGACTGCCCGGCGCCAATGTGACACTGCGTATTAATCCCGGATTCGGACATGGACACAGTCAGAAAACGAATACCGGTGGAGAGCAGAGCAAGCACGGAATTTGGCATACCCAGATCGATGACTGCTTGCGCCGCGCCGATCAATTCGGCGTCACGGTGACCGGATTGCACATGCACATCGGGTCTGGCACTGACTTGGAACATCTCAGTGAAGTTTGTGCGGCGATGGAAAAGTCGGCGATCGAAGTTGGCCGCACATTGACCACCATCAGCGCCGGTGGCGGTTTACCGGTACCGTACAAGAACACCGATTCCTACGTCGACTTGGCAAAGTACTTTGAGCTGTGGGACGCGACCCGCAATCGTTTGAGTGACACGTTCGGACATCGATTGACACTCGAGATTGAACCAGGTCGTTATCTTTCGGCAGAAAGTGGTTTCCTGGTCGCCCAAGTTCGCAGCGTCAAGAAGGTCGGCGACAATCTCTACTTCCTGCTCGACGCCGGATTCAATGATTTGGCTCGTCCGGTGATGTATGGTTCGCATCACCCGATCTCGGTTTGCGCCGCCAAGGGAGATGCCTCGACTCGCGATGAAGTCGACGCGATCGTGGGCGGGCCGCTTTGTGAATCAGGCGACATCTTCACTCAGCGTGAAGGCGGCTTTGTGGACAGTCGACGATTGCCGATGGTCACCGTGGGTGACTTCGTTATCCTCGAAAATGCTGGGGCTTATGGGTTTGTGATGTCCAGCAACTACAACAGCAAAACCAGAGCTGCGGAAGTCCTTATCGAAGACGGCACCGCCAAGCTGATTCGCCAACGCGAGACGTTCGAAGATCTTGTTCGAGGTGAAATCATCCCGTCGGTGTAACGTCACCGCGCGCCGCAGCTCTCACTGTCATCACACAAAAGTTATGACCATGAGGACGGTTCGGTCACGAGTCCCTGGATTTGATCGCGGTGAACCGGTCCGAACTGGCGACTATCGATGGAGATGGGAACATTGTCACCGACCAAGTAGAATTCACTCGGGCCGAGTTCTATCGGATACAAGGCGTGATCGTCGCGAGGACCGAGGCGATAGTCGATCCGTCGGTCGATCGTCAAATCGTCAAGAATGACCGCGGCAGATTTCGCTTTGGCGCTTACGGCGATCGACAACGGAACGGCAGGACCTTCGAACTCGACGTGAGTGCATCCCGCGGCGACGTCGCGATGGCCAAGTGATGTGCGCAACTCGACAGGCCCATCCGATGTGACTTGCAATCGGAGCAAGATCGTCGATACGGGGAACAGGGTGCGGGCCAGCAGCGGATTGGCCGGACAGTCGTCGAGGAACTCGATGGCTTTCCCGTGTGCATGAACGCTTCGATGCGTGTGGGTCAATCGCGACGACCCCTGGTCGGTCACACGACACTGCCATCGACAATCGGTACGTTGCCAATCCGCGCCGTCCGCATTCCATCGTGAGTGAAGACGCCGCGCATCTCGGTCGACAGGGATCAACGACACCGAATGCGTGAAATCCCCGTTGCAACTCAGCCTTGGTGGTGCATCGATTTGTGGGGACAATGCGATCACGTCGCCCGGAACGGCGAGCAAGCGTTTAACGGTGAGCGATTGCTCGACTCGCACCACGACCAAATCCCCACGCTGCAGTTGTCGCTCCGCCTGCATTGGATCGACTTGAATGACTTGGCCCGGGCGGGCTACCGTTGTGGGCCGATCGAGGGCTGCGCCGCAGTGCCAACAAGGGAACTCAGCCTTGTCGGATTGCGACATTGACCCAGTTGGCGAGGCATCGATTTTGAAGGACACGCCGCACTCGCGGCAGTTGACCAGGTGGTGCTCGCCCCAGAGCGTTGGAGCCATCGATCCGCCCGATACCCGCATCCAGGATGTCGTTCGTCGACGCGAGTTGCGGCCCCTATGCCACAGCGAGGGAAGCGCAAATCCCAACGCACCCGTAGCGGTCGCCAGCGATGTACCGGCGAGCAACCATTGGCGGCGGGAAAATTTCATTCGCGACATCGTCGCCCACGTTAACGCAATGCGAAACAGCCGAATACGACGAAAAACGGCCCTTAGTTTACCAAATCGCCTGAAAAAACTCGCCTGACGCGTTTCCTCTGGGCCGCTATACTCTGCTGCCCTCCGTTGCACGTTGCGTGCAGCGACTTGGACCTTACGCATACTTGCACTCATCATCACGCCCCTGCCAGCGAATGACCGACACGACCCGTACGGCACCCATCCGATCCGTCGAATTTCAACCCTCTACCTCCTTGGACTCCGCCGACCAATTATCGACGCGGGGGCGAATGGGGCGAGCCCTCGGGGTCCGCGTGTTGGCCACGGGGTCTTATGTTCCTGAAAACCGAGTCACGAACGACGATCTCGCTTCGCTGGGGTGTGACAGCGATTGGATTGTTCGCCGCACCGGAATTGTCGAGCGGCGCCATGCTTCGCCGGACCAGGCCACGAGTGACTTAGCTTACGAGTCCGCGGTGCGCTGCTTGGAGGCCTGTGGCAAAACGGCGGCCGATTTGGATCTGATCATCGTGTGCACCATCACACCGGACCATCCGACGCCATCGACTGCGTGTCATCTCCAACGCCGCCTCGGCGCGATGGCCCCGGCTATGGACATCAACGCCGCGTGCGCCGGGTTCATGTACGGCATGATCACGGGAGCCCAATTCATTGCAGCCGGAAATAATCGCTGTGTCCTGGTGGTCGGAGCCGATCTGATGAGCCGGACCGTCAATCCGCAAGACGTCAAAACGTATCCGTTGTTTGGTGACGCCGCCGGTGCCGCGATCTTGACGCACGACCCCGATGCAGACGGAGGCGGCGTTCTCGCCTACCAACTCGGCAGCGAGGGATGCGGTGGCGAGATGCTTTGCATTCCTGCGGGCGGTACGCGCAAGGAATTGACACCGGCTGCCTACGACGCTGGTGAACAATTCTTGCGAATGGACGGCCGCGGCGTCTTCAAATGGGCGGTGCGCGTCTTCGAAGAAAGCGCCAAACAAGTGCTGAGCAAAGCGGGGGTTACGCCCGACGAACTGGCGCTGGTGGTGCTGCACCAAGCGAATCAGCGGATCATCGACTCGGCAGTCGCTGATCTGGGCGTGCCGGCGGAGCGAGTGTTCGTGAATCTTGACCGCTTCGGCAACACCTCCGGTGCAAGCATTCCGCTGGCGCTGGACGAAGCCGCTCGCGCGGGCCGCATCCGGCGTGGTGACCTCGTCTTGTTATGCGGCTTCGGAGCCGGCTTGGCGTGGGGCACCGCCGTCGTCCGCTGGTAGCGCTAAACTTCTTGCCTCCAGATCTTGCCGGACAAATAGTGTCGTAGATCCGTTGGTTCCGACAAAAAAATTTTAAATCTCGACCGAATGAATGTCGCAAGTCGCGTGGAACGGGACTTGCCTAAACGTGGACATGATCGAGTAATCATGTCAGTTTCAACAAACAATCTTCGGAGTTGAGTTAAGCATGTGTACCTTCATCAAGAATTTGCCGTTGTTGGGTCTGTTCGCCGTTGCGGGGCTGGTTCAATCGACAACGGTCAGCGCTGACGACGTGTTTTACATTGGCAATACGGTGATCGGTCCGAATCGGACAATCGAAGCGAACATCTTTATCACGAACGGAACGCTCACCGTCCGTGGAGTTGTCGAGGGCAACATCTACCAGATGGGATCTGGAGGTGTGACGGTCAATGGCGGTCTGGTCAAAGGAAACATCGAGGAAGACGGAGCCGGAAATATTCTTGTGACGTCAGGGGGCGAAGTGGAGGGGAATCTGGACGAAAACGGCACCGGTAACGCGACTGTTCAAGCGGGGTCGCTCGTGAAAGGTGAAGTATTCGAATCCGATGGAGGCAACATCGTGGTCGATTCCAGCCTCGTGGAAGGCAACTTGGACGAGGCTGGTGGCGGCAGTGTCTTCGTTCGCAACGGAAGTCTCATCAAGGGAAATGTTTTCGAATCAGGCCCAGGCACCTGCAGCGTTGACAAGTCGAGCGAAGTAGAAGGCAGCGTTGAGTGCGATTGAGAGGCGGTTCAACTGCCCTTCATGTCGAAGCTAACGGCATGTGTCGGGTCGGAGCGTCTGCGTTTCAGCGGATGTGCCGGCCCTTGTTTACTTCTACAAGCACGCGATTTTCCGTGATGTGTTCCTGCGGTTTCCCTGCGAATCGTGTTTGCCAATCGGACGACTTCCAGAAACTCATGTCTGGTAGTCACTTGCCCTCGGACTACAATTCACGCACATTGGTTTCTCCTTGTGAGTGCGTGAGAGTGCCCGAATTGCAAGACCTCGAATCGTCGATTGCTCCCACCGACCGATCATTGGTTGCGGCGGTACGAGATGGCGACGCTCGCGCTGCCGAGGAATTGTACGAGCGTTACGCGCGACGCTTGGTGGGCTTGGTCCGGTCGAAAATGGGAGCCAAGTTGCGTGCGGCGATGGAACCGGAAGACATCGTTCAGTCTGTATTTATGAGCATTTTTCGTGGCGTGCGCGAAGGCAGTTTCGACGCTCCACCCGGCAATACGCTGTGGAATTTGTTGGCCGTCATTGCCGTCAACAAGACCCGACGTCGCGCAAGGTTCAATCGCGCCGAGAAACGAAACGACGATCGCAATTTGGCCTGGGAGGAATCGAGCGAGGTTGACGACAGGTTCCAACTGAACGCAGCCGAGGTGAAGCTGTCCCTCGAGGAAACTCTGGAGCATCTGAGGCCCGTTGATCGTGAAATCCTGCTACATCGAATGAATGGCGAATCAGTCGATGACATTTCCAAAAGCATCGGGCGGACGGGCCGAACCGTCGAACGCAGCTTGAAACGCAGCCGAGAAAAGCTCGCGGATTTACTTCTTTAATTTTTTATGTCGGAAATCTCTCGCGAAGGGACTCTCCGGGATATCGTGGTTCGTGTTACTGAGTGTTCGATTAGCTGCCCGTTGTCGTTCGAGTTTGTCGCGTCATGGATCAAGCCACCCAAGCTGATTTGCTCGACGAAGCAATTGATTACTTTGAAGACTCTTGGTCCGAGAGCTCGGTCGATCAGCTTCCTGATTTGCTTCGTCGGTTCGGGCTCAGCGTCGACCCAACTTGTTTGGCAGAATTGATTCGAGTTGACATCCAACGGCGATATGCGGTGGGTGCGCCGTTGATGGTCACGGACTACGTGGCACGGTACCCACAGCTTGCCAGCGATTCTGAAAGTCTTCGGGCGATCGATTACGAAGATTCACGAACACGAGCTCGTGGCGATCAAGGTTCACACGGCGGTAACAATCGAGAATCTTTGAGGACGAACGATTTGCTTGTCGCGGCAAGCGATGATTGCCGGGACGTGTCTGTCGCTCATTCTGCGATCGAGGCTGTTCGTCAGATGGGTTTCACCGTTGTGCGGTTGATCGGACGAGGTGCATTCAGCGAAGTTTTTCTAGCTCGGCAATCTGAGTTGTCCAACCGACATGTGGTGCTAAAAGTCGTGGAGCGGACATTGTCCGAGCCACAACGATTGGCGCGGCTTCAACACACCAACATCGTCCCCATTTTTTCGTTCCACCAATCGGGTAACCGCTCGATTTTGTGCATGCCGTACGAAGGCACGGTGACGCTCGCCGATTTTTTGGCCAGCGATGTGCATGCGTCGCTGCGTACTGGCGAGAGTTTGGTTTCGACGCTTCGTCAACAAATCGACCAAACACTTGTGCAATCTGTCGCTGAATCGTCAGAACAACACCGCGCGAACACGACTCCGCTCGGTCCGGAAGTGTTGCCTTCGCCACTGCAACGGTTGGCAGCGATGCGTGGCGAGCGTTTGGCGCTTTGGATTTTTTGCCGATTGGCCGGAGCGCTTTCACACTCACACGCACGCGGAATCCTGCATGGAGATCTGAAACCTGCGAACGTCCTGATTCGAAGTGATGGTGAGCCAGCGTTGTTGGACTTCAATCTGTCTCGCGAGATTGGCGAGCAAGCGACCAGTTGGTTCGGCGGGACGCTTCCCTACATGTCACCCGAAGTCCTGCGAGCTTTGATGCAACACCGCGTTGAGTCGGACGCGAGATCGGACATCTATGCGCTTGGCATCATGTTGTACGAGATGCTCACGGGGCGACTTCCTTATCTTGCCCCGATCTCAACGGCGCCGCTGGATTTGAACGACGCAGCCGAGACGCGTTTCCGGCCATTGGCATGGAGAGCTGACGACCGCGTCGCGGCCAGCGTGCGAGCCATTATCCAGTCGTGTCTGCAACCGATCGCCGAGCACCGTTACCAATCCGCCGAACATCTGTTTCAAGATCTTGAATCGGAGCTAGACAATCGTCCGCTTCGATATGCGGGCGAACCATCGCTGGCGAGTCGAACCGCAAAGTGGATGCGACGGCATCCTACGCTTTCCTCGGCAACGGCGTTGACGTGCTCCGGCATCGCTACGCTGGTCCTTGTCGGCGTCTCCGCATGGCAATTGCGAGAATCCAACCGGTCATTGTTTGCGACGGCGCAGCGTGAGGAGTTTTCCGCACGTTCCAGTCATGTGCTCTCAAAACTGCTACCCATTGCTGATTTCTATCCCGGTTCAAGCCTTGACGCGGCCGATCGTTGCTTGGGTATGTACCAGGTTCTCGATAATCCTAACTGGAAAGTCGAAGACGCTTACGCTTACCTCGACGAAGACGACAAAGTCTTTGTGAAACGTCGAATCACACACTTGCTGTTGGTCGCGTGCCATTGGCGATTGAGCACGAACGAGTCGGGTATCGTTCGATCGGCGACCACCGACAATCAGATTCATACCTATGTGCACGCAATTGCTGATCCGTCGCTGTTCCGAACCGCTCCGTATGCTTCCAGCCGGCTCATCACCATGGCTGGATACGAGGATTTGCTGCCGCATCAGTTGAATGCGCAAAACGAGAAACTGACTGGCGAGCATCCTGTCGACACGTTCGCGCAAGCGCTTTCGCTGCTGGAAGATTCAAAGGCCTCGGAGGCGCTCGAACTTCTGTCCCCAGACCTGCTTCGTGACATCGATACGACGAGTTATTGGGTCACGGTTGGTCGAGCTCAGATGAAAACGAATCAACTTCGCCCAGCGGAGTTGAGTTTTACACTGGCGATCAAGAACGATGATGCTGCCGAGGTCGCGTATTTGTATCGAGGGATCTGTCGTCTTCAGATGCGAACCGAGGGGGCCAGCGAGTCAGCGGCAATAGATTTTGAGAAAGTACTGTCGCTGGCTTCGGATGTGCAATTAGCACGCATCAATTTGGCTTTGGCCAGGGAGGCCATTGGTGATCTTCAAGGCGCCGTTGAGGTGCTCGATGAAGCCCTGAAACACGGTCGCAAGACGACTGGCATCATGTTGGCGCGGTCGCGATTGCACCGCAAACTTCGCAATCCTGAGCAATCCACTCGGGACCTTCGGGAAGTAATGAAACTAACGCCGCAGTCCGTCGATGAGTGGGTCAGCCGCGCATTCGCCCGTATGTCGTTTGATAAAACGGGGGCACTAGACGATCTTCGGCAAGCAGAAAAGCTCGATCCCGCCTCGACGATGGTCTTGCAAACCCAAGCACATCTACTTTCGGAATTGTTGGAACGACCCGATGAAGCCCTCGCTTGTCTCGATCGCCTCCTTCGATATGAGCCGAGTTTCGAAAAGGCGTTGCTGGGGCGCGCCGTGCTTTACGCGCGCCAAGGCAAAGTCGCTCGAGCAATCAATGATATCGAAAACGCGAAACGTCAACATCGTCAACTGACGCCCGCTTCGCTCTATCAAGCTGCATGTGTGCACGCGATTCTGATCGGTCAATCCGATGCTTCCTCGGTCGATCACCGGCGACTGTCGTTGGCATATTTGTCATCAGCGATTCAACGTGGTTACGGTAGCGATTTGTTGTCGACCGATGGAGACCTCAACAATCTTCGCGACAACGACACATTCCGCCAAATTGAGGCGATCGTGCGATTGGCTGATGAGATGCACACGATCATTTCACTAACAACGACCAACGGCTTGAAGGTTCCTTCACCATGAAACGATATTTTGATCGCTATCGCATCGGCCAAAGCAAGAATCCCGCAACGTCGCGACGTCGAGTAATCACCCGTCGATTGCGCTGCGAATTCTTAGAGCAGCGTCGTGTGTTGGCAACATTTGGGACCCCATGGCCAGATGCGCGTTCTTTGCAAGTTAGCTTCCCAACCGATCAAGCTCAAATCGGCGGGTACTCCAACTCGATCCGCGAAGTCTTTGACCAAGTCGCCGATCGACGCGAGTGGCAGGCAGCAGCTCTCAGAGCCTTTCAAACTTGGGCGGTTCAGACCAACATCAACATTGGGTTAACGACCGATCGCGGCGATTCGTTTGGCACCGTCGGTTTGACGAGCAATGATCCGCGATTCGGCGAGTTTCGCATTGGTGCATTTCCCCAAGAAGGAGTCTTGGCCAACGCCTTGCCTTTCCAGGCCAACTCGGGCACCTGGGCCGGCGATGTCCTGCTGAACACGCACACCAACTACTTTCTCGGCGACTGGGAAAGCGACCAATTTGACATTCCCGATGCCAATGAAAAAGGTCCGGCGGTGGAGCTTTTTTCGGTCCTTCTGCATGAAGCTGGCAACGCGCTGGGACTTGCAGATGTCAATCGACCAGGCACCGTCATGCACGGAACCTACTTGGGCCCGCTCGGAGAGTTGAAGGCAATGGACAAGCGTTCGATACGAGATCTTTACGGCGGACCTCGACAGGATGTGTACGAGCCGACGCCGAATAACCGCCGAGCTGACGCCACACGAATTGAGTACCCCCATGATTTTGACGCGAGCGAACCGCTAGCGATTCGTGGCAGCTTGAATACCAAAAGCGACAAAGATTTCTATCGCTTTCAACCGCTTGCCGGTGCCGAAAAAGTGACCGTGCGCTTAAAGGCCTCTGAAATCAGCTTGGTCAAGGCAAAGTTGATCGTCATGGATCGGCAAGGCAATGTGATCGCGGACGCGAAGGCCGACTCCCTTTTTGAAAATGATCTTCAGCTGGAAATCGGATCATTGAAGGACCATCGCCACTTGTTTATTCAAGTCGAGCGGAATACTGACGATGTGTTCGCGATAGGTGACTACCAAATCGAGTTGGACTACCGCGATCCGTCCATGCAGCCTCCCTTGGAACCGATCCTGTTCGACGCGGATGAAGACGACGATGATGATGACGACGAGCTAGTTTTTGATCCAGAACAATCGGTGGATGCCATTTTCTCGAACGTCGGAATCATCGACTTCGAAAGTGGACTCAACGACACCATTGCCACATCATCGTCAATGGAAACCGCAATCGGCTTCGTGCAAGGAACACGCTACGAAACCGTCGGGTCGCTGGTCGCCGGCGATGTTGACCACTATTCGTTCACGGCGCCTTGGCTGAATAGTCCGCTGTTAAAGGTCGACATCGAAGGCGTTGGCTTTGATAGCCCCCTACTGCGAGCCGACATTTTAAATGAGGCGGGAGAGCGATTGACTCAAGCTCGCGCGAAGCCACGCCCGGATGGTTCAGTGTCGTTTGAAATAGACAACCCGACTCCAGGTGCTCGCTATATCATTCGAGTCGCTGCCGATCCGACTGCAACCGTGCAAATCGGCAATTATGTCGTGACGGTTGATGCAGCGACGGACGCCGTTCACCTTGATCAACTGCTGTCGGGCACCGTGGTTCCGAATGCCGAAAACTGGTCGCGTGTGAACGTGAGAAAGACGCAATTGTTCCGATTCGATCTCCAGTCAAACTCCGCCAATGCCAACAGGGGCGTGGCGGTGACGGCCTACAATGCTCGCACGGGTGATATTGTTTTCTCAATCGTTGCGGCGGGCGACTCGCTGCAAATCGACTATCAATGGCTACAGCAAGGTGACTACTACATGCGTGTAACGCCGATCGCCCGCGAGGGATTCGGTGTTGGTCCGGTATCGTACCAGCTTGCTGCTGACGGCATCTCGGACGATCAAGGCCCGTTGCCGGTTGACCCCAGCGATCCGTATGGCGGTACTCTTGATCCGTTCGATCCAGACGGCCCGAATGAACCTCCCGAGATTTGGCCCGTCAGTGATCCCTACGGTGGAAATCCATTCAATCCCAATGGCACACCGCCACCACAGGGAGGTTACATTCAGCCGCCCGATCCACCCTACAACCCATGGTACGACGACGATTATTACTCGTACTATTTTGGATACTACGGATAATGCATTGGAAGATTTACCAAAGCAGTGATGCCAACGCGAGATAGCCAGTGTGGACATCGACGATGAGTGACGTATCTTGAGAGTCGCATTCATATGGGAATGGGGCGCCGGCCTGGGGCATTTGTCTCGATTTGTTCCTATTGCGGGTCACTTGACGGAGGCAGGGCACGAAGTGACGATCATCTCGCGTGATCTTCAGCACTTGCCGAAGTTGTTTCCTTGTCAACGTTATCGCTGGCTAGCGGCTCCCGTGCTCAGCGGACGCACTTCACGTCCCATTGCGGCCCCACGAAACATCGCCGAGATCGCTTGGAATCTTGGTTACGATTGCTGTGACGGGGTGATTGCAGCGGTAAGAATTTGGAAGGAACTATTCGAGCATTGCCGCCCCGACCTCGTCGTCACTGATTTCGGCTTGGCGGGAGCTGCGGTGGCCCGTGGAATGCAAATTCGCTGCTTGCGTATCGGAACGGGGTACACATGCCCTCCGGCGAGTAACATCTTGGTGTCGATGTCTCGAGACGACGAACTTCCTCCGAGATCAATCGGTGATCAGGTGCTCGAACATCTCAATCTCGCGTTGCGTGTCGCGAATCTGGTTGATGGCAATAACTGGGCTGACTTGATCGTTGACGACGAATCCACTCTGCTAGCCACGACCAGTTCGCTGGACCCCTACCGACATGCTCGACCGCAGGCCCGCTACAACGGTGTTTGGTTCGCGACGTCGGGCCAGCTTGCTCGTTGGCAAAATGCAGCCGAACATTTGACCTTCGGTTACCTCAAACCATTCCGTCACTTTGCGGCTCTTTGTGATTCGCTTCAGCGGATGTCGGTTTGCATGGCATTGTTCGGGGATGCGGCTTTGCAGCAATCGATACCCCAGCGGTATTCGTCGCATGTCAGTTGGCAATCATCGCCGGTTGACATGCGAACCATTCAGAGCCAATGCCGCTTCGCCATTTGCAATGCGAACCATGGCACAACCGCTCGGCTACTGTCGCTGGGAATACCAATTCTCGCCATACCGTTGTATTTCGAACAAAGTCTTACTGCCCAACAAATTCACGAACGAGGTTGGGGCATCACCTGCGATCCGAACCAGCCGGCCCACTTCGCTACTGCGATCGAGGTTTTGCTTCATGACGGAAAATTTGCGGCGCAATGCGCAATCGAAGCGGATCGAATGATGGAAATCAGCCGTGACCCACTCAAGCGTGCGTGCGACTGGTTCGACCGACATACTTTGTTTTGACGCCATTGGTGGAATCCATCGTTCGATGTTGCACTGAACTAGACCGATGCCGCAACGAGATCTTCTTTGGGTCCGAAGAATTCGTAGCGAACGCGTTCTTCATCAACGCCAAGTTCTCGCAAGCAAGCGTAAACACTTCGCATAAACGGCTTCGGTCCGCAGAAGTAAAAATCGGCATCGGAATAGGGCGTCCATTTTCGCAGCAATTCGGTGGTGACAAAACCGGAGGCATCACACTTGCCGTCTTCAAGGTCACCCGACAAGGGAGCGTCGAAAATGAACTTGGTACTTACGTTCGGTCCTGTCTCAGCGAGACTTCGAAGCTCCGTTGCAAATGCTTGTACCTGGCTATCGCGAGCCGCCTGGACGAAGTGAATCGTGGCTTCCGGATTGGTCTTGAGCAGTGACTTCGCCATGGACAACAGCGGCGTCACGCCGATTCCTCCGGCGATCAAAACGATCGGTTTGGTAACGGTCACAGGATCAAGTGTGAACTCACCACAGGGTGGACCAAGTTCAATGTGGTGCCCCTCTTGAATGGCATCGTGCAAGTGGTTTGAAATCAAACCATCGGGAGCATCGGCAACGAGTCGCTGTTCACGTTTGACACTGATGCGGTAGTGGGGTTGGCTGACACAATCCGAAAGGCTGTAGTTCCGTGGTGACGTCGGCGTGTGCGGATGATCGATGTGGACGGTGATGTATTGCCCCGGCTTGAACGGTGGAAGCGGGGCATCGTCTGCGGGCTGCAAATAGAAAGAGGTCACCAGTCTGCTTTCGCGAATCTTTTTTGAGACCACAAACGTTCGCGAGCCATTCCAGCCGCCCGGCTGCGACGCTTGCTCTTCGTATATAGCCCCTTCCCGTCCGATGAAAAGGTCGGCCAAGAAACCGTATGCTTCAGCAACAGCTTCGACGATTTCGTCCGTCGCACCTTCGCCCATCACGTCTTGGATGGCAGCGAGGAGATTGCTGCCAACGATTGGATAGTGCTCCGCCTTGATGCCGAGCGAGACATGCTTTTGTGCAATCAGTTCGACCGCTGGCAACAAAATGGCGGGATTATCGATATGGGTGAAATAGGCACAAATGGCGCCAGCGAGCGCCCGTTGCTGGCCGCCCGTGTGCTGGTGAGCCTGATTAAAAAACGCCTTCACTTCGGGATTGGCCTCGAACATCCGCTCGTAAAAACGGCGCGTGATGGTCTCCGCGTTGGCGGCCACCAACGGGGTGATTTCCTTGACGATACGAATCGTTTTTTCGCTCAACATGGGTGGGTTCTTGATTTGGGGGTGTTCTTCCGGGCAAAGTTGCCGCCGGCGCCACGCGACTCTACTCTGCACCCAAGCGTGAACAATCAAGATATGCACGTCAAGGTGTACATTTCGAGCCGCGAGAAACGGCGTATCAGTCGTCACGGTGCGCCAAAGCGGGCGGTGGCTATGGCTTGCTGGACACCAAGCGGAGCAGATCACCAATGTCACGGTGTGCTTCCAGTGCATGCCGCAGCGGTTTGTCTGTGTTCACTTGGTAGTGGTTCTTGCGCCCGATTTTTTCACGGTGGATGTAGCCTTCGTCTTCCAATTCCTGGACGATTCGCTGCACGCCACGTTCGGTGATCCCGACTCTCAATGCGACCTCCCGCAGCACCAGGTCCGGGTTGGCAAACAGCACAATCAGGACGTGCGCATGGTTGGAAAGAAACGTCCAGCGGTGGGGCTGTGTTTCGGCCGCGGCGGGGTCCGCCGTCTTCGGCGGCCCGGATTGAGAGGTCTTTTTGGCCAATCTTGTGCCCCGAATAGCAGATTGAGTCCGAGCGATGTCGGTTCACCAGCATTGTCATCCGAACCGTCACTCGACGAGCCAAGCAAATATAACGCCCCTACGTATGAATGTAAATTCGCGAAAAAACCAGCGCCACTCACCCCCGGAGCCGTCGAATTTCTGCGGGCCTCGGTTTTCGGACTCAAGTTTCAACCCGAATATTACGAAACACAATTGACGACTTTCATGTCGTGCTTTACAATTCGCGGAACACAAGACGCTAACTGGAGTTCATGTAATGATTGCCGCGATTGCCGTCCTTTTA
This sequence comes from Pirellulaceae bacterium, assembly GCA_041741195.1. Taxonomy (GTDB): domain Bacteria; phylum Planctomycetota; class Planctomycetia; order Pirellulales; family Pirellulaceae; genus JBBSJZ01. The sequence continues at coordinate 16,995 of JBGSKM010000071.1, forward strand.
CTTCTGCCAGCCTCGCTCTTGATCGGCGTCGTCTGTCTTCCCAACGCCTGGGTGAATTGGCGGGTCCGCGAATTTCGACGGCTGGTGACATGGCTCGCTGGTGCACAGACCCTGATCGCCGGCTCGTGCCTTGTCGCGTCGGCGGTAGGACGGTTGCCCACCATCGAATTCGTTCTCTATCTTTTCGCGAGCGAGTTGCCGATCACCGTGAGCATCTTTTACGACGGCGTGTCGAGCTTGATGTTCACACTGGTTAGTTTTGTGGGCTGGGTCATTTGCCAGTATTCGATTCGCTACCTAGAGGGCGAATCGACCCAGGGCCGTTACTTTCGCTGGATCGCTTTCACGCTCGGCGCAGTTTCGTTGATGGTGATCTCGGGTAACTTGCTAATGATGGTCGGGGCTTGGATTCTCACCAGTTTGGGCTTGCATCGATTGCTGTTGCACTACAGTCATCGCCCCGCAGCGAAACGAGCTGCGTGGACAAAATTCTTGATCAGTCGGATTGGTGATGCGGCGCTCATTGCGGCAACGGTGATGATCGGCGTCGAAATGGGCACCTTGGAATTCCCTAAGCTGTTTGCCATTGTAGAGACGCTTACGAGTGTTCCCTCGTCGCTGCACGCGGCCGGCTTCTTGCTAGTTGCGGGCGCGGCAACCAAGTCTGCACAGTTCCCTTTTCACACTTGGCTGCCACAAACACTGGAGGCACCCACCCCCGTTTCTGCATTCATGCACGCGGGGATTGTCAACGCGGGTGGCTATCTCATTATCCGCGTAAGTCCGGTGGTCGCGTTAACGCCATGGGCATTAACGGTGCTGGCGATCATCGGCGGCTTTACCACGATATTCGCCGCCGTTGTGATGTTGACTCAAACCAGTATCAAGAAATCTCTGGCATATTCAACCATCGCACAAATGGGTTTCATGTTGCTTCAGTGCGGACTGGGAGCCTATTCGGCCGCGATGCTGCACATACTTGCACACTCGCTGTACAAGGCCCATGCGTTCTTGAACAGCGGAAGTGTGGTCGCTGACCGAGTGTCGGACGCTGGCAACCCATCGACCACTCGCCCTGTTTCGGTGGCCACGTTGGCCGTTGTCGGCACGTTGATGGTCGCAACACTCAGCGTTTCCCTCACACTGCTGGGAATCGATCCGACAACCAAGGCGAATGGCTTGCTGCTTGGGGGCGTTCTTTGTTTGGCGCTCACGCACTGGATCGGACAAGTGATGCGTTCGGGTAGTCACGCCCTTTCGATTCGCGCAGTCATGGTCGCAGTTGCGTTGTGCATCGTGTACTCCGCCAGCTATCTCGCAATCGACAAGGCCGTTGCCGAAAGTTTACCGACGGCAAGCCGACCAGAATTCGGATGGTTAGTCGCGACCATCGTCTTCACCGGGTTCATCGGAATGCTCGTGCTTCAACATGCCGTTACACACGGTCATGCTTCGGCGATTTTGGCTAAATGGCACATCCACGCGTCGAACGGTTTCTATGTCGAGAACACGCTTCGTCGCGTGTTTGAACCCTTAACCAACTGCTAAGGGCGTTGAGAGTATTCCGGCAGGCTTGACTCATACACAAGGCATCTCGAATGTCGATCTTACAGTTCCCAATCAACCACACGGATCATTCGTTCGTTGACAACGCTCCTCATCTGACGGAGCTAATCGATGAAGTTATCAATGACGTCACCGAGGTGATTGCACCGGTTTGGCCGCTGCAAGATTACGTGGCGGTCAACCCGCTGGGGGGAATAGCCCACCGTTCGTTCATGGACGCCCGAGCCTTTCTCAGAGTATTCGCCGATTGTGAGACGCTAATGCCCACGGAGCACTATGTCGCTGAGTTTCAAAAAGGCAGATTCACCGCCGCGAATATCGAAACGGCGATGGCTGAACTAGCGTCTGCTGGCGTCCCGCTGAACCTCTCGGTGTCGCAAATCGTTGAACGAATGCAAATGGCTGAATCAACGAAAGCCACTGAGGCGGCGACGAACCCCGATCGCCGGCTTCATACCATTGCCGAGTTCGCCAGCGGAACGGACGATTTTCAATGGACCGAAGTGATCGTCGATGAAGTTTCCAAGCACTGTGCGGCGCACTACGATCAGGGCCAATCGGCGTGGCCCAGCCCTTACCGAAAGCTGCCGCTCTACCAAGCATGGCGATCGGCGGCACAGCATGATCTCAACGTGGAGATTCTTGGACTGAAAGGCTTTCGTGCGTTTGTCGCTCATTTGCCACATACACCGGCGGCCGCGATCGCGTACACGTTGCACAGGTTGGAGGTTCCCGTACATCTCTGGACCACCTTCTTGCTCTGCCAAGCTTTTTCGATTCCCGGATGGATGGCCTGGACCAAGTATCAGACGCATTGGACGGATGAAGATGGCGCTGCGAGTAACGATTTAGTCGGCCTGTTAGCGATTCGACTTGCCTATGATGCGGCCCTGGCCGAAGCGAAAGCATTGCGAGTGAACTGGGCGTTTCACGCGAGCCAGGATTTCGTTTCATCCCCGTTGAGCTCGACCGAAACCGGCGATGACGCTTGGTTGCGGTTTGTCTTGCTACGAGCCAGCGAGATCGGATATCGCGACCAGCTTCTCGGCTCCCTGTCTCTATCGCATGAAGAGGGCGAGACCGCAGGAGGCGACCAGAAGCTTGCACAGATGATCTTCTGTATCGACGTTCGATCGGAACGAATTCGTCGCCAGCTCGAATCGCAGTGCAGTGATATCGAAACATTCGGTTTTGCGGGCTTCTTTGGGATGGCGATGGAGTTCGTGGAATTAGGCCAGGAGTCGGGCACGTCCCAGTTGCCGGTATTGTTGAAACCCCAGTTCAAGCTGCTCGAAGGAATGTCCAATCACACTCACTCGGTCGACGCGACGGTGGAAGCGTTGGTAGCTCGCAAGTGCCAGCAGCAACGAACGTGGATGTCACTCTGGAAGTCGTTTCAAGGGTCGGCGGTGAGCTGCTTTTCATTCGTGGAAACCACTGGCCTGCTGTACGGATGGGAATTGCTCAAGCGTGCAATCGGCTACAAGGCCGCAAGCGTCGTCGCGGATACCGATGGTTTATCGGCACGTGATCGAGAACAGATCGGCCCCACGCTTCGCGGATTGAATCAACAGGGAATGACGAGGTCACGCCAAGTCGACATGGCCCATGACATGCTTCGGAATATCGGTATTGTCAAAGATTTCGCGAAGCTCGTTGTGTTCTGTGGGCATGCTTGCCAAACCGAAAATAATCCACTTGCCGCCGGCCTCGACTGTGGCGCCTGTGGCGGGCATTCGGGGGAACCTAACGCACGTTTTGCGGCTTTGCTATTGAATCAACCCTACATTCGCCAAGCTCTCGCGGGGCGAGGAATCGAAATCCCTGAGGACACTCATTTTCTCGCGGCATTGCACAATACCACGACGGATGAAATGGAGTTCTTTGATGTCAATGAAGTGCCGTCGCCCCAGCTCTGCAACTTGCAAGAACTAGTGAGCAGTTGTGCGATGGCGAGCAAGAAAACACGTCTCGAACGGATGCCGATTGTCGCCAGTCAATCGCTCGGCGAACTATTGCGGCGAGCGAGTGATTGGTCCGAAGTGCGACCGGAGTGGGGCTTGGCCGGAAACGCAGCCTTTATCGTCGCACCACGAACCGTAACCAAGAACGCGAATCTTGATGCTCGATCGTTTCTGCATAGCTATGACTATACCCAGGACGCCGAGGGCAAAGTGTTAGAAGCGATCATGACTGGGCCGATGATCGTCGCCAACTGGATCAATTTGCAATATTACGCGTCCACAGTCGACAACCGGTATTTCGGCAGTGGTAACAAGACGGTCCACAACGTGGTTGGGCGTTTCGGCATCCTTTCGGGCAATGGCGGCGACTTGATGACCGGTTTGCCTTGGCAATCGTTACACACCGGTGCGGCCTATCAGCACTTGCCCATGCGTTTGCAAGTCGTGATGGCCGCGCCGCGTGCAATGATCGATCGAGTCATCAATCAACACGGCTTGGTCGCGAACTTAATCCAAAGTACCTGGTTGCACCTGGTTGCAATCGAAGACGGGTTGCTGTATCGCTACGGCAACGACGGGGCATGGAATCGCATGAACCCTGCTCAAGCAGTTCCAACCATCTAACGCAAGCGATCATCGAACATCAAAACCATGGAACACATCAAGCAACCGGAACTGCGTAGCGAAATTCGCTACCTGGGAATGATCCTGGGAGAGACGATTCGCGAACTGGAAGGCGAGGAAGCGTTTGGAATCGTGGAGGAATTGAGGAAACTCGCGTGGGACCGCCGCACGGGTTTCGAGAATGCTGAGCAGCGGATGACACAGCGGATCGCGAGTCTGAGCATCGAGCAACTGTTTGTCACCACGCGTGTGTTCACCGTGTTCTTGGATCTGCTAAACATGGTCGAAGATCGACGACGCGTGCGTGTGCTCGGCGACCGAGCCAGGGGAGTGTATCCGCGGCCCCGCAATGAATCGATCCGCGACGCCATCTTGCAACTTCGAAACTCGGGCATGACTGCGGACGAGTTCCAGACGTTGGTCGACGAATTGCATATTGAACTCGTTTTCACGGCGCACCCGACAGACGCCAAACGCCGCTCCGTACGCAGCAAGCTGTCGACAATAAGGTCGCTCATGGTCGTACTCGATCATGACCCGCTGCCTGAGCAGAGGGATCGCACCGAGCAGGCGATTCGTACGGAGATCGCCAAGCTATGGCAGACAGATTTCGTTCGCCCTTGGCGCCCGACCGTGATGGAAGAGGTATCGCGGGGGCTTTCGATCAAGCCGGTGCTTTGGGACGAAATCCCGCGGTTGGCGGATGAGTTTCGGCGTGGGGTGAGCGAGAATTTCGGCGATACGGTAAAGCTTCGTCGCCCCCATCTCACCTTCGGTTCATGGATTGGTGGCGATCGTGACGGGCACCCCGGAGTCACATCCGAAGTGACGCTGCAAACCATCGGTTGGTTACGACGCGAAGCGCTCGCGTTCCATTTGAAGACTTGCGAGGCACTGATCCATTCGCTGAGTCTTTCCCAACGTCAAATTCCATTGAATGGTAATCTCGACAAGGCAGTTTCCGTTGCCGAGTCGACGTATCCCGCATTGAAAGACGTGATTTCATCCTTGCCGCCCGGTGAGCTGTTGCGACGTTGGCTGGCGATCATTCGTTGGCGTTTGGACAAAACGCAGCAGTGGGTTTTGGCCGAGCCGACGGACGGCGTCGTGGGGGACACGTACATTGCCGGAGCGTACGACGCAGCAACCGATCTGGCGAGTGATGTGAAACTACTTGTGCACGCTCTCGAATCGACTCCGGTGGGCATGCATGCCGTTGCCGAGCTTCGCGATTGGCTTGTCCAGATCGAAACGTTCGGCTTCCACCTGGCGCGATTGGACGTGCGTCAGAATGCCAAAGTCTACAGCGAAGTGATGGACTCGCTGTTGAAGCGAAGCGGACATTGCGAAAGCTGGAAAGCACTCGATGATGCTGCAAGAATCGCATTTTTGCAAAAGACGCTCGACGCCCCGTTGTCAATGGTGTGCGACGATGGTGATGTCGAATCCATGGAGCGGGAAACGATTGACATGTACAAAATGTTGCACCAAGTGTGGGGCACCTACACTGGGTCGGCACTCGGTGCGCATGTCATCAGCATGGCCGCGGCACCAAGCGACGTGCTGACGGTGCTGTGGCTTTGGCAACAAACGACTCCGCAGAAGGCTAGCTCCGGTTATCGCGTGGGATTGCCGATCGCGCCGCTGCTCGAAACCATCGATGATTTGGAGCGAGGCCCCGAGATACTCGCGGGGATGCTAAGTATCCCGGTTTATCGTGAATACCTTCGCAGCCAGAACGATCACCAAATCATCATGCTCGGGTACTCGGACAGCACCAAGGACGGTGGCTATTTGACGGCGTGCTGGTCGCTGTACCAAGCTCAGCAGAGCCTGGTCAAAGTGGCGGCGGAGTACGACGTTAAGTTGACGTTCTTTCATGGAAGGGGTGGTTCGCTGGGCCGAGGTGGCGGACCTGCCGCACGGAGCATTCTATCGCTCCCCACCGGTTCGTTCCGCGGCTCGATGCGGTTGACCGAGCAAGGCGAAGTGCTGTCCGAACGATACGATGATCCGGCGATCGCGCATCGTCACTTGGAGCAAGTGATTTGGTCGTCGTTGCTGGCCGCAGGCAACCCGGCGCAACCACCATCGCAGCAGTGGCTCGCGACGATGGATCAAATTTCGTCTGCTTCGTTCCCGCAATATCGAGAACTATTGGAACAGCCGCGATTCGTCGAGTTCTTTCGCTGTGTCACGCCTATCTCGGAGATCGAGCAATTGCCGATCGGCTCACGTCCGTCACGTCGTGTTCCCGGTGGTGGGCTGAGTGATTTGCGAGCGATACCTTGGGTATTCTCTTGGACACAATCGCGTTGTTTGTTACCAGCCTGGTACGGACTGGGAGCCGCGATGAAACCCATGCTCGACGACTGGCAGCAGCAATCGCTGTTAAAGACCATGTACCAACAGTGGCCATTCTTTCGAGCATTGATCGACAACGCTGAGCTAGCGCTCGCAAAATCCGACATGCAAATCGCGACGCATTACGCATCCTTGGCGGCTGACCAGCCATCGTTACAACCGATTGCCACCAAGATTGCCAAAGAGTTTGAACTAGCCAGGAATGCGGTACTTCAATTGACGGGGCGAAGCGAACTATTGGATAGCACGCCGTGGCTGAAAGAGTCGATCCGCGTTCGCAATCGCTTTATCGATCCGCTGAATCTGACACAAGTTGAGCTGCTGCGACGCGGACGTCAGCAACAACTCAGCGAGCACGAAGCGGAAGAGCTGCGGCACCTCACTCGCTTGACCATCAACGGCATCGCATCCGGCATGCGCACCAGCGGCTAAGACCTTGTTGTTTTTCTTTTGCCCGAATGGCTCGCGTGCATTCAAGTCGCCCATGGAAAGTCGCGACTGTGCGACTAATTCGCGGAGATGATTGCCAGAATCACTCGATTGTTGTCCCCGCTGCGCTTTCCGCGACTGACGCCGTTCTCGGCGACTGTCACCCAAGCTTCTCGATCGCTGATTTGACACACTCCCGAATTGCCGAGCATGGCGCCATTTTCGGGAACGAGAACTTGCTCGGTGGATCGGATTACTTGAAGCGAATTTGGATCGACTTGACCGACAAATAGCGGCGCTCGATGCCGCATGATGTGATCGTTGTTTGCGCCACGGCGGGTGTAGATTAAGTACAGGCGATTCGAAATCGTGGCCCAATGCTGCTGGGTGTGATAGCTGCCCAGTGGTTGTCCATCGTCGAATGTCCACGGTTGGTGAGCCCTGTAGTGAATGCCATCGCTACTCTTCGCGACAAACGCGTCGTCATCGGCACGCATCGTTAAGAAGAATTCTTTGCCGAACTGCGTTACCGATGGTTCGTAGAGTCCACGATGCGTCGAAATCGTGTGCTCGGAACCGTGTTCAATGTAAGACAGCGTATGCCCGTCAAATGCGAGGCGGGCGACGATCGAAGTGTAGATTCGCTTGTGAGCATCTTTTTGGTACCGGATCGGCAGCAGGATTTCTCCGTTCGGAAGATCGGCCCGCTGGTGGCATCCCGCGTTAGGAGCGATGAACAGTTTTCCTTCGTGGTCGTGCGAGGGCATTTCGAGAGTGCAAAGCGGACCACACGTGGCTAACGCTGGGTCGATCACCGCGTAAGCAACTTTTTCACGCAAGTAATTCTCCCGAGTGCCGTCCTCAAAATTGAATGTTTTTCCCGTCAAAAGAATCATCGCAGTCGCTTGATGCCACCTCGGCCACAGGTCGCCTGCGACAACGTCGTAGCCATCGTCCATCGTGGTACGGCGAAGGGTCGGGATGACACTCGATTCCGACCATGTCAAACCATGATCGCGGCTGATGCACTGAAATACGTCGTGATAGCCATGGGTGCCGACCTTCGCAGTCCGTGACATCGTCGTCAGCCAGTACGGAGCTGCCGTGGCAACGTAGGCGGTTCGAGCTTGGGTCCAGTCCCACTCTGGATCGCCCTGGGCAATCGTCGAAAGCGTGATCTGCAGCGGCGATTGTGCCACTGTCGTCCTGCCGCTGGTCACGGTAATAGCGAATGCGACACCCAGCAAAATGAAAGTCGGTGTTTTCATGATGATCCTTGGTGACGGGAGAGGCGATAATGATCCGTCACTTTGCGAGAGCATCGCGGCGGATGCGAATAGAGGTCAAAAAGGTGTCGGGAGTGTGTCAGGACTCTTTATTCGGTGTCTGGTCGGTATTTGCCAGGGCGGCCTCGTGGTCGCAGGGTGGATTCAAGGTCCAGTCGTTGACAATCGACTCTACCTAGTTGGGCTGACCCTGCGGGCTACCGCGACGAACTGAACAGCGAATCGCTTCGGTTTCTATCTCACCGAGTGGTTCGTTGACTCGTTGTAGCCAGTTCGCAAGTCGTGGCAACCGCCATGGCGAAAGAAGATGCGGCATTGGCTCATCGGGGCGGTTCCAGCGATACAGGGAGCGAGCAAGCCATGACAAATAGGGACCTGAGCGGCGTGATCACGTCATTCTCGTGTGGGCGATGTCGATCCACTCGTGTTTTTTCGGGGTTCCTTGCTCCAGCTCATTCTCGGATTGCGACCTACAAAAAACCTGGTTTGGTGGGCTGAAAACGGAGACGCAAGTGCTTGGCAAATGGTTTATGATGGGATTCCTGCCCAACGTTTCCCACCCACATTACCATCCCAAAACGCGCTCCACATGCTTCGCGTCCGCGCATCGTCGATTTGGTTGACGCTATTAATCGCTTTGTCGCCATGGTCGCCACGAATCGGCGCGAGCGAAAGTCCCACGGAATCTCGAATCAGTTTTGAGCTCGATATTCAGCCAATCTTGACTGCGAATGGATGTAACGCAGGGGCGTGTCATGGCAAGCAGCGAGGCCAAGACGGTTTCCAGCTTTCGCTGCTCGCGTTTGACTCAGATTTCGATTTTGCGGCAATAGTCCAGGATGGCCGCGGGCGTCGCGTTTTTCCCGCGTCCGCTGAGAACAGCTTGTTGGTCCAAAAGGCGACGGCCGCGTTGCCTCATGGTGGTGGAAAGCGGCTGCAATTGGAATCGCCGGATTATCACAAACTTGTGAACTGGATTCGCCAAGGTGCACAGCGTCGTGTCGAAAACGAAGCTGTGCTGGAGAGTGTTTCGCTCGCAGCCGATGAGTTGACGTTATTGCCCAAGGCTTCAGCGGAACTCAGTGTCACGGCACGCTACAGTGACGGTACCGTTCGCAATGTGACTGAGCTGACCAATTTCTTATCGAATGATGATGCAGTCGCTTCTGTTTCGAACGTTGGAGTTGTCACTGCTGGACCGTTATCTGGCCAGACTGCGATCATGGCTCGCTACATGAATCACATTTGTGTCGCGGAGATTGCTATCCCGCAAACGGAGACGCTTCCGCCCGAAGTATTTACGTCTCAGCCGAAGTGGACGTTCATCGATGAGCTGGTTGATGCGAAACTGCAATCGCTATCGATTGAACCTTCGCCCACCGTTGCTGACGACGTCTTTTTGCGGCGAGCGTCGCTCGACATCATTGGTCGGTTGCCATCGGTCGCGCAAGCTCGCGAGTTCTTGGATTCGAGTTTGCCAGACAAAAGGGAGCTACTTGTCGATGAGTTGCTTGAACGTCGTGAGTACGCGGATCATTGGTCTGGGTATTGGGCCGATCTTTTACGTCCAAACCCTTATCGTGTTGGCATCAAAGCGGTTTTGAATTACGACAATTGGATTCGCAAGCAGTTTCGTAACAACGTTCCCTACGACGAGTTTGTTGAAGAGCTGGTTACGGCCAAAGGTAGCACCTGGCAGAATGGCGCAGCAACGCTGTATCGAGATCGCCGAAGTCCCGATGAAGTCGCAACTTTGGTGAGTCAACTTTTTCTCGGCATTCGGCTGGAATGTGCAAAATGCCATCATCATCCATTCGAACGCTGGAGCCAGTCAGACTTCTATTCCTTCGCGGCCTATTTTGCGAAGGTCGGCTACAAAGGCACAGGACTTTCTCCGCCAATCTCGGGTGGTGAAGAAACGATACTGGTTTCCGACAAGGGCTCGGTCTCTCATCCGCTGACCGGAAAGACCCTTTCGCCAACTCCGCTTTTTGGTGAGGCCGGCACAGTTGCTGTTGGAGATGATCCACGTCAGGCACTTTCGAACTGGATTACGTCAAAAGAAAACGACTACTTTGCTAAGGTTCAGGTCAATCGCATTTGGGCGATCTTGATGGGACGCGGCTTGGTCGAACCTGTTGACGATTTACGACTGACCAATCCGCCAACGAATCCTGAACTCTTAGAGGCGCTCGCAAAGGAGTTCCAGAGTTCGAACTACGACTCGAAGCAGCTCATCAAGACAATCGTGTTGTCGCGAGTCTATTCACACAGTTCGGTTCCATCATCTTCGGGTGCGAGTGACCTGTTGAACTCTTCACGACACTATCGAAAGCGACTAAGGGCGGAAGTGTTGATGGATGCAATCGCCGACGTCACCGAAACTCCAAGCGAAATTCCGGGAATGCCTCCCGAGACACGCGCGAGCCAAGTTTGGACAACTCGCGTGGAGTCAATTTTTCTGGATACATTTGGACGGCCGAATGAAAACCAAGATCCTCCCTGTGAGCGAACTCCTGACGCGACGGTTAGTCAATCGCTGCATCTGTTGAATTCGCCTCAACTCGAGGGGCGTATCCGAAGCGATGGTTGCCGAGCAACGCGGTTGGCTTCGAGCCAATCGAGTCCACGCGAAATCGTCGATGAGTTGTACTTGGCCATCTACACTCGCTATCCGACTGAATCAGAACGCGCTTACGCTGTCCGTTTGATTGAGTCCTCAGAAAATCGTCGAAGCATTTTGGAAGACCTAATATGGGCGATGATCAATACGCCCGAGTTTTCCATTTTGAATTAGCCTAGGGAGACCAATTGTGAAAATGAACCACCAGAATTGTGATGGCATCACGCGTCGAGATGGACTAAAGCTAGGTCTCGGTGGATTGATCGCTGGCGGCTTTGCCGGAGCACTTCGAGCGACTTCCGTTCATGGTAGCGAAGGTCATGTTTCGCCATTGCTGAAGCGACAAGCTGACGCGTGCATTTTGATTTGGATGGATGGTGGGCCAAGCCACTACGAGACATTCGATCCCAAGCCTGAAGCACCGATCGAAATTCGAGGACAGTTTGGGACGCTCGCGACTCAGACACCGGGGGTTCACTTTTCGCAGTGCTTACCGAAGCTCGCTGCGATTTCCAATCAGCTGGCTGTCGTACGTTCGATTCGCCACGACCAAGGCAATCACGGTGCCGGCAACCATTACATGATGACAGGATCACCGCCGCGGATTCCAGTCGGGTGTGGCGCGTTTGTCAGCTTTCATCCGAGCCTTGGTAGTGTTGTATCGCAGGAAATCGGTGCGCCAGACGGGATTCCGGCATACTTCTCGATCCCTAGTATGACTCGCTCTGGCGGCCCGAACTTCTTGGGTGCAAAACACGCTCCCTTTGTTGTTCCCGACGATCCGAATCGTGCTAGCTTTAAAGTACGCGATGTGACCATTCCCAGCAGTCTGACGGATGCTCGTGTCGATTCTCGCCATGAGATTCGCCGTCAAATCGATACGCTGCTGAGGCTAAACGATGCTGCTGCTGGTGATCCAGCAATGGCTGCTGATGAGTTTGTTTCGCAAGGGCTTCAAATCCTTAGCAGCCCCGAAGCCCAGGCCGCTTTTGATATCCACTCAGAGCCCGACTCGATCCGAGATCTCTATGGACGCAATGCGTTTGGGCAACAGGCATTACTCGCAAGGCGACTTGTCAGTGCGGGCGTGCCGTTTGTCACATTGAACCAAGGCGGCTGGGATCACCACACCGACTTGTTCAATGCATACGACAAGAGGATGCCATCGTTCGAAGCAACGATTGCAGCGTTAATTACTGACTTAAAGGATCGCGGAATGCTCGAGCGAACGCTTGTCATTGCGCTCGGAGAATTCGGTCGCACGCCGAAAATCAACAAAGACGGCGGTCGTGACCATTGGTCGAATGCCATGAGCGTGATGTTCGCTGGCGGTGGCACTCCGGGAGGCCAGGCAATTGGCGCTACGGATCGACAAGGATACGCAGCGATCGAGCGCATTCTTGCCCCAGAGAATTTCGTTTCAACGGTTTATCGAAAGCTCGGCATCGACCCGGGTCAGATGATGCACACGCCCGAAGGTCGACCCGTTCACCTTGTCAGCGACGCGACGCCAATTTCCGAGTTGATGGGTTAGTCGCTTGAACTTACGCATCGTCATAGCGATAGCATCGCTTATTAGCTGCGGGAAAGCTGTTGCCCAAATCCAGGTAGATCGCCTTTACCCGCCCTGTGTCTCCGCTGGGCAAGAGACGATCGTCCAAGCCGAGGGGAAGTTTCCCCAATGGCCAGTAAGCTTTGTTTGTGATCGTGACGATGTCCAAATCGTGGCGGCGGACGAGTCGGGCAAACTGAAAATAACGCTTCCATCTTCCGCGAGTCCTGGCTTGGCGTGGGTCCGACTCTACGACGAAAGTTCAGCATCCAAACTCATGCCGCTGCTTATCGAACCAATCCCCGCCAAATCGGAAGTCGAACCGAACAATAAGATTGCTGAAGCGACAAGCGTCGCGTCGACGGACGTCATTTACGGGAGATTGGAAAAAAACGGAGACGTCGACACGTTTCGAGTGAATGCTAAGCGAGGTGAAACGTTCGTTGTTTCCGCGATCGCCAACCGCTATCTACGTTCCCCCATGGACATGGTGCTGCAACTTGTCGACAAGCAAGGGAACGTGCTCGAACAAGTCGACGACGTGTGCGGCATCGACCCGCAAGTCAGTTACATTGTCGATGAAGATATCGAGATTTTTGTACGGATCTTTGCATTTCCCGAAACGCCCAACAGTACGATCAGCTATGCCGGAGCCGCGTCGTTTGTGTACGAACTTCGTGTGACAAACCAGTCCTTTGTGGACTATGTCATTCCGCTTGTTGTGGGTTCCGATCAAGAAAAGCCACTGCTGGTGGGATGGAATCTATCGGACGCCAATGTCCCAATTCGTGTGTCTTCGACGACGTTCTCAGTGAGCACGATTCATTCGCAAGGCGCGCTAGGGTGGCAACAACAAATTTCCGGTCCAATCAACGCCTTGGATATCATTGAAAGTGCCGACGGAGCAGTGTTAAGCGCCGAGTCAGTGCCCTTCATATTCTCTGGTCATATCGCGAAGCCGAGCGAAGTGGATCGAGTGCGTTTTACGGGCAAGAAGTCAACCAAATACCAAGCCAGGATCCATTCGCGAGCCTTTGGATTCCCTCTTGATTCCGTCCTCACGGTTTCAAAAGCTGGCGAAAAAGATGTTGTTGCTCGCAATGATGATCGAGAACGCGATGTAGCAGACTCGTCCGTTGAATTCACCGTCAGTGACGATGGTGAGTACGAATTAAGCGTTGCTGACTTGGTCGACGGTTTTGGCCCTCGGCATGCCTACAGTGTCGTCGTTGAAGAATCCCTGCCAGTTGTCGAATTGGTGATTGCTGAAGATCACTTAACGATGAAAGCCGGCGACTCAGTCGATATCGCGGTATCGATTCAGCGCAAAAACGGCTTCGACAAGAAGCTCAAAGTCGTTTGTGAGAACTTGCCTGAAAGAGTGACGTCGGAGTTGGTGTTCTCCGAGCCTAAGGGTGACTCGTCTAAGGACGTCACCCTTAAACTTATAGCGGAGAAAGACGCGAAGTTCTCAGGCAATTTTCAAATTGTTGCACAGCCGTTTGATGCAAGTGACAACGCGTCTGGACCGGTGGTCACGGCAATCCACCAGTTGAACAGTTTGACGAAACTGAAAGACATCTGGCTGACGGTTGTCGCCGCCCCCTAAGGCGATCGGCAGCCAAATTTCTACCCGTCGTAGTGGAACTCGCCAGAGTTCCCGTGTTGGAAAGGTATTCAGGCGAATCCCAGTACGGTAAATCGATTCCTGCCTCAATCCTAACTACAACTGTGCAAGAGTTGGGATCTCGAAGCCAGCGTTGTTCGGATCTTTCAAGAGCGTGTTGGCTTGCTCGGCGTAGTCACCGGTGTGGCGCTCGCTTTCAGGATCAAAAGTAAGCATCGGCCCGACGATATACTTTTCCTTGTCTTCCGGCACGCCTACTCCGTCTCGCATCAGTTCGTGCAGTTTGTTGAAATGCAGCGAAGCGTCAGGATGATCAGGGAACTGGCCAGCTTTCGCATTAAATGGAACTGGCTTGCCCAGTCGATATGAGTTGTTCATCAAGTGGCCGAGTACACATCCGTAGTGTGCATCGGATGCATTACCGTTGGCCATGCTCGGATCGTTGGCCCGTACAGCAGAGATGAATGAGTTCCAGTTGCCTCCCGGAGTGACGTGGCCTTTATCGATCTTGAGGTCTTCCGGTGTGCTTGCGCCTGGGCGAAGGATTTTGTACTTGCTTTCACCCGTGATGACGCTGCCGTCCTCAAGGTAGTATTCGTTATAGACTTGATTCTTGTAGCCTTTGTAGTTCACGTTGCGAACGTTGAAGAAAACCATTTGGCCGTTGGCGTATTCAGCCATCGCGAACATGGTGTTGGGTGTTTCACCCTGGTCGTCCCACTGGAATCTTCCACCGATTGCCATCGCTCGGATTGGGTGCGTTTGGTCGTCGTCGATTGCCCAACGTGCAACATCGAGTTGATGAGTCCCTTGGTTGTTTAGGTCGCCATTGCCGGTCTTCCAAAACCAATGCCAGTTGTACGGATGATAATTTCCATGAAATTCGTCAATCACGGCTGGGCCTTTCCATAGGTTCCAGTCAAAGTTCGCTGGCGGTTCGCTTGCGGGTTTCGTTCCGATCGTGTTTCGAGGTTTGCAGCAGTACCCATAAGCAACCTTCAGTCGCGGAAGCTTGCCAGACTTGAGTGCTTCATGCAGTCCCGCGACCCCCGCGTCACTGCGACGTTGTGTTCCGTGTTGGACGACAACGCCGTACCTCTTTTGTGCTTCAACCGCGATTCGGCCTTCACCAACGTCATGACTCATCGGCTTCTCGACGTAGACGTGCTTGCCCGCTTGAGCAGCTCGAATCGTCATGAGTGAATGCCAGTGGTTGGGTGTGGCAATCGAAATCGCATCGATTGTCTTGTCGTCAAGCGCTTCGCGAAAATCGGCGACACCCTTCGTTCGGAACTCAGCTTGGGTTCGCTTCTCGATCCCTGAAAGTGCTTTCGCGAGAACCTTTTGATCAGGATCAATCGCCAGGGCAATCGCACGTTCAAGTGCCGTTAAAACCGGCATAAATACCATCGAGGACTGCGTCATCCCATCCGGCTCGCATGCGTTTGCCACGAATGTTGTCCTTCACAGTAGTGTCACGTTGCAGAATGTTGAGTGCCATA
>JBGSKM010000072.1:0-4152 GCA_041741195.1 Pirellulaceae bacterium
CATGACACCGGCGGAATAGCACAGGCGTCGGTTTCCAGCGTCATCGGAATCTTCCGCGTGAACACCGTGATACAGCATCATCCAACCGTGCCGTGTCATCATCGGCGGCGTACCACCACCGATCTTGAGTGCTTCCCAAGGCTCGACGGGCGTCGCCAAGCGATGATGGGAATTGAATAGCCCCAGATGTTTTGGCTTGAGACCGTCGAGTTCCATCGGACAATACGAAATCCAGATACTTTCGTGTTCCAAGTCGACCATGCGTGTGCATTCCGGACAATCCGTCTCTTCAGGCAGCGACCCTGGAAAGAGTGGACGGTGAATCATCGCGAGCTGCATCTTTCCCCGGTGGTTCGGAATGGCGATCGGAAACAGGCTTGCGTCTTTGTTCGATACGCCGACAAAGTCAGTACCACGAAACGGTTCGAAAGTGGCAAGCCCTAGACGTCTCCAATGAAACAAGTCCTCGGAAACGGCCAAGGCGATGCGCGGACCGCTCCGTGAGAACGCCGTGTAGGTCATCAAGTAACGTTTAAAATGTTCTACATAGGTGACCCGAGCGTCTTCGCATCCACCAAGACCATCAGCCTGAAGCTCGTAATCCGCTTCTGGACTTAACGCGATCCCCAGTCGCTCGACGCCGCTCGGATCACCAGCATCATCGAATTCCACGCGAGCGATACCTATCCGAGAATAGTTGTCTTTGGCGACCAGTCGTGGAAAGAGATACAAATTCCCATCCGGCCCACGCACGGCCGCTGGGTTCAGAACGCCACCGACTTCATACGGATTCCCAGGTTCCGGTTCCATCAGCATGCCGAGACGCTTCAGTTCAAAGTCGAACATGCTAATTTCTTGGTATGTGTTGGCTGATGGCGAATTGCTCCGAACGCCTGTGCCGTCCAGGTCGAATACGATCGGTCTTTCACTGATCGACCTCGACGAACTGAGTGAGAGGAGCAGCGTTCCATAATTCAATGGCGTGCAGATCATGTTCATGGCCCAGGATGCTGAGTGACGCCGTGTTGAGCACGAACGATTGTGCGTGTGCTACCGCAAGCCCGATCCATCGCGCTGCTAACACGCGACCAAGATGGCTGTGCGAGAACAACGCGACATTGCCATCCAATTTCGTCAGTCGCTCAATCAGTCGATCGGCTCGCGCGGAGATTTCATCTGGCATCTCGCCACCAGGGCATCCGTCTTGGAAGACATTCCACCCCGGTCGCGACGCGTGAATCTCGGCGGACGTTATCCCTTCGTAATCGCCGTTATCCCATTCGGCCAAATCAGGTTCGACCTCAACGCGTTGCCATAAACCAGCCAGTTCACAAGTGCGCGAAGCTCGTTGAAGCGGACTGCTGAAAACATGACTGAACGAGAAGGCGCGAAGCCGTTCACCAAGATCGCGTGCCTCGTTCTCGCCGTTGGCAGTCAATGGAATATCCGCGCGGCCACTCTGCTGACCACTGAGTGACCAATCCGTTTCGCCGTGTCGCATGAAGAATAGTCGGAGTGTCATTGGGTATCCGTTTCGCCCCATTTCCAGTTCCGAACCTCTGGCATATCTCGACCGTGCTTGCGGATGTATTTCGAGTGTTCAATCAGCTTTGCTTCGAGTTGCTGCTTGAGACGCGTCCCCACTTCGCCGATCTGTGGTAGACGGTCAATCGTGTCCATCACCAAGTGAAAGCGATCGAGATCGTTCAGCACCGTCATGTCGAATGGCGTCGTGATCGTGCCTTCTTCCTTGTAGCCACGGACATGAAGGTTCCTGTGGTTCGTACGGCGATAGGTGAGCTGATGAATCATCGACGGATAGCCGTGATATGCGAAGATGATTGGCTTGTCTCGAGTGAATAACGCATCGAAATCGCTGTCACTCAACCCGTGAGGATGCTCGCTTTGTGGTTGCAGCTTCATCAGGTCGACGACGTTGACGACGCGAATCTTCAAATCCGGCAAATGTTCTCGCATAATCGAAACGGCGGCCAAGGTTTCCAGCGTCGGCACATCACCGCAGCAGGCCATCACCACATCCGGTTCGCCGTCGCGAGCGTTGGATGCCCAATGCCAGATACCGATCCCAGCGGCGCAGTGCTCGGCGGCGGCGTCCATCTTCAACCACTGCGGCGCCGGATGCTTACCAGCGATGACCACGTTTACGTAATGTCGACTGCGCAGACAATGATCCATCACCGACAGCAGGCAGTTCGCATCGGGTGGAAAGTAGACTCGCACCACCGAGGCTTTCTTGTTCACAACGTGGTCGATGAAGCCGGGATCTTGATGCGTGAAGCCGTTGTGGTCTTGCCGCCAAACGTGCGAAGCGAGGAGGTAGTTCAACGACGCAATCTTCCGTCGCCAGGGCAAAGCGGCCGTGACCTTCAGCCACTTGGCGTGCTGGTTGAACATCGAGTCGATGATGTGAATGAACGCTTCATAACAATTGAATAGTCCATGTCGCCCGGTTAGCAGGTAGCCTTCCAGCCAGCCCTCGCATTGATGTTCGCTGAGCATCGAATCGAGCACGCGGCCGTCCGCCGCAAGGAACTCGTCATTGAGTACGATCCGAGCATCCCACTGCCGATTGGTGAAATCGAAGACAGCTTCCAAACCGTTGGAGGCTGTTTCGTCAGGCCCAAACACGCGAAAGTTTCGCTGCTCGGCATTGCGCTTCATCACATCCCGCACGAAAGGCCCCAGCACATGCGTGTCGCCGATGCCGCGCTCGCCCGGCTGGCCTACATCCACCGCATAGTCGCGGAAATCGGGCATTCTCAGATCACGCAACAGCAGGCCGCCGTTGGCGTGTGGATTCGCTCCCATGCGACGATCGCTCTGCGGAGCGAGTTCGGCTAGCTCCGGCCTCAGACGACCATCTTCATCGAACAATTCTTCGGGGCGATAACTTCGCAACCAGTCTTCCAGCAGTCCAAGATGCTCGGGGTGAGCTGCGGGATCAGAAAGCGGAACTTGATGAGCGTGAAAGGTCCCTTCGATCGGAACTCCGTCGACAACTTTGGGCCCTGTCCAACCTTTGGGTGACTTCAGCACGATCATTGGCCAACGCGGACGCGTCGCATCCTCGTTGACTCGCGCGTCGTGCTGAATGTGTTTGATTTGTTCGATGACCGTATCCAACGTGGTGGCCATTGCTTCGTGCATCAACTCCGGATCGTCACCCTCAACGAAATACGGCGTCCAACCGTAGCCACGCAGCAATTGCTCGAGTTCCTCGTGTTCGATGCGTGCCAGCACGCTGGGGCTGGCAATCTTGTACCCGTTGAGGTGCAGGATCGGCAGTACTGCGCCGTCGGAGGCTGGGTTAAGGAATTTGTTCGAGTGCCAAGCGGTCGCCAGCGGTCCGGTCTCCGCTTCCCCGTCACCCACGACGCAAGCCACGATCAGATCGGGATTGTCGAACACGGCTCCGAAAGAATGGCTGAGCGAGTACCCCAGTTCGCCCCCTTCGTGAATCGAGCCTGGGGTTTCCGGCGAAGCATGGCTGGGAATACCACCGGGAAACGAGAACTGAAGAAACAGCTTTTGCAATCCCGCTTCGTCTTGACTGATATCGGGGTAGATCTCGCTGTACGTCCCCTCGAGATAAGTGTTAGCAACCACCGCCGGTCCACCATGTCCTGGTCCGGAGACGTAGATCATGTCGAGGTCGTATTTCTTGATGACCCGATTCAAGTGGACATAGACAAAGTTCTGGCCCGGGGTCGTACCCCAGTGCCCAAGCAACATGTGCTTGATGTCTTCGATCTTCAGCGGTCGCTTGAGCAGCGGATTATCAAACAGATAGATCTGGCCCACCGATAAATAGTTCGCTGCCCGCCAATAGGCATCCATGCGTTGCAGCATCTCAGGCGAGAGCGTTCCAGGTTCGATAGCGGTTGACATGATTTTGACATTCTCGTTTGATGAATGCCAAGATCGAAATGGATGCATTACCCCAAACTTGGCAATAACCTGGAGCGTCCAACCTCAACGATACGCTTTGAAAACAGGTAACTATTCAGCCTGCTGTCTTGCTTTTGGGTGGGAGCGGCGGGAGAAGACCGGTTGTTGAGTATTCGGCAAGCGATGAAAGGATTGTATCCAATGGCTGGTGGCCTCGCACACGCAGGGTGCGAAGCACTGACA
>JBGSKM010000073.1:0-125084 GCA_041741195.1 Pirellulaceae bacterium
GTCTGGAAAGACCTTCTGATAAGCTTTCACGACTTTACTCGCGGAAGTAGTGCTTGCTTGCAGTCCATCGGCGAATATCGGCTCACGCCGAACCAACTCAAATTCAAATTGCCTCGGTTGGCTTAAATCAACACGCTGCTATGGGCGCTCGACATGGGCAAGCCCGATGTACCAACGGTCGAGAAGTCATTGGATCTGTTGTCGCGACATGGATTCAACTATATCATCCTCAACGGTTATGCTCATGACACCAAGTGGCGGAAAGGGAATACGGGCGACGACGACTACGGTCCGCCGGCAATCTATCCGTGGGCCGGTAGCAACGAAAAACCAGATCATTCGCGGATGAACCTCGACTATTGGCAGCATTATGACCGTGTGATGACGGCGATGTTGCAGCGGGGCATCCAGGCTCACATCTTCCTCAAGGTTTACAACAAGAGCGTGAACTGGCCTAAGAATGGAAGTGGCGATGAAAAGCTTTACTTCCGCTGGCTGATGGCACGCTATGCAGCATATCCCAATATCAGCTGGGATTTTTCCAAAGAAGCACATCTCGAGAAAGACTTGTCGTACAAGCAAAATTGTTTGACTGTAATTCGCGAGATGGATCCTTATCATCATTTGGTAACCGTTCATGACGATGACGCCGCCAATGACAGCGGTGCATACGACGAACTAACTGACTTCCGCACTGACCAGCACCACGGCAACTCGACTAAAAGCAGAAAGAATTCCAATCGAGTCGGGAGCAACCACGACAAGATTCTCGCTCAACGCCATCGCAGGGACTGGCCCGTGGCCAACGTCGAGTCCGACTATGAGTGCGGACCAGGAGGCCTCAGTGACAAGACCTTTGGTGGGGCGATGACCGCCGAGGCCACCATCCGAACAATCTGGGATATCGCGATGGCTGGTGGCTACACGGGCTATTACTACACCTATACCGCGTGGGACGTCATCCGTCCGCTCGATGAACCGCAAGGTTATGCCTACATGAAGCACTTTGGAGACTTCTGGCGAGGTACCGAGTATTGGAAACTCGAACCATCGGACCAATTGATCAGCGATGGGTGTTGCTTAGCGAATCCGAGTCGAGAATACGTTGCTTATTTGGGCAAGGCTCAGCCGTTCACTCTGAACTTTGCCGACAATTCCACGACACTAACCGGCCATTGGTTCAATCCTCTAAGCGGTGAACGAAAACCCGCAGGACAATTTAGGAACGGAGTATCGAAGATCAATCCTCCCGATGATTGGGGCCATTCTCCTGTCGTGTTTCATGCAGTCGCGACACAGGGAGCAAGCAGTGATTGAGTCAAACCGATTTGTGAGCGTGATAGATAGTATCCGAAAGACTGTATTGATGGCGGTGATGCCTTTCATCGGCTTGGCCTGTGTTGCAATCACTTCGCCAAGCTCCCCGAGTCCGGTTAGTCATCGCTCATCACGGATGGAAACACGCTTTGGTTGACATCAGTGCTTACTCACGACGTGACGAGCAGACCAGCAGGTGAGCCAGTTGGCAAAGGAATGAGTGGTGGCAGACGTATCGTCTCCGGAGGTGTGACTCTGATCGCTTACTGTCGCGATGCCGAAACGGGCGAAATCATTCATCGGATCGAATTGGCAACGTGCTGCATTTTGATCTCGATGGAACCTACTGTCGTCACGCTGAAACGGGATTGGAACTTGGCGTCGAACGTTGAGTTACGACGACAGCATTGGCCCTGGCAGCAGCGTCAAGCAAGTTGACGGGGTCGTGATCGTTCCTTGCGATGGAACGGGGGACCAGTTCGTGGCGGGCCTTCACTGGAAACCGCTGAAATCATTTGGCGAACGGAACCGGCAACGAACCTGCCGTGGATTGAGGGCTAGCTGCTTCGTTGCGAATGCTAGCAAGTGAAAAAACTGGCCTTGTCGTGAAACTCACCAATCGACGACACTGTTCATATGGCAAGTGGTGTGGAACGGATCATCCATGCGTTTCCGAGCTTGATTGACAGGAGGTCGCGCGTTTGCCAATTGTTTTTTTGCTCACTTACCTAAAGGATTTTCCAATCATGCTTGTGGTCTCACGTAAACAAAACGAATCCATAGTCTTCCCAGGTCTGGGCATCTCGGTTGAGATCGTCCGAGTTGCTGGCAAGACAGTCCGTGTTGGGATTCAGGCACCCGATGAAGTAAAGATCCTTCGCGGTGAATTGTATGACAATTTGGCCGGCTGCGAGCAACTTGGCTCGGTACTGGTCGATGCCGACAATCCACGAGTGACCGACAGTGATGCTGTTCGCGAACCGGCGGGGCATTATCAAGTCGATGATGCCAAGACGTTCGTCACCGCTGTCTAGTTGCCACCGCCGTCTTATCGTGACCGATGATACTGAATTCAGGGTCATCGATTGAGTGAGTCGAGTGCGACGTCACCGACGAGTGGTGCGGCGCAGGCAAAATCCTCACAACGATAGAGTGTCGGTTTTCCATCGACAGCCGTCTTGTTCGCATTGATCAGCGCGAGCGGTCCCGATTGCGGCGCATCGCCAATGACCCAGGACCTTGTCACGCGTGGTTGGAAATTGGACAGAAATTGCGATCGCAGTTTTTGAAACGACGCTTCGTCGGGAACCGCCAAGACCCATTGCTGGCGATCATAAATGTATCGGTCATAAGCCACCAGCAGTGCCGCGCAGGCTGCGGATTGTGATCGAATGACTTCGGCCCCAGCAGCAAACGTGCGCATGGCGGCTTGTCGATAATCGTCGTTGCCGCACAATCGAGACAAGCGAACGAGGGCCATCGCGGCTGAAGCGTTGCCGCTAATCAAACTGCCGTCGTGCCAATCCTTGTTGCGCGCGATGAGGGATTCTCCATCGTGCGAAGTGAAAAAGAAACCTCCCGCGACATCGTCTTGAAATTGCGTGATCAATTGATCCGCCAACTCCGAGGCTTTCGCGATCCACCTCGCCTTGCCCGTCGCTTCATACAACTCGACCAGCGCTTCGATGGTCAATGCATAGTCATCGACATAGGCATCCAAGTGCGAAACTCCGGCGCGGTACGCGTGGAGGAGTCGGCCATCCTCGCGACGCAGGTGTTCGAACGTAAACGCGATGGCTCGCTCCGCGGCATCCACGAATCGCTGTTCACCAAGTACACCGCCGGCGATCGCCAGTGCCCTCGCGGCGAGTGAATTCCAGGACGTGAGGATCTTGTCGTCACGGCCTGGATGAACGCGATTTGCTCGCGCGATCCGCAACTCCTCCAGATCGATATCGAGTTGGCTTCGCTCGTCCGGCGTAACGTCGCGGGGATGCAGCAGGTTTAGGATGCTGTGTCCTTCAAAGTTTCCAGCCGGTGTGATGTCGTAGACGCGGCAAAGAAGTTCAGCCCGTTCGGGTCCGAGAATTTGGCGAACCTCATCCGGTGTCCAAACATAGTATTTTCCTTCGACACCCTCGCTGTCGGCGTCTTCGCTGCAATGAAAGCCACCGGACTCGTCCCACATCTCGCGACACAAATACGAAAGTGTTTCGCGGGCGACCGCCGCATGCCGCGATTGGCCAGTAATTTGAAAGGCACGGGTGTAACAGATCGCGAGCAGCGCGTTGTCGTAGAGCATCTTTTCGAAGTGCGGCACCAGCCAACGAGCATCGACGCTGTAGCGAGCGAAACCACCACCGACGTGATCTCGGATGCCTCCGCTGGCGATGCGATCGAGAGTGAACGTCGCCGCTTCGACAAGATCCGGACGATCGAGCACTGCGCCTTGGGACAATAGCAACATGATATCGGTTGCATGCGGGAACTTGGGAGCGCCTCCGAATCCACCGTCGCGACGATCGAGCACTCGCAGCAGTTGATCGCACGCCGACGCGATGACGCTCTCATCCGCGAGCGACTCATTTTCCGTGTCGCGGGTACCGGCGAGCTGGACGAGGGCACCGCGTATTTCGTCAGCGTGTGATTCGACGTCCTCGCGACGGTCGACCCAGGCATCGACAAGAGCCTCGAGTACTTGGGGAAAGCTCGGCATGCCGTGACGTGGTGTCGGTGGCCAGTAAGTGCCGGCGTAAAAGGGTTCGCGATCGTGGTTGAGAAAAACGCTCATCGGCCAACCGCCCCGGCCCGACATGACTTGCACCGCGTTCATGTATACCTGGTCGATATCCGGGCGCTCTTCGCGATCGACTTTGATGCATACGAAATGCTCGTTCAAGTACCCGGCGATCTCCACGCTCTCAAACGATTCGTGTTCCATCACATGGCACCAATGACACGCAGCATAGCCCACGGAGAGGAAAATCGGACGATCGGTTTGCTTGGCGATCGCGAAGGCTTCTTCGCCCCAGGGATACCAGTCCACCGGATTGTTTTGATGTTGAAGCAAATACGGACTGTGTGAATCGGCTAAGCGATTGGCCATTGAGTGGTTCCAGCGTCGGTGGAAAGGGCGTGGTTAGTCGTTTCCCGGCGCGCTGCCCCACCAACTCGGATTGGGTTGCCAATCGGGTTCAAGCATGGCGGCATGAGTGCGTTCGAGAGTCGTTTTGAGTTGTGTGTGAGCACGCTGCCATTTCTGTGCCGTTCGATCGGCGTCAAATCGAGGATCCGGTGAAGGGTACTTGGCCGGAACGCTGCTTAACCAAGATTGCAACTGTTCGTACAACTGATTGGCGAGAGCGGGCTGCTCGCTGGCCAAGTCATGTTGTTCCGATGGGTCGTCGCGCAGGTTGTAAAGCTCGTTGCGACCGTCTTCGTAGTAGTGAATGAGTTTGTCGTTACCCGAGCGAATGATCGAACTCGGCTCGCCGCCCTGGTTGTCATAATGTGGGTAGTGCCAATAGAGAGGGCGGTCGTCGATGGTTTTTCCTTGGATCAGAGGCAGCAGGCTTTGTCCGTCCACATGGTTGGCGGGCCGAAGAGGCAATCCACATACGTCCAAGATCGTTGGATAGAGATCGGCGCCGGTGACGGGCGTGTCGATGGACTTGCCGCCACCCAATTTCGGATAGCGAATGTAAAACGGTTCGCGAATCCCGCCTTCCCATTGCCGGCCCTTGCCTCCACGAAGCGGCAAATTGGACGTCGCGAATGCGTCACCCGATGAAACGCCGCCGTTATCACTGGTAAAGATCACCATCGTCGAATCACGCAGCCCCTGGTCGTCGATGGCTGCGATCACTTGGCCAACCGCCTCGTCCATTGACTCGATCATTCCCGCGTAGACCGGATGATCTTGCACCTGTCGGACCGGCAAGGTTCGATCGACCTTGAATCGTTCCGCGCCAGGGGCCAAGACCGGCGCCAGATCTCGGTACTTCGCCCAAAGCTGCTGAGTCGTTTGGACGGGAGCATGAACGCTGTAGAACGACAGCATCGCGAAGAACGGCTTCTGGTGAGGCGCCCGGATATAATTCGCTGTCTCCTGGCCCAGTCGCCACGGCAACGACTCTCCCGCCGGACCATCGCTCAGCTTTGGATTCTTGTACGGTGAAAAGAATCCATTGGGCGGGGATCCCTTGTCCAAACCGCCGACGTTGATGTCATACCCGTGATCCGTTGGCAGCGAGCCCTCGCCGCCAAGATGCCACTTGCCGGCAAAAAAAGTCTCGTAACCATTTTCCCGGAGCGCCTCGGCAAGCGTCACTTCGGCCTGGGGCAATTCGTGCAAATACTCCGCCGGCAACAGTCGATCATCGCGATTCCATTTCATTCCCGAGGCAGCGCCGATCCAATTGGTGATGCCATGGCGCGCGGGGAACTGGCCAAGCTGGATGCTCGCTCGCGAGGGGCTGCAAACGCAACACGTGGCATAACCTTGAGTGAATCGCATTCCCTCGGTGGCAAGTCGATCGATGTGAGGGCTTTGGTAATAAGCACTTCCCTCGCACGACAAATCGTGCAAACCCAAGTCATCCACCAGTATCAAGACGACGTTCGGCGAGGATGCCTGGGCTTGCGGCGGGCTCGTCGCGAACTCCAGTAGGGTCACGAATCCCAATAGGATCGCGAAACGCAGCGTTCTTGACATTGGCTTTTTCCGGTTCGCTGGACGGGTGGGGGATCAGCAAGGGGCGAGTATTGCAGGTTCGCAGTTTAAGCTGCAGTGGTGCGGACGTTAAGTAATATCCCTGAACGACCTTGCCTTCGCACGAGAATTTGTTACGCTACCGAGCTTTGCCAACATCCTCTTAGCGGAATTTCTGGTGAACCGGCACAACCGCCGAAGAATCTGAACAAATCTGGAGAATTGACGACGTGGGAACGAAGAAGACAGGCAAGGGCCGACGAAAAGTAGGACGAAAAAAACGACGTATGCGAGCGAGAATCCGCCATCGCAAGAAATAGTTGACCCGCGGCCGACTAGCATTCCGTCACGTTGACGGCCAATCCGCCACGTGATGTTTCTTTGTATTTGCTGCTCATATCGGCCCCGGTTTGCCGCATCGTGCGTATCACTTTGTCGAGCGAAACTCGATGGTCTCCATCACCACGCAGCGCCAATCGGGCTGCGTTGATCGCCTTGACGGCCCCCATCGCGTTGCGTTCAATGCATGGGACTTGGACGAGACCGCCGATCGGGTCGCAAGTGAGACCCAAATTGTGCTCCATGCCAATCTCGGCAGCGTTCTCGACCTGGGCGACGTTGCCACCGAGCACTTCGCAAAGCGCGGCCGCCGCCATGCTGCAGGCCACGCCCACTTCGCCTTGGCAACCAACCTCTGCACCGGAAATGGATGCATTGAGCTTGTACAAGATTCCGATCGCGCCCGCCGTGAGCAGGAACCTGGCGATGCGATCCGGATCGTTGCCTCCTCGCATTTCGACGAAGTAATTGAGCACGGCGGGGATAATTCCCGCGGCCCCATTGGTCGGCGCCGTGACGACGCGACCACCGGCTGCGTTCTCTTCATTCACCGCGATCGCCCACATGCTGACCCAGTCCATCGCGATCAGCGGATCGATGTCGGACGAAGCGGAACTTTCTTGGAGTTTTCGGAACAGGGATGCGGCTCGCCGTTGGACCTTCAAGCCGCCCGGCAGCACTCCCTCGCGTCGACATCCGGTATCGATGCATTGCTTCATCGCCCGCCACACGTTGAGCAAACCCGCTCGGGTCGAGGGCTCCGGTCGCCAGCAGCCTTCATTGCGGAGTGTCATCTCACTGATGCTCAAGCCACTCGCTTGTGACATCGCCAGTAGCTCGTTGCCGCTGCGATAGTCGAATGGGCGAGTGACTCGCGTGGACGAAATTTGGTTTTCGTTGGCGGACTTTTCGCCGACCACGAATCCACCCCCGATGCTGTAGTAAGTTTTGCAAAGCAACTCGCTACCGCCCGCATCCAACGCCACGAATCGCAGTCCATTGGGATGAGCAGGCAGCGACTCTTTGCGATGAAAGACCAAGTCTCGTTTTTCCTCAAACGCGATCTCGTGCTGACCTAGCAATCTCAATGATTGATGAATTCGGATCGCCATGACCCTTGCCGGAACGTTGTCCACCTCAACGCCTTCGGGGGTCTCGCCTTCCAGGCCCAAAAGCACGGCGACGTCCGTACCGTGTCCCTTTCCCGTCAGCGCCAGTGACGCGTACAAGTTGACCTGAACACGTTGGACCGCGTCGAGCAATCCACGAGATTGCAAATGCTCGGCAAAGCGTTTTGCGGCACGCATGGGGCCGACGGTATGCGAGCTGCTCGGACCGATACCGACTGTGAACAGTTCAAGAACGCTGATGTCGGTCGACATGAAATGTCCGATGGTATCGTCAACGCAGAGGGGATGATTGCATCATTGTACGCAAACATCTCATTTCGCTGGTCGTGATGATCGTCAACACTTTCGCCGCGATCCTCTCAATGACCAGATGCGGCATCACAACCCGACGCGTCAGCGAGGGAATCGCGGTAAGTTTCTTGCTAACGCGTCGGGTTGTGATTCTTGCAAGCAACATTAATTCGTTCCCGCGGCACTAGTTGCCCTCGGAAAGCCCAAGCTTTTGGAACCAACGACGCGATGGACCGCTGCCGGTACTCGGCAGCTCTTGGGATTGTCGCAATTCGCGTTTCATGTGTTCGAGCTGCTCATCGAGCTGGGCCTGTTTCTTAGCGAGCTCTTGTCTCTCGCGAGAAAGCGTTGCACGTTCGATGGATGCTTCGATCTCGCCCTGTCGAAACTTTTCTTCCCATTCGGCTTGCATCTGTTTGAGTCGCTCGCGTTCTTCGGCGACCAATTCGTCCGCATCCATCAACTGGGCGATCGCCGCGGCGCCGACGGCTAAGCCGCCTTCGCGTGTACCACCCTGTTGCTCCAGCAGGCAGCGGAGCTCGCCGATTTCTTCGTTCTTTCGTTGCAGCTCTTCGTTGCGACGCTGTAAATCCGTCGCGAGCTGGGTCACGAATGCGACCGGGTCGATCTCATCCGTCTCCACGCTGGCTACTTGATTCGCTTGGATCTCGGCGACAAACGCTTCTGAATCAAACGAATCCGTTTCCATTTGTTCGATGATCAGCCGCTTCCGCTCTTCCCATGACAGCAGCTCGTTGGACGAATTCGACTTCTTGACGGTGTTCTGGACGCTTTGCTGCGCCAGTTTGCCGGCGAGCTCCACGTTTTGTTGTTGCAGCGAATCGCGGTCACGCTCCAGTTCATTGAGTCGTTCGTCGCGTTGCCGGATCTGCCACAGCAATTCGTCAATCTGTTCGGGTTGATCGCCGAGTTCCAACTCGCCTACATGGCCGCCCGCAGTTCCCAATCCAGAAAGGCTATCGCGGATCAGTCCTCGTAGATCTTGGAACTCCGCGACCAACAGCTCCAGCGCCGACGTATTGGCATGTACCAGCGTTTCGTAATCGCTCGAGTGATCATCGGTCCGTGCCCCATCGCACCCTGTTTCCGCCGGTCGCCAGTGATCGTGAGTGACCTCATGGCTGTCGGCCTCACGAGCCGTAGCCTCACAGGTGTCGGCCTCCACCGTGGGGTCTAGCCCGACCCTCGGTGTCGATGCCGGCGTGACACCTGGCGACGAAATGAGTTTGCTCGCGGGAATGCCAGGTCGTTTGCGGTCTCGTTTGGACGAACGACTCATCGAGACCTCCAAGTCGGCGAAAGATTGCCCAGTGTTGTCATCAAGACGTTGTGCCCAGGCGACAGGAATGCAAATTGAAAAGAACCCCTACAACCGATACGTGGCTGCGGAACCACGGATCGGCGTCTACGCTATAGCTAGGTCGAAACATTCCCTTTGTCAAAGAACTCGATGGCCACGAAGAAAACCTCTCGCAAAGAAACGCCTGACCGAACCGAAGATGCGGGTAGTTTTGAATTGTCGCTCAGCGAATTACAACGCATCGTCGCTGAACTCGAAGGCGGCGAACTGGATTTGACCGCCTCACTAGAATGCTATGAGGTCGGAATTCGACGGCTCAAGGAATGCCACCAGTTTTTGGATTCCGCCCAACAACGGGTGTCGCAGCTCGTCGGTTTTGACTCCGAGGGGAATCCGGTGACGGCCGATTTGGAAACGACGGGCCAGGAGAATTTGGACGAGAAACAACAGGCGCGCCAGCAACGTCGGTCCTCTGGATCGGCCAGTCGCAAGTCGGGGGGGACAGCTCGATCGGAAATGTCCTTGTCACAGGAGGCCAGCAGTGGTGATCATAACAGCAGTCGCCAGGGTGCCGGGTCATCGTCCCGCTCGAGCGTGGACGATTCGCCTGAGCTTTTCTAAGCTATTGCCAGCCGGTTGGCGATTCGATTTTTCTCAGTAATGTGTTGTCCGCGATTCGTTCGTGCTCCAAGTGACGTCCTTCTTTGTTGTTCGGAACATCCGTGCCCAGACCCGTTGAGCCTCTAAGTAGTCCTGAGTTGGTGATGGGAGACTTGAGGCCCCTCATCGAAGCTGCGCTTGCGGAAAAATGCGAGTTTGGTAGTGACTGCCCGCCGCGGCTAGCCGAAGCAATTCGCTATTCGCTATTGGCTCCTGGAAAGCGGCTTCGCCCGGCGATGGTATTGATGGCGACTGAGGCCTGCGGCGGTGAGATCGAGCGGGCGTTGGGTGCGGCGGTCGCGGTCGAAATGATTCACGCCTATTCGCTTGTGCACGACGATTTGCCGGCGATGGATGATGACGATCTGCGACGTGGACGCCCGACCACACACATTCAGTTCGATGAAGCCATGGCGATCTTGGCTGGCGACGCCTTGCAGGCGGAAGCGTTTCGCGTGCTGGCGGAATCGATCTCCGATCCGACGTTGGCCATCCAGGCTGTGACGGTACTCGCCCGTGCCGCGGGCGCCGCCGCCCTCGTCGGGGGTCAGGTTGATGATTTAGCCGCCGAGTCGGGGGGGCCGCGGACCTTGGCCCACTTGGAGCATATCCACCGCCGTAAGACGGGAGCATTGTTTGCTGCCTCGTTAGAGCTGGGGGCGATTATTGCCAACGCGACGCCGCTGATGCGTGAGTCGTTGCGTGATTACGCTAGAGATCTAGGTTTGGCATTCCAGGTCGTGGACGATCTGCTGGACTCGACGTCGAGCGATACTTCCCTGGGAAAACGAGCCGGCAAGGATGCAGATCGGGGCAAGCTGACCTATCCAAGTTTGCTAGGGATCGAGGAAACTCGTGCCAAGGCGATGCACTTGGTCGATTCGGCTCGGGGGCATGCATCAGTTTTTGGTGCCGCCGGATGGCGGTTAACGTGGTTGGCGGGATACGTGTTCGAGAGAACTTATTAAGGCATCTATGAAGAATCACCCATTGCTCGCAAGTCTCGATAACGCCGAGCCGCTGCGTCAATTCAGCCCTGACCAGCTCGAAGCCGTTGCCGACGAGATTCGTGACGTCCTCTGCAATTTGCTGCAGACTCGCACGGCACACTTCGCATCGAATCTCGGTGTTGTCGAACTGTGTCTGGCCTTGCACTGTGAATTCGATTTCCGACAGGATCGATTGATTTGGGACACCGGACACCAAGTCTACCCCCATAAGTTGGTAACCGGCCGTTATCACCAATTCCCATCGATACGAACATCCGGCGGCTTGATGGGATATCCAAATCCCGCGGAGAGCGACTACGACTTGTTCATGACCGGCCACGCCGGATGTAGCGTGAGCACCGCCGTCGGACTCCGCAGTGGCGATGTGATCAATGGTCAAGCTCATCGCCGAAGTGTCGCGGTCATTGGCGATGGTGCATTTCCAAGCGGAATCGTCTTCGAGGCACTCAATAACGCTGGCGAATTGGGCGACGACCTCACGATCGTGCTCAATGACAACAAGATGTCGATCTGTCCGCGAGTCGGCGCCGTCGCCAGTTATCTCGATCGCTTGCGTAGCAATCCTTACTACACCGGGTTGAAGAGCGAAGTCGTGCGGTTGCTGGAGCACGTACCGATGTTCGGCGATCCGGCGGAACGACTACTCGCACAGATCAAGGAAGGCGTCAAAGCTGGCTTGGTGGGCGGGATGCTCTTTGAGGAGCTTAACACCCGCTACGTCGGTCCGATTGATGGTCACGACATCGCGTTGGTGCGCAAGTATCTAGCGATGGTTCGCGAGATGAAAGGGCCGGTGCTGTTGCACGTGGTGACTGAAAAGGGTCACGGTTATAAGCCGGCGGCGGAAGACCCGGTCTTTTTTCATACTCCACCAGCATTCGAGGATCGTGGTGGCCAAGCCATCACGCGTAAGAGCGACGGCAGCCCACCGTACACCACCATCGTGCGCGATTCAATTCGCAAACAGATGACCGCCAGCGATAAGGTCACCGTGATCACTGCCGCGATGTGCCAAGGCAACAAGTTAGAGCCGGTGCGAGAAGCCTTTCCCGATCGGTTCTTTGACGTGGGAATTTGTGAATCCCATGCGGTCGCTTTTGCCGCTGGTCAAGCGAAGACGGGGTTGCGGCCGATCGTCGACATTTACAGCACGTTCTTGCAACGCAGTTACGACCAGATCTTCCAGGAAGTTGCGCTGCAGGACCTTCCCGTGGTGTTCGCGATGGATCGCGCCGGGTTGACCGGCCCCGATGGTCCGACGCACCACGGATTGTTCGATATCGGTTATATGCGAGTGTTCCCCAACATGGTCTTGATGGCCCCGGGCTACGCGGCCGAAGTCGAACCGATGCTGCATTGGTGCTTGGAACACAACCACCCCACGGCCATTCGCTATCCCAAGGCATCGGCACTGGAGCTGGGCCATTCGGTTGCGCCGATTCAATTGGGACGATGTGAATGGTTGCGAGAAGGGACGGACGGAACGATCGTGGCATTCGGCGCGATGCTAGAACAGGCGCTCGCGGCTGCCGATTCGCTAGCCCATGAGATGAGCGTCGGTGTGGTCAACGCTCGCTTTGTCAAACCCATCGATGCAGAAATGGTCGCTTTGGCCCTGAGTGATGGCCGTTTTGTCGTTACGGTCGAGGAAGGCTGTCATGCCGCCGGCTTCGGTTCCGCATTCATCGAATCGGCGGTTGCCCAGCGACTGGATACGCGAAACTTGAAAGTGCTTGCAATTCCCGATCGATTCATCGAGCATGGTGACCGCAATCAATTGCTCGCCGAGTTTGGGATTAGCCCCGAAGGTATCGCACAGACCTGTCGCGAGATGCTTCATGCTGTAGGAATCCACGCGAGCTAGCTCTATCCCTCCAAGCCGCTCGAGAACGTGATGCCAGATTCGACAACTCACCTGTGGATGCGTGGCGAGCGTCAACGTCCCCAGGTGGTGATCGTGGGGGCTCCTGATCGCGACCGAGTCCGATCGGAGCTGGCGAGGCTTCGAGGTGCGATCGCAAGTTCGGCTGATATTGTTGCCGAGGACCTGGAGTTCCAATACGACTTCGAAGGCAAGGATCATGATCTCGTGATCGTCCTCGGTGGCGATGGGTCGATTCTGCAAACGGCCCGGCAAATGGGCACCAACCAGTTGCCCGTCCTCGGGATCAACTGTGGCCGTCTGGGCTTTCTCGCGGCGCTATCACCGGACGCGTTTCTCAGTGTCTGGGAAAGTGTCTGCAGCGGCGCTTTCAAAGTCGTTGAACACCTCATGCTCAACACCCAATTGATTCGGGCTGGCAATCAGATCGCCGACCAGTTGGTGCTCAACGAAGCAGCCATTCTCGGTGGACCGCCCTATCGAATTCTTGATATCGATTTGTATGCCGATGGAGTACTGGCGACTCGGTATCGATGCGATGGGTTGATCGTTTCGACGCCTGTCGGATCCACGGCTCACAATTTGTCTGCGGGCGGTCCGATCCTGCGCCGCAATCTTGACGCGATTGTGATTTCACCGATCAGCCCCCACACGTTGACCTATCGCCCATTGGTCGATTCCGCGGACACCGTGCTCGAGTTAGCGGTGGCCGAACCTAACGAATCGACGAGCATCGTTGTCGACGGCCGCATTTTGAGTCATCTCGAGCCTGGTGATCGAGTTCGCATTCAGCGCGCGCCACAAACCTTTCGCATGCTCAGCGTTCCCGGCCAAAACGACTATCGGACCCTGCGAGACAAACTCGGTTGGGGCGGCAGCGTCCCCGGCAATCAAATGCATTGATACGCGTTGGCGCCAGCGAAAAACGTGTTTCAACACCCGCATTTCAAGCTGACTTAGTCAGACTTGTCCAGCAGGCGTGCGAGCGTCGTTTTCGCGAGGTCAGTGATCACCGGGTCAGGATCGGCTTGGAGCGAAGCCAGTAACGCCGTTGTGTTCTCATCCGCCAAGTCCGCAGCCAGCCGCATGGCGGTTCGACGTAGCGGCAGATGTTCTGGTGACGATTCGTGGGCGACGTAAGCGAGCAGCGGAATCGCGGCGGCAGGCCCGAGTTTTCGGATCTGCTGCTCATTCATATGCATGGCCTTTGTCATGCCGATCGGGGCAAGGACATGATTCAGTAGCGACACCAATTCTCGATCGCCCTGATCGGTCGACAACAACGGCAACTGCCACAACTTGGTCGATGAATCCGCACTCGTTACACGGTCGACCTTGTGTGCGGCATCGATCGAGACCATTTCACCGGGAGCAACTTCGCAAGAGAACTCTCCAATGGTCAGGCTGGCTTGTTCGCTTCCTGTTGAAACGGAATTGCAAAACGCTCGGTCATTGCCAGCTTCGCATTGAATTTCCGAAGCGGAAGGACAAGCGAAAATCGCGATTTGGGGGGACGGAGCGTTTTGTATCGCAACGTCGACATCAATACCGCGATCCTCGGGCGCTAGACACCAAAGCTGGCCGGAGACCAATTCGAGTAGATTCGGATCACGAAAGACCAATTCGGCGGACTTGTTCAAGCGGATGGTTCCTTTCGATGATGTCTCGAGCTCGCAAACGACATCATCACGCGTCTTTAGCCGCGAACCTGCCACCAACGAACGGCTCGAGTCGGCATCTAGATCCGTCCAATCACTAGTGCCGGGCGACAGCACCTGGACTGGGCCCGTGGACCGTACGAGTCGAGCTACTTCCGTGGCCGCCGGGGTCGGTGGATTGATCACATCCAATTCTGGTAACAAAGCGGGCACAATCGCAAGCAACAGGACCGCCGCAATGGCGAAGAAAATCGAGACCCAACCTGCTAGTCCCCATGAATGCGTGTCGTGCATCGTTTGCATCTCAGATGCGTGGGCGATCTCGGTTGACCTGGCCTCGACATTTCGAACAACGAGCAATTGCATCAATTGCCGATCGAGATCCTGGAGCGATTCCCACTCGCGCCGACATGCTTCGCAAGTATTTAGATGAGAACGAGCCTCGCGAATCTCGTCCGGCGAGAGCTCGCCATCGATTAGCGCGCTGAGTAAGGGACGAATCCGATCACAGGCAATCATGGTGCATTCTCCGTCATCAGTTGCTGCTTCAACAAGCGGCGCGCCTTGCTCAATCGTTCGTTGACCGTGGAACGCGCAACGTTGAGCCACGACGCCATCTGGTCATAAGTCATATCGTCGTAGTAGTGGAGCAAAATTGTCTCGCGAAGAGGTTCCGGCAACGCATGAATCAATCGCACTATCTGCTCACGGCTTTCCCTCTGGATCGCTTCCTCCAAATCAACGCAGGCGACTTCGTCGATCTCCACCGGCACTGTCGCCCGCACCTTCTGGCGTCGAATCATGTCGACACAAACGTTGCGAGCGATCTGGCGAATCCACCCGCCCATCGCCTCATGCGACCGCAGTTCATGGATTCGGCTCAAGGCACGCGAGAAGGTTTCTTGCGTCGCGTCTTCGGCGTCCGAAGTCGATATCAGCCGCGATTGGCAAAACGCGTACACGCGCCGATACCAAAACTGGATGTCCAGCGGGCCGGTCAAGTGTTCGTGTTGGTGCTCGGTGTTATTCAACGAGCGTCACTTCCGCAGCTTCAGTGTGAGGTCATGGTTCGGGCGTTCCACGTTGCTTGCTACAGGTTAGTCGCACACGCTTCTAAGCTGGACCGGTGGAATGTTGAAAGATTTCAAAACGATGCAAAGCCGCCAAAACGGCCGCGATTTTAGTGGTCTCGCGCCCGGGGACTTGCGACTGAGATAAGAGCGAGTTGGGTACGGGCCATTGTTGGCAATTCGCCATCCCGCCGTTCGCGATCCAAAATCCCCTCATCATTCTGGCGAAGGAAACATCATGAAAAAGTCCGTTGGGCTCCTGATCGGTTCTAGCATTCTAGTAGTCACCGTTTCGCTCTGCGCACGCGTGGTCCTGCAGAGCAGCCACGCGACCACGGCCAGTCCGCCCAGCGAAGGCAAGTTCATTGTTCACGAGTGGGGAACCTTCACCACGTTTTCAGGAAGCGATGGTGTGTTCCTCGATTTTCAACCACTCGCGGCAAGCCAAAGCGACCTTCCCGACTACGTACTCGATCGAGGATCCTTTTCTAAAGGAATCCTCCCCGTGCTTTCCAAGAGCCGATTGCGCGGTCGCGTTCGAATGGAAACGCCGGTCACCTACTTTTACTCCGACCGGATTCGGACAGTCCGGGTGAGCGTTGATTTTCCGGAAGGATTGCTAACGGAATTTTATCCTCCCGTTCGTGAGATGCTGCCGGCGATTGATGAAGCGAATATCTTTGGCAATGGTGAATTGATCGGCAAGTCAAGCTTGAACTGGGGTGCCGTGGATATCATCCCCGCCAGCGAATTGGTGCCGCGCGTCACCGATGCGAACCAACAGCAATCGCTCTCGGCAAACCTCGTAGAATCGCTGATCCCACACGCGGCGAATGAGCAGCACTACGCATCGGCTCGAGAAACCGATTCGGCGATTGTGCATGTTCGAAATCCAGAAAACACGAAAAGCTATTTCGAGAAATTTCTGTTCTATCGAGGCGTTGGCAAGTTCCAATTGCCGATCACGACTCGCTTCGTCGACAACCAAGCGATCGTTAGCAACGACGCAGACCTACCGATCACGTCGTGTATCCTGATCGATGTCCATGGGAATCAAATCCGAGCCGCAATCATTGATCGAGTGGACGCCGGACAATCGGTGCAGTTTTCGGGACTGAAGCCGTTCACTCAAGATCAGCTCGCCGAGGCGGTGCAGGAGTGTTTGGTAAAAGAATGTCTGTATCGGAAGGAGGCAACCTCCATGGTCGAAACCTGGAAGCAGTCTTGGTTCACGGAGAACGGCACACGAGTGCTGTACATGTTGCCCAGCCCGACGACCGACGAATTGTTGCCGTTGCATATCACGCCGAGTCCACAAACGACCCTGCGAGTTTTGGTGGGACGGATGGAAGTGATGTCACCCCAGAGTGAGCAAGCGATGATCGGGGCGGTGTCGCAAAGCATTGACGCCCGTCACGCACACAATACCCGACAACGCTTGGCGAAAACGAATATCGCGTACCCCATCCCAGCATCGATCGACCAATTTGGGCGGATGGCTGAACCGGCTCTCACGCGAGTCATGACGCTAACGTCCGACGCCAAAATCCGCCACGAGGCAGCGACCCTGTTGACACAGATTCGATCGCTCCAATAGCGGCAACCCCCGCCTTCACAACTCGAATTCGATTGCAAAAACGCGGCCAACCGAGACAAGTTTCAAGTTGAACATTGACTCAGCGGCTAAGGATCAGTATCGGAGTGCTATTGTTTCACGCGATATGCATTTCTCGGACGTCGATCATGTTTCACGGCAATGGCCCGCTAGCTCGCAGTCGAATTGCCGCGATTTGGTCGATAGTAGCTTTTGGCATGCTAACAACTCCCGTGGTTGCACAAAACTATTCAACGGGAACGTACATCGTTCCGAGTGGCCAATCCGCCAGACCGTCGGCGCCGATCGGGAACAGTTACCCGAGCTACAATTTTCAACCCGTTGGCGATCGGACGCCT
Source organism: Pirellulaceae bacterium (assembly GCA_041741195.1). Taxonomy (GTDB): domain Bacteria; phylum Planctomycetota; class Planctomycetia; order Pirellulales; family Pirellulaceae; genus JBBSJZ01. The sequence continues at coordinate 17,343 of JBGSKM010000073.1, forward strand.
TCGGGGGTCACGTATCCAGCTCGATCCACCGAATCCCGCGTGCGGTCGGTCTCGGCGCCGATCGTCCAAGGATTTAGCCAGCCCCAGAACGTGACCGCCTCGAGTCCATTGTCGACAATTTCGGTGCCCACGAACTCGGCAGTTTCCAGCACCCAGCCCGCTATCAAACTCAACGTCAGCGAAGCGGAAATCCAGTCCGCGGGAGTCGAAGTCAATCAATCGGCCACTCTCACCGCTGATGAAAAGGCGCTGGCACAAGCGACGCTCCAGAGAGCCATTCAGTGGCTTCAACAGGCACGCGGCGATTCACTCCGAGCATCACAACTAAACGAAGAGATGCGGACGGCCCCCTCCAGACTCGCCAGTCTCCAGCGGTACCTCGCCACGCCGACGCAATCGGTCGTCCGCCTGTCCAGTCATTATTCGTTAAACGACTTGTTGAGCCAGCGCGAGCGACTTTCGTTCGATCTCGCCTCGGCCAACAATTCGTACGCTGAAATGGTTGCTCGCTACGGTGGCGAAGCACTCGCGAGCGCGGGCGGGCAATGGTCACGACAATTGAGCGAGACCGAATCCGAATTGCAGTCGTTGGTCGCGACCATTCCTGTGGCATCACTGACGAGTATTGAATCGCGATGCCAAGATTTGCAACTACGCGCCCACAAGGATGCATTGCAGACGCGAATCGAATTGCTACGTCGACAGATGAAGTTCAACGAGAGTCACTCGGAACTTTTTACGGCGGAACTTGCATCGGCACGTCGCTCGATCCAAGAAATCGGAGTCCAGATAGCGGCGATCGACGAAGCTGTGGAGAATCACAAAGCATCCAGCGCTCACGCACTGGGTGACCGCGCGCGGTCGATCGCGAGCACGGCACATCCGCTGGTGGGTGAGTTGGCCGCTGGGAACGCAGCTCTTGCGGATCAGTTGGCGACGCTCAGCAACTCGCGGCGCGATGTCAATTCACGGGTGGATGCGACTCAGCAAAAGCTGCGAGCGCTCCGGGAAGACTACGAAAACGTCCGTACCAAGTTGGCGCAGTACGGGCTGACGCCTACGGTCGGGATGTTGCTGCGGCATCGGCGAGATTCACTCGATCCCGTCCACGTCCATGTACGGACGTTGCAGGACACTCGCACGCGAATTCACGATACCCAGCGCCAGCAACTTGAGATGGATCTCCAGCGAGCTCAACTTTCGGATTTGGATTCCGAAGCCGACCGCTGGATTGCGGACTCGCAATATGCCGGTTTAATCGAAACCGAGCGACTGCGACCGCAAGTCCAGCAGATGTTGGCCGAGCGTCGTGAGATAATCGATCGACTAACATCGGATTTCCAACTCTATCAAAAACGGTTGGAGGAGCTTGATACCGCGTCCTCGGATTCGGTCGCTTGCCTGACCTCGTTTCGTGGGCTAATCGACAAACACGTGACCTGGATACGATCCGGAACACCGCTGGAGATCAGTGATGTTCGGACGGCGTGGACAGGTCTCGGGGCGCTTTTCGATAGTCGCCGCAGCGAACGTTTTGGGACGGACCTGCAGATGAAACTTTCCCATAGCCCCCTGTACGGCTTCTATTTGATCTTTGCGATCGCGGCCGTCGGCTTAATTAGGTGGAAGTGCAAACGGACCCTTGTGCAAATCGGTAAACAACGCCAACTCAAGCAATTGGGACTGCGATGGACCGTTGCGGCGGCCGCGATTACGGCGCTTTTATCGCTGATTTTTCCCACGTGTTTCTACTTGATTGCGCAGTGGCTTGGCGATCATCAAGCCACGACCGAAGCACTCGTCTCGGTCGCGTCCGGTTTTTATAGTGCCGCACTCGTCTTATGGATGATCGAGTTGCCTCGGCAACTGACTCGCCCCTATGGGATCGTGGACAAGCACATGGATTGGAAGTTGCCATCGCGGCAACGTGCCTTCAAGACGCTCTCGATTCTCGCGATGATCCTTGTGCCGCTCGCCATGGGAGTGGCGATTGCCAGCCAAATGGACCAGGGGCGCTGGCGTGAATCACTCGGTCGGATCGGCTTCTTGATGGCAATGTTGATTATCGCGGTGGTGGCACATCGGGCTTTGCGGCCCAAACTGGGATTCATCCCATCGCTCATTCTTGCCAGCCGGAACCGTTGGGCTTACCGCTTTCGACACCTACTGTATGTGCTCGGGGTCGGATTTCCGATCGCGATGGCGATCCTCAGCGCTTCAGGATTTGGCTATACCTCACAAGTCCTTTTAACGCGGCTCATCGTCACCGGTCTGATGCTGGGCCTGCTTTGGCTAGTGATCACGATCGCACAATCCGTGGCGGCACAACTCTGGACAATCTGGGCGGACGATGGTGACGGACGCGCCGAGTTGGTCGATGACGACGCCGAATTGGGAATGGAGTTACGTGCCAGTTACCTGCGTCGACAGAAGTACGATCTGCTGCAGCAAAGGCTCGCATTCCTTTCTCGCTGCGGAGTCGCATTTGCCGTCGTGACCATGGTGAGTTCACTTTGGTCGGATATCATTCCCAATGTACGTTTCGCCAATCCTACCCTGTGGACGATTCACGAAGTCACCACCGAGCACACCGCGAGTATCGATGGGGGCGAGATAGCCAAGCTGGTCCCCAGCGCCACCGCGATCACGCTTGTCGATTTACTGTTTGCCGCTGCAACACTTTTTTTTACCTATCACTTGTCTCGCACACTGCCTCTCGTGCTCGACGTCCTAGTGCTCGATTTCATGGTCCGCGATGAAGGCATGCACCATCTGCTGCTGGTGGCAGGGCGTGCTGTGCTGGCGATGATTGGAATCGTCGCCGCCTCCAACCAGATTGGTTTGCGATGGGAAACGATCCAGTGGTTGGTCGTAGCACTGTTGATCGGTCTCGGGTTCGGCATGCAAGACATGGTGCGAAACTTCATTGGTGGCCTCTTCGTGCTACTTGAGAAACCGGCCGGACCCGGCGACTTGGTCACGATCGGCAAGTTGACCGGGCGAGTGGCCTTTCAACGGCTTCGCACGACCGCCTTGGTCGACGATCAAGGCCGTGAATTAATCATCCCCAATCGAAAATTCATGAGCGAAGATGTCACCAATTGGACAGGCGCCGGTCGGCTATGTCCCCTGACAATGGAGATTGAAATGAGCAAGGAGATACGCGGAAGCGATGCCAGTGCCATGCTCTTAGCGATCGCCTCGCGACATCCCAGTGTGATGACCGATCCAGAACCCAAGACGACGTTCTTGTGTCTGGGAAAGCGGACGCAACAGTTGGAACTACGTGTCTGGCTTGACAAGAAAACCGATGCCACAAAAATTCGTAGTGAGTTGCAATCGAAAGTCGATAGTATGCTGCGAAGCAATTCGATCGGTGCTTCGTCTGGTAGCGTCACTAGCCCTCACGGTGCAGCCTCATCGACACTGAGGGATCGACTGTCCGATCTTCGCCCCCGCCGTCGTTCGGCTTAGGCAATCAAGCGCCAACAACTTGGTCAGCGACGACGAGCAGTTTCTTTCCCGCCGGCGAAAAAAGTCGAGATGAGCTAAGTTGCCATCTCGCGCATCGGAACAAGGCTGCGGTTTGTAGGCATCCGATCCCATACACACATGATCGGCGGAAGTTGATGGATGAAGCTTCGGAAAAATACTTTGCCGGGCACGACACTTCACCCACCTGAAAACCGAAATAGATCGCTTGAGAGAGCATTTGATTGTCGAACACAAAGTCGTCGGAGTTTTCTTCGAGAGGCAAACTTTCAAGTAACTTGCTCGAGAACGCGCGATAACCCGTGTGAAACTCGGTGAGCTTCGAGTGCATCAGTACGTTTTGAGCAAACGTCAAACATCGGTTCGCGATGTATTTGTAGATTGGCATCCCGCTTTGGCGAGCTTTTCCGCCCAAAATGCGGCTTCCGATGACACAATCATAAAGCCCATTTCCGATCATGGTTACCATCGCCGGTATCAACAACGGCGTGTATTGATAGTCTGGGTGAACCATCACGACGATTTCGCCACCAAGGCTCAGTGCAGTCTTGTAGCAGGTTTTTTGGTTCCCGCCGTATCCACGGTTTTTGGGATGGACGACCACATGCAAACCCAGTTCGTGGGCGACGCGGACGGTATCGTCGGAACTCGCATCGTCGACCAAGATGATTTCATCCACCAGCGTTCGATCGATTTCGGCACAGGTTCGCTCGAGCGTTCGCGCGGCATTGTACGCTGGCATCACCACGACAACTTTTTGGTTTCGATACATTTAGTTCGATGTTCCCTGAGGCGGAGTTGCCACACGCGCGGCGAAGATCAGTGTGCCACCGTTTCGGGTGCGTCCGGCAAGCCAAATCGGCAAAGCCCCCACGACGCAAATCAATGTTCCAACCACGACTTGCATCCAAAGTCTCCAGCCGGCGGTTCGAGTCGTGCGGCCGGTCAACCGTTTCATGAAGGCGTTCGGCTCCGCACCCGCTGCGTTCAGCACGCTCTGTGCGATTCCCATCAAATCGTACTCAATCTCGCTACGGCTCAGTTGCTGGTGCGTGAACCCGTGTTTCTCCATGAGCCCCGCGAGGGAGCGAGACGTGAAGTGAAAGAGATGTCGAGGTACATCCAAGTGCAACCAACTTGCCCCAAAGACTTTCGAGGGGATACTGTCGAAATCGGGGACGGCAATCACCAGGACACCGTCGGGCTTCAAAAGCGTTTGTAAACTCGCCAGCGTTTCATTCACGTCGGGTAAGTGTTCCAGCACGTGCCAGAGCGTGATGCAATCGTATGGGCCGGTGCTCTGGGCTTGATCAAGTGAATCTAACACTTGGACGCCTTGAAATTGATCCAATCCAGGATACTTTTCAACGCCCATCGCGATCCAACCAGATTTTGCGAGCTTTCGTAGGAAGGTACCATCACCACATCCCACATCCAGGATGCGTTTTTCACTCGATCGAGAACAAAGTTGTTGTACGATCTGGGTTCGCCGCGAGTCACACATCTTCGCGGTCATGCCATGGCGTCCACCGTGATACTCGTTGGCGTAGTATCGGTCCATTTCGTCCGGAGCGGGGTCGGTCACACCCAAGCCGCATTGGACGCACTTGAGAATACTAAACGTGTCACCGGTTTGAGCATCCGCGACATTGTCGAGACCCGCGACGAGGGTGAGATGACATAATGGACAAACCGTTTGACGCACTCGTATCCGCATTTCGTTGAAGAGGTCCGATTGAGTTTGGAGCATCCTAGTCGCTTGACCAATCACACGTCCACAAGACAGACCGGGTGGTTGTTGCCCGTTGCCGGCCACCGCGTCGTTTTGATCGCCATTGTTATGTTCGCACTGGTGCGGTTGCCTGTGTTGTTGAGGGCTCCTGGCGGCCAGGATGAAGAATGGTACGGAATTCCGGGGCTGACCGTTGCCAACGAAGGGATCCCGCGAGTTCCCTACAGTCGCGCGACCGACGATGACAGTGTTTTCCGGGGAGCGGATGAGATACTTTTTGCACAGCCGCCCTTATCGTTTTACGCCCAGGCACCGTTCTTTTTGTTGTTTTCGGATACCTATGCGACGGCACGACTAGCCTCGTTCGTAGCCGCTTGCGCAGCCATCGCGGCGACCTATGTCATCGCGCGGCTGCTCACGTTGAGCACGCTGGTAGCCAACCTCGCAGCGGTCCTTTTCTCGCTTTCGCGACTTTGCTTTTTTCCCGCGCTGCTCGCGCGGCCCGACATGATTTGTGGAACCCTGGGACTCGCTGCGATCGCAACTATGATTTGGTGGCAACGCGAGTTGCGGGCTCGATGGCTTGTCGCGACCGGAGCCTTTGTGGGCCTCGCCGCACTCACGCACCCTTTCGCGATTGTGTTCGGCATTCAAACAGCCGTTTGGACGCTCTTGGCTCCGGGATCGATCACCCAGCGCATCAAGCGGTTGGCCGCGGTCACCGCGACCATCGCCCTCACATTTTCGCTTTGGTTACCGTTGATTTGGCAGCGACCAGATTTGTTTCGATCCCAGTTCGTTGCCAACATCCTGCGTCCCACCGGACCGGGCCTTCTCTCTCGCGCGGTCATGCCGCTGGAAGCTTTCGCTAACCAAATGCCGCAACTTGTTGAGCGGGCTCACCCGATTCAGTTCAGCATGCTAGGCATCGGATTGCTAGGAAGCATCTGGATCGCTTGGCGGCATCGCCATCGCGGTCTGATGCTGGGCTGGGTTCTGGCAACATCAAGCATTTACTTGCTGGTGGTTTGCTTGGGGACTCACCCGATTCAAGGGTTTTGGTGCTACAGCGCGTCGCTCGGTTGGATTTGTTTCGCAGCTTGCATCGAACGAATACTTAGCGTTTTCAACCGAGACTCCGTCGTCGGACGAGCCGCCCCCTGGGTCGCAAGTCTGGTTCTCGTGGCATTGATGATTCCCGGCTCAGGTCTGAGAGCCTCAATGGCGTACGTCAAGCATTGGAGCGTGACAGACTACGACAGCTCCCAATTCATACGCCAAGTTCTCCGGGACATCCCCGAGCAGGCTTCCATTACCGTGGGCCCCGAATTTTCGCTGGATGCCTATGGCCTAGGACGTGATATGACACTTGCCTGCAATCATCCGATGTACTTTGACAGCACCCGCTATCCAACCGAGTTTTATCTCTTCGGACGACGAGATTTGGCAGCGGGGTTTCCCACCGGCTATCGATGCACGCTGGTGCGAAGTTACGGACAGATCGACGATATCTTCTCAAACTACGTGGAGCTCTACCAACGCAGCGAGTGACAGGGCAGTACCCGGGATGTCGAATCCTAAGCGGACATGCGAACTTCGCCACAGAGACTTTGATAGAAGCGATTCCGGCCAATCAGCTCGACGTGGCGTCCACTGTCCGCAACATGTCCGTTTTCGATGACGAGAATGCGATCGGCAAGAGCCAGGCTAGTCGGTCGGTGCGTGATCATGATCCCAGTCCGATCAATCAAGAACTTTGCCAGGGCCTGGTGAATCAAATGTTCGCTTTCGAGATCAATTTGGCTCGTTGCCTCATCCAGAATCAAGATGTCTGGGTTTCTCAAAAACGCTCGAGCCAGCGCGATACGTTGCATCTGGCCGCCCGATAGTCGCATCCCTTTGTTGCCCAGCAACGTTTGGTAGCCGTTGGGCATTTTGCGTCGGATGAAATCGTCCGCGAAAGCCATCTTGGCGGCTCGCACGACGGCGTGATCATCCGCACCGGGCGATCCATAGCGGATGTTACCGGCGATCGTGTCATCGAACAGCGTGGTCCGCTGGGTGACCAAAGCGATGCGGCGTCGTAGATCGCGCGTTCGCATTTGACCCAGTGGGACATCGTCCAGACAAATTCGTCCCGATTGAGGTTCATCAAACCTGCACAGCAAACTAATCAGCGTGCTTTTGCCACACCCGTTCGGCCCGACGAGCGCGACCGTTTCTCCATGTCGAATCGATAGGTCGATCTCACGCAATACCTGAGGCCCCGATGGATACTGGAACGCCACGTTCTCGAATTGGATTTTGGAGTGCGGGCGGCTTGTCGTCAGGGGGTGTTGCGGCTCGCGAACTCGAGCTTCCTGGTCGATGATTTCATAGACTCGCGACGACGCCGCGATACCGCGTTGAAGTCCGCTCCAGACATCGGCGAGCTTGCGAGCTGGATCGGACGCGCCGATTAGGAACGCGAAGAACATCAACACTTGATTGACGTCCAGTGGTACGACTGTCATCGGTAATCCGAACAAGTGCGTTTCCTGTTTCACCACGAGATAGCCGCCGGCGAGAATCGCGAGCCCGACGACGGTGATGCCCACGAGTTCACTCGTTCCACGAGCCAGCGTGTTGTAGAGCGCAAGCTTCATCGATTTCTTGTAGTAGGCACGGCTACCAGCGCTAAAGCGGGCTCGTTCAAACCCCTGGGTGTTGAACGCTTTGACCACGCGGATCCCCGCGAACGCATCATTGAGCATTCCATAAAGTTGGCTCATGTCTTCCATCACCTTGCGACTCAAGCGACGAATCGATCGGCTCAAGAAGTGAGTGATCAATGCGACAATCGGAAGCACGATCGTGATCAACAGAAACAGACGCCAACAGTAGTACATCGATCCGGCGACACACACGGCCATCTTGAGAGGTTCGCGTACGAGTCGCCCTAGTAAGACGGAAACGCCGCCGACGACTTGCGAGATGTCGCTCGTCAACCGTGTGGTGAGTGCCGCCGATCCGTTGTCTCCAAAGTTATCCAAGTCCAAGTGCAGGGCTTTGCGAAAGAAGATCGCCCGCAAGTCAACGGCGGTTGTTTCGGTCACATACTGCACCAGTAACAAATTGATCGTCAGTGCAACCAACTTGATGGCGGTCCCACCAATGAGCAAACCGACGATCAACAGGAGCGTCGCGTAAACGTCATCGGGACAATATCGTTCCACGTAAGGCTGAGACCAGCGCAGCGTTTCCAGCGATTTGGTCTTCGCCGCCAGAGCCGCTTCGTTGGACTCCAGTTTCAAACGAATTCGATGTGTCTGGTCCTTTGCCGCCCCGTCCAATTCGACACCAAGTTGCTCGATCGACGCACTGCACTGAGCGATTTCGGATTCCGTGAGCGCAATTTTCTTGTCCACGTATCCCGGCAAACTGTCGCCTTTAAAGACGACCTCAACGAGCGGATACAGCGTTCCGATATTGGCCCCCCATAGCACCGCAACCAACAACGACGTTAGCACGATTCCCAGCAGGGACCATCGTCGGCGGGCAGCTATCAACAGTACGCGGCCAAATTCCATCTTCGCTCGCTCGTCATCCCTGACTGCAAATGAATCGATTCGGTGGCGACCCAATCGACACCACCGGGGTATCCTCCAACCGTGGACGATACCCCGAGCGTTTGTAGCGGATTCGAGTACGGAGTGACCACCCGAGTTTTGGACGAAAAACGGCGACCATTACGCAAGAGTCGAAAGATCGATCGCTTCGTCAGCAACGAGCGAGGGGATGGAACCGCGGATCGGGTAGACGCGAGTGCTGGTGACGGTGACTAAACCACCCTCGAGTAAGTTCGAGATCTTCTGGTCGGCCCGGTCTCGGACTTCGCCCCGTTGAATCGCATCGTTGACACGATCGAGAGTCTTGCCATCCGCAATCGCCAACTGGCTTCCGTCGATCGGACACCTCAGCATCGAGATCAATTTGGCGTCAATCATAAGTTTTGGCTAAGACCCATCGAGCCGTGGACCCGATTTTGAACGATGTCGAAGTAGATGCCACCTTACGTTGGCGGTATCGGACAGCTCATTATCCGACTCCGGCGAAGGAATGCCATGCAGAATCGGATCTTTTCTATGGCTGCAGCTCTCATGGCTGCGGGACTAAGTTTCACAGGAACTGAGTTCCACGCCACCGCCCAAGACTCAGGCGGATTCGTGACCGACCCGGCGACGGGGATCATTTATCGGCCGGTTACCCGGACGATCGAGCGACCGGTGGTCGAGACGCAAATCCGCAAGGAAGAGCGAACGGTGTATCGACCAGAAACGGTGACCGATACAACGACCGAAACGCGTTTGCTCTACACACCCGTTGTCGAATATCGCTGGGAACCGCGACTGCATGGACGGTGGAATCCGTTCCAACAGCCGACGGTCGCCTATCACCATGTTCCCACCACGCGATGGGAAACACGCAGTGAAGTGATTCCACGAACCACGCTGCGAACCCAGTACGTCGCGGAAACACGTACGGTGGACGTCCCGTATCAAGTTGCTCGCATCCAGCGGGAAACACGCGTGGATCTCGAAGCTGTGGAAAACGTCAATCGAGCGGCGTTTGGCAATGTTTCGACTCAGGTGGCCGCAAGGCTGCGTCCGCTCGATCGCAACGAGATGGTCCAAGCGCTGGCGTCGACGACCCAAATGGCGAGCGACACCGGTGGCCGAACGACGACTTGGGGGGGCATACGAGCAACGGAGCTCCAGCCAACCTACAGCCAGCCACTTCCACCGCCGAGCACCGGCGTCGCCGGATTGCCGGTCCTGCAGATGTGGCGTTAGCCGCAACGGGAACCCAGTCGAAGCGATATCGGTTGCCGTCGTGAGATTCACTTCGGAGGACCGCGCAGCAACACGGCCACGTTGATCACCGACGGAAATCACGTGGCCGTTGTTAGCCAATGGAAGTTGCCAGCGACAAACTGCGCTGCCAGCCAATGGATCGATCACCAGCACAAGGCTGGTGGCGATTACTTGATCTCGACGGTTCCGCCAGCTTCGACGATTTCCGCTTTGACCTTTTCGGCTTCTTCCTTGGAGACGGCTTCCTTCAATTTCGCTGGCACGCCTTCGACCATTTTCTTGGCGTCCATCAGCGATGCGCCGGTCAGGTTCTTCACAACCTTGACAACGTTGAGCTTCTTGTCGCCGAATCCGGTCAGGATGACGTCGAACTCGGTCTGCTCAACTGCAGCAGCAGCGCCACCGCCTTCGGCAGGCGCGGCCATCATGACACCACCGCCGGCGGCGGGTTCGATGCCGTGTACGTCCTTCAAGTAATCGCTTAGCTCTTTGGCTTGCTTAAGCGTCATTTCGGCGATCTTGTCGCCCATCGATTTGGTGTCGGCGCTGTATTCTGCAACCGCGGTGGCTTCGTCTGACATCTCTTCTCTACCTTAAAAACAATTGGGTGATTTGGTTAGGAATGCGGGTTCGATCATTGAGGGGACTACTCGTCGTCTTCCCCGCCTTTCTTCTTGATCTGGCTAGCCAACGCGGCTCCCGGACCAAGAAGTGCCGCCGACAGACGGGCTCCAGGTCCAAGAATTTGACCGACCAACATCGAGATTTGCTCTTCACGGCTGGGCCATTTACTGACCGCTTTCAAGCCGTCGGCATCCAGCTTTTCGCCATCCATAGCGCCGCCAATGCTCTTGAACTTGCTGTACTTCGTCTCGTCCTTGTCAAGTTTGACAATCTCCTTGACGAGCGAGACAAAGTCAGTCGAGCCCCAGCATACGGCAACTTGGCCACTGGCACCTTCAAAAGCAGGGGCGAGTGTGGTTCCTTCGGCGGCACGGCGGGCCAACGAATTCTTGACGACGAGCATCTGGATGTTCTTGCCTTCCAGTTCGCCTCGCAATTCATTGGTCGTGTTCGCGTCCATACCGACGTTCGTGACCACCACGGCATCCTGGATGCCATCCAGTTGTCGCTTGATATCGCGTGTCACGAGATCTTTGACGTATTTGCTCATCGCATCGGTTCGCTTGGGTTCAAGTCGCTTCGGTCGCGGGTCAGCCGGTCTTGCTTCATTCGTGTTTGCGAATCGAGTGCAAGTAAGTTAGCTGAGAATCGGGAACCAAGGTTAAAAGTTGTTAAAGGTCGCCGTTTCAAAGCGGCAATTTGATTTACTGGGGCGTGGCACACAGGTACGTCGTGAATGACCACCTGACGAGCCATTCGACAAACTAAGTCGTTACCCGAACGCTGGGGCTCATCGTGGCACAAATCGCAACACCCTTGACATAGGTGCCCTTGACCGCCTGGGGCTTGAGTCCGGTTACGAAGTTCACCATCGCGTTAATGTTATCCACAAGCTTGGGCGAATCGAAGCTCATCTTGCCGACCATCGCGTGGACGTTGCCGCCCTTGTCGTTACGGAACTCGACCTTACCCGCTTTGTATTCTCCGACCACTTTGCCAACATCAGGCGTCACGGTTCCGGCACGGGGGCTCGGCATCAAGCCGCGGGGACCCAGCACTCGGCCAAGCGGCCCCACCAATCCCATCATGTCTGGAGCGGCGATACAAACGTCAAAATCAGTCCACCCATCGCGGATCTTTTTGGCCAAATCGTCGCCGCCGACTTCGTCAGCACCGGCCGCCTCAGCCGCTTTGGCCGCATCGCCCTTGGCGAACACAATCACTCGCTGGGTCTTGCCGATCCCGTGCGGCAAAACGAGACTGCCACGAACGATCTGGTCAGCTTGGTTCGGATCAATCCCGAGCCGCATGTGAACTTCGACCGTCTGGTCAAACTTGGTCGAATCGTATTTTTTCAGAGCCTCAACCGCTTGGTCGAGCGGGAGATTCGTTTTCGGCTGCTTGGCAATGGCAGCACGGTATCGTTTGGATTTTTTACCCATTGGGTCACGACTTTCGTGTTGTCGGGTGGTTCGGCGAGTTCACCTGTCCCAGGTTCGTATGGTTGCGAACTTAGCGGCAAACTCTCCCACTTCAGTCGCGAGTATGGAACTCGCGACGATTGAGGCTGGAAATTTTGCAAATGAAGTCGATATCGTCAATCCCAACTCGTCGCCGCGAATGGTTTTTTCGGACTATTTCTTGCCGCCATCAGCTCTGAGCCCATTTTGGCACGAAAAATCCAGCTTGAGCGATCGCGGGGAATCGTCCCAAGCCAACGCGTTCCGGGGGGACGGAGCCGCGTGTTTTTGTTCCCGGAAACTTCCGCGGCAATTGCGAGGACTTGCTGATGGCGTGTTACCCTGGATCGATTGCATTCTCAATTGGAGGCTTACGTGAACGTACCAACGTCTGATTCGCTTTGCCGATCATCCTGCGTCCCCTGCGAAGGTGGCGTCCCGACTCTCAGTGCTCAAGAGGCCGAGACCTACTTGGCTGCAGTGCCGCATTGGTCGCTTGCCGACGATGGAAAATCCGTGTTCCGCAATTGGAAGTTGATGTCTTTTAATCAGGCCCTCGAATTCTGCAATTCCATCGGTGCAATTGCTGAGTCGGAGCAGCATCATCCGGATTTGCATCTCACTGGATACCGACACCTGCGAGTGGAATTGACCACTCACGCCATTGGCGGTTTGAGTGAAAACGACTTTATTCTCGCCGCCAAAATCGATGCGGCAGCCCCATGATCGCGCGGCACCGTGCTCTAGCAATACTGAGCGAGTGCAGCGGGGACGAGATATGGAGTGTCGAGCACTGCCACGCCCTGGGAGTGCCCCAGGTTTGGATCGATGAGCTTGCCGACGCCTACGAATCCGGCTTTCGCAGCGACCGCGAGACGATTTACATCGATGATTCACAAACGAACCAATACCACGGTGTACGTGACGTCGATATCGCGTTGAAGTTAGCCGAAGCGATGGGGCTGGACGTTGATCGAGTGACGGCACTCGCTTTGGGACGTCGCGGCATCGTCGTTGCCATCAAACAGTCAATCATGGACGGCGATTGAATGAGGCTCGCCAATCGCAACCAGAAGTGCAGTTCGCGTTAAATCGAGACGCAGTTCTTTCCTTGGCCCTTGGCGCGATACAGCGCTTTATCGGCGATCGCGATCAAATCCAACAAGGTTTGTCCCGAGTCGGGATAGCAAGCGACACCGATGCTGATGGTTGGCTGGAGCGGAATACCCTCCATCTCCATCGCGGCATCCTCGACAGTACGACGTATTTGTTCGGCGACATCGAGAGCCGCGTTGAGGCTGCGTCCGGGCAGGAACGCGCTGAACTCGTCCCCGCCGAATCGGCAGGCGCGACCGTGGTTTCCGACCACGCGGGCGATCAAACGCCCTGTTTCGCCGATGACATGAGCTCCAAACAGATGCCCGTGAGTGTCATTGATGCGTTTGACACCATCCATGTCCATCATCAAAACGGATAAGGTGTCACGGCCCTGCTCAGCCGCTTGCAACGCAAAATCGAGGGCTTCGTCGAAGCGACGTTTGGATGGCAAGCCCGTTAGTGGGTCGGTTCCCACAAGCGTCGCGACTTCCGATTGAAAATGGACGTCGATTTCATCGGCCAAGGCGAAACGGATCACTGTCTCACCAACAAAGATCTTTTCACCGTCCTGCAACCGATGCGGTGCGTTGATCGGCGTCCCGTTCACTCGCGTTCCATTGGTCGACGCTAGGTCTTCCACAAGATAGACGTCGCCACCGCAGGGAATGATGGCGGCATGTTGACGCGAAGCGCGGTGATCGTGCAAAGAAAAACGACATTTCGGATCGCGACCAATCACGGTGCGACATTCGACCAGCGCGTGCATCCCCAGATCCGCCCGACCACGGATCACCGTCAAAAACGCTTGTTTTGTCTGGGGTGTCGACGACCTGCCGTCGGTTTCATCGGTGCGAATGGTCCCGGTGAGCGGCAGGGCCGGTGAGGACTTCGACGGTAGATAGTCGTTCGTGGTACTCATGTCACGTCGGATACTACGGATGTCAAAAAATTCCGTCAACGCAGATCTTTGGTCATTCCGGAGCCACGCGATGGTTGACTTGTAACCGTCAAAATCGGCAAAGGCTTGTTGGTGCACATCGATTCCCCAATTTCGAGTGAGGCGGTGTCGGATCTTGGCGTCGCCAGAAACGTTTCTGACACAGATTTTTGATGGCTGTGCTTCGTGATGTCGATGCCAGCTTCGCTGAGGGGGGGCCAATATCTCAGCAACAAGGTCAATTCGAATGTCCGATGATCTATCGAGCCAGGAACCACTGGTTCAACTCGTTTACGCCAGTGCGGCGACGGTGGCGTTTGACGATGCCAAGCTGGAATCGCTTCTGGAGCGAGCGCGTCGTCACAATGCAGCGATCGACGTGACGGGCGTGCTTCTCTTTCAAGACGCTACGTTTTTCCAAGTCCTCGAAGGCCGCCGCCGCCAAGTCGAGACACTCTACGACGCAATCTCGCGAGATCCTCGGCACAACAACGTCTTGTTGTTGGTCAAGCGTGAGGTCGAGCAGCGAAACTTCGGTTGCTGGAGCATGGGCTTCGTTCCCCAAGAAAGCGATCTCGAAAACCTGCAGGGTTTCGTGGACTTCCTTCGAGGTCGAGGCGTGATCGATTTGGCCGGCGATTCGCAAAGCATCCGCCAGACGCTCGAAGGTTTTCGACGCGGTCGTTGGCGTCGTCAACCCGACCCGGGTTCAACCACGACTGCGTTGGATCCGTGTCCAACGTCGATTCCGTCGACATCCATTTCCAACTAGGGCAACAGCATGAAGGGCATCGTATTTACGGAACTCATCGAGATGGTCGAGAAAGATCTGGGGATCGATATCGCCGATCGCATGATCACCGGCGCCAAAACTTCGAATAACGGTGCCTACACTTCCGTCGGAACCTATGACCATGGCGAACTGATTCGAATGGTCATTTCACTCGCGGAGGAAACCGGCATCGGTGTGCCAAACTTGGTTCGGGCATTCGGACGTCACCTCTTCACCCGTTTTCAGGCACTGTACCCCCACTTTTTCCAGGGGGTCGATTCAGCGACGCAGTTCCTGCCGATGATTGAGACGTACATCCACGTCGAAGTTCGCAAGCTTTATCCCGACGCTGAATTACCGACCTTCACCAGCGAATTCGAGAACGACTCGCTCCATTTCACCTACACCTCGACCCGACCATTTGCGGATCTTGCGGAGGGCCTGGTGCTCGCGTGTGTCGATCATTTTGGTGACGAAGTCACCGTCGTGCGAACAGATTTGGGGTCGATGAACGGAACGCAAGCGCTATTCGTTTTGCAACCACTGACCGCCCACGCGGTTTCGAGGGCACCAGTTCAATGTCCGATTTAGAACTGTTCGAACGCCGCTTGTGTCGTGAACGCGAAGCTCGCAAAGCGGCAGAGTTGCTGTTGGAACAAAAGTCCCTCGAAGTGTACCAAGCCAACGAACAGTTGCGTTTACTGGCCATCCAGCTTCGCGACCAAGGCGAGCAAACCAAGGCCATCGTCGAGACGGCCGCCGAAGGCATTATCACGTATGACGCTAGCGGCAAAATCGCCCTGTTCAATCGTTCCGCGGCGAGGCTATTTGGGTGCGCGTCCATCGTCGATGGCAACGTTCGCGAGCTGTTCGAGATGAACCCGCCGACACTGGCAAATCTATTTCCCGTGAAATCCACCATTGTCGACAAGGACGCGTGCGAGTGTCTCGAGATGGAGCCGGAAGTGTCATTCGAATGCGTCGGATTACGGCCGGCAGGCAAGACGTTCATCGCAGATGTCGCGGTTAGTCGCACCGTTATCGGTACTGCCGCTTCCTACACCGCGCTGGTGCGCGATCTCTCTCGGCGAAAAATGCTCGAAGCCCGCTTGAGCCAAGCCCAAAAGATGGAATCGGTCGGTCAGCTCGCCGCTGGCATCGCCCATGAAATCAATACGCCCATCCAATTCGTGGGTGACAATCTCCAGTTCCTTAAAGGCGCGTTTGATGATATTGCCCAGCTCATTGACCTGTTTCGAGGGCTTACCTCGGAGATTGCTACGTCATCGGCTTCGAGCACCGGATCGACACTCAAGGCCCTGATCGATGATATCCATCATCAAAGTGAACTGGTGGACCTTCCGTTCCTGCGAGAAGAATTTCCGAACGCGATCACGCAGTCGCTCGATGGCATCGAGCGAGTCGCCAAGATCGTGCGAGCGATGAAGGAATTCTCACAACCTGCATCCGAAGCGTTGTCGGCGGTCGACATCAATCGGACCATCGAAACGACGCTCGCCGTGATGGCGAACCAATTCCGCGAGTCAGTGACGGTCGAAACATCGCTGGACCGAGAGCTCCCGCCGGTTGCCTGTTTGGCCGGCCAGCTCAATCAGTCGCTTCTTAACTTGGTAACCAACGCGGTCGAAGCGATTGTCGAACACGGGGCCACACAAGGAGGACGACTGTGGATTTCGACACGCCGTGAGGGCGACTCGGTCGAGATTCGAATTCGCGACAACGGCCCTGGAATTCCACCGGAGATTCAAAACCGAATCTTTGAACCATTCTTTACCACCAAAGAAGTCGGCAAAGGGTCGGGTCAAGGATTGGCCTTTGTCTACGACGTGATCGTGAACAAGCACGAGGGAACCATCCATGCCTTCTCGCCCACATCAGGCGGCACGACTTTCGTCGTGCGGCTTCCGCTAACCTGTCGATCTCTTTCAAAAAGGTGGGAACATGTCGATTCTCTTGATTGAGTCCGATGCGCAGCGCCAGCAACGTTGGCTGGATCGCCTACTCACCCTGTCGACGACCGTGACGGCAGTGGCAAGTGACCAGGATGCGATCCAAGCGGCGCGTGCGACAAGATTCACATTGGTGATTTGTGCATGGCGCCGTGACCAAGGACCATGGTCACAAAGCGTTTCCAAGTGGGTGAATCAAATGCGATCGCATGCCGGATTGCTGCTCTGTGTCACCGACCTTTGCAATACCACGATCGAGCACCAGGCCTATTTGGCGGGATTTGACGACTGCCTTTTCGAAAATTGTTCGGACGAAGCGTTAGCCACGAAACTGCGACACGCGAGACAACTCCAGCGCATCGAGCAACGACTGGCGCAGGCACAAAAACTCGAATCCATTGGCGAACTCGCCGCGGGGATCGCGCACGAAATCAATACGCCCATCCAATACGTGGGCGACAACACGCGGTTTGTGCAAGAGGCATGCGCCGACCTGAGTCGTGTGCTGCGAAGTTGCCAAACCCTGCTTGAATCCGTCGATAGCAACCACGACGTTCATGGCAACATCCAGCGGCTCCGCGAAGCGATGCAAAGTGCCGACGTCGATTACTTAATTCAAGAAGTTCCGGCGGCGATCTCTCAAACGTTGGAGGGCGTCGACCGTGTCGCCAATATCGTGCGAGCAATGAAAGAGTTTGCGCATCCCGGTGCATCGGAATTGACGTTGACGGATCTTTCTAAGTCGATCGACAACACCGTGATGGTCGCACGCAATGAATGGAAGTACGTCGCCGAGGTGGTGACGAGCTTTGACGCTGACTTGCCGCCGGTACCGTGCTTGCCCGGCGAATTGAACCAAGTCTTACTCAACTTGATCGTCAACGCGGCGCATGCGATCGCTGACTCACTTGGCGATTCTTCATCGTCCAAGGGCACTATCACGATCCAGACAAAACGATTGGCCGATCACGCCCAGATTCGCGTCATCGATACGGGCAGCGGAATTCGCAAAGAAAACTTGGACCGAATTTTTGATCCGTTCTTCACCACCAAGGCTGCGGGCAAAGGGACCGGACAAGGTCTCGCCATCGCTCACAACGTGATCGTCGAAAAACATGGCGGAACGATCCAGGTCGAAAGCGAACTCGGTGTCGGCACCACCTTTGTGATTCATCTCCCCCTGACGCCGCGGCCGAGCGATGAACCGCGACTGAACGCCGTCTTCGCGGAAGCCTCTTTTCCATCCACTACGAAGTCTTGCCTATCATGAGTCCTAGCAAAAGAATTATGTTTGTCGACGATGAGGCAAATGTACTTTCGGGTTTGCGTCGCTTGTTGCGAACCCAGCGAGATGTGTGGGAGATGCATTTTTGTGGCGGTGGCACCGATGCCCTGGAGCTGATGAAGACCTTGGCGTTTGACGTGGTGGTATCCGATATGCGGATGCCTGGCATGGACGGTGCCGAACTCCTCACGAGAGTCGCTGAACTCTATCCCGACACGGTACGTCTGGTGTTGAGCGGGCAATCCGAGCACGAAAAGATCTTTCGAGCGATCGGACCGGCGCATCAGTTCATGTCCAAACCCTGCGACCCCGCGGTGCTGATCGGTACGATCGATCGTGCTTGTACCCTCCAGAGTCAAATGCACGATGAATCCTTGCGGCGCGTCGTGACCCAAATCGAGTTTCTACCAAGTTTGCCCCGTATCTATCACGACTTAGTGGTGAAACTCGAGTCCGACGAGAGCTCGTTGGACGAAATTGGAGAGATGATCAGCCATGATATCTCCATGACGGCTAAAGTATTGCAGCTTGTCAATTCATCTTTTTTCGGATTGCCCCAGCACGTGACTTGTCCCAAGCACGCGGTTTCGCTTCTCGGGTTGAACATCATTCGACCGCTCGTGTTGACCGTGGGTACATATGCGCAATTCGACGATCCAAAACTTGCCGGATACTCGCTCGAAGAATCGATCAACCACAGTCTCGCTGTGGCGATGACCGCGCGGGCGATCGCGGCGACGCAAACCAGTTCGATTCAGCTGGTGGATGACTCATTCATCGCTGGCATGATGCACGACATCGGAAAAATTATCCTCGCGGTGAATCTTCGGGATCGTTATGCCAGTGCCATCGAACTGGCGCTGGCGGAAGTGATTCCCCTTTGGCAAGCGGAACAGCAGGTATTTTCGACGACGCATGCCGAGATCGGTGCTCACTTGCTAGGACTGTGGGGACTGCCCCATCCGATCGTCGAAGCGGTCGCATTTCATCATCGCCCTAACGACTCTGGCAATGCGCTGTTCAGCCCACTCACGGCTGTGCACATCGCGAATGTATTGCATCAAGACGCGACTGCGAAAGGAACGCCGTGCACCTACGACCGTGACTATGTTACCGCCGCAGGAGTGCAGCGACATTTGAATCAATGGGAAGCCAGCGCCCGATTGCTAGGTGCCGCATGACAACTCGTATTATGCTCGTCGATGACGATCCCAATGTGCTTCAGGGTTTCAAGCGGCATCTGCGTTCGGCTTATGATGTCGAACTAGCCGTCGGTGGTCCCCAAGCGATCGAGGCGTTTACGTCCAAGGGGCCTTTTGCCGTCGTCGTCTCCGATATGCAGATGCCAGAAATGTCGGGTCTAGAGCTACTGACACGACTCCGCTTGCTCGACGATCGTACCGTCCGAATCATGTTGACGGGCAATGCCGACCAGAAAACGGCGGTCGATGCAGTCAACGAGGGAAATATCTTCCGGTTCCTCAACAAACCTTGTCCACCAGAAAAGCTGATTCAATCGCTCGACGCCGCACTGCGACAATACCAGCTCGTGACCGCCGAGGCCGAATTGCTTAGCCAGACGCTTGCCGGCAGCGTACGAATGCTAACGCAAGTGCTTTCGCTCGCGCTACCGCAGGCGTTCGGTATGACCCAAGAAGCGAGGACGCTCTCGCGCGCTGTCGCTGAGAAGCTAAACGTCACTCCCTTGTGGCAGATCGAGATGGCATCGATGCTGATGCGAATTGGTTGCGTCTCGTTGCCCGAGGATATCCTCAACAAGTACCTCAATGACGAACCATTGAGCTTGGCCGACGCACGATTGGTGTCCGACACTCCTCGAATCGGTCACGAATTGTTGGCTTCGATCCCGCGACTCCAAGGCGTCGCCAACCTGATCGCTGCTCAAGCAGGAAGTTCACAGCCTTCCACGCCGCTGGAGTCACGAATTCTACGAGTCGTAGGCGACTTTCAAAGATTTCGCAACAGTGGTTCCCCGTTCTCTGCCCTCAAACGGTTGCGAGACGATGGCATCCATGATCGGGACGTGGTTGATGCGCTTGACGAAGTCATTGCGGAGACCAGCGAGATCGTCGATATCTCGGTAGCCGAACTCCGCAACGGCATGGTGCTCCAAGACAACGTCAAAGATTCGCTGGGACGAACTCTGCTCGTCAGTGGCACGGAAGTCCATGAGGCGATGATACAAAAGCTAGGGCTGTTGCGTCGTTCGAGCCTTGGTGTGCGAGAACCGATTCGAGTCCGTGTCTCAACCCCATCGTCACACCAGAGCGAAGCGGCGCTGGCTTAGCTCGAGCACGCTTGCCAGTCCGTTCACTACTCAACTTTGTCACTACATTCCAACGCAGGGAAATCTCACATGACCGCAATCTTGCTTGTTGACGATGACATGAATTTACTCCGCGGTCTACGCCGAGCCTTGCATGCCCAACCCTACCAGTTGTTCATTGCCAACTCGGCCGAGATCGCAATGAGCATGTTCCGCAGCGATCCGTTCGACTTGGTCGTCATTGACCAAAAAATGAGCGGCAAGTCGGGTATCGAGCTCGCGGCCTGGCTTGCGGAGCATTTTCCTGACACCATCCGTATTATGCTGACGGGTCACGCCGACATTGAAGTCATGAAGCGTGCGATCAATGAAGGGCACGTCTTTCGATTTCTGACAAAGCCATGCCACGATGTCGAACTCGCCGTGGCAATCCGCGATGGGCTCGAATCGCGGCGCATGCTGCTTCGATAGCACCGCCGGAGGCACCACAATGAACGTCCCTTCACCTCGTTGCAACCATGCTTAGCCGGACTGGAGAGCCGGATTCGCGTCGGTTATGATAAGGCGATACCTTTCGTGACAAAGCCACTTTTTCATTACCTCTTTGAAAAATGAATGGCTTGACGTCGTGCGAGCATCATTTGGCGATCCCAGGGCTAATTGGATACGGTGTGGTAGGCGACGACAAGCTTGATCCCGACCAGTCGAGGCCGATAACGCCTGATGAAAACGATGAGGTGTGGGTCGCCAAGTTGGTGCCGGATGAGCCAGCATTCTCACCGAGTGCTGCACCGCGGCGACGCATTTGGACTTCATTGGCCACCGTCGCGATTTCTCTGTTTTCCATATTGATCGCCAGCCTGGTGATGCGAGGCCTCGCCATTTGGGTTCTCGGAACCGAGCCATTGAGTCTTGAGCAATTTGTCGATGAGGACGGTTTGCGTGACGCACTCAAATCGCGATTGGGTCTGTTCCTCATGGTCGTCGTCCCGCAATTCGGACTTGTTGTTCCATCGCTGTTAGCCGCCATGCTGTCGCCCGTTCCATTTCGTGAACGACTGGGGTTGGTACGCGGTCACTGGCCGGCTTGGGCTTGGATCGCGGTGGCTGCGATGACACCGCTGGTTGGTTTGGCGTCGACGATTTTTTCGAGCATGTTCATGCAGGAGAGCGAATCGTTACGTGAGATGTCGGAAATATTCCGCACGCACGGGCAAGGCGGTTTTCTCGTGCCGTTAGCGTTGATGATTGGTGCAACGCCGGCGCTGTGCGAAGAGTTGTTGTTTCGCGGTTACTTGCAGACGCGACTAACACGTTCGCTTCGGCCGAGCATCGGGATCGTATTCGCAAGCGTTGTATTTGCTGCGTTTCACATGGACTATGTGCATGCCCTGGGAGTTTTACCGCTCGGGTTGTTTCTAGGCTGGGTGTCGTGGCAAAGCGGATCTCTTTTTCCGGCAATGTTAGGGCACTTCGTCAACAACGCACTGAGTGTGCTAATGATTTCGTTCGCGGCGGATATCCAGCCCGAGAGCGTTCCGCTTACCGCGATCGCCGCAGTGCTGGCGATACTTGCCTGCGGAATGATGGGCGTGGTGGGTGTCGTCATTGCCGCCGTCCTCTATGGTTCACCGATTCAATCGCATTGTGTCGTGCACCTTGATCCTATTCATTCATAAAATCGAGAACTATCGTGGTCTACCGGATTGTCCTCTTGCTGCTCACGAGCGTACTGCCGTTCTCTGCCACGCAAGCCGGGGACGCCGTGTCCTTTATCGACACGAGCTTTGAAAACGCATCGCCATTGGATTGGCAACTAGACGATGCGGGCGTTGTCCAGATCCAACTGCTCTACGATCACGAGCGATCATCACCGAATCGTGCCGCCGGACATTGGCACTTTCGCCTTGAGGGTGAACCGTCCAGCACGGTCGAGGTTCAACTCAACAATTTTCACAACGTTTGGAACGGGCGACCGGGAAGTTGCGTGTCGGAGGACACGATTACTTACCTTTCCGTCGATGGTCAACAATGGGAACCGAGCGAGCTGGATTTCATACCAGGGGGAAACGCAGTCCGCATGCGAGTCACACTTTCGACTCAAGGCGAATTGTATATCGCGAGATTACCTCCGTATCGGATTTCGGACCTCAAGCGATTGATCGACTCCATCCGAAATCATCCGCATGTTTCCATCGAACCGATTGGCGAATCGGTCCAAGGTCGCTCTCTGGAGATTATCCGCATCGGGCATGACGATGCGCCCCATCGCGTTTTTCTACGCGGCCGCGCACATCCCTGGGAACCGGGCGGAAATTGGGTGCTCGACGGAATGATCCGCTTTCTCACCGAAGACTCACCTCAGGCCAAAGCGTGCTTGGATGTGTTTTCCGTTTCCATCCTGCCGATGGCGAACATGGATGGTGTTGCCAATGGTCGGACTCGGTTCAACATGCGTGGCATGGATTTGAATCGCAATTGGAACGCTCCCGCCGATCCGGTCTTAGCGCCGGAGAACGCCGCACTGGAAACCTGGCTGGAGTCCGAACTTGCTCAAAACCGTCGGCCCCACCTCGCGATCGAATTGCACAATGACGAGAGCGGAAAGCTGCACATCGCCCGCCCCGAGGAAGTTTTGCTGGACCGTTATTTGGAACGCATGATGCGGCTTGAATCACTACTTCGTGAAAACACTTGGTTCCGTGAAGGCCCGACGTCGAGCAGTTTCAAGAATTCCGGGACGCTAGGCGAAGGATGGCTCACTCGTTACGGGATTGACGCCGTCGTGCATGAACTCAATGCCAATCGAATCGAAGGGCTTGATGACTACCCACGACCGGAACATTGGCAATTGTATGGTCGCCAACTTTGCGACGTCTTTGTGAAGTACTTCGAATGAATGGTCGTCGCGCGCTCAGACTAAGATGTCATTGATGACATTGCCGTGAACATCGGTCAGGCGAAAATCCCGACCGGCGTAACGGTAGGTCAGCCGCGTGTGATCGAAGCCCAGCAAGTGCAGAATCGTCGCGTGAAGGTCATGGACTTGGACGCGGTTTTCTACCGTCTTGAGCCCGACTTCGTCCGTCGCGCCATACGTCATTCCACCGCGAACCCCGCCACCAGCCATCCAAACGGTGAAGCCATCGTGGTGGTGGTCGCGGCCTGGATTTGCGGTGACGGGCAACTGCACCGTCGGCGTCCGACCAATTTCACCTCCCCAGATCACCAGGGTCTCGTCGAGCAAACCTCGCTGATCAAGGTCTTGCAGGAGCGCCGCGATCGGTTGATCAGCTTCCTTGCACAACCGACGGTGGTTGGAGTCGACCGCTGTGTGAGAATCCCATGGCTGGCCGGCACCATGATAAACCTGGACGTAGCGCACGCCTCGCTCGCTCAGCCGGCGGGCGATCAACATTTGCCGACCTTGGAGTGAGTCGCCATACAACGATCGAATATGCTCGGGTTCATCCGAAATGTCGAAGGCGTCGCGAGCTTCCCCTTGCATTCGAAATGCTAACTCGAGTGTTTGAATGCGAGTATTGAGTTGAGGATCATCGTCTCGCGTTCGCAAGTGCATGCGGTTGAGCCGCTGGATCAACTGCATTTGTCGACGCTGTTGGTCATCCAACAAGTACTGGTTCTCGATGTTCGCGATCAGCTGTTCGGGTTCTTCGTACTTTGAATCGACATGAGTCCCTTGATAGATCCCTGGCAAGAAGGCGCTTCGCCAATTCGCCGTCGACGCCGTCGGCAGTCCCCCTGGACACATCACGACGTAACCGGGAAGACTCTGGTTTTCGGTCCCGAGCCCGTACAGGGCCCATGAACCGACACTCGGTCGGGGGCGGACGATGTCACCACAATTCATCATCATCAGCCCCGGTTCATGGTTCGGGACATCGGTGTACATCGAGCGAATCACGCACATCTTGTCGACGTGTTTGGCGACGTGAGGGAACAGCTCGCTGACTTGGGTGCCACATTGACCATGCTTGGTGAATTTAAAAGGCGACGCGTGCGCGACACCGCCCAAACGCCGGTCGCGTTTTAAGTCATCCGAAAGCGTCTTGCCATGAAACTTTTCCAACATGGGTTTCGGATCGAACGTATCGACTTGGCTGGGCCCACCGTTGGCGAATAAGTGGATGACTCGCTTCGCCCTGGCAGCAAAGTGCGGCATTTTGGGCGAGAGCGATGTGCGCGCGGTGTCTGCTGGATCACTGGACGCCGGGACAGCCTCACTCGCTTGGGCGTCACGCATGATGCCCGCCAGTGCGAGCATGCCCAGCCCCATCCCGCTTTGGCTGAGCATGCGTCGACGATCGATCAATGGATAATGCGTGGACATCACTTAACTCAGTCGAGATAGAGAAATTCGTTGGTTAGTAGTAGTGCCTGCGCGAGTTGCGCCAGCGGCGACAATGGCGGTGGAGGCGGGCCGTGAAAATCAGCCTCGGAATCCCAACTTCGTCCGAGCAAGCCACCACCGATGCCTTCGATGTTGACATCCCAAACGTAGGTATCGGCACTGGGCGTTTTACCTGGAGAGACAACAAAATCAATCACATCGCCGCGAGCCAGCGAAACTTGCTCGACCGTCGTTTCGACTTCACTCCGCATCGCATGATAGGACTTGTCCAAATCGATCGAGCGAATCGACGCAAATACACCATCACTCTTGGGACGCGTGTGGATGAGCCGCCCCGTGATTCGAACTTCTCCAGAGTCGGGCGCGACGAATCGGCGGACCGACCCCATGGATTCAAGGTTGCCAGGATGCCCGCCCGATGCTGATTGAGAGAGAAACTTCAACACCGGATCGGGATGCTCCGGACCGCCTTGGTACGTTGTTCCCGTCCAGTGCGGAAAGCGTTTCAATTCATAATCCGCGCGGCCCGTCGCCTCCACTTCGCCGAATCCGTATTGCCAATCCGACGCTGATTCCGCGTCGCCAGGTCTTGCTTGTTGCAAAAATTCGCTGGCAATTCGCAACTCATTGGGACGAGCGGCTCGTTGGAACACTTCGTGATAAAGAGCCTGGATTCGATCCTGGTCATCGTCGCCCAGGCTGAGTTCCGCGATCGCGCGAGCCTGGGCCGCCACAAAGGGATGGTTCATCGAAAACAACGCCTGCTGCGGGATCATCGTTTCGGCGCGTGACGACGCTGACGCCGTGGGCGAAGCAAAATCAAACGTTCTCAGCATCGGATCCAATTCGACGCGATCGATATACGCATACAGCGAACGACGGGTTGTCATCGGCTCGGCACTCAAATGAACCGATCGGCCGCCGAGCTGGGGATCGAGCGTCTTGGAAACGACCAGCATCGCGTCCCGCATTGCTTCGAAGTCGAGTCGACGGCGATTTTGGCGCCACAAAAGTCGATTCTCTGGATCGATCGCCCAAGCCGAGTCATTCGCATTTGATGACTGTAAATAGGTTTGGCTTGTCAGAATCGTTTTGTGAAGCCATTTGAGTGACTGGCCATGAGCAATGAACTCGTGACTCATCCAATCCAGCATCTCAGGGTGACTCGGAGGATCGCTGCGCAATCCAAAATCGTCGAGCGATTCAACAAGCCCGCGACCAAAGTATTTTGACCAAACGCGATTGACGAGCACTCGGGTCGTGAGCGGGTTTGCGGGATCGGTGATGGCTTCTGCCAACTCGCGCCGCCCACTTCCATCACGAAATGGTTTTCGCTCATCGCCGGCCAGAAGCGAGATGAATTGGCGATCCACTCGCTCACCACGACGCTGGGGTTCGCCACGCAGCATCACAAAGGGTGTGATTGGCGAATCCACATCCTGGACAACCATCGCCCGAGGTGGGGAACCGGCATGCGTCGCTTCGACTTCACCAATGGCTTTTTGCAGATCACCCAGAACTTTACGGCCCTTGCCGAGCAAGCGAGAAGCTGTTGCGACCGCTTCGACATCAAGATCAAACCAACCGCCGTCATCCTCCAAGCGGGATCGAATGGACTCCGAACTCGAGTCCACGGGTTCCTTCAGGCACGCATCGAACACTCGAGCATACGACTTGACCAAATCGCTGCGAGTTCCCGGTCGATCGAGCTCGAGCTGTTTTCGCACGTGAGGGTCAATCGATTCGTCAGCGAGCCAACTGTCGAGCCAGGCTTTCGATTGACGCTGGTAAACAGGTTCTGCGACGGACAACCCTTTCGCCCAAGGTTTCAATACCGCGTCGTTCACATCGATCTTGGATTGCAATCGTTTGGCCAGCAAATCGTTCAAGGGCGTCATGGCGATCTCTTTCACCTTGGACTTACTCACCAAGCCACGAATCTCCGCCGTTTTGAACAAACTCATTTGCGCAAAACCATCGAGATACACTGGCAACCGCTCCCGCAAGTCCGCGACCGCTTCGTCACGTAGGCTTTCCTTATAGTCACTCAAGTCCTTGAGCTTGACGGCTAGCTTTTGGTGGTAGTCAGCCAGCAATGGGGGATCGACCGAGCTCGATTGGATTGTCGGAAAGGTCTCGGGAATATCCGAGCTCGCGAAAACACCGTACAGCGAGTAATAGTCTTCGATGGGGATTGGATCGTATTTGTGGTCGTGGCACCGGGCGCATGAAACAGTGATCCCCATGAGTCCACGACAGACGACATCGATTTGGTCCGCAGTGACTTCGAGTCGATTGTTGCGGAACCGTGGGCCAACGGTGAGAAATCCCAGCGCCGCCAACTCGGGAGCATGCTCATCCTTGAAATAGAAATCCGCGGCGATTTGCTCTCGCAAGAATTCGTCGTAAGGTTTGTCATCGTTGAGACTCGCAATGACGTAGTCACGATACGTATAAGCAAACGGGTATCGCACGTCGGCCTGTGCTTGCCAGTCCTGGGTGTCGGCATAGCGTGCCAAGTCCAGCCAATAGCGTGCCCAGCGTTCTCCGTATTGCTTGCTGGCGAGCAACTCATCAACGAGTTCCGACAACACGACTTCCGTGGGGCGAGAATCGGTCATCAAAGACGTCACGGTTTCCATGTTCGGCGGTAAACCGATCACGTCAAAGTGAATTCGACGTATCAAGGTTCGCCGATCTGCCATGTCGCTTTGCGAAAGTCCCTCGCGGTGCAATCGATCCGCCACAAACGCGTCGATCGGGTTGGCGATCCTGGTACGCGACGACGGTTCGATGCTCGGTGGCTCGGGATGAAGAATCGTTTGAAACGCCCAGTGTGATATCGCCGCCTTGCGGATCGCGGGTTGGTCGCCCAGGGCCACCGGCGCGGGTGTGGACTCGGCGGTCCACGGCAACCCACGGCGAACCCACTCTTGGAGCACCTGAATTTGATCGGTCGTCAGCGGATTCTCTGGCGGCATCGGTTCATAGTCGCCATCGCCTCGCACAGCCTGCAAAATCGCACTGGAATCCACATCCGCCGCAATCGCCGCGGGACCCGTGATACCACCGCTAAGAATCCCGGCGCGAGAATCGAGCCTCAGTCCCGACTCTTGCAGTTTGTCGCTGTGGCACTCGTGACATTTCTCGACAAGCAGCGGGCGTACTTCGTTCTCAAAGAATTGTTCGTCGGAGGGACTCGTTTGAGCGCCAAGGTTCGTCCATGAGCCAAGCAGAATGAACGAAGCCAAAGTCGCTCGATGGATCACCGTTGAGTGATGCATCGCTGGGAACTCTCAGCAGGAATGAAAACGGTTGGACGCGAGCAGGTCGCGACTTTCGATACCAGGCGGGGCACACACCGGCAATTCGCACTATGTCGATCGACGCGAGTCACCAGCGGGGTTGATCCATTGTATATCGTGCGTCATCGTCCGTTGAATACCAAAGAAGTTTCCTTCCAGCCCACCGAGGGTTTCCTCGGAGTGAGCCGACTGTGGATCCCCAGACACTGTTTGAACAATGCCGATCTGCCGCCAAGCTGGACCCAGAGGCTGCGGCTGAGCCCGATTCACTCATCGGAATGTTTCAGACTTTCCGGCCCGATGGCGACGGTCTCGACGAAGCACTGGGCGGTTTATCGATCGCGGGGGATTTGTATCGTCGGCTGGAACGATTGTACCGCGACAGTGGTGAAGATCGACGTCCCCAGGGAGGCCGCGACGCCTACTTCATCGTGCGGCGTCCACGTCCCCTGGACCCAGTCGTCGCGGAATCAACCGCACAACATTGGATCGACGGGCTTGCTAGCCTCGCGAAGTGGACGTCCTCCTCCCTGGCCGCTGAATGCCTCTCACGGGACATCAACGTTCGAGTTCTCGAAGGGATCGCTCCCAAACACCCCAAGGATCCTGGTGAGAAATGCAAATTGCTGGCGACGATGGAAAACTCGGTGCCCGAATTGCTGACGCCGATGGTCCAGCACTCTGCCGTGTTGGAGTTATTGCGTCCCGCCTACTATTTCATCGCTTGCGATGCACATCTGCGGGATTACCTGATGTGGCCGCTTTATCTCGAAGCGATGAATCACCCCTGCGTGTCACTGGACAGTGAAAAGCTCCCGCCAGATCCATTTGCGGCGTATTACGACTTGTGGCGTCATGGAGTGAAGTATCGAATTTTTTCTGATGACCAGATCGATCTTTACCTGCCGCGCCAGGCCCCATAGCGACTGACTGCGACGCCCCACAACGACGGCATGCGTGGCCCGCTCGACCTCATGAACCACGATGCCGCAAGTTACGTACTGGCACGATACAATGGATTTCAGTCGTCGATCTCCTCTTCCTCGTATCAAAAAGCAATCACCATGTGTCGAACGTTCCCATTTGCAGCACTTCGTTCTTCAATGCTCATGTTCGCGTTCGCAACGGCTTTCCTGACGCCCCTGGCCTTGGTCGGTTGCTCCAAATCAGAACCGACCACGACCGCTCCGATCGGGTTGCCGCCGGAGGATGATCACGACCACGATCACCAGCATCCGGAAACATTTGCCGCTGCCATGGAGCAGCTTGGAGAGTTCAAGAGTCAAATCCAGACGGCGTTTACCACTGGGACGCCAGATGACGCTCACGATGCGCTGCACGAAATCGGGCATGTGCTCGGAGAACTTCCTGAGTTAGCAGGAAAGGTGACGGACGACGCCGCGAAGAAAGAAGCGGTGGCGGCGGCTACCGAAAAGCTGTTCAACGCGTACGAAAAACTGGATGCCTCGATGCACGGTGGCGACGAAGTGAAATACGACGCCCTCCAGGCTGACATCGACGAAGCATTCGCGACTCTCGAGGGAATCGACAAGTGATACGTTGCAAGAGTCTCGCTCCGCTAATGCTGATGTTGACCTTCGTCGGCTGCGATTCTGAGCCGACCACTTCACCGGAGGTACTGCGCCAGCGAGCGGCTTTGACATTGCCGACCGCCCCGAGTGGAGCGATAACGCTTGCCGAGGCCGCCGAAAAACATTCCGCCGGTGAACTTTCCGGCGAAGTGCTGTTGGTGGGGCGCGTCTACGCCGAATCGCAAGATCCGTTTGAACCGGGTAAAGCGAGCTTCTTGCTCTCGGTGTTGCCAGAAAAGGGACACGATGATCCCGAGCATGCGGACAATTGTCCGTTCTGTAAGCGCAAAGCCGCGATGGCACCCAAGGCCGTTGTGCAGTTCTTGGGATCCGACGGTGCTGTATTGCCCTATGACGCCCAGGAGCTCTTTGAGCTCAAAGCGGGTGACGTGGTGACTGTCCGCGGCGAAATCGAGTCTTTCGACTTGAACCTATTCAATGTCAACGCGAGCGGCATTCACCACGGGGCGTAAGCTCCGGCCTGGGCTAGAGCTCATCTCGCTTTTGGTCATCTATGCTGGGAAATCGTAGCACTCGTTTCGACTGACGAACGATTTCCAATTCACCCCAGCGGTGATGTGTAGCTGCTTAACCCACGCACCACATTTCGCGGAACCAATCCAATCGAACGGCACGCGTGGCGGTATAGTTGGCGGACGGATCAAACTTGTTGTTCTTGAGAAACAGCATCAAGCCGGAAGCCGGGACTTCGGCGTGCTGTGAAACGACGTCAACCATTTCGCTGTCCGGTTTCCAGTCATACAGAAGCTTGGAGTCGCGTTCGAACCAGCTATCCAGGTACTCGGCATTGGTCGAGCTTGTCACGACGAAGTCACATTTTTTCTTGCAGAGAAACAGCAATAGTTTTGCTGCCAATTCGCGAGTGGCTGTTAAGTTCTCGTCACAGGATTTTGAAGCGACATTCCAAATCGTTACGAAACCATCCTCGTCCGCCTCGGGGGCGACGATTGTTACTTTTTCTGGAACTGGGTCTGACTCACCGGTCGACAAGGGCGTCTCCTTCAAGATCGCGTTGCAAGAATATCGCAGCAAAAAAGACAATGCCGCACTCGTGATTAGACTCTTTTTAGCGATTCTGTGCCAGTGGACCCGCGGTGGTGGGTGTGGCGGGGAGCCGCAGCAACCGCTCGGATTCGCTCATCAGGAACGCAACATCGGTAAACGGTTCATGCCCGATGTCTTGCCACCGCACGTCGCCATGACCGTCAACCAGAAAGGTTCCGTGCAGCGGTTTGTTCTCGAAATCATCGAAACAGCGAAACGCTTTGAAAGCAACTTGATCGACATCCGAATGCAACGCTAGGTTGATGGTCTTGCCATAGTTTTCGATGCCGTTGCGCAATTCCTCCGTGCTCTCGCTGCTGATCGCGATGACGCGAATTCCACGATTGCGGAATTCTTCCAAACGGGGCTCCAGCGCAGCAAGTTGTTCGACGCAGTGCAAGCATCCGAATCCGAGGTAGAAGACGATGATCGTCGGCTGGCCTTGAAGTGAATCCGACGAGAACACGCGATTGCCGGCGGTCAACACTTTCCACTCGGGCATGGCATAGGGTGACCAGTGCTTGGGACCTAAGGAGTCCAGTGGCGGACGAGGTCCCAGATCGCTTGCCGGTTTCGCCGGCGTGCGCCAGTCCTTTGGAAACTTGAACTCGATGGCGAGCGGTTCGAGTCGCTTGAGAATGGGTGTGTCGAGGTCGGCCGTGCCAGCAAGCGTGCGCAACTTAACAAACTCGGACTTGGCTGCCGCCAGATCGTTCGTCTGCCAAAGCAGTTCGACGAGCATCGCTTGCGGTCGCACTTGTCCGGGCGACTCCTTGACCGTTTTGCGAATCGATTCGAGCGCCGCTTTTTCTTGGCCACAAAGGCTCAACCAGCGAGCTCGCAAGACACCATCTACCTTGCCGGCGGTGGCGAGGTGTTTCTCCAACAACTTCGCATCTTTCTTGCCAACCGCGATGGCGGCGACCGCGATCGAGATGGCTTCATTCAATCGCTCGAGTTGTGAACGACGGTTCTTGTTGTCGTCACTCGCAGTCGTATCCACGCCATCGTCGACCGTCTCGGTCTCCGCGACTGCCTTTGGCCCGGATGCCTCGATGATGGATCGCTGCAACTCGTTGCGCTGCAAACGTAGTTTTCGAAGCAACTCCGCCGCTCGCGTTTTATCGCCAGTGAACTGAAGGGCAGCCACGAGCCAGCTTTCACGACGAACTTGATCATTCAAGTCTTCCGACTCCGGCAACATAGGACCATCGCAAGCTGCGACCAGCGCGTCCCATTGTTCGTATTGTGTGTAGGCATCGATGAGCCGCTCACGGCCAAAGCGACTACTGCCGCCTTTTGAAAGACTGTTGTACTTGGGATGCCGAGGCAGCGAAATCAAATTCTCCGCTTGCTGAACAGCGTGACGCAATTGTCCGAGAAACAGTAGGTTCCGAATCAGCCACTCATTGTTATGAGCAAAATTGTGGATCTGGTCTGGCAGCACTCGATCGCGAATCATGTGTGCGTGATCGACGCGAGCCGAAGCTTCCTGTTGCCATGCCGCATCGCGATACCGATGCAAACGCGAGTAGATGTGTCCGGGCATATGCCACATGTGAGCGACGCCCGGTAGCGACGGCCCGCATTGAGCGGCCGATGCCAATGCATTTTCAGGACGTCGATTATCCCACAGGTGAATGCGATAGTGATGCGCCGGGTGATCGGGCTGCGCCGCGAAAACTCGATCGAGCAGTCCGTCGACCGCATAGTGACTGGCGATCGGCAAATCACGACGTGAGGCTGTCCAGAGTTGAAGAGCGATGAACGCGTGCGCGTCGATATCACTCGGCGTTTGATCGACGATGCGTTCCAAATCCTTGATATAGTTTTCTTCCCGCTCACGACGATTCGTTTTCTTTGCTTCCGCCGAGAGCTTTTCGTTTTCATCCAGCTTCTCTCCAGCGCGTAAGTACTTGGCGAGTGCTTTGACGTAT
Source organism: Pirellulaceae bacterium (assembly GCA_041741195.1). GTDB lineage: Bacteria > Planctomycetota > Planctomycetia > Pirellulales > Pirellulaceae > JBBSJZ01. Next base: position 50,124 of record JBGSKM010000073.1, read on the forward strand.
GCCTTTTCACGTGCACTGGCCTGCGCGAGTCGCTTTTCGGCTTCAACGATCAATTCCAGTGCACGTTTGGGATTGTTCGTATTTGCCATCGCCATGCCCCAATAGGCAATCGCTAATTCCGGCTCGAGCATCGCCGCTTGCCGAAACGAGCGTTCGGCTTCGAAATACCAGAACCCATGTAACTGCGCCACGCCCTGGTCAATGAATCCCTGGGTGGCGTTATCGTTGGCACTCGATGCGAATCGCGTCGATCCCATGCCTTGCATCAGATACGCGGCTTGGCGTGGTCCTTCATTGAATGCTTCTCCATGGGTGCTGTGCCCCGCCTCGATGACCGAATCATCGCCATGGACGTCGTCAGCCACCATCACCGGGGATGGCGCCAGGAAAACAAGCAAACAGCTCAGTAGGATCGACCGGGTCATGCGCTGGTCTCTGTAATTAGGGCGGGAGCGGATCGGCGGGAGTCGCGGCAAGGGTGCACCATTGTAATCGCAAGGCTGGCACTCTGGGCCAACCTTCCTTCGCATTGACACCGCGTCCGTGGGTTCGTTCACTGCCCGCCCGTTTATCAATAACCATTTCACCGCTCCGATCCTGGATGTCGACGAGGTGATTGACGCGGGGCGGGTGCGGGCATGAAGATACGAAAAGTAGCGGATGGCAATTCACTACTTTTCTCCGAGCTAAGTGTTCGGAAGCCTTTACCCTCCCATTTACGTGCAAGGCGCGTCATGAAATTCAATTGTCTCGTTGCGTTGGCATTGTTAGGTTCGCTTCCCATGATGGGTTGCGGATCAAAGCCGGAAAACCAAGTCATCGTTGATCCCAATGCGGACTCAGCGGCTCAACAACAAGCTTATGACGACTATGACAAGCAAATGGCGGCCGACTCCGCTAACCAGCAATAGAACGCGTCGTCCAATCGGCGATCGAAAGCCTCATGCTTGAAGAGCATGAGGCTTTTTTTACGCCCTCCTGCATCGCGCCTTGACCCAACCAGTAAAAAAACTACTGCACAAAGAGACTTAATGTTTATATGCCAAACGCGGCTTAAATCGAGCGGATTGCCATGGTTAAATCTCGCTGGAATTCTGATTGACCTGCCACCCAGGCGCACCTTAAATTGCCGCTAACGGCAGTCATTGCCACGTTCATTTTCTTTTTCTTACTCGTCCATGGGAGATTCTTCATGGCCAACCGGTTTCGAGTTCGTGGGGGCTTCACGCTTGTGGAGCTACTCGTGGTGATCGCGATCATCGGTGTCTTGGTAGGATTGTTATTGCCTGCCGTTCAAGCTGCTCGCGAAGCTGCGCGACGGATGAGTTGCAGTAACAACTTCAAGCAAATTGGGTTGGGATTGCACAACTATCACGCTGCTTATGACAAGCTGCCGTACACCAATGCGGGTACGTATGAGTTGAATGCAAACGCCGGCGGTACCGTTCCTGTGGGAGCCGGTGCAAACCCGAGTAACAATCGTCGCCGTCTCAGTTTCCTCGTGGGTCTAACACCGTTTATCGAGCAGCAGGCCCTCTGGGAGCAAATCAGTAATCGCAGCCAATTCAATGCCAACGGAACCCAGTTGCCTGCTGGCCAGTTTTGGGCGCCCATGGGGCCGGCACCCTGGACAACTGCCTATGGACCCTGGATGACTGACGTGGCAACGCTCCGTTGTCCGAGTGATCCTGGTGTGGGGTTGCCCGGGCTTGGTCGTACAAACTACGTCGCATGCCTTGGTGATTCGACAGACTGGCTCAACGAAGGCGGATCACAGTTCAACGGGACGAACATGAATTGGCCCGATAATAGCCAACGAGCCCGCGCTTCTTGTCGCGGTGCATTTGTTTCGCGAATGGCGCTCGGCTTCCGCGACATCTTGGATGGTACCGCAAACACCGTCATGTGCGGTGAGATCGTGACCGATCTGGGTGATCGAGACAAGCGAACCGCTCCATCGATCAACAACCAACCCTGGGCATCGATTCACACCATTCCGTTGTTCTGTCGTCAAGCCAACCAAATCGATCCGGCACGTCCCAAGTTTTGGTGCTTGACTGGAACATGCACGCCTCCCACGCTCTCCGGTGGAAACCAGCAGCGGGGCTATCGCTGGGCCGACGGTGCACCGCTTTACGCCGGGTTCAACACGATCCTCGCTCCGAATAGCGAGATTTGCTTGGGCGGCGGTGACGCGAGTACGGGACAATTGCCCGCCAGCAGCCGGCACCAAGGTGGTGCTCACGTCTTGATGGCCGATGGCGCCGTTAAGTTTGTGACTGATTCAATCGAAGCTGGAAACCAAAATTCGCCGACGGTCCACTTCAACCTTGCCGGCGCCTTGCCACCGGGATCGGCAAGCCCTTATGGACTCTGGGGTGCCATCGGGACTCGTGCTAGTTCGGAAGTGCTCAACGGTAGCTTCTAAGTCTTCTTTTTGAAGCCCAGCGAACGTTGATCTTTAAACAGCAATCACGTGATTTCATCATGGAATCACGCGATTCTTTTTTCTTGATGCGCGTCGGACGCACCTATTGGCGCCACTCGATCCATTAACCCGAAGTCACTGGGGATTCGATTCTGTAGCTTCGAATTGGGGATTCTCGGTCATCAATTGTGCTGACACTTCCAATCGCCAGCGATGCAACATTTGACGTAGCCGCGTTGCGAGTGCAGGCTCCGTTTCGGATAGATCGACTTGTTCGCCCGCATCATCGCGGAGATTAAAAAGTTCGATCGAGCCGTTTTCAAAGTATTCAAGTAGCTTGTAATCTCCTGCGCGAATGGCCCCACCCGGGCTTTGCATGCCATGGTTGCTGTAGTGGGGAAAGTGCCAATAGAGGGCTTCTCGGTCGATCTCTCCCGAACCGTCGACTAGGGATGCGATGCTGGCACCATCGAGATGTTGTTTTGGCATTGATGCAAGTCCGGCCATTTCAAGTATCGTCGGATACAGATCGGTGCTCATTACGGGTATTTCGCAAACTGTTCCGCGTTGCCCATGGCCTGGCCAATGAATGATCATCGGGACGCGAATTCCGCCTTCGTAGAGCCAACCCTTTCCGCCACGAAGCGGCGAATTGGATGTCGCAAACGCTCGATCCAAGGAATCACGATTGACCACTCGATTAGGATTGCCAAAGTTAGCGCACGACATGCCTCCGTTGTCCGAAAACAGGATGACAATCGTATTGTCGGCGATCCCCATCCGGTCGAGCTTGCTGAGTAAACGATCAAGACTCTGGTCCATCGACTCGACCATGGCCGCGAACTGGACGTTGTCTTGGTGTTGCTTCACTTTGATCATGCGGTCGGGCAGCACTCGATATCCCGACCATCGCGAGTCATGCAACCGAGAATCCAGTTGCCTGCGTGAAAGCGTATGGTCCGAATCCGGGTTGCCTTCCAACACGTAAGCTGGGTCACGGGGGCGATCCAGCGTTTTCGCCTTCTGCTGGTACTTGCTTACCAAATCGCCGCGTCCTTCGATCGGATCGTGGACTGCGAAGTGAGACATGTAGAGAAAGAATGGCTGGTCGGGATTCGCCGCCATGAAGTTTTCAGCCTCGTCGGTCAGACGATCCGTCAAATAGTCGCCGGGCTTGCTTTCCAGTTGATCCATCTCGAAGGGACTGAGATAGCCAGCCTTGGGCCAGCCTTTGTTCCAGTTCGGGATCTGGAGATCGAAACCTTGCTGCAGCGGTCCATAGGGATCTTCTCCAAGATGCCATTTGCCAATATGTGCTGTTCGATAGCCGTGTTCCCGCAGCGCCTCGGCGATCGTGATCTCGGCCAGCGGCAATTGTTGGGGAGTCTGTACGTTCTTGAGTCGCTGAAATGAAAAATCTTTTCGACCGGGCAACCAGTCCGTCAGATGCAATCTCGCCGGATGTTTGCCCGTGACAATGCTCGCTCGAGTCGGCGAACAAACATGGCAGGCCGCGTAGGCCTCGGTGAAACGAACACTCGCGGAAGCAAAGCGATCGATGGCGGGTGTTTCATAAAATTCACTGCCGTAACACCCGAGATCACGCCATCCCAAGTCGTCGACAAGGAACAACACGATGTTGGGAAAGGGGGCCTTCGCGAATGTCGCCGTCGTCGATAACGACAACCACGCGGTTGCGAAGAAAAACAGGCTGAATCGGAATCCATTCATTGCATGTGACCCGCTGGATTGGATTATCATTCGCTCACGATCGCCACACGGTTCCAATAGGCCCACTCGTTGTTCCAGTCGTTGGGGCAGTTCTCGATCGTCAAACGAACCGAAGTCCCCGCGTACTTGGTCAAGTCGACGTCGATGTCCGACCACTCGTCGCTTTGGACGGTGTCCGAAGCAATTAACTTGTCCAACACCACCGTGTCATTGATCAAGACCCTCAGTTGCCAATTGCCGTGCGGATGGTGGCTAGCACGAATGTTTAATCGTGTCTTTCCGGTCGATGGCAGTTCGACGTCTCGTTCCAAGCGACTCGGCGTCTTGCGATCAAGTGGATGGGTTTGCACGGCTACCGAGTTGCGGAATACGTCGTGATAGACGACGCCACCTTCACCAACATCCCGGACCTTGAATCCGGGGGCAACTCGGGCAATCACTGTTTGCCAATTCGCACCGGGATTTGATTTTGAGCTTTGTTTGGACGGCGCGGCGGTATCACCCGTGACCATTCGACGCGCAACGTGCTCCGCCAGCACCGGCATTTTTCCCGCAGTCACGAGTGACAATGCTTTGCCGGGATGTTGGGGCACCATCGGTTCGAGCGCGAACCAAGCCATGCGTGGCAAGTTGTTGTCGCTCGTGTCGTCGGCGTGCGAAACCAAACCTTGGAGGATCGACCACCGGTCGTCAAAGGGCATTCTTTGGATCGCTGACGCTAGATAGAGACGCACGATGGGCGACGGATCCTGGACCGACATCACGATCAACTTCTTCAGTATCTCGCGATCGACCGTCGGCTGTTTTGACCCACTGGCATCTTGAAAGCCGTTGAGCTGGCTCGAATCACAAAGCAATTGAATCGCCCACGCTCGTACATAGCGATCTTCGTGGGACAACAATGACGCCAGCCGATCTTGGTCGAGACCACCAGTGACGTGCAATGCCCAAAGTGCTCGCAGACGATGGGGCGAGTTGGTTGCCGACGTGAACATCCCTTCGAGCGTCGCGTGGACCGCCGGATCCAGTCGTCCCGCGGCCGACCTTGATTGCAATAGCGTTCGTGATTGGCGTACATACCAATCGTTTCTGTGCATTTGCAATTCGACGAGTTCGGCGTCGGACATCGATCCCAGGTTGAGGCCGGTAACCGAAGACGCGTTCGTTGGCATGATGCGATACACGCGACCGCTGTCAGGAAAGTTGACCGCATTGCCACAGATGTCGGTGTCGTGCCAATCCAGCACGTAGACACCACCATCCGGGCCAATCTCCACACTGAAACCTACCCAAGCCAGATCATTCGCCGGAAGAAAATCGTCGCCGTGTTTACCGATGAAGCTCGATCCGTTGGGTACCATCACATCGGTTAACACGGCGTGCTCATGAATGTTGCACATGAACAACCGATTGCGATACTCACTCGGAAACGTGTCCGCCAAATAAAATCTCGCACCGCCGTGTGCCGACAAATGCGTATGATCGCGGATCGTCTTGATATCGTCATAGATATGCGGATTCACGTGGGGCAGGCTTTGCTTGTGGTACACGCCGCCTTGGACCACATGGAACAAATGGGGAATCACGCAACAGGTCGCGAATGCTTGCCCATGATCGTCGAAGTCAAAGCCCCACGGATTGGATAGTCCGCGGGCGAAGATCTCGAATGTTTTGCGAACCGGATGGTATCTCCAAATCCCGCCATCAATGAATTGTCGGCTCGCATCGTCATCGCCAATGTGTCCGACACGAGACTGAGTGAACACACCGTGGCAACCGTAGAGCCAACCATCGGGTCCCCAGATGAAACTGTTGAGCGTCTCGTGTCGATCGTTGATTCCCCATCCATCCAAGAGCGGTTGAGGAGGGCCGTCAGGACGATCATCGCCATCGGTATCAGGAATGAAACTCAGGTTCGGCGGCGAACCGACAAAAACTCCGCCAAAACCACACGCCAACCCCGACGTGAATGTAAGCTTGTCCGTAAACGTCTTTTTCGAGTCGAAGACTCCGTCGCCATCGGTATCCTCGAGAATTTGAATGCGGCTAACCGGTTCGTTCGTGTGCTCCTGGCGAGTCTTGTAATTAAAATTCTCCGCCACCCAAATGCGGCCGCGATCATCAAAACAGAATGCAATCGGCTCGGCGATGTCGGGCTCCGCCGCAAAGACTTTCACTTCAAATCCAGGCGGGATGGCCATCGTGTCAATCGCTTCGGCGGGACTCAAAAACGGAGCATCACTCGATCGGTGCTGCTGTTTCGGAAGCTTGTTTCGCTCATCGTCGCCGACCGCAAAAGATCCCATGGCAAGCAAGCCTGCGATAGGAATCCAACGCATGCAACTTCGTAAATTGGAATGTCGGATCATTTCGTGGGCTCCACTTGCTCGGTCGATTGGAGATACCGAATTAGGTCGATGACCTCTTGAGGTTTCATCTGGTCCAGTTGTCCTTCGGGCATCATTGACTTGGGCGACACTCGCCTTGTTTCGATGTCCGCCTTGGCAACGACCACTCTCGGTTGCTCCGCGGTTCTCAACACGACACGGACCGCATCTTCTTCCGCGAGTACGCCGTTGATCACCCGTCCGTCGCTCGTCAAGATTTGGACCATTTTGTAGGCATCGGGTACATCGTAACTGGGGTCGACGCTATTGAGCAAAATGTAATCCAAGTTGGCGCGATTGGAGCCCGTCAAATCCGGTCCGACTAAGCCGCCTTCGCCGTAGAGCAGATGGCATGAGGCGCAGGTTTTTTGGAACACGACACGTCCATGCGATGCATCGGCACCGGCGAGCGCTGCGGGCGTGAGTATCGCTCGATACTTGGCCATCAACAACGCGCGGTCATCCGAAATCGGCCGGATCGGACCGAAGACTTTGGTAAACCGCTCGCCAAGTAAGTCGCTCAGCGATCGTGCGACATGGGCGGGGATATCGTCGCGTGGGACACGCATGTCACCAATCGCCGTTAACAGGTCGTCGGCGTAGCTCTTGCGCGAAGCCAAAGTTTCGATTGCCGCTCGCTGTCGTTGACTATCCCATTGTGCAAGCCGACCGAGCAAGATACGGGATGCGACGTTACTTTCGATCATCGAATAACCACGAATCGCGTCGAGGGCCAGCGCAGGATCGTCAAGCAATCTTTCCAGAACTTCCGCGACAGCTTCGCTCCGCTGGCTCAACAGCAGCCGAAGCGCCGCGCGCCTTTGACCCACGTCCGCATCGCGATTCTCGATCAACAGCAAACTACGTCGGTCCGCGTCCCGGTCCCCGAAAATTTGAGATAGGTTCGTGGCGAGTTGTCGCAATTCGGCGTCCTCGCCGTGAATCAGTTTCTCATTCACTTCGGCCCATCCCACCGGCGGAGTTACATCACGGCGGCCCTCCAAGCCGAGTAACATTCCTCGCATCAACGCAGCACAAATCGTAGGATCAGCGTCGGAGGCATCGAGAGTTTCAACTAAGAGGGCAAGCGATGTCGACTCGTCACCGGCGACGGTAACGTAAGGTGGCGTTAGCGCGAATAAGCACATCGTCGACAGAAAGCAAAGACTGCTCCAGGTTCCTGTTACGCAGTTCATCAGTCACGTCCCTTTCATTGGCTCAATTGGCTCACGGATCATGCCCAGGATAATCAATCCCGTGCCGTCCGTGTCGCGATGGCAGCCTGAGACCGTCAAATCGCCGAAGCCCATCGAATGCGATCTCAAGGCTAGCACGGAGTTCCCTGGACGAAGATGAGTAGAACGTAGCCACCGGAACTAGTTGGCCGAGTCAGTTCGCTTGGTTTACACTGATTGGCTGGTCCATTCACGTTCGCCATCGAAGTTGGTTGTCATGTCGCATTGTCTCCCCGCAATTTTTTCGCTCGCAATGATGGTTGTCTTGAGCACTCCATCGTACGCTCAGGATAAGCTCAAGGTCCTCATCATCGACGGCCAGAACAATCATGCGGCTTGGCCCAAAACAACGGTCATGATGAAAAAGTACCTTGAGGAATCGGGACGCTTCACTGTTGATGTCGCGAGGACCAAGTACACCTGGAAGGGCGGCAAACTGCTCCATGAATTTCCTTTAGACGACGGCAAGACGTACGAGGACCTTGAGGAGCCAAAAACGGATCCCGATTTCAAGCCAAACTTCTCCCGTTACGACGTCGTCCTGAGCAACTTTGGGTGGAAAGCGGCGCCGTGGCCTCGAGAAACCCAAGTGGCCTTCGAGTCCTTCGTTGCCCAGGGTGGTGGATTGGTCATTGTTCATGCGGCCGACAACTCGTTTGGAGATTGGCCGGAGTTCAATCAGATGATCGGACTGGGCGGCTGGGACGGCCGCAATGAAAAGTCTGGTCCCTATGTCTATCTGGACGACGCCGGAAACGTCGTTCGCGACGACGCCAAGGGTGGCGGCGGAAGCCACGGCCCCCAGCACGAGTATCAAATCGTCATCCGGGATCCCGATCACCCAATCACCAAGGGGTTACCGCGAGCGTGGATGCACACCAATGATGAGCTCTATCAACAATTGCGAGGCCCCGCCAACCACATGTCCATCTTAGCGACCGCGTATGCCGACCCCAAATTCCGAGGGACAGGACGACATGAACCGATGTTGATGACCATCGACTACAAACAGGGGCGAGTATTTCATACGCCGATGGGCCACGACGACGGATCGACCGAGTGCGTCGGTTTCATCACGATACTCCTCCGCGGCACCGAATGGGCCGCGACCGGCAAGGTCACGCTGACGGAAGTGCCTGAGGATTTTCCGACCGCAACCAAGTCAAGCCGGCGAGACTTTTAGTCACTCACTGGCACGCTAGGAGACGGCGGCGCGGCTGCCGTTCCACCAGCTCTCGTCTCGCTGGCGTTGCGGGTCACGCGACTTTTGCGAAGGCTGGTCGTGCTCATGCTCGACCCATTGGCTTCGCATCGCCTCGGCAGCCGCCTCATCCGCATCGATCGTCCCGTCGGCCGGCTCACGCTCGAACCAAGCCCAACCGATTGCGGGCGCCGATTGCGGGATGGGTTCGTCGATGTACTCGATTTCCTCGTACGATTCTTCGGGCTCGTCGTACTCTTGGATTTCCTCAACCACGGGAATAGGCTTTGGGCGTTTCTTGGGTTTAGGTGACGGTTGAGGTCGTTCGATATAAACGATTCTCGTTTTGGGTTCTGGGGCCGGCACCACAACCGCCGCAACTTCTTCTTGAGTCTCTTCGGCTACCGGATCTTCGGTTTGCTCGGGTTCGCTGGCCTCTTCCTCGTAGTAAACCTCTTCTTCGTCTTCGTACTCTTCCACGTGCTGGTCGGGCTCCGGCGGAAGCAAGACGGTGGCGCGTCCGGGGTGTCCTTGGGCAGGCATCAATCGGACTTCGGCGTCGATGTTATGGAAAATGTCCACAATGTGTTGATGACACGTGAACATCATCACTTGGTGCCCCAATTCGGCAAACGTCTTGAGTGTTCGCGCCGCGTGAATCGCGCGATCTCGATCAAAGTTAACCAGCACATCATCGAGAATCAGGGGCAGCATGACGCCGCGGCGGGCATAGGCTGCCGCGAGTGAAAGTCGCAGCGCGATGAACACTGCTTCACGCGTGCCACGGCTCAACACTTCCAAGGGCAACGACTTGCCCTCGGCGCCATCAATCTTGAGTTGATTGGTTCCCAGCGGGGTCCAAATCCGAGCGTACTTGCCGTCGGTCAATTGCCTCAAGAACGACGATGCTTCACGAAGTGTCTCGGGTTGTCGTTCTCGTTCAAAGGTATTGCAGACGTCTTCGAGCAGGACGCTGGCCACCGCGAGTGTTTGCCAATGTCTGGCCATCGACGTGATTTTGCGTTCCACACAACCCAATTCGAGCTGGACCGACGACAATCGATTGTCGTCGCTGAGTTGTTTCATTTGTTGGGTGAGTTCGCCCTGATTGGTTCGCAATGCCGCAACCCGCGCCTCGGTTTCGGTCATGCGGTGGGTGAGTGATTCCCATCGCTTGTCCAAATCGCTGGCTTTGGCGCCTTCGATTTCTCGGCCGATGTCGTCGTACGGCACTTGGTTGCCGATGATTGATCGCACTTGTTTGTCAAGTTCGGCGTAGTCGCGTCGCATCTCGGTCAGGTTCGCCTTCGTATCGACCATTGCGTAAAACTGTTCCGGTGTCGCGACACCGCACTTGGCCCACAAGGCGCGACGCTGTTGCTCGCCCCGTTCGATGCTGCGGAAATACGACGATTGTTGCCGTTTGAGTTGGAGATCCTGCTCCTTGAGTTCCCGGCGTCGTTTGATCCAATGCTGCTGGCGCGACAGTTCTTCGTGCAGATGGTTGAGTTGTTCCAACGGTCCCGTTCGCGGCTTGAAGCGTGTCGCGATATCATCGTCTTTGTCGCGTCCGCGATCTCGCTTGTCACTCTCTCGATTTTGTTGGGCCTTGGCCGCATCCTCGTGCACCTCAAGCGCCTCCAGGTACAACGCCTCGATGCGTTTGGCGATCGCTAGACGTTCGCGACGACGTTGCTCTCGCTCCGTCGTCAGTTCATCCAACCGTCGCCGACTCTGCTGGAGCGTTTCGTAACCGCCACTTAGTTTTCGGATACTCGATGGCGACATCGAGTCGCTTAATCCGAGATCGTCCAGCGTCGTCGCCCAAAGCCGACGGGCGACCTTTAGTCCATTGCCGGCGGCGGTCGCACGGTCCCGCGATGTCTTGTACGACTGTAGGGCCGCTTGATGAGCGTGATAGGTCGGCAACGAAGATTCGAGCTCGCTGAGCAATTGTTCGGTTTCACGCAGCCGCAACTCGAGCGATTGGCTGCTCGTCGGTAGCGACGAATCGACATCATCACGTTCCGCTTCGACTTCGCGGATTTGGCGACGGAGTGTGTCGATCTGGCGTTCGCAGTCCTCCAGATCCAATGACGATCCACGGCGACCGTTCTCACGACCAAAGTAGAACAACGTCATGCAAAGGATGCCGATGAAAATACAAATCATGCCCCAGTTCGGATCGGGGTCAGTCGTGAACCATGCCACACCGAGGATATTGAACAGTCCCCAAAGCAGCGAAATGCCGCCGATGACGAAGGGGACGCCAAGCAGCATCGCGCGATCGACGGGCAACGCCTCGGCGGTCGTTAGCTCGATCGTTTCCTTTTCCAAATCGCGATAGTGCCGCTTGAGCTTGTCGAGGTGCTCACCAAGCTGCATGCGATGCTTCAGCGCGGTGATGGTTTCCGTCTGAGTGCGAATCGCTTGTTGCAAATTCGACGCGTTCGCTCGTTGCAATATTTCACGCAGCTTCTCACTGAGCTGGTCCGCTTTTGCCTTGTGTTCTTGGCTCTCGTTGCGAGATTGCTTGAGCAAGAACAATTGCTCCTTGACTTGCTTGGCCGGACCTGAGAGTGCCGACAACGCTTGCTTGGAAAGGTCGGGTAGCGAGCTGGTGTCGCCGTCGCTAATGGCGAGCCGATCCGATTCATCGATGCCCAATCGTTCGGCGTCGCTATCGAGTTGACGTTTGGCCTTTTCGATTTGGTCGTCCAAGCGAACGATTTGCTCTTCAAGAGCTTCGATCCAAGTGCCCTGTTCCGACGCGGCTTCGATTCGTCCCTGCAGATCGAACATCCGCTTGCTGACCGGCAATTGCTCCGCCTTGTCGCGCAACTCACGGCGGCGTTTTTTGATCTCCTCCAATTTCTCTCGCTTCTCGCCGATCATCGCGTCGATTTGGACGAGTTGACCGGGAGCTTCGTCGGGAAGGACCGTTTCCTTTTCGGTTTGGGCGATGTTGCGAGCGAGCTCGGCTCTCTTTTGCCAAGTATCAAAGGCAGCCGTGGCCACTTCCACGCAGCGACTCTCGCGTTCCCAAGCAGCCATCCGTTCGGTGAGTTGCTCGATCTCTTGCAGTTGCACTCGTCGCTGGGTCGCCAATTCGCTCCAGCGGCGTCCACCTCGCGTGAGTTGGTCTACTTCATCTCGCAACTTCTCTCGCTTGACGATCAGTGCGGCGAGCCTGGATCGCTCGCCCTCCTCATCCGGGATCGGTCGCCCGACCATTTCTTGGCGACCGCTGCGAAGCGAACGCATCACGTCGACCAACGAGACTCGATCCAAACCACTGGACAATTTGTAAAGTTCATCCGCCGCACTGGTGTCATCGAGTGTCGACAGTTCTTGCAGCTCGCGAATGCCGATCGCAAAGACGTTAGTGAAGATTGGCTCATCGATCTGTCCTAGTAGACTGCTGAGTCGATGTTGGCCCTGGGCCAGTCCGTCTTGGCCGCTGACGGTGAGTTGTCCGATGACGCCATTGTCCGTGAGCTGGCTGTGACGACGGATCTCATAACCACCGCCAGGCCCTGTAACGCGGATCGCACCACCGGGAGTTCCACCGTGTAGCGGCGGTAGATAACGGCCTCGACGATCCGGCGTGAACCCGTAAAGCATCGCGCGCAGGAACTGCATCAACGTCGTCTTCCCGGCTTCATTGGGACCGTAGAACAACGTCATGCCGTCCTGCATCGAGTCCACACTGAGTCCGGTCCAAACGCCGAAACCGTCGATTTGAATGTCTTTGACTTTCATGATCCCTGCACCAATTGAGGCTTCCCGCCGCGGAGCAATTCGACGCCCAAAAGCGTCGCTTGGTCGAGCACTTCAAGGCGATGGCTCGGTGAAACTTCGGCAAGCAAGCTCGCCGTCGTTCCCGGCAACCCCGCATGCTCTTCCGTGAATGGCAATAAATTCAATTCGCGACCGTCGGTCTTGCGAAACTTCTCCGATGCTCGCAAAAAGTCACCCAGAATCGTGTCTTCGTCGTTCCACGACTTGGGATAGTGACGCGGTGGTCGAATGGTAAGGTTGGCCGTCCAAGCCGCCGGTGCGCCGTGTCCATACTCGCGACGCAACCATTTCAAAAGTTCGTCGGCGTCACCGATACTGTGGACCGTGTCTCCGCCACCGATCGAGATGTCCCAGCCGATGATCAGGTGACGTCCGCCATGATCATGCTGTAGCCGAACGATTCGCTCACCGAGCAGATTCTTGATGCTGCCCACGGCCGCAATCTCGGCCGCATCGATTTCGACATTGCAGTAGCGAAACGTATCGCATTCGACCGAGTGAATTCGCGTGGTCGCGTCGGCGTCGACATCCACGAGCGTGTAACCGTGCGGGCCCGATTCAGTCAATGAGCGGCCTTGGGGCGACCCACAGTACACCGCGCCCGCAGTCCCGCCACCGTCGAGCACGCGTCGATTGTGTTCTCCACCAAGCGCCCAGTAATCGAATCGACCTTCGGCGAGTGCCGATGGCTCGGCGGTTCCGTAACCAAGTGCGACGGTGAAATCGTCCGTCGCCTCTATGCGATAGCTGGGAACGTGCAGCGTGCTGCGACCTTCGCTGCTTCGGCCGATCACTTGGCAAATCGTTCGCCCCGCACGCTCGACTGCAATGGCCGTCACTCGGTTCTTCGGAAACAACGTCACGTTGGGTGGCAGTGGAGCTGCCTCGGGCCATCGCTGGGGATCATCCGACACACCAGCAGCCCAGAACACGGGGACCTTCTTGGTGTGCAGCTTTTCGAAATTGTCCAACAACATGGACATGCCGTGGGGTCCAGCCGCTAGTGGGCTGAGAAGGTCTCCGCATAGACATACGAAGTCCACGTTGCCAGTGATCGCGGCGTCAAAAATGGCTTGCGATGCTTTCCACGGCGCATTCGCCATCGCTTCGCGAAGCTGGCTCGGCAGCGAATCCAAATCCCCAAGCGGTTGCTCGAGATGAAAATCGCTGGCATGGATAAATCGGAATGACTCGCCCGGCATGGTTCCCTCCGGTGGCGGCGACGCGGCAATCACGAACGCGAAATGTTTCACGCTCTCAAGCTTTCCGATCCGGCGATTTAGCGGCTATTTCCTCACGTCGTGCGCTGAACATAACCGCCTGGAGCTCGCCGTGTCGGCAGCGTAGGCCTGGGAGTTTAACGAAAATCGCAAATTCAGGCCAAGTCGGATTCTTGGGCGGTCTTCCGCATTTCCGGTTTTCGTTCGATTGCCGCCAAATTTCACTCCGGCGTTGAAGCAATAAACATTGCTAGCGTTTTCAAATTCCTGATGAATGTTTTGCTATCAATGATTTCCTGGACGCCCGTTTGGGCATGTGTCTTCATCGTTCCGGATTCAACCCAAGCCCCACGAGTGTCTAGCGCCGCGACCACCTTCGCAGCCTCTTTCGCGAATTTGGTCGACGGTTTGGGAGGCTTCAACTTGGACGACTTCCAAAGCTTGTCCGGAGCGAGTCGTTGAGCTTCGTCTAGCTCCTGGGCAATGCGGTCCAGAGACGACTCCACAACAAAACCGTAGTGGGTCGGCACATCGGCGTCTGAATAGGTCAACTCGTATCGGCGAGTCATGTACAGCGGACGGTTCGTTTCCAGTTCATAAAATCTTGCCAAGCGACCATCAGGTCGAAGACAAGTTTGGTAATACTTGAGCGCGAGTTTCACAGCATCGAGGTAACGTGGATCTGCGGTTCGCCGGTAAAGCTTGAGCAAGACTCGCATCACGTCTTGCGACTCGCCGCCGGTGATGGCGGGCGGTTCAAACTTGCGAGCCCAAGCCGGTTGCATATTCCGATCATATTGCTGGGCCCACCCGGGTTGAGGCAGCGGCATCTGTGCGGCGAGCAAAAAATCGCCACCTTGAACAGCCGATGCGAGATAACGAGGGTCACCATAAATCTCATGTGCCTCGATTAACGTCGTGATCAAATCACAGTGCGCGCCGTCGTTGAGTGTGTACAGGCTCGAATATTTGACGTTGGGAAACTCTCGCGACCAAGTCTCGGGATAGGAGGCTCGAATCGAAGCGACGTTGCTGACCTCTTGCGTGCCGTCGTATCGCTGGGGCCATGCACCGTTGGAATACTGGCTGTCGAGCACGCCCTGGAGCGAGTACATCACCGCCTCGCGAAGTACAACGTCACCTTGCTCAATCGTGTCATCGAGCCGCATCAGAAACCGAATGGCTGATTGCGTTTTGTCGTCATCAAAGGTCGTCACGTTGCGACGCTTACCCACTTCGGCGGCATCAACCCGATAGGCGTACTCCTTGCGGTCATCGTCTGCGAACTCGATGGACTCGAACCAGCCACCGGAGAGGAGCTGGCCCTGGATGAGCGCCGAAGCGGTTGCCTTCGCGGCGTCCAACCCGGTTGGCTCCCCGGTGATCAAGTACGCATCCAAGTAAGCTTGACCGACGGCCGGTGTCGCGGGCGGCTCGAGCCAGGCTGTGGAATTGCCGACCTTGACCTCGCCTTCGCGTAGACTCAAGTCGCTGCTAACTCGGAAAACGTAACCGCCATGCGTTGACACTTCGTGATGAAAAAAACTCACCGCCAAGCGAAACGCTTTCACCGCTTCCTGTCGCGTCAAGGGTTGATCGGCACGCCCGGGCGATGCCGAGGCGAACATCCATAAACATCCCAGCGCAAACGCACTCGCTCGTATCATGACGATTGCTTTTCCACCTTGGCCATCGCAGCCTTTGCCACCGCGACACACTGGCGAATTTCTTCGAGCGGATTGTCGGGGTGCTCTTCGTACTCGAGCGAAATCGCACCGTTGTCGGGAAAACCTACGGATCGGAGCGCCAAGAAAACACCCTCGACATCCAAATGGCCTTGGCCCAACACCACGCCTTCGCTTTTATCTTTCATCTCGGCAAAGTCCTTCAAGTGGATTCCATAAAGCCGACCCTTGAGCAAACGAATGACCTCCACCGCGCCTTGGCCTGAGCGAATGTAGTGACCGAGGTCCGCGCAGGCCCCGATTCGTTCGTCGTGTCCCTCGATCGCGTTGAGCACATCAACCACTCGGTTGTAACGATGCTTCGGGCCGTGATTGTGAATCGCGACGCGAATGTCAAACTCTTTGACCAACACGTCAAGGTTGTCGAACGAATCGGGATCGGGATCCGCCGTAATCGTGGGAATTTCGAGGGCTTTGGCGAACTCAAAGATTTTGCGATTGGCAGCCGCATCGCCGCTGAGTCGATTCACTCCGTGGGCCGAAATGGTTAGACCCAGATCCGACACCTTCTTTTTGATTTCGGTAATTTGTTCGCTTGACGCATCCGTGGAAAGCATCCCGCTATAGAATTCGACTTGTGAAAAGCCGAGATCTTTGGCGTGCTTGAGGGCCGAGTCGACGTCATAACCGCGCAGCGAATACAGTTGGATGCCAAGCTGCATCGGTTTTTCCGTCGCAGCAAATGCGTTGCGGGAAAGCATCATCGCGGCCGCACCCGCGGAAGTCGTCGTCATCCAAGCTCGGCGGGACAACAATGCATCAAAATTTGGTCGCATGGGAAACTCGTGGGGTTGGTTGACAGGCGGGTCGGTCGAATTCTCTAACTTAATGAATCCTACCGCGAACAACCACAATCCGTCCTCCAGAAACGCTCCTTCGCTAGAATAAAAAGCGTCTCACTCACTCTCGAGCTTCAACGACGAATAGCGAACCATACCTTTCAGCCGACGCCACAGGATGACGCAAACGGGTTTCGCGTTACAATGAGCGAATGAGTGTCGATCGACATCCGATCGACGTGATCGATTTCGCGATTGGCGAGTCGGATAGTCCGCGATGGAGTGGCCCAATGAGTTGCGTGCACCTAAAGAAGTTATACGAGCTTTGCGCGAAAGAAGAGCTGAAAATCGGTGCGTCCGATCTCGTTCGCATCGTTTGCACCCAGTGCAATGAGCAGGAGGTTTGTCCCACGATGTTGATGGAAAACTACGAGGCAACTCATCCCGATACGGAATCGGAAACCGAAGCGATGCCCGATTCGGCAAAGTAACGAGACCGGTCGGCAAAGTGCGAGACTGTTTGCGCAATCGACGCCTCAGTGGGTGATGCTTTCGATTCGCACATCGTCGAATTCGTTCATATCGTCGAACGATCCGATTCCGATTCGGCCAACGCCGAATCGCTTGTCGACGACGCTCATCAGCGGTTTTTTGGCGTCATCGAAGTAGACGCTGATTTCTCCCGATTCAATGTCCCGGACCACTCGTACCTGGTGCCAATCGTTGCTCCAGGGCGTCGGATTCGAATTGTTCGTCAGTGCCAATCGCGGTGCCTCAGCGACCACCATGATTTGACCGCTATGGGGATCCGGCTTTGCACCTAGGTGGGCGTAGTAAAAGTGTTGGTCGTCCTCGTATCCAAAAAAGACACAGCAATCGCGATGGTTGCCGGTGTCCTTGGTGCTGCGGACGCGAAAGGTGATCTCAAAGCTACCGACCAGGAGATCCTTGACCAGGGCAACATGACCGGGGCTGCGCACCGGCGGTTGGTAGTCGCTTTCGCGAGCCGTGATTTCAAGCGTCTGGTTACCATCCTTCTCGCTTAGTTTCCACGTCTTCGGATCGAGCAACTCCCAACGGTCGACACCATTCTCGAAATTGTCCCCAAAAACGACGACGTTTTCCGCCCTCGCGGGGCCAAACATGGCAACGGCAAACAAGAACGCCAACATCAATACTCGTTTCATCACTGCGTCTTTCGTTTGATTCGTTTGGGTTCAGTCGTTGTCACGTCAATCCAGTCGGTCATTGCACGGGCTCCAGTTTCGCATCCGGCCCGAATGTGCCCTTCGCGGCGGAGGTGCTTTGATCGAGCACGAACGGCCCCAGGGTGCGATCCAAATGGTGGAGCAGCACCGTGTCTGCGCTGGGTTCGAACCGTTTCGAAGGCGTAAAGTCGTCTTGGTAGATAGCGACTTTGGATAGTCGGACTTCGTCGACTTTGCCAAGGAATGCGCGAACACTTTGGCCGCTTTCGCTCGTATCGGCGCCGATGTATAGCGGCAAATCGTTGCGAGTCCGGGTGCCCTTACCCGGTTTTGATCCCGCTAATTTACCATTGACGTAAATCCGGACTTCGTTGCCATCGAACACGCCGGCGATATGCGTCCATTGATTGATCGGAAGCACATCGCTCGCTTTCGCACTCACGTATCGACCGTTCAAATGCACATCGAACTGGGGCACTCCCTCGTCCATAAAGATGGCAAACTCACTGCCTTCGGTTTTTGCGATCAAGCCTCGCATGCCCGCGGTTTGGCTCGGGCTCATCCAAGTCTCGATCGTCAACGGGCCATCGGGCAACTCGAACTCCGAAGAATCAATACGCACCGAGGATCGATCGTTGGTCACGACGAGGCAGTGATTCTCCACGTCGCGAAAATAGTCAGCGGGCACTGCTGCTAAGTCGAACGACACCGGCGTAATCACAGCGGGCATGCGAATGCGAGCGGTGCTTCCCAGATAGTCCATCTCGAGTCGAATGTTGGGAACCGACAAAGATTCGTCGATTCCGACGAAGCGACGCAACTTGACTTCAAGCTTCGCCGTTTCGCCCGCGGCGATCTGTAAGTGATCATGATCAAGCGAGGCTGTCCAATCTCCTCCGCGCGACTCGAACGTGGCCGTGGCATCCATGGGATGAGAGGTGGTATTGGCAATGGCGATGGTCACGGTGCCCGCCGCCGTGCCATCCATTTGCAACAGCACATCGTTGTCGATTTCCACGGGACGTACACTCTGCGCTTTTTCAACTTCCGCCAAGAACTCGGGTGTGAATTCTCTGGGATCGATAACCGCTCCGACGGGAATCGCTGCCACGGTGACTCGCTCGGGACGTACCGTCACGACGTTCATGTGATGCAAGTAACCCGCATCCGGGATATCGGCCGAGAGATGACCGCCGGTGGTTGCGAGCGTGTAATATGCGATACCGTCCTTGGGCCCATCAAATCGCATCTGGTGGATGTGACCTGCGAAGACGGCACTGACGTTACCGGCGGACTTGAGCAAATCATGCACGACGTCCCAATTGCCGCCGGTGTAACCTCGACCAATCCACCGTGGGTGATGGAGAAAGACGAACACATGCTGTTGGTTTTTATGTTGCTCGAGCGATTGGCGTAAAAATTCGAGTTGAGATTCGCTCATGGTTTGCAAATTTCCCTGATTGAACCCCTTCTCGTTGCTCGCCGCGTCGCCTTCGTCGCTGTAGAGCACGATGAAGCCCGCGTTTTTATGCTGGAACGTGTACCACAACGGCCCGAAGTGCTGTTCATAGTTCGATTCATGCTGGCCGGCCGGTGCTTTGCCCTCGCCGCGCCAATACACATCGTGGTTGCCGGCGACGGGGAACCATCGCATGGTGAGCCGACTCATGATGTCTTTGTATTCGGCCATCTGTTGCAACCACTGCGGCGTCTCGTTATAGCCTTGGATCAAGTCACCCACGGTCATCACCAGGTCGGGATCGAGCAAGTTCGTATCCACGACCGCCTGTTCGAGCACTCGTAATCCGGCAGGCACGCCACCGGTACGGTCACCGTAGACGATGAAGTGAAAGACGTCTTCTTCCTTGGCCAGCGGTAGCACGAGCGAATCAGGACGCGTGGTGAAGAAACTGGTCGCTGAGCCCGAAGACTGGTGATCATCTTCATGACGGTGACCCTTGGGGCCCTCGTGCGCGATGCATATGGCAGCGGCATACATCAACAAGCTGAACGTGCTCAAACGCAACCAGTGCACAACCGTCATCATCAATCGTCCCAATCGAGAAATCGTACTGCCGCCCCGAAAATCGTTGCAGTCAGTGTAATCGTAACACTCGCAACCGTCGCCGTTCGTCATTCAAAATTCACGCACCCCCGCAGATCGAGATTGTGACCTAGAGAAATGGTGGCATCTTTCGTTTTGCCCTTCGAGTCACTCGCTTCCCCAATGTCGTCGGTTATGTCGTTTGAGTCCCACCACCGAGGCTCACACCGCGCAGCATTCTCGCTCGTTGAGTCCGTGGGTGCGGTACTGCTCTGCGGCACGCTCGCGGTATTCGGATTGCCGTATTGGGTTCGCCAAAGCGAGCGTGGCCGTGTCGCTGAAGCCTTTGAATACCTCCAGCACATCTCCCAACTACAGCAACAGCACTTTGACGAATTGGGTTGCTTTGAACTCGACCCGATGAGCCTGGATCTTGCTCTGGTGGTTCCCTCGAGCTTTGTCGTCGAGACCGACCCCGTAGATTCCCCGGATCCATCGACCAACTGGTGTTTGAGTTTAGTCCGTCAAGGATCTTACTACGGGTACGGTGACTACCAGATCTCTTTCGACGCGACGGGGTTCATGCCCAATCGAAGCACGGTGTGCCAGACACTCGTTCCTGCAATTCATTCATCCACGCCTCACCGCGATTCTCATTCGAAGTAAGGAAAACGCAGCGTGACGGCCTCTACCTTTCCCATCGTCCGACCCCAGCAAGATCCGTTGATCGTGCGCCTACTCAAGACGATGGACCAACTTGATGTCGACTTGATCGAAGAACTATGGCAACCGGCGACGATCGACCCGAGGATCTCCGTGAGCGACCCCAGCATGTCGCTTGGCCAATCGATTGAAATGCGATTGATCGATCGAGGATTGGCGGATGAGCATGCGATCGCCCAGGCCTACGGCAAACACTACCTGTTGCCCGTGTTTGATCCGCCTTCGGATACGCCGCCTCCCATTGACCCGACGGTCGGCCAACTACTTGAGCGAACGTTTTGTGAAGAAAATCAACTCGCACCACTGGCGACCGACGGAAACTTCATCGACGTCGCTGTCTTTCGTCCCGAATCATTGCTGCTGAGTGAAAAAATTCAAACGCAAACGGAGCGGCACATGCGTCCCATGTTTGCTCCATTGAGCGTCGTGCAGCGAATGCTTTCGACGTTGTATCCCGGTACAGTCGAGGAGAACGACTCCGAGCAGCCAGCGGGTGCTCCGGAGTCGACTCAGCGGTCGCCGCGGTTAGCAGCAGTTGCCAAGAGGACCAGCGATTCGCGGCCCAACCGATATCTAAGCGACCTACTCAATCGAGCCATTCGTGGCGGAGTCTCGGCAATCTATTTTGATTTGCTCGCCGGCGTGCCGCGAATTCGGTTTCGCCAACAAGACAAGCTTGTCCATTTTGATACACCGTCGACGTCTGAGTTGTACGAAGCGATGCTGGGACAGATCAAACGTATCGCAAAGATTGACGCTCGATCAAGTTCGCTAGCGATGTCGGGGTCAATCAACCTTCGACGCGACGGCCTGTGCGTGGATGCGGCCGTCCATACCTTGCGAACGCACGACGGCGAGCAACTGGTGATCAAACTGCATGAAGGCGTCGCGGTACCTCGCGAGTTGTCCGCATTGGGTTTGAGTTTGGCCCAGCAACGCGAGGTGTTGACCGCGATCCGACGCGTCCACGGAATGATGCTGGTGGTTGGTCCCGCGAGATCCGGACGAACCACTACTCAGTACGCGTGTTTGAACCAAATCAATGATATAAATTTGATTCGCTGTACCATCGAGCGACGCGTCCAAGAAACGATCCCCGGTGCGATCCAACTTTCGATTCTCGATCACACCCATCGTGACGGAGCCCGTTGCTTTGACGCTTGTCACCAACATGATCCGGATGTCATTCTGGTCGAGTCGCTTGACGATCGAGAACTGGCCCAACGTGCTGTTATCGCTGCGTCGACACAAAAACGGATTTTGGCAAGTCTGCGGGCGACCACGGCGATCGAATCCATCGGACAATTGCGTCAACTCGGGGTCGACGATGGTTTGATCGCGAGTTCACTTTCCAGCATCGTGTCACAGCGGCGGGTGCGGCGACTTTGCGAACATTGCCGCGAGGAAACGTCGCTCCCAACCGGACACGCGCAAGCGTTGCGAGTGTCCGCGGATCGCGTCGTGCACAACGCCAAAGGATGCGACAAATGTCATGGGACCGGCTACGCCGGCTCCTGCATTTTGTTCGAAGTCCTCACGATTTCCACCCGCTTGGCGGAAACGATTTCGATGGGCGCCTCCAGCGGCGAGATCGCCAAAGTCATTCGCGAACTCGATGCTAGTGGCTTGGCCCAAAGCGCGCTCGACAATGTGTTGCAGGGCAATACAACAATCGACGAAGTCCAGCGCATCGGATTGCTGAGGTTTTAGTCGTGTTTGCCGTCCGCTGCACGAACGATCCCGAGCGTGATGCGTCTCTCATTCGGCGTTGGCGATGCGGCCGCATCGTGATGCGAGACGGTCGATTGGATTCGATCCGACAGCGACGCACCGTGGGATCAGTGTCGGTCGCCGAAGTGTGGATCAAGTCCAAGTTCACGCGTCCCCGCGGCGATGTGTGCATGCTCGACTATCACCAACCGTTTGGAATGCGAGCTTTCATCACGCTGGACTTTGTCCACAGCGGGATGCAGACCAGTGCCAGGACCTTTCTTGGCGCCTGTCGAGTCTTGAATTACGTCGCGAGGATTCGCGGCGTTCTCGCCATCGTCGCACATGTCACCAACGAATCCATCAGCGATCGATTGCTCGAGCGAAACGGCTGGGAACGCCACCTCACCCATTGGTCTGGTCGACACTGGATTCGGCGATTTTATGACGGATACCCCGAACCGGCGCTACCGCGGTTCGTCGATTAATACAAAGCACTTTTGGAAATGTGTTTCGCTTGTTCTTTGGCGAGTGCGTTGATTTCTCTTTCCATTTTCCGCGAAATCCACCAGCGTTGGATCAATCCAGAAGCATTCCACTGGGCGGAATATTTTTGTTCAATTTCCACCCGAAGCTTGGCCGCGATCCCGCGAATTGCGCGTTCGTAACCGTCAGCGACAATTCCGTTGGATGAACTGGCGGCATACTGACGTACCGAGGAATTACTCATTGCAACAATTCTTATTCGTTTGCAGTACCGATATCATTCACGTCAATTTGGGATCGCGGATCATTGATTGGCAACTCGCAATGACGGATACCCCGAACCGGCGATACATCGGTTTGCGCACGTCGATCCGTTACTCTTCTTCACGAAGCTTTGTTAGCACGGTGAAGTCTTCAAGGGTGGTGGTGTCGCCGGTGGACTCTTTGCCGGCGGCGATGTCACGAAGCAATCGCCGCATGATTTTTCCGCTGCGCGTTTTCGGGAGCGATGCGGTGAAGCGAATATCATCCGGTTGCGCGAGCGCGCCAATTTGTTTTCGGACGTGCATCTTCAACTCAGTTCGCAAACTTTCATCGGGTTCGGCATCTCGAATGGTGACGAATGCCGCGATGGCTTGGCCTTTGAGGTCATCGGGGCGTCCGACGACGGCTGCCTCGCAAACCGCATGGTGGCTGACCAAAGCACTCTCGACCTCGATCGTGCTGAGGCGGTGACCGGACACGTTGATCACGTCATCGATTCGACCCATGATCCAGTAGTAACCGTCTTCGTCACGACGTGCATTGTCACCGGTGAGGTACATGCCGGGCACATGAGTCCAATACTGGTCCACATAACGATCGTGGTCGCCCCAGATGCCTCGCAACATTCCCGGCCAAGGCTCCGAGATGCAGAGCATTCCTCCATGCTCGGCGTCGACGGTGGTGCCTAGTTCGTCCACGATCTTCGGCACGACACCCGGAAGCGGCTTGGTGCAAGACCCGGGCTTGGTGGCGGTGATTCCGGGAAGCGGACTCATCATGATGCCACCGGTTTCAGTTTGCCACCACGTATCGACGATGGGACAGCGCTCACCGCCAATCTTTTCGTGATACCACATCCACGCTTCGGGATTGATGCCTTCGCCGACGCTGCCCAGCAGACGCAAGCTCGACAGGTCGTGTTTCTCCACATGATGATCGCCCCACTTGATAAACGCTCGAATCGCAGTCGGCGCGGTGTAGAGGATCGTTACTTTGTATTTCTCAACCAAGTCCCAGAAACGATCTTCGGCTGGAAAATTCGGAGCGCCTTCGAACATCAAACATGTCGCGCCGGCGCTCATCGGGCCGTAAACGACGTACGAGTGTCCGGTGATCCAGCCGCAATCGGCAGTGCACCAATACACGTCGTCCTCGCGATGGTCGAATACCCATTGGAACGTGCGTTTGGCCCAGAGGTTGTAACCGGCGGTGGTGTGGAGAACGCCCTTGGGTTTGCCGGTGCTACCGGAGGTGTAGAGGATGAACAGCGGCGATTCGCTGTCGAGTGGTTCGGCCGGCATGAAGTCCGCTTGAGTATCCACGACATCATGCCACCAGACATCGCGACCGTCTTGCATCGGGACGTCATCGTTGCCGATGCGACGAAGCACCAAACATTTTTGGACGGTAGGTGATTTGGCGAGCGCCTCGTCGACGGTTGACTTGAGCGGTAGCACTTTGCCGCGTCGATAAAGTCCATCCGCGGTAATGACGAGCTTGGCGCTAGCGTCATTGTTGCGGTCGGCGATCGATTCGGCGCTAAAGCCAGCGAAGATCACCGAGTGCACGGCGCCGATGCGGGCGCACGCGAGCATCGCGATGGCGAGTTCCGGTGTCATTGGCATGTAGATGCTTACCACGTCGCCTTGGTTGACCCCGAGCGAGCGCAGCGCTGCGGCGCACTTGCAAACTTCTTGGAGCAGCTCCGCATAAGTAATCGTTCGTGTGTCGCCGGGCTCTCCTTCCCAAAGGATGGCGGTTCGATCACCTCGGCCCGCATGGACGTGTCGGTCGAGACAGTTGTAGCTGGCGTTGGTCTTGCCACCGACAAACCACTGGACGTCGGGCACTTTGCCGGCACAGACTTCCTGAAATGGCTCGAACCAATGCAGGTGTTCAATTGCTTCTTCCCGCCAGAAATCATCACGGTGGTCACGAGCTCTCGCGTACATGGCTTCGTACTGGGCCGTTTCCGAAAACACGGCACGTGCGGTGAACTCGGCTCGAGGCGGAAACAGTCGATTTTCGATCAGGACGTGGTCAACTTGGCCGGCAGCAGTGTCGGTCATCGGGCATTCCGTGGGCGGCAGCGAGTGGGAAGGGGGAAAAGCAAACCGAGCAGTTTAATCGAAGAACGCACCGCGTTGTGAGTCGAGGCCAACGATCGGCGATCGGCCTAATATCAATAACCGGCTTGAAATCAGCCCACTAGTTTTCGGACCACATTGCCGTGAACGTCGGTGAGGCGAAATGCGCGACCGGCATGGGTGAACGTGAGTCGTTCGTGATCGATCCCGAGCTGGTGCAGAATGGTGGCTTGAATATCGTGCACGTGCACGGCGTCCTCGACGGGATGAAATCCCAAGTCGTCGGTCTTGCCGATCGTTTGCCCCACACGAATCCCACCGCCGGCCATCCACATCGTGAACGCCTGCGGATGGTGATCGCGACCGAGCGAGCGTCCGAGGGCGGCACTGGATTCGACCATGGGCGTGCGTCCAAACTCTCCGCCCCACACCACCAGGGTTTCATCCAGCATCCCACGTTCCTTGAGATCCGCGATCAAAGCCGCACAAGCCTGATCGACTTGCTTGGCTTGATTCCTCACGCCATTTTCCACGTCGCTGTGGTGATCCCAGCCTTCGTGATAAACTTGGACAAACCGCACTCCGCGTTCGCACAGCCGCCGCGCGAGCAAGCAATTGTTGGCGAACGAGCCATTGGGAGTCGACTGGGCGCCATACATTTGCAAAGTCGATGGTGACTCGCTATCGAGCTCCATCAATTCGGGTGCGCGAGCCTGCATGCGATAAGCCATCTCATAGGCTTCGATGCGAGTTTGAATCTCCGGAGCCCCAATCGCTTCGTAGCGTTGTTGGTTGAACTGGCTGACCAAATCCAGTGTCATTCGTTGGACTTGGCGGCTGACACCCGGCGGATTGGTGACGTCGAGAATCGGGTCTCCTTTGCCGCGAAAGGGAACTCCTTGGTGCTCGCCCGGCAAGAAGCCAGAATTCCACATGGCGGCACCGCCCGAAAGGTTGCCTCCACTGGTGAGGACCACGAAACCGGGCAAGTCATTGGCTTCACTGCCAAGTCCGTACGACAGCCAAGATCCCATCGCGGGACGACCCGGAAGCGGGCTGCCGGTGTTGGCGAATATCTGGGCCGGGGCGTGATTGAATTGATCCGTGTGAACGCCGCGAATGATGGCGAGCGAGTCAACAACGCTTGCCAAATGCGGCAGCACTTCACTCAACTCCGCTCCCGATTGGCCATGCTTGGCAAATTTGAATCGTGGTGCAAGCACCGCCGCATCCGGCTGGATAAACGCATACCGCTGTCCCGCGATGACCGACGGCGGAATGGGCTTTCCCTCGAGTCGAACCAGCTCCGGTTTGTGGTCGAACATATCCAACTGGCTCGGCGCACCGGCCATGAACAGATATATCACCCGCTTGGCTTTGGCGATGGGTTTGGGCCAGTGAGATGACGCATCGCTGGCCACGGAATCGGCGACGGCGCCACGGGTGCCGGTCAACAAGGATGCGAGCGCGAGTTTACCGAGACCGATTCCGCAATCGGCAAAAAGTTGACGTCGGGTCGACAGGGGTGAAGTCATGGGATCGAGATTACCTCATCGAGATTCAAGATCGCCCGGGCGACCAAGGTCCATCGCTGTTCTGCGGAATCGGTTTGAGTCGCCATGTCATTGGTGAATTGAGTGATCGACGAGATCTCGTCATCCGTCGGCACTCGCGTCAAAAAGCGACGAAACAAGTTGGAAACGATATCGCGATCTTCTGGTCCACCGTCGCGAAGTGCTGCGCCAGCGGCCTCTCGCGCAAGCTCCATGTACATCTCGTCATTGAGCAGCGTCAGCGACTGAAGCGGCGTGGTGCTTTGATCGCGACGGGCAAGACAGGTTTCACCGGTGGGCGCATCAAAAACGCTGAAGGCGGCAAACGGGGCGGTGCGTTTGCGAAACGTATAGATGCTGCGGCGAAATCGGTCTGCACCAGTTGAACTCGGCCACGATCCGCCGCCGTAAGCGAGTTCGTAAACCCCGCTCGGCTGTGGCGGGTAGACGCCGGGTCCAGCTTGCTCTCGCACGAGTGTTCCCGATGCCGCGAGCATGGCATCACGAATCTGCTCGGCTTGAAGTCGGCGATAGGGATGGACGGCCAGCAAACGATTGCTGGGGTCCGTCGCCGGCGGTGCGGCAACACGCTGTTGATAGGTTGCGGAAAGCACCATCTGGCGATGCAAACGCTTCATCGACCATCCATTCGCACTCAACTCGACCGCCAACCAATCCAGCAATTCTGGGTGCGTGGGTGGTTCGGATTGGGTCCCATAGTCGCCCGAAGTTCGCACCAATCCGTTCCCCCAGAAATGTCGCCAAGCGCGATTGGCAGCAACGCGTGTTACCAATGGATTGCCATCGCTAACGAGCCACTGCGCAAGCTCCAAACGATTGCGGGGACTGGGCTGGTCGGGTGCAGCGAAGACCTCGGGAATACCGGGCTCCACCGGTTCCTTGGGCTGCAAGTATTCACCGCGGTGGTGTCGAAACGTCGGGCGATAGTCACCCGGCTCACGTTCGCGGAACACGAGCGCCTGGGTCAACTCCGGCAATGATTGCTCGAGAATCTCGATCGGTTTCCGCTCGTTTTGGAGTCGAACCGCTGTCCTCACGTAGTGCCGTCGCATTTTGGCAACAACCGCGGTAAATGCTGAATGATTGCGGTGAGCTTCGCTTGTCAACTGTTCGTTCACCAACTCCTGTTCGACATCCGCCACATGCTCGCTGGCGACCACCGGGGTTTCCGGACGCGTGGTCGCGGAGACCCGAAAGTGACCGAGCGAGGCTGCAAAATGGCGTTCAAAAAGCAATCGGACGGTCCACGGTGTACTGGAAGCGAAGGGTCGCTCAAAATTCACGACCAATCGATTCGCCCGGTTTTCTTGGGTCGCCGTCGACCATCCGGTACTACCGTTGCGATCCAGCACACCGCTCGCGGCCGCAGAGCCACTGCCAACCGAGATTTTGCCGAAGCTGTGGGAAGCGTCGCACAATGCGACCGATTCGTCATCGGCGTGGACCGACAATTCACTCAGGAAAAAATCGCCGCGTCGTCCTTCGTAGAACGCCATCCCGGGGCCACCGGCTGGCAATGAGTGGTGCGGTAGTGCTTCCAATCGCAACGCCGTGTACTCAGTACCCGCTAGTGTTGGTGGGAAAGTCAACTCATACACTTCGCGTTTCGTGGTATCACCCTGTGCGAGGATCGAGCCATCGTCCAACAAGTTTAACTTCGGAGTGGACGCACTCATCGAGTCCGGCCGCAGCACCGTCCATTGGCTCGCCAGCCCGCGTTGTTGTGCGAACCAGCGGTCAAAGTCCCGCTGGATCACGTTGTCGGCGTGGACGTTCGGATCCTTCGCGAAGTAGCGATGGATGATCACGTCCTCGTGTTCAGAAATCTTCAATTCCAACTCGGCTTGCCGAGCACGAAGAGTCTCGTCGACCAGCGGCACCTCGGGCTCGTCGGCTTGGTTCAATAGCGAGTAGAGCGAATAAAAGTCGTCATGCTTGATCGGGTCGTACTTGTGCGTATGGCATTGTGCGCAGCCCACGGTCAATCCCATCCAAACCGTTCCCGTCGTTCCGACGCGATCGATCATCGCATAGTAACGATACTCCAGCGGATCAATGCCGCCCTCCTCGTTGAGCATCGTGTTGCGGTGGAATCCCGTGGCAATCAAATGTTCTTGCGTCGGATTTGGCAGCATGTCGCCGGCCAACTGTTCGATCGAAAACTGATCGAAAGGTTTGTCTTCATTGAGCGAATTGATGACCCAGTCGCGATACGGCCACATGGTTCGTGGTCGATCTTTTTCGTAGCCGTTGGTGTCGGCGTAGCGGGCCAAATCGAGCCACGCGGCCGCCGCGTGTGGTCCGTAATCGGGTGATGCCAAGAGTTCGTCAACGAGCCGGCGAGTCGCCGTGGGGCTTGAGTTGGCGACAAAACGATCGACTTGATCAGGCGTCGGTGGCAAGCCCGTCAAGTCGAGATAAAGCCGTCTGGCCAAGTCGGCTCGATTCGCCGGTTCGGTCGGCTCCAGGCCAGCGTCGTTCATTCTTCGCAGCGTGAATCGATCGATGACTCCCTCGCACCACTCCGGTGATGGAACGTCGGGCACGGATGCTTTCCTGGGCGGAACAAACGACCAATGTTGTTCGAATTCGGCTCCCTGGTTGATCCAGCGTTTGAATTTTTCGATCGCGACAGAATCCAGCGGTGGCCCCGCGCCTGGCGGTGGCATTCGCGCGTCCGAATCGTCGCTGGTGATTCGCGTGATTAGTTCACTCGCGGCCGCGTCGCCCGGTTGGATCGCTTGGTAACCGCCTAAGTCGGCCGTGGCCGAATCAAAAACGTCCAGCCGCAAATCGGCTTCGCGTGCCGCTTCATCCGGACCATGGCAAGTAAAACAATGCTTCGCGAGCAGCGGGCGAATGTCGCGGTTGAAGTTGACGTCGCCTCCGTTTGCGGGCAGATGCCGTGTCCCGACTCCACCAAGGATCGCGATGAAAAACCCAAGCGTACGGAGCGATCGGTAGGTGAACACTGGGGGAGACCAAATCGAATTCATGCCGCTATTGTAGATCAGTCGTTTTCCAGTGGCGACAGCTCATGTGGGGCAGGTTCCATTTTCAATCGCTCGTCGGACACCCCAACTGAGG
Organism: Pirellulaceae bacterium; assembly: GCA_041741195.1. Lineage (GTDB taxonomy): Bacteria > Planctomycetota > Planctomycetia > Pirellulales > Pirellulaceae > JBBSJZ01. The sequence continues at coordinate 79,834 of JBGSKM010000073.1, forward strand.
CGAATGGCGGCGGCAATGTCGTGACGTTCGAAAGATCCAGTGGTGATGACTTTGCCTTACGCGCCTCGATGGCCCCCCCATAGATCTCGTGCGCCACGAGCGTCAGCATTCCGAACATGAGAGGCATTACGTAATAGACGAGCCGAAATATCAACACGGACGCGATCACCGTATCACCCACCGTCGATTTCAGCAGGCTCAACAGGATCACTTCCAACACCCCTAGCCCCCCAGGGACCTGAGTCAGCAAGGAAACCGCGATCGCGACGAGTAATGCAGCCAGCACGATCGCGAATGGTACCACGGCATCTGCGGGAAGTACGAGATACAACACGCTCGCTGAGATCAGTAGATCAACGGCAGCGACGGAGGCCTGAACCGCCATCAAGCCCGGTCTTGGCGGACGGAGATGCAATTTGCCGATTGGCCACGGCTTTCGCCACACAAAACAAACGACGGCGTAGGCGACGCCCAGCAGCAGCAAGATGACACCGAGAGTGCGCGTCCCCAGAGGCAAATGAAGCTGGGCAGGTAATTCAACGGGCACCCAAATCAGCACCACGCCGCCGACAAACCAAATGCCGCTCCAAAAAGAGAGGCCGACCACCGCAATCAACGCAACAATTTGGCTCGCTGACAAGCCCCAGCGGCCGTAGAAACGAAACCGAATGGGTGCTCCGGCAAGGAACGTACCTAGATTATTTCCCAGCGAAAATCCGAGAAAAGAAACGAGCGCCACGCGCCGAAGCGGCAGCGATCGGCGAACGTAACGCAAGGCCAGCAAATCGTATCCGATGTAAAGCCCATAGTTGAGCGCCGTGAGACAGACTGCGATGCCCATGTAGGTCAACGGCACGCTTGTCAAACCGGCGAGAAATGATTCTCGCGAGATCGACATCACTTCCTGGACGAGCAGCCGCACGGCGAGCCCGAACAAAGCCAGCGCCATGAGTGGACCCAACAGCGCTCGTAGTTTGGTTCGATTCAAAGTGCTTGCCGATTGCGTCGCGGGCGTTGTCTCGAAACAGTGAAACGTTCACGACAGTAACGAGCGGACCTATTTTCAATCATGTGGCGTGATCCGCAAGCCCAGCCGGGCTAGCCGAATCGTCGCCCGTAGTGAACACTGACGTTTCATACTGAATCACTCCATTGCTCAAGCATACGGTTCCATGAAAACGGTTCGCCACGAATTGGTCGTTCTCGGCGGCGGTCCCGCCGGATACGTCGCTGCCATCCGCGCCGCACAACTGGGCATCAACGTCGCCTGTATCGACGAGAACCCACGATTTGGCGGCACTTGCCTGCGTGTTGGCTGCATCCCCAGCAAGGCCTTGCTCGAATCGAGCCATCTTTACGAGGAAGCCAAGCACAGCTTTGCCGATCACGGCTTGAAGGTCGGTCAACTGGAACTCGACCTTGCCACCATGATGGCTCGCAAGACCAAGATCGTCGATACGCTCACCGGCGGCATTGATCTGTTGTTCAAAAAACGCGGCGTGACAGCGTACCGAGGACGCGGAAAACTGAGGGATGCCGAGTCGATCCTCGTCGACGCTGAGGAGCCGGTGCTCGTGCAGGCGGACCAAATTCTCATTTGCACGGGAAGCCGTCCGGCGAGGCTGTCCAGCGTGCAAGAGGATGGCGATCGCATTGGGAACAGCACCACTGCGCTCTCGTTCCCCGAAGTTCCGGGACGCCTGGTCGTGATCGGTGGCGGCTACATCGGTTTGGAAATGGGCAGCGTTTGGAATCGCCTGGGCAGCCAAGTCATTGTCCTGGAAGCACTCGATCGCATTTTGCCAGGGATGGACGGCGAATTGGCCCAATTGGCCCACCGTACCTTCACCAAACAAGGTTTGGAATTCCGGACCAAAACGTTCGTCGAGTCGGCAACCCGCCAAGGCGACCGATGTGTGGTCGCGATCAAAGAAGGTGAACCGATCGAATGTGATCGAGTGCTGCTCGCGACCGGTCGTACACCGGTGACCGACGATATCGGCCTGGAAGCGGTCGGCATCGAAACGGATCGACGTGGCTTCATCCCCGTGAGCCAAAAATTTGAAACGTCGGTACCCGGCATCTACGCAACCGGTGATTGTATCGGCGGCATGATGCTCGCTCACAAAGCGATGGAGGAGGGGATCGTGTGCGTCGAGCACATGGCGGGAATCAAGAGTCACATCAATTACGACGTCATTCCCGCAATCGTGTACACACATCCGGAAATCGCGACGGTCGGTAAGACCGAAGAACAACTGCAGGAAGCCGGCGTGAAGTATCGCAAAGGGATTTGTCCCTTTGGCGCCAACGGTCGCGCACGCACGCTCGGCGACACCGATGGTCGCGTGAAAGTGCTCGCCGACGCGTCGACGGATCGAATCCTCGGTGTTCACATCATCGGAGTCCGCGCCGGTGATATGATCGCTGAGGCTGCGGCGGCGATGGAGTACGGTGCGACGAGCGAAGACGTCGCGAGAACTTGTCATGCTCACCCGACGCTCGCCGAGGCGTTCCACGAAGCCGCCATGGCGGTCGACGACCGAGCCATTCATACCGCTTAATCACGCTGCTTTGATGCCAGCCGAGTCAACGATCACGCTTTCGACGCCGCTTTCGTTCCTGCCGAGTGTCGGTCCAGGACGCGCCAAGCGACTCGAAAAACTCGGCTTGCGGACCGCACGTGACGTGCTGTTCCTGTTTCCCAAAGACTACGAATTTCCGGCCCCGCCGTCCCGAATCGATGCCATGCGGGAAGGCGAACCGGCGTCCATTGTCGGTCATATCACCGACGCGGAATTGGCCGGACGCACGCCAGGAAAATCGATCTTTGGCATCCTCATCGAGAACGAGTCGGGCGCGTTACGATGCACGTTCTTCAATCAACCCTTCCGTGCCGAAACCTTGAAGGTAGGACAGCGTGTCCTCGTTTCCGGGATTCCCAAGCTCGCGGGTTTGCGTCTCGAATTTGTGCATCCGAAAGTCGTCTTGCTCGGCGATGACGAGCGGTTGCCACAGGCACAGATTCTACCGCTGTATCCGCTCACCGACGGTGTCAAACAAATCGATCTGCGACGGCTCTCCCGCGAATGCATCGATACGCTTGCCGATCAACTGACCGAAGCCATGCCGGAATCGCTTCGCCACCATGCCGCCGACGAACTTCGCCAGATCGGAATCCCGGTCCACGGCGACTTGCCGGGGATCGCCTCAACAATCGGGCAATTGCACTATCCCGACGGCGAATCGGCGCTGCTCGCGGCGCGGTCGCGTCTGATTTTTCAGGAGCTTGTCGTGATGCAACTTGCGTTGGCCATGCGCCGCCGCCAATTGACAAGCGACTTGCTCGCTCCGCCCCTTCCCACGTCGCCGCTGATTGATGCCCGAATTGTCAACCGATTTCCTTTCTCGCTCACCGAGGACCAGCGTCGGGTGATGACCGAAGTCGCGGTGGATATGGGGCGCCAATTCCCGATGAACCGCATGTTGCAGGGCGATGTCGGGAGCGGCAAGACCGTCGTCGCGCTCTATGCCATCTTGCTGGCGATTGCCAACGGCCATCAGGCGGTTTTCATGGCGCCCACCGAAGTCCTCGCCCGCCAACACTTCCATACCATCAAGCAAATGCTCCGCGAGAGCCGCGTGCGAATCGGACTTCTATACGGATCACTCGGTGCGACCGAGCGACGCGAAACCAAAGCCCGAGTCGCATCGGGCGAAATCGATTTGCTCATTGGAACCCAAGCACTGGTCTACGGTGAAATTCAATTTTCCAAACTCGGGCTGTGCGTGATCGACGAGCAACACAAGTTTGGTGTCAGCCAACGCGTCGCCCTCCGGCAAGGTGGAATTGCGCCTCACTGCCTCGTCATGTCTGCGACACCCATTCCACGCTCGCTCGCCATGACCTTGTTTGGTGACGTTGACCTGAGTTCGCTCAGAGAAAAACCGCCCGGACGTGGCAAGGTTCACACCTACCTAGCGCACGACGGCTGGAAAGAACGGTGGTGGCAATTTGTCGAACAACAACTCTCCGAAGGACGCCAAGCCTTTGTGGTAGCACCCCGCATCAACGCGGACGAAGTCAACGAAAGCGGTTTGGATGAAGTCGAAGTCAAAGAAGACGTGTCGTCCGTGCTGGAGGTATACGAACGACTGAGGTGCGAAGTTTTTCCGAACCGCAAAGTCGGATTGCTGCACGGCAAACTCTCGCCGGACGACAAAGCGGCCGTCATGAAATCGTTTGCCAACGGCAGCATTGACGTGCTCGTCAGTACCACGGTCATCGAAGTCGGAATCGATGTCCCCAACGCGACGGTGCTGACCATTCTCGGTGCCCAGCGATTTGGCTTGGCGCAATTGCACCAGCTTCGTGGTCGCGTGTCACGCGGCGTCCACGCGGGACACGTGTGCGTGTTCACCGACGGCGAGCAATCGCCGAGCGAGTACGAGCGGTTGAAAGTGCTGGAACAAACCCAGGATGGTTTTGAACTTGCCGAGGCAGATTTTCGCCTGCGGGGACCGGGCGAACTCATCGGACGAAAACAAAGCGGTATGCCACCGATGAAGATCGCGGACCTACACCGTGACCAACAAATCCTGCTGGTCGCCCGCAGTATCGCTCAAGCAAAGCTCGATGACGATCCACAGTTGAGCGATCCCCAATGGGCCGAACTTCGCTCGCAAATGTTTCGTCGCTACGGCCAACAACTTCAACTCGGTGATGTAGCGTAGCGAGCCTTGTTACGAAGCTTCGTTCTCGATGGATTGTTCAGCACCCTCGTTTTCGCGTTTACCGGCATCCGCACTGGTAAAACGCCGACGCGAAGCGCCAAGCAATTTGAAGGCTTCGTTGACCCACACGAACGCGATCACGCACATGCAACCGGCGATGATGAGCTTGCCGGTGAAGTGAGTGAAGGTCGCCACGGCTAGCGCACATAGAACCAATCCGACTGCCGATGCGAACTTGGTGAACGCTTTGAGCTGGGTATCACGCGATTGAATTTTGACGCTGCGATTGATGGCCGTCCGAGCCGATTCGTTCGCCAGTTGACGCATCGCCGAAAGGCTACCCTGCTTCTCAGGAGCTTGTAAACGGGGCATCATCGGAGCATCACTATCGATCTCCGAGTGAATTTCCGTCGACGAAAGACTCTGGGAATCTTGAGGTTCCAACGATGATGTCAATCGCGAACCGGATCTCGTGGCCGCCGTGGCTACCGTATTCGTGACAGTCTCCGTCGATGACTTGCTGGACGGCGTCGCAGGGCTACCCTGGACGCGCTGGAGCAATCGGTTCATGTACGCTTCGATCGAGTCATCATCGGCTTCATCGCTCCCCGGCGGTGTGTCCGCGACGGGGATGGATGTCTCGATGACCGTATCACGCTGAGCATCCAAACGTCGACCTGCAACGTGCAATGAGTCGTCGTTGCTGGCGACAAGCTCGCTGTCCATCACCACCGAGTCGTTGGTGTTGTTCCACAACGCCGAACTGGTAAGCTCCGCTTCGTCCGCTTCCACATGATCGTCGGACACGTCGCTCGCATCGGTCGACTGGTGCACCGGATCTGAATTCTCGCCGACGTTGCGGAGCATCGTCGGTTCCCAATCGGCATCGTTGTTTTCTGGTTCGACACGCCATGGCAACGGCGACTCGATGTCGTCCGCCGCTTCCCAGCGACCACGACCGTCCAACTCAGGTTGCTGTCCGTCGACCGCAAAGCCCACCGCCGTGGCTTCAAAAAATGGCTCGTCGTCTTCGTCACCGCCCCTGTCGTCACGGGTCAGCTCATCGTGGTCCAGCTCGTTGTTATCGCCAGATCGGTGTTCGCGATCCAAGTCTGCGATCAACTGGCTAGCGAGAGATCCGAATTCAGGCGCGGCATCGGCGTCGTCGTCGAGTGCTGGCTCCGATTCGACCGGCTCACTCCAGTGATCCTGCTCGCATGACGCTAGCTCGCAGGGCGATGGCTCGACGGCCCCGAGATCGAAAGGATCGCTATCAACTTGTTCAAGTTCGTTGCGGGCGTCCGGCACCGGTACCGACGCTTCGTCAAGCCCAGGGCGATTCCATGCCCATGGGTCGGCGGGATCGACGTCGGACGAGTACGACACTTCCTCGCTCGATTCGACGACCGACGATGGGTCGGTCGGTTCGATAGGCGACTGCCACTGAGACAACGACATGTTTTCATCGCCATCGGTGGAAGGCGTTGGAAGCGAATCGACGTCATCGACACGATCCATCTCGACTTCAAAATCAATGTTGAGATGAACAGGGTCAACGTCGCCCGCGGGTCGCTCGTAGTCGGGCTCCGGATCGATCTCGTGTGGAGAGTCCATCTGGCTCTCAGCATCCGTCTTGGCATCGACCGAGCTATCGACCGCTGGCACGTGCGTTGGCGACTCGGCAACTGGGGCCGCCTCGTACATGGGCCAGGCATCATCTTCGTTGGCCCACTGGGCGTCGGACGCAGGCGGAGTTGTTGCGGCGGTCGGCACGATCAGGTTGAGGGCGGCTAGCCCCTGTGCCGAATCGCCTTGTTTGCCCGAGTCGATCACTTCGCGATTCGCAGCAAACTCGCGTTCCTGTTCCAGCTCGCTGCGCAAGCTTTCCAGCTCAGTCAGTGTCGCGTTGTAATCGCGCTGAATGATCTGCAGCGACTCGCTAGCGAGATTCAACTCGTTTTGCAACTCTTGCCAAGCGTCTTGAGTCGGGCGCGATTGCAATTCCGCATCGACCCTCGCTTTTTCGGCGCGTACCGCTTCGAGTTGAGTAGAGAACGTCGCATTGGTTTCTCGCAATTCGCTTAGCTCGCCCAGCGCCACCGCGAGATCGCGGCTCACACTTTCGAATGATTTGCGCAGGTGCTCGGCTTCGATCGCCCAGCTCTCTTTGGACTCGTTTCCATGTTTAGTTTGTTCACTCAGCAAACCTTCCAGCCGGGTGATCGAAAGGCACGCGGCCTCGTAGTCACTTCGCAGCAACTCCGTTTCTTTGCGAGCCGTCGTCACGGTCTCGTGAAGTTCCTGCACTTGACGTTGCAACGCGGTCGTCTGCTGTTGGCTATCTTGGGCCTCGCGACGGCTCGCCGCTAGGTCGGCTTCCACCTCACCGAGCCGTTTTGCCGCCCGGTTAAGTTCCTCGGTAAGCTCGATCCGTCTGGCATCGCTCTGTGCTTGGGCGTTGATCGCTCGGTCACGCGCCCGCTGGGCGGCGTCACGCTGGCCAATCGACTCATCTCGAGTTTTGATCGCCTGTTCGCGCTGCGCAAAAGCTTCGTCGCGCTGTGCGACAAGTTCATCACGCTGCCCGGACAGCTCACCACGTTGCACGACCAGTTCGTCACGTTGCCCGGCTAGCTCATCACGTTGTGCGACCAGCTCGTCGCGTTGTCCGGCCAGCTCATCACGCTGCAAAATGGCTTCGTGGCACTTGGAAAGCGCTTCGTCACGCTCTTTTTGTACCTCTGCCTGAGCCTGAGAGAGTTGATGCGCACGATCGCGATCTTGTTCACTCAGTCTCGCTTGCTTGTTGGTCAGCTCAGCAAGTTGACCATTGAGTGCGAGAAACTGTTCTCGCATTCGCTGGATCGCTTCATTCGCAACCGACGCTTGCTCTTGTGAGCGAACGAGCTGCTCACTTGCCTGTTCGCTTTGCTCGCGGTAGTGTGCTTCGAGTTGACGAAACTCGGCTTCGCGACGTTGGAACTCTTCTTGCCTCGCACGATCCTCGGCGCGAAGTTTCGCGAGAGCTTGTTTCTTAACCTCGAATTCTTGTTGAATCTCGAGCACCGCGGATTCTTGAGCTTTGAGTTCGGCTTCGCGTCGCCGAAGTGTCTCTGATCGACTCCAGAGTTCTGTTTCACGCTCGCGCATGTCCGATTCGCGATCATCAATGCGGCTTTCACGTCGATCGCATTCGGCCTTGGCCATCCGCCACTGTTGGACTTCCCGCCGCAATTGTTCTCGCCACACCGATTCTTCCGCTGCGAGAGCGTCGGCCCGCTGTGCGGCACCACGTGCGAGCTGTTGAACACCACGTCCACTGCCCAATGTTGGCGCATCGGCGAATCGCAACTTGTTGGGCGCTTCGTCCCAGTCGTTATTCCCTTCCCCGCTTGATGCAAGCGGTGGCTGGGGATTCTCAGCCCACTGCATCAATTCCAATTGGTAGACACCGAGTTGGAGCAGATCGCCAACATGAAGTCGGGCTTCGGTCGTTCGATTGCCGTTGACTTGGATCGGAACGCTGTACGCACGAACGAGAATCTGGTGCGCATCGCGAATCAGCACCGCGTGCATCGGTCGCAGTATTGGATCCGCAAGGCGAATCGAGCACCCTTCACCACTGCCGAACGTGTAGCGATTACCGCTCAAACGAAGACGACGGGCCGGCGCCCCCTCGCGGATGACTCGAAATTCGATCGTCGAGGGAGGACCGGCCAAGGGTAAATCCCCTGACCCAGTCGCCATGAAGCCCGATGTTTGGTCTCGGCTCGTGGGACGCTCCGGTTCCGAGAATGAAATCGGCCGACGGGTTGATTGCAACGAGGCTGCCAAACCACCCAACACGGGCGACCCGCTCGCTTTGACGAAATGTTCGTTCGTGAGGAATGCCGATCGCGCCGGCCCAAAGCCGTATTGATCGTCCGTGTTTTGGTCACTCACAGCGTCTGTCCTTCCATGGCAATCGCTTCGGGCTCGCCCCCAACATGCTGACGCAGGCAATTTGGTGCTCTCGGTTGGAGTCTACACACTTCCGCGCAGCCGAGTCCCCGTCAGAAAATGGTCTTTCTTCGTCATTCTTCGGACGACTGGGGGGCCAGACTGAGCGAAACTTGCGTCTGTCGCGAACTCGGACCCAATTCGACTGAAAGTTTGGGGGGAAGAGCGAAGATGCGCGGCGAAGATCGCACCGACCGTCGCATCATGAGACACTTTCTGCAGGGGGGATTTGCGCCGGCGACGAACTGTCCCGCGGCTGCCAGGATGTCAGTCTGCACCGCTAGAAACATTTTTATCGGCAATTTTATGTTCTAAGGCACCAAATTCTCTGATTTGGCGTGACAAGTTAGGGGACTTTCCTGGCCCAGTTCCTAAGATAGGGGCGAGCTGTCTTCCTGAAAAACGACGTGGAGTTCCCCTCGACGATGAAACCAGAAGTCGGCACGCTGCGTATTCCCAATGCCCGGTGAATGAGCATTCGTGCCTGTGGGTTAATCATCCATTGGGTTGGACAATCAACTGGGTCGGACAATCAATCATTCTCGATCTTCGCCCCTGCGGTTCGCAGATCGTTTTAACTTTGCAAGGTGAGTTCATGTCCCGTAAAGATGCGATTTTGAAGCTTCGTGATTCGCTCATCCATCGTCGCGATGCTTTGCGCCGAGCACTGCAGGGTGACCTAAGCCTGTTGCAGGAACTGCACCAACAAAAAACCGGTGACGTCTTGGATGCTGCGGCCGACACGGTCCAAGATGAACTCAACAGCCAACTCGTTGAAGTGGAAAGCCGTGAACTCGTGGCGATCGATGAGGCGATTGCGCGAATGGAACAGGGTGAGTTCGGTGATTGCGATGTGTGTGGCAAGCCGATCCCATTGAACCGATTGCGTGTTGTTCCATACGCGACCGACTGTATCGAGTGTCGACGCAAAGCGGAGACGGCAAGTAACGGCTCCGCCGCGGTTGGCTGGAATCGAGTGTTCGACAACGTTGAGTACGACAACGTGTAGTGCGACAATAGCGAACGGACTGCACCACGTTGGACGTCGGTGTTGTACCCAACAATCCGATTGCAACGGTCGGCCAATTGTCCGGCCGTTTTTTATTGCGCCATGGACGACGGTTCTATGCGTTGATTCGATGGAGTTAGGCTATGAAACTCGGGCGAAAGCTGGCCGATGTTGAATGTCGATGCCTAAAATCGACGGCGTGGTTTCGCTGTCTTCCTCCCCTCGCGCACAAACCAAACTCCCATGACACGTCGCATTTCCCAATGGCTATGGCCATGCGCACTAGCGATCGGCTCAGCGACATTCGCGTTCGATTCACCAGCCATCGCCCAGAATCCCATCGGTTCTGACCTGCGAGGCGTCTTCAATGGTCAGTCGGATGTGAGTGTGCGTCGACCGGCAGTGTCGTCAACGGTGGCTCCGTCGTCGGCGACGCCTTCGGTGTCGTTGCCCAATCCGCTCGCACCGGCAATGCGGACGCCAGAATCCATCAATATGGATCTTGAGTTTGGACCCACGCCATCGATGTCAGGCTTGGAATCCAGCGTGCCGAGCACGCGCGGCCACAATTCGAACTTCGATGCGAATCGCGATCGATTATTCAGTGAACTCGCGGGGGAGTTTGAAACCTTCAATCGATTGGGGAACCTCGTCAAGCGGGTTGCCCAGCTTGTCGGGCCGAGTGTGATGCACATCGAAGCGCACAAGACCGACACCAGCTCGGGTAAGCGTGAGTCGTACGACGAAGCCGGCTCGGGAGTAGTGATCGAAATAGGCGGCGAAAGTTGGGTGCTCACCAATCGTCATGTGATCGCCGGATCGAAACCCCAAGAGATCATGCTGCGAACGCGTGACGGACAAGAGTTTTCTCCGTCGCGTGTTCTGGCGGATGCGAGCACCGACATCGCGGTGCTCAAGATTGAGCCCAAGCTTGGTTCCATCTCGTCGGAGATCCCGCCAGCTCGACTGGGTAACAGCGGTCAAGTGGAAATTGGTGACTTTGTGATCGCGATTGGCAGTCCGTTTGGGCTGAGCCATTCCGTGACCTTCGGCATCGTCAGCGCCAAGGGGCGTCGCGATCTTTCGCTGGGTGAACAGAAGATTGATCTGCAAGATTTTTTCCAAACCGATGCGGCGATCAATCCTGGTAACAGTGGTGGCCCGCTGCTCAATCTTCGCGGTGAAGTCGTGGCTCTCAACACGGCGATCGCCAGCAGCAGTGGTGGAAGCGAAGGCATTGGGTTTGCCATCCCGATCAACATGGGCATCCAAGTGGCGGAACAGCTTGTTCGTTACGGTAAGCTTCGTCGCGGATATCTCGGTGTGACACTCGAACCCGAGTTTACGCCGGCGGATATGATGGCGGCCGGCTACCAAGCCTCCGGCGGCGCACTGGTCAAGAACGTACGCGCCGGTTCTCCGGCAGCTTCCGCTCGCCTGCAGCGTGGCGACATCATTGTGGAATTTGACGGACGTCCGGTGGACGATGATGACCATCTGGTAGCACAAGTGGGTCTCACGCCACTGGGTGCATCAGTCCCGATGATCATCTATCGAGACGGAAAACTTTATAGCACCGACGTGGTCCTGGTGGATCTGGAATAGAAGTCACCCCTGGCTCACGATTGAATTGTTGACACGCATTGATCCTGCTGGGGCTCAAACCATTCGCATGCGTTTCCATCGGCCTTGGATAAATCGAGCGGTCATGCTCGCGGCTAACAGCCAAACCCAAATGGTGATTGTCCACCACCACCAATGCAGACCGTCCGTGGTGATGAAACGACCTTCGCCCCACATGCCAATGGTGAGCATCAGGACGGAAACGACAAATCCGGCACCGAGCACAAACCAGGTATCACCGGCGCCGCGGAGCGCTCCGGCAATGATCAACTGTGTCGCGTCCATGATCACATAGAACGCGACAAATCGAAGCAGCCCGCTGGCCAACTCGATCGCCTGCAGCGACTCTGGGGTCGACGTTTCCATTTTATAGAGAGCCAGCATCCAATCGGGAACGACGACGTAGCCGATCGCCCACAGCAGCGAGTAGCTCCAGCCGATCGCGAGCGCGGCAACAACCGATTGGATCGCCCGCCAGGGACCGCTCTGCAATAAGTGCCGGCCAACAAGTACGGACGCCGCGATCGAGACACCGACCAGTGGGATGAACGCGACCATATTGAAATTGATGGCCATCGTCGTCGCTCTCAAGGGCACATCACCAAGCCGGCCGATCCGTAGCACAATCAATGAGAACGCACCGGCTTCGTTGAGGTACATCAATCCCGTTGGGAAACCAAAGAATACAAGGTTTTGAAAACGCTCTCGATCAAACCCAAAACCGCTGAGCAGTCCGTAGCGTGCTTGCAATGCCGGTCGCGCGAGCATCACCGCGAAACAGACCGCTTTGAACCAGAACGAGATACTGCTGGCGATCCCTGCCCCCGCGATTCCCATTTCGGGGATGGGGCCAAAGCCAAAGATCATCGCTAGGTCGAGCACCACATTCAAAGCTCCCGCGGCGATGCTGACCCACATGATGGCGGCGGTCCGTTCGGTTCCCGAAAAGAATCCGCTGAGCGCCGTTTCGAGCACCGATCCGACGCTGCCAAGCATCAGCGTGCGCATGTAGATCGTTTCTAACTTGAGCAGCGATTCCGGTTGATCGGCTAGACGAAATAGTTCCGGTGCAAAGTACGCGAGGCCCGCGAAAATCGGCAGCGTCAACAGCGATAGCCAAACGGATTGCCATAGAAATCGGCCAATCATCGAGTGCTGGTTTGCCCCGACCATTTGGCTGATGATCGCCCCGGTCATCGATGCGATGCCCATCGGAAAACATACGGCCGTCCAGTAAAGATTGCCGGCAGCCATCGATGCGCTCATCGAGGCACCGTCGTATCGCAACAACAACGTGCGGTCGACAAACAACACCAGCGAGAACGTCGCCGTGCTCACCATCAATGGCATCGCGATGCGAAAGACCTCGATGATCGCGTGAGGCCAGGTCGAATTGGGATCGGGAGTCAGACGGGACTCGGGCGTCTGAGTCAGCATTAAGTTCGAGCCGTCCCCACCAGGGCGGCCACGCCCACGCCGGTCACCAAGCCACCAAGGTGCGCGCCGTTAGCAACGCCCGAAATCATCGGCGTAAAACAAATCACCAGCCATCCGATCATCAACATGATCGTCGATGAGGGCATTCGCGCCGGGAATGACGGGTCCACCAGAGGACGGATCCACAGATAACCGAACAATCCGTACACGGCGCCGGATGCACCGATCACGTGAGGGCCTCCGCCGAGCGCGGCTGGAAAATAAACTTGAATCAGGGTGCCGATCGTTTGCGATGCCAACACGAGCGCCAAGTAAAACCATGACCCCTGCAGCCGCTCGATGAGAGAACCGAGCGAGTAGATCCAAAGCATGTTGAAGAGTAAATGCAACGTATTCCCGTGCATGAACAGCGGCGTGATCAACCGCCATACTTCGCCGCGTTTGATCGATACCCACGGATCGTCGACTGCCCCGTCCATGGCAAGTTCGTCTCGCGGGTCTAAGAAGCTCAAACTGCAATAAAGCGTTTCTTCGAAGGAATATTCGCCGGGGACCCGACTCGGTTTGGGGTGCCCGAAGTTCGTCAAAAAGCTAGCCAACAACGAAACCGCAATGATGAAAATCGTGATGGGGATCTTTTGCTGGTGAGTTGGGGCGCTACCCAGCATGCCACTCATGCCCGACGGAGTTCGCATGGGTGCCGTCCGTCGCAACTTGATTTTCTTGATGTCATCAGCGGCTTTTTGTTGACGAATCCGATTCGCCTCCGCTGTCGCTTTGAAGCGTGAATCGTCCGGATGAGCCCGAAACTCCTCGAGCAACTCACGTGCGCGACCTAAGTCAGCTTCGTTGCGAATCCAAACATCGACGCTTTGATTCGCGTTGCTAGCCCCGTCACCATCAATCACCGCATCGATGGATTGTGTCGTTAAATAGTCACGAAACTGGTCCGCGAGAGTTTTGCTGTCCAAACTGCCAATTCGACGCATGAATCCGCCCGTGGGAACCGAGAGTGGCGATGGTGACGAAACGTTCAAGCTCCGCCAATTCTCGCCCGAAATGGAGACCGATTCCGACGTGGAAGGTTCGGTATCTTGTTTCCGTACGAATGTTGTACGCATTGGGCCGCCGGATCCCAAGACGCCCTGGGTCGAATTGTCGGGCATTTCGCGTCGATCATCACCCCAGCGTCACTTTCGTGCGGCTAACGACCGGCAACTAGGTTGTTCAAACGGCAAGTCTTGCGAAATTGCTTGGGTGTCATGTGCATCCATTTGCGAAATGTGCGAGTGAGATGGGCTTGGTCGTAAAAGCCTGTGCGCAGCGCGATTTCACTCATCGAATGCACGCTATCGCTCAGCAACCGACTCGCTTCGTGGACGCGTACTCGTTGGAGGTACTGGGAGGGCGACATTTGATAGATCGATTGAAAGCGACGATTCAATTGGCTCGACGATAATCCGATCATCCCCGCAATTTCACTCACGCTCAGCCCTTCGGCGTAACGCTGGTTGATCAGCCGTGTCGCGGTTTCCAGCGGACGTTCGTGGTCACGATCGTCGTCGGGCTGGAGCCGATGCATCACACCGGCAATGCCAATGCAAACCCCCTGGCGATCGAACACAGGAATCTTGCTGGAGACGAACGAGGCGAGTCGCCCGTCCGCATCGGGGACCAACCATACCTGATTTAAAAGTGGACTTCCCGATTCCATGACCTGACGATCTTCGCGTCGATAACGCTCGCCCCAATAAACCGGGTGCAAATCCAAATCAGTCTTGCCCAATAGTTCGGCCTCGCTGCGGGCACGGCTCATTGCCACGCGAGCCTCGTTTAAGGCGACGAATCGACCTTCGATATCCTTCACATACAAGTAGGCGTTCGGGACGAGGTCAAACAAACGCAACAAGCTGGCCGGGTCGCCCACGGCGGCAAAAAACGCTTGGCGGATGTGGGAAGGCGAATCGGACATGCTTGATTTGTACAAAATCTCGATGCATCTTTCCAATCGCCCATGGTCTCGTTCGGCTACGCTAGGGCTAGCTAGTGTGACTTCAACCTTCCCTTACCCGTTGGCCTACCGCCATGATGAATTTGCTTTCCCGCGGATCGGCGCACACCTGTGACGGAATGAAGCGTCGCGATTTTTTGCAGATTGGCACCCTCGGCGCCATCGGCTTTGGATTGCCCGAGTACCTAGCGGCCGCACAGCAGGGGCGAGTCGACCCAGCCCATGATCAGCGATCATGCATCATGATCTTCAATCTCGGGGCGCCCAGCCAGCTCGATACGTTTGATATGAAACCGGAGGCGCCGGCGGAGGTCCGCGGTCCCTTCAAGCCGATCTCCACGAAAGGCGATTTCCTAGTCTCTGAGATCCTTCCCGGACACGCCGCCGTTGCCGACAAGTTTTCGATCGTGCGATCTTGCTACCACACGGCCGCCGCGGTCCACGATGCCGGCTGGCAAATGCTCCAAACCGGGCGACAGTTCACTGGCGGAGTGAACTATCCGCACGCCGGCGCGGTGGTGCAATACCTGCGCGGTCGACGCAGCGACTTGCCGGCTCACGTCGTGTTGCCGGAGACGATGGGACGTGGTGGAGGCAATTTGCCCAACGGCCAAGCGGGCGGATTTTTGGGCAAAGCGTATGATCCGTTTGCGCTGATGGCGGATCCGAGCCAAGCGAACTTCAAAGTGCCCGACCTGCTGCCTCCATCATCACTTGGTGATGTTCGGATCGATCGTCGGCGTCGCATGCGAGACGCGATCGAAGCTCGCATGAATGAACTCGAAGCGACCGAGTCCGCAAAAATGTTGGACGCGAATTTCGAGTCCGCTTATCGCTTGATGAATAGTCCCCAAGCTCGCGATGCATTCGACTTGAGCAAGGAGCCGATCGCCGTTCGCGAACGCTATGGAATGCATCGATTCGGTCAATGTTGCTTGCTGGCACGACGGCTCGTCGAAGCCGGCGTTCGCTTTGTGACCATCAATACGTTTTTGACTGTCTTTAACGAGATCACTTGGGACATCCACGGCAGCAAGCCCTTCACCACGATCGAGGGCATGAAGAACATTGTGGCTCCGTTGTACGATCAGGGCTATTCCGCTCTCATCGCCGACTTGCACGAACGAGGAATGCTCGACGACACCATGGTGTGTGGCCTAGCCGAGTTCGGACGCACCCCCAAAGTTAATCCGGCCGGCGGACGCGATCACTGGCCGCAATGTTTCTCGTGCACCTTTGCCGGTGGCGGTGTTCAAGGTGGGCGAGCGATCGGTGCGAGCGATCCGATTGGTGCGGTGCCCGCGGATCGGCCGACCCAACCTGGCGAGATAATCGCGACCATCTTCAAAAGCCTTGGGCTGGACTTGCACGAAGAGCTTCCCGGACCGGCCGGACGCCCGTTTCCACTTGTCGACTTTGGCGTCCGAGAGATTCGCGAATTGTTTTCTTAACCGTCGTCGTTACGGTCGATAGATCTCGTTTCATCCATACGTCCCCTCAAATAAATATGCGTATTGCACATTGGTTGCTCATCACGTTGCTGGCGTTCGATTGGACCGTTAGTGCCATGACCGTTTTCGCCGGAAGCGTCATCGCATTGCCGGAGACGGTGACGCTCGATGGTTCGACGTCGCGCCAGAAGCTAATCGTGGTAACGCGAGGCGAACGTTATCCAGGCGCGCTCGTCGACGACAACCGTGTGACGTGGACGTCGAGCGACGAGAGGATCGCTGTGGTTCGCGACGGCTTTGCCCATCCCAAGGCAGACGGTCAAGCGACGCTAACCGCTACCGTCGGTGGCGAGATTTCAACGGTAAACGTGGCAGTGAAGAATACCGATCAAGTACGACCGCTGAGTTTTCGGCACGACGTGCAGTCGATCCTTTCGCGTTCGGGATGCAATACCGGCGCGTGCCACGGCGCTTTGGCGGGCAAAGGCGGCTTTCGTTTGACACTCGGTGCCTACGATGCCGAAGTGGATTATTTTTCGATCACGCGAGAGGCTCGTGGACGACGGATCGAAATGGCGGATCCGGGACAAAGTCTGTTGCTCGCAAAGCCCACGGGAACTCTACCACACAAGGGCGGTTTGAGATTAAAGCCGGATTCCTACGACTACAATCTTCTCGCCCAGTGGATCGCCGGCGGCGCGAAAGGGCTAAGCGAAGACGACGCGATATTGGAGCGAATTAGCGTCACGCCCGAATCGTCGTTGCTCAAAATCGGCGATACCGCCCAGGTTCTCGTACATGCTCACTACGACGACGGACGCATCGTGGACGTGACCCACTGGTCAAAATTTACGGCAACGGATGAAGTCATCTTGACCGTGAACGCGGATGGGCTGGTGACGGTTCGCGGCAGCGGCGAAGGCGCAGTGCTCGTTTGGTTCGGCAGCAAAGTCATGTTGGCTCGAATGACGGTGCCGTATCCTTTCAAGATCCCAAGCGAAGTCTACGCCAGCGCCCCGCGCAAAAACTTTATCGACGATTTGAACCTGGCCCAGATCCAGACATTGCAATTGCGACCATCGCCGCCGTGCGATGCGGAAACATTCGTTCGTCGGGCGACACTCGATACCATCGGACGCTTGCCGACGGTCGACGAGCGTGATGAGTACGTTTCCGACAAGAGCCACAATGCCAAAGAGCGACTGATCGAGCGGTTGTTGTCCACGTCCGATTTCGTCGACTATTGGACGCATCGATTCTCGGACATCCTCTTGATCAATGGCACTCGATTGCGACCGGCGGGCGTCAAGGCGTACTACGATTGGATTCACGACGCCGTTCGCGATGACATGCCGTGGGACCAATTTGTTCGCGAAGTGCTCACGGCGAAGGGCATCAGCACCGAGAATGGGGCCACCAATTTCTATGCGCTGCACCAAACACCCGAAGAGATGACCGAAAACGCTTGCCAAGCATTCATGGGTTTATCCATTGGATGTGCCAAGTGCCACAATCATCCGCTCGAGAAATGGACCAATGACCAATACTACGCGATGGCCAATCTATTCTCGCGAGTGCGGGCCAAGGGTTGGGGCGGCGAATCGCGAAACGGTGATGGTATTCGCACGCTCTACGTGGCCACCACGGGCGAGCTAATTCAACCGAACGCTGGTAAACCCCAACCACCCGCGCCCCTGGACGCCCCGGCGCTGGCATTCGACGATCCGTCGGACCGCCGCGAAACGCTCGCCCAGTGGATGACGGATCCATCCAATCCCTATTTCGCCCGCGCGATCACCAACCGCATTTGGGCAAACTTCTTCGGTCGCGGCTTGGTCGAACAAGTCGACGACTTGCGCCAGAGCAATCCGGCATCCTGCGAACCGATGCTCGCCGCCACGGCCCAGCATCTCGTCGATTCCAAGTTCGACCTCAAACAACTGATGCGAACCGTTCTAGAAAGCGAAACCTACGCCCGAAGCAGCGAGCCGACGACCGAAAACCGCGGCGAAGAAAAATATTTCAGCCGGTACTACCCGCGGCGGTTGATGGCCGAAGTGTTGCTCGACGCGATCGATCAAACGCTCGATACCGGAACCAATTTCAAGGAAGTCGCTTTCCCCGGTGCCGACGTCCAAGCGACCGACTTTTATCCTCCCGGAACACGAGCGATTGAGCTCTATGACTCCGCCGTGCGGTCGTACTTTCTCGATACGTTCGGTCGTAATCCTCGCGAGATCACGTGCGATTGCGAAAGGAGTGCGGAACCGAGCATGGTGCAAGTGCTGCATCTTTCCAATGGTGAAACGTTGAATCCCAAATTGACTTCGCCCAGCAATCGCATTCACCAAATGATTGGTTCCGGTAAAACCGACGAAGCAATCGTTCGCGAACTCTTCCTCGTGGCATTGTCGCGAGAGCCCGACGCCAATGAACGAAAGCAATTGTTGTCTGTCTTGTCCGAATACGAGCATGATCGTGCGACGGGGCTTGAAGACATCGCGTGGAGCGTGCTGACAAGTACCGAGTTTATTTTCAATCATTGATCCTACGTTCGTTCTCGACTCGAGGTCGTCAATTTCCAAGACGCCAATTTTTATGAACAAGACTGTCCTCGCCACGCTTCTCATCGGATCATTGATCACCAACTCGGTGTTCATCCAAGCATCCGACCAAGTCGATTACACGCGTGATGTGTTGCCGATTTTCCAAGCCCACTGCATTGGTTGTCACGCCGAAGACGATGACCAGGGTGGTCTCGTGATCGAATCGTTCGAACAACTGATGATTGGCGGAGACCATGGAACTGCGATCACCCCCGGAAGCCCGTTGAGCAGCCGGTTGCTGTTGATGTCCAGCGGCAAACTTGAACCGAAAATGCCGCCGGATGATGCCGAGGGACCGAATGAAACGGAGCTCGCGATGATCTCTGCTTGGATCGAACAGGGTGCGAAGGGCCCCGGTAACGCCGAACCTCCCATGCGGGCCTTGCGTTTTCCCGCGATTCCTCCGATGCCGGGTGTTTCGCATCCGGTCACGTCAATCGCCGCCACGGCCGATGGCCGAACCATTGCCACGGCAAGGTATGGCGAGATCCAGATTGCCGATCGCGATGGTCAAGTCCTGCGAACGATCGCACCAATAGCGGGCAAAGTGAATTCGCTCGAGTTCTCGCGCGATGGAGCGAGTCTACTTGTCGGTTCCGGGGTCACGGGTGCGTCCGGTACGGCAATGATTTATTCGGTGGAGTCTGGATCGCTGGTCAAAGAGTTCGTGGGCCATCGTGACTCGGTGTTCACGGCGACATTTTCTCCCGACGAAACGCGAATTGTGACCGGCGGCTACGATCGCGGCATCCTGCTTTGGAACGTCGCTTCGGGCGAAGTCGAACGAGAGTTCACCGGACACAACGGGGCGATCACTGATCTCGTTTTTTCACCCAGTGGCAAAGTCATTTGCAGTAGCTCCAGTGATGGGACTGTCAAAGTTTGGAACGTCTCCAATGGCCATCGCTTGGACACTTTGTCACAAAGCGAGGGAGAAGTACTCACCGTCGACGTCACTCCCGATGGAAAATTTGTCATCGCCGGAAGCGCCGACAATCGGATCCGAGTTTGGCGATTGGTGTCGGTGGACAAGCCAAGCATCAATCCCCTCGTGGCAACTCGATTCATGGATGAGTCACCCATCGCTCATGTGAGCATCACTCCCGATAGCTCGATGGTCTTGGTGCTGAGCGAGGCTGGGCGAATCAAGATCGTAGGTACCGACCAATGGCAACAGATCGCGTCACTTGCCCCGCTGGGCGACATCCCCAGCGACGCGTGTTTGATTCGACGCGACAAGGGGATGGACTTCGAGTTACTCGTCTCGCTGATGAACGGGGCCACCGATTCGAGGACTTTGCCAACGACCCAGCCAGCAACTCCCAGTCCGTCGTCTCAAGCGGAAGATGTGTATCTCGATCTCGGCCCACTGCACCCCGTGGATGAAGCGAACTCGCTTGTCACAATGTCCGCGACTGGCACCGACATCGAAGTGCCTCGCGGAGCCCAGATCACTGGCGTGATATCCGAACCCGGAGAGCAAGATCGCTATCGATTCACCGCTCGGCGTGGCGAGGTGTGGGCCATCGATGCTGACGCGATTGCCGCCAGTCGAATCGATCCGGTCGTCAAGGTGCTCGATGCTGCCGGTCATCCGGTCCTGAGAACTCGATTGCAAGCGGTGCGGAACTCGTACTTTACCTTCCGAGGCAAGGACAGCATGCAAAGTAGTGACTTTCGCGTGTTCGCTTGGCAAGAAATGCATTTGAACGATTACCTCTACGCGGCCGGTGAAGTCACTCGATTGTGGATGCATCCTCGCGGGCCGGATTCCGGCTTCAATGTTTACCCAGGCACGGGTGATCGCTGGACGTATTTTGGCACCAGTCACTTGGTGCACGCGTTGGGCGAGCCGGCCTATGTCGTGCAACCGCTCGGTGCCGATGAGCAGCCGTCGGCAAATGGCTTGCCTGTTTTCGATGTGTACTATGAGAACGATGACGACCCGACGAGACTCGCGGGCAAGAACAGCCGGCTCCTGTTCAAGGCACCCTCGGACTCGTCGTACACAGTCGTCATCGCCGATACGCGCGGCGAAGGTGGCGTGGGCGAAGGTGGCGTGGTCGATGGGAACCAAGGTTACGGCTATCAATTGAAAATTCGTCCGGCACAGCCCAGCTTCACTGCGTCCCTGGTGCCGATCAGTCAACCGATTCGCCAGGGCACCGGTCGCGAGTGCGTCGTCAAAGTGGATCGAGCGGACGGTTATGACGGCGAGGTCACCTTCGAAGTGGCGGGATTGCCGGCCGGTGTGAAGAGTACTTTTCCGGTGATCATTCAGTCGGGACAACGCGAAGCGATCGCCAACGTCTGGGCCGACTTGGATTGCCCAGCATGGGAAGCAACGATCGAACCCACGGTAACCGCATCGGCCGAGATATTGGGTCGACGTGTCCAGCGTGATGTCGGTTCAATCGGAAAGCTTTCGCTTGCCGAAGCTCCGCGAGCGATCCCACGAATCATTCCCTCCGACGGTGTTCCCACGGGTGATGTGGCCGCTGACTCATCGAGTGAACCTTGGACACTCCAAATCGCCCGTGGCGAAACCGTCACCGCTCGAGTCACCGTCACGCGGGAGAGCGGATTCGATGACGAAATCGGGTTCGGCAAAGAGTTCGCCGGACGCAACACGGCACATGGAGTCTACGTCGACAACATCGGTTTGAGCGGACTGCTGTTGCTCGCGGGCGAGACACAGCGAGAGTTCTTTATCGCCGCCGATCCCATTGCGGAACTCGGCAAGCGAGAGTTCTTTCTGCAGGCGGAAATCGACGGTGGCGTCACCACACCGCCGATCGTGATCGAAGTGTTACCGTAGCCGAGCGAACTGCTACACGGCGGCAGCTCCGTACTTGCTGCGGTATTCACTCGGGCTCATGCCGGTCTCTCGCTTGAACGCAGCGGCCATGTACTCAGGGTGTTCGTAACCGGCTAGCTTGGCCATTTCACCGATGCCGAGGTGCGTGCTCGTGAGCAACTCTTTCAATCGATTCATTCGCAGCCGCAAAATCTCGTCATGCGGTGTTCGTCCGATCGCTTGAAAGAATCGATTCTCAAACACACGACGCGACAGGGGAACTTGCTTGAGCACATCGGCGATTCGAATGTTGTGATGAGCGTGTTCGCGGATGTAGCGCAGCGCCACCGCGACGTCTTGATCTTCGATCGCCAGCACGTCGGTCGATTCACGGATTTGAACGCCGGTGATCTGGGTCACCAAACGACGTCGCGTGGAGGTAAGCCCCGACATCATTTGGTCCAGCAATTCCGCTGCCTCGTATCCGGTCCGCTGGGTATCGGGAATGATGCTCGACAGCGGCGGGCTCGTAAACTCGCAGAGCAGCCGATCGTTATCCACACCGAGCACCGCGATTTCCTCGGGCACCGCGATTTCGAGCGATTGGCAAACATCGAGGATGTGTTGGCCCTTGTGATCATAACAAGCCAAAATCGCGATCGGTCGCGGCAGTTCCTTAAGCCACTTGGAAAGCTGTTTCCGTTCTTTGGTGAGTGTGAACGCTGAATCGAAACGGGGGATCGCCTGGTAGACATGCACGGTCCGGCGTTTTTCTTCGGCGAGCCGTTGGAAGTGCTCGCCCCGATGCGAGGACCATTCAAAGCTCGGGTCGCCAGCGAACGCCAGGTGTTTGAAACCTCGTTCGATAAAGTGATCCAAGGCGACGCGAGCGATCGCTTCATCGTCCGTTTCCGCCCAAGGGATGCCTGGCAATTGACGTGCGGCACTCAAGTCGACGGTGGGAAGCTTGAGCTTCTGCATCGCTTCGGCCATCTCTTCGGTATCAATCCGCGCGATGACTCCGTCACCTTTCCAATTGTCCAACCACACCGGTGGCGGCGCACCGCGACCTTGCTCCGTGAGAAAGACGGACCAGTTAGCGTGCTCTTTGTTGTATGCCAACACTCCTTCGAGCAGTCCGCGTGAGTACTCATTGGAAGTTTCGACCAGCAGGGCAACCGAACGACGTTTCGGCATAAAGTCACATCCACGACTAGGTAAATTTATTCAGGAATTCGAGACAGGGAAACGAACGACGAGGAGCTTGAGACTGAAATTCACTCGGTAATTGATGGGTCTAACCAAGAAAACCGATGCAATCGAATGGTAAAAAACCTACGAACACGGGCGCAACTTCTACTGGCATCCCAACGGAGAGTCTGGACAATGGAGGCCTCGTGAGCTGACTCGAGTTCATCCCTTTTCATTTTTGAGAGCCATCCAAGTGACCGCATTTCCGAACATCACCAAGATCAACTACGAAGGTCCCAAGAGCGATAACCCGTTGGCGTTTCGTTGGTACAACCCGGACGAAGTTGTCGAAGGCAAAACGATGCGCGACCACCTGCGGTTCACGGTCTGTTATTGGCACACGTTCCGAGGAACCGGGTCCGACCCGTTCGGTGGTGGAACGATGTCGCGACCCTGGGACGATGGCAGTGAATCGGTCGAGAACGCCTGCAACCGAGCGAGAGTCGCGTTTGAGTTCTTTGAAAAACTGGACGTTCCCTTCTACGCGTTCCACGATCGTGATGTCGCACCCGAAGGAGACTCGCTGAAAAAGACCAACGCAAATTTTGATGCGGTCGCCGAGGTGCTCCAACAAGAACAAGAACGCAGTGGCGTCAAACTTTTGTGGGGTACGGCCAACATGTTCTCCAACACTCGATACATGCACGGTGCCGCGACGACGTGCAACGTCGAAGTTTTTGCCTACGCTGCGGCGCAAGTCAAAAAGGCCCTCGAGATCACGCACCAGCTCGGTGGAGAGAACTATGTGTTCTGGGGCGGCCGCGAGGGGTACCAGAATCTTTACAACACCAACATGAAACGTGAGCTGGATCACTTGGCCGCCTTCTTTCACATGGCCGTCGACTATGCCAAGGAAATCGGGTTCAAAGGTCAATTCCTGATCGAGCCCAAGCCTAAGGAGCCGACCAAGCACCAGTACGACTCCGACGCTGCGGCTTGTTTGAATTTCCTCCGCGCCTACGGATTGAAAGACCACTTCAAGCTGAACATCGAAACCAACCACGCCACCTTGGCCGGTCACACGATGATGCACGAACTCGAATACGCCGGGATGCAGGATGCCTTGGGCAGCATCGACGCAAATACGGGCGATCTGCTTCTCGGCTGGGATACCGATCAATTCCCGACGGACTATTACCTGACCACCCAAACCATGCTGGTCTTGCTGAAGTACGGACTGGCACCGGGTGGTGTGAACTTTGACGCCAAGGTTCGACGCGAAAGTTTTGAACCGATCGACTTGTTTTACGCACACATCGGCGGAATGGACGCGTTTGCACGTGGGCTCAAGATCGCCGCAGCGATCCGGGCGGATCGTGCGATCGACAAAATCGTCGACGAGCGATACGCCAGCTGGGACTCCGATCTCGGCAAGAAAATCGAATCGGGAGCATCGACGCTCGCGGAGCTCGAATCGTTGATGCTGGACAAAGGTGAAGCGGCTGCCAATCATAGCGGTCGTCAAGAGTTACTTGAAAACATTGTCAACCGTTACATGGACGCGGTCTAAGCCAAATGCATCGAGGATTTAACCCGCGCGGTAAGAGAAAGTTTCGTAGACCAGGGCGATGAATTTTTCCTGAATTGCCCAGGTGGCGGCACCCTCTCCGGCGGGTGGGTGCGAGGTGGGCTGGATCGACGTTGACCCTCGAGACAGCTTTGTCGAGAATCAGGGTCCCCAGCCGCGCGCCCGCCGTGGTACCCGTGTTCCCTCGAGTCCCGAGTCGACGTGTCAACTTCCCCAGAGCTTGCCCAACTATCCGAATATTGCCGAGCGACGGCACGCGCAGCGAAAGCGGCTTCGTATCAACTCGCGAGTTTGGATACGGCTGTCAAAAATCGCTGGTTACTCGAGTCCGCCGACGCGCTGGTGCGAGCGACCGACGACGTCATGACCGCGAATGCACGGGATATTGATGCGGCCCCTGGCTACGGTTTGTCCGACGCAGCCATCGACCGATTGCGGTTAACACCAGATCGGATTGCCTCCATCGCGACTGGGCTGCGCGAGATCGCCGTGCTGCCCGATCCCGTGGGCGAAGTGCTCGATGGATTCACGCGTCCGGGCGGACTTCGGATTCAAAAACGCCGCGTTCCCCTGGGGGTCGTTTTTTTCATTTACGAGAGTCGCCCGAATGTGACCGCCGATGCCGCGGGAATCTGTCTCAAAAGCGGCAACGCAGTGATCCTTCGGGGTGGGAAAGAGGCGATTCACAGTAGCACCGCGATCGTGGATGTGTTGCAGCAGTGCGGTCGCAAGTGCGGTACGCCCGATGCAGCGGTGCAATTGGTCCAGACGACCGATCGGAACGCCGTGGGTGAGTTTTTATCACTCGGGGATTTGATCGACGTGACGATTCCTCGCGGTGGCGAAAGTCTGATTCGACGCGTGGTGGCGGAAGCGACCATGCCTGTAATCAAGCACTTTGATGGGAATTGTCACGTGTACGTGGACGCCGACGCGGACCTTGAAATGGCGGCAAAGATCATCGAAAACGCCAAGTGCCAGCGGATGGGGGTTTGCAACGCTTGCGAATCGCTGTTGGTGCACCGCGATGTGGCCGATCGCGCGCTTGCCATCATTGCTCCGCGGCTTCGCCAGCATTCGGTCGAGATGCGCGGCGACGATCGAGTGACGGCTCTCTTGCCGGACGCCTTGCCCGCGACGAGTGACGACTGGTCGCAAGAGTACTTGGGACCGATCATCAGCATCGCCGTCGTCGATTCGTTGCACCAAGCCATCGAACATATCAATCGTTACGGCTCGCACCATACCGACGCCATCATCACCGAAAACTTGCGCGCGGCCGAAGCGTTCACATCCTGCGTGGACAGCGCCGCGGTGATGGTCAACGCCAGCACCCGCTTCAACGATGGCGGCGTGTTTGGATTGGGAGCCGAGATCGGTATCTCGACGGACAAATTTCACGCTCGCGGTCCCTGTGGACTGCGAGAGCTTACGACTTACAAGTACATCGTTCACGGCGACGGTCACATTCGAGTTTGAACCACCGTTGATTTGACCAAATCGCCCACCCGCGAAAGTTACAAGGAAGACAAGGAATGTCTGACGAGACGCTGAGCCAAAACCAAGTCGAGAGTCTGCTCAAGGCCATGGAGCAGGTCGGCGGTACGCCACCGAAGCCAGACTCCAAACGACCGCCCGGCGAAAAAAAACCGGTCGCGTCACCCACCGCGCGGGCAGGCTCGTCGTTCGGTGGCGCACGGGTGACCGCCTACGACTTCAAACGTCCCGAACGCGTCGGCAAGGACCAGATGCGGGCGATGCATTCGGTGCACGAAGCGATCGCTAGAAACTTCGGTGCGTCGATCAGCGGAATGCTTCGCACCATGGTCGAAGTCAAGTTGCTGAGCGTCGATCAGTTAACCTACAGCGAGTTCGTATTCAGTCTGGATAACCCCAGTTGCTTCAATGTCATCAAGCCCGAGCCGCTGGACGGACATTGGATTCTCGATATCGCGCCGTCGCTTTCCTACGCGGTGATCGATCGAATGCTCGGCGGTGATCCGGTTCCCGGTGAAACGATCCGCCGACCCTTGACCGAAATCGAGACTCGGTTGATTAGCCGCATCGTGGATGCGTTCATCGCCCAGTTGAAAACGGCATGGGAGAACATCGTCGAATTGAATCTTTCGATCGACAGCGTCGAAAGCAATCCGCAGCTCGTCCAGATCGTTCCTCCGAACGAAGTCGTGATCCTGGTCGGGTTCGAAGTTCTGCTGGGAAAGAATCGCGGCATGATGAACCTGTGCATTCCCTTCAATACCGTCGAAAAATTCAACGCCCAACTTTCACGTAATGGCTGGGTCGGTTACGGCAAAGGAGTGCCGACGGAAGAGTCTCGCAGCACGATCACACGCCGGGTCGATGCGGCACCCGTGAACTTGGTCGTGACCATTGCCCGCTCCACCATCAAAACTCGCGAGTTGATGGACCTCAACGTCGGCGACATCATCACCACCGAAAAGCAAATCCAAGAACCGCTGGAGCTATCGATCCAGGACATCCCCAAATTCAATGCTCTCGCCGGGGCATTCAAGGGGAAAAAGGCTATTCAAATCGATTCGATCATCGAAAAACCCAACATTCGCCCGTGATTTGGCTTATGGGGCCCGTGATTTGGCTTGTGGGGTAAGGTTTGCCCCACCTTTCGTCTTGGAACCGGCGCGTTTTGTGCAACACAAACACGTGCTGACGACGCATAATAGATCACGTCGAAACTCATCTTCCTCCCGGCGCCACCGAGATGTCTGCGTCCACGACGAGCAACTACGCCTTCCTATCCCCGCCCACGCGCCCCGACGACCTGGGAGTTCTCGGAGCCTACCGCGTCCTCAGTGAACTCGGCCGAGGTGGGATGGGCTTTGTCTTTCGCGCCGAAGACACTCGGCTCAAGCGAGCCGTTGCGCTCAAGGTGATGAACGAAAAGATCGCCGCGACTCCCTACAGTCGTCGTCGTTTTATCGAAGAAGCTCGCTCCATGGCGGCGGTCAAGCACGACAACGTCGCCACGATTTACGAAGTCAACGAGATCTCCGGAACGCCATTCATGGCGATGGAATTGCTCAAGGGAGGAACCCTCGAAGCGGTGACTCGCGAGCATCAAAAACTCGATTTTCGACGAGTCATTCATTACGCGACCCAAATGGCGCGAGGTCTCGCGGCGGCGCACGCTCAGGGAATTGTGCACCGCGATATCAAGCCCGCTAATATCTGGATCGAAGCCGAGATCGATCGCGTCAAGATCCTCGACTTCGGACTCGCTCTGGCCCAAGTCCCAGTCGACCGGCTGGCTGGTCGCGGGACCGTGATCGGCACGCCCCAGTACCTGTCGCCGGAACAAGCACGGTCCGAGCCCCTGGACAATCGCACGGACCTCTACAGCCTTGGTGTCGTCCTTTATGAAATGTGTACCGGCCGGCTACCGTTTCGTGCGCGGAACGTTCCCGAGCAATTGATCCTCACCCTCATTCATCAAGCGACCCCGGTTCATCAAGTGAACCCGGAGATCCCTGAGCCGCTCGCTCGCTTGATCTCCAAACTGATGGAAAAAGAGCCTCGCAACCGGCCGCGGTCCGCCGTCGAGTTGGAGAAAATGCTGACCGAAGTTGCGGAACAGTGCGAAGCGAAAACGGATGTGGCGCAGGCCATCAATAAGCTGCAAGCTCAACTCAACTTGGTCAAAGACAAACAGCCGGACCCTTTCGCGGCCGCCGCGCCGTTGGCCGCTCCCGTCCTGGAAGACAATCTGTTTGCCGATCTGCCATCGCTTCCGGCGACACCATCGCTCCCCGCGGCAGTCCCGAGCCCCGCGGCAAAGTCCTCGCTGTCGTCACCGGCGTTGCCCAAAGTTTCGTCGTCCAACGCTAACTACCGCCCTCGCGCCAAGGCAACCGCGACCGAAGAGCCAAAGTTTAAACTACCCAGCTATTGGCCGTGGATCGCCGCGGGTGCCGCCGTGCTGATGTTCCTAGGGATCGTGCAGTACGTCTTCATCTCATCGGCGGGTTCACCCCACACATCGACGGTGATCGTTGACCCAGGAAACTCTGGCGTCACGAATTCCGGTCCGGCACCCCACGCCTCGGGCAGTTCCAACGGCAATCAATCAGGCAATCAAAAGCAGAAGAAAAAAAAACAATCCAAATCGTCATCCAACCAGACCTTGGCGGAAACCGAAAAAGCGCGGGTACCCGAAGTGGATTTCTATGCTCCCACGCAAGAACCCACAGCGAGCGAATCACTGTCAAACCAATCATCGTCCGAATCGAGCATGACGCGAGCCGAATCGCCAATGTCCCGGCAAAGCGATCTCGCAATGTCGCCAGCGGACCTCGACTCTGCTCCCGTGCCTGAGTCGATGCCCATGTTGGATGCGTTTCCCACCGACTCGTCAAAAGATTCCAAAGCATCGCCGCCGGATACGTCCGAATCTCAATCGCGTAGCGTTGAAGAGCACATCGTTCGCCGCTCCGGCGATGGACGAGGCGCGGACACCACCGTGAAGCGAGGAGCAAGTACTCGGGACCAATTTGGCGATTCTAATTCGATCGCGATTCAAACGCGGTCCGGCGTCGATATCCAGCACAGCTATGTGCGTTTTGACTTAGAGGATGTGCGGAAGAAACTCGACCGAGCCGGGGACGTCGCGCTCCTGCTGGCTGTTCCCGGTGACGGCGTGCCGGTGGGCTCAGTCATTCGGGTCTACGGCGTGCCGGCAAAGTATCCGGACAACTGGCGCGAGGTCGGGCCCGGATCAATGCACTGGGGCAATTCGATCTCGGAACTCGGTCTGGAATCCGTCCCTTTTCTCGCGGAGTTCATCGTCACTGCGAATAACACATCGCCGCGGTTGCGGATCTCGGATCCGCGGTTGACGGAGTTCGTCCGCGATGTCGAAGAGGACTTTGTGACGTTGATTCTTGCCGGAGGCAGTCCCGATAACAAGGCACTGCATTTCGTCAGCCGTGAAGGCGCCCGAGACCAAGCTCCCGCCCTCGACTTTGATATCCTCCAGGGCGAGAAAAAGAATCGACGGTAGGCAGGCTCTTACAACGACTTGATCCGACGGATCACGTTCAGCGCATACTGCGCTTCATTCAAGCCGCCGGCGCGATTGACGAATTCGATGCCCGCGTCGAGAACGTCGAGTCCAATCTTGGCGTCGATCGAAATTTCCTTCGCCGAAACGCTTGAGCCCGCAGGCTTGGCGGGACCGCTGGCGGGCGTGCCGGCTTTGGCCGGCTTAGAAACCGACGTGGCACGCTTTTTTGCCGCCTTTTTCTTCATCTGGCTTTTCGCGTTGCCAACATCCGCCGGCGTCACGCCAAAATCCGCAAGTGCGTCGGAGACATCTTTATTGCGAGCCTCTGGGTTCTTTTTGAGGTACTCGCGAACTCGTTGCGACTTGTTCATGCCAGTATCGCTACCTGATTGATTCGACTTCGTTGCAATTGCTGCGGACGGAGCCGACTTGACCGCTTCTTCAACTAAAGAATTCAAATCGTTCATTCTGGAGAGGATTCGAGGGAGGGGACACGAGGCTGTGTCGAGGTGACGACAACTATCGTCAACAGGCGATACTAATCACCGTGACTCGATCTGGCAAACGAGTCACTCAAGCAAATGCGGTCAACGTCTTAGCGGTCGGAACCACCATCACATTCGGTTTCGCTTCATTGGTGCGGAAATACTGAGGCTCGTACCTACGCAGTTCCACATACATCGCGATCACGGCAACCATCATGAACAACATGCTCAGCAGCAGCATCACCGTATAAACGCTTGGCGGCTGCTTGCGGCTTTTTTCACTCGAGAGTTGTGTCGACACGGTCGCCCTCCTTCAGAATTCCTTCGCTGTAGTCACGCATGATTTGTGCAACACTGCGATCCGGTTCGGTGCTGATCACTTTCAGCTTGCCGACGTAACGGTTTTGGCGAGTGACCTCAAGCATATGGCCGTTTCTCAGTCCATCATCCGAACCGATCGAAATCTCGACAAGATTCTTAGGCCGGTTGACGACAAGAATATTGCCATTTCGTTGCGGAGGAGCACCATCAAGCGGCTCGTTGATGTCGATGCCATTCGCATCCACCACCTCTTTGAACCGAGTCACTTGGGCCATCAATTGGTCATTGCGTTCTTGCTGGAGTTGGACCGCACCGCGAAGCTTGTTTGCCGTATCGGTGAGCACCAAGGTTTCGGCGAACAACTTGTCTCGGTCAGCCTGTTCCGTACGAATCTGCTGTCGAAGTCGACCCGTTTCTTCGGTCAAACGCTGCAGTTCGAGAGCACGGCTTTGGTCCAATTGCGTCAAGATCGTGTTGTTCGCTTCCAATTGCGTTACCGTCTGCTCGCTTTGTTGAAGCAAGCTTTCGAGCTGATCGAATTGGGTTTGCAACGCCGCCAAGGCGGTTCGACGTGCTGCCTGTTCGTGATCCAACGCCGCTTGAGTCCGATTCTTGGAATCGAGCAATTGGTTATTGGTTCGTTCTATGGTTTCGATTTGTGCCTTCAAGCCATTGTCACCCAGCACGACGTCTCGCCAGTTTCGGTGCGAAGCGTTGACTGCGAGTGCCAAGACCATGAATGTCAAGCTGAGTATCAGAATGACAACGGAGAAGGACTTCCCAAGTAAGGTCATCGTGTGAGATTTCCGGGTTCGACTTCGACCATCAAGAGAAAGACAAGACGGACGTTCCGCCAACGACAAGGTCCCAAGTGAGGACGTTCTCAGAAGTATAGTTAAGCGAAAAAACGAGTGTCAACGAAATCGTTCGCAATTCATCCAATCAAATCGCCCAATACCGTCCCAGCAGGATTGTAGGGGATGTTTCGGCACGCTTACTTCGCTATACGTCAAAATTGGACCAGGCGTTCGGTCCCGGCTTGGACGGCTAAGAATTTCGAATGGCGGGGTGGGGTCGCCTCGGACCGGCGGATCCAACCCGTGAAAATGATGCGATCGCTGCAACCGGCCCACCCACCGGAGTTAGTCTTAACGCGTTGTCGAGAATCACCACCAACTCCTTTTGCGGGAAAGCTCCCTCAGCAAGCGGACACCGCTTCGTTCGCCTACTAGAATCTGCATCGGTCGATACCTCCCACTGATGGATACCATGGAAAACCAAGAATCAATGCCGCTGGAGATTGACGTTCATGAGCTGCAGAAGCTCCGCAGCGACGGGCACCAATTTTTACTGCTCGACGTCCGAGAGACTCCCGAGTACGAGCTGTGTCGCATCGAAGGTTCGACGTTGCTGCCCATGAGCGAGCTCGGGGAGCGGCTGTCGGAATTGGATCCGCACCGCTCCGGTCACGTGATTGTGCACTGCCATCACGGGGGCCGAAGCGCTCGTGTGACTCAGTATCTGAGAGATCAAGGCTTCTCGCAGACCCAGAATCTTGCTGGCGGGATTGACGCGTGGAGTCTCGAAATCGATCCCCAAGTACCGCGATACTAATCGATCGAGTCGGTACATTGCCCCACGCAGCTTCATCGCCCACTCCAGGTTTGCTGGCGTAGGCCGAGTCCTTGAAAGGCATCAGTTCCATGAAAGCCCGTGTCTCGCTGTTCGCGTTGCTTCTCGTTCTCGGTTCGCTGGGCAGGGTCGTTTCACCGACCGACGGCGTCTCATGTGCAGCCGACGACGACATGGACCAGCGGCTGCAATCTTGCTTTGTCGTTCCCGAATCGTTTCGCGGCGACTTCGGTCAATTTCGGTCACCATTAGTCTTTGACAATGGTGAAGTGGTTCAATCGGCGGCTGCGTGGCCACGTCGTCGAGCCGAAATTCTTGCCAATTGGGAGTCGCACCTTGGCAAATGGCCATCGCTCATCCGTTCGCCCAAAGTCACCGTCATCGAAACGGAAAATCGTGACGGCTATACCCAGTCGCGGATCCAGTTTCGATGGACGCCCAATGCGTCGACAACTGGTTACCTGCTTGCGCCAACCGGGGACGAAGTTCGACCCGCGGTGGTGACGGTTTATTACGAACCCGAGACCGCGATTGGTCTGGGCAAACCCGATCGCGACTTCGCCTTGCAATTGGTCCGCCGAGGGTTTGTCGTCCTGTCGATCGGGACGACGGAAGCTACCGCCGCAAAAACTTACTCGCTGTACTATCCGAGCATCGATCGAGTCGAAGTGGCGCCGCTTTCGATGTTGGCATACGCGGCGGCCAACGCGTGGCACGTGCTTGCCTCGCGGAACGACGTGGACCCCGATCGAATCGGTATCGTCGGGCATTCGTTCGGTGGCAAGTGGGCGATGTTTGCGTCCTGCTTGTTCGACAGGTTCGCCTGTGCGGTTTGGTCGGACCCAGGAATCGTGTTCGACGAAACTCGTTCGAGCGTCAACTATTGGGAGCCATGGTACCTGGGTTATCATCCGCCTCCGTGGCGGCCTCGCGGTTTGATCACGCCCGAGAATCCGGCGCGAGGACTTTATCCAAAACTTGTCGCGGAGGGTCGCGATTTACATGAGCTGCACGCGCTCATGGCGCCACGTCCGTTTCTCGTTTCCGGTGGCAGCGAAGATCCGGTCGAGCGATGGCGCGCACTCAACCACTCTGTCGCGATCTATCAACTCTTGGGATACAGCCATCGAGTCGGCATGGACAATCGGGTCGATCACGCTCCCAATCCCGATTCCAACGAGTTAATCTACGCGTTCTTTGAATTCTTCCTAAAACCAACAATGGCACCATGAATCGAATCTTCGTTCTCGCAATCGTGATGGCTACGGCGATTGGCCCCATGGCTGTGAATGCGGTCGCCCAATCGGAATCGCAACCCCAACTATACCGATTGACGGCTCGAGCGAGTGAGATTGATCCACGTGTGAAGTCGCATCCGGAAATCAACTTTGTCATCGAGACTGACAAGGGCAAACCAGCGGATGTCCAGCACGCGAGCGTTGACACTCGGGTCCCATCGCAGGGCAAGTTGGTGATCTGGTTGATGGGGCACAACCAACAGCTTTTCGATCGCGTCAATAGCTACGGCTTGCACGCCATTCAAGTCAGCTACGCCAAGGAGTGGTTTTCGATTTGTTGCCAAGAACGGCCGGTTGACGAACATTGCCGCGGTAATCTTCGACTCGAAGCCGCCACGGGCGAAGACTTCAGCGATGACGTCGATATCCCCAAACCCGATGGCATGATGGAACGTTCCTTCCAGTTCGTGCAATGGCTCGATCAAAAGAACCCCATGGGCAACTGGGGCCAATTTATTACCGACGACGGCAAGGGAGTTCGGTGGGATCGCGTGATCGTTTCGGGCGCCTCGCATGGTTCAACCACCGCCGCACGTTTTGCCAAGCACCAACGGGTCGATCGTGTGGTAGCGTTTTGCGGACCGCGAGACAATTACCAGTCATGGCAATCGCTTCCGTCAGCAACGCCCGCCAATCGATATTTCGGCTTCTCTCACGTTCTTGATGGTGGATGGACTGCGGATCACTACTGCCGTAGCTGGGAACTCATTGGCATGCACCAATTTGGACCCATTGTGAACGTTGACGAGAGCCGACCGCCCTACGGAAATACGCGGCGTCTAGTCACCAGCTTCGATGTGGGTGGCGATGCCAACGTCGCCCACGGGAGCGTTACGCCGGGAAGCAAGTCCTACAAAAACGCTGCAAATGGGCAATACATGCACGAGGAAGTTTGGCGGTACCTCTTCACGCATCCTGTCGATAGCGTCGGCAACGCGGTCGCGATGGATGAGGGATGCGACAAAATCCAAGCTCAGTGAAAACGACAACGCGCGATCACTATTTCGTCCAAGAGATCGTGACCCGCACTGGCAGATGGTCGCTGGCAAAGCGACCGGCGGCTGTTTTCGGATCGAGTACTTCGTGGGCAAGTACCTTCACACGATCGCTCACGAACAGATGATCGATTCGAGTCCCCACGTCAATTTTCTTGAAGCCATTCCACGTCCCCTCAGGACCACTGGGTGGTGTTTGACTCATCTGGCGAGAATCTGAGAGCGCCAACGTTCCCGATTTGACATTCTCAATCGCTGGTGAATCTGGTTTCGCATTGAAGTCACCCATCACGATCACTGGGACGTCCTTCGCCATGGCGTCGACTCGCCGGGCAATCAACTTTCCAGAGTTTTGGCGAGCATCCTCGCCGCGATGATCGAAGTGGGTGTTCAATACCAATAGCTGAGAATCATCGGACTTCGACCGCAGCAAGACCCAAGTCACCGTTCGTGGTAACGCAGCATCCCATCCCATGGAGCCAACCACGTCCGGTGTCTCGGAAAGCCACCAGGTTCCTTGATCGAGTGAAGTGAAACGCTCGTGACGAAACCCGATGGGAGCGAACTCGCCCTTCTCTTTTCCATCATCTCGACCGATACCGTACCAAGTCATCTCCGGCGTCGCCGACTGAATCGCTTCGAATTGGTCCAGCACCACTTCCTGCAGTCCCACAATCTCCGCGCCACGAATGGTCTCGATGACGGCCAACTGGCGATTGGCCCAAACATCGTCGCCGTCGCTGTTGTTCAAGTAGCGAATGTTGTAAGTCATCACCGTCGTCGGCGATTCACCGCTAGCTCGTTCACCCGTCGCAAAAATCGCGAACTGGGCGAAAACAAGCATCAAATAAAGTCGATGTGAGACGTTCAATTGTAGATTTCCACGTGAGGTTGAAAGGACGATCCAGGCCAAGAGTGATTATAGCTCCGATGCGCTACCCGTAGAGCAGGCTCTAGTCACCCGATTGCCATCGCATTCCCAGTGTGTACCGTTACGTTCATACTCGGGTCACCGGAATTACGCCGTCATTAAACCAACTGGCCAATGCTCTCACACTCATTTCCCAAGACCGATCGGCTCGTTCGACCTGCGGATATCACCCGCGTGCTCAAACAAGGTGAGTGTGTCGCCGATGGTGTGCTCGTGCTGTTCGCGTCGCGACGTGAGGGACTGCTGCCAACTCGTATTGGCATCACGATTCCCAAAAAAACAGGTAATGCAGTCGCACGAAATCACTGGAAGCGATTGATTCGCGAATCGTTTCGCACCCAGCGAGACGCGATGCCGCAAGGTTTGGAAATCGTCATTCGCCCCAAGAAAGATGCAGTCCCAGACTGGGAATCGATTCGCCGCAGCGTGCCGGCACTGGTGCGGCGAGTCAACAAGCGTTTGTCTTAGAGTCCGGCGAGCCGTGTTTGCGCGTCACCGAAACGATCGAGCTTGACGTCCATGCGATCCATCAACGACAGGTACATGCTGCATAGTTTCCGATCCTCGTCGGCCTTGCCCACGTAGTCGAGCACGCGACCTGTTTCGATTCGTCCGCCCAGCCCACCGGTCAGCAGCACCGGCACTTTGCTCGAGTCATGAGCGTTACCCGACTACATGCTGGAAATGAACAGCAAACAAGAATGGTCCAGCACACTGCCATCACCTTCGGGCATCGCATCCAACTTTGTCGCCAAGTACGCGTATTGGCTGCAGTAATAGCGCGAGATGCGTTCGTACTCGTCGGACAAATCATCGTGCGACGCCGAGTGATGCGTGCTCTTGACGTCGAGGAACGGATAAAACAATCCCGACAAATCTCGATTGAGCAGCAACGTGGCCACCCGCGTCTTGTCGGTCTGGAAGCCAATCGCCACGATATCGCACATCAATTGCATGTGTTCGCGAATGTCTTCGGGCAATCCGTCGTCCGGTCGCTTCATCATCGAAAGCGGTTGGCCCTTCGCCTGTGCCCTCTGGCCAGCTTTCTGCTGTACAGCGCGCATCGCCATGGCACGCTTTTCAATTTCGCGGACACTGTTCAAGTACTCGTCCAATTTCACTTTGTCGCTGGCGCTCACACGACGACTGAGCGACGACGCATCCTCACGCACTCGGTCAAGAATGCTTTCGCTGCGTCGACTGCCGCGATTCTCGAACAAGGCATCGAACGCCAGCGAAGGATAGACCTCCATCGGCACCGGCGACGTCGCGTTCTGCCACGAAATATGCGAACTGTACGCCATCGAAAAATTGGTTTCGTGATACCCCGTCACCGGCTGTTCACAACCCAGCACCATGCTGGGCACGATCGTTTGTTCTTGGAAGTGATTGGCGAGCACTTGGTCCATGCTGATATCGCCCCTCAGCTCGGAACCCTTTTTGAGTGAAGCGCCCGATAGAATATTTCCGGTTTGACCCGGATGAATCCCGACATCTGTCGCATGAACGTTGAACAAGCCAGTGATGAAATTCAATTTCGTTTTGAGTGCTTCGAGCGGCTGCAGACTCTTGCCGAGTTCCATTTCTGATCCGTTACCCTTGGCCCACCAATGGTCGCGGTTGATGCCACATCCCATGAACAGCGCCGCAAACCTTCGCGGATAATCCGACGGCGCTTGTTCATCGGCAATGCTGCGCGGCGCTTCGGTGCCCCATACGGGCAGCGACTCCAACCACGGAAGCGTCATTGCGACACCACTACCACGGAGAAAAATCCGCCGCGAAACCGCTGGTCGAGTCGCGCTTTGCGATGGAGTGACACAGGTTCTCATTCGTTCGTTCCGGTTGATAGGAAACTTATTGCGTTAGATAGGGTGTCTAGAAACTCATTCGACTCGGCGATTCAAAAACTGAGGACTCGTGACGATAGTTTCCACGATGCCACCGAAACGAAAATCTTCATTCGGCAAGTTTAGTCTTATCTTGGCCAGCACATCGTCATCGGATAACTGGACCGAGCGAGTGAGCCCGTAAGAGAGCAATTGGCGAGAAAGGTTATCGACAAAATCGCTTTGGCGAGACGTTTTCAAATAGTGCTTTAAACCAACAAGACCTTGTCCGCTTGTACCATCCGGAAACTCCGCCTCGCTATCGATGTCGCGACCGCCCAGGTCGACCTGACGCCGTTCACCGACGGGTCCGTAGCCTTCGAACACCAATCCAAACGCATCGATGCGATCATGACAAGCCGCACACGTTTCCTCTTCGCGATGGCGCTGCAGCGTTTCCCGCAAAGTGAGGTCGCCTAGCTTGGCTTCGTCGCTAGGCAACTCGGGGACCGAAGGCGGTGGCGCCGGAATGTGCTCGCCAAGAATTCGCTTCACGAGCCAGTTTCCGCGTTTGACGGGGCTCGTTCGCAAGCCCGGCGAATTGTTCGTGAGAAAAACGGCCATCGGTAACAAGCCGCCTCGCTCGACTCGCGCCGCATCATCAAGCCGCACCCAGGACTCTGGCTCAACCGCCGCTTGGGGAACACCATAATGCTTCGCGAGCACCGGATTTACGAACGTGTACTCGGCGTCCAGGAAATCGAGGACCGATGCATCGCGCTGGGCGATGTCGATAAACAATCGAAGGGGCTCGTCGAACATTGCTTGCCGCAGTTCATTGGTGAACTGCGGGAAACGGTCTCGCTCGACACCGTTGTGCTGTTCGAAGCGACGAAAATCGAGCCAGTTGCCCATAAAGTCGATCGCCAAGCCACGCACGCGATCATCTTGCAACATTCGCCGTGTTTGTTGAACCAACACATCGGGATCATGCAACTTCCCTGCTGCCGCCAAATCCCACAATTCCTGATCCGGCATCGTGGACCACAGGAAATAACTCAAGCGATTGGCCAGCGAGAAATCATCCAGCGGTTCAATCTTTGCGGACGAACGAGTTTCGTTTCGACTCGGAAGATCAACGCGGTAGCAAAAGTACGGCGACATCAAAACGCTAATGACGCAGTCGCGAATCGCATCCTCATGCGAAAGCCCATCGACACTGCGCAACTCGTGATAGAACGCGACGAGTTGTTCGCGATCGTGATCCGCCAGCGGTCGACGGTACGCTCGCTCGGCAAACTGGAGCAGTGCTTGCAAATGCACGGGTTCCGATTCGACGTGCAAGGCTTCCAATCGACGGAATGTCGCCGACATACTTTCAAAATAATCTCGGATGGCGGACAGGGCCTTGTCGCTCGCACCAGCCCGCTTTGCCTTGGCTAAGTAGGCATCGCTTAACTCACGCACTTTGGTTTCGGACGTGCAATCTTTGTCCTCGGCCCGAAACCGGTCGAATTCGGGATCGCGCATGAAGGCCGAGTCGGTGCGGTCAAACCAAATGAAGCCAGCGTACTGGCGCATCGGAGCCGAAGTGACGAAGTCGAGTTCCAACCACAAGCGATCGAGTTCCGCTTTCTGTGACTCATCGAGCATCAGTTCATACAGTGGCTGGTCGTCGCGAAAGTAGCCCATTTGAGAATGGAACCCGGCACTCAAGTAACGACCGGCTAGCTTTTTTTCTGACTCTTTGTCGAGGTAAACACGCGCCCGCTCGGAGATGAAAAATGCGTCGGGAAAGACTTCGCAAAACCGCTTCAGTGACGACGCGAACTCCGGCGCTAACTCTGGTTGCTCAGGTACTGACAACTTCTCCACGAGCACTTTCTGATCAGAAAGCGAATCGGGGATCGCGCTGCTCAAATCGAGTTGATCGATCGGCAGGGCATCGCTGGCATATCGCATGCGATTGGCCACAAATTGTTGGTTTTTCCACAGCACCAGCGGCTGAGAGCCATTGTGGACTTGCGGTGCCGTCAAATTTTTCACGTCCGGTACGAGGCGTTCACGCAGTGCCACGAGCAGTTCATCGATGAGTTCGCAGTGGCGGCGCGCGGTGTCACGTTCGTCGGCGGAAACACCCCTGGGCAATTCCTGCCACAGCGTTTGAATTGCCGCAACAGGTCCGATGTCGCTGGTCGGTTCGTCAAGCGTTTGCGAAACGGTGGCCAAGTAGCGTGGACTCAGGTGCACGTCATTGGCAAAGTCGTCAAGCGTGTCGGCGGCACGATCCAGATCCGTGCGATGTTTGTACAGCCATGCGGCGTAGATGTAATCGGCGTGATCGGTGCGTTGGCGTTTATAAAAATCAATGATGCGGTTGACACAGTACTTGTCGCGATCGGTATCTGTCATCACCGGGTGTGGCGAAAAATCGAGCCCCGTCGGAGTGAGCACCAAGTGACTGGAAACTTTGCGTGCCGCGTCGAGATACTTTTTGACCAACGCCGGCGACATCGTTAATGACTCGCCCGAGTTATCGAAACCCGCTTCGTTGGCTGGATCGATCGGGAACTCGGCGGTCGGACGAAGATCGACTCCCGTCAAGTCACCGATGGTGTTGTCGTACTGGGTGTTGCTTAACCGATGCGCGAGCACTGGGCCGGGGTCACCGCTGGTGCGTTTCGCTTCACTGGCGCGAACCGATTGCAACCAGCGAATGATCGATTCCCGCTGTTCGTCGGAGGGACGCGACTGAGCGTCCTCCGGCGGCATGTCATCGGCTTGGAGTCGCTGGAGTACAACGTTCCAGTGACGAAAATCCGCGATGACCGAGTCAAGGTTCGAGTACGACGCGAGGTTCAAGTCGCCTTCGGTGGTGTCGCCCGAGTGACAGTCAACACAGTAGGCCTGCAGAAACGGCTTGACAGTTTCATGAAACGTGGACTGGTCAGTCTCCGATGCGCTGCACCGCAGACCGAGCAGCAGCGAGACGATGAACAAGGCGGGGGCGACACGGCGCATGGGAATCGACCGGAGCGGTGGATCGGGAGGGAACCCCCATGATAACCGCGACATCGCCGGCTGTCGCCATTCAGCTCGCGAGGGTCGCTTCCACACCCGCCACTGAATTGTCGGTGGATCGCCGCATCCAGGCGGCTCGCAAGCGACGCGTGATCGGCTGCTCGACTCGCGTGGTGATCAAGGTTGCCAGCGCGAAAGAGAATGCGATTGCGATTCCAAGGCACACCACGGCGGGAACACCTCGCTGGTTGAAATGATGCATCAGCGAGCAGCCCAAATTGTTGTGGCACAAGTACAACGCGTACGAAATGGTGCTGACAAAAATCAGTGGCCGAAATCGGAGTGGTGCCACCATTCCCTTGGCGGACATTGTCACAAGCCCGATTATTAGTAGCGTCGCGAGCGGATTGTGTTTGCCATGATCGATGCAGTGGAACACCGTCATCGCGGCGCCGATGCCAAGGATATTTTGCCATTGGGATCCGACTCGGGTTTGGATCATGTACAACAGGAATCCAATGGCGAACAACGGCGCAAAGTCCAGGAGCAACAGTTTTCGCAAGGCGGTCGCGATGACGAACCAATTGCTTGTCGCGAGATCAGCGGGAATGCTGTCCAGCAGCGGACAGAACACAAGCGATAGGGCGACGAGGGTGCCCCACCCGATGAAATAGCGGCGAAGTGCGCCCAGGCGGTGCATCGCGACGAGTGCGGCGTAGAACATCATTTCAATTTGCAGCGTCCACATCACCGGATCGATGCACTCGTATCCAAATACTCTTGGCATCAACGTCAAGTTTGCGATCCATTGCCCCCACGAAACGCCCGCGGGCGCATGCGGCGGCAACGTAAGAATGGCCACATTGGCAAGAATCGCGAGCAAGAATATCGGCACGATGCGTATCAATCGCGCGGCCACAAAATCGACGGGTTTGCCACGACGCAGCAGGGACATGCTGTTGACGTACCCGCTCAGAATGAAAAACATCTCGACGCCATAGGCGCCAAAGGGCCATTCGAACCCGAGCGGAGTGACGAAGCCGAATTTCGCCTGATAAACGTGGGTAAAGTGGAAGGCGACCAGATTCAAGGCCGCAAGCGCGCGTAGCGC
The DNA here is from genome assembly GCA_041741195.1 of Pirellulaceae bacterium. Lineage (GTDB taxonomy): Bacteria > Planctomycetota > Planctomycetia > Pirellulales > Pirellulaceae > JBBSJZ01. The sequence goes on from JBGSKM010000073.1 coordinate 120,941, forward strand.
ATCAAGCTCGACGATGCGAGAATGAGGCTTCAGGGCGGCGGTAGCGGGCGGGTTGGCCGTTAATTCCATAAGTCATCGGTCGCGGGGGTTTCGGGACTTCGATTCCAAATTCGTCCTCGCAAGCGTGGCCTGGGGGCCAAAGATTGCCACCGAGCCCAAGTGCCGGACGCACCTGATTTTCGCACTTCGAGCGGAGATTAACGGTCGCGCCGGTTCTGAGGTGCCGGGATCCTGTCTTGGCGCTGCGGGAAGCGAGCATGGCTGCGGTCCCCGACTGTCGTGGAGAAACCCTCCCCCTTTCGCGTTTTGATGGGCTTCGCGAAACTTTGCGACTTGAACCCTTGCACTGAATGAAGCTCCCATGAAATACGCCATCATCATCCCCGACGGGTGCGCCGACGAACCCATTGACGCCCTGGGCGGTAAAACGCCCCTCCAGGCCGCCAAGCTGCCCGCCATGGACGCGCTGGCCCGACGCGGGATGGTCGCGCTGGCTAACAACACTCCTGCACACCTGCCAGCCGGAAGCGAAGTCGCTAACCTGTGTTTGCTCGGCTACGACCCGGACATCTATTTCACTGGGCGAGCGCCGTTGGAAGCCGCCGCACAAGGCATCACTCTGGGCAAGAACGATTGGGCAGTTCGCTGCAACTTGGTCACTATCGACGATCAAGTCATGATCGACTTTACCGCGGACCACATCAGTAGTCGTGAGGGCCGTGATTTGCTCGAGGCGGCCCAGCGGGAACTCATTGACAACGGCGACTGGAGCGATGCCGAAAGGGCCATCGTTTCTCGGATGGAGTTCGTCCCCGGGGTTAGCTATCGCAATTTGCTTGTCTACCGTGGCGACGACTCTATCGCGGCGCCGTTCTCTAAGGACACGCGAAGCAGCGCTCCACACGACTTGACGGACAATCGCGTGGACGACGATTTTCCGCGAGGCCCCGGCAGCGAGTTGCTCGTGCGGTTGATGAATGCTTCGGCCAACCTGTTTGCCAAGCATCCCGTGAATGAGCAACGGATTGCTGCGGGCAAGCGTCCCGCGACGAATGTGTGGTTGTGGGGCCTGGGTGGCGCCCCGATCTTGCCGTCGTTTCACCAGCGGTATGGTGTCCAGGGCGTGATGATCACTGCCGTGGACCTGCTGCGGGGGATTGCTGCACTTGTCGGATGGCCGCGCATCGAAGTCGAAGGTGCGACTGGATACCTCGACACGGACTACGCCGCCAAGGGACAAGCCGCTGTCAAAGCATTGGAAACCTATGATGTCGTCTGTGTTCATATCGAAGCGCCCGATGAGGCATCGCATGAGGGTCGTCACGACGCCAAAATCGAAGCTTTGCAGCAGATCGATTCGCTCATCGTCGCGCCACTCGTCGCCGCACTTGAGCAACAGGGCGACTATCGAATTCTCGTGACGCCGGATCACCCCACACCCTGTGGTACCAAGAAACATAGTCACGGGATGGTGCCACTGGTGATCGCTGGCGCTGGCATCACCGTTGACTCGCAATCGACCTATGACGAAGTCGCCGCGGCCGCCAGCGGTAAACGTTTCGACAAAGGCTGGGACTTGATGGACGCATTCATCAAGCACTGAGCCTTTGGCTCGCCAAACATCGTTCAACCTTCCCCCTACACTCCTTTCAACTTTCTCTCATGTCACTGATTGTTCAAAAGTTTGGCGGTTCCAGCGTCGCGGACGTCGAGAAAATTCGGGCTGCGGCTCGCAAGGCAATCCGCGCCCAGCGTCAGGGGCATCGCGTCGTCGTCGTCGTCAGCGCCATGGGAGAGCAAACCGACGTGTTGCTGGATCTCGCCGGCAAGATTTCGGACAATCCGCCCGCTCGAGAAATGGACATGTTGCTCAGCACGGGTGAGCAAGTTAGCGTTTCTCTCGTGGCAATGGCGATCCACGACTTGGGCGCCAAGGCCGTGAGTCTTACCGGCGGACAGATCGGAATTCGCACCGACAGCAGTTACAGCAAAGCGCGGATTCAGTCGATTTCCACCGAGCGAATCGAGCGGCTTTTGGACGAAGGGAACATCGTCATCGCCGCGGGTTTCCAAGGCATCGACGATGACCTCAACATCACCACGCTCGGTCGCGGTGGCAGCGATACGACCGCCGTCGCGCTAGCCGCAGTGCTCGGCGCTGATGCTTGCGAAATTTACACCGATGTCGACGGTGTCTACACGACTGACCCCCGAGTGTTACCCGAAGCGAGACGGGTCCAAGTGATCTCGTATGACGAGATGCTCGAATTAGCCAGTCTCGGTGCGGGCGTGATGCACAATCGTTCGATCGAGTTCGCCAAAAAATTCAACGTGCCGATTCACGTTCGCAGTAGCTTCTCGGATACCGAGGGCACGATGATCGTCAGCGAACCCGAGTCGCAAACCGCCGCCGTCTGTGGCGCAGCGATGACCCGAGACGAGGCGCGGGTGACGGTACTGGGCGTACCCGATGTGCCTGGAAAAAGCTTGCTCATTTTTTCGGCGATCGCGGCCTGCAAGATCGCTGTCGATATGGTGGTCCAGAACGTCGGTCGCAAGGGTCGCGCGGACGTCTCGTTCACGGTGCCTCGCGGTGAACTCAAAGCGACATTGTCGGCCGTCCGTGGAGTGCTCGCCGAGCTCGGCGCCGACGGGCTGACCCACGATGATGAAGTCTCCAAGGTGTCCGTCGTCGGTGCCGGAATGGCCCAGCAGACCGCGGTCGCATCACGCATGTTCCGAGCACTCGCCAATGCGGGAGTGAACATCCAGATGATCACCACGAGCGAAATCAAAATCTCGGCGCTCGTCCCGCGGAGCCAAGCCAACGATGCGCTCCGGGCCGTCCACCAAGCGTTTGAGTTGCATCAGGCCCCGATCGATGCGAAGTCGTGGAACCAAATCAAAGCGGCTCGCCAACCAGGTGCGGATGTCGAGACGTTGGTGAGTCGGTTGCAAGACGCGGCGCTGGAGGCACTGACGTTGACCGGAATCTCCGTCGCCGGAAACCAAGCCCGCGTGACGCTGTACGGGGTTCCCGACCAACCGGGGATCGCCGCCGATATGTTCGAAACCATTGGCAAGGAAGGCATCTTCGTTGACATGATCGTTCAAGGTTATGACGGCGAAGACGGTTCGACGAGCGTCAGTTTTACAGTCGACGAGTCCGAACTCGATCGATCCGTGGCGGTTGCAAAAAAAATCTGCCAAACGCATGCGATGCGTGATGTCCAAGGCGGTGGCTCGATCGCCAAAGTCACCGTCAGCGGGATCGGGCTGAGAAGCCACACCCAAGTCGCGACATTGCTATTCAATAGTCTTTCGGCGGACTCGATCAACGTGGAAATGATTAGCACCAGCGAGTTGCAGGTAAACGCGGTCATCGACGCGCATAAAAGCGACCTCGCGCTCCGCGGACTCAAAACCGCGTTCGCCGAAGCCCTGCGATAGATTTCGACCGACCGCTGGCCGTCGCCGGCTTCGTGCAAAGCGGGTTTTGACGTTTGTGCCAGCCGGAATAAGGGGAAACGCGGGGAAAGGCGGGGGCAGCTTGTCAAACAGCGACTTTTCCGCTTGGAGTCTGGTTGGCGGGCGACTATTCTGGCAGTAGACGTTGGAAATCGTTGCGTTCCTGGGGAAGCGGATTGATGGCTGAAACGGTCATCAGTTGGTTGGAATCGCATTCGATCCGCCTCATCCAACGTTCAATGTGTCCGTCGCCAACAACTACCTAATTCCAGAGCCGACGGACGAGGCAACTCTTTCCTTAAGGACCGCTACAGTGACCAACGTGCCACGAAATTCCCGTCGTTTTGTGATTCCAGCCCTCGGCCTGGCGTTTTCAGGTCTGGTTTCGCTGGCGTCTTCCCATGCGGCCGAAGCGATTCCCAGCGCGATCGAAGCTCCCACCGAGCTATTTGCCGCCATGGATGCTGGCCAAGTCGAAGTGAAGTTCATCCCCCAAGATGCTTCCAAAGCTAACATTCTCGTCAAGAATTTGACGGACAAACCGCTCAACGTTCGCATCCCCGCCGCCTTCGCTGGCGTTCCCGTTCTTGCTCAAGGCATGGGTGGAATGGGCGGTGGCATGGGCGGAATGGGCGGCGGCATGGGCGGCATGGGTGGTGGTATGGGCGGCATGGGC
>JBGSKM010000074.1:0-61309 GCA_041741195.1 Pirellulaceae bacterium
CGGTCCATTGCCGAGTTTATCGGCAGCGACCCAGAACGTATCCTGTTGTTGCCGTTTTCGTTTTCCAAGTGCCATCGCAATGCCTCCAAGCATGTTGAAATCAAGATATCGCCAAAGCGACGAAAATCAACACGCTGCTAACCTGCAATCCGCCGTCTCCGCCTTGCGTCATGCCCAAGATTGTTAGGCGATCGGACAGCGGCTCCCTTTTTGTGATGTTCTTTCAGTAGTTCGTCCAACGCATCTTCGATCTCTTGCGTGTCATAGCCACCTTCGCCGTAATAGGGCATGTGCAGCGGCGGTTGCAGCGTGCCCTCGGCGTCAACGATGTAAACCGCCGGATAGCCTTCGATACCCCAATCCAATTGAAGTGGGCCATTGAGCGGTTGTGGAATGACGATCCAGTTCAAGTCGCCGCGTTTCGCCGCCGCGTGCAAGTGTGTTTGATCGGCATTGCTCATGATCCCGACCACACGCACGGGAGCTTGCCTGTACTTGGCTACCAACTGACGCATCGGTGCGTACATGTCACCATAGTCATCGCCAACACTCTGTGCGAACATCAAGACAACGTGCTTGCCGCGAAGTTCACTCAAACGAAACGGCTTGCCATCGATATCGAATGCCTCGAGTTCTGGAGCGGGTTGGCCTATGAGGACCTTGTTGATCGCATGCGAAAGTCGCTGTGCCGCTGTGCCTCCAGTGCCATAGTGCTCAACACTTACATCGGAATAGAGTTTGGCGAGTCGTTCCAACTTTTCGTTCAGGTCGCGACGCATCTGATTGAAGTCCGTGCGTTCCAACGTCTTCAGACGCTGTTCAAACTCGTCACGCAGAGTCGGCGGTGCCTCTTTCATCCGATCCTGGACGGCAGCAAGAACCTTTGGCAGTTGCGACTCGACCATCAGCGTCTCTTTGCCGAAAATTATCTGGGCAATCAGTGCCTCGGCTTGAGTCTTCCGAAAGGGACTCTTTTCCACGAGTGCTTGCAGAAGGTCGTCCGATTGCGGCACAAAAGGCCCACCGCCCAGAGTCGCGATGATGGATTCCAAATCTTCTCGTTGAAGATAATGTTCAATCACTCGCGTCACAGCTTCTCTGCGCCCTTGACCAGCGGCCGAGTTCACTCCGCCAACACTGCGTGCCATTCCGCAAACTTGCACAAGCGCCTTCAAACCCTCGTCGGTGCCGCGGTACTTTTCCTCCATCGCCAAGTATTTCGAAGGCATGATATGGCGAGGGTCCATCGCTTCGTAAACGCGATTGAGTTCGACTTCGTCGGTAGCGTCCTCGGATGCCTGTTGATAGGTCGACGCGAGTCGGTTGTACTCCGCCTCCAATTCGGAGAGAGCTTGTTCCGCAGGAGAGAGTTGAAGTGGTGGATTGTCCGCTTGAAAAATTTCCTCTGGCTCACTTGGTTCGCCGATCGCTCCCGTGTCGCCAAACCGATAATCGAAATCAGCTTCCGTCTTGACAATATGAACGATCTCGACGGCTCCACGACTAAGCGTCAGGGCGCCGTTGTCAACATAGACTCCGTCAACATCGCCATCGATTTCGACAACATATTGGCCGGACGCAACTCGAATTGAGTTCTCTCCTTTCACAATTGTCATCTGCTTGACGGTTTTCTCTTCCTGGACAACTCGTAAAGGAACATCCTCAACTTCGGATTTGATTGTCAACGTGCCTTTTTCCAACTCCAGTACGATTAGAACCCCCGCGAACATCAGAGCAACGACACTGAATGCAGCGGCGATGTACTTTGCGAACGGTGGTATTCGTTGGTGTAGAGCCTTTAGACGACTCGGCTTGGAGACTTCGCCGGGTCGTCGTTGCGCTTGAGCGGCTAAAGCCTGGACACCAACGGGGAGCGGTATCGCTGCCGGTTGCTGCACATGTGCCAAGCATCCTTCGAGCAATTCAGCGACTTGGGCGGAGGATCCAAGGCGATCTTCGGGTCGCTTGGCCATCAGTCGCTCAATTATGTGACCGAGCCATTTTGGGACGTCGGAGTTGATATCGCACACCGGAGTTGGGCGATCGTTAGCAATACGATGCAACACTCCATACGTCGTCTCCGCTCGGAACGGCGAACGGCCGGTGCACATGGCGTACAGCACGCTGCCGAGCGAAAACAGATCGCTGCGCGCATCGATCAGCTCGCCGCGCGTTTGCTCGGGTGACATGTACTGCGGCGTACCTGCAATCACACCACTGCGGGTCATCGACGCGTCATCGACGGCTCGTGCCAATCCAAAGTCAGTGATTGTGACCCGCTCGACACCCTCTTCGAGCAGAATATTCGCTGGCTTGATGTCACGATGCACCAAGCCTTGCTCATGAGCGGCGGCAAGTCCCGCCGCGATTTGAGCTGCTATTCGTAACGTGTCTTTCAGCGGCAATGGCCCCTGTGAATCGATTCGCTTTTGCAGCGAAGCTCCGCGAACATACGGCATCACCAGATAGGGATTCGCATCTTCACTGGCGACACTGTGAATGGCGATGACATTCGGATGCAGGACCGCGGCGGCCGCTTTTGCTTCGCGAGCAAATCGTTTGCGAGCCGAACCGCTGCAGGCCAGATGCGGTGACATGACCTTCACAGCCACGATGCGATCAAGCGAACGATCATGAGCCTTGAGTACGACTCCCATGCCGCCAGCACCGACAACTCCGGTGACTTCGTATCCCCCGATGCGGCCCAGCGATTCTGGATCATCCGTCGGCGCGAGTTGCTGGAGAACCAATTCGATCTGGGGCGAACGGGCGCTGAAATGACTGTCATCGATGTCTCCGCGATTCAACGCGTTGGATGCTGAGCGATTAGCGACTTTGGTTCCACCCAGCAAGTCGGATGCTTCCCGCCACGCAGATTGTTCCGCCGCGCGGCTTTCCAATTCTTCGCGGCAATCGGAACATTCGTCGAGGTGTCGAAAGACTTGTTGCTCGACAATCTCGTCAAGCTCATTCTGCAGGAACGCGTCCAGCAGTTCGAGATTACAGGTTTGTTGGTTCATTGTTGCGCTTCCTCGATTTCAGCGACGGCAGTTCGAAGTCGCTTCATGACGCGACTGCGGGCGGCATAGATTGTTCCAATCGATTTCCCAAGTTTCAGTGCGGCGTCGGCGTTGCTGGTGCCGTCGATCACCGTCATTTCAAAAGCTCGCCACGTCATGGGATCGACGTCCGTGCGAACCGATTCCGCCGCTCGCAGATAGAGCTCGCGACGATACTCCATTTCAATCAACGAATCGGTCTCAACATCATGTTGGTTGCCAGCACGTTCAGGAAGTTGATTCAGCAAATCCTGAAACGATGACGTCCCCGTGGCCTGATCGGGCGGACGTCGTGAGACGGCATTGATAATCGCGTTCCTGGCGACTCGTCGGAGCCAATGACGAAAGCGAGTCGTTTCGCCCGACTTTTCCCAGCGAGCGATCGATGCGGCGACCGCGATGAGGACTTGTTGCGCCAAATCCTGGGCATCTGCATCTTGCATCCCACGGGCCAGCGCGGTCCGATGAATCACGGGGCGATAAAGGTCAGCGAACACCTCCCACGCATCCCGATTGCTCGGGTCTTTGACCTGAATGATCAAGCTATCACGTGTCTCGGGGAATTGCGTCACAGCGATCTCAATTGTCAGGAAGAACTGGCATCCAAAAGGCTAAACACGGCATTCCGCAGAATCTGACACAAAAACGTGGTGACACATTACGTCACGCGGAAATGATGCATCGCCCACGTGGCTTGATTCCCGTCCAGGGTGAGGCTGGGATGGTGAAAAGTGAGCCGACGGCGCTAGCCGCGGGCCGTGAAACTACAGGTCATTCGTCGGTAAGGCCCGAGGCTAGCGCCTGCGGCTTATACGCATCAAGCTAAGGCCCGAGGCTAGCGCCTGCGGCTCACACGCATCAAGGTTTTTACCATCCATCGTGAGGATCCCGCCGAACTTTTGCTCGGCTCAGCAGGAGCTTCGTTCTCCCGTTGGGACCAGCGGGCTCTTCGCTCTCCGGTTGGACGCGTGTGAGGGTATACTATTATCAGCCGCTCGACCGATCGAGTAAACCTTCATCGCATCGGGCTGCCTGGACGACATGGCAACGTAAGTACAACAAGCCACTCCACCCGCTGTGCATACTCCACGATGAAACAATTCCGCCTCTCAGCTATCTGCGTTATTGGCTGCATCTTCATGGGATGTCTGGCACGTCCCGTCAGCGCCCAAGACGCCGAGAAGCCGGCAAAGGAGCTCATCCTTCCTGGTGAGTCGTTCCTGATCGACGGTCGGCCGGCGTTCATCTTTTGGCCTGAACAAGCGAAACGAACAAGCCCTCAGCCATGGGTCATGTATGGTCCAACCTTGCCCGCCTATCCGGATCGTCACGAGAAGTGGATGCACCAACAATTCCTTGCTGCCGGCGTCGCCGTGGCGGGGATCGATGTCGGGGAAGCCTACGGAAGCCCAACGTCACAGGAAGGGTTCACGGCACTCTATAACGAACTGACGCAAAAGCGTGGCTTCGCCTCCAAGCCTTGTTTGTTGGGACGAAGCCGAGGCGGGCTGTGGACGAGCAGTTGGGCCATTCGCAACACCGAGAAAGTGGCCGGCATCTCAGGCATCTATCCGGTCTTCGATCTGCGAACCTACCCCGGCCTTCAGAAGGCCGCACCAGCCTATGGTGTTTCGCCCGACGAGCTGGAGCAATCACTTGGTACTCACAATCCGATCGCCCAGGCCGACAAGCTGGCAAACGCCAAGATCCCCGTTTACATCATTCATGGCGACGTCGATCACGTCGTACCGCTCAAAGATAATTCGGCAACTTTGGCCAAGATCTACCGAGAGGCAGACGCCGCGGATGTATTGGAATTGACCGTGCCGCGCGGCCAAGGCCACAACTTCTGGTTAGGCTTCTTCCACTGTCAAAGTCTGGTCGATTTTACGATCCAAAGAGCCTTGGACGGCGCTGGCCACAAGAACACTGGGAAGAAACATCAACCATCGCCAGCATCCGCGGTTGTCTACAAAGATGTGGAATATGCCCGAGCCGGTGAGACAAGCCTGCTGCTCGACTTGTACTATCCCAAATCGGCCAGCGGCCCCGTTCCCGTCGTCGTTTGGGTGCATGGCGGCGGATGGAAGAACGGGAGCAAAGATCGCTGTCCGGCAACTTGGTTAGTCGAGCATGGGTATGCCGTGGCCAGCATCGACTATCGATTAACCGACGAAGCCCAATGGCCGGCGCAGATCGATGATTGTCGGGACGCGATTCGTTGGCTGCGTTCGAATGCCGATGGATTTCAAATCGATGCCAACCGCATCGCGGCTTGGGGAGGTTCCGCGGGAGGTCACCTGGTCGCCTTGCTCGGAACGCTCGACGCGCCCATGGACGAAACCACGTCCAGCCGCGTTCAAGCAGTCTGTGATTGGTATGGTCCGACTGATCTGTTAACCATGCCTCCGAATGTTTTAGGCGATGGTCGCACGCTGGAAGATATCGCCAATTCCAACGGTGCCAAGTTGTTGGGAAAAACGGTCCGTGATGCTCCAGAACTCGCCAAGCAGGCCAGCGCACTCTACCAAGTCACTGCCGATGATCCGCCGTTCCTGATCATGCACGGCGAACATGACCACGATGTCCCGATCGATCAGAGCCGTCGATTGCATGAAAAGTTAGATGCCGCGAAAGTCGCTTCAACCTTTCACGTCGTTCCCAGCGCCGGACACGGAGGCATGGAATTTCAAACGCCTGAGGTTCGCGAGATCATCGTCGAGTTCTTCGACCGTATGCTTCGGACAAATAAGTAACCACGACATGAGCCACGCATTGGGGAAGCAATCAAGTGGCGGCAGCAAAACGGCGTGCGATAAGACGATTGCATTTCGCTTGAGCTTTGCCGGGCGTGGACGTATTTAGCTTCGAAAACGCTTTATCAAGAGCGCTAATGCGTCATGATTGCTAGCGGTCGTCCTGACAATGATCGCGGCGTCTTGCGGATACGGTGCCAGGGCAGATGGCCCACCCTTTGCCTCCCAAGTATCGGGAGAGATCGTCGCTTGGATTAGCGTCATCAATAAGTCGGGAGTGTAGTCGCCTTCCTTTGACCAAACTGGCAGATCACCTACGCGGTAGACTATTGGAAAGACCTTTGCCTCTTCCGCGACGGGAACCGGCTCGGCCGCAATTGCCTGGGGCAACATCTGCAGCGTGAACGCAAAGCAAACCAAAAGTGCAACGCCTACCAAGCCAAAGCAACTGATCGCACGCATGATATTCTTCCGTTTAGGTTTGACGCAAAACGTAGAAGGTACCGGTAATTGCCGATTCGAGAAACCGCAATTCTCTCGTGGGCTCATCGGCTTATCTGGCACGGGGGAGACTGGTTCACGCAATTGAACTGGTCATCGACGAGCAAATCCAACCGCATGAAGATTGACACTCGTTTGACTAGCGATCCTTTGCGACCGCCGGTAATGAGTCATCATGGGCTCGAAGCATCGTGTCGAGCGTTCGATTGAGCCGATCCAGGTCCACGTGGTAGCCGCCTTTGACTTGTTTGGCGATGGTGAAACCGTAGTCCCATCCCATGCAATCGGCGAGAGCCCTCAAGTTTGTACAGAACCGATCCGCTGGCTGGATGATCATCCACTTTCCGTGCGAAGCCATCGTGTAGAGTGCATGCGTCGGATGACTGCCCTCCATACTCACCACCAATCGGCATCCGAGCATCGCACCCGTGATCTCCTGGGGCGTCATCTGTTGCTGGTGCAAGATAACGAAGCCGCGTTTTTCCAAGCTGGGGATCAACCGATCTTCGTTGGCAAGGCAGCGCGGGCTGCCATCATTGCCTCGCACAATGTAAATGTCCTTGCCCTTGCCGGCCGAGGGTGATTGAATCGATGTTGCCAAACGCTGGCGAAGTCGCTCGTATCGCTCTCGTTTGAACGTATTCATTGGAAAATCGACGAAGACGTTCAACCGCCGCACCAGCACGTTTTGTCGCATCTCGACGGGCATTCCCAACAGTTCGCGATACGAAGCTTCGTGCGCATAGCTCGGACGATGATGCACGATCGGTGTCGCATACTGCTGGGCCAGAAGCTGCAACGGCAAGTCATCCATCATCCAATGTCCGAACCAAGTTCCCCCAGAGAAATCGCCAGCGAGCGCCGCCTCCGGGATCTCGCAATCAATTCTACCGCTGAGCCCATTTCCGCCGCGTGCACTGAGACGACGGCAATGATTCGTTGTCCACAACGACTCGCTACACAGCACCGCATTCTCGACAAGGAATCCCTCCGTCGCGCGATGCGTGAGCAACGTGCCACGCATCTTATCGACCGCGACCTTCTTGCTTAAGTTCGGCGCTAACGCCTTCAGTTCATCCCACTCGCATTCATTAAAAAATGCGGACTTGGTTTGTTGGGTCTCCGGCGGGTGATGATTCCATGAGCGAACGCAAGCCTCCTGAAGCGACTTTTTTCGCTGGCGAACCAAACGACATAACCAATACTTTAGCACGATGTGATTCATGCGATTGGATTGTGATTCAGGCGACTGGGAGGTTCAAGCGGAAGCCATCCGTGGTCAGAGAAAGTCGAGTTGGATGGCGATTTCGTAGTGGTTGACGGTGGTCGAAGTCTGGGAATGGGTCTCGACCGGCCAACCCCAACCGACTTCAGATATGATGGTGCATGTCGCTTGCCCGTTGATCGAGCAACGATGCCAAAATCACTACCTTGCCTGCGATCGTTACGCCGCCCCTTTCGAATCGGGAACTCAGATGAAGCTTGTCATTGCATTCAGCCTCCTCGTTGCTGCGTCCGTTGCATTACCGCGTGTTGTTGAATCCGCTCAGCCCAACTTGGTTGTGTTTTTGGCTGACGATGCAGGTTGGGGCGACTACGGTTTCTCAGGCAACCAGCAAGTTTCGACGCCGAATATCGATTCGATTGCCAAGGGCGGCGTGTCGATGGATCGTTTCTATGTGTGTTCGGTATGTTCACCCACACGCGCTGAGTTTCTCACAGGTCGATATCATCCTCGCGGCGGTGTTCGAGGCGTGTCGACTGGGCAAGAGCGACTTAACATTGACGAAAAGACGATCGCGGACGCTTTCAAGGCGGCTGGTTACGCGACAGGCGCCTTTGGCAAGTGGCACAACGGCAGCCAGTGGCCGTACCATCCGATGGCACGCGGTTTCGACCAGTATTTTGGTCACACATCTGGCCACTGGGGCGAGTACTTTGATCCGCCGCTCGAAGAGAACGGACGCATGGTTCGTACCGAAGGCTTTATCGTCGATGTTTGTACCGACCGGGCGTTGAACTTTATCGACAAGAACCGAGACCAGCCGTTCTTTTGTTATGTGCCGTTCACGACGCCGCACTCGCCTTGGGCCGCCCCGGAGTCCGATTGGCAACGATTCAAAGACAAACCGATCACTCAACAAGCCACTGACCCCAAGCAGGAAGACATCGATCACACGCGATGCGCTTTGGCGATGATCGAGAACCAAGACATGAACGTCGGGCGCGTGCTCGCAAAGTTGAAAGCGATCGGAGTCGACGACAACACCATCGTCGTTTACTTCTCGGACAATGGTCCCAACAGTTACCGCTGGACAGGCGGAATGAAAGGCCGCAAGGGCAGCACGGACGAAGGCGGTTTACGTTCAGTGTGCTACATCCGTTGGCCTGCGAAACTTCCGGCTGGGCATACCGTGACGGAAATCAGCGGCGCGATTGACTTGATGCCCACGATCACCGCGCTCGCAGGCATCGAGCGAGTGGGAACCAATCCGTTGGACGGCAGAAACTTGACTTCGCTGCTGATGCAAGAGCCAGCCGACTGGGCCGGACATCGACACTTCTCGACCTGGAGCGGCAAAGTCAGTGTGCGGACGCAAACCCATCGCTTGGATCATGAAGGCAACTTGTATGACATGGTGTCTGATCCAGGGCAAACAAAACCTGTGAACACTCTGCAACCGGAACTCGCCGCGGAGCTTAGCGCGGCAGTCAAATCGTGGCGAGAGGATGTTCTCAGTAAAGCGTCGCCCGACGACAACAAGAAAGGCGGAAAGAAGAAGAGCGAGGGGAATTCCGTCGATCCGCGTCCGCTCACCGTTGGCTATCGCGAGTTCCCCATCACGATGCTGCCCGCTCGTGACGGCGAGCCGCTTGGCGGTGTGAAGCGCAGTAGCGGAGCTCCGAACTGTTCGTATTTCGTCAATTGGACGAGCAAGCAAGATCGCATGGTTTGGTTGCTCGACGTCCACACCGCAGGTCGCTATCGAGTCGCGATCGACTACACGTGCAAGGTGCCCGATGCTGGCTCGACAATTGAATTAAGCTTCAAAGAATCGAGTCTTACTGGCAAAGTCACTCCAGGCTGGGATCCACCGCTCAACACGAACCAAGATACGCTTCCGCGTCCGCCCGCAGAAAGCCAGATGAAAGAATTTCGCACGCTCGACCTTGGCGAAGTTGAACTCGCATCAGGCATTGCACCACTGACGCTTCGCGCGATCGACATCCCCGGCAAGTCCGTTATGGACGTCCGCCGCGTGACACTGACGTTGCTGCCGTAAGCCACCAAGCGCCGACGGCGTAAACACCGCCGTTCTCTACGTGAATGCCTCAGCCAACAAAAGGGCAAAGCCCTGACCGTTTACCTAGCCCAGCCCGTCAGGGCTGGGAACCGCTCGGCTCCGACGGCAGAGTCGATGATCACGATTTCGAAGTGATTGACGATTTTCGCGGCGGAATAAAGCCAATGGCGAGGGCCACGAGCATCGACATCCAGAAGATCCAGAATTCCGGACGCTGGTAACTATGGAAATCGACAGCGTGGGGGTGAGCCGCCGAGTTGAAACCCCAGTCCACTAGAAGCTTTAGCCCAATCACGATCACCAGTAGGTAAGCTGACAACTCGAAACGCGGGAACTTTTCGAGCAATTTGATAAACATGGCTGCGGCAATACGCATCAACACAATTCCCAGCAATCCACCGGTGACCACCACCCATAGCTTGGGATGAATCGAGGTGGTCGGATGGTCGGCCGGCGGAGCACCGACCAGCGCGATGGCCGCAAGAATCGAATCCACCGCAAACGCGATGTCGGTCAATTCAATGATGACAACCGTCATCCAAAAACTTCGACCGGCGCGAAGTGTGTCTTCCGGAATTGGAACGGGAACACGCTCTTTGATCTCGAGCATTTCTTGCTCGTCAGTCAGTTGCTCACCAGTCGCGGCCATGCGTAGCTGTGGCGATCCCTCGGTGTCAGTACTGAGCGCCGAGCCGGCTTCCTCTTGCGATTCAAAAAACAAGTGTTTGACGGCGATGTAGATCAGATATCCACCGCCGATCAATTTCACCACGTGCCATTTCAGGAGATAGCTAGCTGTGGCGACCGCGACAATGCGAAACACAAATGCTCCGACAAGTCCATACGTCAGCGCTCGCCCCTGCAAATGCTTGGGGACGCGCTTCGCCAACAACCCGAGTACCAAAGCATTGTCGATCGACAACAGGCCTTCCAAAAGCACCAGCAGAAGAACGACAAAAAGGTCGTGGTGCGTGTACGTCTGGCCCCAAATGATCGGATCGCTATCGGCCAGTAGAAACAAATGATTCAAAATGAGGAAGTCCAACGCAAAGTGGTGCCCGGGTAACTCGTGGGCCAGAGATGCTGGCGCCACGCAAGTGATGTTAACTGATTGCGAGCGGATCGTCAGTGGTCCGCCAGATGCCGTCTGGGCGTTTCGGTGTGAACCGCGCTTCCCCAGTCCCACCAGAGACACGGTCACTGTAGCGCTCACTGGCGATTGCCGGATTGATACTCACAACCGAGAATGGACTGTTCACCACGCAAGAACGATTAGCAATCGGTGCAAGCCTGCAAAAAGAGGAAGCCTGTGTTTAGAGTCAATACGATCGACCGACAATCGGGTTCAGTGACACATGGTGATCAGCAATCCGTTGGCCCTGTGGACGACAGCCATGTTCGTTGGATTGATTTGACGCATCAGGATGCCGATTCATTGGCAACGGTTGCCGAGCAATTTGGTTTTCATCCGTTGACGATCGAAGACTGTTTGCATTTCGATCAACGGCCAAAGTTGGAAACCTACGATGGGTATCTGTTTCTCGTGATTCAAGGATTTCACGTCGACTGGGATCGAATCGACAAAGCGGAAGCACTCGAATTGCATGTGTTTATTGGTAGGAATTTTGTGGTCACCGTTCACACCAACTGTATTCCAGCACTTGACAGTGTTTGGAACCGTGTCGATCGAGATGGCCGGCTGGTATCTAACGGTGCGGATCAATTGACGTACATGATTGCCGATGCCATGATTGACTCCTATTTTCCAATCATTGATGAACTTCATTCACGATTGGACCAATTGGAAGATCGAGTATTGGTACCCACTCAGCCGGTTTCACTTTCCGAAATTATGGGTTTCAAACGGCTATTGATCGAACTGCGAAAGATACTCTCACCGCAGCGTGACGTACTGGCTCTATTATCGAAACGCGGCGATACGTTGGTCAGCAATCAAGTATCCGTGTATTTCCGAGACGTCTATGACCACACACTGCGACTTCACGAGTCGGTCGAATCTGCTCGCGAGTTGATCGGCAATGTTCGCGACGCGCATTTGTGGAACGCATCGCAGCGCACCAACGAGATCATGAAGCGGCTAACCATCTTGAGCGCGATCTTTCTACCACTTACTTTCATCACCGGCTTCTTCGGTCAGAATTTTGAATCGTTGCCTTTTAGCAACCGAGGTCTGATGTTCTTGATGCTTTTCAGTTGCGTAGCGATTCCGATTGGCATGTTGCTTTACTTTGCAAGAAGCAAGTGGTTTGATGCACACGTCGAATGATAGTCGAGCAACGTTCGCCGATCACAAATCGCTTTCGAACCAAGGCCTCTCCTCATCGGGGTATTCCGAGAGTTGCTAACGCGCGTTGCGACACGACCGAGAAAATAAGCCTGGCCGCCGCCCCCCCGCCCCCTTTCGCTGAGTTCGAGACGTCTTGAAATGCAACTTTCATCTCAGTCTGAGAGAAGCGGGGACTTCGCTACCTTCAGGCGATGCGAGCCGAATTCGATCGTCGCCATGAAGTCAAGCCATCCCCGAGAGGACCTCCGTCGTGAACTTAACGACTAGCCAGAGGACAAATGTTTCGCAGCATGTCCCGTTTGTGTTCGGGGACCTGGTAGATCTCATTGATCTTGGTGATCAAGCCACACCTCTCGATTTCGGCGACGGCTTCGACGTAACTCGGTCCGCAAAGCATGCCGCTGTTGTAAACCAGCACCTGACGCCTTGAGAAAACACGCAGCGAGTAGAACTTTGAGCAGGATAAGGCGAGAAGCAACTCCTGCGCTGCGGCGGAGAAATGTTGGAAGCTAGGTTCGCCATCGTCGCGCGCCTGCTCGGTGATGGTAACCGTCGCTTGCGGAAAGAGCCCCATTTGCACATCGTTTCCAGAGTGGATTATCATCGCCCCGACAGCAGGTGAACAAACACCTACACAGCTATTGATGTTAAGAAAAGGTGAGACCAGACGAGCATCTCTCACCAGCCCAGTCGCACTTCGTGTTCCGAATCCTCGCCCGAGCTCTTCACGATGCGAAAATCGAGAACGAGTGTGGATCAATTGATCCGCCACGCTGGGGGCCCGTAAGCTGCGTAGCGTCATCTCGTAGCCGACGAGTCTAAGCCACGTTCACGAAAAACCGACGCTGCCTATGTCTCCGACCATGGACGTGGCAATTCGAGTTCAGCGGATGCCGTTGGACTCTTCGTCATCGTCATTATGGTCCAAAAAGTCCGTCGCGATTGCCGCAGCAGCTTCGACTTCTTGACGTTGTAAATCGTTGATGATGATTAGCGCGTCGAGCGCCGTGATCTTGCGATCACCGCTGGCATCCAGACGACGCATTGTTGCGATCTCTGACGCCAACATCCCCTCGTCTTCGCTCTCGCCGCGAACACTACGCACAGTGGATTCGAGATCATCGACTTCGATGCTTCCGTACAGATTCAGGAAGCGGATGATTTCCAGTGCGTCGCCTGCTGTTACGCTACCGTTGTTATCGATGTCGAGCGGACTGGAAACTGGATCTGCTGAGATCGACAGAGACAACGGCAGGTACCGAACATTTCGTGCGGGTATCTCCCGGTTCAAACCGTGAATCAAGGTGGCAGTTCCGATCGAATCCGCGGGCTCCGGTTGCAAGGTTACTCGTCCAGCCCCGACGGCGCGAACACCGATCCGAAGCAGTGCCTGCGTCTCTTGGCCGGGAGCCTCAGCCCCATTGTCCACTGCACCAAGATCATCGATCTCGCCTTCAGTAAACGAACCCGTTTGAGCTCCACTGAAACCAGTTGAGTGAACCACAGGTCCGGTGATCACAAGGTTGTCGTTTGGCACAATGAGATCAAAAAATGCAGCGTAGACGCCTCGTCCACCAGGCCGCAAATCGCGAGCACTGAACTCCAACCAAAACTCTTGCCCCACGACCAATCG
Organism: Pirellulaceae bacterium; assembly: GCA_041741195.1. Lineage (GTDB taxonomy): Bacteria > Planctomycetota > Planctomycetia > Pirellulales > Pirellulaceae > JBBSJZ01. The sequence goes on from JBGSKM010000074.1 coordinate 13,563, forward strand.
CTCCAGACGCTGCCCGTCATCGTTGACCGCGCGCAAGCCGAGTTCCGCAAGCGTTTCTGGACGAGACACAAACAATTGGGCGATCTCGCCCTCGAGACTCGCATGATATCGCGCGGTGGCTCCGGGCACCGCTAGACTGACCAGAACACCAGGCGCCAAAGTAGTCGGACGGTCAACGCGGGTGCCGTCCGCATTCAATTCGGAGCTCATGGCGGCGATGACCGAATCGCCGTTGGGTCCAACTAGGACGTCTCGACCGTAAAACACTCGCTCGACGCTAACGACGTCGACTTGATCGAGCGGCACGTCCAGGTCAGTGGCGGCCCGCTCACGAACCGCTTGAACTAATTCGCGAACACGCTGCTCCGAAATCGAACGGACACTGATCTCGACAACCGCAGTTGAAGTCGTTTCACCGTCGCTGATTACATACCCGAACCGGAGTGATTCGACGTCTCGAATCGCTTGGGCGGGAACACGAATCAGTCGGTCGTCGAGCACTCTGACGCCTTCGGGTGCGCCGATGAGTTCGACGATTCGAGTCGGGTAGCGATTCCCGTCTCTGCCGAGCATGTCGTTCCCGAGCACATCGATCAAATGATCGTTGCCGGTATCATTCAGCTCATAACTGTCGTTGACTGCGAGTATTGGCGGTTCGAGTTCACCCAGTGGCAATGCCACCGGCTCGTCCTCGGACACCCAATCGAATTCAAGGAGCTGATCGCTGGTCCGCGCGAGCAATCGGTCGGCATTTGCGTCAGTCTCGATCCAGCGACCGGCGGGCAGCACGCCATCCGAGGAAAATTCGCCTGAGTCGCTTAGCCGTCCAAACGTTAGTCGTGGTCGTTGAAAATCCAGCGTATCATTGAGTTGATAATCGGTCGCCACAAAACCGAATCGCGAAGCCTCGGTATCGATGCTGAAAAGTTGCAAGGACGCATTGGGTCCTGTGAAAGCCGAAATGTCGGTGTCCGCAATGATTGCGGCTTGTTCAATGGACACCGTCAATAAAATCGGTTGCCGTACTGCAGGCTCATTCGGCAGAGTTCCATCGGGTCGGACGTTTGGATCTCCTGCGGCGTCACTGTCGCGTCGCCGTACAGCTCGCAGTACAAGCATGTCGTCGTTGACCTGCAGCGACCCGCTCTGTAATTCGACGCGGTCAGGAACAGGGACGCGGCGAACTCGATCGACGGCTTCCAACGCAGTCGATTGGTTTGTATCGACGACGACCAGAGAGTTATCGAGATAATTTCTCAACACGACATGTTGAGAGCCGACGGCGACGACTTCGCCCTGGAAATTTTCTAGCTGGGTACGATGAACGACAGTTACCGCGTCGCCCGCCAAATTCAATAAGTCGATCGACATCGTCGGGCCCGCGCCGAGGTATTCGCTGCGCAGAACGATGGCCGACAGCCCGTTCTCAGCAATGATCACGTTACTGACGTAGCCGGTGCCAAGTTCAGTCGTCGCGACCTCGGTGATTGCATCATTGCCGAGCAAGTACCGTGTGAAGTTAGCCACAGGCAGCGGCAATGGTTCGTTCGGCCCGTCAAATGTCAAAGCATTGTCATTCGCTAAGCTCGCATCAGACGCGGTCGAGTCCGACGTTGGCGGCGCGAAATAATCGAAACCCGAATAGGTTGTTCCAGCAGAGTAATAGTTGTTTCCCTCGACTCGCGAGATACCGAATCCAGGGATGGTCAACGATGCGACTTCAGTAATCCCGTCGCTGCCCACATCGAATGTCTTGACGAAATTCTCAATAGGCGGTGGCGGATAGATCATGATCACCGCATCGCCTTGATTGCTTCCGGTAACAATCAATTGACCGTTACTGACGTCGACCGAGTGCAAGGAACCAGTGATCTGCTGGCGGATCACGGCAACTTCTTCACCGAAGCTGACTGTGAGAACTTGTGTTTCTCGCGAGAGTGGAGGCGGGATCACATCGTTGTTCGGCCGTGCTGCGGTGAGGGGAACGAAGCTCCAGTCGTTCCTTCCCATCAAGACGACTTGATCGCCGACCGGAATCATGCGAGCGACGACAAAACCCACGTCGACAGCCGCCGTCTGGGTCAAGGTACCATCGGCATCCCGATTGAATACGTACAACGTAGCCGGTTCGTAATTATATGCGATCTGGTCCACGACAAACACGCGGTCAGCATGTTCCAAAACCAAGTCGCCTTCACCGAAATCTAACGCATTTGAAAAGGGTGCCGTCAGCCACGCGACCACGCCGTCCGGGCCGCCAATCGCATCCGTAGCGGAACCGACGGCAGACTTCACTGGCAACGCAACGAACGACTGGTTCGACGACTCTAGCGGGGCGATTACTGTCGAATCAGGCGGGTCACAGGTTGCCGCCAATAACCGACGGCATTCAAGGGATTCGTGAGAAAGTCGACGAGTGCGAAACGATGATCTGCGCGACATGACGTCGATCCTGATACACAACTACGAAAGTGCCGACAACACAAGCTACGCAAGCGAATCATTTTCGGACGCGAGAAAGCTGTCAAAAGTTTCCACAATTCAAGCTCTCAGTACATTTTCTGCTGCCGGAGCGTCCATTGCAACAGGTCGAATTTTTGGTCCCTGTCGACGTTCGAGAACGGCCGCAGCGTCGACTCGGCTGGTTCGGATCAATCGCGTCTTGGTGTTCCATTGAGACTGGGCTATGCTTTTGTGCCCCTGCAATTTAAAGATTTTGTAATCGGAGACGGTATTGATGACGATTTCGGAGTTGATGATTCCTGAGCTGGATCGCGAGATGGCATCGACAAGAAAGATTCTTGAAAAAGTGCCTGGCGATCAGTTGCAGTGGAAGGCCGGCGAGACATTGCAAACTCTCGGCTGGAATGCCAACCATCTTGCCGAGATCGCGGGGTGGACGGCTTTCATCATCAGCGAAGACGAGTTCAATATCGCACCGCCTGGCGGTCCCAAGTACGAGACGCCTTCGCTGGGCAGCGTCGCCGAAATCTTGGATTCGTTTGACCAAAATGTTGCGGCCGCGCGTGCTGCCATCGAGTCGACTTCGGACGAGACGATGGCTCGGATGTGGACGATGAAAGCGGGCGACCAAACGTTGCTGACGATCTCCAAGGGCGAGTGTTTGCGGACGTGGGTGTTGAACCACACCGTTCATCATCGTGGCATCTTGTCGGTGTACTTGCGAATGTTCGGGATTGAAGACGCATCCGTCTACGGCGCTTAGGACCCTGTTATGTTCGCTCGACTCGTCTGGTTGCTGATGTTGCTCGGGGTGGCTGTATCGGTTGGTGCAATCGAACCGCCGACAATCGAACGTGCCGATGTTAAGCAGGTTGATCTCGAGCCCCGAGATTCAACTCGCTCGCGCGCCGTCCCGGTACGCATTTATCATTCGAAGCAAACGGGTAAACAGCCAGTAATCCTGTTCTCGCATGGTTTGGGTGGCTCGCGAGAGAACAGTCCGTACTTGGGTGAATACTGGGCATCGCACGGCTACGTGTGCGTCTTTATGCAGCACGCAGGAAGCGACGAGGATGTGTGGAAAGCGGCGTCGCTACGAGAGCGGATGTCGACGCTTGCGAAGGCGGCAAGCCCCAAGAATCTTCGCGATCGAATCCAAGACGTGTCGTTTGTTATCGACCAGTTGGATAAATGGAATCGCGAATCCGGACACCCGTTGTTCGAGCGGCTCGATCTGGAGCATCTCGGCATGTGCGGACACAGCTTCGGTGCCGTCACAACGCTTGCGGTTGCCGGGCAACAATATCCACTTGGCAAGAGTTTCCGAGAACCTCGGATCGATGCGTTTCTGGCCATGAGTCCTCAGACGAGCGAGGCTCTTGCGCCCGAAGCATCGTTCGGACAACTCGCCAGTCCGATTTTGTGTATGACGGGAACCAGAGACGATAGTCCGATTAGCGAACGTAGCAGTCCGAGTTCACGTCGAGAGGTCTACCGCGCGTTGCCGGCCGGGGACAAGTATGAGCTCGTGTTCGATGGCGGGACGCATTTTGCATTTAGCGACGTAGTCTCGTTTCGCACTCGCGGCCGAGACCCTGACCATCACCCGTCGATCCAGCGGATTGGTCTGGAGTTTTGGAATGCGTATCTCAAAGATCAAGCTCCTGCCAAGGAGTGGTTAAAGTCCGAAAACCCGAAGGGTGATTGTCCCCTGAAGGCCACGGATATCTGGCAGTGGAAATGAATCAATGTAGGCCGGATTGAGGCTTTGGGAAAATCCGGCAGGAACTCGCGTGAATAGCCTGCGGGATCGGCGTCGCTGTCGCTCCTTGATCCGGCCTACGTGTAGGCCTGTCGGCCGGATTGAGGCTTTGCGAAAATCAGGCAGATACTCGCGTGAAGGACCTGCCGGATCGGCGTCGCTGTCGCTCCTTGATCCGGCACACGGGAAGGCCTGTAGGCCGGATTAAGGCTTTGCGAAAATCCGGCAGATATGCGTGTGAAGAACCTGCCGGATCGGCGTCGCTGTCGCTCCTTGATCCGGCCTACGGGGATCGGAAACATGCGTGACGCGGTGGCGGCAGATTCCGAACAATCAGAAAAGCAAACAAAATCTGCTTGCTTTCACTTAGTCGCAACGCACATTCAATCATCACCAGTGAACCGGGGGGATTCGTTTTTGTCTCCCGCATCACCAACAGTACACACGAGGGGCAATCGTGAAGATATCAATTCAGAAGAAACTAGTGATTTCTAGCCTGCTTGCAGGCCTTCTACCCACCGTCTTGATCGGCTGGGTCGCTTGGTCCGTCGCCAACAACATGGCGGACAAGACAGCATCCGAGTACCAAGCGATCGCGATCAACATCGCCGATAAAATCGATCGCAATCTCTTCGAACGCTACGGAGACGTCCAGGCCTTTGGTCTGAACCATGCCGTTCGTGATACGGAAAGTTGGTACAAGCCAAGTGAGACCAATCCCATCGTGGTCGCGATGAACGATTATGTCGACACTTACGACATTTACTACCTCACACTGCTGGTCGATCTCGACGGCAAGTTGATCGCCGTCAATACCAAGGACGCACAAACGCGACGTATCGATAGCAGCCGTCTGTACGACGTTGACTACTCGAATGAGACTTGGTTCCAAGACGCGAAAGCAAGTCGTTATTACGCGTCGGCCGATGGCAAATTTACTGGGACGGTGGTCGAACATTTGTACGTCGACGACAACGTCAAAGAGCTCTACCAAGACGACGGCCTAGCACTCGGATTCTCTGCGCCCGTGCGTGATTCCAGCGGTAACATGATCGCGATTTGGAAGAACGTCGCCAAGTTCAGTTTGGTCGAAGAAGTGATCCAAGCCGGTTATGCCGAACTCAAACGTCGCGGCCTGGACACCGCCGAAATCACGCTGCTTGACGATCAAGGCCACGTGATCGTCGATTACGATCCGTCCACCGCCGGTCATGAAGACGTCGTTCACGACATGAAGCTCATTGGCAAGTTCAACTTGGCAAACCAGGGCGTCGAAGCGGCAATGGACGTTGTGGAGGGTCGCCAGGGGTCTGTCACCGAGGCCTATCATGCCAAAAAAGAAATCTACCAGTCCGTGGGATACACGCCGCTGCAAGGTGCACTGGGTTTCCCTGGAATGAAGTGGAACGTCTTAGTGCGTGTCGCCAGCAAGCAGGCCCTCGCGAATACCAACTGGCTCAAAACCATGCTGTTGTCATTGATCAGTATGATGACCCTATTAATCATTGCCAGCGCCTATGTGATTTCCAAATGCTTGACTCGTTCGATCCGATCCAGCAACGTCGCATTGACCAAGATGGCCGAAGGCGATTTGACTCAGCGAATGGAAACGGGATCGAACGACGAATTTGATGATATGGCTCGAGCCTTCAACAAGTTCGCCCACGGTATCGAGTGCATGGTCCGAGAATTGACGCAAAGCTCCAATACGCTTGACCAATCGTCTCATGATCTGTCGGGCATCTCTCGCGAGTTGGCGACGGGAGCGGCTCAGGCAACCGGACAATCCGGAAGCGTCGCCGCGGCGGCTGAAGAAATGTCACTGAACATGCGCCAGATCGCGTCGTCGACCGAAGATGTGTCGCGAAACGTCAAGAGTGCGTCGGACTCCGTCGCCTACATGACATCATCGATCGGCGAAGTCGCCGAGCATGCCGGACGAGCCGCGTCGGTCGCGAGCAACGCGACAGAATTGGTCAACGTGACCAATCGTAAGGTCGAAGACTTGAGCATCGCGGCGGTAGAGATCGGAAAAGTCATCGGTGTCATCCAAGATATTGCCGAGCAAACCAATCTGCTGGCACTCAACGCGACGATCGAAGCCGCACGGGCTGGCGAAGCTGGCAAGGGATTCGCGGTGGTTGCCACCGAAGTGAAAGAGCTGGCCAAACAAACGGCGATCGCCACCGATGATATTCGCCAACGTATTGAAGACATCCAGCATACGAGCAGCGACGCGGTCGAAGCGATCCGCGAATTTAGCACAGTGATCAAAGACGTCACGGAACTATCCTTGACGATCGCATCGGCGGTCGAAGAACAGCGAGAGATGACGGGGCGTATTGCTGAGAACGTCAAGCAAACCGCCCTCGCCGCCGAAACCGTCGCCCGAGGCGTCAATGAGTCTGCGGTCGCCAGCAGCGAGATCACCGAGAACATCAGCCGCGTCGATCAAGTGCTGCAATCAACCGCCGCCGGTGCGGTGCAAAGTCAGTCCGCGGGCGAGAACGTGCACAAGCTATCGGTGCACATGAAAGGCTTGGTCTCGCAGTTCAAGACCAATGGCGAAAACGAATCGACCTTGGCAGTCTAAAGACAGCCATCGCCTGGCGTCCCAACGTGCCCGCCAACCCAGGCTAGCAAAACGTCGATCTCGGGTCGCCGCCATCAACGCAACGAGAGGTTTCGACGCCTCTCGAGTTGCGTTTGGATTTAAGAGCGAGGGCGAAGGAGTCAGGCAACATGGGGCAATATGCGACCAAACAACCATTCGCCCCCGCAAGGCGATAATGACGAATTAGTGGCGGCGGGCTTAAAAAAAAACGTAGGCGTAGAACCAACCTGCTTTGCCCCCGCATTTTGGTCTACGCCTACGTCGTATTTTGTCACGCGAGTAACTCATCGACGTAATCCTAACTAAGATTTAAAAGCATGTAGTCAGTTTGAGAGTTTTCTAGCCAAATCGAGCTAAAACGCACACTTTCAATGCTGACAATTTCAACGCTACTTCGCTGCTTGCAGCAATGCGATTAGGTCGGCGAATTCTTGGTCCGTGAGCAACTGGTCCAACCCCGACGGCATCACTGAAATTTCGCTCGGTTCAGTCTGGTCAATTTCGCTAACTCGGATGGATTCGACACGATCGGCCGCGACCTGCAGCTCGACGACTTGGCTGTCCTGTCGTTTGACCAATCCACGAAAGATCCGACCGTCGATCGTCAGAATTTGGGTCGACCGAAAACTGGTTTCGATCCGACTATTGGGAAACAGAATCGCCTCGACCAGCGATTCCGCCGTCCGACTGGAACCGATTCGCGTCAATTCGGGACCGACGCTACCGCCGACATAACCGATTTGGTGACATGAACCGCAGGCCGCTTTTTTGCCATGGAACACTTGCAAGCCGCGGATAGGATCACCCGTCTGCAACGTCTTGAGTTTCTGTGTCACGGCCTTACTTATATCCGTCGAGGCTTGTGTCAAATGTCGATTCGTTACGTCCGCTTGACGGCGGATCACGGGTGGTGATTTCGCATACAACCTTGGCAGAAAATCGGGATTCAGGGTTCTTGCCGCAGGTACCGATGGTAATCGCTGCAGCATCCTTGCTCCGACCTCGTCGTCTCCGCACCGTTTGATTGCTTCGATGGACAGCGGCAAGTGTGACGCAGAGATGGACGTTAATCGCCCGATCAATTCTTGAGCCGCCTCGGCATCCAACACGATTCGTCTCAGCACATTTGCCGACTCGGCAGCGACCACATCGTCATCGCTAGAAACGCCGACAACGATGGCGGTTCGAATTTCCACGTCGTCGATATGCGAACCGTCGGGAAGTGCCGCAAGGATAGCAAGTTGATCCAGCGGTCGCCGCTCCGCTTGGGCGAGTCGTAAAATCGTCTGAGTCAATGGATTCGCTTCGGCATCGTCGATCGACAAACGCGTCAAGCTGGCGATCAACGACGCTCGCACATCGGGAGCGGCGCTATCGAGCCATGTTGCGATTGAGGTCAACCACGACGCCGGCAACTTCGCTGGCGACCACGCCGCGAGATTCGTCGCGAGAAAAGTTTCCTGCGCGGACGTCAAACTGTTGGTGGTTTCCAGCCACCGGCCGACCATCGCTTGGACTTCGGGCTCATACTTCCATGCGGCGACGAGTCGACGAAGTGACGGAGCCGCTAGCGAATTCGCGTCGAGATGTCCAAAGAGATCTTCGAGTTCCAAGATCGACGTGGATGCCAAGTCGTTTCGCTCGGCAAGCAATTCGGTTGCGGTATCACCGAGACGCACGTCGCTACTTCCTAGTGCGGCGAACAGGATTGCCGGTTGCAAGAGTTCGCGACGTCCAGCACCCTCGACGGCGCGAAGGGCCGCTCGCAACTGCGAATCGGTTTGAGCGAGCGAGATCAAATTCAATGACGATTCACGTCGCTGCAGTTCGACCAGCGCGTAGATCGCCGAATGCTCCAGAAACCGGTCACGGGGCTCGCGATCCATGACTTGGAGAAGCGGACGTGCGGAGTCGGCGTTGCCACATCGCCCCAGAGCTTCGGCGGCGACTCTCGCGATGGCAATATCCGTGTCGACCAATCGTCGATACAGCGAGTCCAAGGAGTGTTGCCAACGATGCAGCGACGCGATCCGAATCGCGACGGTGGCGATGGAAACATCATCGGATTCGATCGAAGCCGCGACTTTGGCCAGCGCCTCGTCACCGCCGACGCGACAAAGTTTCCACAATTCAGCGAGCTTGCGGTCCCCCGGGTCGTTGTTTGCATCGCCGTTGGCGTCATTGGCCGCTCGTTCGGTGGACGATTCGGTGATGCGTCGGATTCGATAAATACCGCCCGAGGCCGTCTTTTGGTTCACCCGCGAACTGGGACAACATAGGTCGTACCAACCGCCGGTGTCGAGAACGACGAGACTGCCATCGGAGTCTTCGAGCACATCCGTGGGATGAAAGTCCACTCGGTCCGCGACCACCAGATCGTGATCCGCGGTTTGAAATGTTGCCCCGCTAGGTACCAGATGATGCACCGAGACACGTTGGCGATTGAATTGAGTCGCTACCAGGGTGCGGTGACCGGTTTCGCCGGCGGTGGACAGATGCGGTAAAATGCGATTCCTTCGCAAGCATGCGAGGCCACTTGGCGCGGCGGGCCCCAGTTCAGTCATCACGGGCAATAGCGACCCAGTGCGAATTTGGTGATCAAGCACTCGGTGATCTTTCCCGAACAAGCCTCCATACACGGCGTGCCCGATACCATCGCGAAGTCCGTTGCCGGGATGATGCAAAAACGTGCTCGTGAAAAACATGTCGCCTTCGGGAGTGAATGCGACTTCGACGGGATTGTCCATACCGCCCGCGATGATCATCTCGATCGGGCCACCGGAAATCTGGCGCCGATAGATGTGAGATGCGGACGAGATGATCGTTCTTCCATCGGCAAGCTCATGAGTCTGTTCGGCGAAGGCTCCCTTGCACCAGTAGATCCAACCGTCGGGGCCCATGTAGGGACCGTGCAGATCATTGGCACAATGAGTGAGCGTTCCTGGATCGAACCAAACTTCGCGATGCTCACAGACTCCGTCGTCGTCGGCATCGGTAAACTTCCAAATCAGCGGAGGGGCCGCGACGAACAAATCGTTGCCGACGCACAAAACGCCTTCGGGAAATGCCAATTGATCCGCCGCGACAATTCGGCGATCGAAGACACCATCGCGATCGTCGTCGACCAGGCGAATGATCTTGTGAAGTTTGAGCTGATTGTGCTCGGCGATCGGTGCTGTAACGCCGCCGCATTCAGCCACGACCAAGCGACCCTGATCGTCAAAGTCCGCAACGATAGGCCATTTGATAAGTGGTTCACCGGCGACACTGGAAATCGTCAAACCGTCGGGCAGCGAAAAGCTGATTTCGCCGATCTTGGTTTGATTCGTGAGTTCTTGATACGCGGGCGCCGCGGTCGAGCTGGCGAATGCGAACGCGATGGAAAGCAACATCGGGCCGCGTGGAAGTGCGTTGGGCATGACATGATCGGGGGCGATGGAAACGAAGCAATCGTCCCAATGTATCGCAACCCATTGGGTCGAGCAGGAAAGCCTCAGGCTTTCGCGGCAACGGCAACCATCGTGACTTTCAACCGACGCGGATTAGAGGACGCCGCCGTGGGTTCGGATCGGAGTCATGTGACTTGGCGAATCCAAGAACCAAAAACGCTCCCATTCATCGACAAGCGAACGCAAGTCTTCGGATGTGTAGAGCAGTTGTTGGACGCGTCGTTCCGGCCGCGTCGAATAGATCGGTAGGAAACAGCCGACGGTCGTCGATAAACAAACGGCCAAAAAAGCGAATTGCAATAAGCGTCGCATCGCGCGTTCCTCCGTGAACCATGCGTAAGTCAAACAAAGCGGTTATTCGAGATCCCATCGGCCTGTGGGCCGTGGCAGGGAAGTCGGATTCTGGTCATTTCTCGGTAGGTGATTCGGCGTTACGCTCGGCGGAACCGCCGGGCTATCTTCTGATAGCAAAGCGTCCGTCTGGGCGGCCTGGTCACCAATTTCATCTAACTCTCGCATCCGGGCTTCCATGTTTTTGCCCGGCTTGAAAGTCACCACGTGTTTGCGTGGCACCTCCACCTGTTGACCCGTACGAGGATTCCTTGCTTTGCGAGCCGCACGCGGTTTTACTTCGAAAACTCCGAAGTTTCGCAATTCAATTCGACGTTCTCGTACCAAGGACTCCACAATGGCGTCAAAGGTCTTCTGGACGATTTCTTTGGTCTGTTGCTGAGTCAATCCGACTTCTTCGGAGATCGTTCGCACGATGTCTTTCTTCGTCACTCATGACTCCCTGGCGAAACACCCTGCGGTGCTCAGCGATCGATGTAAACCCTTTGCCGCATTCAACTTAACAGTCGGCCAAGTCTAAGGCGAGGTTTCGGGGTCGTCAAGATCGTGATCACGAGCCCGATGGAGAGTAATACTCGCACAGACCCGTATCGCCGTTGTAATGGTATCGACCGCTACAATCGACAAAGTTAGGCAAAACTCTAGTTTTTTGGCGTCGTTCGACTTTAGGTGGGCAAACCGTGTGAACAAACGTTGCCAGGCAAAGTCCGCTCATTACGTAAATTCCGCGTAATGGGGCGATCAAAGTCGAACTCGTCCAGCTGTCCGCGCCGATGCGGCTCGAGGGACATCAATCGCGGCGTAGGGTTGCAACGTCTGGTTTCTATGTCGCCCTGGGGCCTAATTTCGCCATGTCGTCTGCGCCGATTCCGTGGAAACACGTTCGAAACGTTCTGGTTCTGTTTGCTCCCCTTTGGGGTGGTGCGGCGATCTTGTTTGGAGTGATGGGGATCGCCTACTCGTTGTTTTCCAGCGACGTTTGGACCGCCCGCCAGCCGCTGGTGGTTCGTGATCAAGCGGGCGGTGCGATCGACCGACTGGGGCGATTTGGCAGCACGACGGAATTGAAGGCGGCCCAGGAGACGATCCTGGAGATGGCGCAGAATCCCGAAGTCGTCGGTGCGGCACTACGCATGATCGGTCCGCCATCGGGCTTTGCCGATCCGCAATGGCCGCCCACGAGCGTGATCGATTCCGTCGCCAGCGACGCGGTAAACATTCGCGCGCCTCAAGGTTCGGAGTTTGGTAATTCCGAAGTCATCTACCTAGAGGTTAAATCGAAATCGCCGGAACGAGTCGACGCGTTTTGTCGAGCGATGTACGAGCAATTGACTCAACATCACCGAACCGTTCGCCGCGTTCGGGCCGACAGTCTGATTACGGAATTGACACACGCCCGCGATCTCGCGAAACAGAATCTCGACGAAGCCGCCTCGCGGATGCGATTGATTGAGATCCAATTCGGTAGCGATCTCGGCGAGTTGCGGAGTTTGAGCGATACGATATCCAGCGATGGTGCGACCCGCCGGGCGCTCGAACAAACGGTCAGCGAACTGCAAATCGCGGAACTGGATCTCGAAAAACTCGAATCGCTTCACGGATTGCTCATCGCGGGTTCCAAGGACCCGACGGCACTCGTGATCAGTGGCGGCGATCTGCTATCGAGCCAACCATCGCTGCAGCGACTCAAGGACGGCTTGATTGACGCGCAATTGGAAACGAGTCGGATGTCGGGAAACTATACCGAATTGCATCCCAAGCGACGCGCGGCAATGTCGGCGGAAACGGAAATCAAGAACCGAATCCAACAAGAAACCTTGGCGGTGATTCGAGCCATGCAACCCACGCTCAGTCTCGAACGCGAACGTGTCCAGCGGTTGAGTTCTAAGCACGATGAGCTTTCGCGCCGGCTCAGCAAGCTTGCGGACGTTCGTACCGACTATGCCAAGTTAGATGCCGCAGTTCGTCAGCGAACGACGTTGCTGGGGGAATGCGAGAAAGCATTGTCGGATGCTCAAGCGAGTCGCTCGGCAGCAATGTCGACGAACTTGATCGCGGAATTGGGACCGCCCCAAGTCGGCGACTCACCGCTGGGGCCATCGGGATTGGTGCTTACGTTCGGTTCGACCATGGCCGGATTGATTTTCGGACTCGGAACTGTGTTCCTTGTTGCACCAGGCCCCACGGAAATGCGCAGCGGCCGTCGTTGGAGTGATTATCTCAGTGCCGGTCGTCGGGCGAGCGACGTTGCGACCGCGCCGAAACCACCGCGCGAGACGATCACCGAACCGCCACCGACCGGCGATCGACGACGTACGAACTGACATTAGATAGTAGGCCGGATCAAGGAGCGTCAGCGACGCCGATCCGGCATGTTTTGTTTGAATGTGACTGCCGGATTATCGCCAAGCCTCAATCCGGCCTACGTTGCTACGTTGCGTTTCTTAAAACTTGTACAACAACAACGCTGCGTAATAGATGTCGTTGGCCACAGCCCCTTGGGGTGTGCTGTCGTAGCGGTCCGTGGCTGACAATTTCACGCTCAAGTTGTCGGTACCGTCGAGCAGCATCTCCCAAGATGCGTCGGCGACCAAACGGAAGTCCGTAAAATCTTCCCACGAAGGAAAGTAATCGATTTTGCCTTTGATCTTTTGACGCGCCGTGATTTGCCGCTCCGCTTCGATCCCAAACACGGCTTCGGGGATGGTCCGATCATCGGGCGCACCGAGCTCCTTGGACGCACCGGCACCGAATCGTGTGATCAACAATCCCTTCTCGTCTTTGATCCAGTAATAGCCAAGACCCGCGTTGGTAGAGAGACGTAGATCAAACGCCTTGAATTGGTCCCACTCCATTGCGTATTTGGCAAATGCCGTCCAGCGGGAATCCGCAAGGTTGCGATCGTAGTCCACGTTGAATCGGCCGTTGTCCTGGGTCGTTTCACCACGATTGCTGGCTTGGCGGTGATCGAGATCGAGTCCGAGAATGTAGATGTCGGTTTTTCGTTTAAGGTGAATACCGGCAGTCAACGATGTGGTCGTGGCATTCCCGTCGCTGCCGTTGAGCCCTAGCTCCGCGTGGTTGGTCCAGCCCGTTGTCATCCAAATCCAGGGATATTGGTACCACTTGGTTACTTGTTCTTGCAGCGGCAACTCCGCATCGATCTCTTCGCCGGCCGCAATCCGCTGGGTGATCGAGTCAATTTCGCCTGGCTCAATCACGCCAAGGTTCAGTGGTGGTTCGAGTTGCGGCAATGATGGTAGCGGTCCGGCTTGCGCAGCGACTTGAGCGACCGCTGCCGCTTCGGGAGATTTTGAGTTCGATGTGGCAAGCGCCGCGACGACATCACCCGAAACGAACGACTCCAACCAAGCGACGTCGGCGCTCACGCCTTTTCCGACAGCCACGTCGGCTTGCGCCATCGCCAACGCCGGGTCAACCGGAACGGTGTATGGATTCTTCTTGACCGCTGGAACCGATGAAGACGCTGGACCCGATGAAGACGCATTGCTTGCCGGTGGGTCATTAGGTCGCGCAGTGCCGGGCGGCAACGTGTAGCGATCGCCACCCCAGACCGAAATGCCTTTTTTCCAAAGCGGTACCGTGTCCGCAGCGCTTCCGATCCCGGTCATCGTCATCACGAATGTGAAACACGACCAGAGGGCGAAGTGGCGGGCCGGGCCATCGAAATAGATCATCACAGGGTTTACCTACTAACCACGCGTTGCAATCAATCAACGCGTGTCCAGTAACAAAACTGCGATAGCTCTGTCACGAGTAAATGAGTGAGAAAATCCCCGATCGATCAAAGATTCATTCAAGAATCGTTAGACGGACATTTCTTCGACCGCGACGGCGGTACGACGCGAACGACGGCGCGGTTTCACGACAGACCATTCCTTTGTCAGCATCTCGAACACTTCGGGCGTCTCATAGCGCACCACGGTCTTGCCTTCGGGCATGGGACCGATCAGTCCACGGAACACGGGCATCCCGCGGAGGTCCAAGTCGGTGCTGCAATCATCGATGCCGATTTGATGATGCGATTTCAAGAGCGGATCACAAGACGGATAGTCACGGATGAGAATGGAACCGTCGCTACTTCGCGAAACGATTCGGAAGGTGTCTTTCTTTGCCATGGACGCCAGCTTTCTAGAACTCGGTGCATTGGGGAGGAAACTTTGCACGCAACGCTTTTCGCCGATATCGAAAGCCTCAAGGGGGAAGGGAGAGGCTTTGCCAGCGATGGATGAACACGCGACACAGCGGGTCCAGGGTGGGAGTATCGGAATTGCCAGCTCGGGATGCTGGTGCGGCGGGATGAATCTAAGGCGAGAATGGCGTGTGCTCGTGGAATTCACACGCCAATGCCAAGTTTTTCAGGACAGACTCAAACCGCCGCGCCAGCGATCACCTGCGAACAACTCCGACTGGGAGGGTGGACCCGTCGCTTGGGAACATCGAAGCGTCGTCGAACGAAACTAAAGATCGACTCGCAAGTGCACATTGTCGAGCATTCCGTCAGACGCCTGCGCACCAAGACGAATGCACCCAATGGTCATAGATAGCACCGACGGTTCTCGCCCGTCGTCGGCGCTGCGACACACCCAACACGATCAACCAGCCCGCGGTGTTGCCGCCGGAACAATTGACTCAACGGACAAAAAACTTGCCCCGATGTCGCGCTGACCTACTGGACGATCACGACTTCGTATGCAGCAATGATCAAGCATTGTTGTTCACGATGCTAATGTCGCGGGAACGAATTAACGTCGCTTGCAAGACTCACAACCCGACGCGTTAGCGAGGGACGTACCGCGATTCCCTCGCTGACGCGTCGGGTTGTGATGCCGCATCATGTCGTTCTCACGGCGCAAATCGCGTTGTTAAACGCGTTGATATGCGTTTGCCTGATCAGCGCACGAGATCGGTCTCGATCAACTCCGACGGCAAAGATGTGATCACTTCGATCGGACTCGATTGGACCTTGACGGATTCCGGTGTCACGATCGCCATCGATGAATCGCCGCCCGCCAAAATGTCACTGGGGCTCGCGGGATTTTCAAACTGCACCATCGACATTGGCAACTCATCCGCGATATGCAAGTTGACGGTGTGCAGCAACGTGCCTTTCTCAAATTGGACATTCTTCGTGGCCACGTTGTATTCGACAAGCGACAGGTAGTAGCGACTTTGAGCCTCGCTCACTCGACGCTGGGCATCAAGCAATTGCTCGAAATTCACGAGCATCCCGGCGCGCTGGTTGGCTTCCAGAACCTCCAGTGCATCGCTGGCCGCAAGATAGCGATTCAAGTTCGTTTGCATTTGAGCGATCGCACGATCGCATTCGGCAACGACGGCGGTCAAATCATGCAGGATCTGGCGCTCTTGTTCGTGCAAGATTGCGCGTTCGCGAGCGATTTGCAATCTCGCGTGTCGCACCGCCGCGTGTCCTTGGCGGAAACCGACTGGCAACCGCAGCTCCAAGCTGGCTTCGTACTCTTGAAAATCAAAAGTGCTCAGTTCGTCAAACGCACTGTCGTTTCCCGCGAGGTTCCGGTCGAGTCCTCTCAGCCGGTACAGCGTCACCATGTCCAGCGACGGCATGAGATAGTTCTTCGCGGCCAACAATTCCATCTCACGACGCTGGACCAGATACCGTTGTTGTTGCAGTTCGCTGCGCAGCCGCATCGCTTCGGCGGAAATAGAATCCCAATCGAAAATCATCGGCGCCGCGTTGGGTTCTTCGGCCGGTCGAAGTAGGTCGCCGTCACTGATCGGCATTCCAATGATAAGTCGCAAGCGTCGTTCGGCCGCTTGGACCCCGCCAAGACCCGCGAAGGTACCGCCGGAGCTGGAGTTGTTGGTCTGAGTTCGTTGGATGAGCTTGCCGGCGATCGCATCTTGCAACTCCGACTCGAAGCGAAAGTATTGTTCACGAGCGAGCGCCTCGGCGGCGCCCGATCGCCGGTTGCTCGTTTTCTGGGCCTGAAAATTTTGCCACGTGATTCGGCTTCGCTCCAGCGCGTCTCGCTTGGCATCCAGATCGCGGTAGGCAAAGTACAAATCCCAGTACGCGTTGATCACATTGCTAACATAGTCACGCGTCTGTTGGCGAAACTTGGCGGACGAGATGTCATTGTTGACTTTGGCGATCAACACGCCGTTGTAGACGCCCGGTTGTGACCCTGGCCCGGCGATCCGATTGAACGTCAAACCACCGCCCTGCATGAGCGGTTGGCGCATCTCCGCATGAAACTGGGATTGCCAGGCGCTGGGGACCAGGTTTCCAGTGGCGTTGTTAGCGTCGTAGTCGGTGAAGCTGCGGACGGCGAACTGGGCTCCGGTCGCGGTTCGCTTGGAAAGTTGAGCGACGTAGTCGTGCGTGTCTTGTTGAAACGCGTTCGCTCCGCCACCAAAGAACCGGTTGTTGAATCGTCGATCGTTGTTCTGCCATTTACCAAAGGCGTAGAACTGGGCATCGAACGCCGACAACGCCGCCTCGATACTCGTTTGCGGGTCAGTTTCCACCAGGCCCTTGAATTCGTTCGTCGGAACCGCTTGCGGCGATCGCAACACGGTCGCACCAAGGTCACGAAGCACCGAGGAATTCGTCAGCGCCATTGCGATTGCATCGTGCAAACCGATGTCACGATACGTGACCGCATCAAAATCTTCGGGTGTCCTCAACGTCAGTGGCGCGTGAGTCGCCTCGACGGTCGATGGCAGCGGCGCCCCGCAATCGACCACTCGCATCAACGAATCGACCGCATCGGTGTTCTGAAAAATGGTTTCCGACGGGTTGCGGTAGCTTCGACAGCCGCTCGCCACCATCAACATGGCGCAAGACATCGTCGCAATCGCCAGTGTCGACAAAAGCGTCAACGGTACGCCACAGGTTTGCCTGCGTCGTACCCTCGAGATTTCGTTGCGGACAAAACTGTGGTTCACCGAGAGGTCGCAATAGAAGCGGAGCGGTGCGCGGTGTGCTCGCTACAATCGTCACAAAGCGCACTATTGGCATTATTCGAACAATTGGGCACCAAACGTCCACTCAATCCACAATATTTACTGGCCACCCCAGGAACACGTCGTGAAACATGCGTGGCGATTTCGGAGAAATTGTGTTCACTGAGTTAGAATGATGCGAAACCACAGTTCGGTATTGCCATCATTTCACCCTTCCGCGGCGCATGAACGCTCCTGATCCCCTGGTCGATGTTTTAACGCAAGATGCTGCGGCGTATGGCCGGCGTGACGCGCTGATCGCCAGCCTGTACCAGGGCGTGACGTTGAAACAGAGTTTTGCCGCGATCGCTTCCGCAATCGCTGACGAACTCCCAATCGATCGCGCAAGTCTGCTTCGACGTAGCGGAGCGACTTGGAAACTGGTTGCGACATCGACGCAGCCGAGTGTCGACTCGCGCGCCCGCCAGGTGCGGTTGCTGCAACATTTGGTGGCCGAGTGTGTTCGCGACTCACGTTCGCTCACCTTCGAACTCGGTGTTGCGCCCCATGGCCAGCGGTCATCGACGGATGCGTCCAACGGTGCATTGGATGCGTACTTGGATGAATCGGGGTGCCGAGAATTTCATGTGGAAACGATTGATGACACGGACGACAAGCGAGCATCGACCGCGTTTGTCCTGGAACGATTCCGATACGCCGACGTCGACGAGAATCAGCCCGGAATCGCGAATCTGCTCCGCCCGTTTCGTCCATTGCTTCGCGGCGCCGTCTCCAATGCGGTCCAGCGCAGCGAGTTGGGGCTCGGAGCGCTCCTGGGGCACTGGCTCGCTCGCACTTGGGCAAATGACGCCACGCGGCGCCGTTCTGCTGGCGCGCTCGCTGCGCTGGTAGCCGTTGCAGTCCTGGGCTCGCTCTTTCACGTGCCGCTTACAATCCCGGTGCAAGGACGTGTTGTCGCGAGCAACTACCGGCATGTCTTTGCCCCCGCCGATGGCCAGATCGCCGAAGTGCTTGTCCGTGACGGTGAGCTCGTCGTGGCGGATCAACCCTTGGTGCGAATTCGCAGCGCCGAGCTTGATCGAATCGAGCAAACGGCGCACTCGAACCTCGCGACCGCGGAAGCACGATTAGATTCTTTGCTGGCGTCTCGTTCGCGCGAACGAACCGGTTTGGCGGAAGTCGAAGAACAAACACTCAAGTCAGAGATCGAGGGCTTCCAGAGTCAACTCGAAATAGGCCGTGCACAGCAGTCGGAAATGACCGTGCGTAGTCCGATCGATGGGCGGATCGATCGCTGGGATGTGAGTCAAACGCTCGATTCCAGGCCGGTGACGCGTGGCCAATTTTTGCTCGATGTGGTGTCGATCGACGATGGCTACGATGTGCTGCTGGAGATACCCGATCGACACATGGGCGATGTACTCGCCGCCGCGGCTGCCGACGACCAATCGCAACTGGGTCTAACGTGCACGCTGCGGCTGCTTAGCAATCCCGAATACTCGTTCGCTGGGGTGGTGGAGCAGATGGATGATACCGCGCATCAAACGATTGCCGGCGACTCCGTGTTCACTGCGCGAGTTCCGCTGGATGCGTATCACGACGGATCGCTGCGTGGCGGCGCCACCGTGATCGCGAACTTGGAGTGCGGCCGTGCCTCCGCCGCCTACGTTTGGTTTCGAGGCGTCGTTCATTGGTGGCGAGGACAAACATGGTAACGGTCATGATTCGAAACTATCTGTTGGGTTTGCTGTGTCTGGTCTCGATCGACGCCATCTCGCCGCACGACACAACCGTGACGGCCGAGGACGCCTTATCCAGTCCGCTCGTTATCAAGGACCTAGTCGTCACGCTCGTCGACAGCGTCGAAATTCCCGCGGAGGTGACGGGAAAACTGGCGACGCTGCGTGTGCGTGAGGGCGACTCGGTCCAGCGAGGGCAATTGCTTGCGTCGCTAGATAATCGTCAAGCACTGTTGGAACAATCGCTCGCCGAAGCCCAATTGAACACGTCAAAATTTGCGACCTCCGAACAACGTGACGTAGAATTGGCGACCAAGCGACTCGACGAACAGCGATTGCTGGCCAAGCATCATGCGATTCAATTGGATATGGCCAAGGAACAAGCCGCCAACAAAGTCCGCGTGGACGCGTCCGTCAAGACCGAGGAAGTCGCTCTCAATGAACTGGAACGGGCGATGCGAGCACGCCAAGAGTATGTTGATAGTGTATCGAAATCGGAGATTGATGGCTTACGACTCAACTACGAACGTACTCGGCTTGAAACCAAACAAGCCAACTTTGAACGCCATCTTGATGAGCTGAGAGCCAAGGCGGAAGTCGAAGTCGCGCGCGGCCATGACGTTAGCACCGAGCGATGGGAGATCGAGGTCGACCAGGCCGTAGCGACCCAACGAGTCGCGGAGATGGAGATTCGTTTGCAGGAGCACGAAACCGCGCTTGCCGCACTGGTGGTCGATAAGCATGAATTGAAATCGCCACTGGATGGCGTCGTCGTCGAATTGCTTCATCATCCCGGTGATTGGGTGATGGCTGGTGAGACCGTTGCTCGTGTGATTCGATTGAATCGACTTCGCGCCGAAGGCTTCGCTTCGCTCGACCGCCTCAAGGAATTGAAAAACGCCAACCAAGTTCAATTGACCATTCACACCGGAGGCGGTGATTCGATTACTCGCGCAGGTGAGATCGTGTTTGTCAGCCCCGAAGTCAATCCGGTGAATCGTGAAGTCGCGTTTTGGGTCGAGTTCGAGAATACCCAAACGGATGTTTTGCCGGGAATGAGGTTGGATGTTGAATGTTTGATCTCGGACGCGCAACCGTGATCGAATCGGGTGGAAATATACGACTTCGGGCGGATCTGGTTGACCGACCCGTGTGGATGGGGTCGAAACGAGTCTGGGTGATCAAAGACCCATTGGCCCCCGGGTTCATTTATTTAAGTGATCATGAACATGAAATCCTCCAGCTTGCCGACGGCACTCGCACGCTCGAGCAAATCGTGGCTGCGACTTCAGCACGGTTTGCCCCGTCCTACTATTCCGGCGAAGCGATTCTCCGATATTTCGCTAGCGCCAGTGAGCAGCGATTGTTGGTTTCTACTGGCCATCGGCAATACCATACCACGAGTCTGGACAATCGGCGGACCAAGGCCTTCAATCCGCTAGCGATACGATTGCCTGGGTTCCAGCCCGATCGTTTGTTGACTGCGCTGGATCCGCTGGTCCGGCCATTTTTTTCGCCGCTGGCGATCGCGGGAATGTTGTTGGTCGTGGGCATCGCCGCTTGCTTGGCCGTGATGAACTCGCACGAATTGTTGACGAACGTTTCAACCGCGTGGTCGACCACCGCGGTCGCTAATATCGGCCTAGTCGCCATCGTGATCGCGCTGGCCAAAATCATCCACGAGCTAGCGCACGCGATCATGTGTCGGCGCTTGGGGGGCGAATGCCGCGAGATCGGGGTGATGATCCTGCTCGGAATCCCAGTACTGTATTGCGATGTCTCCGACGTTTGGATGATGCGGTATCGCTACCAACGGATTCTCGTCTCGGCGGCCGGCATGATCGCGGAAGTCGTTCTGGCTTCGCTCGCCATGATCGTATGGATGGCGGCTATTGATGGACCAGTCCGCGACCTTTGTGTGATCGTCATCTCAGTTTGCTCAGTATCCACGTTGCTGCTCAACGGCAATCCGCTGATGCGCTATGACGGGTACTACATTGCCTCCGACTTGCTCGGCTTCCCCAACTTGGCGTCCGAGTCGGCTGGCACCGTTCGATCCTGGGTGCGGCGCGCGTTATGGGGATTGCCCGCGCCCGTCGCAAACGAAACGTCGATAAGTGCTGGTCGGCAACTCGGTCTCGCATGCTACTGGATCGCGAGTCTCAGCTATCGGATTGCGCTCTATGCCGCAATTCTAGGTCTGGTTTATCGAGCTGCCGAGCAAAGAGGATTTGGCGGACTGGTGGGATGCATCATCCTTGCAGCGGTGCTAGTCGCAATCGCGCGAATCACTCGAGCATGGGTCGAACCTCCCGACGCGAGTGTGCGTCGATTCAGCATGACACCGAAACGTCCGATGTACATCCTTGGCCTATGCGGAGCATTCATCTTCCTTGCGGGTTTACTGCCCCTTCCGCGTTTTGTCGTCGCGCCGCTGGTAATCCAACCGCAAGATGCCGTCAGCGTGTACGTGACTGTCCCAGGACGTCTCACAAGCGCTGTGATAGCCGGCGATGATGTTGTCGGTGGACAACCCATCGCGCAGTTGTCGAACCTGGATATCGACCGAGAACTCGTTACGATTCGAAATGAACGCGAACGATTGCGAGTTCAATTGGAGTCACTTCGCAGCAAGCGGTCACGTGACCCCGAAATCGCTAGTCGAATTCCGTCGCTTGAAAAGAGTTGGCTGGCAACCCAGCAGCGGATCGAATTGCTGGAGTCCGACGCGAGCAAATTGACCATTCGTGCTCCTCGTACCGGCCGCGTCTTTGAACAACGTGGCGCCGCAAAGCCCGTGTTGGACGAACGGCAATCGCAGTACTGGATCGGATCGGCGCTCGATCCGGAGAATGTTGGCGCGACGATGGAGAGCGCGACGGTGCTGTGCACCATTGGCGAACCGCTCGGACGTGAAGCGATCCTCAACCTTCGCCAACAAGACATCGAATTGATCCGAGTCGACCAATCGGTGTCGCTGATTTTGTCTGGCTGGCCAAGCAACTCGATCACGGGGCGCATCAGTCACGTCGCGTCGTCACCAATACAACCGGATGACGATCAAGACTGCTTGCGAATCAACAGCGATGGCGATGGTGATGTCGATCCGCGATCACCGTGCTACCGCGTCCGGGTGACGCTTGACGATTCCGGTGATGGATTGCCAGTGAACTTGACGGGCCACGCGCGTATCCGCGTGGCACCGGCGTCGGCCTGGCAGCGCGTGATGCGGTTCATCATCGAATCGTTCGGTTGGCTTTGAGCGACCGTCCCGATTCATTGCCGCGGTCGCACAAAAAAATTCTGCCGAATTCTGCTTGACCCTCGCAAATGCCCACCGTACCATGACGGCAGTACACCACATCGCTAGATCATGGCGGGTAGAAATGTTCTTTACAGTTGAGCCATCCAATGGCGTCGCGATCTATTCCCAGATCGTTCGTCAAGTGAAGTTCGCGATCGCGGAGCAGACGCTGCGATCCGGCCAACTTCTTCCGAGTGTCCGCCAGTTGGCGACGCAATTAGCCGTCAATCCCAACACGGTGGCGCGTGCCTATTTGGAATTGCAGTCCGACGGAGTCATCGAGACCCTGCGAGGCCGCGGCGTCGTGGTCTGCAAGGGTGCGCTGGAACGTTGTCGCAAGCAACGCAAGGAAATCATTGCCGATCGCGTGGCGAGTGTTCTCGTCGAAGCGCTTCACGGCGGTCTCACCAGCGACGAGATCCGTGGCATTGTGGATCAGCAATTACGATCGCTCGACGGTAGCGTCACCACCATTTCCACTTCGCCTGGCTAAGCCACATCCATTTCGAACTTACCGATTCTCATCCGCAGCAAATCACACGACACCTTATCTCGACCGGCCAAACACAGGTACGAACCACCATGACGAATTCTGTGATCACCGCGAATCAACTGACGATGCATTTCCGCGGCTGCGATGCACTGCGTGGAGTCGATCTCGCCGTTGAAGCTGGAACCGTGTTTGCCATCCTCGGCGAAAACGGGGCGGGCAAAACGACATTGATTCGCATTCTTACGGGCTTTCAAAAGCCGACCGGAGGCGAGTGTCGAGTTTGCGATATCGATCCGACCCGTGAGCCGTTGGCCGTTCGCCGACGCGTCGGATACGTGTCCGACGCGCCAGCACTTTATGACTGGATGAGTGTTGGCGAGATCGGATGGTTCACGGCATCTTTTTACGCGCCGAGTTTTCTTGATAACTATCGAGAATCGATTCGTCGTTACGAGATTCCGGAAGAGCGAAAGATTCGTCACCTAAGCAAAGGACAGCGTGCAAAAGTCGCCTTATCGCTCGCCTTGGCACACGACCCTGAGCTGTTGATTCTCGACGAACCCACATCGGGCTTGGACCCCATGGTTCGTCGTGATTTTCTGGAGAGCATGATTGATCGTGCCGCATCTGGGCGAACCGTGTTTCTATCCAGTCACCAAATCAGTGAAGTCGAGCGAGTCGCCGATACCATCGCAATTTTGCATCAGGGAAAACTGCGAATTGTTGCGCCGCTGGTGGAGCTGAAAGATTCCATGTGCGAAGTCACCGTGAGCCTGGACGATCCGCTGGTGGCGCTGCCGTCGTTACCACCAGCCGCCGAAGTGATGTGTGAAGAAACACTCGGTCGCCAACGTCGGTTGGTGGTTCGCAATTTCGACCCCGAGATGCATTCGATGTTGACCTCAGCGACGGGAGTGACCGGAGTGATCGAGCGGTCGTTGTCGCTCGAAGAGATTTTCATTGCCTGCACCAAGGGGTCGCTCTCGCGGCCGATGAACGAAGCTGACGCAGCCGAATTGCCTCACGTGCCGGTGACACAGTGATGATGAAAGAAATGACATGCGCTGGTGTGCAGGCTTTAGCCGCCCAAGCGCAACGATCGCTCAACAACCTTGCTCGGTCGGCGCCTAAAGGCTGCACACCAACATGCTTCGCGTACGAGTGAATTCAAACTTTGAGAACCCAATCATGAACCAACTCTCATTTCCGATGCGCGGCTTGTACTGGAAAGAGATCCGGCAAGTGGTTCCGTTGGTGTTGATGCTCATCGGCGTGGCGCTACTACTCGCGGTGTTTTGGTCCGCGCTGCAAACGACCACTCTATCCATGGCCACCTTTGGTCCATTCATCCCGCTGATCATGCCGGCGCTCTACGCGGCCGGTGCGGGCGCGATTCTTGTCGGCCAAGAAAAAGAGACTCGCACGCTGCTTTGGTTTTCGTCGTTGCCGATATCGCCCCAGCAAATCATTCAAGTCAAGTTCATCGTCGCGCTCGGCGGATTGCTTGCGATGTGGGTGTGCAGTGTGCTGGTCGGCGGCTTGGTCGGGATTGCGGGTCCCGCAGCAACATCGTTCATGTTGACACCCGGTGACGAAGGATTCGCGAACACGCTGTACTGGATTCTGCACAGCGTCTTTGTCTTGTGCTGTGGGTTTTACACGACGTGGAAGCTCAAGAACACGTTCGCGAGTTTGGTCGCGTTGATGCCGCTTGCGGTGATTCCTTATTTGGTCGTCCAAACCTTTTACTGGATGTTTCAAGGAGATCGATATGTGACGATCCAAGAATCGGCGTGGGCACTCGCGCTAGCCACGGCTGTTGCGATTCCCGTCTTCGCATGGCTTGCCTACGCCGCCGCGATCAAGCACCTTTCGCCAGCGGACGCCGAAACCGACGAGAGTGGACCAGCGAGTTGGCTCAGCGCTTGGCGACCGGCGAACTCGGTGCCGATCCCAGAGTCGTCGTTCCGATATCCGCTCAGCTCACTCGTTTGGCAATCGATCCACCAGAATCGACTCACACTCGTCGCCCTTTTCACGTTGATGTTTGTCGGCACCGTTTGCTGTGTGTTGATGATTAGCCATCCAATCAACAAGGACTATGGCGGTTTGCTTGCGGGCGGTGTCATCGCCGGGTTTGTCGCCCTTTCTTGGTTAGGCGTGTTTGTATTCAGTGGTGACGGTAGTGCCAAAGGATTGCGATTTCTCGCCGACCGAGGCGTATCACCGACGCTCGCTTGGGCAGGTCGACAATTGATCGGGCTCAGCATGATCGCCGCACTCGCATTGTTCTATGCGATCGCGACGTATTGGTTCATGCATATTGACTACCTCCACGAAGAGTATCGAGCCCCATTTTTCTCGATGCTCACGGTTTGGTTTATTGCGATCGTCGTCTATTCCGTGTCGCAATGGATCGGCCAGGTCATTCGTATCTTGGCTGCGTCCGCGTTCGTCGCGCCAGTCATTTCGCTGATGGCAATTCTTTGGCTTGGCTGGACGGCAAGCCAGGCGTCGGCTCCAGCGTGGTCGATGGTTGCCTGCGTTGCGATCCCAATGTTGGCGACGTGGTTGATGATGCGGTGGTTCATGGATGACAACACCAAGTGGCGGACTTGGGCGGTCGTCATCGGATCCATGTGCGCGTTCTTTGTTCTACCCATTGTGCCGCTCGCTATCGAAGTGCTTACTTGGCCGACGATCCCATCGTCCGTTCGAGCGAGTTTGGCGGACGCAGCGATGAAGATTCCGCCGCCGCAAGCCGCGCCCCAACGGATGATGCTTGCGCGGCCCGACAATGACGAGATCCGCAATGCGTACACGCTTATCGAAGAAAAGGCACTCGAGTTCATTGCTTCCCAAGACGATTCTCCGGCGGGGACGATCGCGATCGGTGACATGAACTTGAACTCGGTAGTCCCGCTCGAATATGACAGGTACGTTTTCGAGACTGCCAATCAAACCGCTGAGTACCACAAGGTTCTCTTCAAGCAGAACCCCAGTGATGAACAGGCACTTGCTTCGCTTGGCCAGTGGATCGATGCGTTTGCTGTGATCGCCAAGCGACTAAGATTGAGCGAGCGATGGGTGGACCAGCACGGAGCGGACACAACCGAAATCTGGCTCACGCAAACGCTTTCCGAGCCAGCGTTGGAACCTTATCTCGATGAGAGTTTCGCGCAAGCGGCGCTTCAAGTACTCGGCGACCAAACCACTCGCAATGACCTGCGACGGCGCGCCGTACTCGCAAGCTGGCGAGACCATCAATTGCTGCCGCCGACCGACGAGAACGTGGATCGGACCCACAGTTTTGGTGGATTTTATTATCCCGGATGGTTTGATCGATTCTCGACGCTAAAACGCGACCTGGTTTTGAACAAACAGATCGACCGGCTGGTTGCGACGACCATTGAATTAATCGAAGCGGGTGAAGCTGGCAAGGATACCGAACCGATGCGCCGCGAGCTCAGTGCGTTGATCTTGGGTCCAGAGGCGCCGTTTGCCTTAGGACCCTACTCGACGGAGATGCAGTCCGGCGCATCTGTCAATCACAGCTCGCCCGCAAGCCAGTGGTATGCCGCTTGGGAATCCGAAGCGAAACAGTTAGCCAACGAGAGAGGAAATTAACGATGGCAAGTGCAGTCACTCTCCAATCACGTCAACGTGAAGCCGTCTATTTGACGCTTGCATGTTTGCCAATCGTCGCCTTGGCGGTTGCGATTGGCATCGGTAACGCTCGCCAGTGGGTCGCGATGTTTGAGAATCGCCAGACGATCCAAGAACTTGCGGCGGCCGGTCAACCGGTCAGCGCAATTGATGTTGCAAAGGTTTATCGTCTTGGGCAAGCGCCCGACGAACTAGCCGAATGGGGCGAACTCAGTCGAGCGGCCGATCATTTGGAGAATCGCTTCAACGATGTGTTTGCTAAGTTTCCGTCGGCAAATGAATTAGTTCCGTCGAACCATCCGCTCGACGGCGAGCAAGTTTTACAGCAACACAGCGAGTTAGCGAAACCGCTCATCGCGAAACTCGAAGAAGTCAGTGATCGTTTTGGCCCGACCGAAATGTATGCCAACCGTGTGTACTCCTTCGGTGGCCTGTTGGCTCGAGAATTCGCCTACCAATATCACTTGGGCAACTCCGGTCGAGCTCTCCAACTATTGAAGCTCGAGCAAGCAGATATCAAACCCACCATTCTCAAATCACTCGAACATGATTTTTGGACGTTGGAGGACTTGGCGGAACTGCGGTCGATGGTTGCTGTGAACTCAGATCTCGACGCAGCGTGGACATCCTCGATTGCCAGCGCACGTGTACAGTTTTTGGACAGCCTCGAGCACACAGAGGACTTACATGATCGTCGAGACCCCATCTCAGGTCTGTTTGGCGAAACGCCAACACACGTGCGTTCTGCGTTGTCGCTGTATGAACGCGCCGAGACTCTGCGAGGGCTCGGCACCCGTCGGGCCTATCAAGCGGCGGCGGAGATCGAAAAGTCTGCAGAATCATTTAGCATCGTCGCCGTTCCCTTCGCAGTTAACGATTCATTGCCGCACTACTACCCGCATCAAATGGTGAGAAACGCGAATCAATATGCGATCAACTTGATCAGTACGCGGCGTGTGATCACCGCGATCGCGATTAAGCAATTTCAATTGCAAGAAGGTCGCTGGCCTGAGTCGCTCGATGAGCTCACGAAGATTGGGCTTACCAGTTCGGATTGGAAAATTGTTGGTAGCCAAGACTTCGGATATCGAGTGATCGAAGACGGCAGCGCGGCACTGCTCTGGACTGGCGGCACTGAAAGGTACGATGAGAAAACCATGTGGTACGACAAAGACTTCCAAACGCCACCCGAACCACCGAGCACGCATTCCTTGAATACGAGTTACATCGAGAGAATGGAATCTCGGATTCGTTAGTTTTGAAGGAATGGCCTAGCCCTTGACCCCTAACTCTTGACCCCTCACACCTGACTTACCATGAACCAACCAACGTTCCCAATCCGTGGGCTGTTATGGAAAGAGATGCGGCTGGTCGTTCCGTTGATATTGTTGCTATTGGGAGTGACCGTGTTGCTGCTGGTGTTGTGGTCGCTGCTTTCAACCAGCTCGCGATTCATGGCGTTGGCTGGGCAGTACATACCGCTTTGGTTACCGATACTTTATGCGGCGGGTGTGGGTGCGATCTTGATTGGCCAGGAGCGCGAGAACCGCACGTTGATGTGGTTCACGTCGCTGCCCATCTCATCGCGACAAATCTTCTGGACGAAATTGCTCGTCGCCCTAGTTGGACTGGGCGTGATGTGGCTTTGCTGTCTGCCGTTCGTGTGGATGAACTGGGATGGGGCACAATCGACGGCCACGGATGGGGTAATTGTCGATCCCGTTTTTTGGTTTCTGGAAAGCGTGTTCTTGACTCTTTGCAGTATCTATACGGCTTGGCGATTTAAAAATACTTACGCGAGTTTGGTTGCGATCATTCCGTTTTGCCTATTGCCGCTAGTCGTGGCGGGGTCAATCGACCAACCGTGGCAACTGTATGCGATCCTTGTCGTCCTCAGCATCGTTGCCGGGTGGCGTGCCTATCGCGCGGGAATGACGCAGCTTGCGCCGGCCGAGCCGGAGCCGGTGGATGATTTCGGCGACAAATTGTGGTTGGACGCGTGGCGACCGTCGCCACCGGTCGCTTCGACGAGCCCATCGACACTCACGTCGTTTCGCTACCCGCTTAGCTCGTTGTTTTGGCAATCGATTCATCATAACTTGCTGGCGCTGATCGGATTGGTCGTGCTACTATTGGTCAGCCTCGGATACTTGGGGTTGTCGATCGTTGGTCTGTATGGCATGGGCACCGATGGTAACAGGATTTTCGGTTTGATCGGGCTTGCACTGTTCAGTTGCTGGCTCGGCGGATTCGCGTTCACCGGCGATGGGACGGCGAAGCGAATGCGATTTTTGGCGGATCGTGGAATCGCACCACTGACCGCCTGGCTCGGACGCCACATGATCGGCGCCAGCTTGCTCAGCGTCGCCTTGTTAATCTATGCGGTGATGACGGTTTGGATCATCCAAATGCACTATGTCCATGTGTCGATGTTGCCGTCGATCGCCATGGTCGCGCTTGCGATGTGGACGCTTTATGGTGTGTCCCAGTGGACGAGCCAATTGATTCGGATGTTACCGGCGGCAGTCGTCATCGCACCCATCTTTGCCGGCTGCAGTGTTTATTGGTTGGGATTCGCGGCAAGTCAATTGCAGGCGCCGTTGTGGTGCATCGTGTTGTGCAGTTGCATCCCAATGTTGGCGACGTTGGTCGCGATGCGCCAGTACATGGATGATACATCCCCGTGGCGGCTGTGGATCATGGGCTTCGTTTCGGCAGCCGCGTTCATCGTCATTCCGATGCTCCCGGCGGCGTACACCGTATCAACGTGGCCATCGATGCCGAGCGAGACGCGGGCATCGGTCATGCCGGAGGCAGAGCTGGCGTACACGTCTAGCTTGCAACCTCAATCGATGATGCAAAAGGGACGCGATGAGAATGCGGCGCTTGGTGACTATTCCTTCTCGCCATCGCAGCGGTTGCAACTCGGCAATGAACTGGGTGACATGAGTCAACCGCTTGCCGTCGACATGGCGACGTTGAAACTCGCGCTAGAGATTGCGACATACCAAGTCCAAGCGTTCGAAGCCGCCCCGAACGACGAGACACGGGTCTCTGCGCTGGGCGAGTGGATCGAATCGCTCACGGAGATTGTGAAGCGGCTTCGGCTCAGCCCACGATGGCTCGACCAGCAGGCCGCCGATGGCGTGGAAATTTGGCTGACCCAAACGCTCGGAAAGGAATCCTTGCGGTCGTTAAGAGATCAACCTTACGTGATGAATGCGATTGAGCTGCTCGGGGACTCCCAAGGACGCAGCTTGGCACGGCGACGGGCGGTGCTCGCGAGCTGGTATCGCACCGTCGACGGTCGATCGAACCATTGGGATTTCGGGGGTATGAATGCTGAGGAGTGGGCATCAGATCTACCCGCGTTGATGCGTGAATACGTGACGGCTCGCAATGCCAGCGCGGTCGTCGATCGAGCACTCCAGCTCATTGCCGCCGGCGATGCCGGCCAACCGACGCTCGCCTTGAGACGCGAGTTACACGCACTCACGACCTCAGCCACGATCGCTTTCGAAGACGGACCCTACAGCGACCGACTGCGGGTTGGGGGCGAACCGGGAAGCACCGTGTCGCTACAACAATTGTCCAAATACCCGGCGAACCAATGGTATGCCGCATGGGAAACCGACGCACGAAACTTGGCCACTCTGGAGTCACTCCGCGATGTTGAATAACACGACGAGTATCGATCATGTGCGTACCCGCTGCCGCGAGTCGGCATACGCTGGCTTGGCAGTGATTCCGCCGCTGGCGGTATTTGCGATCCTGGCGCTGGGATATTGGCGCGAGCATCGAACCGCTATCGCGCTGCAAGCCAATTTTGCGTCCCTAGTCGACCGAAACGAGCCGATCGGCAACGCGACGCTCACTCAAGTCTTTGACTCGCGCACCACGCGGACGACGACCGACCAGTGGGCTGGTATCGTCGCATCATCCAGCGCGCTAGTGGGAAAGTTCGAAGGCTTGTCGGAACCATCGCTGGGCGAACTGGTGCCGCCTGGAAATCCGTGGACTGGGGAAACGTTGGCGAATCAAATCAGCCAGGAAGCTCAAGTCGTCCTGGATCAATTTCGTTCGTTGTCGGTTGACGACAAACCGACGTGGCAACCGTTGCTATTCGACAGCGTCATGACGTTGCTTCCCGAGTTGCAGGATTCGCGAAACGTGCGAACGATATTGAGCAACGAGTTTCGCGTTGCCTATCACGCGGGGGAACATCAGCGAGCCGTCGATGCGCTGCAGATGATGCTGAAACTCGAGAACGCTTTCGATTGGCAATTTTGTCTGGTCGAAGCTTCTGTGAGGATCACGAGACGACAGCAACGTTATGAATTGATTCGCGATTCACTTGGCGAGGATTTCTGGCGTGAGCAGGATTTGAACCAATTGCTCGTGCAGCTTCGCGGCACCGAGAATCTTGACCAGCGATGGCATCGATTGCTTGCCGGTGAGCGAGCGATGATCCTTTCGGCGCTGCGGATCGCTGAATCCGGTAACCTCGAGTCCGCTGGCATGATCAATAACGTCAACTTCACCCCGTTCGGGATTGCCCCGACGCATCAAGCCGTGATTCTTCGCGTCATGCAGAAAATGCAGTCCAGTGCTGGCATCGGAACCGGTCAACACGTGCGCGACGCACAGGATTACCAATGGTATCCACGGTATTGGGACACGGAGATGAACCAATTCAGTGTCACGTCGATGCCGCTAGCGTTCGGCGATGAAGTCGGCGAATATTACTTGCCAGCGATTCAAGCGGCCAGCGATGCCTTTGCTCGCTCGGACGAGAATCGGCGAATGACGATCACGGCCGTGGGGATCAAATTATTTGAGGTCATCGAAAATCAATGGCCATCATCGCTTGCTGAACTTTCTCGCGTCGGGATCGCCAACCATGAGACGATGGTCGATGTCGCTTATGGCAATCCATTCGGCTATCGCAAGGGCAAGCTTGGCCAAGAAGCCATCCTGTGGACGTCACCGGATAGTTTTGCCGCACTCTATCATGGTCGATCTGCGGGCGACGCCCCGCCATCACGCTGGAACAAAACCGACGCCGACGCGGAAATTCGCATTCGCTAGCGAATGTAGAGGTCGATCGCGCCGCTGGCGGGGCGGTCGATCACGCAATCGTTGAACGGGGGCGGGCCGAACGTGCCACGGGCGTTTCCGGAGAACCCATAGCGTTCCGTCGGGATGCCGATGGCGTTGTGATTGAGTTCACCGTCTTCATTCTCGTCGTGATAGGCAGCGATCGCGACCTTGGCCGGCAAATCTTTGGCTCGCAAGACGAACTTGCTTTGCCCGTCGACGATCCCCTGGCGCAAGCGTGCGATCGCTTTGTCAGGTTCGTTGAACCCGGTCGCCGATTCGTAGATCGCCAAGTACATCGAGCCTTTCGGGTTTGCGGCCCCGGAAACTCTGATGGAAAGTGCTTCGGACTCCGGAATTTCATCGCCGCCCGTGACGACGATGGTCGCTTTGGACTGGGAATGCAGCGCGCGAGAATCGGGGAACCGCGGCGGTCGAAACCGGTTCTGGCGATAAGCCAACACGCTCATACCCACAATCAGGATCGCCAGCATGACAGCCAAAATCAGTCCCACATGATTGTCACGCCACAGAGCCCGTTGACGCTCCCAAACCGAAACTTCCTGTGGCGATTCCGACATTTAATCCTCGAAGATATCAACACGAATGCGAAAACTGTCGCAAAAACACAGATTTGGGGGGTTGGGTCGCCGGATGGAGACTGGGAAAATCCTCAACAAGACTCGACCTAGCCGCCAGTTTACAGTAATTGAAAAATGTCTGCTCCAGCAAATTGCTGTGAACCATCGTCCTAGCCACCCATTTTTTACAAGCCACTCGTGATCGCAACCGCAGCCGCCGCACTGGAGGTCATCGACTTGCGAAAGTCGTTTGGGTCGCTGGTTGCCATCGACGGCGTGTCGTTCTCGCTCGGCAAGGGTGAGCGGCTCGCATTGCTCGGCCCCAACGGTGCTGGCAAGACCACATTGATCCGATGCATGTCGGGTCGAACTCGTCCCGACAGTGGAATCATTCGCATCGAAGGTCAATCGGCGGATGAGGATGGGTCGCGAGAAACCCTGGGACTGGTTCCGCAAGAAATAGCCATCTACGGCGACCTCACCACACGCGAAAACCTCGCCGCGTTCGGCCGGTTTCACGGGCTCCGCGGCGACGATTTGAAATCGCGAGTCGATTGGGCGCTGCAGTGGACGGGGTTGCAGGACCGAGCCAAGGGACTGGTCGGCAAGTTCTCTGGAGGGATGAAACGGCGAGTCAATTTGGCTTGTGGCGTGATGCATTCGCCATCCGTGTTGTTGTTGGACGAGCCGACCGTCGGTGTCGATCCGCAAAGTCGCGAACGCATTTTTGTCATGCTGGATGAATTGAGTCGTCAAGGCACTTCGATCCTGTTGACCACCCATCATCTGGACGAAGCCCAATCGCGATGTGATCGCATCGTCATTGTCGACAAGGGCAAGGTCGTCGCCAATGGCTCATTGAATCAACTCGTGGATGCGACGGTCGGCCGATCTCGAATGGTCACGGTGTCCATTGACCGACCACTACTAAAACCAATCCGCTTATCAAAATCGTCGAGTGAATTGCATGGCGATTGTGGTGGAGAAACCGTTTCCACTCGCATCGACGATGTTGCCGCGCAGTTACCCGAATTGCTGACAACGCTTCGTGACGCTGGCTACGGAATCTCGGACGTCGAAGTCCACGCACCATCGCTGCATCACGTTTTCTTGCACCTGACCGGCCGCGAACTTCGAGACTGAACCGACTTATGATTTGGACGGTCTTGCAAATCAACGCGCGTCGTTTGCTCCACAATCGCATCGAAATGATGTTGACGTTTGTGGTACCGATCGCATTTTTCAGCATTTTTGCGTTTATCTTCGGTGGCGGGCTGGGTAGTTCGACGACGCCCAAGATCAACGTCGTTGCGGTCGACGAGATCGAGACGGATTCGAGCAAAAGTTTGGTCGCCTCGCTGCGTGAAAGCCCTGGGCTGCGGTTCAAACGCGACGATCATGAAACGCTCGATCGCGAAGCGGCAACCGAGCTCGTTCGCCATGGATTGATCACGATGGCAATCGTGCTGACCCACGATGATGACCAAAGCGACGCCGCAATCCACGCCGATTTGTTGACCGATGCGTCCAACCAAGTCGCTGGCCAGATTGGCTCCGCGTTGGTCGCGCGTGCTCTGATGGTCGAGCGGGCTCAAGCGCAGCAGCAACAAAGCGCTGGGCAGCAACTCAGTCAAAAGATCGCTACGTCGCTGCCGTTGGACACTGGATCGCTCGACCGCGCATACCAATCATCGGTCGATCCGGGCCAAGCAACACCGATCGTTCCCGTCGACTTCGAGCAATCAACCGCCCAATCATCTGCATTGGCCCAGTCCGCTGCATTGGCCCAGTCCGCTGTATTGGCCCTGTCTCCGGTAACGGTGATTGATGTGATCGGCAAGGGAAAAACCAACCCGGTGGTCAGCATGTATGCGGCCGGGATCGCCGTGATGTTCCTGTTGTTCGGCGCCACCGGCGGCGGC
The DNA here is from genome assembly GCA_041741195.1 of Pirellulaceae bacterium. Lineage (GTDB taxonomy): Bacteria > Planctomycetota > Planctomycetia > Pirellulales > Pirellulaceae > JBBSJZ01. The sequence goes on from JBGSKM010000074.1 coordinate 47,973, forward strand.
GGAGCCCTACTCGAAGAACGCGAAAGCCAAACGCTCGACCGATTGCTGTCCACACGTTTGTCGATGGACGAGTTGCTGTTGGGAAAATGGTTTTACTTGACCGCCGTGGGGATCATCCAAGTCAGCGTGATGTTCCTGTGGGGCCAGCTGGTGTTTGGGGTCGACATGATTCATCATCTGGATGGATTTTTGATGATGACCGTCGTGACGGCGTCCGCCGCGGCCGCATTCGGACTCTGTCTGGCAACACTCTGTCAAACCCGCGGACAACTCAACGGATTGTCCGTCATCGTGGTGCTGACGATGAGCGCGCTGGGCGGTTCAATGGTCCCTCGATACATCATGAGCGATGGCATGCGCCAAGCCGGAATGTGGACGTTCAACGCCTGGGCACTCGACGGATACGACAAAGTGTTTTGGCGTGACTTGCCCGTTCACGCCCTTTGGCCGCAATTGACCGTGCTGATGCTCAGCGGTGCCGCGTTTCTGCTGGTCGCCCGCTTGCTCGCGATCCGCTGGGAATGCGACTGATCGGCCACGTTCGGATGTAGGATCGAACTCAAACCGCCGGATTCACTTCGGAATCGGCCACGGGTTCATTGACCACCACCACCGTGTTGTCCCAAAACGTCGCCGCGAACAACGCAGAAACGCCAACGGCAAGACCCGCGGGCATTAGCCAAAACGTCGCCGCGTCGGCGAGCCAGCCCTCCTTGGTCGTGGGATCAAGCCCGATGGAGTCGCCCCACATCCCTTGCAAGTAGTTGCCAACGAGCATTCCGGCACCATACGTCAACAAACCGACCAGCGCCTGGGCACTCGTCCGCATCTCACGCGGCGCGACACGATCGGTATAGAGTTGCCCGGTGACGAAAAAGAAGTCGTAACAGATCCCGTGCAGGATAATGCCGATCAACACCATCGCGCCGCTGCTGGGGAACAATCCGAACAACGAGTAACGAACGGCCCAGGCAAGCATGCCCAGCAGCAACATCCATTTGACGCCCAATCGCGCGAGAAAGAAGGGCACCAGCGCCATGAAGAAAATCTCGCTCACTTGGCCCAGCGCCATCACCGCCGGCGTGTCCGCACCAAAGGCGACGTTGCTCGCGAATTCATTGGTACGGGCGTAGTAAAAAGCGAGCGGAATGGAAATGAGGAACGAACAAATCGCGAACACGAGATAGCTGGAGTTCTTGAACAATCGCACCGCGTCCAGCCCGAGGACCTTGGTGACATTGAACGGCTCTTCTCGGCCCTGGGGCGGCGATGCGGGCAGCGTAAAGCTGTAGAAGGCGTACACGACGCTGACGATCGCGGATAGCTGCAGCGGAATATTCTTGACGCCGGCATTCTCGATGCCTGGCAAAATCGGCAACGAGAAAAGTCCAAAGAATGATTCAGACACCACCAAACCGGAAAAGATCCAACCGATCGTTCCCCACAATCGAATCTTGGGAAAATCATTCTCCACCGATTCGACGTTTTGAAAGGTGATCGCGTTGACGAGTGCCAAAGTCGGCATGTAGCAAGTGAAAAACGCCAGCATCACCCACCAAAACTGGGTCGGTGAATCGCTAATCGTGCTGCACCACCACAAGAATCCGCCGCCGATCAAGTGCAACACACCGTTGACGCGTTCTTTGTTGAAAAGCCGATCCGCCAAAAAGCCGACGATGATCGGCGCCAAAAGGGCCGCCCAAGTCTGGGTTGCGTAGATCCCACCGATGATCGAGTTCAACGTCCCCTGTTCTTTGAACGAAGCAAAGATCTCGCTCAGATAGCTTCCCATCGGGACAAAGAACGCACCCCAGATAAAGAACTGGAGAAACATCATCACACATAATCGGATCTTTACATTACTCATAGCCAGACGAATCTTTCGACAAGCGGTACAGGTGGGAAGTGATGTTTCGATTCAGACGGGGTTCGCGTCGCCCAGTATAGCGTGTCGACGCTTACAGTGTCGCCGCGTTGTCATCGCCACGCATCAGCGGATTGCTTTGGCAATCACGTCGGGACGGTTGGTGGTGATGCCGACGGCGCCGAGATCACGGAAAAAAATTGCGTCTTGCGGATCATCCACGGTCCAAACATGGAATTCGTTGCAGCCACCGGTGTGAAGCGTGTCAATGAAGGCTTGGTCGACACATTCGCGATTCCCGTTCATTCCCACGCCGTCGGCGCCGCTGCGTCGCACCGCCTGGGCCACCTCGACCGCAGTCGGCGCGTACTTGCCCGTCACCTTGGACCGTTTGAAACTCGTTAACCAATGGGCGCGAACACTTGGCAATTGTTGTTTGCACTGGCGGACCGTTTCTTCGTCAAAACTAATGATCAGCAGTGAGATGTCATCTCGGTTGGCCCGGGCGAGCTCATCAACGAGCAACGGCACAATCTTTTCTCTGCTTTTAAGCTCAATGACAAATTGTTTCCCAGAGGGGATCGACGCGATGACTTCGGCAAAAGTGGGCAATCGCTCGCCCGCGAACTTGGCATCTTTCCAAGTGCCCGCATCGAGTTGACGGAGCTTTTCGAGGGATGAAGATTCGACCAGAGATTGGACGCCGGTGGTGCGTTTGGTATCCGCATCGTGGATGCAGACGATTTGCTTGTCGGCGGTAAAGTAGAAGTCGCCTTCCACGCCGTCCGCCGACAATTTCCAGGCGAGATCGAACGCGGCGAGCGTATTTTCCGGCGCATCAAACGAAGCGCCGCGATGACCGATGATCCGGGGCGTTTCTGCTGGGGCCATCGAAGCCATTCCGAAAGCGGCAACCAAAGTGCCAATGACGTACAAGAAGCGTGGAACAACACATCGTCGCATGGGATCTCAGTCGTGCAGAATCAAGTAGGCGTGTTTTGGTTGGGAATCAATTCTTTGTAGGCATCCGGCAGCCGAGCTTCATCGTACTCGGTTGACGCCACGGGGCGAGTGATGAACAAGTCGCTATTGCGCAAGTCGATCACATGTTCTGGTTTCGCGACCGACTGGACAATCGGATAGCCGTAGTCGCCCGCGTTGCTACGGATCACGCGAACGAGTGTCGCGTCGCTCAATTCGAGCAAGCTGCCCAAGGGATACATCGTCGCGGCTTCGAGCAGTGCCGAGACCGACGCCGGAGCGTACTTGCCCTTGGACGCACCGGCAATCATGTAGGCGATCGCGTCACATGGAATGACACGCGTCACACCCGGTGGCGGGCTGGTAAGTGTCAAGTATCCATCGGCGACCGATACGACTCGAGACAGTGGATGGAACTGGCGTCCGGCGATCCCTCGTGGAAACCCGCTTCCGTCGAGCAACTCGTGAACTTGGGAAACGATCGTCCGCTGGGTATCTGTCGATCCGCGAACGCTCTTAAGCAAGTTCTCGCTCATCAGCGGGTGCTTGGAGTACTCCGCTCGAAGTTGCTCGTTCATCGGCAGATGCGGAAACCGTGCTTCTTCCGGAAGCGAAAACAGACTCCAATCATGCATCAGAGCCCCGATGCCGACATCATGAATATCATTCGGGTTCAGCTTTTGTGCCATCGCGATCGCCATACTCAACACCGATAGTTGGACACACCGGCGAGCGAGCGTCAGATCGGATTGATACGCGATTGCACTCGCGATCACGGGATCGGGATCGGTCGTCAATTCATCGACGTAGCCATCGAGTTCCTGTTCCGCGTCGCGAACATTGACGGTAATGCCTTGGCGCAGCGAGTTGACGATTTCGTCCACCATCGCTTCGCATGCCAAGAACTTTTCCTCCAACCGTTTCACACGTTCCGGCGGATAAGGCGACAACCTGAGCGACGCGAGCTCCGAGGCTTGTTCCGCGACCGTCATATCATCTTCGGGCAATCCCGTGGCGTCCGCCGTCACCACTTGAAGCAACGAGACGCCATCCATTCGAATCTCGTCAACGACCGATTGAACGATGTGCGTTCCCAAGGGGATAACGATACGTCCAGTCACGTCCGCGAACGCGACCTTGGACGTGCTTCCGATCACAAGATCGTCAAGCCGGATAGTGGAGCGAATCGGATTTGTCATTTGCCCTGTGACAACTCGAAAAAAAAATGGAGCGAACCAATGTTGCTTTAGTTTAACGAGGTTTGCGGTACCCGCGACTAGCGGCGGTGGCGTATTTTTGCGCAGTCGACGGGATTGTGTCGCCGTAATGATTCCCTGCTATCGGCCTGTGTCGTCAAATAGTCGATAATCATGCCCCTTTGTTACCCAAGTTTCCCTGTTTGATCGAGAATTGCCGCGTGAGTGATTTCCCCGAATCGTCAACATCGACCAGCGAAACCGTCACGGCGGAGAACGCTCGACCATGGCAACGATTGCTGGAATTGCTGGCCGATGGTGACGCCGAAGCGCTCGATGCGGCACTCGATGAGCTGAGCACGAACGATCAAGCACTTGCGCTGAGCCGGATGACGGAGCAGCAGCGTTGCCAAATCTTGACGATGCTCTCGGCCGTCGATGCCGCCGAAGTGATCAGCCACTTGGGCGAGACCCAGGCGGCGGAAGCGATCGAAGCGCTACCGGTGGGCGACGCCGCGGCGATCTTGATGGAGCTGGACAGCGACCGCCAAGCCGACCTTCTTGGGGACTTGGACGATCATCTTGCGGAAGCGATTCTCAAAGAGTTACCGCAAGACGATGCGGAGATCGCGCGACTTTACGCCACCTATCCCGACGACACGGCCGGCGGGTTGATGAAGTCCGAGTTCCTGTTGTTCGATGACGGCTCGACGGCGGCGGAGTTGATCGAGTTGATCAGCTCCAATGTGGACCAGTACCGCGATTTGGATGTGCAATACGCCTACCTTGTCGATGCCGGCGGACGGCTGACGGGCGTGTTGCCGATGCGCGACTTGTTGTTCGCTCGCCGCAATCAACGCGTCAATGAGCTGATGATCGCGAACCCGCTTTCCGTGGACGCGACAATGCCGCTGGACCAGTTGATCGAGATGTTCGAAACGCACCACTTCCTCGGCGTCCCCGTGATCGACAGCGAACGTCGACTGATCGGAGTCGTTCATCGTGAAGCCGTGGACTACGAAGCGTCGCGGCGCGTGGAATCGGACTACCTCAAGAGCCAGGGGATTGTCAGCGAAGAGCTGCGCACGATGCCGCTTTGGGATCGCGCGAGTCGTCGATTGTCATGGCTGAGCATCAACATCGTATTGAACATCGGTGCCGCCAGCGTCATCGCTGGCTTCCAAGAAACATTGGAAAAGGTCATCGCACTCGCCGTCTTTCTGCCAATCATCTCCGACATGAGCGGCTGCAGCGGCAATCAGGCGGTCGCGGTCAGTATGCGTGAACTCGCATTGGGATTGGTCCGGCCAACCGAACTACTGCGAGTCTGGATGAAAGAGTTGGGAGTCGGACTGATCAACGGGCTTGCACTGGGCATCTTAGTGGCGATCGTCGCGACGGTATGGGACGGCAATCCTTACTTAGGAATTGTGGTCGGCATAGCGCTATTTGCGAACACCGTCGTTGCCGTCTCCATTGGAGGCGTGGTGCCGCTACTCCTTAAACGATTCGGATTCGATCCGGCGGTGGCGAGTGGTCCACTACTCACCACGGTAACCGACATGTGCGGATTCTTCTTTGTCCTCGGAATCGCCACGCTCATGCTGTCCAAGTTGACCTAACACCGGCATCCACCGTCGTCTTTGTGGGCCGGATCAAGTTTTTGTAGGCCGGATCACGGAGCGACAGCGACGCCGATCCGGCAGGCATCAACATGCATTGCCCGATCATTGTAAGCCGGATCAAGGAGCAACAGCGACGCCGATCCGGCAGGTATCAACATGCTATTGCCGGATCTTCGCAAAGCCTTGATCCGGCCTACGGTTTAGGACTAGAGTCGATTCAGAAGCTCGTTCTTCTTTGATTGGAATTCGGACTCCGAGAGGACCCCCGCGTCGCGAAGCTCGCCGAGCTTCTTGATCAATTGGACGGTTTCATCCGACGTTGACGCGTTCATCGGGGGATCAAAACGCTCTTGCGAATGATTTTGATTCGACGACGACTGGCTCTGATCGTTTTGGCTCGACGAATACGATTGCGCTTGCACGTGCTTCGCCACCACTGGTAACGAGCCCAGATTGACGGTCCCGTATTGGCTCGTAAACGTCCAATTACTACCGTACCCCTGTTGCTGGGATACGCCAGAAATCGAATGGTCCAGCGTGTCGTAAATCCACACGTCGCCAGCGATGTCGACGATCAGCCGTCGCGAGTTCGCGAAATACGCGTAACGACAATTGTTCTGGCTACCGCTGGCCGTCGCCGACCCGAACTCCGCAGGCCACCAATTCATGGAATTGGGTGAATAATCGGGCAATTTAACGAAAAATGAGCTGTCGTTGCCCAGCGGCGCGAGTTCACTGCACAGCGACGCGACTCGATTTTTCAGTCCATAGTTGAACATGTCGCCAACCATGGTCATGCCGCCCTGCATCCACTGCCCCCCGCCACCAAGCTCCGGGATGTTGAACTGAGCCATGGTGCCGTTGCCGCGCATCACCGCATCCAGCATCGATGCGACCGCATCAAAACTCAACTGATAGCGAGCGGCGATCTCGCCGACTACTTGCTGGCCACGGTCCGAAAGATTTGGCATCGTTAATTGCTCACATTGTCATCGAAAAAAAGAAAGAGCCGGGAAAGAGACCCCGCAAACACATGCCGCCTACGGGTGATTAGGTCACAGTCAACGCAAATGATCCAGGCCCCCAATTCGCGATTCGGGGATCAACCGGTGACACAGCTATGACGCAAAACTCGATCCTCAACCCGGGCGAATGACACGCGGGAGTGCGATTTTGGCTACCGAGAGGCCCCCGAATTAGCCGATACAGCCGTTAGAATCGTGCATTGCGGTACACATGTTCGGAATCGTAAGTACACGCTTTCGCCGACTTCCATTTCGGACGCTGGCGTGAAACTGGATGATCGAGACATCGCCATCATGACAGTAATTCGCCTTTGCGGACGCGCCGGCCAATCAACCATGTTGGCCCCATTCGTCGTGGCGATGCTGCTATCGAGCGGTTGTCACGTGCTGCAGCCACGGCCGATCGAAGTCCGAACTCAGCAATTCTCACCAGAGCTGATCGACGGTCAAGAATCGCAAATCGAAGTCGGTTCGCGACGCCCCATCATTGACGGTATCGGTTGGGTCGTCGGTATCCCCGACAAGATTCTGCTGTGGGACCGCCGCATCGCGAACCATCGCATTTCCGAAGACACTGTGTTGGCGATGGCGGAGTATCTTGAGCAGAACAATTTGCCTCAAATCAAAGTGCGTGCGAACCAATACGCGCCGATCGACGACTGGCATCGATTGAGAAAGAACAAGACCGTCGCTTGGCCGTACCGCTACACACTCGGTGCACTCTCGATCGCGGGCGAAGCTATCTTGCCGGGTCGAATTTTTGGCGGCGACCACTACAACCCTTTCTCGGACACGATTCACCTATACAGCGACGTGCCCGCGATTGCCTTTCACGAAGGTGGCCACGCGAAAGACTTCACCCGCCGAACGTACAAGGGAACTTACGCCACGTCGTATTTGATTTTTCCACTGTGGCATGAAACGCTCGCATCACAAGACGCACTTTGGCACGTCCAAGAACAAGGCGACGTGGATCGCATTGTCGAAGCGAATCGAATTCTCTATCCCGCCTATGGAACCTATGTCGGCAATGGTCTGGGCACATTGGTTCCCGCGTACTCATTGCCGCTCTATTATGGCAGTGTCGTGGCGGGACACATCAACGGGCGTGCGTTGAACCGCAGCGTCGTCGCTGGCTCGCCTCAAGTCGTCCAGGCGACCGAGTAGCGATCGCCGAATTCTCCGATCATCATCGCAGACGCGACGTTTTCGAGTCGGAAGCCGACGGGTTTGTCATTACAATGAAGCACCATTCTCCTAGCCAGTGAGGTAGAGCTTCTTGTTCCAGCGTCGCATCTCGATCGTCTTAACCGGCCTGTTGGCGCTGGCTATTTCACGCTGCGTCGAAGCGGCGTCGGATGTGCCACTGGAGCCTTTTCTGAATGAGCACTGCTTGGCTTGTCACAGCGGCGATGGTGCCGAAGCGGATTTGGATCTCAAATCACTCGCTTGGGATCTCACGCACCAGCAGTCGTTCGATCGCTGGACGAGCGTGCTCGACCGAGTCGCCGCCGGCGAGATGCCACCGAGTTCCGAAACGCAGCCACAGCCGGGCGAGCGTGTCGAGTTTGTCAAGCGACTAAAGACATCACTTGTCGACGTCAATCGCCGCATGCAGCGTGAGGAAGGTCGCACCACCATTCGTCGGCTCAATCGGTCCGAGTATGAACACACGATCCAGGACCTGCTAGCGATCACGACTCCGCTGCAACACTTACTTCCCGACGAGACACCGCTTTACGGATTCGACACCGTTTCCGACGGGCTCCGCTTTTCCGCGCTGCACATCGACAAATTACTCGCCGCCGCCGACGTGGCACTGGACGAAGCGATTCGATTGCACAAACGCCCTGACCCGATCAATCAACGATTCCCGTATTTGGAACAGTCGGGGATCGTCAAGAACCTGCAAGAAAAGAAGTCCATCGTTCGTCCGCTCGATGACGCCGTCGTCCTTTTCGCGGACGCGTCCTACATGGTCAAACTCAATGGCGTGCATGTCGCCGAACCTGGTCTGTATCGCTTGCGGGCTCGCGGATGGGCCTTTCAATCCGATCGTCCCGTCGTCCTCCGCTTGAACATTGGGAACTACCAATCCGGAAGCGTCCGCACCGCGGGATTCTTTGACATGCTACCGAATGAACCGACGGAGGTGGAGGTCATCGCACGAGTGGAACCCAATGAGTATTTCTTTCCGTCGCCGGACGATCTGCAGTTCGACACCAAAGGGCAAACGGTCTGGAATCATGACGGAAATACTTATTCGGGAAATGGTTTAGCGCTGCAGTGGATAGAAGTCGAGGGTCCACTCGTTTCAACATGGCCGCCCGAAAGTGTACGCCGCGTTTTCGGTGACACCCCGATCGTTGAAATGAAACAACCTCGCTGGGCCAATGGGAAACGGATCGCTTACGAAGTGACACCGACGCAACCCAAACGCGAGCTTGAAAAGGTCATTCGCGGCTTTGCGAAGCGGGCATTTCGTCGGCCGCTGGTCGATGGCGAAGTCGATCGTTACATCGCTTTGGGAGTAGCCGAGCTCGATGCCTCGCGAACCTTTGACCAAGCCACACGCGTGGCACTGCGAGCAATCCTGACGTCGCCACAGTTTCTCATCCATTCCGAGACCCCAGGTCGACTCGACCAATTCTCGCTCGCCTCGCGACTGTCGTACTTCCTCACTCATAGTACGCCCGATGAGCGATTGCTGCGACTTGCCAGCGAAGGAAAGCTTTCGGAACCAGCGACTCTCCGGAGCGAGACAGAGCGTTTACTCGATGATCCACGCTCCGATCGATTCGTCGAAAGCTTTGTCGATCAATGGTTGGACTTGCGACGCATCGACGCGACAAGCCCCGATGCGAAGTTGTATCCAGAGTTCGACCAATTGTTGCGATTGTCGATGGTGGATGAGACGCACGCGTTTTTTCGTGAGCTCATCGACCGCAACCTGTCGACCGCGAACTTGATCGATTCCGAGTTTGCGATGCTCAACCGTCGGCTTGCCGAGCACTATGGAATCGAGGGAGTCGAGGGGCAAAACGTTCGCCGAGTGACTCTACCCAGCGATTCCCCGCGCGGTGGTGTGTTGACGCAAGCCAGTGTTTTGAAAGTGACCGCAAATGGGACTGTCACCTCGCCCGTCACACGCGGATCTTTTGTGCTGACGCGGCTATTAAATTCGCCGCCTCCTCCGCCGCCACCGGGCGTCGGTTCCATCGAACCGGATACTCGCGGCGCGACCACGGTTCGTGAACAACTGGCCAAACACCGATCGGACACGGCATGCGCAAGTTGTCACTCGACCATTGATCCGCCCGGCTTTGCCCTGGAAAGTTTTGACGTGATTGGAGGTTGGCGTGCCGCGTATCGATCCGCCGACCAAGGCCAGCCAGTGAAAGAGACATTTCGCGGTCGCAAGATTTGGGAATACAAGCACGGACCGGTCGTCGATTCGAGCGGCCAGTGGCACGATGGCACCAAGTTCGACGACGTCATCCAGTTCAAGCAGCAATTGCTTGGCCAACGAGACAAAGTCGCTCGCAGCATCGTTTCCAACTTGATCGTCTACGCCACCGGGCAACGTATCGAACTGGCGGACCGAGACGTGGTTCAACAAATCATCGATCGCACCGCCAAGGACGATCATGGCGTTCGCAGTATCATTCACGAGATCGTCGCCAGCGAGCTCTTTCAATCCAAATAGCCGGTTCGTGCAAATCATCAAGCGAAGATCTCTCGACGAAATGATTGACCGTGGCGCTTCGCGTCGCCAATTCTTGCGTGCCGCCGGCATCGGGATCTGCTTACCGATACTCGATCGATTTACTTGCTCCGCCCGTGGCGACGACAACACGCCGCAACGCAAGCGAATCGTCACCATCTGCACGACACTCGGATTGCACGGCCCCGACTTTTTCCCCCAGGCGGTCGGAGCTGGTTACGAACCATCGCCCTACTTGCGAGTCCTCGGCGAACGCCTATCCGACGTGACTGTTTTTTCTGGATTGTCGCACCCTGAACAATCGGGAAGCGATGGGCATTCGTCGGAGCGTACTTGGCTCACCTCGGCCGCCCATCCGGGGCTCGGCGGTTTCCGAAACACGCTCTCCTTCGATCAACTCGCCGCCGAACGATTGGGTTATGTCACACGATTTCCTTCTCTTGTCATCGGTACCAGCCATAGCAGTCAATCGTACACACGAAGCGGTGTGATGATCCCGGCGGTGGCGCGACCATCGGAACTCTTTGCCCAGTTGTTCTTGGATGGCACGGCCGAGCAAGTTGCCAGCGAAGTTCGTCGTCTGGGCGAAGGACGCAGCATCCTCGATAGCGTATCCGAAGAAGCGAAGCGGATCGCGCGAACCAGCGGGCGCCGCGATCGCCAACGGCTCGCCGAGTACTTTGAGAGTGTTCGAGAGATGGAGCGACGCTTGCACGCCGCGGAAGCTTGGAGTCAAAGGCCCAAGCCCCACGTTGACGCGGAGCCACCGGCCGAAATCCAAAACGAAGCGGATTTGATCGGACGCACGGAGCTAATGTTTGAACTCATTCCACTGGCCCTGCAAACCGATTCGTCACGCGTGATCGCGATGACGATGCAGGGACGCAATGACGTTCCGCCCGTCCCCGGCGTGTCGATCGATCACCATAACTTGTCGCATCACGGGCAAGACGAAGCGAAGATCGCACAGCTGAAGCTGATCGAAATGGCGCAAATGCGTGCCCTGGCCAAGCTACTCGCTGCGCTGCATGACCGAACCGAAAACGGTGCGCGTTTACTCGATCACACGGCCGTCCTTTTTGGCAGCAACCTCGGTAACGCCAACAGCCACGACTGGCGAAACTTGCCGATCTTGCTCGCCGGCGGTGGATTCAAGCATGGCGAGCACCGCGCGTTCGATGCTGAAAACAACACGCCTCTGGCCAATCTCTTTGTCACACTGCTGCAATCCCAAGGGCACACAGTCGACGCCTTCGGATCCAGCACATCGGCGTTATCACTGTAACGGGCCAGTGCCCACTAGCGCTTAATCGCGACCCAATGCGAAAGAGAAGGAATCGGTTGAGTGACGCCCTTCGCTGAGGCGTTGGGGTTGGGATCTACACGACCCTTTCGACGCTTTTGCCACTTGCGGTGAGTTCGACTTGCATACAAGGCAAGACATGGAGCTATTTCTTTTCGATGACCTCGACGACTTGGCCGGGTTGAAGCGAACTTGCCCGAACGAGTACTGCCGTTTCGCTTCCATCCAAACCCGATGTGACTTCCACCTCATCACCGACTCGCAAACCCAATTCGATGGGGCGATGTTCGATTTTTCCATCCACCACCAAGCAACACTTGGTCTCGTCACCAGTTTTGACAATCGCAGCGGTAGGTAACGTAAGCACATCGTCTCGCTGCTCAAGCAGGATCTTGGTCGTGACGAACGCTCCCGGCAGCATCTTCAGGTCACTGTTCTCAATATCAATTTCGACCGACAGCGTGCGACTTTGCGGATCCAGTTGCAAGCCCGTACGAGTGACGCGCGATTCAAACTTTCCTCCGGGCAGCGAAGGTGAAAGGATCGTGACCGGGTCGCCGGATTCTAAATCCGCAAACCCAGCGTCGACCCAAACTGCTTCGCTCTCGGGCACGTTCACAAAGACGCGCACCTTGTCGACGTTGGCAATCGTCATCAGCGGCTGGGCATTGCTTGCTCCAGCGGGTTGAACATAGTGCCCCGCATCCACGTGTCGGCTGGTGACATAACCGTCGAACGGTGATACCAACTCGGTGTAAGCCAGCATCGTCTCGGCTTGGGCGATGTCCGACTGGGCTACTCTAAGTCTTGCCTTCGCTGCGTCGACGTCAGCCCGCGCGGTCAGCACGTTCGCTGCGGATTCTTGTTGGCGAGCCTTTGCCGATTCAATACTCGCTAGGGACTCTTTCCGCGCAGCGTCCGCCGATTGAAACTGGCTGGAAGTCTCTTCGGCCAACTTCGGTGTCACCGAACCCTTGCTGACGAGTTGCTGAATTCGTTTTAGTTCCGAGTCCCAACGAGCGTACTCGGCGTCGGTTCGCCCGATTCCAGCTTCCGCCTGTGCGACCATGGCTTGTGACGAGTTCGCAGCAGCCTCGGCAGCCACCAATGCGGCTTCCGCTTGTTTGATCTGGGCTTCGGCTTGGCCGAGAAGTCCGCGTTTCTGTTCAAGTTGATCGTTGAACTCAGGCGCACGGATGCTGATCAGCACTTGCCCCTTGGCGACCTTGTCACCGATATCAAAGTGAACATTATCAACGTAGCCGGGAAGCTTGGAGAGAATCGGTGTCTCTTCAAACGCGACCACACGCCCTGGTTGTTCGGTGAATAACTGCAATGTTTTCTTGACCGGTGGACCTGCGGTCACTCGATCGATCGAACTCGCACCCGTACCGGATGGTGCCGCGGCGAGACTCGCATCGACGGAGCTCGTGACTCCTCTCGGTTCACAACCCGTGACCACCAAAAGCAACGCGACAACGAGCACGGGGAATTCAATTCGCATAGTAAAAACTTTCGGGATCATCGGGGTCCATGGAAGCGGACTTCAAGCTGGCTTTGGATTGCAACATGGCAAAGAACAGCGGCAATACGAACAAGGTGGCAAACGTTGCGGCGAT
>JBGSKM010000075.1:0-201426 GCA_041741195.1 Pirellulaceae bacterium
CCGCGGACGCCGGGACACGCTCGGCTTCGCTGGGCGACGTGCTATTCTCGCAGCTCGAGGCGCTTGTTCCCAGTAATCCGCTTGGCGCACTCGTGGCCCCGGATTTTCTTTCCATCATCGCGTTTACGATCGCGTTTTCATTGTTCACGATTCGAGTCGGTGGCAAAGTCTTGGAGTCGGTGAGAACCGCCGCCCAGGTAGGCTTTGAAGTGATGATGGCGATGACGACCGCCATCATTCACCTGGCGCCGATCGGGGTGTTCTTCTTGATCACCTATGTCACAGCGACCCAGGGCGCAAGCGTGTTTCAGGCACTCGCCTGGTACGTGCTGGCGGTCGCTCTCGCCTTGTTCGTTCACGCTTTTGTTACGTTGCCGCTGATCGTGAAATTGTTCGCCCGGCGAAGTCCTCTCGAGTTTGCCAAAGCAATGTCGCCGGCACTCTTGACCGCATTTAGTAGCGCCAGCAGCAACGGAACCTTGCCTCTCACGATGTCCAACGTCGAACAACGGGCAAAAATCAGCAATCGCACAGGCTCGTTTGTGCTGCCGCTCGGGGCAACGATCAACATGGATGGCACAGCGCTTTACGAAGCGGTCGCGGTGCTGTTCATTGCACAGATGCATCACGGGGCGAACTTGCCGCTCACCCAGCAAATCATCGTCGCGTTCACCGCGCTGCTCGCCAGCGTCGGCGCCGCGGGCATTCCACATGCCGGATTGGTGATGATGGTGATCATCCTGCAAGCAGTGAACTTGCCGGTGGAACTGCAGGGCGTGATTCTTGCCGTCGATCGTGTCTTGGACATGGCCCGAACCGCTGTCAACGTCTGGAGCGATGCATGTGGCTGCGCGGTCGTCGAGACTCTCGAAAACCGAAACGACGTCACATCACCGGCCTCAGACGCTTAAAGCATACCGCGACGGTTAGACCAAGTGACGGTTAGACCAAGTTGCTGTCGAATACTTGAACATTCGCCCAGCCGGGTTTTTGCTCAGCGATAAATTCCAAGTGTCGTGCCGCGGTTTGGTATTCGTCATGTGCCGCGCGATCCTTGAAAATCACATGCAATGAAACGTCGTAGTCAGCGTTGACGGGACGATCGAGTTCAGGTTCGCGCGTGCCGACGGAAAAGTCCACCACACCGTCATGACCATCGAGGTATTTTTGACAGGCACATATCAATGACTGACGAGCGGATTCACTGCGGTCGACGAGCGTAAAGAAAACATGGTGAGCGAGTTTTGGCATGACAACGTTCGAAATCGATGGAGGGTGTGAGCGGGATCAAAAAACCAGAACCCCGCACCAACGGAAGCGTCGGTGCGGGGTATCGGCGCATCATGAAGGGAATGTAACGAGAAAAATCGTTGTGGGCAGGTCCCCAACGGTCATTCCTTACTTTGGGCGTTTGTCGCCGCGTCGGCTAATCCCAGCCCTGTCCATCAACGAGTGTTTGTTCATTTCGTCCATGTAGTCGTCGTCGGCCGGTGGTGGCCCATAAGCACCCAGGGCATGCGGATCGTACTCGACCACGTACTCGTGTTTTCCGAATGCGATTTTGCACTTCGGGTCCAGTCGCTTTCGCACAATCGTCCGGCCGTCCACCTTAGTCCCGTTTCGGCTACTCAGGTCTCTTGCGAACCAATAGCCTTCCTCGATCGCCAAGCGACAATGGTTGCTCGAGACGTTTGGAAACTTCAATTGGATGTCACAATCGCTTTGACGTCCCACCAACAACCGCTCTTTGAGGAGTGGAATGGGGTCGCCACCGCCAGTGGGAGTGAGTTGACCGTATTTGCCAGCAAATAGTTGTGGCTCGTTGTCTTCCAAGGGTTCCATGGGAATCATTCTGAGTTAAGAAGGATGACTTTTGGGGAAGCGACATCGCTGGATATCTATCCCATAGTGTAAAAAGAGTCGTCGGCCATTCACGAAAATCTCAACCGAAATTCTTTACATCCATTTTGACTCCCGTCCCCCCGTTGGCAACTCCGCAAACGATCCAGAATCCGAACTTCGGCAATTATCTCGATTGGCAGCGAGAGGGATTGGCGTTCAATGCGTTCGGCGCCTCGCTCCGCCGCCGTTTTGGCGGACGTGTCCAGCGAGTCAGTATCGATGCGGGATTTACCTGCCCAAATGTGGACGGCGCGGTCACTCGCGGTGGATGTAACTTTTGCGACAATCGTTCGTTCAGCCCGTCGCGACGCGTGCGACTCAAGCGGGTGAGTGAGCAACTCAGCGGTGGAATCGAATCGGTTCGTCGCCGCTATGATCGTGTGTCCGGATTCATCGCTTATTTCCAGCCAGCCACCAACACCTACGCACCGGTCGAACAGCTCGAGGAGATCTACGAGCTGGCGTTATCGATTCGTGACGACATCGTCGGGCTGGCCATTGGAACTCGACCCGATTGCGTTCCCGATTCGGTTTTGGAGCTGCTCCAGCGGCTTGCGGAAAAACACTACGTGTCGCTCGAATTCGGAATGCAAACGATGCGTGACCCGAGCCTCGTTTGGATGAATCGAGCTCACTCGCACGCCGATATGGTCAATGCGATCGATCGCAGCCGTGGTCGCGGGTTCGAATGCTGTGCCCACATCATCCTGGGGATTCCCGGCGAGACACATGAAATGATGCTCCAAACGGCGTCAGAAGTTGCCCGCTTGGGGTTCGATTCGGTCAAGCTACACAATCTCTACGCAGTTCGCGGCACGCCGTTGGGCGACGAGGTTCTCCGCGATCAAGTGCGGATGATATCTCGAGACGACTACATCCGTATTGTCGTCGATTTTCTCGAGCGAATCTCGCCAGCGGTGATCGTGGAACGTGTCAGCGGCGACGCACCACCAGATTATTTGATCGAACCCAAGTGGTGTCTGGAAAAGTCGACATTGCGCAAGTCGATTGAGGATGAGTTTGCCCTACGGGGAACTCGCCAGGGCATCCACTACGTCCCACCACACACCCTGCCACAGTCTCGCCCCCGTCCCAGTGACACGACGCCCTCATCCATTCGGGACCAGATCGAACGTCGCGGACGTTTGCCGGTTCTGAAGATGCATGACTAGGGGTCGTCACCGTCGCGTCGCTTCGCTACAACGCCACCTCACTCTTTTACACCGGAATCATTTCGAGATGGCACGCTCTGCAATCGTGTTTGGGCTGTTACTTTGCGGTCTGTCGCTTTTTGGAATGGTGGCGGCGTCGGCCAAGTCACCGTTCCAGTTCGTCCCGCTGATGTTCGGGATTCCTGTGCTGTTTTGCGGCGTCGTGGGACTCAATCCACATCGACGCCGGCTCTGTCGACCCATCGCCGCAGTGATCATGGCGCTGGGCGTATTGGTGGGATTAATGGAGATGATGCAACAGGTTTGGGGTTGGTCCGAGAATCTACCACTCCGACCGGTTTTGTTTGCGATGAGTGTGGTGATGACGCTCGTGTGTATAGTTTTCGTACTGGTTTTCATCGTCCGTTGGCGCATCGATTCGCGTCGTTTGTCGATCAGAAAAACGCCGAATCAAACTCCCGCGATGGTCGTTCGAGCCAGTTCTCAAGAGCGTTTTTCGCCGGCCCAATTGCCCGCGGTTCCGAATGAGGCGTCTCGCTCCATGGCGGAGGGCGATTGACACCAGCGCCGCTGGATCTAGATTATTGAGCTTATGAATTCAACCGCATCAAGCATTACCGTCCGCGTCACCGGCTTCATTTGCCGGAAATGACGCGGGGGCGAACCGCCCGAAAGCTAAGCTGGCAGAGCACGGCTAGCCTTTCGGTACGTTTCGGTGCTGGACTTTGATAAGCCACGTTACCCCCAGAGCCTTCGCGGCTGTGGGGGTTTTTTCGTAACGTTTTTTGACTGCCGATCGCATCACCTGTTTGTAAATTGTTTCGCCATGACCGCTAAATCAATCCTGATCTACGACACCACGTTGCGCGATGGCTCGCAAGGCGAGGGAGTCAGTTTCTCGTTGCAAGATAAGCTCAACATCGCGATGCGACTCGCCGAAATCGGAGTCGACTTCATTGAGGGTGGCTATCCGCTTTCCAACGAAAAGGACGTTGCGTTTTTCAAGGAAATCCGCAACCGCGATCTTGGCAAATCCAGTGTCTCGGCCTTTGGCATGACGCGGCGACGATCGATGAGCGCGGACCAGGACCCCGGGATGCGGGCACTCGTAGCCGCCGAAACCCCCTACTGCACGCTCGTCGGCAAAACTTGGGACTATCATGCGACCGATGTCCTCGGCGTGACACTCGACGAAAACCTCCACATGATCGGTGAGAGTGCGGAGTTTCTAAAACGACATGCCGAGCTGATCTATGACGCCGAACACTTTTTTGATGGCTACAACGCTAACCCGCAATACGCATTGAAGACGTTGCAAGCCGCGGTGGCCGGCGGTGCGACTTGGCTGGCCCTTTGTGATACCAACGGTGGGACGCTACCGGAACGGATCGCCGAAGTCACCAAGATCGCTTTGGAAAGCGTCGCTGGCAGCGGCGTTCACATTGGCATCCATTGCCACAACGATTCCGAACTGGCCGTAGCGAACTCGCTCGCTGCCGTCGACGCGGGTGCGACCCAGGTCCAAGGCACCATCAATGGTATCGGCGAGCGTTGTGGCAACGTCGATCTCATTTCCGTTATCGCGAATCTGGCACTCAAAAAGAACGGATACTCGGTGCTGGGGGGACGTTCGCTCCAACCGCTGACGGAACTTAGCCGCTACGTCTACGAAACCGCCAATTTACAGTGGCGCGGCAGCCAGCCGTTTGTCGGCCAGAGTGCCTTTGCGCACAAAGGTGGCATGCACGTTCACGCCATCAACAAGGCTGCAAAGACGTACGAGCATATCGACCCAGCGCTAGTCGGCAATGAGCGCCGGATCCTCGTGAGCGAACTGTCCGGTCGCAGCAATATTGTGGCGGTAGCGACGAAACACAACATCGAAGACGACCGCGAACTCATGGATAAAATCCTCGCTGAAGTCGTACGATTGGAGAACCAAGGCTACCAATTCGAAAGCGCCGGCGCCTCGTTCGACCTACTCGTTAAACGAGTGGCGGGAACGTTCACCCCGCATTTCACACCGATCAAATATCGCATCGTTGCCGGTGATCGGGATAGCCATTCATCCAATGTGTTCGCCGAAGCGATCATCAAATTGCAAGTCGGCGAGAAGCTCTGGTTCGATGCTGCCGAAGGCCATGGCCCGGTAAACGCACTGGACGCCGCCCTTCGTAAAGCTCTGCTGGATACCTATCCCACGCTCAGCGAAATGCGGTTGATCGATTACAAGGTTCGTGTGGTTGATTCAGGCGGCGGGACAGCGGCCAGCATACGCGTCAATATCGAAAGTGGAGACAAACACGAAACGTGGGGCACGATCGGCGTCAGCGAAAACATCATCGAAGCGAGTTGGCGAGCCCTAGTCGATGCCGTCGAGTACAAGCTTCACAAATCCAATCGTAATCACCATACCGCAACGAACGCATCCGAGCAGCGTCACGGCTAGCATCAACGATCCGCAGAATGCGTTTCGCTCGACGACGCGGGAGTGAACGTCGCCCAACCAGCGCTCGTCGCAGGGGGCGGCAAATTGTCGGATGTTCGCTCTTGCGTGTGCAAATGAGCCTTAGCGATGAAGTGCGCGGTAACGGGCGCCGTCAAGAATAAAAAGAAGGTAATGAGGATCTCTTGGATCGAAAAACGGCCTTCCATGGCCCAGAAATTGAGCATTGACGCAACCAAGCATCCACCGACACCAACCGTCGTGGCCTTGGAGGGGGCGTGGAGCCGCGTCATCAGATCAGGCAATTTGATCAGCCCGAGTGAACCGACCAATACAAAAACTCCGCCGATCACGATGCAAAGTGTGATGCTCAGTTCCAAGAATATATTCATCGCCAGAAACCCTATTCAATGACGTCGCCGCGGAGCAAGAAACGACAATACGCGACGGTCGAGATGAAACTGAACATGGCAAGTAGTAACGCCGACTCAAAGTAAAGTGTCGTTCCGTCGCCAATGCCATAAAGAATGATTAGGGCGATCGTGTTGACGACCATCGTGTCACCCGCGAGGACGCGGTCCATGACGGTGGGACCCTGCGCCAAACGCCATAGGTTCAACACCAGCGCGATGCAAACACACGTGTAGCCGAACATCAGTGCGGATTCAATCATGGGAATATCGCCTGCAGTCGTTTCTCATACCGATTCTTGATGGTATGAACGAGGTCATGCTCGTTCTCCAAATCCAAACAGTGAACCAAGATAGAGCGACCGTCGGCGGCAATGTCGCTGCTTACTGTTCCCGGGGTGAGCGTGATGGTGCCTGCCAAGACAGTGATCGCTTCGGGACTTGCCAGATCAATTGGCACCGTCACCCATCGGGTCCGCAAGCGATCGCTTCGACGGAATAAAATCAACAGTGCCACGTGCACGTTCGCGACCAAAATGTCCCAGGCAACGATCAACGCGAAAACAAACGCCTTCATTGGGCTGCGAATCTTGGGACGATCTGGCCAGAAATTCGCGGTGTAGATGGGTATGACCAAACCCAAAAACAGAGCTCCCGTCCAAACCGCGATACTGAAACTATTCTGCAACGCGATCCACAACATCACGAGCAAGATCGACAGCAACGGATGCGGCAGGTATCGCTGGAAATGCGTCAATTCGACCGCTTGATCGTGTTCCTGTTTCATTACAGCTCCTCCGCACGAGGAACGAGGACCGCGTCGATGTAGCCGTGAGGCTCAAATATTTGTGCCGCGACACCATCGAGGTAAACGGTAATCGGACCGGCAAAACCGGTTAGAAGAACAAGCATGCCGAGCATCGATCCAATGGCGACCATTGGCAAGGCTATCGGTGTGCCCTTGGGTGTCGCGAGTGCCACATCACCACTAGCGCTCTTCCAAAATATCAAACTGCCACTGCTGCTATACCCGACCAATGCGAGCAATGAGGAAACGAGGATCAGCGCCCAAAGCATCGGCCATCCGTTGACGGTGCGAATGCTGTCCATGATCAACAATTTACCCAAGAATCCCGAAAGGGGCGGCATTCCAATCACGGCGATGGCGGCAAGAAAGAACATCGCGCCCAGTAATCCCAGTTGGTCGAATCGTCCCCCCAGCGTCAACGCGTCACCTTCACCCGACCGACGAATGATGACCATGTCAATAACCAAGAATAGTGCCGCGACCGCGAATGTCGAATGCAGCATGTAGTACAAACCAGCCGAGTGCGACTGGGGCGTGAATGCCGCGATGGCAATCATCAGCATCCCAATGGACCCGAGTGCAAGCAACGAGGCCTGTTGCCCGAGGCTTCGCGCGGCGACGACACCCATCATGCCTAAAAGCAAGGTAATCGCGGCGGCGGGCATCAACCAATCCATCACACCAAAGGGCAACTCTGCCGCATCATTGAACACCACTGACCGAATGCGGATGATCGCGTAGACGCCGACTTTGGTCATGATGGAGAAAAGTGCCGCGATCGTTCCCGAGGTATTGGTATAGGTGCCGGGCAGCCAAAACTGCAATGGGAACAACGCGGACTTGATTCCGAAAACGATTACCAAAAGCGTCGCGCCAGTCATCAAAATGGCCAGGTCCGAATCAGCGATTGCCGGCAATTTTCGCCCCAAATCCGCCATATTGAGCGTTCCCGTCACGCCATAGAGCAACCCTAACGCGACCAAGAAAATGCTCGACCCGAGCAGGTTAATGACGACATACTGTATCCCCGCTCTCAGTCGTGACGGGCCACCGCCATGCACCATCAACCCATAGGAAGCGATTAATAGGACTTCAAAAAACACGAAAAGATTAAACAGGTCACCCGTCAAAAATGCACCATTGAGCCCCATCAACTGGAACTGAAAAAGTGGATGAAAGTGCTGGCCACGGGTGTCGCATCCGCTAATCGCATACAACAGAACGCAGAGACCAAGCGACGACGTTAATAACAACATCAATGCGGATAGCCGATCGAGCACCAACACGATTCCGAAGGGCGGGGCCCAGTTTCCGAGCGCATAGATCAGCGTCTCGCCGCTCGACGCGAAATGGACGCAGAGCATGCTCAGTATCAACAGTAACACTGTCGATCCGACCGAAAATATACGCGCTAGCACAATGTCGTGACGAACGCTCATCGCCAAGAGCGGTGCCACCACCGCCGGTAGCAAAATCGGCAGAATCATCCAGTGGTTCATTAGCGTTTGCGTGCCACCGCTTCCTCAGGCCCCAGCAGGTCCACATGATCGCCGTCACTCTCAAAATAGCTGCGTACCGCCAACACCAATAACAAAGCAGTCATGCCAAACGAAATCACAATCGAAGTCAACACGAGCGCCTGGGGGAGCGGATCAGTGTAGTCCGTCTGGCCTTCGACGAGGATCGCGGGCCGATTGGTGCGCAGTCGGCCGGTCGAAAAAATGAACAGGTTCACAGCATAAGTTAGAAGCGTGAGCCCCAAGACAACGGTATAGGTCCTCGCGCGGAGCATCAAATAGACGCCGCACGCCGTCATCATCGCGATCGCGCTGGCTACTAAGAATTCCATGATGTTCAATCTCCCTCACGACGAGGATGGTAAACTGACGGATCAAACTCGCCAGCATCACCCTCGCATTCTTCGATGGCTGCGCATCGACCCAGGTTGGATAGGTTCGCGAGGGCCAGCATCACTCCCCCGACGACGGTAAAAAAGACGCCCGCGTCGAATAACATGGCGGTCGCCAATTCGACGTCGCCAATCAGTGGTATGTGAAAGTGATCAAAACCACTGGTCAGAAAAGCATCGTCCATCACCATGGCGATGACACCCGTGGCCGCGGCGATCAAGGCTCCCCCGCCGAGCAGCCCGTGGTAATTGAACTTCACTTGCTCCGCCGCCCAGCGAAACCCGCTCGCCATGTACTGCATGATCAATGCGATAGAAACGATGAGCGCCGCAATGAATCCACCACCGGGCGCGTTGTGGCCTCGCAGGAAGATAAAAACGCTTACCATCACCGCGAACGGCAACATCGCCCGTGTCGCCACCACCATCATCAAGGGGTGTCGCTCCGGAGACTTTTTGGGCCCTGGTTGCCATGCCGCAAGACGGGCCGCCATGCGACCGACGAGCATGCCATCCAGAAGTGCATAGATGGTCAACCCGGCGATTCCCAACACCATGATTTCGCCAAAGGTATCGAAGCCACGAAAGTCGACGATGATCACGTTGACCACGTTCGCGCCACCGCCACCGATTTTCGATTCGGCGACGTAGTAAGCCGATTGGGTTGCAAAGTCGCGAGTCATCGTGACCCACGCCAAAGTCCCGACGCCTAGTCCGGCGGCCGTGGCTAACAGCAGGTCGCGAAGTCGATGCGATTTCGTCGCTTCGACTTTCGACTCGTCCGGCAAAAAGTACAGTGCCAAGAGCATCAGTATCAATGTCACCACTTCGACAGAGATTTGCGTCAGCGCCAAATCCGGCGCCGAAAGATAGACAAACGCGAGCGAGCTGATCAGTCCGATCACGTTGACGGTGATCAATGCGATCAAACGATGCCGATGCGCGATCGCCGCCAAAACGCATGCCGCCATCAACACTCCCCACCCGGCAATGGTGACAAGCCCGACCGGCAATAGCACTCGGTTTCCAGGCGTATGTCCGACACGCAAGTAAGCATACGCGCCCAATAAGCTGGCGGATGTCACGATCAAAAACAGAAATCGCTGGAGCGATCCATTATGCAAGCGATCGTTCGCCCCATGAGCCGCCGACACGACAGCCGCGATCAATGCATCGAACACCTGTTTGCCAGACGGGTGACGTTGATGCTCCCACCACCTCCGAATGGTCGGGTATCCCAAAACAAACAAGGCCCCCACGCCCACAGCCACCATAGACATGATCAACGCCGGTGTCATGCCGTGCCACAGGTGTAAATGAAACTCGGGTACGTCGCCGTACGTGACCGATGATGTCGCAGCGCGAACGAGGTTGCCCGCCCACATTTCCGGGAATAATCCGATGAGTACGACAATCGCTATCAACAGCGTCGGTGGGAACCAAAGGCCCAGCGGCGGATCATGCGGTTGCTTGGGATAGTCGCTGCGTCGCTTGCCCCAAAAGACGTGCGCCACATACCGTAGCGAGTATGCGAACGAAAAAATCGATGCCACGGTAACGAGCGTCGGGATCACCCACCCCTGCGACAACCAAGCCGTGTGCGATGCTTCCTCGAGCATCATTTCCTTGGACAGGAAGCCATTGAGTGGAGGTAGTCCGCCCATGGACGCTGCTGCGATCATTGCGATGGTAGCCGTCGTTGGCATCAGCCCAATCAAGCCGCCGAGTCGTTTGAGGTCGCGCGTGCCGGCTTCGTGATCGACAATCCCCGCATTCATGAACAGCGCCGCTTTGAACGTCGCATGATTGATGATGTGAAAAACGCACGCGACCACGGCCATGGGCGTGGAGAACCCAAGCAACATCGTCATCAATCCCAGATGACTAATGGTCGAATACGCTAACAACCCCTTGAGGTCGTCTTGGAACAACGCGATCACAGCACCAAGTAGCATCGTCACCAGCCCGGTGGTGGCGACGATGTAGAACCAGGACTCGGTTCCCGACAAAACGGGCCACAGTCGAGCCATCAAAAACACGCCTGCCTTGACCATGGTGGCGGAATGCAGGTACGCCGACACCGGCGTCGGGGCCGCCATCGCGTGAGGTAGCCAAAAGTGAAATGGGAATTGGGCGCTCTTTGTGAAGCAACCACCCAGCACGAGCAGCAAGATCCAGTGATAGAGGCTCGAGCTGCGAATCAAATCGCCGCTTGCCAGAATGGTCGTCAGCTCAAACGAACCGACCGTCTGGCCAATCAACAGTGCCGCGGCAATGAGCGACAAGCCACCCGCACCAGTCATGGCCAGCGCCATCCGGGCTCCCTGGCGACCCGCCACCGTGTGGCTCCAAAATCCGATGAGCAAGAACGACGAAAGACTCGTCAGTTCCCAGTAAACCAGCATGAACAGCAGATTGTTGGAAAGCACGATGCCGACCATGGCACCTTGGAAGAGCAATAAGTAGGTGAAAAAGTTGCCCATCGGTTCGGACTTATCGAGATAGAACCGCGCGTACACCACCACGAGCAAGCCGATCCCGAGAATCATTCCGGCAAACAGCAGCCCAAGCCCGTCGATCCAGAATTGGACATTGAGTCCGAGTTGCGGAACCCAATTCCAACTCGCTTGAATGATTTCGCCACGCATGACTGCCGGCACGTGGGTTACGAGCAAGCCAAACGAGAGAAGATTGACGGCCACCGTCGAAATCGTGCACGCGTTACGCCCGGAACGAAACATCAGCGCCGGGAGCACGGCACCGACGAGCGGCAACATCACGATCAAAAGCAAGTTCATTGAGAAACCGGGCGAGTTGAGACGGTCAGCTTCAACGTCCACCAAACACTCGGGCACCTGGCGGATCACCTGTTTCTAATCGGATTGCCCCATCTCGAACAGCACCGGGGACGAATCGAATTGAGTCCGCGTCGCGTCAGGGCCTCGCCGGTGCGCTCGTCTTCGCCGACAAACAGATAGACAGATTCGATAAAACTGCCTAGCCTACCGATGTTTTCACCACTCCATTTCGCACCAGATTTAGACGATTTCGCAGATGACGATTCCGATTCGTTTCGAACACGCTGAGGCCGCCGCTGAGCTGATTCAAGCTTGGGACAATGCCGGTTGCAATCACGCGAGCGTCAACCCGAACAAGAAGCCGTTCAGTATCGTGATACCGCCACCGAACGTTACCGGCGCCCTGCACTTGGGACACGGCCTGAACAATACGCTTCAAGACATCGTCGTGCGGACCAAACGCATGCAGGGGTTCGAAGCGTTGTGGATGCCAGGCACCGACCATGCGGGAATCGCGACCCAGGCCGTCGTCGAGCGTCGTTTAAAGGAACTGGAGAACAAGTCGCGGCATGATTTGGGACGCGAGGCGCTCGTCGAGCGAATATGGGCCTGGAAAGACCAATACGAAACTCGCATCCTCAGCCAACTCAAACGAATGGGATGCAGTTGCGATTGGCAGCGAACTCGGTTCACACTCGATCCCATCTGCGCCGCTGCGGTTCGCGCGACGTTCTTTGATCTCTTTCGCCAGAGCTTGGTTTACCGAGGTAAGCGGTTGGTGAATTGGGACACGTTCTTGCAGACGGCCGTCAGCGACGACGAAGTGTTCAACGAAACCAAAAAGGGTCACTTCTATCACATCTTCTACAACGTCCTTTCGCCCAAGCCGGGCGAGCCGAAACGTGTGGAGATCGCGACGACACGTCCCGAAACGATGCTTGGCGACACTGCGGTGGCCGTGCATCCAGATCCCGCGACCGCTTTTGCGAAACTCGAATCTGATGCGCGGACCAAACTTGCCGCCGCGACTGATAAAGAGAAAGCGGAGTGCCAAGCCGAGCTCGACGCGATTGTCCAACGTCGTGACCGGATGCTGGCCTCGCTCGAATTACTCCGCGACATGGCACACGATGGTCGCATGCTCGAATTGCCGCTCGCGGGACGTCAGATCCCATTGGTCGCCGATGTTTGGGCGAAACCCGAGATGGGCTCCGGGTGCGTTAAGATCACACCGGCGCACGACCCGAATGACTACGAAGTCGGACTGCGATGCGATTTGCCGATGATCAATATTCTCAATCCCGATGGCACGATCAACTCCGAGGGTGGCAAATACGAAGGTCTCACCATCGCCCAGTCGCGCAAGCGAGTCGTCGAAGACCTCGAAGCGATCGGACAACTCGGTGACGTTGAAGATCGCGACATCGAATTGCCACACAGCGATCGCAGCAAAACACCGATCGAACCGTTCTTGGCGGACCAGTGGTTTGTCAAAATGGACACACTCGCTCAATCCGCGATGGACGCGGTGACCGACGAGCGAGTAAAAATTTTTCCCGAACGTTATCGCAAGGGGTATCTCGATTGGTTGGGCGAGAAACGTGACTGGCCGGTCAGTCGCCAATTGTGGTGGGGGCACCGCATTCCGATTTGGTCGCTGCATGGTTTGAGCGAAGCGGCGGCAACGGATTTGGTGGCTCGATTGCGATTGCTGCCGGCGCACTCGGAAGGCGACGTGCTGGATCGTATCGAGAATGCGGAGGACTCCACGCGAAGCGTCGTAGTCTGTTTGCGCCAAGAAAACGAGACGCTTGAGCGAGAGATCGAAGCGATGGGGCTGGTACGTGACCCGGATGTTCTGGACACCTGGTTCTCGTCGGCACTGTGGCCCCATAGCACCTTGGGTTGGCCCGCCAAAACGCCGGAGCTCGAATACTTCTATCCCACCAGCACGCTAATCACCTCGCGAGACATCATCACCCTGTGGGTCGCTCGCATGGTCCTGATGGGGCTCAACAACGTGGGTCAAGTTCCGTTTCGAGAAGTGTTCATCCATCCCAAGATTCTTGATGGGCAGGGTGAAACGATGAGCAAGAGCAAGGGCAATGGCGTCGATCCGATCGATGTGATCGACAAGTTCGGGCCGGATGCGATGCGTTTCGGTTTGGCGAGACTGGCGACCGAAACCCAAGACGTGCGAATGCCCGTCCAATATGAATGTCCGAGTTGCGAAAAGCTGATCGACCAAACGCCCAAGAATCGATCGTTGCCGCGAATCGATTGTCCGCACTGTGGCAAACCGTTCTCGACCCAGTGGGCCGAGTCGGACGAAGACAAGTTGTTGATCAAGGGCGCCGTGGTAAGCGAACGATTTGAGACCGCACGGAACTTTGTCAACAAGCTTTGGAATGCCGCTCGATTCGCGCTGATGAACTTCGACGGTTACACCAGCGAGCCAATCGACGTCGCCTCACTGCCGCTGGAAGACCGATGGGTGCTCAGTCGATTGTCGACGGTGACCCGACAAGTGACCGAAGCCATTCAGCGGTACCAGTTCGCGGAGGCGTCCGGTGTCCTTTACAACTTCGCATGGGACGAGTTTTGCAGTTTTTATGTCGAAATCGCTAAACCACGTTTGAGCGACGAAAATCAACGACCGACTGCCCAGCGAGTGATGGCACACAGCCTCGACACTCTCCTACGACTCCTTCACCCGATCACTCCTTTTGTGACCGAGTCCATTTGGAAACATTTGGGTGACGCGGCACCGATTCGAGGACTCGATGCCCCAACCGCCGCTAATCCCTTTGTGATGACGGCGACTTGGCCGGAAAGCAACGCGGCGCATTTTGATCCGACCATCGAGCGGCAGTTCGCCGAATTCCAAGAAGTCATCGGCGCCATTCGCAAGATTCGTGCGAGTCAAAACATTGCCCCTCGAGAAACCTTGCCCGTCGCGATCCATTGCAGCGAATCGTCGACCCAATTGTTGCAGCCGATGCGTAGCTATCTCGAAGCATTGGCGGGTGCCGAAGTCATTTCGCTGGGCCCGGACGCCAACTCGTTCGCAACCGATGCGCCATTGGCGATTCCTTCCATCGACATCACAGTCCACGTTGACTTGGAGAAATTCATCGATGTCCAGGCCGAGCTTTCGCGACTTGAGAAATTGCTAGGACAACTGGTCAAACAAATCACCGGCAAAGAACAGAAACTCAACAACGAGAGTTTCGTATCCCGTGCGCCAACGGAAGTGGTGGACAAGGAACGCGAAAGTCTGAACGAGCTCAAGCAACAGCACCGCACGGTCCAATCGGATTTGCAAAAACTGAAGCTGAGCACCGGCCCAAAGTCATAGATGGCTCAACTGGGGTTTGGCGTCACCGCTGCACGACGTATTTTCCGCAGGAACTGTTCGCCATGATGCTCAATCTCGAGAAAATTCGCATTGGCGACGACGGGTTTGTAGACCTTGAACGACTGCATCACGCTCAGCGACGCGGCGCTCTCGAGCGGTCCAATGAAATCGCGTCGCGCTACGCCAAAATCGTCGCGAGATACCCAATGTCGCATCTGGTCGGCATTAAGAAAAAAACAACCCGAATGCGGGTTGAGTGGACGCTCGAACTGGATCGCTTGTCCCAAAAACGTGCTGCTCAATCGTGATCCGCTGGTGATGTCCTGAAACGGTTGGCATACGTGCGGCTTCAAATCGCCATCCAAATAACATTTCTTGTACGCCAAGTCGCAAGCCACTTCATAGCGGTTGGGCATCAACAGGCAATCGTTCCCCACATGTCGGCTGAACCATCGAAGTTTTTCGATAAACCACGCGTCATGCAGGATCAAATCATCCTCCAGGTAGCCACAGTAATCAAAGTCCTTCATGCGTTCTCGCATCAATCGATGGCAAGCGAAACCCAGATGGAGTGGTTCAACATCAACATCACCGACAACGTGTTCGTAAGCATTCGAGGGAAGCTCCAGGGCCTCGAGCGCGTGGTCGCGCTGCGTCGTGATCACGCAAATGTGGACTTGATGGCAAAGCGGCTGATTCGCCGAAATTGTCTGGCGTGAGCCGACGAGTATCATTCCTTGCGACGCTCCGAGGGTCTGGTGCAGCGCCATAATACAGCGACGGAGCGCCAAAGCTCGCTCCGCCGAGTTTCCGCAGAGCGACCCGTGACGCTGTGCGGACACGGCGGACGCACAGAAATGGGGAATGACAAACAGGAGTTTCATTGTCAATTCTTTCTAGCAACGGACTGGTAAAGTTGCTGCATTTGCTCCAGGCAAACCGGGATGCAATACCGCTTTTCAACCAAACTCCGTCCTTGCCTGCCGAGACCAACATGGCTTGGGGGATCATCAAGTACTTGGAGTGATCGCCGTACCCAGTCATCGACATCAAAGAAATCGACAAGCAATCCGTTCTGGTCATCTTGGATCAACTCACGAACTGGCGCAGTGTTACTTCCGAGCACGGTGCACTCGCAACTGAGCGCATTGAGTAACGACCAGCTCAAGACGAAAGGTGCCGTCAAGTAGAGATGTAAATCGGATCTCGAAAGCAATTGGACGAGCTGGCTGGGAGGCAAGCGGCCAATGAAATGGATGCGTGACAAATCCGGTTGATATTGCTGGATCGCCCATTGCTTGAACGACTGGCCGCCGGTGAAGCGAAGATCTCCACCGTAGGCCACGCGATCCTCGCCGACCACGAGCACGGTCACGTTCTGGCGGACGCGGCAAATTTGGTCGACGACCTGCAAGAAAATATCAAAGCCTCGCATCGCTTCGAAACCACGACTCACATAAGTCACGACACGGTGTCCCTCCGGTATCTGAATTCCGGCAAAATTCGTCTTGGGTGTAGCATGACGTCGCCAAAAGGTAGTGTCGATTCCATCGAAAATGGTTTGCAGCTTGTATTGAAATTCATGCGGGATTTGGGATCGCTGGAACTCGGTGGGAACGTATCCCGCATCGCAGTTGTGCAAGTCCAAGAGCAATTGAGCGTTGCGGCTTCGCACACGCAAGAAATCGATCGGTGGTGGCAATGGTAGGTCACGGCGGAAATCCATATCGCTGCCGTGGGCGTGATAAAAAAATTCGAAGTACCCAATGTGAGGCGTGTCGGGGTAGAGCTCTCGCAGAAACAACGAAGAGACGAAACCGCTGTGTGCGACGATCAAGTCGGGTTGGATATCGGGGCGTGCTTTCAGCGCTTCGAAGACGGCATGCGATCGCCAAGTTTGGTTTTCGAAGGTTCGTGAGCAATAGTGAGTGGCTGCGACGGCACCGCCCGCTGACTGAAAACGAACGTGCTGGATTTCCGCGGTGTCGGCAACGTCTTTCTCACTCACGAAGGTGCAGCGATACCCGAACGAACGTGCCAGGTGCAGTGCCACCTGTCCGAATTGGGCTGGAAAGTTTTGGTGCAAAAACAGAATGTGCAATCTCGCCTACCTCGACGAAAACGGGATATTGTCATCGCCTGACTCGGCATCAACTTAACCGAAGTTGCCAAGGCTGGCCGGTCACGATGGACGCAACCGGTCGATGTCGTCTCGGCGGTGAACCGATTTTGTCAATTTTCTTGACAAAAATGGCGCCCCAGGGGCATCATGAAAGAGGCCTCGGCTAATCATCTCGTCGTCTATACTCAAACCGATGGAACTGCAATGAAGATCTCGTCTCCACGGAGTTGGAATCGTTCCTGGGTGTTTTGCCTGGGGTCGTTGTCGATGATAGGTGTGGCTTACGCGAAAGTGCATTTCGCCGGCCCATCGCCCGAACAGGTCGCCGCAGGCCGCGAGTTGTTCATGCATGAGTGGTCGGTGGGTGATCCGCTGTGCGGTGAGGGCGACGGGCTTGGGCCGGTTTACAACGCGACGTCCTGTGTCGCTTGTCACTCCCAGGGCGGAGTGGGTGGCGGTGGCGGCAACGAAAGTAATGTGTTGGCGTTTGAAGTCGATCCAGATCGAGATCGGACGGAAGTGGTCAGCCACGTCGTGCACTCGGGCGCCGTTTCGAAAGAGCTCCAAGAAACGCGTCAATCTGTGCAGGAATTGTTTCGCATCATCCCGGGCGGAGTACGAGTTGTCGCGGGTTGTTCCGTCAACTTGGCAGATCACAACCCAGTGACATTCCAAGAGATCAATTCGCCCGCCTTGTTTGGCCTTGGGGTCTTGGACGATGTATCACCGCTGGCCGTCGTGGTGCACAACACCAAACGCACGAGCGAGAAGGTGGCTGAGCAGTTTCGCGGTAATTACGAACACAATGGATCGGGATTTGCGCGAACGCTCTCCGGCGGGCGTATGGGCAAATTCGGGTGGAAAGGCCAATTCGCGACGGTAAAGGAGTTTGTCGCGTCCGCCTGTGCCATGGAGCTGGGCCTAACGAATCCCTACAAGTCACAACCGATCCCCAAGGAGCACAATGAGGATGAAGCGGCGAAACGAGATATGACTCATCGCCAGTTGGACCAGTTGGTGGCGTTCGTCAAAAGTCTGCCGCCGCCCACCCAGATTTTGCCGTCGGATCCAGTCGCCCGTCAGCGGACCGAAGAGGGGGAAACGTTGTTCGCCAAAGTTCGGTGCACTGATTGTCACGTCAAAAACATGGGGGCCGCCCAAGGTGTGTACACGGATTTCCAACTTTACTCGCTCGAACGTGACGAATTGGGTGGGGGACAGTATGGCGGCCCTGAACAGCGAGACATCGAATTCGAACGACCCATGACCGTGCCGCTGCCGGAACACTGGAAGACGCCGCCGCTATGGGGCGTGGCTGACTCCGCTCCCTATTTTCACGATGGTTCCGCTGCGACGCTCGAAGCCGCGATCGAACGCCACCATGGCAAAGCCAAGCATTCCCACAAGCTCTATCACCAGCTCACCGGTGACCAGCAGCGGCAAATCGTGGAGTTTCTCGAGACCCTCCGTGCGCCTCAACCGGCTCCGATCATTTGATTGATCCGCTCGGAGGATGTGATGAGTCGTTGGTGACGTTGACCGGCAAAGTAAGTAAACTGGCGGGGTCCATTCCACAACTGTACTCATCAAACGTTCGCGGCGGTCGGTGTCCTCGCCCAGCACTGTGTCCGGAACGAACGACGGAAAGTCACGCATGCCCATTCCTGTGAAGTGCTCCTGCGGCAAAGCAGTCAATGTTCGAGACGAATTGGCTGGAAAAGCGATCAAATGTCCCGGTTGCGGTAATCCCGTCAAAGTGGGCTCCACCGTGGCGGTGGCAAATGCGAGTGCGGGAAAGCCAGCCGCTGCGGGGCGAACGGCCCAGCAGGCGGCGCCTGCCGCGGCCGCCAAGTCCGCCGGGTTGGATGATTTGTTTACCGAAGAAGGTTTCGATCGACACGTCGCCCAAGTTTGCCCCGCATGTCGCAAAGAAATGAAGGCGGGTGCGATCCTTTGCACCAATTGCGGCTACAACAAACAAACGGGCGAGCGTTTCGAAGCTCACAAGACCGCCGGCGTGGACATCAGCCACGGCGAAGTGGCCTTGCAAAAAGCTGGCAAGGACATTGATTACGAAAAGGCGATGCAGGACAAATTGCTGGCGGCCGGGATGCCGCCGTGGGTGATGGCGCTAGTCCTGTTTTTCATCGTGAGTGCGGTCACAATCGCCGTCATTGCGATCAATAATGCTCGCCGTCTGGATGGCGCCGGCGGGTTCAACCCGATGGCGACGTTCTTGATTCTTGGTTTCGGAGCAGTTCTCACGGTCTCGTTGGGCGCCTACTTCTCCATCGTCGCCCGGGCATTCAAGACTGAGATGAAGCAGGGTCTGTTGGCAATGTTCATCCCGCCATATTGGCTGTACTTCGTGTACATGAACTTCCGCACGACGTGGAAAAGCTTTGCGACATTCGTCGTCCTGCTAGGCTTCGCCATCGGGCTCTATGTCGCTGCCTTGAGGGCCGGGTTGTAAACCCCAGGCCGACGAATTCTCGATCGGTGTCGCCGGCGAAGCTCAGCGGACTTTTTGCATGTAGGAAACGAATTGGTGGTCTAAGTCGGCCAGAGTTCCACCGAATGATTGTTCGAGCAATTCGATCCGCTCGCGGTTCGTTTTTTCCGCGAGGGGTTTTCCTGCGCTGAGCGTTTTTAGATAGTCCACGTACTCATCGCGTTTTGTCTTGATAAGAAAGTAAGTGAATGCCCAACCTTCGCCGTACGCATCGGTTGCGGTGGCCGAGTTGTTGAAGCGAGTGTCGTCACCCACGAGCGTCGCGAGCGAATCCGCAGGCCGATTCGGGAGGTATTTCTTCCAGCGAGCGAGGTTGACTTGGTTGACACGACCGATCGACCGCCAGCCCCGTGGGTTACTAAAGTCTGGAGCTTCGAAGAACATAGCCAGCCCCTCGCTAACCCACTTAGGATTGTCGGCAAAACGGCGCTGCATACCGACGTTGTACGCTAGTTGGTGCGTCGCCTCGTGAATGATGGTGGCGATGTTGCGTTCCAGATTCGGCACATAGAATGTGGTCATACGGTTCGTGGACAGATGGTAATAGCCGATCACTGCTTTCCCGGTGTCACCGACTTCTGCGACGGAGTATTTCAGAAAATCGTCATGGTTGGCAAACACGAGGGCGATCAACGGAAACCTTGATGGTGGCTGTTCCCAACGCTGATTGTTCCAAAAGGTATAGAAACCGCTATGCAATCTTTCGAACAGCAATCCCACTTGCTTGGCATAGGCCTCGTTGGTGTTGTGAATGATCGCATAATTTGTGGTTCGATAAACTTCGAACCCGTTTGGCAACTCCGCCATGACGCGCTGGACAGCTTCTTCGCTCGACGCCACCCCCAGGGGCTCCGAGTCGCTCTGGCGGTCAGCAATTTGCTCGGGCTGGATCGTCCAAATCCGGCCGTCGTCGCCGAGCAGCATCACGCCACCATCCTGGCTTTCGACAAGAACCTCGCCGACGACGGTTCGTGAGGACTCGGCGCCGGGTTCCGCGCGGAGATCGGGGCCGCCGTTGCTTTTGATCGAAGCAGCGTCGTGAGTAAACTTCAATGTCTCAACGGCAATTGCGCTACGATCGTTATTGATCCAACAAGCGATTGCGACGAATCCGACGGCGACGAAAACCCGCCTTGGCATGACTGGTCCGGTGATAAGTAGATGCGAACTTGATACATCCACCTTAACAGAACTCGGCAAAAAGTTAAGGATCGGCGCGAAAGACGCACGCCGGTGTGGCATCGATTCGCCAGTGACAGAGCCTTTTCAGTTCGCACGCTTGCTCCCTGGTTTCGGTAAACACGCGAATGTCCTCCACCGGAATCGATTCCAAATCGACGGATCGACTCGAACGCCACTCACGTTCGCGAGTCCAATCGAACGTCTTGCCGCGGGCTTGAAATAGATATCGTTCCTCCAACGGGAGTCGTTCGCGTTCCGCGGGATCGCCATAGTGAACCGGACGAATACCAAGCCGTTTCGCGGTTGAAAGGCGAATCGCAATGCCTAGCGGTTCGTAATCCCAACGGTGAAGATGCGAGCGATATTGCCGCTGGCGAAGTAGCTCCACCAGCGGGAGTTCTGAAAAACAAACGATCGGCCAATCACGATTGCTGGCAATGCAGGAGGCCAACAACTGACGGCTGCGAACGATCCGAGTTAGCGTCTGGTATGCACCTCGTCGATCAACGTCGGCCGTCCCAAGCAACATCTCGTCCTGGAATTGCTGGGCGGTCTCGCCTGGCCACGAGTGGCTCAGCCCGCGAGTGCAGTGCACGAGCCACTCTCCCGATTCTCGCATCCAATCTGGACCCGCAGCCGCACTATCTGCCGCCGCATAGGACTCCGATGCCGACGGCATCGCGTCATTTGCACGTCGGTGGGGCGCCCCCAAGAGCCACCCAATGCCGCCGGCGGCGACCAACGAGGGAGCGGCATCGAGATGGCGAGATTGAACGGCCACGCGTGTCGAGGTGTCATTCAACCGCTCAATCCGCTCACGGGAGTAGCGGGCAATTTTGCCGCCCCGACGTGCCCACAGGACGTCGACCCGATTGGCCAGTCGAATCACGAGTTCGTCGCGATCCAGTTTGGTGTCTCCCGTGAGTTCCACCTGTACCACTTCGTCGGTTTCTCGACTTCCCAAGACTCCATGTTCCGACTCGGAGCAATTGCGAAGCGCCAGCCGCAACATCGGCACGCGAAAAAGCGACGCAGCGTGGATGGCCATGGGTTCGATCGCCGAATCACAGGCCACGATCGCGATCGAGTTGCGATGGCGACAATCAAGCATTGCACGTGAAAGATAGCGACCAACTTGGCGACGCAAGGAAAGATCATGCCCCATGCTGCTGGACACCATGGCGATCCATGGGCGTGAATCCTCAAGTAGCCTTTGCGGATCGACCGGCAATGAGGAAATCAGTTGCTTCCATTGGTCGCATCGTTGCCGAGCGAAGTCGCGAGAAAGTTCCCACTGGGACGTGTTCTTTTCCACCACGGATATCCATGCGAGACACTATACGGTCTTCGCATAATATATCGGATGATTGACTCCTCAGCCGATGTGGGCCAAGCAGGTTCTAGAAAGCAAGATGGGCCGTCCTTGAGCGGTCCAAGCAACGCGGGGATCCACAAACGACCAAGCGTCGCCGTCACCAAGCTTTCTTGATTACGCCAAGAAAATGGCGGCGATGATCACCAGCATCACGAGTAAGCCGACGCCCAGATAGCTGAGGGCAACGAGCATGAACGGTGCCGAGGGAGATTGTTCGCCCAATGGCGCATCCTCGCTGTGGATGGACTTATCAATTTTTTCCGAAACGGTTTCGGAGTCATCGCCGTTCGCGTGATGAGTGCTCGTGTGCGACATGTTTCCAGCTCCCTCGTGGGTGATCGATGCTCAAGTCTGGCCGAACCGGCTTACCCGGCACCGACCAGAAATTTGTTAGTCGCAATTCTTGTACCAACAGCCCTGCTTGGCTTCTTCCCGGTGGCACGGGAAGTGCGTCGCCTTTCTAAGCAAGAAGCGACCGTGGCACTCACGGTTAGCGTGAATGAGAGAATTTCTCGAATTGAAAGGATGAAATCATGGCACTTGAAACTACCAACACCATGACAGACGAAACGGTTAATCAACTTCAAAACTTGATTCGAATGAATATCGATAGCCGCGACGGGTTTCGTGAGGCGGCGGAACGAATCGATGATCCGGCGCTGGTGAACGCGTTCAAAAAAATCTCGACCGAGCGATCCGGTCAAGCTAGCGACTTGCAGCATTATGTGGTCCTCAACGACGAAACGCCGGTCAGCGAGGGAAGCACTGCTGCGGCGCTCCACCGGACTTGGATGAAGGTGCGTGACGCGCTGAGCTCGAGTGATCGCTACACCGTGCTAGCCGAATGTGAACGGGGCGAAGATCACATCAAGCAAGCTTACGAGGCAGCACTCAAGGCAGTGCCCGGTAGCCCCGTGAATGATTTGCTGCAAAAGCAGTATATGTCGGTCAAGGCCACGCACGATGCAGTTCGGGACTTGCGTGACGCAGCCAAATAGCCGTTGCCTGCCATCTTCGACTGTCCTCCCGCAGATCCCCTCCGCGTTCGCGAGAGCGACGACGTTTTCTGCGTCATATCAGTAAATAACGTCGGAGAGGGCGGGAGGACTTGTCGGGTTTGCGTTCTCAGGGGATGATGCAAGATACACGATTGACCGCCACCCACGCCCGTTTGAATCGCGCGTGGTTCAACTTGCATCACACTACGAGAGGTACTCAATGGCGACGGTGCTGGTCATTGACGACGACCGTTCGATTCATGTTCTCGCTCGCAAGGCGCTTGCGGGTATTGTCGAAGTCGTCTCGGCTGAGACGGCTCAAGAAGGGTTGTCCCTTTTAGGGAAGCACGACGTTGATGTCGTCCTATTGGATATCCTTTTGCCCGACACGAGCGGCCTCGCTGTCTTCTGTCAAATCCATGAGGTGGATCGACACCTGCCCGTCATTTTCATGACGGTGGAAGCGAGCAGCCAGACGGCGATCGAGGCCATGCAACTGGGGGCATTCGATTACCTGGCAAAGCCGCTGAGTATCAATCCTTTGCAGGCGCTGATTAGCAAGGCCCTCGAAATTCGAGCTATGACCAGTGTTCCGGTGGCGATTGCTGCCGGGGATGAGGACATGACGCCCGACGGAGAGTTGTTTATCGGTCGCAGCCAACCGATGTTGGACGTGTTCAAAGCCATCGGGCGAGTCAGTAATCAAAATGTTCCCGTGCTGATTCGTGGCGAGAGCGGCACCGGTAAAGAATTGGTGGCTCGAGCGCTCGTTCAACATAGTCGTCGTAGCGAGGGACCATTCCTTGCGGTGAATTGTGCGGCCCTTCCCGAGAACTTACTGGAAAGTGAGTTATTCGGCCATGAAAAAGGTTCGTTTACGGGTGCCGATTCGCGGCGGATTGGCAAGTTTGAACAGGCCAACGGCGGCACGCTTTTCTTGGATGAGATCGGCGACATGTCGCCCAGTGTTCAAGCCAAGGTTCTGCGCGTGTTGCAAGACCAACGATTTGAACGCGTCGGCGGCACCAAAGAGTTACGAACCGATGTTCGGATGATCGCCGCTACCAATCGAAACTTGGAAGAGATGGTGGAAGATGGCGAGTATCGCGAAGACCTGATGTATCGTCTCAACGGCGTAACGATTCATCTTCCACCGCTTCGAGACCGCCAGGAAGATATTCCGCTGTTGATCCAGTACTTCCTCAACCAAGCGAAACGGGATTTGAACAAGCCGGACCTCGCTGGAATTTCGCCGGAAGCGACTGCGATCCTCCAGAACTACGGTTGGCCAGGAAACGTTCGGCAGTTGCGAGCGGTCGTTCGTCGCTCGCTGTTGGAGAATGTGATGCCGGTCATCACGCCCGATTCGCTGCCTCCCGAAGTCACGGCCCCCAAAAACGGCACGTCAAGGTCCGATACTAGTTCCGCTGCTGAAGCGAGGCGATCATCGGACCTGATCGATTTGGTGGATCGTTTGCTTCGTGAGAAGTCGACCAACATTTATGCTGAGGCCCTCGAGCAAATGGAACGTTATGTGCTTTCCAGATTATTAAAAGAAACTGGCGGCAATCAAAGCCAGGCGGCGGAGATGCTTGGTATCACGCGTGGCAAGGTACGTGATCGCATTTCAGCGTATGGGCTGACGCTTGATGATTGATTGCTGAGCCGCTCACAACCTTTTGCAGAGGCTTTGGCGTCGTGCTCGCACATCAATCCTGTTTTGCCCCCGCGTTGGATCGCCTCGGCGGCGATGAGGAGCTATTCATCGAATTGGCAGTGGTCGTGCTTGCCGACGCCGAGCCCGAACGTTGCCAATTGGTCGAGGCGGTCAAAGTCAATGATTTCGAAACGGTGGCGACCTCGGGTCACCGGCTCAAGGGGATGCTCAGCACGTTTGACGATAACTCGCTAACGCCAGAAATACAAAACCTGATTGATGCGGCACGACGCCGAGATCGTGAACTCACTCGAATCGGGCTTCGAATCGCCGATCCGATGATGACCACCCTGCTCCAACGGATGAAAGAGGCCGTGGACCAAGCATCGCGTTAGCCAAGCAGAGAGGTAGCTCGCTTGGTGCGTTTGGGCGACACTTTCAGCTAAGCTATCAGGCGATTGATTTGATTCTCAGCTCGAACAATGGTGCGTCCGATGAAAATGCCGCTCGTGTGGTTTAGTCTCTTGGCGATGATCGGAGTGCCATCGCTGGGGCATAGTCAAGATGCCACCCAAACGGACTCGACTCAGCCCAATCACTCAGCCCAGCCCGATCACGTGATCCGCCTTTGGCCAGCGACTCCGCCTGACCTTCGACCATCCGACGCAGTCGAAGCGGATACCAGTACGCCGGACAGCAACAAAGTCGCCCAGCGATCCGTGATTCGACTCGGGAACGTGCAATCACCGGAATTGCATGTATTCGTTGCTGATCCGGCGACAGCCAGCCAAGCCGCGATCGTGATTTGCCCCGGCGGCGGGTATTCCATACTCGCCTGGGATTTGGAGGGAACCGAAATTGCGACTTGGCTGCAAGGCATCGGAGTGACCGCGGCAGTGGTCAAATATCGAGTTCCCACGCGCGGCGAAGGCAAGAACTGGCTCGCCCCGGTTCAGGACATCCAGCGGAGCGTGGAATTGCTCCGATCCGGATCGATCGACGGAGTCAACGTGGAGCACGTCGGTGTTCTCGGTTTTTCCGCGGGCGGCAACGCCGCGGCTCGCACGGCGACCACAAAACATAAATACTATCGCGTTGATCCGAGTAATAGCGAAGCGATCACACGAACCAACGACGACGCAACGTCGGCCGACGAATTCCAAAGCGTCGCGGTGGACTTCGCCGTGTTGGTCTATCCTGCTTGGCTAGTAGAAAAAGAGGAGCCGTCAAAATTGATCGCTGAATTGCAAGTGGATGTCGATACGCCTCCGATGTTTTTTGCTCACGCCAGAAATGATGGCGTCACTTGTATGAGCAGTGTGGCGCTGTTTACCAAGTTGCAACAGAACGACATTCCATCGGCACTGCACGTGTTCGCCGATGGAGGACACGGTTTCGGCGCACGTCCGGTGAACTTGGCTCACGATCGCTGGCCGATGTTGTGCGAAGATTGGATGCGAGATCGAGGATGGCTGGCGCGGTGAGTAGTGACACCCCAGGACCATCCGATGTATCGCTAAGCGGTCCGTTTACCGTCCAAGAACCGCCTATCCAGCACGACCAAGAGTGGGCAAATGCGTTGACGCATGGTGTCGCAGCATGCCTGATGGCCGTGGCGGGTGCGATGCTGGTTACCGAAGCCCTACCACGAACGGGATTGGCAATCGCCTGCGGAGCTTACGTTGTTTCTGCGGTGAGCGTGTTTGTCTGTTCCACGCTTTCTCATGCAATCTTCCGCCAGCCGCTGCTCAATACGTTGCGTGCTTGGGACCAGGCCACAATTTATGCGATGATCTCGGGCACATACACGCCGATCGCCTTTGCATATGCACCCCCGTCGACGAGAACGTGGCTGTTAGTCGCGCTGTGGGTAGCCGCGTTTGCCGGGTTCACATCGAAGGTCCTTCTGCGGCACCGAATCAATGGCATCAGCACGTTGTCCTATTTGCTGCTGGGTTGGTTGCCAGCGATTCCGCTGGCCGGAAATGTGCCGCGTCCTTTGGTTGCGACCATGGTGGTTGGCGGTGTGCTCTACACGGTTGGCGTCGTCTTTCTGATCAACGACAGCCGGTATCGCTACGTCCACGCCGTATGGCATGTGTTTGTCATTCTTGCCGCAGCGTGCCACTTTTACGGAATTTGGCGATTCGTGGTTGGCTCGCCATGAAGCGTCGATTCGATCCTGCCCCGCCAAGCGATTTGGCGACCCGTGATGGTGAGTGCGAGCGAAGTCCATTGCAATAAGACAAAGATCAGCGTCGCGACGCTGTGCAAGGCCACCCCCATCACCGGTTGGCGATATCGATAAGCCGCGATGGCTCGCGGTAGGTGACCCAGCACGATGCCGATTGCTGCGGTCGATGAGACTCCCAATTGACCCGTCGCTAGTGAAATGAACAACATCGCTACTGGCAAGACGCTGCCGCCAATGAGCAGAATCGTGAAGACACCAATCAGCTTCGGATTGGCGATTCCCTCGTTCGCATTCTTGAGCAAACCTCGCACTACTTCGCGGGCCGAAGTGTACATACGACAGTCGGCCAAGTCGGTACCGTCCACCACGTCGGTAACGAGCCCCGCGACGCGAAAGGCGCGTGGCAACTTGATCCCGTCGTGACGCGAGCCCGCGATAGCTTGATGCGTCCCCGCCCGGTGATAAGCGTCGCGAGTGGTAAGGAATAATTGACCACAGCCGGCTGCAAACGATGGATCCGTGCTGGTCCGCATGCGTGAGAACGGCAAGTAACCTAGCAACAGATAGTGCATCATCGGGATCAATAACTTTTCCATCCAAGTGCCGGTCACTTGATGAGGAAACGCGCTCAACAAATCGACATGGTGTTCGGATTGGTAGTTTGCCAATCTCGCTAGGGCGTCATCGCGAAGCCGAACGTCGGCATCAATGAAAACCATCAAGGGATTGGTTGCTGCGTGAGCGAGTTGGTAGCAGGCGTATTGCTTGCCGTTCCAGCCCGGAGGAAGCACTGTCCCCTCGACGCAGCGAACTCGCGAATCCGTCGAAGCGAGTTCCAGGACGATATCCCTTGTCGCGTCGGTCGATTGGTCATCCAGCACCACGACCTGGACATCGCACCGCGAACTTGCCAGCGCGGCGGAAATCGTCGCTTCGATTCCGTTCGCCTCGTTCCTTGCGGGTATCAAGACCGACACGGAAACGCATTCCGCGGACGTGGCTGGCAAACAAGGAGGCGGGGCAAACCAGCGAACGTTGGAAAGAAATAGTAGCGCCGGCAGTAGAGCGGTGGATAAAGCGAACAGGGCGATCCAAATCATTCAAAGTGCTCCCCGTGTGCCGCCCGAAACTCGCGTCCAGTCATCCAAGCCCGCAACCGCCGCGACGTATCGTACAGGGTACCCGCGCCTCGTTTGCCACGGAGCAATGGATCAAAGGGCTCGCTCGATCTTGCCTGGGTCAACTCAGCCAAAGCAATCTGTGTGTTTCGTAATCGCTCGGTTAACAATTGTTGCCACTGCGATTTGCGACGATCCTGGTGATCACCAATTCGAAAGGGCTCGCCGAGTTTGGTGAGGCAATGCGGTAATCGTTCTTCCCAAAATACATACTCCAGCGCCAGCGGTAAGACCCAGCCATCGTCCAATCGAGTGCACAAATGTGCCAACCCAGGCATCAGCTCGGCTTGGTGATCTCGGACATCGGCGAAACGACCTTCGGGAGTGATCCATATGGCGGTTCCGCGGGCGCGAGCAATCCCAAGACTCT
Organism: Pirellulaceae bacterium; assembly: GCA_041741195.1. Classification (GTDB taxonomy): domain Bacteria; phylum Planctomycetota; class Planctomycetia; order Pirellulales; family Pirellulaceae; genus JBBSJZ01. The sequence goes on from JBGSKM010000075.1 coordinate 28,392, forward strand.
GCTTAAGAAACGCGGCGGCGCCGCTGACACAATTCATGTTCACGCCATAGAAGCCGAGCTTTGCAAACACCTGATACTGCGCGAGCGCATCAGCATCAATCGGTGCATAAAATTGACGCTCAGAAAACAGTCGAAGATTCAGATAGTGTGCAACGAGCGGATCCCACCAGGACGGATGATTCGCGTAAACAATCAGAGGTAAACCGGCCGTGATTTTGAGATCGTGACGCGAGTTTCGCTCAATCGCCAAACTATGGAAATGTCGTTTCAAGTACATGCCCAAGAAACGATGGAACCCATTTTGGAGCCACGTGGATACGTGGGGAGGTGTGAAGTCGACGTTGCTCACAAGACAATCATTGGCCTAACGAGGGGAGGCTGCGTTGGCGGCACGAAGTTTTCCACTACGGGAGTCGCTGTCAAGCGAATCGGCGGCGATCCAACCACTCATCATGACCATCGGCATTCCCGGGCCGGGGTGCGCCGCGCCGCCTGCTAAATAGAGTCCTTTCACATCCGTGCGGCGATTCGCCGGTTTGAATGCGCCGATGTACTTGCCGTGACTCGCCAGTCCGTAGATCGCACCGTTGAGGACTCGATAACGGTGATGGATTCCTTCCGGAGTGAGTGACGCTTCGTACGCGATCTCACCACGTATTCCCTTTAACCCAGCGGTGGATTCGAGTTTGTCCAAAATCACCTCGCGGTACTTGGGTAGGATCTCTTTCCAATTGTGTTGCGGTCTCAGGTACGGCGTGTGAACCAAAATATAAAGAGCTTCGCATCCGTCCGGTGCAACGCCGGGTTCGCTTATTGACGGCGCACACACGTAGGCCGTGGGATCCGGGGCCGGCTCACCGCGACGATAAATGTAGTCAAACTCTTCATGCGGGTCGCGCGAAAAGACAAAGTTGTGATGCAGGAGCTGTTCGTAACGGCGTTTCAATCCTAGGTACAGCACCACGCCACTGCATGCCGGTTCGTGTCGGTTCTTCTTCTTGAATCTCTTGGACTGGGCCGTCCCATCCAGCAATTCGGTGTAGGTGCGTATCGCATCGCAGTTGCTAATCACCGCGTCGCACGAGATCGTTTGTCCGTCCGCTGTCGTTACCCCAACCACCCGCTCGCCTTGGGTGTTGATCTTCAGCACGTCGGTGCCGGTTTTGATCTCGACACCGAGTTCGCCGGCCAAGCGTTCCATCGCTTCGGGTACCGCACGGGTGCCACCGATCGGATACCAAATGCCTTCGTCCGTTTGCATGTGCGCGATTCCACACAACACGGCCGGGGATGCGTAGGGCGAAGAACCGACATATTGGGTAAAGTGATCCATCATTTGGGCGACACGATGATCGGGAACGTGACTTCGCACGACCGAAGCAACGCTGCGACCCATTCGCAGTGATAGGACATCTTTTAAAACCGCAGCAGAGAACGCACCGCCGACTTCCATTGTATCGGCCAGACCTCCGACGCTTCGCCAAAAAAAGAATCGGTCCGATACACCGTGCAACTGCTTGCTCATCGCAATGAATTTTTCATAGCCGGTACCACTGGCGTCGTCACCGGTAAACTCATTCAACTTGGCTTTCATCGCGGCCGTATTGGCGACGAGATCGAGGACCGTATTTTCTGCCGGCGCCCCCTTGGTTCCGCCCTCAAAGAAACATCGCCATTGTGGATCCAGGGCGACCAGTTGCATGTAATCATTGACGTTCCGCCCCGCCTCGGCAAAGATCCGCTTGAGAACGCTCGGCAGCGTCAAAATGGTCGGCCCCATGTCGAATCGATATCCATCGGCGTGATGGGACGCCGCCTTGCCTCCGATCCAATCGTTTTTGTCCAACAACGTGACATCATGCCCGCGCGCGGCACAGACGCATGCCGAGGCTAGTCCGGCAAGCCCACTACCGACGATGACAACTCGAAGCGATGTCGGTCTCTGCAGCACCGAGTCATCGGAGGTATTCGAATGAGACAGGGCAGTCACGGTTTGGCTCATGATGAAAGGAATGGAGAGTTCGGATTCGTAAGACGCGTCCGGCAAGCTTCGGTGATTGATCAGCCTTTGCCTGTTTTGACGGCAGCGATCAAGCGACGCAAGCCCGCCATCTTCGATCTCAATCCGCGGGCATGTTGTAGTTGTAACGAGCCGAGAAGTGTTTCGGCGTCCGAATCACGTCGCTTCATTAAGTGCAAGGCGAACCGATTGCGACGCTCGCTGACAGGCGTCGGGACTGTCATCGCAAGCAAGCCTTCGCATCCCCGCGTAACGCCAAACCCGCTCTGGCCTCGTCCGCCAAACGGCAATCGGGGATCTGCCGTCGGCGCGATCAAGTCGTTAATAACCACCGATCCGACTCGCAATCGCTTCGCCAGCTGGAGGGCTGGTGTCGATCGCCCAAATACCGAAGCGGCAAGACGGTACGGACAATCGTTGACGATGCGTGCGATGTGATCATGCCCTGCGGATGAATCGACATCATCGACTCGGAGGACACACATCACCGGTGCGAACAAATCGGAATTTGCGACATCGTCACTTGGTGCAACGTGGTCGAGGACCATCGGCGACATCCGACCGGTGGCCCTGAGTCGCGACACGTCGAATCTGCCGAGAACATCCACCGCGCCATTGGCGATCGCACGCTCAACCACCGATGCCAATGACTCACACACAGCCGGATGAACCGTCATGGTCGGGCAAGCGTCACTCGCCCAAGGGCCCGTGATCTCGCGCACGAGATCGTCCGCGGTCGCTCGCGGGACAATCAATCGCCGCGGTCCGATACAGGTTGCTCCGGCATTGAAGGAAAGCCCAAAACGCACCGCTCGTCCGACTCGGTCCCAGTCCGCACCCTCGAGTACCACGACCGCGTCGCTGCCGCTCAATTCCATCACGCACGGCGTCAGCGATTTAGCCGCTTGCGCAAGCACCGCGCGGCCGGTCGGGGCACCGCCGGTCAAAACGACCAAATCAACGCCCTTGTCGATCGCCGACTTCGCAGACTCGACGGAACTGTCCAATAACGTCAAACAATGACGAGGCACTCCGGCCCGGAAGAAACATTCAACGAGTTCCGCACTCGCCGCCTCGCTCCCCGGAGCTGGCTTAAGTAGCACCGTGTTCCCCGCAGCAAGCGCCTGAGCCGCCTGGGTTCCCGAGAGCAATATCGGATAGTTCCACGTTCCCAAGATCAGGACACGGCCCCACGGATCTCGGCGAACATGGCTGCGAACGCCCCATAGCCACCAGGGACGATGCCATCGCGATAAACGCTTGTCCGCCAGCACGCGGGGGCCATGCTTGCCAAGCCAAGCGAGCGCATCGGCAAGTGGAACCAATTCGGACGCGATCGTTTCAACCGCTTCGGTTCGCTGTTCGCTTTGGCAATGCTCAACCAATCGGTCCGCTGCCCCAGCAATCTCTGCGGCGGTCCGCGCCACCATTCGGCATCGATGACGATGGGTGAACTGGGACCACGCAGTCGCCTCGCTATACTTGCCAGCCTGAGACAATTCGACAGAGGCCAAGGGGGCTGTCGATGTTAACGATGTTTCTTTCACATTACCCAGCGTTTCTTTCACATTTCCGAGCGAGTCTGCTAAATGAGCGTCAATCATCCCAATCACGACCTACTGCCCTCGATGAATGACCGTTGGAGTCCTTACCGATTTGATCCACGACCCGTGGAAGATGACAAAATCGTGACTTGTTTGGAAGCGGCGCGCTGGGCAGCGAGCAGCTACAATGATCAACCGTGGTCTTGGATTATCGCCCGCCGTCAAGATACCGCGTCGTTCAACTCCATGCTCGGTTGTTTAATGGAGGCCAACCAGGCCTGGGCAAAAAATGCTGGAGTCCTACTTATCACCGTGTCTCGTGCGACCTTTCGGGCGAACCAGAAGCCAAACCGTGTCGCACAGCACGACGTCGGTCAAGCGTCGGCACACATGGCCCTCCAGGCCACTTCGCTGGGCTTGCAGATTCATCAAATGGCGGGCGTCAACTTGAGCCTAGTGCGCCAGACGTACTCCATTCCGGACGGTCATGAGCCACAAACCGCGATTGCCATCGGTTATGCCGATCTTTCGCCGCCATCGAGCGACGAAGCCAAAGAGCTTCACAAGCGTGAATCCGGCCCCCGCACGCGTTTATCGCTGAGTGAGCAAACATTCGCGGAAAAGTGGGGACAACCCGCCTCGTTCCTGCCCTAATCGATCAAGCCCGGCATGGCAGTTGCCGCCAAATTCATGGCTGATCCGAGAGATTTTAATTTTTCGGATGGATTTGACGTGACTTGAGGACGCCCGCACCACTCCAAATCATGATGCATGTGCACCACAACGTGATTGGAGGAAAAGACTATGCCACATTTTCGAAGACCGAGCGGCGTCCGTCGACCGCGTACGGCACGCATCAACCGCGTCGAACGTCTGGAGACACGCGAATTACTCGCGGGCGATACCTTTGCGCAGGCGACGCCACTGGGAAGCATCACGACCACGCCCGAAGCGGTAAGCGACACGATCTCGCCCGACACCAAAGTGGACATGTATCGCTTTTCGGTCGCGAGCGGCCAGACCGTGGACTTCAACATCAACACTCCGCTCAATGGTCTGGGCGGGCTGGGATCGTTTATCCGCCTGTTCAACAACCAGGGGACGCAACTCGCGTTCAACGACGACGGGGCCGCCCCAGGTGAGACCCTCGGATTCGACGCGTATCTTCGTTACACCTTTGCCAATAGCGGGACTTACTATCTGGGCGTCTCGAACTTCAACAATACGCTCTACAACCCCGTCACCGGCGCTGGCGATATCGCGGGTGGACTGCATGCCACAGGCGCATACCAACTTGTAGTTCAAGGCTTACCTGTCGATTCGGATGATCGACTGACGACGGCGAATTTCCTTGGAAGCATCTCCGCCACACCGATCACCACGTCGGCGAGCATCAATCCGGACACGGATGTCGACTTGTACCGATTCACCGCTAGCGCCGGACAAACCATTGACTTCAACATCAATACGCCGCTCAACGGCCCGGGAGGTTTAGGATCTTATCTCCGCCTATTCAATAACCAAGGCATTCAAGTTGCTTTCAATAATGACGCGGCGGCGCCCGGCGAAGTCCTGGGGTTCGATTCGTACCTGCGATACACATTCACAGCCTCCGGGACGTACTACCTTGGAGTCTCCAATTTCGTCAACACGCTTTACAATCCGATCGAGGGCACCGGCGATACGGCGGGAGGTTTGAATGCGACGGGTGAGTACGAGTTGGTGGTCAACGCGATCGTTCCGCCGACGACCGACGACGACGACACGTTCTTGGAGGCCAACGTGGTTGGCGCGATTAATTCGACTCCGGTCACGCTCGTCGACGATATCTCTTTCGACACCGACGTTGACATGTATCGATTCACGGCTACCGCTGGACAGACGATCGATTTCAATGTCAACACTCCGCTCAATGGACCCAACGGGCTTGACTCGTATCTGAGATTATTCAACAGCCTAGGTGCGCAGATCGCCTTTGCCGACGACGCGGCAGCCGGAGGTGAATCGCTCGGGTTCGACGCTTTCCTTCGATACACCTTTGCCAATGCTGGAACCTATTACATTGGCGTCTCGAACCACAATAACATCCTTTACAGTCCCACCGCTGGCACGGGTGACGTGGCTGGCGGGCTTTTTGCAACGGGTGCTTACACGCTCGTGCTGCGGTCCGTGCTGCCCGATTTGGATGGAACGCTCGCAACCGCCACTTTGGTCGGGCCGATTTCATCCACTGCGTTCGCGGTGTCCGCAAGCATCGATCCCGAAACGGACGTCGACCTTTATCGATTTACCGTCAGTGCGGGCCAACTCGTCGACTTCAATATCAACACTCCGCTCAACGGTCCCGGCGGCCTCGGTACCTACATCCGGTTGTTCAATAGCCAGGGCTTCCAGCTTGCTTTCAACGATGACGCGGCTGCGCCAGCGGAAGCCTTGGGATTCGATTCGTATCTGCGATACACTTTTCCGACCGCCGGCACTTACTATCTTGGAGTTTCCAATTTCAATAACACCAATTACAACCCCACGACCGGAAATGGCGACACCGTCGGCGGCTTGCATGCGATTGGCGTGTATGAACTTGTTATCCAAGGAAGTACGACGACTGCGGTCGTGGACCCCGATGATAGTGTGAGTGAGGCAACCCCTTTGGGAGCAGTGTCGACGTCACCGATCTCTCGTAATGACAGTTTGACCGTAGACAGGGACGTGGATATGTACGCTTTCACCGTGAATGCTGGCCAAACCGTCGAGTTCAATATCAATACGCCCTTAAACGGTCCGAATGGACTGGGGTCGTATATCCGTTTGTTCAATGCTCTGGGCACTGTACTTGCCTTCAATGATGATGCCGCGGCACCCGGGGAGTCCCTGGGCTTCGATTCCTACCTGCGATACACCTTCGCCGACGCGGGGACGTATTACATCGGTGTCTCCAGTTTTAACAATACGCTCTACGATCCGCGAACCGGCAATGGTGACAATCCGGGCGGACTTTTCACGACGGGCGCGTACCAGTTAGTCGTGCAACGTGTGGTCACCGAAGGTTTTCCGCTGCATAACTTTGAGATCGCCCACGACGTGAATGATGATGGCAATGTGACGGCACTGGATGCCCTCGCGGTGATCAACTATCTCAATCAATTGAGCAGCGGCCAACCGCCCCTGGAAACGGGACCTCCGTTTGTGGATGTGAACGCCGATGCCAACGCGTCGGCCTCCGATGCGTTGGAAGTCATCAATTTTCTCAATCGCTTCGCGGTCAACGATCGGAGTCTCCAATCCACCGTCTCGAGTGCGACTAGTTTGGCTGGAGAGAGGGATGCAATCTTCGGCGACCCGAACATCGATTTTCTCGTGGAGCTTCCTGGCGTTAAGAAGCGTGCAAATTCAGCGACGTTTCCGCTTGGGGAGCTCGATTGAGAAAGTTTCTATAGGTCGTGTAATCAGGCGATGAGGTCGGAGACCACACGTCCGTGAACGTCGGTGAGTCGATAGTCCCGGCCACCATGTCGATAGGTCAGCCGGGTGTGATCGATTCCGAGCAGATGCAGAATCGTTGCATGAAAGTCGTGGACGTGAACCCCGTTTTCCGCGACGGTCGCGCCAATCTCGTCGGTTGAGCCATACGACATGCCGCCGCGGGCACCGCCACCGGCCATCCAGGACGAGAAACACGCACTGTGATGACCGCGACCTTTTTCGCCATCGGCACCCGGGGTCCGTCCGAATTCCGTAGTCCAGACGACGAGCGTGTCGTCCAGCATTCCCCGTTGTTTCAAGTCGCGCAGCAAACCCGCGACGGGCTGGTCGATGTTTTTGGCGTGATCGGCATGCTCGGCCATGTTGCCGTGCTGGTCCCAGTTGTGACTGCTGCTGCCGTCAACTATCTCGACGAATCGAACGCCTCGCTCGGCTAGCCGTCTGGCGACTAAACACTGCCAACCGAATCCATCCGATTGATGCCGCCGCAGCCCATACAATGCGAGCGTCGCATCATCCTCGCGATTGAGGTCAAACGCTTCCGGTGCATCCGCTTGCATGTGAAAGGCGGTCTCAAAACTTCGGATTCGAGCTGCCAAATCAGTGTCATGGACCCGCTGGGCCAAATGCCGGTTGTTCAGAAGATCACTGAGCCCCAATTCCAACTCCTGCAACCCCGCTTCGGCCGAGCGGCGTCCTAGGTTGGCAATCGGTTCTGCACCGCCGATCACTCGAACGCCCTGGTGATACGCCGGCAGAAAGTCGTTATTAAAGATCTGGGTACCCGCGTAGGGCATTTGCGGTGCGAGTGCCACAAAAGACGGCAAGTTTTGATTGGTTGTGCCCAACCCGTAGCTGACCCATGAACCAATGCTCGGACGCGAAAAAAAGAACGAACCGGTGTGCATCCCGAGCGTCGCGTTGTAGTGTTCGTTGTCGTTGCCGTGCAATGATTTGATAAGACAAATGTCGTCCATCAATTCACGCAAATGTGGAAACAGGTCGCTGACTAGGGTTCCACAATTCCCGCCAGGACGAAATTCCCAAAGCGGTTTCAATAGCACACGTTCTTGGTTGGAGAGACCGCCACCGACGCCCTTCATTTTTCCGTCAGCTTTGAAGAGCTCGGGCTTATGATCGAACGTATCCATGTGCGATACGCCACCATTGGAGAAAATGAAGATGACCCGCTTGGCCTTGGCCGGGAAATGCGGTTGCTTGGGTGACAGCGGGTCTCCGCCGGGTGTGGGGTCGACCGATGCGGCGTTGGCGATGCCGTGGAGGAGTTCCGAGACCATCGCGGGCATCAACAGCGACCCACCCACGAAAGAACGAAGCACTTCACGTCGATGAAACATATTGGTAGCTCGCATCATTGATCAGTCGAGGTAAACGAACTCATTCAATCGCAGCAAGGATCGCACGTACGCACACCAGGCCTCATGGCTAGCGTGTTCGGCTCCAGACTGAACGGCTTTGATGGATTTCGGATGAAGCAGCGAGTCAGCACGGTCTAAAAAGTCGACGGCGGCTTCCACCTCAGCCTCGGTCGCCTGACGAGAGAACAGCATCTCATAGCCGACGTTCACTTTATCTGGCGACGACACCGTCAACGATTGCAGTTGTTTCGCAATTCGTTCGGCTTGTTCATGAACGAGCGGATCGTTGAGCAGAAACAGGGCCTGCAGTGGCGTCGTGCTGGTCATTCGCGCCGGAGTGCTTGTCGAGGGATCGGCCCCGTCGAAGATGGCCAAATAAGGGTGTCGCTGGATACGCTGGGTCATCAAATAAACGCTGCGATGACGGTTTTCGTAAACGGCCTTGAAGGGATTGTGTTGAGTGAACTTCCATGACGACTCGGGAGGAAACGGATGCTCGCCCGCCACGGTGGTATCCAAGTTGTCGCCGAGCATTAACAGGGTGTCGCGAATTTGTTCGGCGTCGAGACGTTGACGGGGAAAACTTGCCAACCACTGATTAGTTGGGTCCGCCGCGATCGCTTCATCGTCTCGATGCGACGATTGTTGGTAGACGCTTGATGAAACGATCATGCGGTGAAGCGATTTGATCGACCAGGCGTTATCGCGGAGCTCACAGGCCAAGTAGTCGAGCAACTCCGGGTGCGTCGGAGGTTTGCCCTGTTTCCCGAAATCATTCGGCGTCGGTACGATTCCGCGTCCAAAGTGGTGCTGCCAAATTCGATTCGCCATCACGCGGGCGGACAACGGATTGTCCGATGACAAGATCCATTCGGCCAATTCATCGCGACCGCTCGTTCGACATTCGTCCCCGAGAGTCTGGCCGCCGAGTACCGACAGGAATCGTCGCGGTTCGACATCGCCCAATTTGGTCGGGTCGCCCTTCATTTGAACCGCGACGTCCTCCACCTGGTCCGCATCCACGACCGAGTAGGCTAGGTCGTGCTTGGCAAGTGCCGATACCAAGTGATCTCGCTTCGACTCCAGTTCACGAATGCGATCATCAAACTCGCTGCGTTTATTTTTCGGCGCGTCCTTTTGTTCCTTGATCAGCTTGTCGAGGTCTGAGGTGACGTTGCCGAGCTCATTTTTCTGGTCTCGAATCGCTGCCTCCGTCGCGAGTCGGTCGTCCAGCGGCACGAGTGGGACCAAATCACGTTGATGCTGGTCCAGTTCGATTCCCGGCCAAGGATATCGAGTGCTGTGGAAAATCCCGTATATCGCGTAGTAGTCGCGAGTCGTGATCGGATCGAATTTGTGGTCATGGCAGCGAGCACAACTCAGCGTCAGTCCGAGAAAGGTGCGACCCAGATTGTCGATGGTGTCTTCGATGGTCAGATGTTGGGGATAGTCATCCACGCGGGATCCGAAACGCCGAGCCCCAGCGATGTAACCTGTCGCAATCAATCGCTCGGAACGCTCAGCGACAGTTTCGGCACCACGAAGGTCGCCGGAGAGCTGGTCGCGAACAAACTCGTCATAGGGAAGATCTCGGTTGAACGCGTCGATCACCCAATCACGGTATCGATGAACCTGCGGGATCGGAAAATCGGAATTGTCGCCGGCGGTGTCGGCAAAGCGAACGACATCCAACCAATGTCGCCCCCAGCGCTCGCCGTAGGCCGGTGATGCGAGCAAGCGATCGACCAGTTTCATCCAAGCAGTCGGTGACGAATCGTGGATGAATAGAAGGGCTTCGGAACTCGTCGGCGGCAAACCCGTCAAGTCATAGGTCAATCGGCGAATGAGCGTCCGTTTGTCTGCTTGTTCCGCCGGCCGCAAACCCCCGGCTTGCATTTTAGCGGCGATGAATAAATCGATCGGATGCTTTGACCATTGAGCATCAACGGCTGCGATCTCGGGAATATTGGGACGTTCCAGCGGTTGAAGCGACCAAAACTTGCGGGCCTCGGCGATGTCAATCTGTTTGCCCAGCGAACGTGTCGGCTTGGCCCGCGGATCGGGAGCACCACGTTCGATCCAATCGCGAAAATCGGCGATCACTTCGTCGCCGAGTGGCTCATCCGGTGGCATCTGTAAACCATCGTCGCTGTACTCGATCGCCTTGAGAAGCAGACTCGCCTTCGCATTTTTAGGCACGATCGCTGGCCCACCCGCACCACCAAGACGGAGTGTTGGCCGCGAGTCGACAAGCAATCCGCCTTCGGCTTCGCCGGAAGATTCGCTGTGGCATTCATAACATCGATCGACGAGTACCGGTCGGATGCGTTTCTCGAAAAATGCCAGGTCCTCATCGCTGATCGATTCATGAATGGTACCGTCGTTTCGCCCGCGCCACACTTCGATGCCCGAAAAGTTGGCCGCCCCACCGCTGCTCGTCAACACGATCTTGTGATCGACGGGCTGGACGTACCAAGGGCCCAAGCGTTCCCAGTGGCCCATTACGCCGCTATTGTACCGCGGCACTACCTTGCGATCGTTCAGTGAGATCGAATAAGTCTCGGCATGGTTGTCCTCCCAAACGTAGAGAAATACTGTGTAAGTACCGTCGGGTATCTCTCGCAACTCAATGCGATTGCCACCCCAGCGGCTGCTTCGAATCATCGTGGCGCGATCGTCGTCGGTGGGAGGCACCAACGGAACGTTCTGGCTTTCGAAGGCATTGTCGAGGCATTCGTAATACTTGGCGTCCCGCCCTTCCCATTCGTAGCCGTCGATCGTGACGGCGCCGCCGTTCAGATTCAAACCTCGATAGAACGTCGACTCCTCCGCCCCGAATACCACCGATCCCGGGATGATCCAACCGATGACGATCGCCAACACCACCGCTGGGACGCATTGTCCGGCGGGAAGATGAAGCATTGTGCGAATGAATGGGAGTTCGCGTCGTCTCAGAACCAAGTTCATCATTTTCTACCAGCCATCTCTCTCGACCGGGCGCGAGACAAACAACAGCTAATTCGCTGGCAACCACTGCACGGCATCGACGACCACATGGCCATCGGTGTTTTGATTCGTGATGACCACATGTGCGTCGGTATCCGGTGCGAAGTCGAACGTGCCGAGCGAGACGAATAGGTCATCAATCGGTGGCTTCTGTTTTTGATTGACGATCACGGTCGTCTCGCCGCCGGCGTGATGTACCGTCACCGGAACTTGGGGGGCGCGGTTGCTATTGGGTGGATAGGCAAAGCGAACTTCATAGCGTCCCGCTGCAGGCAACTTGGCGGTGAACTTGGCGTGACAACGACCGTTGCGTGTGTTGTTCTCGTGAGCGTAGTGGGTGCCGATCCACTTCGAGGACGAGGTGCTGATTGTCCAGCCGCCAATGAGTTCCGCTTGTTGATTGTCGACCACGATCCCGGCTAGCGATTTCGGATCGACGCCTTTTCCGCGTGAACTTGACGATGTCACGGGAGCGGTGAGAACTTGACCATCGGCGATTAGTTTTTTACTCAGCCGATCGTAGGGAACTTCTTGGACCGCACACTCCAAGTCGATGGCGATGGCCGCCGCCGTCGCCGCGGAGTGCCCCAATATCATGAACACGGGTTCCATGCGAATGGAACCGAACGCGATGTGCGAGCTGCTCGGGCAAACCGGAACGAGCAAATTTTCGCACTCGGCTTGTTTGGGCACCAGCGCATTGTAAGCGATCTCGTACGGCCCATGCGTCGAACAGGCGATGTCACCTTCGTTTTGAACGTATCCATCGGGGGTGATGTATCGCTGGACATTGTGCGAATCCATCGTGTAGGAACCCATGCCAACACTATGCGGCGTTGGAATCTTCTTGACGAGGTGATTCTCGGTCATCACAAAGTCGCTAATCATGCGTCGGGCTTCGCGAATGTAGAGCTGGTGCGGCCAATGGTCATTGTCGACAAACTCGTCCTTGGCCAATCCCCACGAACGTATCGTTTCGGCAATCTCGGCAGGAACTCGCGGATCGCTGACGAGAAAATACAACCAACCGCGTTGATATGATTCATGTTGGTCGATGATTTCTCGACGGCGCTGGTAGCTGGCCTCCGGGTAGTCGTAGTTGAAGCCGATGTTGTCGGTACTCATCGGCCCATGATTATTGGTGTCGGTTTTGCGATTGGGGATTGGATCAAACTTATTGAACACGTTCATCCAACCTGCCTCAAAGACACGCGCCATCAATTCGTATTGTTTGGGGTCGTAGCCCTCGGGTTTCGCGAAGGTCACGCGGTTATCGGGATGGTCCGTCAAGCACATTCGGAAACAATACGCCTGGACTTTGTCATCGGCCGCTCCGAATTCACCGGGCGGTTGGTCGCTGACCAGCGGAATCACTCCGCTGGACGCGTCGCCGGGGATGACATAGGGGTCGACGCGCCGCTGGAGCACATCGAAATGGTGAGAATGGTGAAGCACGCCGACTTGGACACCGTTGAACGTTTCATCGTAGGTCGCATTGGATTCACGGCCGACGTGATAGCTCACTCCGGCGGCGGCCATCAAATCGCCTTCGTACGTGGCATCAATGAACATTCGTCCGAGGTAGGTGGTGCCATCGAGTGTCGTGATGCTTTGGATTCGTCGGCCGTCCATCTTCACGCCCGATTCGCGATCGAGCCAGCGATCGCGATCGACTCGGATGCCCTCTTCGCGGATCCACTCGTCGTAGACCTTTTCGGCCACGTGCGGTTCAAAAATCCACATGGTACGTTGCTCGCCGTCAATGGCGACAGTGCCTTGTCCCTTGTTTCCATAGGTATCGGGAGATTGCCATTTCCACGCGCCGGGTTGTTGGTAGTGCTTCCAAACGCGATGGTAGAACTCACGCGACAGCCCCCCAATGACGGCTTTGTCGCCGGAGTCGGTCCAGCCGAGTCCACCGCTGGTCAATCCGCCAAGGTGCTTGTCCGGGGATACCACAACGACGGTCTTTCCCATTCGCATTGCCGCGATCGCGCTCGTCATCGCCGCGGACGTGCCGCCGTAGACAACCACGTCGACCGACACCGGTTCATCCGCACCAGCCACCGAACCAGGACCGACTACGAACATCAGAGCGAGGATGAACGAGATAGATCGCAGACACCAATAACACCGAGGATTCAGCAACATAGCGAGCCAATGGGCAAATGGAGGGTTCGAGTTCAGCAATGCGAAACTTGAGGTGGGATGAGCGACGATGGATCGAGCGGCGGGATTCAATGTGGTACAACGCGTTACCTCCCGCCGCAATTCAGTTTAATCGATTGCCGGTTCACTTGCGGGGTAGGTGACGATGCGACCGACAAATACAATGTCTCCTCTATCCCGCCCTTTGAATTCAGTCTAGCGAGTCTGTCGTCGGTGTCCGAAACCTGGAACCCTGGAATCGTCTTTGCCGACATCACCGACGTAGGAATGCGTCGCGCGAACAATCAGGATTCGCTAGCGTGTTTGCCGTCAAAGTCGGCTGAACGATTTCACGCTCGTGGACACCTGTTCGTAGTTGCCGACGGCATGGGGGCGCACGCCGCAGGCGAGCTGGCCAGCCGCATGGCGACCCAGCGGATATCCCAGCATTACTTCAAGACGCCGCTGACAGAGGCTGGCGAAGCGCTGCGAGAGTCGGTGAGCGAAGCAAACTGCGAGATTCATCGTCGCGGCCAACAAAACCCCGAATTTCACAATATGGGGACGACGGCAAGCTCACTCGTGCTCACCCCGGCCGGGGCCGTGATCGCGCATGTCGGCGATTCGCGGATTTACCGCTTGCGAGGTGAAACGTTCGAGCAGATGACGTTCGATCATTCGCTCGTGTGGGAGATGGAGGCGAGCGGCCAAGTCCATGCCAATAGCCCGCTTCGACATTCCATTCCCAAAAACGTGATCACCCGCTCGCTCGGGCCCAATGCGGAAGTGGCGATTGACGTCGAAGGCCCTTTCCCGGTCCAAGCTGGCGATACGTTCGTGATGTGCAGTGACGGGCTGACCGGACAGGTGGACGATCAGGAAATCGGTGCGATCGTCGGGTCGTTACCGCCAGACTTGGCCACGCGTGTGTTGGTCGATCTCGCCAACCTGCGGGGCGGTCCCGACAATACAACCATCATCATCGTACGAGTCGAGAATGCGGAGCATTTCTTGGACTTGCCGCCGTCACGGCGGGCATCAGGGATTTTTTCGCGAGCGATTTTTGAGCGAGTCGCGCCGCTACTGGTCGCAGTCGCGATCGGATGCTTCTTGATCGCAGGCGGGTTCGCCTTCACCGCGGCGTGGGGCCAAATGATCGTCGCGGTGGTGCTCGGGCTGATCGCGACGGTCACCGGCATTGTCCAATATCGAAATTCCGAGAGTCGGAGAGGTCGATTGCCGTCCATGCCTGCGGCCGGAGGTCAAGCTCCGTATCGACGTTACTGCGCTGTCGCGACCCCCGACCTACATCGAAAATTGTCGGATACTGTCGAGGCGTTGCGGGGCGCGTCGAAGTCGAAACAGTGGAACATGGACTGGACCAAGATCGAAAAACTGAGAATAGAAGGACGCGAGGCACTCGAAAAACAGCAGACGAAAGTTGCGATTCGTCACGAAGCCGAAGCGATCATTGAAACCATGCGGCAATTGCGTGAACAACGCAGTCGGTCGACCGACGAATCCGCGATCGATTATTAGGGTTTCACGCCCCTGACGGTCGAGTATCTGGTTTTTGCAACTGGGGCTCAGCATGGGGGCTCTGGTTTCCGGTGTTCGTCCCAGCGTCTGGCCACAAGCCTTGCGTTAAAAAGCGTGTCCCGCTCATCTGCTTGGTCGCTCGCTCGTTGGGCGAGAAAAAACCGACTTGAGTCAAACTTGGAATTTTCCTAAGGTTCGTCACAACGGCTCGGTTGATGACGCGGCGGAATAGAGGTTTGCTGGGCCAAGTTCTTGAATTCTTGTGATGGTTAAGGAGTAACCACGATGCCACTGCAAACGGCTCGGATGCGTGTTTGGATGTTGATGTTGATGCGGATAGCCGGTGGGCTGGCGCTCGTGCTCTCAACCGCGACTCCGGTTGTCTGGGGCGCGGACGATCCCAGCGGCATAGTTGCCGTGGTCAACGCCGATCCGATCACTCGGCAAACATTGGCGAGCGAAGCGACGACGCGCTACGGTGCCGACGTTCTTGACGCGATGATTAACCGCCACTTGATTTTCCAAGCGTGCAAGCAGAAAGGCATCACGATCACGGAAGCTCAAGTCCGCGAAGAAATCATGCGGATGGCAGGCAAGTTTGGTCTGTCGATGGATGCCTATTTGAAGCTGCTTCAGGATGAGCGACACATCGCGCCACAGGAATACAGCCGCGAGATCATTTGGCCGTTGCTCGCACTTCGCGAGTTGGTCGCGAGTGACGTCCAGGTAACGGACGAAGAATTCAACCATGCCTTTGTCGCGCAGTTTGGTGAAGCGGTGAAGTGCCGAATGATCATGGTGCCCAGCGAGACGACCGCCAATTCACTTCGCGAGCAAGCCATTCGCCAACCCGACCAATTTGCGAACTTGGCCAAGGAGTACAGCGTTGACGAAGCGAGTGCAAGTGTAGGCGGGCTGATCCCACCAATACGTCGCAACAATGGCGATACCAAATTGGAAGATGCCGTGTTTGCTCTTGCCGATGATCAGATTTCGCCAGTCATTCAACTCGGCGACCAATGGATTGTGTTGCAAGCCGTCCGTCGCTTGCCCGCCCACTCGCCGCAACCCCAGGCCATGCCAGCGATTCGCGAGCAAATCATTGACAAAATCCGTGACGAAAAGATGCGAGTGGCATCGACGGAATTGTTCGCAAAGCTGCAACAAGAAGCACAAGTCGTCAAGGTTCTCGGCGACGAGGCTCTCTCGAAACAATACCCCGGGGTGGCGGCCATCGTGAACGGGCAACAGGTTTCGATGGCTGCGTTGGGGAACGAATGCATCGAGCGACATGGCGAAGAGGTGCTCACCGGTGAAATCAATCGCAAGGTGCTGACACAGGCGCTCCGTGCCGCCAAACAGGAAGTCACCGACGCGGACCTACAAGCCGAGATCGCTCGCGCGGCCATCAGTTACGGATATGTCACCGGCGATGGCAAACCGGACACCGAGACCTGGATGGCGTCAATGCTCAGCGATGGGACGACGACGCGCGAGTTGTACATGCGAGATGCCGTGTGGCCGAGCGTCGCGCTTTCGAAGCTCGTCGAAGGCCAAGTGACGGTGATGGAAGAAGACCTGAGAACCGAGTTCGAAGCCAAGTATGGGCCTCGGGTCGAAGTGCTCGCCGTCGTCTTGGGCGACCAACGAACGGCCCAGAAAGTCTGGGACATGGCTCGCAACAACCCGACGGATGAGTTCTTTGGCCAACTTTCGGAGCAGTACAGCATCGAACCGGTGTCCGCGAGCAACCGGGGTAAAGTGCCTCCGATTCGAAAAAACAGTGGCCAGGCCGCGATCGAGCGCGAAGCCTTCTTGCTCAAACCGGGGGAACTCAGCGGAATCATCGCCAGCGCCGATAGCTACATCATCCTTCGTTGCCAGGGGTTTACCGAGCCAGTGGTGTCGGATGCGTCGGCCGTCCGTGAGGAGTTGAGCAACTACATTCACGAAAAGAAACTCCGCTTGGCAATGAGTAAAAAGTTCGACGAATTGAAAGAGTCTTCCGAGATCGATAACTTCCTGGTGGCGGCAAAGCGAGAAGCTACGGTGGCACGTGCGGCGGCTCAGCAAGCTCCGCTTTCCAAGTAGCGATCGGTTCCTCGTCCTGGTTAGCGGGGGCGAGAAAACACGACCACGAAACCGCGAGTCGGCTGGGATTTTCAGCTTGCTCGCGGTTTTTCTTGCTAACCCCTGGGCGACACGCGGTGTCTGGGGTGAGAATACAGCGTCCCGAACCACTTTTTCGACCGATGCCATGACCCAGCCGTTCAATCTCGACACGCCCAATATCGACGCTCCCGCGATTCAACCTCCCACCACGGATCCGGCGCCGGAGCCTTTTGAGGTCCATTTTGCCTCTCGCGTCGATCGGCTGCCGCCGTACATGTTTGGGCGGATCAACAATCTGCTCTACCAAAAACGACGTGCCGGGCATGACGTGATCGACCTGGGGATGGGGAATCCATCCGATCCACCGGATCCGATCGTCATCCAAAAATTGATTGATGCGGCTTCGGACGCCACCAACCACGGTTACAGCAAATCCAACGGCATCACGAATTTGCGCCGTGAAGTCGCGTCCAAGTATCATCGTAAGTACGGAGTTCGACTCGACCCCGAGACCGAGATCATTTCCTGTTTGGGCAGCAAGGAGGGATTCTCGCACATGTGTTTGGCGCTCATGGGGCCCGGCGACACGGCGATGATTCCGTCGCCGTATTTCCCAATTCACATGTACTCGGTCATTCTCGCCTCGGGCAATGTCGTCGCACTTGACGTCGCGGACCCCAACAAGTTTCTCAGCAATGTGGCTTACACGTGCGAGAACATGATGCCACGCCCCAAGGTGTTGATCGTCAACTACCCGCACAACCCATCATCGGCGACCATCGAATCGGACTTCTTTGTGGAAGTCGTCCGCTTGGCAAAGAAATACGGATTCCTCGTCATCCACGACTTTGCTTACGCGGACGTGGCCTACGACGGTTACTTGCCACCGAGTTTCTTGTCGGCTCCCGGAGCCAAGGACGTCGGCGTCGAATTCACGACGATGAGCAAGGGCTATAACATGGCCGGATGGCGTGTCGGTTTCTGCGCAGGCAACTCCGAAATGATTCGCGGCCTGGGGACCGTCAAGGGTTATTACGACTACGGTATGTTCCAGGCGATTCAAATCGCGGCCATCGTCGCTCTGCGTGAGACCGAAGCGAGCGTCGAAAAACAGTCGCTGATTTATCAAGGTCGACGTGATGTCCTCGTCAGCGGTTTGCGTCGACTCGGTTGGGAAGTGACGCTTCCCAAGGCCGGCATGTTCGCCTGGGCACGGGTACCGGAGCCTTGGCGAAGTCAGATGTCGACGATGGATTTCGCCATGAAGTTGCTCGAAGAGGGTAACGTGGCTGTCAGTCCCGGCAGCGGTTTCGGCGTCGCGGGCGAAGGCTACTTGCGAATGTCGCTCGTCGAAAATGAACAACGACTTCGCCAAGCCGTGCGACACATTGGTAAGTGCCTCAACCAAATGAGCACGCCGGCGACCAGCGCAAGCTAGAGACGCGAGCAACCCAAGGCGTAAGCATGACTCGGCCCACTGTGGATCCGTTTCGACTCGATGGTCGACACGCACTCGTGACCGGCGGAACCCGGGGCGTCGGCGCCGCGATCGCAGTGGCCATCGCTCGAGCGGGCGCTAGCGTCACACTGGTCGGACTTGGCGATGACCCATTCACGGCCACGACGATCGCCCAGTGCGAAAGTTTCGGAGTGGATTGTGGGTTGATCACCGTGGATTTGGCCCAGCACCCTGCCGAGTACCTCGACGATTTGCTTCAAACGCATGCCGAGCGGTTGGCGAATGTTGACTTGCTCGTCAACAACGTCGGCACTTACATCGACGTGCCGTTTTTAGAAATGGACTACGATCGATACTTCACGACGATGAATCTCAACGTCACCTGCGGTTATTTTCTCACCCAAGCAATTTCCAAACGCTGGGTCGCCAAGCAGGTTCGTGGGCGCGTGCTGTTTACTGGTTCGATCAATGGATTGCTCGCGGAACCATGCCATACGGCCTACGACGCGAGCAAGGGAGCAGTGGCGAGTCTCGTGCGATCGCTCTGCGTGTCGCTGGCGCCACATGGCATTCGCGTCAACTCCGTCGCTCCCGGTCTGGTTCGCACGCCGCTGACCAGCGGAGTCATCGACGATCCACAGTTTGGGGATTGGATGCGATTGCACACACCTAACGGTGAAATCCCAGGTCCCGAGGCGTGTGGCGGCGCGGCCGTGTTTCTGCTCTCGGATGCCGCCCAGCACATCCACGGCCAGACCCTGTACGTCGATGGTGGCATGAGCGTCTGGCAACAACCCGACCCGCCAAATCGTGTTGCAGAGGATGTCGATCAGCGGTCAGTCGGTTGAGCGCTTTCCTGATCTTCCTGATCATCAATCGCCGTCTCCCCTGAGCCAGGAATCGCAAACTCGTCGTTCATTTCGACAGGTTCCACAGCCGCAACAGCTTCTTCCTCGTGACACGAACAGCTTCCGCGGTTGTGTCCCACTATTTGTGTTTGATCGCTATACATCAAAGTATCCGGCAACGCGTCGCCAATTTTCGCAACTAAATTCGGATAGGCCACAGCCGTCAAATTAACGACCAATAGCGATACAGCGACTAACACCAGTCCGAGCTTAAATCCCGGATGCAACTTCGAGCAATTGCATGAGTCCACCCCAGACGTATCGCCGTGTTGGGACTCCAATGCCTCGCTGCCAACAGGCACCATATTCGAAGCGTTGTCCATCAAATTGTTTTCACTCATCATTGAGTCCTGGAAAGATTCTTAAGTCCGGAAATGGCTTTGCGATTCAAGACAAAACCAACTACTCGATCGATGGCCGAATGACAACGCCACCCGCCGCGATCACGCATCCTTCAATTGCTTAGCAAATCACTTGTGAACGCGCGTTCCATCCCGCTTCAGTGACGACTGAGAAACCGGATGTGGTGCTTTTGATGAAACAACACCGGACGTGGTCCGCTCCAACAGCAAAAAGAGAATTTTCCGTGAAGGGACAATGACCCTCCTTATCGTTCGCCCCAAAGCATGCACAATCTGGCGGCTAAATCTACCTCTTGACCTGCTACCTACCAGATACCACCAAGGAGTGCAGACGTGCGACTTCCAATTTCAATCCTGCTTTTCACCATCGTCGCCATTTCGAATTCGGGGTTTGCTCAAACGATTACTTTCCGTGGATCGGATACTTTGGGAGACAAGTTGGTTCCAGAGTTAGCCAAAGCTTATGAGGCGACTGGCAACGCCGCGAAGTTTGACATTATCGCCGCGGGGTCTTCGGAGGCGTTCACGGCCCTTGCGTCAGGTGAAGCAGAAATCGGCATGTCCAGTCGCCCGATCAAAGACACCGAGAAAGACTCGTTGGCCAAAGCCGGACTCAACGTCGTTGAACACGTCGCCGGTATCGACATGATCGCCGTGATCGTCAACCCCGCGAATTCGGCAGACGACATTTCAGTCGATGCCGTGGGAAAGATTTTCACCAGTGCTGTCCAGACTTGGAAAACGGCCGACGGTGCGCCAATCAAAGCCTACACTCGCAATGAGACTTCTGGAACGTATAAGGTTTTTCAAGAGTTGGCGATGGGCGGTGCCGACTATGGACCAACCACAACCAAGCTCGAAGGTAATGGGGACATTGCAAAAATGGTCGCCTCGTCGCCAGGCGGTGTAGGCTACGTCGGTCTGTCGTACGCGAACGCACCCGGAGTTAAAGCATTGAAAGTCGGTGGAGTGATTCCGGATCCTGCGAACTCAGCGACCTATCCACTATCGCGCAAGCTCTATTACTACACGATCGAAGGCAAGCTCAGCCCCGAGGGTAAGAAATTCATCGCATGGGCAACGTCCGACAAAACCGCCGGCAAGATAATCACGGATGTCGGTTTCATTCCCGCCAAGTGAGTTGATTTCAAACGACGATGTTTTCAAGAAGCGAATCCATTTGGTGAGTCGAACTTGCCTCGTACCGAGGCCAGGGTGGTGTGTGATCGACGAACCTAGCCAGGATTCGAAATGAATCGATATCCTGCATCGCGAATCGTCAGTAGATGGACCGGTGTGGCTGGATCGGGTTCGATGATCTTTCGCAACCGCGCGATGAATTGGTCGACGGCTCGCGTTTGCAAGTTGCCGGACATCTCCCAGACTTCGGCGAGTAGCTCGTTGCGGCTTATCACCCGGCCTTCGTTGTCGATGAAATAGCGAAGCAGACGCAATTCTTTGGGCGTCATTCGCACCGGTTCGCCGCACACGAGCACCTCATGGGTATCAAAGTTGATGCTGCAAACGCCGAAGACCGCTTCTCCGACGGATGTGCGGAGTGGGCGTTGTGGACGTTGGCTATTCTCTCGCTGAGCCAACATCAATAGGTTCTTCACGCGACTGAGCAACTCGTCCAGCTCAAACGGCTTGTTCATGTATTGGTTCGCGCCCACATCGAAGCCACGAGTGCGGTCTTCGGCAAGTGTGCGGGCCGAGAGCATCATGATCGGGAGATTGAGACCCGAGTTGCGGATTGCCTCACAAACGCTGTAGCCGCTCATTCCCGGCAACATCAAATCCAAGATGATCAATTGGACGCGGTCGCTCGCCGAATCCACGATCCTGAGAGCCGTCGGTCCATCTTCGACGAGCGTGACTCGGTAACCCTCGGCCTCGAGGTTGTATTTGATTCCCACGCCGAGATGCTTTTCGTCTTCAACAACCAGGATGTGAGGCCGCATGAGTTGCAGGACAACGTGTAAGGAGAATGGGATTCGCGAACGAGGGCGCAAGACAACGAAACATGGTAGGCCGCTGAGCCCAGTCCTACGTGACGGTGGTCACGGTTCACAACCAACTTTAAGTGGTGACCACTTCGTCGGGAACCACCTGGGAAATGGTGACTTGAAACTCGGTACCGCTGGCTCCCTCGCGATCACGAACTCGGATGGTTCCCCCCATCGCTTTGGCCACGTTACGAACCAGATACAGCCCCAATCCGGTACCCTGCTTGCTGCGTTCCAGTTCGCTGCCCAGTCGGACAAAGCGACCGAAAACCTTGCGTCGTTGGTTGGGCGGAATCCCGGCTCCGTTGTCGATGATCGAGACCAGCACCGTTTGGTTGGCGGCCGGAGTCACTTCGACTCGTACCTCCGGCGGTGAGCCGCCATATTTCACGGCATTGTCGATCAGATTGCGAAACAAGATTTCGAGTTGGACCAACTGTCCCATGACGGCGACCGGGGACGAAAAAATCTGGATCGTGTCCTTGGGGACGCGGTGGCGCAAACACGCCGCGGTGCTGCAATCGACCAACAATTCGTCCAACCGCACCATCTCGTCGGTGGCTGGTTTGATGCCACGCTCGATCCGAGCGGCATCGAGCAAGTGGTTAATCAGCGAGTCGAGTCGTTCGACGTCCTCGAGCATGAAGCGGTGAAAATCCTGTTGTTGTTGCTCGTCGACGTTGCGCCGAGCCATAGTTTGCAGATAAAGCTTTAAAGACGCGATCGGGCTCTTCAGTTCGTGGGTCACCGCGTCGATAAAGTTTGACTGGCGCCGATTGAGATTGAACGCCTTCACCGTCAGGGTCAGATAGGCGATTACGCCCGCCAAAACTCCGGCGAGCAACACCGTTCCAGTCGCCAGCAGCGTCCAAAATACGGCGGGGGACTTGGAGGGGGCCACCCAGAGATTGGATGTGAACCAGATCGCGGTCAGCACGACGACCAACACGATCATCACCACACCCAGCGTGATGGGCGCCCGGAGTGAACGTCGTTCCAGCATGGTCAATGTTGCTTTTGGAGAGATGGGAAAGAGATGCCGACTTTTGCAAAGTGGAATATTGCAGTCTGCAAGAAAATCGACTCGAATGGCCGTGACGTGGGAACGCGAACCAGCAATAATACTAAACCGGCGGATATTTTCCCTTAGGCGGTTTTTGGAGCAGAGCCATGGGAGCCGAAACTCGGACTCGACGATTTTCTGAACGTGTACTTCGACAAGTGAGGCTGGATTGCGGCCGTTCACTGATTCGAGGTCGCTATTGTCCCGAACGTAGCGAAATCATCCAGCTCCGTTGCATGGATGACCGTCCTGAATTGGACCAATCCTTCGGGAACCAATTGTGGTACTTTGAGGGTGTCGGTGTCGACACCAGTGAACGTCGGGCAAGTATCTACGGCGTGATTGAGTATTCGATCCAATTTGGACTGCACGAATTGGTCGAGGACGGGGTCTTCGAATCCGCGGGTGAGCGAGAGCGTTTCCGGCATGAATACGAAAGCGATATGCAGCGACCATCCTGGCGCCAGCCGGCCCACCGCTGGCTCGCCGCAGGCTTGGTGGCCGTCACCGCCATGTTTCTCACAATTCTTTTGATGAAGACGCTCACGGCGTGACGCAGATCGTTGACGTTCACGAGCTGCGCAAAACGTATCGCCACTGGACGCGTCGGCAAACTCGGGAAATCCGAGCTCTGCGGGGCGTCTCGCTCAGCGCCGACGCCGGCGAAGTGTTTGGCTTGCTCGGGCCCAACGGCGCCGGCAAAACGACGCTGATCAAATCGCTCCTGGGCGTGGTTCGGCCATCCAGTGGATCGGCAACGCTTTTCGGTCAACCCGCAGGTTCCAATGCGGCGCGAGGGCGTGTCGGCTATCTGCCCGAATCGCTCCGAATCGATCGCCATCACACCGCTCGCAGCGCGCTGAAATTCTATGGTCGCATGAGCGGGATGACGGAGTCGCACATTGCTCGCCGCAG
Organism: Pirellulaceae bacterium; assembly: GCA_041741195.1. Classification (GTDB taxonomy): domain Bacteria; phylum Planctomycetota; class Planctomycetia; order Pirellulales; family Pirellulaceae; genus JBBSJZ01. The sequence continues at coordinate 52,336 of JBGSKM010000075.1, forward strand.
CGACGAGTTGTTGCAACTAGTTGGTCTTGTGGGCCGAGACCGCGAATCGGTCAAGCGATTTAGCAAGGGGATGTATCAACGGCTCGGGCTCGCCCAGGCGCTGATGCATGACCCCGACTTGCTCGTCTTGGATGAACCGACCGATGGGCTCGATCCGGTCGGCCGCAGCCAAGTTCGAGCGGTGCTCGAGTATTTGCGAGACCAAGGTAAAACGATTTTTTTGAACAGTCATATTTTGCAAGAGGTCGAATTGGTGTGTTCGCGGGTCGCAATTCTCGCTGGCGGTGAAATACGTGGCATCGGCACCATTGACGAATTAGCCAAGATGCACGGCGAGCCAAAAACGGTGATGCAGATCATCGAGCCGCCCGCTGAGTCGAGCGGATCGGGGCCAGCGTTTGAAGCAACCGCGATTCGGCTTGCCCAGCGTTTAGGGATCGATCCCCTGTCGATGCGAATCTCCAGCGAAGGGATGCTGACGCAGGTCGAGTTTCTCACTCAGGGACAAGCCGCGGTCGACCAAGCCGTCGATGTGCTGCGTGGGGCCCAATGTTCGATCGTCTCTCTACGGGTCATTCGTCCGTCGCTCGAACAAACATTTCTTAAACTCGTCGCCTCGCCCTCGAATACGTCTGAGTCATCGGTCGAGAATGACGGGGAGCCGATCGCGTGCTAAAGCCCTATCTCGCGGTGATTTTGGATTCGTTTCATGCCGCCTTTGCCTCTCGAATCCTTTGGGTCGCGTTTCTAGCAATCTGGATTTTGCTGGCATGTTTGTCGCCGATCGGATTTCGTGAAGACTTCACGACGTCGTTTCGCGTTCGGGATTTTGAAAACGGAACTCGGCTCAAAGCGATGCTGGCCAGTGCGCTCGTTGATCCGGAATCGAGTGACACCGCAGTCGCCAAAATCGCGGTCGCGACGCCGGACGAACTCAAGCGTCAACTTGAACGAGTGGGACAGGGCGACGAAGTTCGCATTCCGGTGCAACAGATTGCCGATGCGCTCAATCAATTGCTCACTCGAAACGATTGGTACGACGAACAAGCTTGGCGTGGGACAAGCCAGTTGCGTGAACGTCGCGAGTTGGAATCAACGGCGTGGGAGGAACTCAATGAGAGCCAACAGCAACGGTTGGGACGCTTGAGGATTGAAGCGGCGGTGCCAGGGGTGTTCAAGTCTCGTTCGGCGAGATCGATCCTGTTGACTTATGCGGGTGTCGATTTCCCAGCGACGTTTGCGATCGACAAAACACAATTCACGACCCTCATCAACCAATGGGTCGTGCCGACGATCATCAATTGGTTACTCGGATTCATCGTCATCTTTTTAGGCATTTTGGTAACGGCATCGATCGTGCCGGATATGCTCGAGCCCGGTTCGTTGCACTTGCTGCTCAGCAAACCGGTTTCGCGAACCATGTTGTTGTTGGCCAAGTTTCTTGGCGGATGCGTGTTCGTATTCATGTGCGTGACACAACTTGTCATCGGGCTGTGGTTGATCGCCGGAATGCGACTGGGTGTTTGGAATCCGCGGATGCTGTGGTGCATTCCGGTGTGTGTGTTTTTGTTCGCGGTTTTCTACAGCGTTTCGGTCGTGGCGGGGCTGCGATGGAGATCCGCGATTTTAGCGATCGGGATCACGTGCATGTTCGGTGCACTGTGCTTAACCGTCGGTATCATCGGGGGTGTCTTTGACAATTTGGTCACGGGTCCGGCGCGGATTCGAGATCTCGCGCTGAGCGGCGAATCCTTGGTCGCATCGACCGCTGGGGGAGGTCTAGTTCGATACGATTCATTCACGAATCGCTGGATCGATGTGTTCGAAAGTGACGCCCTCAGCGGTGATCGGGCCTTGCCACCGGTGGCTATCCAGGGTGGGGATTTTTTGGTGGCCCAAGTTCGTGGCGGACGATTTAACCCATTCGGTTCTGGCTCACTTGATCTGTTGTTGTTGTCTTCGAGTAACGATTGGGAACCCGTGCCGAGTTTGCGATTGCCGACGGGAACCGTTTGGATGGATCGGGTTGCGCCCGAGCGATTGCTGGCGATGAACGCGGGCGGGCTCGCGCTAACGACGATCGATGAGGTCCGCCAGGCCGCGGGCGAAGTCGTCAACGTCGACAAGGACGCGATCCAATCGACGTCGCCTCGGGAAACCGCCGATCCAGTCCCCGACTGGATCGCTAAGCTCGCTGGGATGATGGGCGGGGCGACCTCGGGTTTTCAAGAAATTCTACCTCGCGAAGTAACCCTGGCTTCTCCGCGGCGAGTTGCCGTTTCCGCCGACGGCACGGCCATCATTGTGGCATCCGCGGGGCGGCTGTTCCGATTGTCGCCAAGCTCGGTGGCGCCGGCTGTCTCGTGGAAGCTGGACGCTCAAATCGAGTTAGACGGTGACTCGACTCAATCCGTCGTGCTCGCTTGTGACGCTCGCCATGTCCTCGTCGCACGAGCCAAAGAACCGCTTCGGATTTTCGATGCGATGTCGCTCGAACTGCGAGCGACAATCGATACGGACGACGGATTCATTCCCGTGCACGCGATTGCCTTGGGTGAACAGAACGCCTTTGCGATCGTGGATGGCCAAGCCAAATGTCGAATCGTGCGGGAATCGGCTAGCGCCCGCGGCGTCGCTTGGGACCTTTCTGACGCCCAGGGTCCTGGCGAAGTCGAAACGGTGGAGTTCGACGTCGACACGGGGCACTTGGTGGTGGTTCATCATGTCGACCAGATCGATGAGCTTCCAATGGAACTTGGCGGTTCGGGCAGCCTTGTCGGCGCGAGCGTCCGCTCGATTCGTCCGTCGTTGTCCAAGTGGCGATTACTCGATCGCTACATCATCGGTCCGCTTCGGTTCGTGATTCCGCAAACCGGTGAGTTAGGTGAAACGGTCGCGGCCATTGTCAGCGGCGAAACGACCATGTCGATCGACCAAGGTGGCGCCAGCGAAGAGCCTCAAATCATTCGCTACCGGATTCTTCGTCCCGTCGTCAGTTGTTCGATGTTCATCGCGGTGATGCTCACCATCGGTTGCGTCTACTTTGCCACACGCGATTTCTAGCTACCGCGTACTTACCCATCAAGATCCTTAACCATTACGGGTTTCGCGGTTGACCACCCGCCAAAATCGCGGCGACCACTCCGGCCGTGATCAGTAACACGAGACAACCGACGAAAATCCATATCACGATGGACGTCTTGTACTTGATATGCGGAGTACTGGCGACGACTCGTCGATAGTGCTCCGAGCAGACAAATTCGCCTTTCTTGGAAAGCAGGATGTACAAGAAATAGGCGCTGATCAACGTGCCCACGGGAATGCCCAACAGCCCGGGGATAGCAAAGATGCCTGCGGTGATGCGGGCCCAGTTTTGCAGATTTCGCAAGCCGCTACCGATGAACCAATTGAGTCCGCCCATCGCCGAGTAGACGATCGAGACCACAATAGCTATCACGCCCGCGGTCGCGGCATCGCCACCTCGGGTGAGCGTAACGATGCCCATGATCACTCCCACGAGGCCGACAAACATCATCAACACCGCGCCGATGAGGTAAAGCAACCCGATCGAACGAACGGAGGCCTCATGTGAAAGATTCTCTCGACGGATCGCGTCGGATTGTCCGCCGCCGGTGTGGGCGCCGAGCGAGTGTGGCGACGACGAAGCATACGGATTGACGGGACCGGCATGTCTGGACGCAGGCGCAAGCGGGTTTGCGGTTTGAAAATCAGAATCCGTAAACGGATCAAAGTCGAGCGGTTTCGCGAGTGGTGCCGCCGCTGAACCATTGGAGACAGGTTGGGGTGCCGCACCCGGCACGCGCAGCTTGGCGGCGCACTTCGGACACGCGATCGTCTGCCCTGCGGCGGACTTCTTGGCCGACAACACTTGGCCGCAAGGACAGCGGATCTTGAGTAGCTCGCTGGGCGCAGCGGTTGTTGGCGTTGTTGGTCGCTGCGGCAAGGCAGGTTTTACTGTAGCCGACGGTCCACTGCTGGGTACGCGAAGTTTTGCGGCGCATTTGGGACAAGCCACGAGCTTTCCTGCCGAAGCGCTGGGAACCGCCAGAAGTTGTCCGCATTGGCAACGCAGCTTCACGGTAGTTGTGGTCATTTGCAACCTTGCGCCGGGCGACGTCAATTTGCGATTGAGTACAAGGTGCTCTTGCTGCGGAGCAAGAAACCGCCCTCGACGGGAACGAGACTGGCGACCGTGAAGGGTTCATCGTCCGCAAGTTGATTCGTCGCGATCACGCTCGGCTCAGAACTGTCCAGTGGACCAATCACATAGGTCGTCGCGTCCTCACGAGTGATGTAGAGATGATTGTCGGCCACAAGCGGCGAGCTACTCACTCCCACACGTGACTTGGGGAGCTCTAGATCCCACAAGGTGTTTCCGGTTTGCAAGTCCAATGCGCTGATGAGTCCCTTGTCACCGGCGAGGTAGACGCGTCCGTCGATCGCCGCGGGCGTGGGCACATCGGAGCCCAGGTCATCACGCATCCAGGCGATGGCTTGTTTGCCTTTTCCGGCGATGAGTTCGTCCATTTTCACGGCGGTCAAGGTTGCGCCCCGGGCATAGGGACACACGATGATGTTGCCCAGGGCCACGGGTGACGCGATCGAGCGAAAGAATTTTTCGCCGCCGGGATTGAATCCGCCGAGACGTCCAACTTCTTTGCCGCTGGACATTTCGTGCAACGTCAGATGGTCGGCGCCCATCACGGCGATCACGTCTTGGCTATTGACCTTCACCGCAAGCGGCGTGGAATAGCTCTGTGCCGCTTCCTCGGGAGCATCCAAGATTCGTTCCGTTTTCCAACGTTCTTCGCCTGTCGATTTATCAAGGGCGACAAGGTAGCTCGGTCCCGATTGCATCACGGCGATCACGATTGCGTCATCGGTCAACATGGGGCTCGTACCCAGATCCCACCACAACGTGTCTTCGCCATAACGATCCTGAAGATTCGTTGTCCATTTCACTTCGCCAGCGACCGACACACACGCCACATCGCCGCTGCGAAAGTACGCGAACACGTGACTGCCGTCAGTCACCGCCGACGGATTGCTGCCGCTGCCTTTGCGGTGCTTGCCACCGCGGTCAGCACCCAGATTCACTCGCCAGCTTTCCTTGCCCGTATCCGTCGCGACCGCGACCAGGGTGTTGTCGCCGGGTTTGTCAGACGTCGAGCCGCCGCAAGTGAAAAAAGCATGTCCCGCAGCCACGACGGGCGTGCTACCTCCGCTTCCCGGAATCGAATACTTCCAACGGATGGACTCTTCGGACCACTGCGACGGGTAGCCTTGGCCCTGGGCGATCCCGTTTTGGTTGGCACCTCGCCACTGCGGCCAGGGGGCATCCGCATTTCCGCGGGTCGCACCGGCCATCACGACGCCTCCAACAAAGACAAAGAAAACGCCGAGCGAAAACGCGTTCGGAGATGTAATCGAGTGGCGAGACATGGCCCAATGTTTCCTGGCAAGCGGTGTGTCGGGTGGAAGATAGGGATCGACGAATCGGTTAAGATACTGGATTGCTCGTCCCGTGGGGCGGATTATTTGGGGGCAAGCGAAGCGAAAACTTCATGGCTGAGGATGTTAGGCATTCAATGATTTTAGTGCAGGCAACGGAACTCGCGAAGAACTGGGCAAAGGGTCGGGGCGAGCTTTCATCACCGAGTTGGCGTCGAGCGTTCATTTTCGGGTTGATGTTCGTTTCGCTTGCGGCGAAAGTCGAATCGGCGCTGGGTCAGGCTAGCCGGCAGGCGCTGGGTCAAGCGAGTGCCAACGAGCAAGCAACCGAAGTTCAAGCAACCGAAGTTGCACCGGGCGCTTCATCGAAAGTCGATTCACAACAGCTTGCGGAAAAAAACTATTCAGCTCGCCAGCAAGCGACACTCGAAATGTGGCGCCGTCGTGACCTGTCCCGCGATGAAGTTCAAATGGCGGCTCGTGACAATGACCCGGAGGTTGCCAGCCGTGCCCGTTGGATTCTCCGGCAATGGCGACGCGGTGCGCTGCCCGACACGCCACCGGATGTGTCGCGGTTACTCGGTCGCACCGACGACCCGTCAGCCATCGAAGAACTTTTGGGTGCTGGTCAATTCAATGCCGCCGTGGTCGCCGTCGAAGAGTCCGCGGGGACTGCGGATCGCGATATCGTTCGCATGCGGGCCGTCGTATCGCTGCAGTTGCGTTTCCCCATCTATGCGATTCAAGCACTCCAGTCACGCACGATTCCGGACCTGCTCAAGCTGGTGGATCTCGTCGCGGACTCCAAGGAAATGGCGGTAACACGCATCGAGTTGATGCAGAAGCTCGGTCTCGAGTTTGATGACGATTCGTTATTGCCCGAAGCCGCTGAACAATGGACGGAAATCGAGCGAGCGGAAGCTCGCGTGATGATCTACTCCGTGTTGGGGCGATTCGACAAGGCCATTGAAGCGGCCCAGCGAGGGGCGCCTGAATTGCTTCGCGTCGTGCGAATGCTCGACGGCCGCTGGGCCGAATTGGCTCGCGAAAGCAGCGAGCAAGCCAGCACCCAGCCCGCAGGTTCGATCGAAGCGTTGAGATTGTGGGGAGACGTTCTGGCTGGTGCGGACCGAGCGGGTTTGGAGGATCTTCGCCAACAAGCCGTCGCCGCGTTGAGTTCCCCCGACGCGGCCAAATCGGAGGCGGCGATCGAGCTGCGATGGAGGAACTTGGCCAGCCACGGTGAGATTGACGCGGCACTTGAAATACTTCGCCAAGATCAAGTCGGCGAAGCGGCTCTGGTCGCGATTGTCGCCTCACGCGCGGACCAAGCCTTTGAATGGTTCGAAGAGCACGATGGCGAAATCGAAATGAACTTGACCAAGCGGATCGACGATGCGCTCGCAGCCCAAAGCACGAGCGTGTCGAAATCCTTGGTCCCGGAACTCGCTGATCTATTGGCGCTGATGCGATGTTTGCTGTCCGTCGGTCGAAACGATTTGGCGTGGCACATCGCGGAGAAACTCAATCGCAGCTCCGTGGAAATGGACAACTATTCGGTCCGCGAATTGACGTTGCGATCGCTCGCGGTCACGCGGCGCGATGATTGGGTATTGAAATTGGCAGTGTCACCCAGTGACGAATCGATCAGCCCCGGCATTTTATTCACCACCGCCAACGTCTTAGTGGATGCCGACCAAGGCACGCTCAAAACGCTGCTTGAAGCCTTTGGCCAAATTTATCCCGAGTTGCCACTTAGTCAACGGTTTCAATCCGTGTGTGCATTAGTCAATGGCGACATTCCACCTGCATGGAACCGCGAGACGGATTTCCAGCGACTGTATGACGAATTGTCGACTGGCAAGCGACATAGCCAACGGGTCGGTGGCCAAGCAAGGATTGCCGTCACGCCCCAATTGAATCTCAACATTGTCGAGCTGTTTGGTCGACATGGGGAGGTGGAACTGGCCAACAAGGCGCTTCAGCGGATGGTCGGTCTAGGCGATGTCGCCGCGGCCTTTCAGTTAGCCGAAAACCAACTCGCCGCCGGACGCGGACATTCGGCGGAATCGCTGTACAACTCGATCATCAAAACCATCGCGAGCGAACGATCCTACCGACAATCATCGATCGTGGTGACCGGGACGGATATCGCTGCCAAGTCGATAGCCGCGAAGTGGATTCTTGCCAAGCGTTCGACGGACCCGGACGCTGTTGAAAAACTCAATGATGAACTGCGCATCGCGCTCTGTTCGCCGTCGACCGAACTACGACTGGAGGTTGCCAAGTATTTGAGTGAGCACGGTGAAGTTGAGCTGGCCACCGAAATCTACCAGCGGCTGTTGCCGATGAGTGTTTACGAGACGCGCGAAGGTACGTCCTTTTATGACGTGAGCAACAACTTCGTCTCGCTGACCAAGGACAACGACATTGGATTGGCGTCCAACTGGTTTGATATCGCTGTCCGCGGGACCATGGAATCACGCTTTCTTGCCAGCGCCTCGGTGACCCTGCCGCTGTTTGTGAGCCGGTGGAAATTGGAAGCTGCCATCCAAGGCAACGACCGCGAGGGCGTGGAGCGCCACCTAAGCCGAATCCTGCAACTCAACCCGATGGACATTGATACCGCCGAAACGGTCTTTCCAAAGATGAGCAAGGCTGCGATGCAGGAGCGAGTCGACACTGCAATGGCGACGATCTTGGAACGCGGCACCGCCTATCTCGAGCAGTTTTCACTCGACGCGACCACACTCAATAACTTGGCGTGGATTACCGCCATCAACGACACGGAACTCGACAAGGCCGTTCAGTGGTCCACCCAAGCTGTCTATTTAGAGCCGGACAGCGCCATTTATCGCGACACACTTGCCGAAGCACTCTTCCGTTTCGGTGAAGTCGACCAAGCGATACAGATCGAGAGAGCGTGCTTGATCGACGAACCAGCCCAGTGGCACTTGCATGAGCAAATTGATCGCTTCGAAAAAGCTCTTGGCAACAATTCCGACTAATCACCAACCGCGGTGGTGGTAGTGACGCGCGGGCACACTGCGGTAGTAGTGATAAGACGGCGGAGAGTATCTCGGCAACACGTAGGTTTCTTCGACGATCACCGGTGCGGGCGTGACGACTTGGACGGGGGCCGCCGCAACGACCTGACGTGCGGTGCCCACGCGAGCTTGCTGCATCACGGAAATCACCGACTCCGGAACTCCCTGTTGATGCAGCGAAATGATGTCGGAGACCTGAAGCTGTTGTTGCACGCCACGCTGGTTGATTTGATTGATCATCACCATCTCGCTCAAACCACTGCGGCTCATCGCGACCACATCACTGAGCGACACCGCGGACTGCTGCACGATCACTTGTTGCTGGACGGCGTAGCTTTGACGTTGTTGTTGATCGTAGTAGTATCGCTGTTGCTGGGCCGCCCTTTCTTTGTCCGAAGCATTGCCGAGCACACCGCCCGCAACCGCTCCGAGAACGCCACCGATGGCGGCGCCGGCTCCCGCCTTGTCATTGTTGTCGCCGATGATTCCGCCAGCGATTGCTCCGCCGAGCGCGCCCAATGCCACACCTCGCTGGGTCTGCTGTGAAACACCAATCGAGGGAAACAGGAGCAGGAAAGCAGCGACGGCGACGTTGCGGGTCATCATGAACCACATTTTGGGTACGAGTGAAACAGGACCGATACGGGACATTCGATCGGCATCGAGACCATGGTTACTTTGAACACGCTGGCCAAATCAATCCCATTTCGCCCGTCCCTGGTCCGGTGAAGCCCGTCCGATGGGTCTACCGCCTGCATTCGCTTCCCCGAAATGTCGGGTGGTGTGAGCTTGCGATCAAGGCTTGTTGGTGACAGAGCGTACTTTCGCCCGCATCGGCTCGGGATATTTGAGCCGGTCAATCACACCATAGGCTGCCTCGATTCGCGCGTCCAACTCCTCGGTCTGGTTCCCGGATACCAGGCTACGAATCAATAAACAGAGCATTTGAGCTTCGACGTAATCCTGGCCGAGGCCCCGGATTTCTTTGTAGCCCTGCTTGGCCATCGCGATTGCCGTGTCGACTTGGCCGACTTCCAAGTGGTATTCGCACCAGTATTGAAAGAACGGAAAACCCGCCGGACGCTCGGGGTGCGGGTTGCGAGTTTGTTGCGGTCTGGCCGCGAGGGAACGACGCCCGAGTTTGGCTAGGGCACATGCGTGAGCACCCAAGACAGTCAATCGGTCGGCGTCCTCTTCGTCGCCCGCTTGACCCAATCGCCAAGCCCGCTCGACCGCGTCAAGTAACTCGCTCCAGTCTTGGGTGGCAAAAGCTAAATCGCAATCGAAGGTGACGACGTGCAGGTAGTAATCAGGGTCGTCGAGCGTCTTGGCGTTGACCCACATCTCGTCACGAATCGCTTTCGCGGCGTCGATGTTCCCCAAGGCCAATTCGGATTCATAAAGATTGCCCAGTGAAATGATCCGGTCTTCTTCATCTGCGATCGCCGCTTCGACCACGAGCGAATCGATCAAACGAAGTTCATCCACGTATCCGGCCGGGTCCACCAATCGCAGCGCGGTCCCGAGCATGTTGTTGGTTGCCAACCTTAGCGGGCTATCGGCGTAAGCATCGTGACGTGTCGCGATCGCGGCGGGCCGGAGCACCTCGATCCCCTCATGAGCACGATGCGCCGTTCCGATCAACTCGTTGGCAAGGTGGAAATCGAACAGGAACGACACAGCCTCGTCGTCGAGTTCACGAACCGATTTCGCCGCCTGACGCAATTTTTTGAGGAGCGCCGCCAGCGAGTCCGATTCGAAAGCGTCTTCGATTTTCTCAGCCGCGTCGACCAGGATCCTCAACTCCTCGGGCGTGCGAGTCGCTTCGTATTCCACCAAGAAGTCTTCGAGCAGATCATAGATTTGGGACATGGTCGTTCTGGTCGTCATAACCAGCAATATCGGAAGCGTTCATGAAATCACGAGGGTTTGCCAGATCGGTTTGTCCGACTTGGATAGCGACCTCGATCCACACTTCCGGTAACGGAAATACACATCGAGCGAAGCATCCTAGTTGTAAGGATCCTTCGTGTCCGACGCCATGATCTCTTGCAACCAACCACTGAACCATGCTCCCATTTCCATCGACGCCAGCCTCCACGCCCGATTTGGCTACCGCTTACAGCGCGGTGACAACGTTGGGTCCGAGCCAAGTGTCACGCCTCGACGACACGCTGCCGCCGACGACGGCTCGGGTGCTGCATCTCGTTAATGGCGAACATTTTTCGGGTGCCGAACGAGTTCAGTCTCATCTGGGACGCTGCTTGCCCCAATACGGCATCCAGGCCGACTTCGTCTGTGTCAAACCAGGTCGTTTCGCTGACCTGCTAGACGAACACGCGGGGGCTTGGGGCCAGTGCCATCGCGTGCGGATGCTCAATCGCTTTGATCTGCGAACCGCTTGGACGATCGCGGACTTGGTAACGGAGCACAAATACGACCTGCTCCATGCGCACACACCTCGCACCGCGATGCTCGCCGCGGTCGCTTCTCGATTAGCCACCGTCCCTTGGGTTTACCACGTCCACAGCCCCGCATCGCGCGATTCGACTCGTCGATGGACCAACCAAGCCAACGCTTGGATCGAAGACCAGTCACTGCGACGATGCTCGCACTTGATCACCGTCTCGGAAAGTCTGCGTCAAGATTGTCTCGCTCGCGGTGTCGATGAACCTCGCGTCACGGTGGTTCACAACGGAGTGCCCGCGATCCGGCCGGCGCGACACGCGACACCAAAACCGGGTGGCACGTGGACGCTGGGGATGGTCGCACTGATGCGACCTCGCAAAGGACTGGAATACGTACTCGAAGCGTTGTCGCTGCTCGCTATCCAAGGCCATGATGTGCGATTGCGCTGCATCGGTCCTTTCGAATCGAAATCCTACGAGCAGCGAATCCGAGAGCGGATCGCTGAACTGGTGATTGAAGACCGTGTCGAGATGGCCGGGTTCACTCGTGACGTGCCGGCGGAATTGGCGAAACTTGACGCGCTGGTGTTGCCGAGCATGTTCGGCGAAGGCCTTCCCATGGTGGTGCTCGAGGCGATGGCCGCGGCGCTACCGGTGATCGCGACGCGAGTGGAAGGCACGCCAGAAGCGATTCGCGATGGCAGGGACGGCTTGCTCGCCGAACCCTGTGACAGTGATTCGCTCGCCGATGCGATCCGCACGCTCGTGACCGGCGGCGTTGATTGGCATGAAATGGCGGAATCCGCGGTCAGCCGCCACTCCACCCACTTCTCGGACAGGTCGATGGGTCACGCCACTGCCAACGTCTACAACCGTTTATTGGCAGCAGGAATCTGAGCGATCAAGTCAATTTCGGCATGTGATGTGCAATCCGGTATGTGATGTGCACTGCTGGCTCGCGACGTTTTTTCTCTGATCGTGGTATTTTCATCAGGACTCCGCGAGCCCGACTGAAATGGACTCAACCACCGAACCCGCGCGAGGACGTGCCTCTCGCTCGGTTGCCGGCAAACACATTCTGGTCACTGGGACATCGACAGGGATCGGTGCAACCTGTGTGCAGGAGCTGGTCAATCACGGGGCGCGGGTATTCGCAGGCGTGCGAAGCGAAGAAGACTTTCAAGCTTCGGCGAGCATCTCCGATCGAGTGACGCCGCTGTTGATGGACGTGACCGACGAGAATGCCATCGCTAGCGGCGCCGAGCAGATCAACGCGACCGTCGGCGACGACGGGCTTTTCGGCCTGGTGAACAACGCCGGATACGCCTTCGCCTGTCCCTTGGAATTCACTCCGATCGCTCAGTTGCGCCGCCAGATGGAAGTCAATTTCATCGGCCAGTTAGCGGTGACTCAGTCAATGTTGCCGATGCTTCGACGAGCCCGCGGACGCATCGTGAATATCACCTCGTTGAGCGGTCATGTCGCAGGCCCTTATGTCGGATGCTATGCCGCCTCCAAGCATGCCTTCGCATCACTGAGCGACTCCCTGCGGTTGGAGCTTCGTCGTCTCGGTGTCGATGTGGTCCAGATTATTCCTGGAGATATTCAAACGCCGATTTGGACGAAATCTCGCACCTATGCCGATCAATTGCGAGATGCGATTGCCGACGACATCGCATCCCGCTTACCCATCGAGGTCCAAAACCAATACACCGCGGACATTCAAGCGATGCGAAAGGCCACCGATCGATTTGCGCAAAATGCATTGCCGGTGGATCGAGTGGTTGACGCGGTCATCAAGTCGCTCACCGCGAGGCGTCCACGGGCACGATACATCGTCGGGGCGCGCGCATGGGGAGCGGTCCACTTACTCAATCGAATGCCGATCGGGCTTCGTGACTGGGTTGTCTTAAGAAATCTGGGGATGAAATCATGAGCGATGATTTTCCATCGAAGAGCGCCGTCATCACCGGTGCTGCGGGCGGGTTTGGTCAATGTTTTTCCAACGAATTGGCACGTCGGGGTTACGGTTTGATATTGGTGGACCGAAATGCCGCAAAACTCGAACAAGTGGTGAATGAACTCTTGACGCAGCATCCGAGAGCGATTCGTCATCACGTCGTTGATCTGACCGATCCCATCCAGGTCAATGAATTGGCTCAAATGCTTTCACGGGACGAATCGATCGATTTTTTAGTGAACAATGCAGGCTTTGCACACTTAAGAAACTTTATTGAAATTGAAACGGACCGACACCTGGAAATGATCGCACTGCACGTCGCGGCGCCCACGAGGCTGATACGCGCCGTATTGCCTGGAATGACTCGGCGTCGCAGCGGAAATATTATCAACGTGTCGTCTCTCGGGGCGTGGCTGCCATCGGCTGGAGATGCACAGTACGCGGCAACGAAATCCTACTTGCTCGTCCTTTCCCAATCACTTCAAGCAGAATTCAAAGCGGCAAATGTCCGCGTCCAAGCGTTGTGCCCAAGTTTTGTGGACACCGGATTTCACAATACGGTTGAAATGAACCGTTTTCCGCGCAGGTCGATACCTAAGGGGATGTGGATGCGAGCCGACGACGTCGTTCAGTGTTCGCTAAATGCTCTGAAGCGAAACCAGCCCGTGGTGATCCCCGGTTGGCGAAATCGACTTCTCAGCGTCGGGCTCCGCTCGCCTTGGATCAATCCGGTCATCGGATTGTTTTCAAGACCCAATCGGTCATCGGATTCGCACTCACGAAATCATGTTGCTGGCGCGGCGTTGCCACAGCGTGCGCATGAACAAACATCCAAGTGAGTATCCCAAGACTCCGATTGGAGAGTTGCATCATGTTGGTGCAATGCAGGCAATGAAGGTTGCCTGCGTCCCTTGCCCTGTTAAGGTTAATTATAGGCGTTCGCTCTGCGAATACCTTTCACGATTATTTGATAGGAACCGTCCAGTGCAAATTTCGCAATCATTTGTTCTTTGTTTAACTCAAGTCATTGCAGTCTCGATATTGACGCTTTCAATCTTGGGATGCTCCCAATCCACCGCCCCCGAGCCGACCAGTGGTGACGAAGTGAGTCGGTATTTGGAAGAGCATCCGGAATTGAAAGAGCCCAAAGAAGAAGTGCCACCGAGCACGGCCGCCGATTACAAATAACGTGACTGCGGGGAGAGTATCGTTTCCCTTCGCAAGAGACCTTCTTAAATTATTTGATAGTTACAAACGAATAGGGCATTGAATGAGTCGTTATAAGACTAGCGGATTTACCTTGGTTGAGCTGTTGGTGGTGATTGCCATCATCGGAGTGCTGGTGGGGCTTCTGTTGCCGGCGGTGCAAGCGGCCCGAGAAGCGGCTCGACGAATGAGCTGTGGCAACAACTTCAAACAGATTGGCTTGGCGGTTCATAATTACCACTCCGCCTACAACAAGTTGCCCAAGCATGGAACTGGTAGCTATACGGACTATCCGACTGTAACCGGGATCAATCCGCCTGGTGGCAATCGTTCGGATATATCAATGTTGGTAGGTGTGTTGCCGTTCATCGAACAGCAGCCATTGTGGGAGCAGATTAGCAATCCGACGCAAAGCGGGTTTCAAGCGATGGGCCCGTGGCCGAATCGCCAACTGGCCGACCATGCGGCGGTTCCCTACGAGCCATGGATGACCAATATTCCAAGCTATCGCTGCCCCAGTGACCCGGGTGTCGGATTGCCCGGACATGGCCGGACCAACTATGCTGCCTGTCTGGGCGACTCCGGGACTCTCGGCGATGTCGGCGACACTACCGACTTTGGCCAGAGCCGAGGGTTGCGGATTTTCCAACAGACCGCATGTCGTGGAGTGTACATCCCGCGAACGCAAACTGGCTTCCGCGACATTTTGGATGGACTCGCCAATACGTTTATGATGGGCGAGATCATCACCGACTTGGGTGATAATGACAAACGCACCCGCGCGATCAACCCAGGCATTGAGCTGTGGCGGGAAAATAATTCGGTGGCGTGTCGGCCACACATTGATCCCGAGCGGCCCCAGTTCTGGCTGGGCACGGGGCCTCCATTCACCGGCGATGCGGAACAGCGTCGGGGGATGAAGTGGGCGTTGGCGAGGCCGTTGTACACCGGTGTCTTCACGATCCTGCCTCCGAACGGCGAAATATGTTTTTACGGCAGCCAAGAACGCGAGGGCATCACACCGCCGAGCAGCCGACACCAGGGCGGCGTCCACATGTTGACGGCCGATGGGGCAGTCAAATTTGTGACGGACTCGATCGACTCCGGCAACTTGAACAGCGCCCAAGTGCGGTCTGGCGATGGCTTCCTGCCGCCGGGATCGCCCAGCCCATTCGGTGTCTGGGGCAAACTTGGAACTCGGGCGGGCCGCGAAGTGGTCGGAGAATTCTAAAGCGATTCGGATGGCGTCTCCAAGACTTTCAAAAAACCTGGCAACCGAGTGTTGCCAGGTTTTTTTGTGGACGCTTGACTCAGCCGTTTCGATGGAGTCAGGGGGCAAAGGGTGGAGAAAATTGGGGTTGGTTCAGCTACACTGGCGCAAACACTGTGGCGTCGGTTTCCTCCGTGACATTGGCACCACCAAGTTCACCCACCCGTAGCGCTGCCCAGCCGACTACGAATTCCTTTCACTCCCATGTTTCGAAGCGGATTTGCGATGAGACCATGTCATTACCGTTGTGCCAACTGGCTGGTTGCCCTGGGCGGACTCGCACTAGCGATGACAACCCATGTGGTGGCGGCGGAGAAGCAGCATGTACTCTTGATCGCGGGTCGGCCATCGCATGGTTACGGTTCGCACGAGCACTACGCCGGCCTCAAGGTCCTCGAAGAATCGCTGAATGCGAGTAGTGACTCACTCGAAGTAACGGTCGTCCGCGGATGGCCGGACAACGCATCGTTGATCGAGAAAGCGGATTCGATTGTGATCTATAGCGACGGCGGTGGCGGACATTTGGCGATCCCGCATCGTGAGGCACTGCGCAAGAAACTTGACACCGGGTGCGGCTTTGTTTGTTTGCACTACGCCGTCGAAGTGCCCAAGGGTGATGTCGGAAACGATTGGCTCGAGTTTCTGGGGGGATACTTTGAAACCGATTGGAGCGTCAACCCGCACTGGGTCGCCGATTTCAAGTCGCTGCCCGAGCATCCGATTACACACGGAGTGAAACCATTTGCAGCGAACGACGAATGGTACTTTCACATGCGTTTTCATCCGTCGCGGAAGGTGACACCCATTCTCGCGGCGGTCGCGCCCGAGGAGACGATGCGACGACCCGACGGCCCACACAGCGGCAATCCCGATGTGCGAAAGAGTGTTGCTGCGGGAGAAGAGCAGGTGGTGGCATGGGCGTTTGAGCGTGAAGGGGGTGGCAAGTCATTCGGATTTACCGGCGGCCACTACCACTGGAATTGGGGAAACGAATCCGTGCGTCGGTTGGTCACCAACGCGATTCGCTGGACCGCAGGACAGTCGATCCCCGACGCTGGTTCGGAGATCGATGCGGCACCGCTTCCCAAGTTGCTGGAGAACCAAGACGAGGAGCCGCCGAAGAACTTTTCGCCAGAGAAGATTGCCGAAGAGTTCCATCTGTCCTCGACGGCTTCCAAACCCATCGTCCCCATCGTCGGCAAACTCGTATCGCAAACGCTCAAAATGCCCCCCCTCGTGACGACGCAAACGCCGGGACATCGAGTGGAGATGGAAGTTCCGATCGCGGGGGTCCGCGATTTGTTTCTCGTCGCCACCGATGGCGGTAATGGTTATGGATGTGATTGGATCGATTGGATTGATCCGACCCTCTCCGGACGCCAGGGTACGAAGTCACTATCGGAACTCGACTGGGTTTCCGCAACCAGTGGCTGGGGCAGCGTCCGCAAGAACGCCAACTGCAACGGTGACGATTGGCGTGTCGACGGAGCCAAGATTGGCAGCGCTTGCATCGGCGCTCATGCCAACAGTGTCATCCATTTCCGGATTCCGGATGGATACGAAACGTTCACCGTCATCGGTGCGCTCGATAGTGGCGGCACTCGCCAACACGATGGCCAAGAAACGAGCGTGCGATTTGCACTGTTCGCTGACGCACTACCGGCCGACTTAAGCGAGTTGGAGTCCAATCTCAGCGATTCAATACGCGGCGCTAACCAAGCCATCGCGGGTTTGACGGTGGCCGAAGGACTGCAAGTGACCTTGGTCGCCAGCGAACCGCAATTGCGAAGCCTCACGAATCTGGACATCGATGATCGCGGACGCATTTGGGTGTGCGACGTGATGAATTATCGCAAGAACGCAGGATCACGCCCCGAAGGGGACCGCATTTTGATTCTCGAAGACACCACCGGCGATGGCGTCGCAGACTCGGTCAAAACTTTTTACCAAGGTACGGACATCGATTCGGCGATGGGGATCTGTGTGCTCGGTAACCAAGTCATCGTCACCGCGACACCGACGGTATGGCGATTTACCGACAACGATGGCGATGACATTCCGGATTCCAAAGAAGCCATGTTCACGCAAGTCGGTCAACCGCAGCATGACCATTCGGCACACTCGTTCTTGTTTGGCCCCGACGGAAAGCTGTACTGGAATTTTGGTAACACGGGCCAGCAAGTCAAAGATGCGGACGGTCAAACGGTCATTGACATCCATGGCCGTCCCGTGGTCGACGATGGCAAGCCCTTCTACGGTGGAATGCCGTTTCGATGCAACCTCGACGGCACCGAGTTCGAAGTGCTCGCGCATAACTTTCGCAACAATTGGGAGACCACTGTCGATTCGTTCGGCTCGCTTTGGCAAAGCGACAACGATGACGACGGGAATCGTGGTACTCGCATCAACTTTGTGATGGAGCACGGCAATTACGGTTACCGCGATGAGCTAACCGGAGGAACGTGGCAACAAGATCGCATCACGCTCGAAAAAGAGATTCCGCTACGACACTGGCACCTGAATGATCCCGGAGTGGTCCCCAACCTGCTACAGACCGGAGCTGGGTCGCCATCGGGAATTTGCTTTTACGAAGGTCGTTTGCTGCCCCGGCGATATTGGAATTCGATGATCCACTGTGAACCGGGCGCGAACATCGTGCGAGCGTACCCGACACAGGTCGATGGGGCCGGATACACCGCGACGATTGAGCCCGTATTGACTGGGACGACGGATAAATGGTTCCGCCCCGCGGACGTCTGTACCGCACCCGACGGATCGATCTTTGTGACGGATTGGTATGATCCGGGCGTCGGTGGTCACCGCCAAGAAGACATCGACCGCGGTCGCTTGTTTCGCATCGCGCCTCCCGGTTCAAAGTACAACGTTCCGAAGTTTGACTACTCGACGGCGGACGGCGCCGCCGATGCGCTGCGAAGTCCGAATATGGCCGCACGTTACAACGCTTGGCAGGCGCTGCATGCGATGGGAAGGGAGGCTGAGCCAGCGCTCAAGCGACTCTTCGTTGGTGACGAACCGCATCTGCGGGCGCGAGCATTGTGGTTGTTGGGCAAGATCGAATCGCGTGGGCCCCACTACGTTCAAACCGCCCTCGCGGATTCCGATCCCAACATTCGCATCACGGGAATTCGCTTGGCGAAACAGCTCGGGATGAGCATGTCCGAACTCGGCGTCCAGGTTGCGAACGACGACTCGCCCGCCGTTCGCCGCGAACTCGCCATCGCACTTCGGTATGACGAGTCACCAAAGATGCCGGAACTGTGGGCGACACTGGCCAAGCAATACGACGGCAAAGACCGTTGGTACCTCGAAGCTCTCGGCATCGCCAGCGATTTGCGTGCGAACGAATGCTTTGCCGCGTGGTGGGCGGCCACCGACGGCAAATGGAACACTGCGGCGGGTCGCGATATCGTGTGGCGCGTTCGCGCGGATCAGGCAGCTCCATTGCTGGTCGATTTGATCCGCGATCCGAAATTGCCATTGGAAGACACGAATCGTTTGTTTCGCAGCCTCGAGTACCACCCCGCGTCGCTGAGGACCGAAGCGCTCAAGGGCCTATTGGAATTGGTCGATGCCCCGACGGCGTCGCCGCGCAACGATGCCGTGATCGTGCGATCGGTCCAGCGGATGGAGGGCTTTGATTGGAACAACAACCCGGGCGTTCAGGCCGCGATCAAACGGCATCTCGAGTTTCATCAGGGCTCTGCGGAGTTCCTCAAGCTGGTCAAACAATTTCGCCCCAACGACTTTGAGCCTGCGCTGGTGACGATGACACTGACAACCAAGAACGATTCGGAAGCCGTCGAGGCGATTCGGCTGTTGGCGGAAACTCCCAATGGGCCCAAGCAACTGCGAGATTTGCTGCAGGGGCAAGACGTTGTGGCGGCGCAGCGAGTCGCCGAACTGTTGGGATTGCTCGGCAACGGTCGCTCGATACGAATGCTCGGTGATACCGTGGCCGACGCCGAACGGGCCTATGACGTGCGGAGCATCGCGGTGAAGGGGCTCGCCCGGAACAATGTCGGTGCCCAGATGTTACTGGAACTGGCCACGAACATGAAACTTCCCGCCGATACTCGATTGCTTGTCGGCGGATTGCTGGCTCGATCCAGCGACGAAAAAGTTGCCAAGCGTGCCGCGGAGTTGCTACCTCAACCTCAACAGGCAAATCAGTCACCGGTGCCGCCGCTCGATGATTTGGTAAAAATCCAAGGTGATGCCGTGCGCGGGCAAGAATTGTTTCGGACCAAGGCCACGTGCAGTAATTGTCACCTGGTGAGCGGCCATGGCAAACAAGTGGGACCGGACTTGAGTGAAATCGGCAGCAAGCTTTCGCGTGAGGCGATGTTCACATCGATCCTCGACCCCAGCGCCGGGATCAGCCACAATTACGAAAGCTACTCGGTGCTAACCGACAGCGGATTGGTGGTAACGGGAGTGAAGGTTGGCGAAACCGATGACGAGATCGTCATACGTACCGCGGAGGCAATCGATCGAACGTTGAGCAAGGACGAGATCGACGAAATCAAGAAGAGCGAAAAGTCGATCATGCCCGACAATTTGCATCAAACGATTGACCAGCAGGGGCTTGTCGATGTGATCGAGTACTTGATGACGCTGCAAAAGAAGTAGGTAGGGGTCAAGTCGCTCTACCGCCCGGGTCGATGCCTCTGGTAAACGATGAATGAATCATCATTTTCGCCAGCTCCGTCACTTGTGTTTCACGCTTGTAGAGTTTCATGCCGACCCGTTTGACGCGATACATTTTGGGGGAGATCTTTAAGATCTTCGTCGTCGCGTTGATCGCGTTGACCTTGATGATCCTGCTGATCGGCGTAGGTCGCGAATTGCTTCGCCAGGGCCTCGGGCCGGTCGCGGTCATCCAGTTGCTTCCCTACGTGCTCCCGATCTCGCTTCAGCATGCGGTTCCAGCGACGGCGTTGTTTTCCGTTTGTTGCGTCTACGGACGGATGGCCGCCGACGGCGAAGTCGCGACCGTCAAGGCATCGGGCATCTCGCCGCTCAAGATCCTTCAACCGGCGATCATTTTTGCCGCCTTGTTGAGTCCGTGCGCAGTATGGCTATCCGATGTGGGGGTCGCCTGGGGACGCCCCGGAGTCAATCGTGTGGTGCTGATGTCGATCGAAGACATCGTTTATCGAGTCTTGCGCTCGCAACATTCCTACACCTCGGATCACGGGTTCTCGATCCACGTCCGCGAGGTCGATGGACACCGCTTGATTCATCCGACGGTGACGGTTCACAACTCCAGCGGCAACGCTCCGATGAAGTTGTCCGCCCGCGAGGGTCAGCTCATTCTCAACCCGACCACTCAAACGCTGCTACTGCGAGTGGTCGATAGCCAAATGGAAGGCGGCAGCGGGTTTCAAGGCATCGTCCCGGGCGAGACCGAAGTGCCAATTCCGTTGGTCAAAAAGGTTGACGAAGATGACGTGAGTCGACGCAGTCCCGGCGAACTTTCTCTGAACGTGATTCGTGGCGAACGCGTCCGGCAAGATAACCGCACTCACGCGGTCGTTGGCGAACTCGCGTCCCACACCGCTTTTTCGATTCTTACTTCGCGGTACGAATCGATCGCTGGAAGCTCCGGTCTGTCCATCGAACAGACACTAGAACACGGCAAGTATCGGCTCGCGCGACTGCACACCGAACCCTGGCGACGCTGGGCCGAAGGCTTCACCTGCTTTTTCTTTGTGCTCGTGGGCGCACCGCTGGCGATGATCGCTCGAACCAGTGACTACTGGACTACGTTCGGGATGTGCTTTCTACCGACGTTGTTGCTGTACTATCCGCTCTTCATCTTTGGATTGGACCAGGCCAAGAGCGGGGCCCTACCGCCGTATTCCGTTTGGATCGGGAACGTCGTGCTGGGTACCATCGGTGTCGTCCTGGTGGCACGCGTGCGGCGCTACTGACGACTACCTTCGCGGATTTACCCCGTTTTGCCTTTGGCTTCCATCTTCTCCCACGTATCTCGCAGCGGAACGATCCGGTTGAACACCGGATGGCCCGGGCGGCTATCGGGATCCGTGTAGTAATATCCGAGTCGTTCGAACTGAAAGTGTTGTCCGGGACCGACATCACCTAGCGCCGGCTCAACGAGCGCTTGAGTGACCGTGAGTGAGTTTGGATTCATCTGGTCAAGGAACGTCTTGCCCTCGCTCGCGTCTTCCGGATTCTCGCAAATGAAAAGTCGATCGTAGTTCCGAATTTCAACAGGGACGGCGTGTTCGGCGCTGACCCAGTGGATGGTGCCTTTTACCTTACGGCCGGAAGTATCGCAGCCACTTCGTGACTCGGGATCATAGGTGCAAAGGACTTCCACGACTTTGCCATCGGCGTCCTTGACCACGTCGTGACAATCGATGATGTATCCGCCACGCAATCGAACGTCGCCGCCGGGTTTGAGCCGAAAGTACTTCTTCGGTGCGTCCTCGCGGAAATCTTCCTGCTCGATCCAAAGGTGCTTCGAAAATGGAATCTCTCGAACCCCCGCAGTCGCATCTTCGGGATTGTTCGCCGATTCGACCATCTCGACTCGTCCGTCGGGCCAATTGGTGATTGTCAATTTGAGCGGATCCAGAATCGCCATCCGCCGCGACGCGGTCGCATTGAGGTGCTCGCGAATCGAGTTCTCGAGCCGAATGATGTCGATGGTACTATTGAATTTGGCGATGCCGACATCGGCACAGAAGTTATGAATGGACTCGGGTGTGTAGCCTCGTCGACGCAGACCCGAGATGGTTGGCATCCGAGGATCGTCCCAACCGCTCACGTGCTTTTCTTTGACCAATTGCAACAGCTTGCGTTTGCTCATCACCATGTAAGTGATATTCAATCGGGCGAATTCGATCTGACGCGGATGATGAATCTCGAGCGACTTGCAGAACCAATCGTACAAGGGGCGATGGTTCTCGAATTCGAGAGTGCAAATGGAGAACGTGATCCCTTCGATCGAGTCGCTTTGGCCGTGTGCCCAGTCATACATCGGATAGATGCACCACTTGTCACCGGTTCGATGGTGATGCGAACGAAGAATGCGGTACATCACCGGATCGCGCAAATTCAAATTGGGCGAGGCCATGTCGATTTTTGCCCGCAAGGTCCTCGCCCCGTCTGCAAACTCTCCGGCCCTCATCCGCCGCAGCAGGTCCAGGTTCTCTTCGGGCGATCGATCACGAAAGGGGCTGTTGCGTCCCGGTTCGGTGAGCGTGCCGCGGTACTGACGCGTTTGTTCTGGGGTCAGATCACAAACGTACGCGTGACCGTCGACGACCAATTTTTCGGCCCAGTCATAAATCTGGTCAAAGTAGTCGCTGGCAAAAAACAATTCGTCCCACTGAAAACCTAACCACTGGACGTCTTGTTTGATTGATTCGACGTACTCGGTTTCTTCCTTGGCGGGATTGGTATCATCAAACCGCAGGTTGCATGTGCCGTTGTATTGGCGAGCGAGCCCAAAGTTCAAACAGATACTTTTGGCATGACCAATGTGCAGATACCCATTGGGCTCCGGCGGAAAGCGAGTCGCCACACGATCAATCCGTCCCGCGGCCAAGTCCGCGTCAATCGCTTGTTCGATGAAGTGCTTGGTCGGTCGTTTTTCCTGCGGCTCGTTCACGGCATCCACTCTTTCCCTGGCACAAAATCGCTACGTCACATGAACCGTAACGTAGCGAATCCAGAGCGGTTGTCGTAGGACGGTAGCGTAAGGCCCACTACGCGGACGGTGTCGCCGCTTCGCCGCTGGACTCATCCTCGGACTTTTGCAGCGATCGGATGAAATTGATCAGATGCCAAACATCATCCTGTTCAAACTCGCCATCCACGAACGTCGCGGCGGGCATGGGCGATCCGGCAATGCCGACCGCAATACGGCGGTACAAGTCTTCCGATCGGGACCCGCCGTGAAAGGCGCCTTCGGCAAAGTTTCTTGGCAGGGCGTTGATCGGCGGCAATGCACCTCGAGCCAACAGCGGAATCAAGCTTTCTCGATTCGTCGGATCCAATCCCACTCGAGCGGTCCAATCCTTGGTCCAATCGTCGTAGTCAGTGGTCTGGCCATTTCCCAGTCCCTTTTCACCATGGCATTTACTGCACGAAGCGATCTTGCCCACAAAAAGTTGCTGGCCTCGCTCCACCGATGCCCGGAGCGCGGCCGCTTGGTCCCCTTGGCTCAGCATCACGAACTCTTCGTGCGATTGGGCGATCGGTAGTCCTGCCGGCGGCTCGGGGACTTCGTAAACCTCATCCTCCGCTTCCAACCACGCGTCACCGATTTCCGCGACAAAATCTTCGGCGTACTCCCACTCTTCGGCAAACGTCTCTTGCTCTTCTGGGTCACTACTTTCGGCGAACTCAGTTTGGATCACGCGATCGCCGCCCTCCAGATCCAGCTCCATTGCCGCGTCATCGATGAGCATTCGCTCCAGCTCGCCACGCCAGGACAAATAAATGACGTAGTCCGTCAACGATTGAATGTCTGCTTCGGTGAGCTCGGGAATCTTTCCCATCGCCGTTCCGGGGATCCCGTTGCGAATTGAATTGGCAATGTCTTCGCGAACCGGCTTGGCACCCCGCGATGTCGATTTAAATTTGAAGACGCCCATGCGGTAGTCCCGAGGATACGGGGTCAGCACGGCGCCCGTGATCCCTCGGCCGTTACCGGTGATGCCGTGACAACGGACGCAGTGCATGTCGTACAGTCCACGCCCCGGTTCATCCAATCGGCCTGAGGAACGAACCAAGTTGTCGACGTCCACGATCGAAGCCAAGTCGTCATCCTCGGTTACCACTTCCGGCAACTTTGGGTCATCGGGCGTGCCAAACATGCGATTGACGATCCAGCTCACATCCTTGGATGTCTGGTCCATCGAAACCGAGTCCTTCACTTGGTACTTCATCGCTTGCACGAGATTTGGCTCAAACACCCGCGGTGATTCCTCGCGGCATCCGGTGAGCATCAAGCATGCAGCCGCAATTGCCGCCGTGAACCAACACACAACGCATTGCCGATGATCGGCAGCAAGACCCCGCCATGGCAGCGCCGACACGGCGGCCGTGGAACGATTCACTGTCTCAGGAAGCTTAGTCGTCAACATGTAAACCTACTTGGAACAATTGCACCATCGATCAAGAGATTGAATGTTATCACGAACCAATCTTGAAACCAGCGATTCGTCACTGATACCAAGTGGTTCTTCGTCGGCTGGGACGAATTGACGCGTGCGATATCGACCCGTGCGGTAATGATCGACGCCTGGGGTGACTAAACGCAGACGATAGCTTGACGCTCAACAGCCAATTGACCGAACCTACGGCGTCACTGCCCGGATCACATTGCGAATCGGCTGGCCAGGGACGTACACCTTCGGACTAACCACCACCGGCCGCGTGGTAGCCGGAACCACCGCAGCGGGCGCCGCGTATACAGGGGCTGCCGGGGAGTAGTTCGTAACGGGCAGTGAATAAGAGGTCACCGGTCGCACCACATTGGCGGATGGTGCGTACAGACTCCGGTAAGGATACCCTGAATAGCCGCTGACCTGAGTCGTGGGGCCCGAATAGACGGGTATCGCGGTCACAGCAACGGCTGGGCGATAGGCGACCACTGGTCGATTTAGAACCACGGGGGCGGCAACTTGGGCGGGTGCTAATGCAACCGCTGGAGCCAAGGGAAGAGGGGAGGGCGTGTAGTATCCGAATTGGGCACTGGCGACGCTGGGGGTCGTGTTTAACACTAAAAACACGATCACTACGCCGAATATGCGTTTTCGAGTCATCTTCGTGGTTCCTAGCAGGGGATTGTTGAAGTATGCTAGAGCGTTAGCAAATTTTACTAAGTGTCTAGCAAAATTAGCTGCTTTGGGTCTTGAATCGAAAAGTGGGCGATTCCTCCATTCTTTGCGATTCCCATCCCCCAAAAGTTCGCTCCCTCGTTTGGGCCGCTACAATGGGGGACTGTTCAAGTGGGGGATAAACCCGCGTGTGGGGATCAATCGCACCCTTTTGTTGCGATTGGCACCAAATAAGCACATTGCGATCCTTGTCACGGCAAATTTCCCCTTGCCACACAAAAAATGCATAATCTCTCAAACAGGTGGGTCGCTAGTGCCTTGACATGGCGATGGCTTACCCACCAAATGGGAGATCACCGATAACCTGGTTGATCCAGGAGTATCTCACTTGGCCCGTGATGCCGGTCTGAGTTCGAGATTTTTAAGATTCCGGAACCTCGACATTTGTGATGCGAGTTGCGGGGCCGACTCAAATTTTTAACCTTGATTGGAATAGTTATGACTAAGAAAGTGCTGATCGTCGATGACCATGAGATCATTCGGCTTGGGCTCCGATTGACCCTCGAAAAGGCCGGTATGACGGTCGTCGGGGAAGCGTCGACAGCGGCCGAAGCTTTGGAGTCCGTCCAAAAGGATACGCCAGACGTCGTGTTGATGGACATTCGGATGGAAGGCGGGGACGGATTGAACGCGTTGGGCCGAATGAAGCTCGATTTCGCTGAATTGCCCATCGTGTTG
The DNA here is from genome assembly GCA_041741195.1 of Pirellulaceae bacterium. GTDB lineage: Bacteria > Planctomycetota > Planctomycetia > Pirellulales > Pirellulaceae > JBBSJZ01. The sequence continues at coordinate 78,273 of JBGSKM010000075.1, forward strand.
TTCTCTGCCTACGACAATCCGACCTACATCGCGCGAGCGGTGGCCCTCGGTGCGTCTGGCTACGTGCTCAAGTCCGCACCAACGGAACGGTTGATCGAAGCGCTCAACACCGCTCTTGCGGGTGAATCCGCGTGGACGCGTGAAGAGCTGCGACGTGTGACCGGTGCGTTGGCGACGCCGCGATTGAGCCAGGACATCGAAGTCCCGTTGACCCAGCGTGAGAGCGAAGTCCTTCGTCAGATGGCCCTCGGTTTGACGAACAAAGAAATCGCCAAGATGCTCGGGATCAGCTACGAGACGGTGAAAGAACACGTCCAACACATCTTGCGAAAGATTGGCGTCAGCGATCGTACGCAAGCCGCTGTTTGGGCTGTCCGTAAGAACCTGGTTTAATCACTAGGCAACCTGAATGGCGACGACGGATCTCGCGCATTTCGAGTTGCGACTAAGCCATGAGACGTTCGCGTATCGAACGCCCATGAAATTCGGCGGCCGAGTCGTTACTGATGTGACGGTGCTGTCGGTGAAATGCGACGCCCGTTCCGGCGTAGGCCATGCCACGGGAACGGGTTCGATGACCATGGGTGTCGCTTGGGCTTGGCCGGATTCGACGATCGATGACGGCCAAAAGCTGAGCATTCTTTTGGAACTGGCGAATCGCTTCAGCGAAGCCATCGCCCATCAGTTCCATCCTGGCCATCCGCTCGATATCTGTCACCAGTTCGCGCCCGTCCGCGACGAGCTTGCCAAAAAGTTCTCGGCCGAACTCGGACTTCAACATCCGATCCCCGATTTGGCAATCTTATTAGCGGCATCGCCGATCGAGGCGGCATTGTTCGACGCTCACGGCAAGGCTGCCGGGATAAGCGCCTATTCGCTGCTCGGTCGCGAACATCTGCCCAACGACCTATCGCATTACTTGGACGAATCCTACACGGGGCTTTATCTGGATCAATTCGTTCTCCAGAAACCTCGTCCGACTTTACCGCTGTACCATCTTGTCGGCGCTCTCGACCCGCTCAACCAAAGCGAGGTTCAATCACCGGTTGGAGACGGTTTGCCCGAAACGCTTGGCGATTGGATCCGGCGTGACGGGTTGTCACATTTGAAGATCAAGCTAGCCGGCGACGACCTGGACTGGGATTGCCAACGCGTGCTCGGTGTCGATCGTGTCGCCAATGAATTTGCCCCCACGGCCGATCAACCGTGGTCCTTCTCTTTGGATTTCAATGAGCGGTGCGAGAGCGAATCCTATGTGCTGGATTTGCTAGCCGAGTTGCAAGCGAAGTCGGCGAATGTGATGCGACGCATCGGCTACATCGAACAACCGACGCACCGAGATTTGGAAAGGCATCCGGAGAATACGATGCACCGGGTCACAGAGATGCTACCGGTCGTCATCGACGAAGCCCTCATCGGACTTAAAAGTCTGCGCACCGCCGTCGGTCAAGGTTATAGCGGCATCGCACTCAAAGCTTGCAAGGGGCACGCCGAGGCTCTCTTGATGGGAGCCGTGGCGGTTCACGAAAAATTGTATCTCTGTGTCCAAGACCTGACTTGTGTCGGCGACAATTTGCTGCACTCCGCGTCGCTCGCGTCCCACTTTCCGGGTGTTGCAGCCATCGAAAGCAATGGTCGCCAATATTGCCCCGAGGGAAACACCAGCTACTTGGACACCCGGTTTCGTCCGTTCTTTGAAGTCCGCGGCGGCAGCGTTCCAACCAAGTTGCTCGACGGTCCCGGTTTGGGTTTCTAAATCTTTAGGTTTCTAAACATCCGACGGCGCCGGTGTTGGCGGATCATGAGTGGTATTCAACGCGGGTCATCACGCAGCAATTTTCGCTCGCGACTGGTTAGCAATTGCCCGCTGGCCATCGGCAATCGTCTCGCCTACCCGCCCCGTTTCGATCGACCGTGGATCGCACAGGGTACTTAGAAGCGATTCGATCCGTAGCGGTTTGGTGATCACGACACTCATGCCGCATCGTTTTGCGTTGACCGCCGCCACCGGGCAAGTGCAATGCGTCAACCACACATGCATTACAGCACGACTAAGTGGCGAACTTCCTTCACGACTTAACGGCAATTTCCAATCATTCATCATCGCGGCTGAGGCGACCGAATCATCCCACCAAAGCACATCGAGGTTTCGCATGCGAAGTCGGTTTGCCGAGGGGAACCATACCGAGGTGACGTCCCAAGATTCCGCAAGGTCCAGCAACGTCTCCGCATTGTGGTATTGGTCACAAATGACTCCAACGCTGCGGACGGCGCGACGAGACGATTGGTCATCGGTGATCGTCGATGTCTCCTGCTGCGATTGCAACCACGCGGGCAAACAAGTTTGCCATTGATGCGAATAGCATCTCGTCGCCCCGGCGACGTTGACCAACGGACATTCCGTTTGGCGCCGACTCGCACCCGCACACAGCGGCCCTTCGATGCTGATCCATTGCGCGCCATCATGCTTGCGCGAGAGCGTTTCCACGAGTGGTTGCCGAACCGATTCGCGATCGACACGGGCGACGACGACCCGTTGAACATCCTGCGCTGGACGCAAAATCGCCTCTTCAAGATTGCGACGGTGCGCAATTTGGGAGGAAGCATTTTCACAATACTGGTACGCCTGGCGAAACTCCATCGTCCGGCGCTCGCCGATCCAAAGCACGGTACCTAGGCAGGAGACTGCGAGGTGCGTCGACGATGCGTGCAAGATTGAATCGGACGAGGTGGCGACGTGAGTCTTCATGACCAGGGCTCCTGCAAATGAGTTGCGTCGCTCGCTCAGCAAACCCGCCGAGTTCGTCGGGGCGATTCGCTAGTTCGACTTCAATTCATCAAGTCGTGATTCGGAATCGCGGAGTGATTGCCAAGCCTCGGCTGGCGATTGGCTCCGGCGGAGATCAACTAACAGCTCCGAGTCAGCCAACAAGCGGCTGAGTCTGGCGAGAATACGAAGATGGATGGCGTCGTCGAAAGAGCAGATCAAAAAGAAAACATCGGTCGCGTGACCTCGATCGGAAAAGGGGATTGCCGACGGACAAATACCCAGCGCCAAGATGCTGTCGGCGAGAATGGACGTTTGGGGTCGTCGCGGGTGGAGAAGCGCCACGCCGGAATCGAGAGCCGTCGGATGTAACTGCTCGCGAGCCTGGACCGCATCGGCCATTGACGGCGCGTCCCACATCAAGCCGCCGTGCGTCGCGAGCTCGCACATCGATCGAATCACCGATCCACGAGTGCGAGCTTCCAGCGGTACGGCAATCCGCTCGACAGGACACAACTCGCTGATCGATCTCGCATCGGCCGGCTGTTGCCCCTCCGACACACTCGCGGCTCGGTCGAGTACCGCCTGCACTTTGTCCAGTTCTTCGACGTCGCTAACCCCGATCCGTTCTTCGAGCCAATGATGGATCTCCGCTTCGCTGAAACGCCATTCTCCGCCGACGCGCCGCCCGGGAAGCCGATCTCGCATCGCCATCTTGCTCACTTGATCCGGGGTCAAGTGCAGATACGCAGCTAGTTGTGCAACGTCGAGGTCTTCCATATCACCAGAGCTATTCAGAACCATTGACAGATTGACATCCCCCTACTCAGCCGAATCGCCACGGAGGAAATTCGCTTGGTGTGGCCATTGTATTGGTTCGACCCATGATTCCCTACGCCCCAACTCACCTTGACCGAGACCGCACCGAATCGTTAGTTGCTGTTTTAGAAGCCCCGGCAGTTCGCTGGCGTCTCTTTAACTTATTTTTCAAAATCGTCCCCCGTGATGCGGTTGATCGACCTCACGAAACGTGCGTCACGGTCTCGCGCGCTGCTGCGTGCTGGAACGCGGACCCTCGCGCTATCGCTGCCGTCGCATTGCCGGGTGATCGCCGTCGGTCTGGCGCTGGGGTGTTTCACGACCAGCGGCTGGTCTCAAACGGCTCGATTGCCGAGCGGTTCGTCGGTACCGCTTTCTCAATCGATGGTGCCTCGCGGAAGCTCGCCGGTGGATATCCCACAAACCAATTTGACGCCAATCGGCCCTCAGGGCTTTGCGGGTCCGCCGGGCTTTGCCGGTCCGCCTTCGGCGACACTGGGCAACCCGGTCTTTGATCCCTATTCCAGCGGCCCCACGGCGGGAAGCTACCAGCCTGCCTTTCCACCGGGCTCACTACCTCCGGCATCTGGCGCCGCCGGTAGCGGTGGCTTGCTGAGCGGATTGTTCTCGCAACCGGCTGCGGCGCCGGTGGGCTACGGCCCCTACGGCGGAAGTGCCAATTCGACGTCGATTGCACCAAGCTACGCACCCGGATCCAATCACAGTCCCCCGCCCAATTACAGCTCTCCTTACGGAAGCCCACCCGGTTTCGCGGCCGCGCCGCCACCATCCGCGCCAGCATACGGCTCACCGCTGCCCGGTGCACCAAGCTACGGTGCGCCGAGCTACGGTGCCAATCCGGGTTATGGCGTTCCGGCTTACCCGACGACCATCTATCCATCGGGTTCGCCGTCGACATTGTTTCCGGGAGGCTTATTCGGAACCGGAGGATTCAATGGAACCAGCGGCAGCGGATTTTCCGCCTACCGATTGCTTCAGGGGCCAAGGCTTCGGCACACATTCATCAACGCGGGCGATGGCCAAAACGATTTGCAAATCAATGACACCGACGTCTCGATCGCCTTGGCATTTCCGAATTTCTTGTATTCCAATCAGCCGATCTATGTGGTGCCGTCATTCTCGTTGCACCTGTGGGATGGCCCCCAATCGACCTCGGGCGCAGATTTACCCGGCAGCGCCTTTGACGGTTTCTTGGATGTCGGTTGGCAAACCGATCCGAACCAAATGTTGGGTGCTGAACTCGGTGTCCGCGTCGGCGTGTTCAGCGACTTTGATGCGGTCGGAAGCGACAGTGTTCGCGTGATGGGCAAGGCCCTGCTGTCCTTTCGCGTCACGCCCACGGCGACGCTCAAGGGCGGCGTCTATTATATCGATCGGGAAGATCGCGACCTCATTCCCGCGTTCGGTTTGCTGTATCAACCCAATCCTTACACGCGTTTGGACATTTATTTCCCCGAGCCAAAGTTTGCGACGTACTTGCGCACGCTCGGAACTTACGACGTGTGGGGATTTGTCACGGGTGAATACGGAGGCGGCGTGTGGACGATCCAGCGTGCCAGCGGTGCCGAAGACATCGTCGACATGTACGATTACAAAATTGCCGCCGGTTTGGAGTGGGGCGAAAGCAACGCGATCCGCGTTGGACGTCGAGCCGCGTTTGCCGAAGTCGGATACGTCTTCAATCGCGAGCTAAAGTACCGAAGCGCACCCGGCCAAACATTCGATTTGGAGGAAGGGTTCTTTGTTCGGGCCGGATTCGGCTACTAGACGGTCCCCACATAACTTAGGCCGGATCAAGGAGCCACAGCGACGCCGATCCGGCAGCCATTGATTGGGACGTATTCCGATGCAAAGGCCCGCGGTTAGCGCCGTCGGCTCACGCTCTTTATCGTGACGTTAGATCGCCAGCAACGGCTCGCCGGCGCGATCACGTCCGGTTTGCATCATTCCGATCGTCAACCGCATTTGCTCAAGCTCGGGATCAATCGCGGGTCGCACGATCTCGCGTGAACTGGATTCCAATTCGATACGCTCGCCTTGAAGGTTCAACAAAACGGGATATGCGTATCCGATTCGGGGTCGACGAATCACTCTCGCGATCTCGCCACTGTCCAGCTCCACACAGCTACCCAATGGAAAAAGCGTCTCGGTGTTCAGGAATGCGCGAACCACTTTGGGATCAAACTTGCCACGCGTGGCTTGATGCAACAGAACACCTAGGGCGTCATGCGGAACGATCGCGGGGCGACTGACGATCGGACGCGTTAACTGCAAGTACGAATCGACCACGTTCAAGATGCGAGCGTGCAAATGGATTCGGCGACTAGATAATCCGCGCGGATATCCCGTGCCATCGTACTGCTCGTGTACTTGTTCGATCGCAAGTTCAACAGCCTGTGAAAACTCGGCGACCTTTTGCAGGTAGTCCAGGGCCACGAGAGGGTGCTTTTGGTATTCCCACAAGTCCGCTTCGGTGAGTGGTTGGACTGGATCCAAAAAGCGCGGATCCATCATGAACAATCCGATGTCGTGTAGCAGCCCGGCAGTGCCCAATTCGATCGCTTGCGGGCCATCCAGACCCATCTCGACCCCGACCGCCATCCCGATCACCGCCATTTGAATGCTACGTTGCGCCAGATCACTCTCGTGCGAATGTTGCGAGAGACTACCGATGGTTTGGTCGCAATCGTCCACGATCGCGCGGGCGTAGGCGTCCGAAACCTGGCTGCAAGCGTCGATGGCTGCCTCATCGAGTCCGGATTTTCCGGGCTTGAGTGATTCCAGAACCTCTCGCGCATTGGTCAACGCGTCGGCCAGTCGTTCGCTACGCCGGGGATTGATTCCCTCGTCGTGACGATCCACCAGCATCGACTTCATCGGCGTGGCGGTGCGCCATTCACGATGCACAACCGGTGCCTCGTCCGGAATCAATCGATCGGAGACGAGATCACGAACCTCACCTCGCAACAAGGCTGCATCGCGATGGTCGACTTCGATTTGTTCAATACCACGCTCGCGCAATCCATCGATCAACGCCTCCGTCACCGGAGTCGATGGGCTGAGCAGCAACAATCCCGTGTCATCCTGGATCGGATGCTCACAGCTGCTGCCAATACGGATCTCGTCGAGCGAAAGTGTGACGGTGCCTGCCCGCGCCATCACCCACCCCTTTATCATAAAGTGATTAGGTTCGGGAACGAGAGCTCCCGACGATCTAACGCTAGGACATAAAGGTTCCCGAGGCACTCGGTGCGGCAACGCTTTGCCAGCACCGTGCGATTTTGCACCTTCGCGGCGTCACGGTGTGATGGTCGTGACGGTCGTAACGCGTTCGCATCAGCGACTGTAGGCCGGATCAAGGAGCGTCAGCGACGCCGATCCGGCATGTATTCACGGCCGGTGCCCGTGCCGGATCTTCGCGTAGGCCGGATCAAGGAGCCAAAGCGACGCCGATCCGGCAACCACGCATTAGCGCTGGCTCGACCAATCCGGCAAGCATTCACTGCTGGTACGTGCCGGATCTTCACGTAGGCCGGATCAAGGAGCCAAAGCGACGCCGATCCGGCAACCACGCATTCGCGCTGGCTCGACCAATCCAGCAAGCATTCACTGCTGGTACGTGCCGGATCTTCGCAAAGCCTTGATCCGGCCTACGAGGCTCATGTTATTTGGCTTGCTTCTTAATAGTCGTACCAAATGCCAGCACCGATCTCTTGTTCGTGTCGGTCAAAGAAGCTGAACTGCTGGCTCTTGCCGTTGAAGTACTGGAATCCGAGACGCAGTAATCCCGGTGTGGTGGGACCGCGCCACGCCCATCCCGCTTGAGCAGTAAAGTGACCTCCAAAGTCGACTTCCTCTCGCAAATGTGCGTGCAGCGCCCAAAATGGGACTCCACGAAGTCCGGTGACGCCGCCGGGCGAACGCTCGATACCGAACTTGAAATCAATTGGTTCGCTGACTTCGCTCGCAAAGGCCCAAGAGGTCTCGCCGTACATGCGGTGGTTGGCAGTGACCGCGTACGACAGCCCGACGAACAGCGCGTCACGGCTAAAGTTCAATCGCTCAAACGTCGGACGCTTGAGCAGAAATTCGTCGCCCAGGTGGCTGCTCAAGTGGTAGTAGCCGAACCGTGTGTTCCAGTCACCGACGCGATACGCCATCGGCAACCCCAGCCGAAAGTCGACGCTTCGCACATCGAAGTCGTCGTTCAAATCGATTCGCAATTGCGACGCCCCCTCGACCGCGACTTCAAACGCCGACGCACCGCCCACAGGTTCCAGCGGCCCCCGACGAAACAGGGCGAACTTACCGCCCAAGGTACCATCCAATAGCGACGAATCATTCAACCCGTCCACCAACCGACCGGACATCCTAGTCGCCTTTTCGTCCGCTAAATACTCGCGGAAGATGGTCCCCACCGGAAACCAGCCCTCCGCGGTGCTGAGCGGCGAAACCAATACTGGCGTCGAGTACGGCCCCAAAGTCGCCGTGCCAGGATTCATGTCCCACGGCGTGGACGAAAGGTAGCGGGGCGGCGCAAAGCCGGAAGACGCGTACGGATCAAAGTCATCTTGCCCCATGACGACGGCAGCTCTAGCAAGCGTCATCGCGAAAACGAGCGACCAGCACATCACGGCGACCACGCGAACCGCAATCACTTGCGACGCAGGCGAGCCGCTACGGTGATGGGGCCGATGATTCATGGATTCTGGAGTGGTCGGCGAGTCGCGACACTTGCGATTCAATCAACATCGTTCTTTACTAAACCACCCACGAGTGCAACCAGACCGAATCGGCCCGCGGCTACCCCGTCGGGCTGGTCCCTAAAGAAAAGTACAGGTCTGTGCGAAGAAAAGTAGACCGGCCGGGACTGGAGTCCCAACCTACCGGTATCGGGGTATAAAATTCCAAAACCTTTCCTCCCAATCCTGTTGTGGCAACTCATGACCTCTGGCGAAGCAACTCCCATGCGAGATCCCGTCGCCAGCCAATTCGCCGATGTGCTCGTTGTCGGGGCCGGGATCGTCGGCCTGGCGACCGCTTGGCAACTGCAAAACCGCCACGGTGATTTGCGGATCGCTGTCGTCGATGCGGCGGATCGCGTTGCGGCGCACCAAAGCGGTCATAATTCCGGAGTTCTGCATTCGGGAATCTACTACCAACCCGGCTCCATCAAGGCCCGCACGTGTCGCGACGGCAAGTTGGCGATGGAAGCGTTCTGCGCGGAGCACCAAATCGCATGGGAAAAGTGCGGCAAAGTCGTGGTGGCAACGACGGCCGACGAAGTCCAACGTTTGGACGCCATCGAGAACCGTGCGCGACTCAACGTAGTCGTTGCCCATCGCATCGATACCGACGACTTGCGAGAAATCGAACCACACGCGGCCGGTATCGCGGCGCTGCATGTGCCCGAGACGGGAATCGTCAACTACGCCCGTGTGTGTGACAAGTTACATGACTTGATCGTCGCGGGCGGCGGTAGCGTCACGTTGAATCGTCAAGTAACCCACATCGAAGCCCGAGCGGGCGGATTGCAGATCCGATGCCGCGATGGCCATACAATCGCGTGTGGACGACTGATCAATTGTGGTGGACTGCAAAGCGATCGGCTCTGCCGTCTGGCGGGCGGCCAGACCGATGTTCGCATCGTCCCCTTTCGCGGCGAATACTACGAACTGGCAGAGTCCAGCCGCGATCTTTGTCGGCACCTGATCTATCCAGTACCCGATCCCTCGTTTCCGTTCTTGGGCGTGCATTTCACTCGCATGATCGATGGCGGCGTGGAGTGTGGTCCCAATGCGGTGCTAGCGTTTGCGCGCGAAGGATACTCGTGGCGAAAAGTCAGCCCCGGTGATCTCTTGGATACGATTGGCTACGGCGGTTTTCGTCGGCTCGCTGTCAAACACTGGCGAATGGGGCTCGGTGAAATGCATCGGTCGCTGAGCAAGCCCGCGTTTGTCCTCGCCTTGAAAAAGCTGATTCCCAAACTCCAATCGAGCGATCTAATTCCGGGACGCGCCGGGGTGAGGGCCCAAGCGATCGCTCCAAGCGGAGCGCTGGTGGACGATTTCCTGTTCGCACACAGCCGACATGCCATCCACGTGCTCAACGCCCCTTCGCCGGCCGCCACGGCGTCACTGGCGATCGCCAACCACATCGTCGATGAACTTGATCGCACACCCTCGTGATCATCCAGTGGCGGTTTCACGCGACGAACGACGAAACGCACGTGCGGCTAAGCACACACGCCAGCCCTACCGATTGTTCGCCATGGCAAGAGGCAACGATTGATCCCTCTATAATGAGCAAAAGCGTATTCATTCGTGTTCAATTGAAATCCTCACGAAATCTTAATAGTCGCTAAATGTTTAACTCGCCGATTCGTTGACCTTGCTGGCCACTCGAGGCCATTGCAAAGGGACAAGGATGTCTCCAATGCTAGCAAATCATCGCAACTCACGGACGAGCCACCTTGATGACATTTTGCAGCGGTGTGTACCGCAGGACCGCGCCAAGCGATCGGCGGTGGACGGCCACGTGGCCCAGGTTGACATTCGCCGTCGTGCTCGCAGTCGGGCTTTCCGCCCCCTTGGCATTCGCAATCGAGGGCGACTTCGGCCCCACGCAATCTACGCCACTGCTGGCTTTGCCAACGCCGACGTCCGTCGAGTCGACGACGCTTGTGGCGGACGAACCCTTGCTACTAGCGAGTCAAGAGCCGACCGACGACGACCGTACTGGCGATGGCAACGATGCGGAACAGGCCACGGACGAGCAACCTGAATTTGTTCCCATGGCTGACTACCAATCGTTGCTCGAGCGAGTCGAGGAACTCGATGAGTCCTGGACCAAATACAAAGAGAAAGTTGACGAGGAGTCCGCGGAGAAGAAAAAGAAACCGACGCTGAAAATCAACGGCCGCGTTCACTTGGACCAGTACAGTTTCCTGGAGAGCGATGACGACATCAATTTTCTCGAAAATGGAAACGAAATCGACGAGCCAGAGGACCGCTGGGTATTTCGGCGGATTCGCTTGGAGCTCGCCGGCGACGTTCCGAACAACATGGTCTACCGCCTGCAGATCGACTTCAACAACCCGCAAACGCCCGAATACAAAGACGTCTATCTGGGTTTCAACAACCTGCCCAACAACCAATCATTCTTGATCGGACATCAAAAGCGTCCCATCGGCTTGGACCATTGGAATAGCAGCCGTAACAACGTGTTCATGGAACGACCGCTCGCCGTGGAAACGTTCAATGAGGACGCACGCCGACTCGGTGCGGCCATGTACGGCTACACCGATGATGAAATGCTCAATTGGCAATACGGAGTTTTTTTGCTTGAGAACACCAATATTTCCGGCCGCTACGTCGGCAATTTCGACGAGGCGGGTTTGTACGGGCGACTCGCCGCGAGCCCCTGGTATGACGAAGTCAGCGGCGGTCGCGGTTACTATCACTGCGCAATCGCGGGCTCCGTCAACCAAACCGATGGCGACGGCACGCTGGATAGCGGGTCCAATAGCAACGAAGCACGCTTTCGCACCCGGCCGCAAGCTCGCAGCGACTCGCGTTGGCTCGACACCGGACGAATCTTGGGGGCCAATAACTACGAACAACTCGCCTTCGAATCGATGCTCAACATCGGCTCGCTTCAAATCACGGCCGAGTACATCAACAACTGGGTCCAACGTGATCCACTGGGTGGCTTCTCCGGCGAAGACCTCCATTTTCATGGCGGTTACATCTTCGCGAATTACTTTCTAACCGGCGAGTACATTCCGTTGCAACGAACCCTGGGAATGATCGACCGCGTGATCCCGCTGCAAAATTTCTTTGTCGTCGATCGCTGCGGTGGTGGCACCGGCTACGGACTTGGTGCCCTGGCAGTCGGACTTCGTTACGACCACCTCGACCTGACCGACAACGATATCCAAGGCGGCATTGGCAATTCGGTCACGTTCGCCACGAATTGGTACTGGACCGCCTACTCCAAGTTGCAAACCGATTTGATCTGGGGCGAGATCAGCCAAGCGGGCGAAGGCCGTACGCCGACGCCGGGTGCCGCGCCAGATCGCAACGGTAGCTACAGCATCTTGGGAATGCGATACATGATCGATTTTTGAGACGTTGGTGAGAAGCTCGCCGGCCAAGCCATCCAACGACCACTTAATGAATTGAACTCGGTCACCTGACCGCACGGAGTTAAACATGAACAATCGCATGCGTCTGATAGGAATCGCCATCGCGATCGTCTTGGTCGCTGTCATCGGGCCCCTCGATGGGCGTGCCGGTTTTGGACATCACGGGCCTTCGCATGGCTGTTGCCAATGTCCGAATTGTGACTACGTTTGCAAGCTGAAGGCCGAGTTGGTCGACGAAGAAAAAACGTGCTTTGATGTCGAGACCAAAGTCATCTGCATTCCTCGGGTCGTGTTCCCGTGGCAAAAGAAATGTGACCCTTGTGCCAACAACGGCGCGCGACTTCGCACCGTGTGTGTGGTGACGACCGACAAGTACAAATGCCCCAAGTGCGAGTACACCTGGAAGGCGGAAAAACGTCCGAATCCCTGCGCCGAAATGATCGGCGGTAGCGATCTCGAAGTGCCCCGTCCGGCACCACTGCCAGCACCGTCCATCGACACCGACGTGACATCGCCCAGCGGGCAAGCAGGCCCCCTGGTCCCTGCAGTCGACGCATCTGAAATCGACCCACTCGCCTACGGCATCCCCGATCCACAGCGCCAGGCACCCGTGACGCTCGAGCGTAGGTAGGCCGGATCAAGGAGCCAAAGCGACGCCGATCCGGCAACCACGCATAAGCGCTGGCCCGACCAAGCATCCCAAGCGACACCGACCCGGCAGCCTAATCGATCAAATTCTCGATCACGGTAATCTCCGCGATCTCACCGCCGACGGGGTCATCGATTCGGACCGTGATACTAATCGCGGGCAGCTCCGCCAACACCGGCGGCAAACATTCCGGCTGGGTCGCATCGTGTCGCCCCGTATCCACCGAAAACGCTGCCGGCTGTGCCACGGGCGTGGGCAGCCGCGACAGCCGGCTACTGATGTTCGATGCGGTGGAATCGTAATTATTCAGCACCCACACGGTGCCCAGTGTTCCGGGAGTCCCCGTCACAACGCCCGACGTGTCCTGAGTTTGATCGAACCCATCCGCCTCATAGCCGCTGGTCCAAGTGTCGTAACAAGGTTGGAAATAGCGATAGGCGCCGGTCGCCGACGTGTGCACCAATTTGCCACTGCTCTTGAGTGGTGCCAACTGGGTCGCCAGCACGGGATAACCCGACAACTGGGATTCCAAAAGCGAATTGAAGTTATTGTTGACGTTGACGCGACTCGTCGGTGCTGACCCCAGCGGCGGAGTCGTCGCATTGGGCCCCGGCGGTCGATAGTACGTCGCCTCGCGAACCATGTCCAACATCGGTCCACCGGAAAGGTACGGATACAACAAATCAACAAAGTCACCGGTCGTTGCGATCATTTGGCGATGACGCCCCGCCAACAACGCCGGTGTCGCGGCATACAGGTCTGCATCTCGCGGGTCGAGAATGGCTTGGGTCAATAACGGTTCGATGGCGAGGTCACCCACCCGTACCACCACGTCGTCGCTGCCCACGGCGCCGAGTTCGGTCAATACTTGGGCCGGTGCTGCTCCCACGGTCACTGTCAAATCCGGATTGGCCGCGTCATTGCCATCATCATCCACACCTGCTTTACCCGGTTCGCCATCCAATCCCGCCGCCAGGAACACCGGTGCCGTCGTATCGAACCCTTTGACGTCAAACGCCAACACATTGCCAGCGAGCACATCTTCGCCGGTTCGATCCCAGCGAGAGTCAGCGGTCGTTAGATAACCACGTTGCCATCTCTCCACTCCGGTCACCGTGGGATTCGGATCGCCGAGCGTGAAATGAGGAATGAGCCAACCATTGAATAGATTATTGCGGATCAAATTGTTCTGGGTCGTCAGCGGTGGATAGCCGGTAGGGAACCACGCGGGCGCGGTGCCTCCGCCCCGCGCATCGGGCGTATTCCACTGCAGCACAGCCGGATTCCAAGCCATGGCCAATAGTGGCATCGACGTCGCGTTGTCGACCGCGCCGGCCCCGTAGCCAAAGAAGCGGCCCGGGTATCGTACGGCGGCAAAACGGTTGTGGGGCTCGGTGAGATCCGCGAGCGTGTTGGCGGCGACATACGGCGTCGGCTCGCCCGTCAACGGATCGACGATTCGCCGCAGTGATAGATCAAAAAAATGGTGAACCGGAGTCATTCCCATCAGCCAGTGGCTATTGAAATGCAAGCCGGGAGTCGTGTTGGTGTTGGTGGCGACGTACGAGGGATAGTAAGCCGGGATCGGCGTGGGCGTCGCGCTGGGATTGCCCATCCCGATCGGATAGATCGACTGGAGCGCCGTCGGCACCAGTGCCGGGCTCGTCACGTCACCGAGCACGGGGCGCAAGAAATCCGAGGTAAAACTCAGTGAGGAAGGGATCGTTCCGCGGACATTCAAGTCGGGACGAATCAACAGAATTCGCTGGTGCAGCGTGACCGAGTCCGGCACGTAATTGTTGTCCTCGTCCTTGTATCGGGGCACGCCCGAAGCCGCATCGATCACGAGCGTTTGAGTCACCGGGTCGATGACGTATTCCGGTTCCGCCCAGATGATGATTTCGGCGAACTTCGAACGGATCACGACCGGTTGCATCGCGGCCGCTTGTTCGCCGACGTCGAGCACGCCGTTGGTATTCGCATCGACGGAGTCATCGACTAGGTAGCGAGGCACTTTGCCGGTGAACCACGAGTCGCTGGGAGCTTTGGCGGTAAAGGCGACGTAGTCATCCAGGTCACCGAAGCGTCCGTGGCGTCGATACGTTGGGCTGTTGTCGAGCGTCGCGAAGGCGGCGTCGGCCCCGAGCACGGTCGCACCATTGTTGAATCGCACCGCCTCGGACCCATAGAGTCCCCAAGTCTGTTCGGTGAGCGGTCCTTCGTAGTAGGTGAAGTAGCCTTCACCGCCCTTGGTGCCCGGGGTGATGGGCTTGGCCTCGACGGTACGGTTTCTTAGATCACTGCGCAAGCGAAAGCTCAAACTGCGCAGCTTCCCACTGAGCGTCACTTGGCTCCGCCCCGTCTTCATCGTCGCCCCGATGACGGCAAACGCCTTCCCTAGCGCCGCCATCAACAGCAGCGTGATCGTCATCGCAATCAGCAACTCAACCAGCGTAAAGGCAACTTGCTTTCTCAATCGAACCATCGGAACCCTATCGATATACCGTCGAAGTCGGCGAGTCATGAAATCTATTTGCATGATGTTCAATCCAAGATACGAGACAGTTGGACGACATCTTTCGCGTTATTGACAACCCCGGGCTCGTAACGAACCGGAACACTACGATCAATGATGTGGAAACTTCGCAATCGTTGGTTTTGTCCCGTATCGATACCTGCTTCTCGACCGACAGTCAGCGTATTCGCGTCCACTTCGAAAAGTCCGACCGTGACCCAAACCGCATAAACGTTCGACTGGCCGGAACTCAAATTCGATAGCCGTGTCATTCCCAACGTTTCGTGGACGATGCTTCGTTCAGGCGAATTCGCCAACGAAACAGTTGCCGGGTCACGTTGCAGCAGTGGACGTGTCGCTGTCGAATCCTTTCGAAGCAGTGACGACTCCAAAGGTATCCGCCTCAAGTTCGTTGCTGTTCCAAGATCCGGAGCGATGTCAGCATTATTCGAAGCTTCAAACACGCCTGCGAATTGTGTGGGGAACTCGTGGTGAAGTCCTGCTCGAAGCTGAATTGACGGAGCTGCCGGAATGCTCGCCATCGCATAGCCACGGCGATTGTTTAAGAACTGGTCTCTCAAGGCACCAAAACCAGCCGTCAACGGCCCGCCGGGTGCTCCAAAAGCAGTTCGCCCCATGACAATCGTACGTTCCGCATCCGTCGCAAACCCATAGGTGAGCGCGCCATAAACTTGGTTACTTCGGATCGTATTGAGATTGATCAAACCGTTGCGATAAAGCCCAGAACGAAAGCTAAATGGGGGTCGCATAAACTCAACGGCCATGTCGTTCGCCCAAAAACCATTCGTTTGACCTGCTCCCGGTGTCGTAGCATTCCAACTGCCCGCGGCACGGTTCCACGTTTGGTCGCTGGCCGCTGTGCCGGCACTCGTCCAAGTATTTGGGTTTCCGGTCGGCGGGTTGGGGCCAGCCGGCGCGAAGGTTGAATAATTGAAATTGCCACTAAACACCGGATCCGTGGTTGCATTGTAGATATTTGAATCCGGCGAAACGAAATCGGCTTCAAAGTCATACGGAGGTGGGACCTCCATGTATTCCAATACTCGCCAGAAGTTGGGCGATCGCGAGAAGTCATTTGCGTTACTGGAGAAGTAATTCCACAAGTGTGGAAACTGGCGCTTGTAGTCGTACCGAATCTTGTCGAGTGCTGGCGGGGTCGGAGCGACATAAGTATTGTCCGTATCCAAGTATGGATCCGGCCCTCCTGTCGGCACAGTCGCGAACTGGCTTGCAAACGTGCCAGCCGAGGTCGTCGGCACCCACATCAATTCGTTCGGGGAGACGTAGTCGCGATTGAGCCACATCGCGCCAATTGCGAAATTGTTATAGGGAATACCAACGTACGGAGTCATGCTAGCGAGTGCGGGAGCTGTTGCAGTGCCGTCGCCCTGTTGCCATCGAGGGCCGAACGTGTGATTCAAATAGCCAAGCGTACTTGAATGCGCGACACGATTCGCAGCCGCCAAATTGGCATCAATATCAACCTTCAAATCTCGCTTAAAATACGGAATGTCCGCGCCAACGCTCGGCGTAGCTGTAATGTCAGGGGCGTAGGTATTGACGCTGTGGACTAGATTCTCAAATGTGCCGCCCACGGGATTGTCGATGCTTTGACCAGTTTTATAGCGTGTCGCGAGCTTCTCGTCGGGGGCGGTATTGAAAGGGTCCACGTCTTGGTCATCAGGCCATAACGGCATTGCCGCCGTGTCCGTTAATGATGCATCGTTGTCCATGCTGCCATTGAACAAAGTGAGATCAAGCGTGATGTAGTCGACGCTAATGTATGGGTTGTTCTCGATATGGTATGGCTGCGTGGGGTCAGCAAGACGTTGCAGATACGCGGTCTTGTAGTGCTCGTAAGTTCCCGTTCTCAACCCAAAGGTCGTCGAATCGAGCGTTTGCTCCAGTTCCGCGTACGACGCTGTGTCAAAGGGCGTATTTGGCAACGCTCCGACACCGGCTCCGTCATAATCACGCCACGAATCAACCGGAAAACCATTAGCCGAGTCCAATGCTCGAGTTGGCGGTGGATAGTATTGACGAGGCGTCGTGAACACGGGATTTCCGCCCGTGATCTCGACCGGTTCAGAAATGTTGACGCCGATCGTGCGAGTTACCGGCAGAGCTGTCCAACTCTGTGGACGATTCGCTGCTGCGACGATTCCTAACACGGGCCGAATACTCGCATCTGCTGTCGCACCGGTATCCGCCAATGGCGTGGTCGTCGTGCCAGTGGAATTAATGCGCGCAATCGAAGTCGGGGTAAGGACAATGCGCTGCGTAGATTCGTACTGTGCATACGGAACTTGGGGACGGTCGTTGGCATCGTGGGTTTGACCGGCCACCGAATGCGTTTGCATCTGGCCGAATGGAGTGATCTGGCGAGGTCCCACCACCGCATACTGACCTGGTTGCAAATACGGCGTTACGCCTGACCGGTTATAAAAAATCTTCCCCGGCGCGGCGGAGTCTCGCGGTACCCAGGCATCGCAAATCCCATCGTCATCGCTATCGGGGTCTTGCGCCGCAAACCAAATCACGCGATCGATGCCTCGGTCAGGCCGCGCAGTTGTATCCTTGAGTGGCCCAAAAAAGTTGGGCTGTTCTGGCTGCAATGTGATCGAATCGCGATTTGCGACAAAAGCCACTGGAACCACTGGCGGTATAAATCCGGACGCGCTCAAGGTGGCTCCACTCCCTACGGGCTGCATGAGCAAATCGGGCGACAGATCAGGTTCAGGAGTTGGTGTTTGGACATGGTGAGCTTGGCTTATAGCAACTCGCCATACTGGATTACTATCGGGCGCCTGGCGTCCAAGATCCAGTTGCCAAATTGGATTCGTAGGGGTGCCCACATTAGTGTACAGCTCCGTCGGGAATCCCGTCGCATTGGCAAGACCATCGAGTTCATTGGCCGGCAGTTGTGCCGGTATCGGCGATCGAGTGCTTCGCAGTTCCAAAAACAACGAACCCAAAGGCAATCGCCATTGGTCGGGTGTGGGCTCATCAATAGTTGCTGAACCATCGGGACCGACCAGTCGCTTGGTCGCCGGGCCGTCGTCGTCCGCGGTATCTCGAACTCGTCGATCGTGAAGTGCGAGAGACTCTTCAAGTGTCAGTTCAGGATTCTCCATTCCCCACACGGTACGGTGCGTATTGCGAGCACCAAGACTCGGAATGTTGAGCTGGGTAATGTCCCAACCATCAAATGGATCAATGTCGTAGTCAAACTTCGACATGATTGCGTCCGAGTCGCGGAAATCCACCACATTGATCGCCCATTGGGCAATCTTCATCGCTCGAATCTCCTCTTCAACTGTGTTGGCACGATTCGGGCCTCCAGCAGGATCTCTTCGAGCGGTCCTTTCTAAAGGGCCAATCGTCAGGGCCGGATTTACCGGAAACGCAAAGGCGGTGGGATTGCCCGGCTCTGAGACGTCGCGCGTCAGTAACATCGCGAGCGTATACAGATGCCGAGCGAAATAAGCCCGACTATTGAATCCCGGGATTCCCGGCGTCACATCTCCTGCGGCTGTGGACCAACGAGTGAATTGTGCATTGGCTCCATCCCATTGACGAAGAAAAACCTCGCCGCCGCTGTTCACCTCATTCGGATCATCGATCACTCCGTTAGCATCGTTGTCGAATCCGTCACCAAACGGTCGATTCAAATTGAATTTGCCTCCACCACGGACTTCGGTGGGCAACAACTCCCAGATCAACGCATTCAATTGCTGGTTGGTGGCCGTGCCGTTGGACTTGGTGATTGAGCCAACGAGCTGACGCTGGGGAGCTGCGGCAGACGTCGAGCCCGTCAGAGAGTTTCTCCACTCGCTGGGCAAAGTTCCCACCAAACCAGTAGCGCTGTTGCTATGCGTGGTGATGGATTCCGCAAACACTCGCCGTAATTCTTCCAACTGGTCCGGTGTGCCGCTTGGATCGTTGTGGTAGGTATTGATCAGGTCCACCAGCCGACTACCGAGCAAGTCTCGGTCGAGGTTGTTGAACCGCAAAATCGCTTCGAGCTCTTCATAGGTGAAAGGATTGTCCGGCTGCGAGCTGGCACGGTCGAACACAAACTCATAAGGATCATCCGATGCATCGCCCGGTCGTTCGCCACCATTGGCAACCGGTAGCGTCGATCGACTGACGACCAACCCACCATCAACGCCAATCCCAACGGAGGATCGACCGAACGTATCGAGTGGCAATCCAAAAGGATGACTAAAGTCGTGCAGGTTGGGGCGGGTTGGATTTCGCAGGATGCCGCGAATGTCATTTCCTCGAGGCCCCGTGCTGACGATCGCGAGTGGATCGACAAGTTCGCCGGGAGCGATGTAATCCACGCCGCCAACTCGGTGTAGATTCAGGCGATTGCGGACCAACGCTTGGGGTCCTCGGAACAGACGTGTGCCAATGGGACCAGCGTACGTGGGGCCGAATAAAGCTCGAATGTCGATTTCGGCGGGTCCAAAACCGAATCCGTTCGCAATATTGCGGGTTCGATGGATATTTCCCGGCGTGGGAACACTGGGTACGGAAACAGGACTCACGGTCGCCGTGGTGGTCGTCGCCGGTACTTGCACCGCGCCGGTGTGCTGCAACGCACCGTTCATCTCCGTGCTGATCACGTCTTTCGCTTGGGCCCAGTTGCCCGACAGATTCACGTTGACTCGGCCACCAAGGTCTTCGACCATGTAGGCCACCAGCGGCTTGATCAATTGTCCATTTGCGGCTTCCGTAAGCGGCAAACCTGGGTCTGTCCAAACACTGTCGACGTGCCCATCGCCGTCATTGTCCACATCCCACGAATCAATAAAACCATCGCCGTTAAAGTCGCGACCGGCGAGTGCCTGCGCCATTTCGATGATTCGCTGTGCCAGATACGCTTGATTGTTGCTCGCAATGTTGACCGGAGCGTTCAAGCCAACACTTTGATTGGAGCCGGTGAAATCCGTATATGCGAACTTCTGCACCCCCGCGGCGCGTAATGACGCGTTGGCGGGCATGCGTGGATCGTTAATAAACGGCAGCGGTCGCAGTGTGCTGCGCTGCAGCGCGTAGAGAATGCTTCGCAAGCGATCAACGGGTAACGTCGCCAATGCCCCCGATTGCTGGTTGACGAGCCAATTCAATACCTCAGGCCGAACGAACGACGGTGCCGACACTCCCAGCGCATCATTGTCTGGAAAATAGCTCAGCCACAGATTATTGAAGTCAGGTGCATCATAAGGTTCGTCAACGTCCCCGGGCGGCAAATCTTGCAGGTACTGGAGCACAGGAGACGCTGCAGTGGCGGTGGGCGGTAGTCGGTAATTGGCATAGTTTCCTTGCAGCGCAACGGACACATCGGTGCCGCCTGCGGCAAAGTCACTACCTTGAACCGGAACGGCTGTTGCCGAGAATCCGTTGACGATATCGAGCGTCGTTGAGACGACTTCATTGATATTGAAAACGGTTCCACTCGAAGCAGGCGCAAACGTCGGATTGCTGAAGTCATAGGCGCTCCGAGTGACGTCCCATCCAAGCCCAGGCCCATTGAGAATGCGGCCATTCAGATAGAAATCTCCGTAGGGTGACGCAGTCGAAGGTAACGCCCCAATCACTTGGTCATAGATCAATCGGTGCGCCGAAAAGCCCGGTGTCGTAAACCATTCGGCAAGCGACCGTGAATCGCCGTCAATGGTGACTGATTTCGTTAAATGCGGTCGTAAGTCAACCACCATTTGTCCGCTCAACTGAGCACGACGATTGGCGGTGACACCACGATGGTCGCCAAAGTAACGAACCACCTGCATCGTCAGCCCGGCTAGTGGCCCGGCATCAAATGTCAGCAATCGACCCGCGAGTTCGTCATCGAAGGCGAAGAAATCTTGTGCATTCGTCGGAGCCGTCACGGGGCCGGGGTAATGACGTTGACCACTTGTCGAGTCATGTCGGCGGTATGGAAATCTCTCAAGTGACGCAGTTGCCGGCGGACGAAACAACTCCGTCGGGAATCTCAAAAACGAATTGTCAAGCAACAGCGCCGGTGCCATATCGGTTGAACTGGTGTCGACAAACTGACCGGGAATTGTGACTTCTCCGCGAATCGCATCTCGCATTCCATAGAGGTCCCCTAAAAGGTCATGCCCCCATAGTGCCGACGACGGACCATTGGACCCAACAAGAATCTTGTCCAAGGCATCGTTTAAAAGGGAATCACTATCGATCTTACTGCTCTCGGCGCGGCTGATGCTAAAGGCCGCGCTTCGTTGACGCGATGTGAACACCAAATACGAAACACCGAGCATGCTGAATAGTGTCAGCATGCCAAGCACGACGAGCAGAATCACGCCCGATCGAGACTCGGCGTGAACGCGGTGCACTTGGTAAAATTGGATAGAGCGAGGCATAGCAATCCTCCTGTGACAGACACAGGCAGTTTCAAGAAAAGAGTGTGCGTAGATTCGGTGGGGCAATCTCATGGGACCAAGGTGACCTCCGACTCAAAGACGGACACAGCACCCGTCACGATGGTGCAAAAAGTGTCGTCGCGAAGATCCGAATTGGGAGCGGTCAAGCCGAAACTCCAGTCGGGTCCATCCAGCGTCACCCAACGGCGCCATACTCGAGGATCACCACCACCAGTCCAATTCGCTTCGGCGAAATCGGAGGTCACGAACCCGTACTCGGGATCATCAACTCGCAGAACTCGGTACCAACGATGGACCGCGGCGCCATTTGGTGCGGCTCCGCTAAACGGCTGACGCGAAAGCATCACCCATTCATTGACACCGATCGTGGTGGTGACGGCGGCCGACCCATAGAGAAGCACTTCTCCTCCAGATCCGCCACTGAAACCGATGGCCTGACCAATCCATGCCAAACGCTCGGAGGATGGATTTTCCTCGGGTTCGGTGACGGTGTAGGAACTTTCGTTGAGCGCCAGCGGATCGTTCAAACGTTGCGGAACGACCAAACTGCGTTGACGAACAACCACAATCGACTGACGAAACTGATTGCCGCCTAACAATGGCGGAGCGAGCGTGGCGAACCAACTGTAGAGCGACGAATTATCACGACCGCCGTCATAAACCGTTCCAGCCGGTCCTCCAAAACGCGTGCGGTCAAACAGCACACCCTTGGGATCGCTCGGCTCCTCACCCGCTATCGCAGAGATGTCCCCGAAACCTTGGAAGATTCGGCGCAGCGCGTACGAAGGCATCAGCTCGCGAGGACGAACGGGTGCCGCGCCATCGTCTTGGAGATCTGCGGAGAGCGTCGCTCGCCACATTCGCGGCGACATGGGCCATGCGGGAACCGCGCCGGCCACGACCGGCGCGTTGGGCGCGTTGAGAACGTTGTAGCGTTCGGTGTAATAGGGGAATCGAGTGTATTCAAATGCACTGGGGCTGGCCGGGATGGCAGGCATTGCTCCACTTAATGCACCAGGCGCATTCCAATTCGCGATCTCTGGCAAACCGAGTGGGTCGATACAGATTCCCGCCGCCACCACCGCGTCCGCGGTTACGTGCGAAAACCCTGGCGAATTCAGGACACCAAAGGGCGTCGCCATCGACTGAAGCGATTCAGGTGCTCCCGTTGCCGGGAACAGCGCTGGGGAATAAGGCGGAATGCGATGGTATGGCAACACCGATCCAGCGGCTTGCTTGTCGTACACGACGATGCGGCTAAGTCGATTGAAGTTCCTGGCGATTCCACTTGCTGACATCGATGTGGACTCGCTGACGCTACGATCCATTTCTAGGGTTAACTTGGCATTATTCGCAGCCACCGGAATCAACGCAGCCAAACCCAGCAAGCCAGTCAGGATGATGCCGATGGCAAATATCACCTCCATCAAGGTCACGCCAGCACGGTAGCTACGTCGAAATGCCAGAAGGAGCTTTTCAGAGTTCATCTTGGATAGCATCAAAGCGATCCTCCATCACGAGATTCCATCGCCGCGTTTCGAGCTTGACCAATGACATTGTGAACTCGTGCCTGATGATTTGCGTTGGTGACGGTCGCTGGACGGGCCGGAATGATCGGTAGCGATAGCGGCGACGCGATCACTTCGCCAGTCCGCGCCTTGATCGTTACCCAAATGCTTTCTGGGTCCAGAATCGGCGTCGTTCCATCCTTGGCTTGGTCGGTATCCCAAACCGGATCGTCATCTTCCAATTGACCTGTTGGCGCCACCTTCAACTCTCCCGCTCGGCCCACTAACAAATGGATATCACCGATTACGGGTTGCTCCGATAGCGTTGGTACAAACCCAGGTGACGGACCCAAATTGGGATAATAAATCGCCGAAACATCACCCCGTCCGCTAAACATCACCCAAATCGATTGATAGTCATTCGGATTGGGAACTGGAGGTGTCGCCGGTTCGTCCAGAAAAGGTGCCGCCGCCTCGTTGATGTAATTGACGTTGATTTCGAGCGGGGAAAACTGGTTGCCCTCGCGTCCCATTCCTGATGAGGTTAGATCGATCACCGTGCCCTCGGGCATCGTCACCGGCGCCGAAATCGCAGGACGCGGCTGACGCTGAATCTCATAGGTAAACGATTGATTCCTCAATCGTCGGTAGTCCGCGTTTCCCTCCACCGTCAACACTCTCATCATTACCCACGAGGGCGCTTCCGCATCGGTAATGACCGTGCTACTAATCCCTGCAGCATCGCGCCGGGCGATCGAACCTGCCAGAAAATCTAAAACACGGAATTGCAATCCAGCGTTTCCCAGCAGGACGATGTCGCCGGGATTGATCAGCGTCGGTTGGATCGATGAGGCAATGTCCGTTTGGGATCGTTTAATCTGCGCCGCCAAAGGATCAAACCACAACGTGTAATACAACTGCGGCGGCGGTCCCGCATCGACATAGTATCCAAATACCGATTTGGAACCGGCTGAATCGCCATTGTAGGCGGGTGGTATGTCGGCAAGACGTAACCGCATCGCTTGCGACCGTTCGAACAAATTGCCACTGCCAAGGCGATCGATGATCAAACCGCCGCCGCCGGATAAGATCGCCCTCGCACGGGCTTCCTCGATGAACGCTTGAACGGTTGAGGCCGCTCGAGTGACTTTCTGCTCGCGAAGCGTGTTCTTCACCGTCGGCAATGCAATTGCCGCCAACACGGAAATCACCGCAATCACGACCAACAACTCGACGAGCGTGAATGCGGCGTACTTTCGAGGAGACGACAATATGCGATGAGAAGTCATGAGTTAGAAATTCAGTGCAGGGTAAACATTGTCGGAAGAATTATCAGTGCCGGTATCCACGTAGTCACCGCGGTAGCCGAGTTGCAATCCAAGCCCCGTTCCTTCGCGAAACGGATCGGGAAATGCCATCGGCGCCACATAACCAGCCGGTAGCGGCCAAGAGGACCAAGTCATCGTTCCGTATGCGATCGCAGGCGGAGCGACGCTTTCATCCACGCCATACAAATCGAATTCTCCGTCCGATCCGGCAGAAACGACAATTGGCAATAGTTGGAAAGTGTCATCGGTCAAAGAAATGGTGCCAAATCTGGGGTCGTTGCGTAGCACATCTTGATAGTCCGGCCCCAGCTTTTGCTTTCGAAGCTCGATCTCAGCAGGCGTCACCGTGGGCGATGAAGGATTGGGATCCCAATCTTCACCTAGATAAAAACCTACCGGCCAACGAATGAATGCAACTGGCGTGCCCCAAGGATCGAGAACTTCAAACATCCCGTCGCCATCCAAATCCCCGACATCCCGACTATTCAGTGATTCACTTGCCGGTTGGCCATTAACATTGTGAGACGCAAGAATCAAATAGAGACACTCGGCGCCTTGATATTGCGCCGTCCATTCCCCATTCGCCGCACTTCCATCGACGACGTCGGCCCAAGATGTTGGCGCCGTCCATCCGCGGGAAGGTGCCAATGCGATGAGCGTGCGCAAGACACGATTTCGATAAAGATTTCTTCTTGAATCACGTCGCGATGTCGGGCCGGCATCATTGGGGACGAGGCTAACTACTTGATATGAGCTTGGAGCCATTCCATTGGTGTTGATCGTGGGATCCACACCATAAACCAAATGCTGAATTGGAAGCGAGTCAGTCATCAAGTCAGCAATTCGATCCGGCAATGCGACTCGCATCCAATCGCGGTTCCAAATCAGTTGAGTGCGATTCATGGTTCGCGCTGGGTCGGGCATTCCTGAAAACGCGACAGTGTAGAGTGGGGTACCTCCAATACCGACTCGCTTTCGAGACTCCTCATCATAGATTTGCAGTATCGTCAAATTGAGTCGATTGATCATTCCTTCGGCACGAGTCTCTTGTGCTTGACGCTGTGCCCCCGAAAGCGCAATGACAACCATGCTACTGATCACGCCCATGATCACGATGGCGACGAGCAGTTCGACAAGGGTAAAGGCATTGCGGTGCATGGAAGTTCTCATAATAAAGCCGGCAAACGACGGACGAAGCTTACGAATCACCCTCTACGGCAAGTCACCTTCCAATGTCAGGTTGGCAAAATTAGTGATGTTGTCCAGTTGTGGCTTCAAAGGGCCATAGATGCTTTCCGAGTCCTCATACTTGTCTGCACCCGTCGGAACGCCTGACGCGTTGGCAAATTGCCCGGTTGGGTAAATTGCAACCACGCCAGCAAATCCAAACGTTGTTGCGTCTGCTGGATCGACCACGCCAGCTGCAACACTCCCTCCATACGAACCATCCAAGCCAGCGGAAATCAACTGGAACGTGCCTTGGTTGGCCCACATGAATCCGCCCGCAACCGTGTTGGGTTGGTTTGACAAATAAGGCCGAGCCACACCGTTTTCGCTATCACCACTGGGGTGCAAATAAATATTCAACGGATGAAAAGCCGTTGCCGCGCCGTACCAACCACCACTCAGCGTTGGCGGTGTGAATGTCCGCGTATACCCGCTGGACTGAAAATAAACCAATGGCCCCGCCTTTTCATTGACGGTGTAAACGGGAAACGGGTCAAGCAAAAAACGGATTGCCGCGAAGGGACTCCCGGTGCCACGGACCGAATAGGAATCACTTAGATTAGAACCCGAAATTGCCGTCGTATATTCATCATCCGAATAGGTGTAGGCAACACCGGAAGCAGCACCGGCCGGATTGGCTGATGCCGGGGTCGCCGATGGATCGTTGGCAACAAAGAGCGACAACTGATCCGACTTCAACTCCATGAAGCCATTACTTCGCTCAGTATTGTATTGGTACTTGGTGTAATTGAATGGTGCTGTAGCTCCACTAATTCGGGCCAAGGGTCCCCCGGCGCCGGTAAACGGATGTTTCTTGTCCGTACTAAAACCACCCAAACAAAAGACCAACGCTTCGGCAGGGTCGATGCATTGTCGGTAGTAGGCGTATGTTGAACCTGCACGAGGATCAACGTCCGTTGCGATCGGTACCCGCTGGAGACTGGCATTCAACCATGTGAACTGTGCGAGCAGCTTGAGTTCGCTGTCATCAATGTTTGAAAACGCTTTGCGAAAGTGGCGTTCGACTGCGTTCCAGTCGCTAAAGTCCGGTGGGTATTCACCGTGTTGCAACTTATAAGCCTCAAGAGCTTGTCCGATCACGTCCATCTCGACACGAATGGCCGTTTGACGAGCCGTCACAATGGCACCCGTGATCGCGGGAATGGCAAGTCCCGCCAATATCCCGATGATCGAAATCACGACGAGGATTTCGACGAGGGTGAAGCCGGACGTCGATCGGCGACGTGGGACAAGACCGGATGCACTGGCAGGCTGCGGGGCGGCGGTGTGGGGATCTGTCATGATCGAACTTTGAAGAAAGGTGGCAGGTATTGTGCGTTAGAAATTGGGTGACGAGGGTTCAAGTTCAGTGGGTGATGAGTTTCGACGCTGCACGTACGGGACGTCGGGAACTCGCTCGGTTTAGTCTTCAATGGTGCTGGGGAAATGGGGACACAGGATCGATTGCTCGCGCCGCATGTCCGGCGCCGCGTGGTGGTAGTAACTCATCGCGCCCCGCTCGTCGCATTCCCAGCACTCGACGGCGCCCGCGTCGAAGTACAGGGTTCGTTTGTGTTGCATCTCCGCGGATGTGTTCGCCGGGCTGATCACTTCCACACAGATTTCTGGCGACTGCTGGATCGTCGAACGGCCACGAGCGAGTTGGTATCGCTCGGGCGAAAACCAGGCGGCGTCGGGGACCTTGATTCCGTCCACCGTTTCCAACGGAACGTCGGTCCGACCATGACCTCCCAATTGCTTTTCCATCAGCGATGCGATGCGATAAGCACGATCGTTGTGAAAAAACGTCGGCGGCGGGTTCATGACGATCTGGCCAAATGAATTCGTCTCGAACTTTCCATCGACCAGCTTCCAACGTGGGTCATGGACCGCCTTGTCCCAGCATTGTCGCGCATACGCGATCGTCTCTTCGCGGCTCGGTAGGTCAATGATCAGTTGCATGGGGAACGATTCACACGGGTCGGCAAAAACGAGATTGATAAGGTTTCAAAAAAGGTGATTCAGTGGTGGGCTTTCGAACGCTCGGAAACCCTTGCTCTAGTCTTCGATGGTGCTGGGGAAATGGGGACACAGGATCGATTGCTCGCGCCGCACGTCCGGCGCCGCGTGGTGGTAATAACTCATCGCGCCCCGCTCGTCGCATTCCCAGCATTCGACGGCGCCCGCGTCGAAGCACAGGCTTCGTTTGGTTTGCAATTCAGCATCGCTGTTGCTGGGGCTGCGAACTTCGACGCAAATTTCTGGGGCGATCTCACAAGCCACTTGACTTCGCACTTCTGGGTAGCGGTCACTGGAAAACCATCCCACATCGACGCCCTTCACTCCGTCGGCGGTGGAGACCGGGCACTCTGTGACCGTGTGCCCACCAAGCAACGTTTTTAAACGAAACGCAATCTGACTCTGACGACTGCCATGCGGAACTCCTGGAGGCGGTGTCATGATGATTTGCCCAAACGCATTGGTTTCAATGCGATCGGGGAATTGATTCCATTTCGGATCCGCCAACACTTCCGCCCACCGCTCGCGATTTCTCGCGAGTGCTTCGGCACGATCGGGAAGGGTGATGGTCAATTGCATGGCGGACATTT
This sequence comes from Pirellulaceae bacterium, assembly GCA_041741195.1. GTDB lineage: Bacteria > Planctomycetota > Planctomycetia > Pirellulales > Pirellulaceae > JBBSJZ01. Next base: position 106,299 of record JBGSKM010000075.1, read on the forward strand.
TCCTTAGGTCAAACCGCTGATGAGCGAGACCAGGGGCATGAACAGGCTGATGACGATGAACCCGACCGCGACCCCGAGGAACACAATCATGAGGGGCTCCATCAGCGCGGTCAGACCGTCGGTCATCACGCGGACTTCTTCGTCATACGTATCGGCAACTTTGTAAAGCATCGTGTCGAGTTCGCCGGTTTCTTCGCCGACGTCGACCATATTGACGACCAAGTCATCGACGACCCGGCCCTTGATTTTGGTGGCATAAAACAGCGACGCCATCACGGCCCCGCCGATGATCATATACAGCGAGATCCATTGCAGCATTTGCACCATCGTGCCATCGTCCAGCTTGGTTCCCGACGCGGTCAGCGCGACGCTCATCAATACCACGCCTGGGAAGCTGCCAAAGATGATCCAAAACACCAACGCCATCGGATGGAACCCGAGCACGCTGTACTGGGTCAGCGGCTTGCTAATGATTTCCCCCTCACGGATCGAATCTGTGACTTTGCTAAACATTCGTTCGAACATGCCGTTACCGCTCGTCTCGCGAGTGATATTGAGCGCCTCGATGATTGGCACACCGCTGGAGATCAGCGTTCCGAGCGTTCGCGTCGTCCGGGCGAGGATGTTCTTTTCGATCAGTGTTCCGAAGATCGGCACCTTGATGATGAACATGTCGAATCCCATCCGTCCGTGCCGGAACTTGCGCAGCAGCTTGACGAGGATCAAGAAACACACCGGCATGGCGATCAGCAAGAACCAGTAGTTAACGATGTACTGGCTCATCGCGATCAACAAGACCGTCGGCGCGGGCAAATCGAGCCCGAACTCGTCAAACATCTTTTCGAACGTGGGCACGATCATGATCATGATGAACGTCAAAATCGCCGCCGCCACCAACACCACGATGACGGGGTAAATCAACGCGCCTTTGACTTTTCGCTTGAGTGATTCTGCTCGCTCGAGAAAGTCCGCGAGCCGCTGGAGAATCGTTTCGAGGGCACCGCCGGCCTCACCGGCCTTGATCATGTTGACGTACAACCGCGTGAACACTTTGGGCGACTTGCTCATCGCTTCGCTCAGCGTCGATCCGCCTTCGATTTCTTCGCACACGTCCTGCAGCGCGAACTTAAGCTTGCCCGGCTTGCTGTTGTTCTCGAGGATTTTCAAACTCCTCAAAATCGGCAAACCTGCATCCTGCAGAATGGAAAGCTGGCGAGTGAAGGCGCAGATATGCTTGGTTTTGGCACCGCCGATCGAAAAGCCACGCTTCTTGCCGCCCTTTTTGCCGGCCGCCCCAGCCGCCTGTTTCTTGATGGAGATCTTCGTGACGAAGTATCCCATCTGGCGAATGGTTGTTTGCGCTTCTTCTTCATTGGACGCATCGATCTCGTCGCGGATCTCTTGTCCGGTCGCGTCCATCGCTTCGAATTGATAGGTAGGCATGGCGGAGGCGCTTGCGCTTCAGGGTGAAAGGGCCACAGGATGACAGGGCCACAGGGATTTAGGTGTTTTGAAAAAAGTGCTGGCTAACGTTCGGATGATTTGAGTTTTTGACGTCGATTGTTGATCAGTGATTGAAGCATTTTTGAAAGTTGCTTGGTTTCGTCGACGATCTCGGTTGCTTGTTCTTTGCTGAGCGTGCGATGTAGGTTTGAGTGCGAAGTTCGGCTGCCGAGCCCTAGGCGATGACGAGGAAGCGGATGAAATCTTTGGGGGATCGTTCGTAGCCTTCAGAAATATTGGACGCGATGGATACGGATGCACGTTGCATTTGGTCCTTCAAGGTAAAGTCTTTCGAGTGCTCGAGCGATTGGTAAATCTTTACAGCCAACCGACACGCGCGCTTCCAAACTTCTAAGTCCTCAAACGTTTGCGACATACTCCCCTGTGTTCCTTTAACCCTGTGGCCCTGTTACCCTTTCCCCTAACCTAACGCATCAAGCCTCCACGGTTTCGCGGACGACTTCTTCGAGTGTGGTGATCCCTTCGCTGGCGAGATTCATGCCGAAGGTACGCAGTGCAATCATGCCGTTCTTTTCGGCTTCGACTCGTAGCTCATCGGTGCTGGCGTTTGCCATGACCATCTCGCGAAGCGTATCGGTCATCAACATCAACTCGAACAATCCGACTCGGCCTTTGTAACCCGTGTTATTGCAATTGTCGCAGCCGGCGCCTTTGAAGAATTTTCGATCGCCCAGGTCGCTGCGTTTGATTTGTAATTCGGCGAGCAAGTCCGAGCTGGCGCGAGCTTCTTCGCGGCACTTGGGGCAAATCCGCCGCACCAATCGCTGCGCCAAGATCGCTTCGACGGTCGCGCAAATCATAAAGGGCTGGATGCCCATGTCCTTGAGCCGCGTCACCGTCGCCGGAGCATCGTTGGTGTGCAACGTGCTGAAGACGAGGTGGCCGGTCAGCGCCGCTTGGATCGCGATGTCGCCCGTTTCCAGGTCTCGAATTTCGCCGATCAAAATGGTATCGGGATCTTGGCGGAGGATCGCTCGCAAACAGCTGGCGAAGGTGACGCCCACATCCGGATCGACGGGAATTTGGACGATCCCGTCGATGTCGTACTCGACCGGGTCTTCCGTAGTAATGATTTTGTCTTTGGGGTCATTCAGTTCGGAGAGGGCCGAGTACAACGTGGTCGTCTTGCCCGACCCCGTGGGGCCGGTGACCAAAATGATGCCGTTGGGACGATCCATGGCTTTGCGGAAACGGGCCATGATGTCCGCATCCATGCCGACCTTTTCCAGACTCAGGCTGACCACGGATCGATCCAGAACTCGCATGACGACGCTTTCGCCAAAGATCGTCGGCAATACACTGACGCGAAGGTCGACCGGGTGACCGCCGACCATCAATTCGATCCGGCCGTCTTGGGGCATGCGGCGTTCGGCGATGTCCAAGTTCGCCATGACTTTGACGCGCGTGGTGATCGCGAACGCCAAGTGACGCGGCGGCGGGACCATTTCGTACAGCACGCCTTCGGCTTTGATGCGGATGCGAAATTCGTCTTCGAAGGGCTCAAAGTGAATGTCGCTGGCGTGATCCTTGATGGCCAGCAACAGCACCATGTTGAGCAGTTTGCGAACCGGTGCCGAATCGGCTAGCGCTTCCATGTTCGTCAGGTTGAACTTTTCATTCTGTAGCGCCGAAATCGCGTCTTTGAGCTCCGCATCGGCCGCCAAGCCGGCGACCAGCTTCTCCATGCTCTCGGTTTCGCTGTCGTAATGCCGGCTGATGGTATTCATCACGTCGACTTCGGTCGCGACCACCATCGCGATCTCGTAGCCGAGGAACGTCCGCAATTCGTCTTGGATGTTCAAGTTTTGGGGGTCACAGGTCGCCACCGTGAGCGTGTTGTCTTCGAATTTGATCGGCACGACCCGGTAGAGCTGGGCCATCGTTTCGGTGATGCGTTCCAGCACATCCGGCGGAATCTTGGCATCCTCCAGGGACACCGTTTGCATCGACAACTGCTCGGCCAATCCCTGGATCAGCTGTTCGCCGGTGATGAGCTGCATATCCTCGGCAATGCGGCCCAACAGCATCCCCGGTTGCTGCTCCTGTTCTTCGAGCACCACTTCGAGTTGTTCATCGGTGAGGAAACCGAGGTCGACGAGAATCTGGCCGAGGCGACGAGTGGACATGGGAAAAGTCGTGATTCAGGTGTCGGGGATCAGGGAAGTCAAAAGCAAGGAAAGGACAATCAATTCATCACCCGAGTGTTTCCACTCGAGGTGTTTTCATTCGCGCGATTTTCAGTCTTCGGGAACAGGAATTTGTTCGTCAACACCGCCGCGGCGGAACGCCACAATCCGCTTGGCGAGGTCATCGGGACGGTGGGCCTTGGCCAGTGCGTCTTCGACCGTGATTCGTTCTTCTCGCCAGTGGTTGAACAGCGCGTCATCCATCAATTGCATCCCGAACTTGGCACCGGTTTGCATCGACGAATTGATCCGGAATGTCTTGTTCTCGCGGATCAAGTTCGAAATGCCCGACGTCACCACGAGCACTTCGTAGGCGGCCACACGTCCGCCACCGATTCGCGGAATGAGCGTCTGGGCTACCACACCGATCAGCGTACTGGCGAGCTGGGTCCGAATTTGGTCCTGCAGGTTTCCGGGGAACGCGTCGATGATCCGGTTCACCGTCCCTTGAGCACTGTTGGTGTGCAGCGTCCCAAACACCACGTGGCCGGTTTCCGCCGCACTGATCGCCGCTTCGATCGTTTCCAAATCGCGAAGCTCGCCGACCAGAATCACGTCCGGGTCTTGCCGCAAGGCCCGGCGAATCGCCTCTGAAAAACTCGGGACGTCGACGCCGACCTCGCGTTGATTGATCGTGCTCTCTTTGTGCTCGTGATAAAACTCGATCGGGTCTTCAATGGTGATGATGTGGTGATCCACGGTTTCGTTGAGCAAATTCACCAAACTCGCTAGCGTTGTACTCTTACCGCTACCGGTCGGTCCCGTGACCAAGAACAATCCGCGGGGGCGGTGGATCATCTTCACCACGACATCGGGCAACCCGAGCTGTTCCGGGGTCAGTTTGTCGTTGGGGATTTGGCGGAGCACCATGGAAATGAACCCACGCTGCTTGAAAACGGAGACTCGAAACCGCGCCAATTCGCCGAACGCAAACCCAAAGTCGGTACTGCCGGATTCCTGTAGTTCGCGTTGGCAGCGTTCAGGCGTGATGCTCTTCATCAGCGAAACCGCGTCCTCGCCCGCGAGGGTCTTGGTTTCGAGTTTGCGCATTCGTCCATGCAAGCGAAACACCGGCGGTTGGCCGACCACGATGTGAATATCGCTCACACCTTGTTTAACGGCAGCCTGCAACAATTTGTCGATCAGCACTGTGGCCATGGGATTTCTTTCCTGGGGCTAATTTCACCGAGTCATTCGGCGTAGAACGATGGAATGGGTCGTGGCTCAAGCGATCCGTGGCAAACACCAAAGCGAATCGCAGGAAAAGTGATAAGTGCTAAAGCGACAATTCAATCAAAGAAATCGCGATTGAATGGGTCACGAACAGCCGGGAATGATCTCAAGAAATAATGATTGCGATCAAAATAAAGTCGGCTGATTCGTTACACCTTGCATCCGCGACTTCTTGCCGCCGATGGTTCATTATCTCTGCCTGGACGAGAAACTCAAAGAAACACCCTCAAAAGCTTTCAATTGGTGCCGATCGGCTCCTTAACCGTCGATGCGACCCACCCGCCGCAACCCCGTGGGTTTGGGACTCGCGCCGTTTGGAAGCGAGACGCCGGCAAGCCGGCACAGAGGGAGGGATGGTTCACCACCATGCAAGGCCGTGGCGATGCCAGCGAAGCAGGCGTGGGAAGGTATCTCGTATCCCCAAAGGCGCTCGCCCTGAGGGGCGCTACAAACTCTGCAAATCCTTGACGATGTGCGAGAGCGCCTCGTGCTCTTGTTCGGTCTGTTTGGCAACCCGATACACCTCCTCAAAGGTGGTGATGCCGCGGATCACCTTGAGCATTCCGTCGGCGTAAAGCGTTGACATGCCGTTGCTTATGGCTGCCGTACGGATCTCTTTGGAGGTGGTTCCCCTGAACATCAATTCACGAAGCTTGTTGTTCACTAGCATCAGTTCGTAAATCCCGAGTCGACCACGGTATCCCTTGCGACCACAGTAGGCGCATCCCTTCCCGCGACAGAACTCCGCTTGCTTGATCATCTCCGGCGGTAGCATCGAGTCCCGGAGCACAGCTTCAGACGGCTGGTACCTCACCTTGCAGCGGGGGCAAATGGTCCGCACCAAACGTTGGGCCAGCACCGCAATCACGCTACTTGCCACCATGTAGGCTGGAACACCTATGTCCACCATTCGTGATATAGCACTGGGCGCATCGTTCGTGTGTAGAGTACTGAATACCAGGTGTCCAGTTAATGAAGCCTGGATTCCCATCGATGCCGTCTCATGATCCCGCATTTCACCTACGAGGATGACATTGGGCGCCTGGCGGAGCATCGCCTTGATGATGCGGGCAAAGTCCAGTCCGATCTGGTGCTTCACCTCGACCTGGTTGACCCCGGGCAAGTAGTACTCCACGGGGTCTTCCGCGGTGATGATTTTGCGGTCGGGACGATTGAGCGCGTTCAGTGATGCGTACAGTGTCGTCGTTTTCCCCGAGCCGGTCGGGCCGGTCACCAGCACGATCCCGTTGGGACGGCGAATCAGATTGTTCATGTTGCGGAAGTCGCGTTCGGACAACCCAAGCTGGCGGACGCCGACTTTGATGTTGTCGCGATCCAACAACCGCATGACAGCCGACTGGCCGTGGTTGGTCGGAATGATGCTGACCCGCAGATCGAGCTGTTTGTCACCCACCGTCAACTTGATCCGACCGTCCGTCGGTCTTCGCTTTTCAGAAATATCGATCTTCGCCAAAATTTTGATCCGGGCGATCATCGCGGTTAGCATCCGACGGGGGGCGTTCTCCCGCTCGACACAGACGCCGTCGATTCGATAGCGGATTCGCACCCGGTCTTCAAAGGGCTCGACGTGAATATCACTGGCGCGTAGCTGGACGGCTTCGGCGATCATCAAGTTGACAAGCCGAACGACTGGGGCGCTGGAGCTATCGACGGTTTCTTCGCCGCCCCCGCTGCCGCCTCCGTCGCCCTCGGTCTCAGTAAAGTCGATGGCCGTATCGGTGAATTCCTGGAGCATCGAGTCCGCCGATTCCCCTTCCACCTGGCCGTAGTACTGGTTGATCGCCCCCAGAATGGACTCTTTGGGGGAGAGTGCCGTTTCGATTTTGCGGTTGAGAATGAACCGCAGCTTTTCGATGGTCTCGATGTCAAACGGGTTGCTGATCAAGACGGTGAGAGCGCCGTCCTCGTCCTTGTAAGGCAGGACGTTATTTTCACGAGCGACGGATTCGGGCACCAGTTCGATGACGCTTTCCGAGATTTTGACTTTCGAAAGGTCGACGTAGGGAATCTTATGGAATTTGGCCAGCGCCTTGGCAACTTGCTCCGGCGTGGCGTATTCGAGCTTGATGAGCACGGCGCCGACGTCGGCGTTGGTATCCCGCGAGATTTGCTCGGCTTCGGAGAGTTGGTCGAGACTGATGACTCCGGCTTTGATCAACAAGTCGGTGAACTCTTGCATCGCTTGGCTCATCGGGCGTGGCTTTCAGAGTTGAAAGTTGAAATAGGGAAGAGGGGCATTTCCTTTCTAGAATACCATCCGGCCGCCAAAATCGCACCACAGAAGCCGCGGGAATGGCGAATGGCCGGGCCCCAACGAAGCCGCCCCGCTGCGGCTTCGTTACCTGGCAGTACCACCATCGACATTCCAGCCGACGCGTTCGCTTCGTACTCCCTACACTCGGTCAATCACGCGTGTTCGAGATGGACGACGCTACCCTTGGGTTGACCGATCGAGCTCAGCAGATCGCTGAACCACGCCACACCGGTATCAAAGGGTTTTCCGCCCTTGATCCGAGAGAATTCGATCGCTCGCAGTTCGTCACCGCGTTCTTCGTCTTGGCCGATCACACCGCCTTGGCCGGCGAGGGCACATTGGACGGCTTTGCCGGCGCACCCGGCGATGAGGGCGATGTCGGCGGCGTTTGCCCGCGCAGCTCGGCTGAAGTAGCCGCTCTTTTGGACCAGGGTCTTTTCGGCGCCGAGCATTTTCGCGAACTGTTCGCCGAACCATTTCCCCGGGTTCACGGCGTCCAGCTTGTAGTGGCCGAAGGCATCCTTGGGGACATTCTCGCCTCGAGATTCCATCTCTTGGACAATCGTTTCCACTCCGGCACCTTCGGAAATAAATAGATTGACACAATCGATCTCGTCCATGATCGCCCGGAGCCGCTGGGCTTCCAGTTTCAAATCGAAGTGCATCTCGGGGACGTAGACGCCGTGGACGTCGCGGCGCTCGCGGCTGAGCCCGGCTTCGGGCAAGAAGTTCAAATGATCCAACCGCTCGCGGTACTTGGCGGCGGTGGCGGCGGTCAACCAGCCACAATTGCGTCCCATCACTTCATGGATGATCAACATACGCGGGTTCGCGTTGTGCTCGCCAACGACATTCTCAAAGAACACGGCGCCCTGCTCCGCCGCCGTCCAAGCCCCCAAGCTTTGCTTGATGGGAATGACGTCATTGTCGATGGTCTTGGGCAGGCCGACGACCGTGAGCGAGTACTCGTTACGGGCAAGAAACGCAGCAAGATCGGCTGCCGAGGTGTTGGTGTCGTCGCCGCCGATGGTGTGCAGCACATCGACGCGATCCGATCGCAATTGGTCGGCAGCGACCTGCAACGGGTCCTGGCCGTCTTGCACCAGTCCGCGTTTGACGCAATCCCCGACGTTGGTCAGCTTGACGCGGCTGTTACCGATCGGGCTGCCCCCGTGCTCGTGCAAGACATGGGCGTTTTTCCGAATCGCTGGTGTGACCGGAAAGCTGTCACCGAGAAGCAATCCCTTGTAACCGGAGCGGTAACAGATGATTTCCACGTCGGGTGCCTTGGCCGTATAGGCCTCGATCAAGGCACCGATGGCCGACGAGAGACAGGGGGCAAGTCCCCCGGCGGTCAGGATCGCGACTCGTTGAACGGACATGCTTTCGGTTCCCAGGTTCGATGGAGAAGGGCAAGAATGTTGAATGGCACGGCACGGCTGGCGATGAATCGGCCCTGCGTTCAACGTATCCCATTCACCACAAAACGTCGCGGGGGCGTGCGCAGGCCGACTACCTTTGGATCACCAGCTCCACCGTCGAATTGCACAGCCGGAGGTGCGCCGAAAACGAATCACCGGATTTCGATTTGAAACCCTGCAGGGCCGCAGTTTCGCCATCACGCAACAGCGTTTTCACCATGTTGGGCGTGACGGACTTTCCCGAAATCGATTTCGGGATCGTCAGCGTGCATCCCTTGGCAAAACGGCTGCAGCTAAACGACGTCGATTGCTCGATCACGGGCGCGTCACACATCGGGCAGCCGCCCAGATCCGGCGGCAGGGAATCGGCCTTGGCACGCGAACTCGACGATGGTCGGACGTCTCGCGACGCCGATGTCTTTCGGGTAGCAGGCGACTTTCGGGTAGCCGATGCCTTCTTAGCCGATGCCTTGCTGGCCGATGTCTTGTTGGCCGATGTCTTGCTGGCCGAACGCGATCGAGCGTTGGTCGTGGTCGACCGTTTTGACTTCGCTGCTGAACCCGACTTGGCGGTCGACTTTGTCTGGGAGACCGATCGATCTGAGTCGCCGGATTGCTCGTTGCCCATGGGAAGTGGAATCTCCAGCACGGCGCCCGATGGCGAGATTCCCAACAGCGATCGACGGCCATCGCCAAAGTCGATCGGTTCGCTCGTCACGCCGTGTTGCATCAACTCGCGGATTTGGCGCGGCTGGAGTTCACGATCCCGATGCACCGGCTGGAGAACGAACGAGCATCCGTCACGCCATGCGGAACACCCCAGCGCCTTTTTCCCCATCATGACGGGCTGGCCGCACAAGGGGCAGTCGCCGATTCGCTCGGAATCGACGCTGGTGTTTTCGCTTGAACGAATGAGTTGGCGTGTGTAGTCGGCAATCTCATCCATGAACGCGGTGGCGGAAACCTTGCCGGCTTCGACTTGTTTGAGTTTTGATTCCCACTCGCCGGTCAGCTCGGGGCTCTTGAGGTTGTGGTCACGCACCAGTGCGATGAGATACCGTCCAAGATCCGTCGCGACGATATTTTTGTTGTCGCGAGAAATGTATTTTCGCCGCAGCAACGTCTCAATGATCGCGGCTCGGGTTGCCGGAGTACCCAGACCTTTTTCGCGCAGTGCGTCGCGCAATTCCGCTTCTTCGACGAGTTTGCCGGCGGTGTCCATCGCACCCAGGAGCGTGTTTTCGGTGAAGTGCTTGGGTGGTGAAGTCTGGCCGGATTTCACGCGAGGATCATGGATTCCGCTTTCACCCATCTTGAATTCGGGCAGCGATTGTTGGTCGTCGCCGTCTTGATCCTCAGCCCGTCGCGGGTAGAGCTGTGTCCAACCCGCGGAGACGATGCGAACGCCTCGGGCCCGGAACTCGACCTTTTGAACCATCGCATCGACCGTCGTGGCTTCCTTGACGCAAGCCGGGTAAAACGCGGCGATGAAACGTACCAGGATCGCTTCGTAAACTTTCATGTCGCGATCGCGCAGCCCGGTCGGTAGTGCGCCGGTCGGAATGATCGCGTGGTGGTCGGTCACTTTTTGGTTGCTGACAATGCGGGCACCAAAGGCAAGCGTGTTCAAATCGAGCTTGGCGATTTCACGAGGCTTGATCTCGGCCAGTTTCTTGAGTGTCTTAGGAACCTCGGACTGCATATCGCTCGTCAAATACCGCGAATCGGTCCGCGGGTAGGTGACAAGTTTGCTTTCGTAGAGCGACTGGGCGCTGGCCAGAGTGTCGGCCGCGGAGATGCCGTAGCGACGATTGATCTCCCGCTGCAATTGAGTCAAATCGAAAAGCTGGGGCGGCAAGGACGATTCTGGTTTTCGCTGGACCTGCTTGATCACCAATGGATGCGGCTTGATGGTTTTCAAGAGGCGCTGGGCAGCATCCTGCTGGTTGAACCGATCGCCGGTGTAGCGGAAATCGGTGCCGCGATAGTTCGTTATCAACTCCCAAAATGGCTGAGGCTTGAACGTTCGAATCTCATCGTCACGACGAGTGATCATCGCAAGCACCGGAGTTTGCACCCGGCCGATGCTCCACAAGATCCCTGCGGTCCCGAAACGCACCGTGTAGTTACGAGTTGCATTGAGCCCGACGATCCAATCGGCTTCGCTACGACATTTTGCGGCCGCGTACAAGTTGTTGTAGTCCGCTAACGGGCGCATCGTGCTCAAGGCTTCCCGGATCGCGTCGGGCGTGAGTGAGCTGAGCCACAATCGATGCACGGGTTTTCGCGCACAACCGGTGAGCTCGAGGATGTAGCGAAAGATCAACTCGCCCTCGCGTCCCGCATCCGTGGCACAAATGATGGAGTCGGCGGATTGAAACAAACGCTTGATGATCGCGAATTGATTTCGAGCGCCCTCATCACCGCGAAGTTTCAATTCGAACGCGTCCGGAATGAACGGCAATGTCTGTAGCGACCACTTACGTAACGCCGGGTCGTAATCATGAGGCTCTTGCAACTCGACCAAGTGTCCGAAGGCCCAAGTGATCTGGTAGTCGTTCCCCGCAAAGAATCCATCATGCCGAGCGGACGCGTTCAAGAATGACGCGAGATCACGAGCTACCGATGGCTTTTCAGCAATGACGACCTTCAAGGTTGCCTCTTTCGATCCAAGTGGAATGTCGACCGAATCGCCGGGTGCTCCACAATTCCATGAGTCATCTTGTTTTCCGATCGACCATCAAAAGGAGTTTTCGCGGGCCGGAAAAAACCATCGCGATCGTCCAATCGCACCGAAATCCGCCGGGTGACCGAACACGCGATAGCGATCTTTGCGGATTAATATTTTCCATTAAAAGATTCTAGGGAGAAAAACGAACACCTAGAGAATCCGTGACGTAGAATGCACTGTAAGCGATGCGGAGCGAATTCGGCTCGGTTTTCTGCTCCCTTTCTTACCACGATTCCGCCATTCATTTAACCGGCGGTGATCGCGATTATTCGCCTGACACAGCATTTGATTCGGCTGATGCGAGCCGGCAGCCAACCGCACGGATGGTCCACGAGACCCCGAGTATGGCGCTAGTCGCTCGCGTGTTTCTGGCATTCCTCCGTGCGCATGCATGATGCGACCAAGGACCAACATCGGTCGTTGGTGAATTGTCATGGATTGATAGTCAATGCTTGGCGCTTGGAGTTTCTAACGATGGGTCACCTAATTGACGGACATGCGATCGCGGCGGGGACGGCACCTACCCTGGCGACTGGCGCGATTGCATCACCTCAGGGGCTGGTTCGCTATGAGGGGCTGGCCGCATGCGATGTGTTGAAACACACCGCGGAGCAATTACCAGGACGCATCGCGATTCGCTACGGCGACATGCGTTGGACCTATTCGCAACTCAATGAAAGTGTGTCGCGCTGCGCCGCGATGCTTCAACGACTTGGCATTCAACCCGGTGACCGAGTCGGATTGCTACTTCCCAACGTGCCCGAATACATCATTGCTGCCAATGCGATCTGGCGCGCCGGGGGCACGGTCGTCGCGATCAATCCGATGATGGTTGCCGGTGAGGTCGCGCGGCTGCTTCAAAATACCGATTGCAGGTGGGTGATCTCGTTGGATTTGCTTTCGCATTTAGTGGAGTCTCCCGCGGGGGACGCATCGAAGGTTCAAACGCTGCTGGTATCGATTCGCGAACATCTACCGGCCCTGCAACAACTGGGCTACTTGTGGAAGCGATACAACAGCACGGGTCATTGGACCTTGCCCGACAACGATCATTGTCATTGGTTCTGGGAACAAGTGGAACGCACGACCCAGGCGTATCAACCCGTGGCGATCAACCCGGTGACGGACACCGCGTACATCCTTCCCACCGGTGGCACCACGGGTTCACCGAAAGCGGTCGCACTCAGTCATCAAAACATGGTGGCCAATGCGTGGCAACAATTCCGCTGGGTCCGGGGATCGTTTGGTATCGAGACCATGTTAGCGGTGCTGCCCTTCTTTCACTCCTACGGGATGTCCGCGACGGTGATGGGTGGCACGATGATGGGGGCAACACTCGTGTTGCATCATCGGTTCAACACGCGCCAAGTCATTCGGCTAATCGAGGAAGAGCAACCGACGGTGTTTCATGCGGTGCCGGCGATGCTGGTCGCAATGAATGAGCGACTTCGCACGCATCCCGCGCGGATGAGTTCCATCCGCTGGGTCATTTCCGGCGGCGCCCCGCTGGCGGCGGAGGTCGGCCGCGAATTCGCCGAACACTCCGGCGCGCTGGTGGTCGAAGGTTACGGTTTATCCGAAGCATCGCCGGTGACGCACGTTGGCGATTTGTTTGGCGAACCGAATTACGGGACGATCGGCTTGCCACTACCGGAGACCGAGTGTCGGATCGTCGAAGTCGAGGACGTTGTCCGCGAGATGCCACGCGGCGAAGCGGGTGAGTTAGCCATTCGAGGTCCACAAGTGATGCTCGGATACTGGAACGACCCCGAAGCGACGAAGCAAGCGATTCGTGGCGGTTGGCTTCACACCGGCGATCTCGCGATCCTCCAAGAGGACGGGTGTTATCGCATCGTCGGTCGCAAAAAAGATTTGATCATCACGTCGGGTTTCAATGTGTATCCCAGCGAAATTGAGACCGCGCTGCGAGAAATCGATGAGGTGCTCGATGCGGCCGTGATCGGTATTCCCGATGAACATCGAGGCGAAATCGTCAAAGCGTTTGTGGTGCTCAAGCCCGGTGCGAAATGGGAGGAAGCTCGTTTGAGGTTGCACTGCGAACGGGCGCTTTCGAAGTACAAGCGACCTCGGATCTATGAACGGCGCAGCGACTTGCCACGCAACTTTTTGGGCAAGGTCATTCACCGCGAGTTACGTGAATCCGAGTCGACGAACCCATCACCATTCCCAGGGGAGTCCACCTGATGAAAAAGTCTCAAACACTCGCGGTACTTGCCGGCGCGAGAACACCGTTCAGCAAAATATTGACTGATTTAGCAAACGTGTCCGCGGTCGATTTGGGCTGCGTCGCGCTTGGTGAAGCCGTGCGGCGCAGCGGGCTCGCGAGCCAGGATGTCGACGAAGTGATCTTTGGCAATGTTTCCGGCCCTCCCGACGCCGCAAACATCGCCCGAGTGATCGCGTTGAAATCGGGAGTCCCCAACGATCGCGTGGCGCACACGGTCAATCGCAATTGCGCCTCGGGGATGGAATCGATCATCGAAGCATGGTTTGCGATCCAGCACGGACGGGCCCGAGTGGTGGTTGCCGGCGGTACGGAGTCGATGTCTCAAGTTCCCCTTCTCGTTCGCCCCGAAGCCGCAAAGCTTTGGATGCGATTGGCGAAGTCGAAAACGATGATGCAAAAGTTGGCGACACTCACGCGGTTTCGGCCCCGTGATTTTAAACCGGTCGTCGGCATCGAATTGGGGCTCACGGATCCCGTGTCGGGTTTGAACATGGGTCAAACCGCGGAAGTATTGGCCAGGGAATTTGCGATCACCCGCGACCGACAAGACGCGTTCGCGGTGGATAGTCACGTGAGGGCCGCAGCGGCCCAAGCACGCTGTTTCCTCTCTGGCGAGATCGTCGGTGTCCCCCGAGGCGATAGGGAACCGGTGACCAAGGACAATGGCCCTCGCGCCAACCAATCGATGGATCAACTCGCCAAGTTGCGGCCGATCTTTGATCGCGGCGGAACCGTCACGGCTGGCAATAGTTGTCCACTTACCGATGGCGCCGCGGCACTGGTCCTGGTCGATGCGGCAAACGTGGACCAGTTCGATACCGAACCGCTGGGATACATCACCGGCTACGCGATCGCGGGTTGTGATCCACGTCGAATGGGACTGGGCCCGGTCTACGCGACTGCCAAGTTGATGAAAGAAACGGGGCTGCGCATGAGCGACTTTGATGCCATCGAGATCAATGAAGCCTTCGCGGCCCAAGTCCTCGCCTGTCAAGCCGCGGCAGGATCGAAATCGTTTGCCCAAAACGAACTCGGCCTCGATCAAGCCCTTGGTGAATTTCCCACTGATCGGTTGAACCTGCACGGTGGTGCGATCGCCCTGGGGCATCCGGTCGGCACGACGGGTACTCGGCTGATTCTGACGCTACTGAGAACTTTGCGAGAACGTGGCGGACGACGTGGATTGGCAACGTTATGCGTCGGTGGCGGTCAAGGGTTTGCGATGGTCGTAGAAACTTCCAAGGAGTCATAAAGATGATTGCTAGAACCAAGAACAGCTTCAATGTCGATACCGACGAGCGGGGCGTCGCTACGATTACGCTCGATGTCCCGGATCGTCCACTCAATGTGTTGACCCAGGATGCGATGCAAGAACTCGAACACATCGTGTCCGAGTTGGAGCATGTTCGCGACGTTCGTGCGGTAGTGATCCGAAGCGGCAAAGACAGCGGCTTTCTCGCAGGCGCGGACGTCAACGTGATCGCGTCCATCGACAGTGACGATCGCGCCGATGAACTGATTCGCGCCGGACAAGATTTGTTCGCCCGTATCGAGGCGCTGTCGATGCCGACGATCGTTTGCATCCACGGCATGTGTTTGGGTGGGGGATTGGAACTGTCGCTGGCTTGTGACTATCGCATCGCGAGAAACAACAGCTCAACGCAAATCGGTTTGCCTGAGATCAAACTCGGTGTGATTCCGGGTTGGGGTGGTACTCAGCGATTGCCCCGCAAAGTCGGCATGACGACGGCCCTTTCGATGATTCTCCAAGGCGAATTGCTGGATGCACGCCAGGCATTGAAAGTCGGATTGATCGACCGCGCGATCGATCCAGAAAAATGGAATGCCGGTGTCGATCATTTCGTCGACGAAGTGATTTGCGGACATGCCAAAAGGGCGAAGAGCCGCTTGCCGCTTTGGCAACGGGTCGCGGATCGTACGCGACTGGGACGATGGTTCATCGCTCGTCAGGTACGAGCCAAGATCGCGTCCAAAGCAACGAATTATCCAGCGTTGAAATCAGCGCTAAGGGCGGTGGAACTCAGCTACCAACCCCACGGCGACGGATACCACTTTGAGCGTGAGGAGTTCGTCGGGCTGCTGCGAACGCCGACATGTCGCAATTTGCTGCGGTTGTTTTTTTCACGCGAGCGGGCTCGCCAAATCAAGACTTGGTCGGGCAATGTTAGCCAAGCGGTGCACGATGACCCCATCCGTCGACTCGGGGTCGTGGGAGCCGGAGCCATGGGCGCGGGGATCGGCCAGCTCGCGGCCTATCGTGGTTTTGACGTGGTGATGAAGGAGATCGACGACGAAACGATGAGCACCGGTCGCGCTCGCGTCGAAAAACTGATCGATGACATCGCACAACGCAAAGGCATGAGTGCGCTGAAGAAATCGGAGTTGACCCATCGGGTGACGTACAGTTGCGATGACCACGCGCTTGCCGAAGTCGACTTGGTAATTGAGGCGGTCGTCGAGCGGGCGGATGTCAAAGCGAAAGTGTTTGAGTCGCTGGACCGAGTCACCAAGCCGTCCGCAATCTTGGCAAGCAACACTTCGTCGCTATCGGTCACCGAAATGAGTGCAGCAACGCATCGTCCGCAGTTGGTCGCTGGGCTGCACTTTTTCAATCCTGTCCATCGGATGGAATTGGTCGAAGTCGTGCGAACGTCCGCGACCGACGACGCCAGCGTGGCCCGGCTAGTGACCTTCGTGCGGGCGCTGGGCAAGACGCCGGTGGTGACGAACGACTCGTCAGGCTTCCTCGTCAATCGGGTGCTTTTTCCTTATCTCGGCGAAGCCATCGTGATGGTCGGCGAGGGATATGCGGTTGAACGCATCGATCGCGAAATTCGCCGATTCGGGATGCCCATGGGTCCGCTCGAGCTACTGGATCAAGTCGGACTTGATGTCGCCCACCATGTCGCCGGTTCGCTTCACAGGATCCTGCCTAGTGTTGCACCCGTCGTCGATTCGCTGGAGGCGATGGTCTCGCGGGGAAGCCTTGGCAAAAAGTCGGGCGAGGGTTTCTACGAATATCCGAAGGGTCGACGGGGCAAACCGGTGTCGACTCCCATGGCACCGGTGTCGCCGCTGCCGACGCCACTGGTCGATGATTTTCGCGACGACTCGTTGACACCGATTCAACGCCGATTGGTCTACCCGATGTTGGCGGAGTCGATTCGCTGTTTGGACGAGCAAGTGGTGGAACACCCCTGGGCCATCGATCTCGCAATGGTGCTCGGGACCGGATTCGCGCCGCACTTGGGTGGACCACTTCGCTTGGTCGAGTCGATCACGCCCGCCAAGGTGCTCGCGAACATGCGTCGCTTGCAATTCTTTTACGGCGAGCGATTTGAGCCACCTGGACGACTGGTGCAAATGGTCGATCGCGGCGAGCTAACGTTTGATGAACCCCACTTTCAACCTGGAGTCGTACGATGAGTTTGGATCTCAACAACCATTCGATGCCTCGCGGTAGTGACACTCCGGTGCCGCTTGCGTCCCCCAGTGGCTCGCGGCTCGCGGCACCATCGACTGAAGCACCCGAGTCCCAACCGGTCGCGTCCAAGGAATCGTTCGCCGAAGTGGCTCTACGATTGGGTGGAGCTTCCGACGACGAAGCCAAGCGAACGGGTGTGCTCGATACGGCCGACGATCAAGTCGAAGCGTTGTTCGCCGATCGATACAAGACGACGAACAGCCCGATTCACCGCGCGGTCTGGGAACACACGGTCGATAGTGATCTGTTCGACTGCGAGAAAGCGACTCACAACGAAGCTGTCTCGCGAGTCGTCCAGCGCTCACTCGACGTGGTGCTGATGCATCGAGAGCGAGGCACGCTGCTCAATGATTTGGGCAAGATTACGGACGAAGTCCTCACGGATCTCGGCGACGCGGGGTACTGGGGATTGCTCGTATCGCCGGAATACGGCGGCAGCGGAGCGACGATGCGTCAATTCGCGGACATGATCACACGGATGGCGATGATCGAGCCCACGGTCGCGGGTCTCGCTTCGGTCCACGGATGCATCGGCGCCGTCGACCCGGTGCGTTCCTTTGGAAGTGACGAACAAAAGCGTCGCTTTCTGCCCAAGCTTGCCGATGGAAGTCGATTGTCGGCGTTTGCGCTCACCGAACCCGGCGCCGGTAGTGATTTGACGGCACTTAAGACGACCGCGGTGCTCGATGGAGACCAATACGTGGTCAACGGCGAGAAGCTCTTTATCACCAATGCGATTCCCGGTCGCACGATCGGATTGGTTTGCAAAATCAATGACCAACCGAGCGTGTTGATTGTCGATTTGCCGGAGCAAGAGGACGCGACATTTCAGTTGAACCGTTATGGCATTTACGCACTGCGTCGGGCCCACAACAACGGTCTTGTGTTTCGCAACTTTCGTGTGCCGGCGAGTAATTTATTGGTGCCTGCGCAGGGTGATGGTCTCACCATCGCTTATCACGGCTTGAACCTTGGACGAGTGTCATTGTGCGCCAATGCGGCCGGAACGATGCGATGGATGCTCGGTGAGATGTTGCCCTGGGCGGCTTACCGCGAAACTTATGGTCAAGCGATCGAGCGTCGGGAACTGGTGCGTCGCCGTGTCGGACGGATGGCGGGACTCATCGTCGCTTGCGATGCGCTCACCCAGTGGTGCGCTGGTTTGATTGACGCTGGCTATCGCGGTGAAATGGAATGCATCATCGCTAAGATCTTCGGCAGCGAAGCTCAAAAGGAAGCGGCCATCGAGTTACTCATGAAGACGCACGGCGGTCGATCGTTCTTGCAAGGGCATTTGTTTGGCGACAACGTGCACGAGTTCCTGGCACCGTGCATTTACGAGGGCGAGGGAGAGATGCTCGGGATGGCATTCTTCAAATCGCTCGTCAAGCATCATGGCGTACGCTACTTCGAGCCGATCGGGCGGACGCTCAGCCGACTTGGCATCGCACAACCTAGCTTGGTAAACCCGGCGCACTTGTGGGCACTGCGCGGGCCAATGGCGTCCTACGCTCGTTGGTTCACCTCGCGAGTCGTGACAGGTTCAAAATGGTCACCGCTTCCGGCGATGCCCAAGGAGCTTGCCGACCACGCACGGTTCGCGATGCGTGTGCTTTCCAAATCCGGCATGAAGATCAGTGGCACGATGCGAAAACACCAATTGAAACTTGCCGATCGTCAATGCCGAATGTCGGAATTGTCCGAGACCGTCCAATTCGCGGTGGTGATGTTGGTGACCAGTCGTTACGCCGCCAAGAGCGAAGATCCGATCACGCGCGCCGCCGCCGATGCGGCGTGTCGTGAACTGCGTCGCCGGATCACGGGCGAATCATCGAGCGACGGTGATTTTCGCCACATCACTCAGCTCGGCGGCATGATCGCCGACCAAGGCTGGAACGAACTGCGCGGGGTTAGCGTTTCGAAAATCATGATGCCTTACAAGTAAGGAACCGGTGCGATGAAGTGGTGGGACTGGAAGAATCTTCTCGGTTTGGAAACCGAACATGAACCCTACGCGCCCTGTCGCACGGCGATCTCGCTGGGTGGTGGTGGCGCACGAGGGCTCGCTCACTTGGGCGTGATGCAAGCCATCGGCGAGTGCGGAATTCAAACCGAGCGCATCGTTGGGGTCAGTATGGGAAGTCTGGTGGGCGGCATGTGTGCTGTCGAACCCGATATTCTCAAAGTCCAGACCCGGGCGATTGAGTTCCTGCACTCGCCGATCTTTCAACAGAAACAACAACTGTTGTTCGGCGACACGCCGAGTCGATCCGCGAACGAAGATGCCGGCATGTTCGCTTGGTACGATCGCATGAAGCAATTCGTATCGGCGCATCGTCGATTCAACCGCGCCGTAACGGCGCCCTCGTTGATGCCCAAAACGTTGATGTGGGAAGCGATCGAGTTTTTGCTGCCGGATATGGATCTGCAAGATTTGCCGATCCCGCTGAGTGTCGTGTGTGTCGACTTGCTCAGCGGCCATCGCATCGTCTTGGAGAAGGGATCGCTAAGGGATGCCGTGCACGCCTCCACAGCCATCCCAGGATTTTTTCCGCCGGTCCCTTGGGACGACATGTTGCTATGCGACATTGGTGTATTCGATTCGTTACCCAATACGATCGCGCGTTCGTATGGTTGCGACTTGACGATCGGTGTCGACGTTGGCCAAGAACGCTCCTCCATCACTCACTGCAACACGGCACTGGATGTCATGACGCGGATGCAAGACATCGGGGAACAAATGTTGCGACGACACGTCCGCCACAACGCGGACATCATTGTCCGTCCTGACGTCGGACACGTGCCTTGGTTTGACTTTCGTCATGCCGAGCGATTGATCGACGAAGGACGCCGCGCCGGACATCAATCGATTGTCCAGTGGCGCAATCGATTCGGAAACTGGGAATCGGCGTCGGCGTCGATGGGCTGTGACATCCGATTCCCGCGGGGAGAACGATTCTCGTTGAAAAACCAACCGACATCCGCCGATCGTTTCAAAAGAATCACTGAGTGATTGCGGTCAATCACGCTGGAGCCGTCGTCGATGTTGGTCGTCGACGACGGCTTTTCGCGTTGTGTGGCGAGAGTTTTAGGCGAGTTCAGCGGCGACGGTTTCGAGCAACTTCTTGCTGGCTTTGATGCCGTCGAATTCACTGAGTCCACCGCCCTCGTACTCGATACCAACGTATCCGTGATAACCAGCGTCGACGACGATCTTCATCATCTTTCGGTAGTCGATCGTCTTTTCATTGCCGGCTTCGTCAAAGTCATAGGTCTTGGCGCTGACGGCTTTGGCGTAGGGCATCAAGGCTTGAACTCCGTGATAGCGATCGAACAAATCCGGCTTGTCGCCACGGCTGATATAGAAGTTGCCAAAGTCCGGTAGCGTTCCGCAGTTTTCCATGCCGACTCGCTCGATGACGACGGCAAGCCACGCGGCGTTGCTGCTCAAGCCACCATGATTTTCGACAATGACGCCGATTCCATGGGGAGCAGCGTACTCGGACAATTGACGGAGTCCATCGGACGCGAGCTTGATTTGCTCGGTGTACGATCCGCTACTGGCCGCGTTGACGCGAATCGAGTGACAGCCGAGAAACTTGGCGGCATCAACCCATTGGTGGTGCTGCTCGACCGCCTTCTTGCGTTTGGCTTGGTCGGCATCACCGAGGTTGCCTTCACCGTCGACCATGATCAATACACTCTTGACGCCGTGGTCATCACATCGCTTTTTCAAGTCGCTTAGATACGACTCATCGCGGGCTTTGTCCTTGAAGAATTGGTTCACGTATTCGACGGCCTCGATCCCGAATTCCTCGCGCGTCACTCGTGGGAAGTCAAGGTTGGTCAGCTTCGTGGAATCGTCACGCAGTGATTTGTGCAGGGACCACTCGGCTAGCGAGATCTTGTAGGGCTGGCCCGCATTGTCTGCATCGGCGGCGAAAAGCGATCGGGGTGTGAGCGAGATTGCGGTTGCTCCGGCGGCGACCGTTTGCAAAAAATGACGACGAGCGAGAGGGCTGGTCATGAGAGTTTCTCAGAAGGGGGATGGGGGCATGATATCAGTTTGATTGACCAGCAAGAGTTTACTCGCCCCAGGTTCCCGATGCGATAACCGCGGTGTGAAAGAGCACCGTGTGAACGAGCGGCCCGCCCTGGGGTAACTCGGTGAATGCATAAAAAAACGTGCCGCCAACCTTTCGGTCGACGACACGTTTCGCGTTTTCAGACGGCTTGGACGAGGTCCATTTCCTTGGCCAGACGCTTTCGAGCGACGTGCAAGCGGCGCTTGATCGTTCCGACCGGAGCCTCGAATTCGTCGCTCATTTCGATCAGCGACCGACCTCGCATGTAAAACGCCTTGAGCGTTTGACGATCCAGCGGGTTGAGTCGCTCGATCCCGTTACGAACCGCAGCGGCCTGTTCATTGTCCTCAGCATTCGAATCCGGTTGATCGATTGCGAAACAAGTCGTCTCGAGCGTCTTAGGATCGCAAGCGATCGCGAACTTGGTTCGAGCTTGCCGATTGATCGCCATGCGATGCACGATCCGACGCAACCATCCGCCGAACGCTTCGGGGACTCGCAATTGGTTGATCTTTTGCATCGCTTGGACGAACACGTCTTGGGCAAGCTCTTCGGCTTCGTCAGCATTGCGGAGTCGGCGCATCGCTAGCGCCACGATACCACCTCGGTATCGTTCGAAGAGTTCACCGAACGCGTCTCGGTCGCCCTCTTGAGCCAACGTCACGAGCTGGACGACCGTCAATTCGTTTTGAAGTGCGTTCATTACCATGGTTTCTCCAGTAGCAACGCTTCCTCCGCAGGCCACGACCATCAGCGTCGGGGACGAGGGAAACGTCGGTTCCAAGGGCAGGCTGTTGCAAACCGCAAATCAGCCGGGATGTGGCGGAACATTGTTTTTTTGAGGATCGGAACACTGCGAACCAAGTTCGGCCGACCCATGCGTTGCCACATTGGGAGCAATTCGTGGACTGCTTGGCGGAAAGATCGAAACGGATCAATCGCCAGCGGGAACCATGAATCGCAACAGGCCAAACCGAACGACGTGAGGGCACAATGCACTCAAGCGTCGCCAGCGCGGGTGAAACGTTCGGTCGAGTTTCGGGTTGTCGCTAAACAGCGATTAGCCGTTGACGCCGGGGCGTCTGTCTCGGACCGGATACGATGCACACACCATCGCCGGACAGCCAAACATCGGTATGCGTTTACTGCATAACCAACTTGGGCCATCGCTTGACGGGACACCGCCATGAATCGCCAGCGTGATTCGCTCGATATGCGAATCATGCGTGTGATCATGGAACCCGCGCGATGTGGGTGTTCCAAGAAGCTTCCCCAGCCGATCCATGAAGTGGGATGCGGCGGCCAGGACACTCGTGACAACCAAATTCGCACGGACTTCGACGACTGCGAAGTTGCGGATTACGGCGGCGGTGATCTGTTCGAAACGCATTTCCAACCTCCAAAGGCACCTGATTCTGCGGTGCGGCTGCGGAGCACAAAAAACAACTACGAGAGAGACTCGACGCGAAGCCGATTCGCGTGAGCCGATGCATCAGACGCTATTATCTCATGCAACTCCTCCAAGGCCAGAAGAATATATCGGCCTGGGAAGGACTGTACGATTAGAAACGCCCAGGATCGCAAAGGTTCACGTGCCTCCAGCAATTTTTCCAGAAAAAGTTTTCCCGAGACTACTTTGATGGCTTGGTCGCTCCCTCAACTGGCCCTCCAAGGCCAAGCAATGGCCCGGGAAATCTGGGACGCGGCGATCGACTTGGTCTTGCCGTCCACCTGCCGACTTTGCCATACGGCAGTGAGGCCCGGTCACGATTTTTGCCCTTCGTGCGAGCGGCCCCTGGAGGTTGCCGAGCGAATGATGGCAACAACTTGTCGGCAATGCGGACGCCCTTACGCACCGGCCAAGGGAATCCCGGTCAAGGGAAGTATGGTCGATGCAAGCCCGGTCGCGTCGAGCTCGGTCGAGGAAAACTTGACCCCGACAGGTGATTTCGTGCTGGAAAGCGAATCGTCGTCAAGCGAGTCGACTCGATGCCCCCAATGCCAAAAGGAAACCTACGAGTTCGACGAAGTCGTCTCGCTTTGGCCTTACCACGATGCCATTTGTGAAATCATCGTCGCATCGAAGTACAGTTCCAAGGTGCCTCTTGCGGACGCACTGGGACGCCGATTGGGTCACCGCTATGGTCAATCGATTGGCGACGTCCCCGATTTGGTGACGTTCGTTCCGTCCCATGTATTTCGCCAATTTGGTCGTGGCGGAACGAGCAGTCGTGTGATTGGCGACGGGTTCGCGCGTGTTCTCGGCGTTAAATGCGATGGAATCATTAAAATGACACGCCAAATTCGCAAACAGGCCTGGCTAAACGACACCGCTCGCGTGGAAAATGTCCGCGGCGCGTTCTCCCTCGTCCGCCGCATCGGTTTGCGAGGGCTTCCTGATTTGACCAATCGGCATATTCTGTTGGTCGATGATGTGTTGACGACGGGGGCAACTGCGAATGAAGTGTCGAAAGTACTACGGGCTGGCGGGGCCCGTCGAATCTCGTTGGCCACGGTCGCGAGAGCACTGAGATCCTAATCACCGCGGGCCCCCGATTGCCAGGCATTCCGTTTGCGAGGTATTCCCAGTGCCCGGCATCCCAAGTTCGGCACGTGTCTGTAACGACCGAATTTCGTGTTCGTCGCGGATCGCATCGGCGGTCGTTGAACTAACAAAAACATAGAACCGTAACGTCGGTGTTCGGAGCCGTGCTCGTCGAGCCGTCTTACGACACGCGTTACCCACACTCGAACTTATGCAACCAGACACCACGCCACGCGCTGCCGATCATTCCCGCCGAGCCAGTTTCCGCCGAGCCATTTTGCGTGGCTTGGGCGTAGTACTGCCTCCGCTGCTCACCATTGTGGTGTTGATTTGGGCGTGGAACGCCATTGAAAACTATGTGCTCAAGCCGGTGGAAACGGGCATTCGGCATTCGATCGTTTGGACCATCCAGCAGACCTACACGGGCGGCGCACCCGCCGGGGCGACCGCGATCGGCGAACGTCGTCTTGACGGGTTCACCTACCAGGGGACACGTTTTGTACCCGACCCGACCGGGCGGAAATTCTTGCCGGAATACGTCGTCACCACCGTCAACGAGAACGCTGATTATTTTGGCCCCTACACACCGGCTCCGGGCAGTGCGAGTGCCTATTGGCATCGCTATGTCGAACTGGAATACATGCCGCGTTCCGTCGTCTTGCCACTGTTCCTGATCATTTTTCTGACCTTGCTGTATTTTCTCGGCCGAATGTTTACCAACGGGCTCGGACGATGGTTAGTGGCTGTATTCGACGGGACGATTTTGCGAATTCCCGTGGTCAACAAGGTCTACGGGAGCGTCAAGCAAGTCACCGATTTCGCCTTCAGCGAACGTGAAATCGAATTCAATCGAGTCGTCGCGATTGAGTATCCGCGACGCGGGATATGGTCACTAGGCTTTGTGACCGGCAACGGGATGGCGGAAATCGCGGAGGCATCAGGCGAGCCGATGCTCAGCGTCCTGATGCCGACCAGCCCGATGCCGATGACGGGATTCACCGTGACCGTCAAACGAAGCGAAGCAATCGACATTAACATCACGATCGATGAAGCGATTCAGTTCATCGTCAGCTGCGGCGTCGTCGTGCCCAAGCATCAAATGGCGGGCAAAGTGATCGATTCGATGCCCAACGCCAAACGCGACGCTCACCATCCACCCTACATCTCGCCGCTCCATGACGAGAACTAGCACCGCGACCACTCATTCAGACCCTCACAGCACCAGCTTGCTTGTGGGGCGGGTTACTTTTTGACCAACGCCCAATCGCGACGTTGGCGACTACTCGGGATGCCCATTTTCTTGCGGTACTTGGTGACGGTTCGGCGGGCGACGGTGAGACCGATCTTTTTCAACTCATCGACCAAGTGCTCATCGCTATGCGGATCGCTCTTGTCCTCATGGTCGATCAACTCTTGCAACTTCAACCGAATGGTATCCCAAGCGACGTCCTCGCCGTCTTCGGTTTGTGTGCCGCCTACAAAGAATCGCTTCAGCGGCAAGATCCCTCGCGGCGTCTGCATCCACTTGTCATCCACAGCCCGGCTGACCGTCGTGACGTGAACACCGACGCGATCAGCAATCTGCTGCATCTTGAGCGGTTCGATCGCTTCGGGGCCCTCGTCGAGAAATTTTTTCTGGTGCTCGACGATTGCCTGAGCGACTCGCGTGAGGGTGCTTCGTCGTTGTTCGATCGAATCGATCAACCACTGGGCACTACTGATCTTTCGCTTGATGAACTCGCGTTCTTCGGCGGAACTATTGGGATCTTGTAGTCGGCTGCGATAGTAATCGCTGATGAACAACGTCGGGATTCGATCATCGTCCAAGCGAACTTTGTATTCACCGTCTTCATCCTGCTCCAGAATGATGTCGGGCGTGACATTGGGGACGTACGTTTCCATGAACGCCGCCCCAGGCTTGGGATTCAAGTTATGAAGCTCCGCCCGCACGTCTTGGATCATCTCGATCGAATAGCCCGTTTTGCGAGCGATCTGGGGCAGACGGTTTTCTGCGAGATCCTCAAGATGCGACTTAATCAGCGTTCGCATTTCGTCGTAGTGCGGTAGCGCCGGCTTGAGCTGCATCATCAAACATTCGGACAACGTCCTCGCGGCGATGCCGGTCGGCTCGAGCGACTGGACAATGGAAAGTGCATGTTCAGCCCTCGCTCGGTCCTCGCTGGTGTGTCCGGCGGGCAACAAGTCAGCCAGTGGCGTTCTCAAATAGCCGCCATCGCGAGCGTCCAAGGTGCTGATGATCCGCTCGGCCAACTGCTCAATTTCGTCATCGATGTCCAGTTCCGACAATTGGTGCAGCAGATAGTCATTCAACGACTCCGGCCGAGATTGGGCATTGGCCATCAAGTCATGTCGCCGGTCGGCATCGTCCTGCATGCGGTTTGCCGAGCGACGGAACGAGTCGTCAAAGGTGCTGGGCAACTCCGAGTCCATGTTGGTCAGACGCTCGAAGTCATCGAGATTGTCGTGGTCGTTATCGACGACAAGCTCTTTCTCGTCTTCGCTGCGCACATCGTTGGTCGGCAACTCGTCGTCGGCCTCGTCCGGCGCAAGCGGATCGACATCCTGCTGCTCAAGCAACGGATTCTCATTCATCTCCTGCTCAATGCGTTCTTGCAACGCGAGCATCGGCAGTTGCAGAATCTCAATCGACTGGATCATCCGCGGCGCAAGTTTTTGGACTTGGAGTTGGCGGGCTTCAAGCCCCATCGACATCCGCATGGTCGAGTCTCGTGTAGGAACATCCGTGCCAGTGCAAACATCGCACCGGAGCTCATCTCGGACGAATGAGCATTTTCTGTACCCGTATTATAGTTTTTGTCGACCGGTTAGTGCATCCGCAATCATCTCGCGATTTGCATATTCGAGAACACTTCCTGCGGTGATGCCGCGAGCCAAACGAGTGATTTCGACAGGAAACTCGCTTAGTAGGTTCGATATGTACAGTGAGGTTCCGTCGCCTTCGACCGTGGGGTTAGTCGCCATGATGACTTCGACAAAGTTTCCTTGTCGGACTCGATCGACGAGGGCGTCGATGGTCAACGCATCTGGACCGATACCATCCAGCGGTGCGATACGCCCCAACAGCACGTGATAAAGACCGCGAAACACCCCCGACTGTTCCAAACTCATCAGATCACGCGGCTGTTCGACGACGCACAATCGCGTGGCGTCACGGTTGGGTTGGGCGCAGATCGCACAACAATCGGACTCGGCCAGGTTGAAACAGGTGGCACAGTAGCGAACGTCTGTGCGCACTCGGCGGATCGCGTCGGCCAATCCGAGCGCTTCGTGCTCCGCGACTCGTAGCAAATGAAACGCGAGTCGTTCGGCGCTTTTGCGACCGATCCCCGGAAGTCGTCCCAAGTGTTCAACGAGATCGGAGACGGCGCCAGCGTGTGACGACATGGTGGTGGTGCGAAATGGAGGTGACGGGCTGGAAAGAAGCGTGGCCGAACGAGCGGGGCGTGAACCGCCAAAGTGAATTAGCCGCCGGTGAGGTTCGCGAGGATCCCATCGAGCCCGGGGACGTTGATCTTCATGTCGCCCGCCATTTGGCTGATCGCATCGGCGTAAAGCTGCTTCGCGGCAGCTCCGGCGGCATTCGTCGCTGTCTGGACAGCCTCTTCGAGCTCGCTTCCGGAGATGCCATCGGTGATTGATACGGATTGGATTTGGCCAGTTCCACTCATCACCACGGTGACGCTGCCGCAATGAGAGGTCGCTGATACCGTCTCCTGCTGCATGCGAGCGTTGAGCTGCTGCAATTTTTCGGGCAGCTCTTGCAGCTTGCCAAGAATCGCGAGCGGGTTTCCAAAATTAAACATCTTGCATTGGCTCCCTGGCCAGACCGATGGATGACGATTGATAAAAAAAACGGACGGTGGATTCTACGGTGTCGTTAAGCCGGCGGCGGCACACGCGGGTGATCGACTTTCACGATCTCAGCTTCAAAGAGCTCGATACAGGTTTTGACAAGCGGGTGATTTTCGAGCTCGCGCATTCGCGTCACCCGTGACTTTCCGCTGACTTTAGGAACCATCGAGGGTTCCATGGCACCGGCTTCAACGCTGAACTCGAGATTCACCTTGCGTCCGGCCAAACTGGTGAGCGTTCGCACGATTGAATCACGGTGCGTCGGCGATTCACAGCGGCTCATCGTCAACCTGGACTTGACCGGGAACACCAGCTTCAAGTGTCCAGGCGCCACGCATTCGACTCGCTGCACCGCGCGGGCCATCGACTCGGTCATTGACTCGAGGTGCGCGACGCATGCTTTCCACAAGGCGTTTACCCCCTCGTTGGTCCAGCTCACTTCATTCAGGGCAGACGCGGCGGACTGGTGGGCCGCCGCTGATACCAGCGGCTCCGTGACGAGTTCGCCCGCAGCGGCATCGATTCGCATCTGGCCAGAGCCGGTCGGCGTCTGGGCGGATTGAGTAGCCAGCGAGCTGCGCGTCATCGTCGCCGTCGAGCTAGCCGAGTCTGATGTGGCTGAACTCGACGTGGCGGCCTTCAATGTCGCTGAACCGGCAGAGGCGCCCGACGAAAGTGGTGCAGCGGCAACCTTAGACACTCGCTCAAGATGCGGACCCGCTATCGCTGGAGCGTTTTTTTTTTCGCTGGGTTTTACCGTGACACCACCGCTTGCCAGGGCTCCTGTGGACGCGGCCGCAAGGTCGGCAAGCCGCTGCAGATCGGGCAATTGACAGGCTTGGATGAGCGTCGCCTCGAGCAACACCCGCGAGTAAACGCTGTGTCGAATGCGGACCAAGGTCTGGTCGAGCAAACTCACCACGGCCAAGACGGTTTGCAAACCCCACGAATCGGCGAGTTGTTTGAGTTCATCGTAAATCGACGCTGACGTGTGACGCAGCATGCTCGCGTCGCAGCCCACCGCGACGGCCATCAAGTCGCGAAAGTATCCCAGCAGTTGTTCCGCCAATCGCCCGGCATCGACTCCCGCATCGACGGCCGCATCCATCTGGCGAAGCGTCTCCGCCGGATTGCGCTGGGCCATCGCCATCGCCAACGAATGCAAACGCTCTTCGTCCGCCGTGCCTAGCATCGCATGGACTTGCTCGGCAGTTAAACGTCCGCTGCAAAAACTCAGCACCTGTTCCAGCAAGGATTGGCTGTCACGCATCGACCCCGCCGCGCGTCGTGCGATCAACTCGAGCGCCGCATCATCCGCTTCGGCGGACTCGGCATTGACGATCTCTCGCAATCGATCGGCGATCTTGCTGACTTCGACGGGTGCAAAATCAAATCGCTGGCACCGGCTGAGGACCGTGATCGGTATCTTCTCCGGGTCCGTGGTGCAGAAGATAAACTTGACGTGCTCCGGCGGCTCTTCCAATGTTTTTAGCAGCGCATTGAAGGCGGCACCGGTGAGCATGTGAACTTCGTCGATGATGTAGATCTTGTATCGCGATCGACTCGGACGAACGCCCACATTGGCTCGCAAACTTCGGATCTCGTCGATGCCACGATTGCTGGCACCGTCGATCTCGATGACATCGACGTCTTCACCGGAATCGATCGCTTGGGCGATATCCGACGATTGGTCCGGTGACGCCGTTGGTCCATCGGGATTATTGAGAGCTTTGGCGAAGATCCGCGCGGTGCTTGTCTTGCCAACCCCGCGGGCGCCGGTGAAAAGGTAGGCGTGACCGACGCGGTTGGTATCGATCGCATTCTTGAGCGCACGGCCGACAGAGTCTTGGCCCACGAGCTCATCGAACCCGCGCGGCCGATATCGCCGCGCGACGACCACGTAATTGTCGGTTGTCGATGAAGCGTGGTCGGGTGATTCAGCCATGTTCGATCGCAAGACGGTCAATCGCGAGAGACGGACCAACGTAGACGCTACGGGGTGGTTCTTGCCCGGTGGCGGCGACCCTCACACAGAGCTACACCGCTTATGGCTGCTCCAGTTAAGGCCTGACCAGGTTCACGATTCACAATCGCAAGGGCCGCCACCACCGGACAAGAATGCCGGTCTCATTGGACCTCCGTGAAGTCTACGTGACGCACTCGAGTCCGAAAACCCATCGCGTCGGAGATTCGTGGGCCCAGCACTTTGACTGGGCCCATCTCATTTCGACATGCTCACAAACTAGCGACGGCGACTACCACCGCCGTTGTTAGCATTTCCGTTGCCGCGACCGCCACCACCCCGTTGCGACTTGGAGCCGGCGCGGTTGTGATTTTCGATGTTGGCGTTGACCAACAATTCGACCGTTTCCAGCCAAGTCGGTGCGTTGCTCGAAGCGCTACTGGATCCGCCACGTCGTCGACCCGGCTCGGCAAGCTCCGAGTCATCGCCGCCAAACTCCGCATCGCGCGAACCGACATCACGAGAGGGCCTTGCCCCGGCTCCATCGGTACTCGATGTGGAGGCGACTTGGGTCTCACCAGCTTCGCCACGTGACCGTCGCGATCGCGATCGTGGTCGACGACGCGACCCTCGACGAATTTCTTCGACCTCTTCGTCGTCCTCATGATCGTCATCGAAGTTGGCTTGCAAGATGCCATCGTCGACGTCGTCGTTCAAGTCATCATCGTCCGGATCCACCGAACTCGACTCGACCACCGGCGCCGAATCCGGACCACCGCGACGACGTCCACGTCGTCCGCGACGACGGGATCGCGAGCGTGGAACTGCGTCATCGTCGCTATCGGACGCATCACCATCGGCGGTGTCGCGACCTTTGCTCACTAGACCAGCGCCAAAACCATCATCGTCCAAGTCATCGAACTCGGCGTCCATTTCGACGATCGAATCGTCTCCCACAAACATGTCGTCATGGGGTGGCAAATCGTCTCGATGGCGTTGGGGGCCACGGTTGCCTCGATCGGAACGTGCGGGCGTCGAATCTGCAGTCTCGGTCTGCTCTCGCCCACGTCCGCGACCACGGCCACGTCCGCGTCCTCGACCACGGCCGCCCTCGCTATCTCGCTTCTCATCTCGTTGAGACGCTTCGACTTCACGGTGCGATGAGGACGTTTCCCGAGTCGACTCCGACGAGCGACTGGATGTGACTTCACGCGATGAACCGTCTCGACGTGAGGAGCCGGCGTGACGCGATGGCACTTCGCGATCACTCGTTTCGCCGGTACGGATATCGTGCCGTGACTCACGGCGTCCGCCCTCAACCGGAGTGCCGGTCTCGGCTTGATCCAGATCCTCTTCGCTCAGTCGTTGACGAATGCCACGCCGACCGCGTCGTCGCGAACCTCGGTCCCGAACATCATCGTCGTCCAGACCTTCGCGTCCACGCTCGGGCACCGATTTTTCGGCGATCGGATCCAACTCTCGCGCATCGCTTGGCGAATCGTCATCACCGCCCGAAATGCTGCGACGCGTCCGTTGGCGTCCAGAGTCTCCACGAGGCTTATCGTCGCCACGAGGTTTTTCGGAGCGGGCGACCGTGTCCGGACGGGATCCACCCCGACGCGGACGACCGAAATCATCATCCTGCGAGACCGTCGCCGACGAACTAGAACCGGAAGCCGGCACATCATCATCATCGTCGTCCGCATCGATCAATCCGCCGCCAAAGCCCGTGCGAGCGGGTGAAGACTGCGGCTTCTCGGCGGCCGGCACCGCGGAGCGAGCATGCGTTTCCAAATCGCGATCGCTTTTGCGTTCGCCGCCGACACCAAATTTCTCGGCCAGCCGCCCCCACATTGATGGCTCTTTCTTGGCCGGTTCGGCAGGACGGTCTTGAAACGCCTCGTTGGTCGGCACACCAAAGCCCGGCAAACGCGGTGGTGGAGTCACGGCCGTCAGAGCTTCCAGCACTTCGTCACGCGATACCAATTCTTCTGGCTCCCCTGGCGACTCGTCCCGCGCAGGCGGCGCGCTCGCAGTGGACAAACTCCCCATTTCTCGCGCGGGTTCGCTATCTAACTCTCCAAAAGCCGATTTTGGCGGTCGGCTTTCTCGTGAACGAGACTCGGATTTGTGGCGATCGCTTTGCTGGGAAACTGGGCTTGGCGAAGTCTCCGTCGGCGGGGCTTGGGCCTCAGCGACTTCGTCCGCTGAATCATCATCAAGATCGCGAAATGAGCTAAACCCAAGCGGATCGACACTCGATTTCACTGGCCGCACCACACGGTCGGTCGGAGTCGACTCCACAGCGGCAGGCGGCTTTTCCGGCGCCGAACGCGGCGGCTGGCCTTCTTTTTTGGCGGTCGGGGCAGATTTCGGAGGTGGGGGAGGAGGATCTGCGGCTCCCGGAGCACCGAGAAGATTAGCGAGAAAATTCCAATGGTCTGATTTCATGAATTGATTCAATAAGTAGTTGATTTCGCTGGTTTCAGCGATGGGCCCGAGCGATGGATGCCAATGATCGGCGATCGAGACGTCGCGGAGGCCTGGGAAGTTACTGCGTTAGTCGCTTCTGACTCGCGTGGAAACTTCGATGAATGTAGGGTTCGTATCCAAGAGGAGGCCTTATGAGGTGTTCTAGCCAATCCCTCTTTACTTATCACTCTTTATATCGAGCTCGGTTTCTTCTCCCAAGCCCGAAGCGTCGCATTCCGCCCAGAACCTGGCCGAAAACCGACAAACCTTCAATTTTCGGCCAATTCTCAGGATTAAAACGGCTCGCAGCGGCTGAGTGGAAGCGCCCCGGCTGAATTGACGATGTCATTACAGGTACGTCAATTGCACGCCGGACGCCGTACCATGGATGATCGCCGCCTCCACCTCGCTTGGGCCGCCTGATGAATCGCAAACCCCGCTGCCGCGCCGCTCGAGGTTGGATTGCTCGCTTGACGCCATCGCGCAGACACTGGTTTGCACAGCTTGCCGCGCCCGTGTTGTTTCTGGTCTTCGCCTTGCCCGGCACGCCGGCGTCGGGCCAGGCCCCGGCTCAAAACCAGCCGGCCCAGCACAGGTACTGGACAACCAATTGGTCGTTCGATTCGATCGACATCGAAAAACTACTCGGGCGTTTACGGCGAATCGGGGTCGAAGTGCCCGTCGTTGCCCAGGGCGATGTCACGCTTAATTTCGCCGTCTCGATTCCCCTGGACGCGCTGACCGACGGCGCGGCCTATCGTTTCAACGGCACCCTCAGCTCGAATCGATTGCAGCTGGAGCAATTGCTATTGGCTGACCTAGCGACCGACATCCGCTACCAGTCGGGGGAACTGCGACTCGAAAACTTGTCAACTCGTTGGCTGAACGCCCAAACACTCGCCGCGGGACGCGTCGACAGTGAGTCGCCCCCGTCCAGCAGCGCCGGCCGGCTCAGCGGTAATTTGACCGCCCAAGTCGTCCCTAGGGGCGATGTATCCGCTTCGTTGCAGGCGAACCAACTGCAACTTTCGCCGCTGTTCGATTTAGTCAACACCCTTCGCGACCAAGCCGCCACAGGGATTCTCAGCGGACTGGCCAGTGGCACACTCAACGCTTCCGCCCCGCTGAACTCGCTGCGACTTCCCGCGGCGTGGACCGTGGATGCGGATGTGCAGGTTGCAAATGCCTCGGTGGACGACTCGGTGCCGTTGAGTTTGGACTCGGGCCCGGTGAGCTTACGCGAGGGCAAACTTGTAGCCGAGGATATCCGCATCGCTTCGCCGTTGGACTCGTCGATCCGCTTGCTCGCCTCGGCGAATGTCAACCTACAAGCGACACAGCGTTTTGAACTTAGCGTTCGCGGCAACGATGTTCCGGTCGCATCTCTGGCCAGGCTCGTGTCGCTGGGTGACGCTCCGATGGTACGCGGCAAACTCGACGTGAATGCCCAGGGCAGCGGTGAATTGTCCCCACCCGGCAACGCCTCGCCCCAGTGGGACTTGAGCGGTCGACTCGCATCACCCGCGTTAACCGTGTTGGGACTGCAACTTGGATTGATCGAACATACGTTCGAATTCGATTCCACGCGATTGTCGCTCAGCCGCATCGAGGCCCCGGCGCTGAACGGGGCCGAAGATCGCATTCTCATCGATCGCTTGGACGCGTCATACTCGATCCAGGACGACAGCTATCGGCTAAGTAACCTTGATGCCGAAATCTTCGACGGCACGGTGCAAGGCAGCGCTAACTTTGCGCGAGCCAACTCGGGGCGTCACCAAGTCGACCTGACTTGGCAATCGATTTCGCCGCAGTTGCAGACAGCATTCATTTTGCCTGGGTCCACCACGCTCGCGTTTCGTTCCAGCGGTGAAGTGCAGTGGTCCGTCGCGGCGGCGCGAATCGACGATCTTGCGGCGCACCAGGGAACCGCACGGATCGCGATTGACCCGCTGCAAATCGGCAATGTCGACATCGGCTCGGCGAAACTGGCGCTCCAATCAACCGGCGGCCAAGTCGGACTGGAGGGCAACGGGGAATTGTTCGGCGGGACCTTCCGCGTTGACACGACGACCCAGTTGGCCGACGGAGCGAGTCTCAGTGCGTTCTATGAATCGATCATCCAATCGACAACGCAAGGTGAGTTTGAAGCCAACGGCGTGCAACTGTTGGACTTGACCCGAACCCTGACACCTGAAAATCGACGTCGCATCCAAGGGTCAGTGTCTGCGAAAGGACAAGTCAATCTTATTGACTCGGGCCATGGCACCACGACGGGGTCCGCCACCGTGATCGTCGATCACGCGAGTGTCGATGGCCAATTGCTTACCCAGCGACTGAGCGCCGTTTTGGACTATCGGCAAGGTCGCGTGCAAATTCGGTCGCTGCGAGGCACGTATGCGGGCGGACGCGTCGAAGCGGTGGGCGATATCCAGGTGCCAAGCGGCGATGGACGACTGCAGGTGCGTCTGGCGGCCATTGATGCTTCGACCGGGTTGATGCCCATTTCCGAGAATGCATCCAGTTGGGCAGCCGGAATTTTGTCCGGTCAATTGACGGTCGAAACCGGACGCCAGATCAAAGCTCGAGGCGCGATCGAAGTTCGCGACAGCAGTCTATTCTCGATCGCCGCGGGATCGGCACACGCTTCGGTGGCAGCCAGCGCCGACAACAACCTAGCCCGTTGGTCGCTGGATTTGAATTCGATCGAAACGTCGCTGGATCGCGGTAAAATCCAAGGCGACGCAAGCTTTCGCTCGTCAACGATTCGACCGGGTGCGTTTGACATGTCAAGCCAATGGCAAGCCAGACGGATTGACTTTACCCGCTTGCTCGAAGAAACCGCGGGTTCGAGTAGCTCCTATGCCCGAGGCAACTTGACCGGCAATTTGACGCTCAGCGGCAAGGGCATTCGAGGCGCTGGCGATTTAAATGGAAGGTTCGATGTCGAACTGGACGGGACCCAGGCCCGGGCCATCCCCGGGCTGATGTTTGCTCAGTCGTACCTGGGAGCACTGTCGCTCACCGGAACCCAATTTGACCAGGGCCGCGCACGAGGTTCGATCGGCGCCGGGATCGCGAGGATCGATGAGTTCTGGCTACGAAGCGATCGAGTCCGCGTGTGGGCAGACGGCCGAGTTCAAATACCAAGCGGACGCATGGACGTGGAAGCGGTCATTTCCACTGGCGCCGACGGTGCCAGTGGTCTCGCGTCCAACGCGGTAGCTCGACAATTGGTTGTCGGAGCATCACTGCCGCTGGCGGCAATCGTAGAAGTCAATCAATTGATCAGCAACCAAACGCTGTATGTCGACATCCTTGGACCGATCAGCGACCCACGTCTGCGTGTCAAACCACTCCAATCGCTCCGCGAGGGTGCTGCCCAGTTCTTCTTGCGTGAAGCAATATCCACGGTAGCTCCGATCGCGACCGGAGGCGGCGTGATCTCGGGCGAATCCATGAGATAATGTCCACTGTCCTCTGGAAGACTTTGTCGGTTGTACGAGTTGACCGCGCGCGTCTGGCGCCCCCATGGTAGGCTGGCCGATGCTAAGCAAAGGAAGGAACAAGGACGTTTCTATTTGCGTGGGTTTGAACGACGATGTATCGCCAAATTTCTTTTGCCGCTGGCTTGGCCGGATGGCTACTGCTCAATTCCGTCGGATGCAGTTCCCTCGGATTTTCGCTGTATCCGGCTGGACATTTCTTCACCAAGCAGGCCGAGGCGGTTATCGATTGCTCGCCAACGCAAGTCATGCTACCGCGTGAACTCAACCAAACGGTGCTGGCGGCTCACTATCTCCAGCCCGGTGACGTGCTGCTCGTCGAACCCGTGGAACTCGCATCGGACGTCCGCTTTCCCGCGGACCAGAAGGTGCTGGCCGACGGAACGATTGACCTCAATGGTTTCGGACGTGTCATCGTCGCCGGATTGACTCTCGAGTCGGCAGAGACGCTTATCGAACGCACGATTGTCGACAGCGGCACCAAGGCCACCCAGGTGAACGTGCGGCTGTTGGAACCCGTACATCGGTTTTACGTACTCGGCGAAGTGGCTTCACCGGGTGCTTACCCGTTGATCGGTCACGAAACAGTGCTTGACGGTATCCTCGCCGCCGGCGGATTGACCAGCGATTCGAACCCCTGCAAAGTCGTGTTGTCACGTCCAACCCCGCCGCCATCTTGCCGCGTTACTCTTCCGATTTGTTATCGTGAGATCACACAACTCGGCGACACCACGACCAATTACCAACTGCAACCGGGCGACCGCATCTACGTCGCTTCACGATCGTTCTGTGACGAGCTGTTTTTCTGGCGAGCGAACCAGACCTGTGATCGATGCTGCAAGTGTCAATTCCCATGTCCCGATCCAAATGTGGCGAACTTCACGAATCCGATTTCGTCGATCTTGCCAGCTCCCCCAGCGTTGCCGACGTTCCCGTCGTCGACGTCAACAACGTCGCCCCCGATGAGCGCCAATCCAGAGCTGGAAGAATCATCACTCTCGAATCCCGGTTCCTCGTCGGACGAGCCGGACAGCCCAGGCTCCTTGGAGCTTCCGAGCATTCGCAATCTGTTGCAGCAATCTCCGTCAGCGACGGATCCCGGCATTCCCAACGCGACGGAACGTCCCCAACTGGACGGCGAATTGGAATTCGACAGTGCGGCTCCCATTCGGAATCCGTAACACAGGTCTCGTATGCTAGCGATTCCTCGCAAATTTCTTGATGAATCTCTTGGGCCAAGCGGCAGCAGATGCTTGCTTGGAGCTTGACAGCCAGCCTATAACTCCGACCCTAGCGTCGTGTGCCAGCGCAGGGAACTTTCGCAGAGCCGAAGGCGATGGCGGACGATCATTGTGGCGTCCAAGAGAGAAGGAGTTTGACATGACCCGTATACCCATGAGTCGTGCTGAAGAAGAGTCCCGTTTGCGTCGCGAGCGATTGAATCTGAGTATCGCCGAGATGGGGCTTTCGGTTCGAACCACGAATTGTCTCGAAGAAACCGGGATTTTGACGGTTCGCGATTTGCTGAACGCGACACCGCGTCGATTGCTCGCGATCAGCAACTTTGGCGAGAAAACGCTGGATGAGGTTTACCAGTCGCTCGAGGTGATGGGATTCTATCGCCCTGGTCGCCAACCCACGGCGGAACCCGCCAATGAAACGTCCCGAGCGCCCCGCTAGAGTCGACGATGCTCCGAATTCCCCAGCCATGGAGCAAGAAACGCGGCAAGCGCCGGCTGGGACATTCGCTCAGCGGCATCGCGGGTGAAGCGGCATTTTACGCTGGTGTGTTTCTCACCGGCGTGTTTACGCTTTCACTCGTGCTGATCCAGCGCGTTGCACCGGACCAGGCGCTGGAAGTCGCCAACGAGACGCTTTCCAATGGTTGGGGACGCGTCATTTTTGGCGTCCTTTCGCTCGCCGCGATCCTCACTGGTGGCGGCGGGTTGATGTTTCGGCTCACCCGCTTTGGAACCAGCAGTGAGCGGCGAAGCGTGATCGCCAAACGGGCTGGGTCGATCGAAGTCAGTGGCCCGGGTGCGGAGCCGGATTCTCGTTTGCCTTATGTGCCGGCCGGCAAGTCGATGACGGACAGCCCCGGCGAACACCTCAGCTTTCGACTGGCGGAGGTGAACCCCAGCGGTGGTCAAATCGCTGGCCCCGCTGCCCTGGCGCTACTGTGGAATTCCGTTTGGTTCGTGTTGTTGGCGATCGCGGTATCCGGGTTTTGGTACGGCAACCCGCGCTGGGTGTTGACGTTGCTCTTGATTCCATTTGCCGGAATTGGCTACTGGGCATTCCGATTTTTCTTGAGTCAATTGCGGCAACACGCGGGTGTCGGAGTCACGATCGTCGAGATTGACGATTCTCCGCTTTTTCCGGGCCAGGAGTATCGACTCTATGTCGCCCAGTGCGGTCGGTTGCGGTTGCGAAGACTAAAAGTCGAACTCGTTTGCGAGGAAGAAACGTTCTTTCGCCAAGGTACCGACGTTCGTGTCGAGCGCGAGCAAGCTTTCAACGAAGTTTTGCACACCGAACGTGACGTGGCGGTTGACCCGCAGGTGCCTTGGGAGCAACAATTACGGTTCAGTCTGCCCCCAAGTGTGATGCACTCGTTCGTCGGCTCGCATAATGCGATCCGGTGGAAGATTGTCGTGATTGGAGAATCGCGTCCGTGGCCATCGTTTTGCCGAAGTTTTCCCGTCGTCGTTCACCCTCAGGGACTGCCGCTTCCTCGCAGCCCGCGGTGAACATTTCGTTGTGCCACGAAGATGGTCGCTACGAAGCTGGTGGGATGCTGATGGCAAAATGGCGAATTAGCCGCGTGCCGATCGATCAACTGCAAGGACTCGAAGCGTCCGTCCTTTGGCATACCGAAGGCAAGGGCGACGAAGACTTGCACGTCCATCATTTCCAGCGGTTGACGGAACAACAACTGCGCAGCGCCGGTTTGGCCGACGAGCAATCGATCACTTGCCGGCTTCCCGTCACACCGCTGAGCTACCACGGAAAACTGATCACGATTCGGTGGAGCTTGCGGTTAAGATTGTTCTTGGTCGGGTCACGAGAGATTTTGACAGAGCATCCATTCTATGTGGTCGCTCGAACGACGGGATTCAATCGTTCGATTTCCACGATCGCCCGCGATGAAAAGGTCGATACCGATTCACCACGTGTCTTGGCGAGCGTGGTGGACTGGTCAGCCACCGCCGCGAACCCAAGCCCGGTGATCCGAAAGCCTGGGTCGGTCGATGTGCCACGTTCCAGTGCCCATTACACGGCCTCGTAGTGCAGGGCCTCGTAGTGCAGGGCCTCGTAGTACAACCAACTCGCCAAGTGCAGCAAGCGTTGCCGCTCGACTTGGCAATCGTGCCCGAACGCGACTAGTGGCCAGCATCACTAGCCCGAACGAATGCATCACCACCCATGCTTAATTCGCTTCCTAGCAATCCATTCGCAACTCGCTTCATCAACCCCGGCGCGAGGCCATTCCTTGATGCAACCGTTCCCACGTCGGACGGATACCGGTCGGTGACGACGGAGTTTTGCGAATCGATTGCGGAGCGGCTCGCGGTGATTCGTCGCGGTTTGATCGTCGGACCGCACGGAACGGGTAAGTCAACCTTGATGCACACGTTGTTGCCATCACTCCAGCAACGATATGCTTTGATCAGCCAAGCGAAATACCATCGCGATCCGTCGGATGGGCGCTACGAACGATACCGACGACGCCTTCAAAATTCTCGGCGGGCAATCGAAATGGCTCGCCAAAGTTCTCCCGGCGAGCTTTTCGTCGTGGACGGCCTTGAGCAGTTGACATTGTCCGGTCGGTGGATCTTTCTTGGCATGCTGGCGAAACGTGGTTGCGATTTACTAGCAACAAGTCATCATCGGATGCTAGCGATGACGGAGCTTTACCGAACTCGGATGACACCGTCGCTGCTGAGACAACTCGCGAGCGATTTGATCGCGACCAGTGACGACGGATGTCGCGGGCGAGTGATGCGAGAGCTGGAACGACGCGATTTGCGCGAAGTCACCAATGCGCGCGATCTTTGGTTTGAGTTATATGACGTCGCCGCACCTAACCTGACGAGAACTGCTTGATGCCCGTGCGATTGACAGTCGTGATGAACCAAACGCCTCCCGCCAATGCCAGCGCCCAGCGACTCGGCGAGTCCATCGTCGGCGAGATGATTGGTCGCCCCGGGATTGATATGGTGCTCGTGAACTCGGCGTCGTTGGAGGATCCCGAATCCACCGATACCTTGACTCTCAAATCGCTTGCTGGCGACTTTGTCTATTTGGATTGGAAGACGCCCCAGGCTTCGGTCGCGACACTCGCACTGGGTGACATTCACGGCCGTCGAACACCCCATCCCGACGACTTGAGCGCGCCCACGGACCAGCCAGCGTTCGCCGGCCGGACCAACACTGAACCGCCGGCGGATCGTCGAATCTACGTCTTTGACCTCAATCTCGCGGGGGCTGCGGGCGAAGTATGCAAAGCCGTTTACGGTTTACTGGCGTCCCGGCAGGTGCGAACTTTTTCGCTGGGAACAGCGGCTGCGGGCTCGAAATCTCCCGCCGCCACGGTCGCCGGCAACGTCCCGGTGACCAACGGGTCTCAGGCGAAAACAATCGTTAAAGAACCGAGCCAACCCGCATTTTCGCTCCGAGCCGTTCGCGATGAGAACGCCGGCAAGGGTACTCCGCCGAGCGTCTCGCCGGGAAGTCTATCCGGCACCCCGGCTGCCCGCCGATTGAGCAATGACCAGTTGGACGAGCTGGTAAACCGCCTAAACGACGACGAACTTGTGTGAAACTGGTGTGCCAAAGCGTCGGCGAATTGCCATTGGGCACATCGGTTGTTACTCTAGCACCTCCTACGACTGCATCACCGCTCCGTAGCGACTATTTTATATTCATTCGTTTGCCTTACCTGGTCTCGCGGAACTCTCAGCATGGCGGCCATCACCAATCAAATGCACGAAGAGATTTTGATTGTCGGTTTCACTGACAGCAAAATTCTCGATAGCCAGCGAATTGAGCAAGTCGGAAAGGAACTTCAGGACGTCGTTCCCCAGGCAATTCATAAGAAATTGCTCATCAATTTCCGCGGCGTCTCGTTCATGTCGTCGGCCATGATCACGAAACTCGTCATGCTCAATAAAGGCTGCAAGGCCCAAGGCGTGAACCTCAAGTTCTGTGAGGTCTCGCCCAACGTGATGGAAGTTTTCAAAATCACCAAACTCAACAAGTTGTTTGATATCCAGGGCGGCGAAGACAAGGCCTTGGCTAGCTACGACAAAAAGGGCTGGTTCGGTTGAGCGATCGATCGCGTGCTGGCTGGACGCGAGAAGACGTCTCGCGATTGGTCGAATTGGAACGTGGCCAACTCGGACACGATTTGCACGATGATTTGATTCCCTTGCTTTTTGTCGCTCGGGCCGCCGCCGAGCGACTCGCGTCCCAGGACTCTCCCCAAGCCGCCGAATTACGGCAGCTCAGTGAATGGTTGGAGTCGGCGATGCAGTGCGGACGACGTCTTCTCGGCAGCATCCAGACGCCACAGTTTCACAGCGAATCGTGGCACCAGCGTGTCATCGCGGACGTTCGCATGTTAGACCTCGGCGATGCCCAATTGAACTGGGACGTAGACGATTCGGCCGATCATTTGCCGGAATTCCTTGCCATGCCCGCCTATCGAATCACGGTCGAAGCGATCCGCAACGCGGTTCGGCACGGCAAAGCCAAGACCGTCTCCGTCCAGGCGCGGATTCGCGATCGCGAGGCGGCGGACGTCGCCACGGACGCGGATCCCCACGGCTCGATTTTGATCATCGATGACGGCGTCGGGTTTGATCCGAGTGCGGTCACCGGCGACCACTACGGGCTGCAAATCATGCGCAGCCGTGCCGAATTAGCTGGCGGAGTTCTTACCGTCCAATCGCATCCCGCGGGGCCGACCTCGGTCGAGTTCCGGTTTTAGGCCTGGGTTTGTGGATTGAGATCCTTGAGCGAACGCCCCAGTCGCTTGCGGTTTCCAGAATTGTTGGCGCCGACTCGTTTGGTCTTGGGTGCGCCATCGCCTTGCAGCATCGCCGCGACATTGGGATGCAAGTCTTCGGCATCCGCGGGAGTGCCGATTTGCTCAATCGCGTCGCTAACGCCCAGGAGCACGGATTGACGGACACCGTCACGCAACCATTCAAAAAAATTCACATTCATCATTCACGTCCTTGTGTCGAGAGAGGTTTTTCCGCCTCGGTCCTACGGTTCGCCCCGAACCGCAGCCCCTTCTAGCGTTCTTTTCGAGCGAGCGTCCAGCCCGAACTTCGATCTTCTTTCGTCGCACGCCAATAAGCGACGCCGCCTGCCTCCGCTTTAGGCGACCCCCTCCCCAATCTCGCCTACTCGATAGGCATTCCTGGTGTGTCCGTCCGGTTGTCCGGGGCAGTTTGCAAATTTTTCAAAAATATAAGTCTATTGTATTTAAGGACTTGCGACCAAAAAAAATCACCGATCCGCTGATTGGCTCACCCCGTGCTTTGCCTGGGCATCGAAAGCGGCCCTATCGAGGGAACTTGGTCGATTGACTCGCGAGCAAATCTGCGGATGGCCCGGGCAGGAGTTGTCGATTTAGAAACCGAATTGTTCGGGCCGCCGTTGGTTGGGAGCGAAAGTTTCGCAAGATCGCGCGGCTACTCCTACGGTTTCACATCATCGAACAAAGAAGGCGTACCAGGAACATGATTCAGTCTTACAGAGCACCATGGCTCATCACGGCACTCCTCGTGGGGATGTTGGGGGTCGGCATGTCACTCGCGTCGGTCGCTTCGGCTCAGGAGGAGCCAGCGGCTACAGCGGAAGTTATTGAAGCTCCCGACGCGGGTGGCGATGCCGTCGCTGAAGAAGTGGCCCCCGTAGAGGCGACCACAGAGGAAGCAGTCCCAGTAGAAGCGGCGACCGCTGAGGAAGCAGTTGCGGAGGTCAACTTTGCCTTGGTCAACACAATTTTGTTGATCTCGGCAGTCCTTGTGATTTTGATGCAAGCGGGATTTGCGTTGGTCGAAGTTGGATTGAATTCGTCCAAGAACACCGTCAATATTTTGGCAAAGAACTTACTTGACTTTGGTCTCGGTGTAATTCTTTTCTTCGGTGTTGGTTACGGACTGATGTACCCCGGGGCGGATTATGCTGGTGGATACTTTGGTTTCGACTCAACGCGACTTTTCGCGATTCCAGAATGGTCCGAGGGCTCGTACCTTCACCCGCAAATCGACTTTCTATTTCAAGCTGCATTCGCCGCGACAGCTGCCACCATCGTTTCGGGAGCGGTTGCAGGCCGTCTCAAGTTCGGCGCATATCTGGTATACACCGCTGTGTTGACCGCGTTTGTATATCCCATCAGCGGCTTTTGGAAATGGGGTGGCGGGTTCCTTGCGGAGATGGGTTTTTGGGACTTCGCCGGTAGTGGCATCGTACACATGGTGGGTGGTTTTGCGGGTCTAGCGGGAGCGATTGTTCTTGGACCACGCATCGGTCGTTATACATCGGACGGCAAGAGTGTTCCGATTCCAGGTCACAACGTTACTTTCACGACCCTCGGTGTGTTCCTGCTGCTGATTGGTTGGTACGGTTTCAATCCAGGCAGCCAGTTTGGTGCACCCACCGCAGCGTTGGGTTACGCGGACATCGCAGCCTATGGACTCATTGCAACAAACACGACGCTCGCCGCATGTGCTGGTGCTGTAATTGCGTTGCTCGCCGCTTGGGCAATGTTCGGCAAGCCTGATTTGACGATGGCACTCAATGGAATGCTCGGTGGCTTGGTCGGGATCACCGCCAATTGTGACTGCGTCAATAATATCGAGTCGATTGTCATTGGTGCTGTGGCCGGCGTACTGGTGTTGGCTGCGGTGATCATTCTGGACAAACTAAAGATTGACGATCCCGTGGGTGCGTTTCCTGTCCACGGTGTTTGTGGAGCCTGGGGATTGATCGGCTGTGCCGCATTCGGTGGCAAGCCATGGGATGCACAGTTGATCGGAACGTTAGCGTACGCGGCTTGGGCCTTCGGCAC
This sequence comes from Pirellulaceae bacterium, assembly GCA_041741195.1. Lineage (GTDB taxonomy): Bacteria > Planctomycetota > Planctomycetia > Pirellulales > Pirellulaceae > JBBSJZ01. The sequence goes on from JBGSKM010000075.1 coordinate 149,970, forward strand.
GATGTTTATTTTGTTCAACGCTTTGAAGGCTGTCGGATTCCTTCGAGTGTCAAGCGAAGAGGAAACCATGGGTCTCGATGTCTCCGAGCACGGCATGCATGCCTACCCATCCGACGCGATCGCTGGCGGAGCGATCCACTAAACGTCTACCCACCGCCGCCTCGTCGTCGATCGTAACTTGTTCCGATCGGCGGCGAGGCAACCGGTGACGGGTAGCCACCATTGACAATTGAAACTTCACAAAAACCTTCTCGGCTCTTGCCTGGGCCAGAAGATGCCCCAATGGCCCGCGGTGGGCGTCCGCCTCGCACGCCGCGGGTCGGGGTTTCTTGCGTTCCCAGTCAAGTTGCTGTAGTGAGAGCCGGCTCGCCTTCAAGCGGGCCGGCTCTTTTCGTTGACGTACTCCCGTCCCCGTCTGGGCCGGTATGGCTTAAGTTATGAACCTGTCGGCGCTGCCTCCCTACCTTTGCCCTCCGTGAACGAAACAAGACCGTGAAGCTCATCATCGCGATCATTCAACCCGCCAAATTGGAAGCGGTTAAAGAAGCGCTCACCCAAGTCGAAGTCTATCGGCTAACCGTGATGGATTGCCAAGGTTTTGGACGTCAAAAGGGCCAAACCGGTGTTCACCGCGGACACGAATTCGGCGTGAATCTGCTCCGCAAAGTTCAATTGCAGATCGCTGTCAACGAACAGTTCGTCCAGCCGACGATTGATGCGATCCTGGAAGGCGGCCGCAGCGGCGATTCAGGCGAAATCGGCGACGGAAAAATCTTTGTCCTTCCCATGGATGATTGCATTCGCATTCGTACCGGCGAACGCGGTAGCGAGGCGATCTAAAATGAGCTCTCAAATAACATTGCCGCTGGCCGGCACGCGGATGCTCGCGTTCACCGGCGATATCTACGAAGATCTCGAATTGTGGTATCCCAAGTTGCGGCTCATCGAGGCCGGTTGCGATGTCGTGGTCGCTGGACCTCAAGCCGGCGCAACCTACGCGGGAAAGAACGGCTACCCTTGCGTGTCGGATATCGCTATCCAAGACGCGCTGTCGACTGATTACGACGCGCTCCTTGTCCCCGGCGGGTTCATGCCGGACAAGTTGCGACGCGACGCTAAGGTATTGGCGCTGGTCCGAGAGTTCGACCAGGCCGACAAACCGATCGCCGCAATTTGTCATGGTGGCTGGATTCCCATCAGTGCCAATGTCTATCGCGGCGTGCGAGTCACGGGTTCGCCTGGGATCAAAGACGATCTCGTCAACGCTGGCGGAATCTACTTGGATCAGAGTGTTGTGGTGGATCGACATCATGTGACGAGTCGCCGGCCCGAAGACTTGCCCGATTTCTGTCGCGAGCTTATCGCGCTAATGGCTTCGAACCTCGCGAACTAATTCATCGTCGGTCTGTCGCGGCTGCGACAACGATCCAACGAGCCGCAGAACTTCACGAACACTTCACGGGAAGCTCTCGAAGCACCGGATGCTTCGGATTGAGCGTATATTTCCGCGGTGATCGCTCGTCGAACGATTGTCCGATGGCCGCGGGAGAGTCGGTTGCGGAACTTCACCAGTTGCCTCCGTTTGGCGGTGCGCGTAGCTTGCCCGCATTCTCTCCAAGCGTTGCCCATGTACCGCATTCCATGAACGATTCTGTGACCGATGAACCAGTCGATGTGACTGACGACGGACTCGACGCGCCCACGGTCGTCCCCAGTCGATCTACAGCGGCGCTATTGCCATCGCTTGATGCTGCGAACCGTCGCATTGACGACTACGAGCTGCAAGGCGAGATCGCTCGCGGATCGATGGGCGTTGTCTTCAAGGCCAAGCACTTGGGGCTCGGACGTGTCGTGGCGCTCAAGATGATCTTGGACAATTCCGGTCATACTGAGCTCGCACGCAAGCGGTTTGAGAACGAAGCAAGAGCGGCGGCTTCGTTGGACCATCCCGGGATCGTTCCCGTGTATGACGTCGGCTCGCACGACGGTTGCCCCTATTTCACAATGGCGTACGTTCCCGGCCAGAGTCTTGCGGCATTACTTGCGGCGGGGCCGATTCCGCCAATCCGGGCCGCCGAGATTGCCGAGAGAATTGCTCGCGCGGCGGCGCACGCGCATGAAAAACGGGTTGTCCACCGCGATCTAAAGCCGGCCAACGTGTTGCTTGATTCGCACGGCGAACCGCATGTGACCGATTTCGGTGTCAGCAAGTCGCTGGAATCTGGGTGTGAGCTTACCAGCAGCGGAGAGGTCATCGGCACGCCCCACTACATGCCGCCCGAGCAGGCCGGCGGACGTCACGTGGAGATTGGCCCTCACTCGGACGTCTACTCGATCGGCGCGATTCTCTATGCGATGCTCACCGGACGGCCCCCGTTCCAGGCCGCGACGCCGATCGAAGTCATCGCTCAGGTGTTGCAAAACGAACCGGTCTCTCCATCGGCGCTCAATGCGAGCGTCCCAGCGGATCTCGAAGTGATCACGCTGAAATGCTTGAACAAGTCGCCGCGAGATCGGTACGCGTCGGCCGACGAGCTCGGCGATGATCTGAATCGATTTCTACATCACCAACCGATTCTAGCGAAACCGCCGGGCTGGGTTCGCAAACTCCGATACTTGGTCGGAAAGCACCTAATCTGGGCAAGCGTCTCGGGTTCCGCGGCGCTGGTTCTCGTTATGCTCACTTCGATCGTGGCCATCGGTTTCGTGCGAGCTCAGGCGCGCGTGTTGGATCTCGAGGATCAGTTGGCGATCGCCCAACAACAATTTACGACGGACCGATCGACCTTAGCCAAATTTTTGGCAATGCAAGGTGATCGGGTCTTCACGAGCGAGGACCTCGCCCGGCTGGAGTTAGAGCGCATCACGGCCGCCTCCGAAATGCTTCGCGCAGCCGGCAAAGAGGAACTCGCAATTCAGTTGACCGTCGAAGCGGTGCTCTACGCACAACAGCACTCCTTGCCGATCCCCACGGACATGTTGGATCAATTGCGCGCGGCGGCTCGTTCGAAACCTTTGACACCGGAGTCCGAACCACCGGCGGATGACTTAACGAACGATGCTGAACTTGCGGAGCTGGTGGACTGCGTTCGCCAAACTTTTTTGGCACCGCTGAGCGATTCGCAGCGAGAGATCTTTGGTCTGCCGATTCCTGATACTGATCCATCCGTCACGGAGACGATTCGATGACACGACGTTGGAAACTTGCGATTGTTGAGGGTCCCGACCGTGGACGAGAGTTTACCTTGCCGGCGGACCAACCCTTGGTGATCGGTCGCGGCAGCGATAGCGACACCAAGATTCGCGATCCCGCGCTGAGCCGCGTTCATTGCAGCGTCGAGGTCCGTCAAAGTCATGTCGTCTTGGTGGATCGCCACAGCACCACCGGGACTTTCGTTCGAGGCATTCGAATCGATTCGCCCCAATCTCTTTCCCAGGGAGGAGAATTCAAAGTAGGTGATTCCCTCTTGCGTCTGGAATCCGACCATCCGCTGGATGCTCCGACGCTCGTTCCCGACGTTTCACTTCGGAACTCGAATGACAACGGCGAGTCGGTATCCCAGCCGATGCGTCCTCTTCATGAACTCGAAGGAGAAATGTTCTTTCGGTTTCGGCTCGACCGACTAGTCTCCACCGGCCGCAACAGTTTGATATTCAAAGCCTACGACACCAGGCGAGATCGACTGGTCGCGGTCAAAATCCTCAAGCCGCAAATCGTATCCACGGACGTCCAGCGAGATCGATTCATTCGCGCGATGCGTACCATGTTGCCAATCGTCCACCCAAACATCGTTCGCACTCGCAAAGCCGGACGGAAAGGACCGTATTGTTGGGCGGCGCTGGAATGGGTGGATGGCACGAGCGTCGCCAAGTTGATCCCGCAGATCGGCGTGAGTGGCATGCTCGAATGGCAAGAGGTTTGGAGAGTCGCCGTTCACATCGGCCGCGCGCTGCACGAAGCCGGGAAGCATCGGATCGTTCACCGCAATGTAACGCCGTCGAACATTCTGCGGCGCGCCCATGACAAATCATTTCTGCTCACCGATCTAATCTTTTCCAAGGCTCTCGAGTTTACCGATGCGCCGGCTTTGACGCGTCCCGGCGATGTGCTTGGCGAACTCGCTTACATGGCGCCGGAACAACTCCTAGATCCGCTAGGCGTGGATGGGCGGTGCGACCAATACGGGCTCGGCGCAACGCTGTACTCGTTGCTCACCGGCGAGCCTCCCTATCAAGCCGGGACGGTTCCCGAGTTTCTTGACAAGCTCAAAACGTCGCCAAAGAATCCGGCTGAATCGCAATTGGGGATGGACGAACGATTCTGTGACGTGGTGATGCGTTTGATTCGCAAGTCGCCCGACCAGCGATATGAGTCGCCAACCTCGCTGCTCAAAGAACTCGAACGAGTCGGAAAACTTGGCGGCATCGAAGCCGATTGGTCGGACTGGGTGTGACGATCGTCGATGGCGGAGCGTCCGGATGGCAGACAACCAATCATCGGATACAATATCCGCATGATTTCCATCGATCCCACAACCACTATCCAAGCTGACACGACCACGATCCAGATCGGTGGTGTCACCTTTCCGGCATCGCGTCCGCACGCGTTCGGCTTGGTGATTGATCAACCACTCGATTGCGCCAACTCGGCCGACGCCCAGGACTATTTGCACCGAATCCTGCTATCGCCCGGCAACCGCGAACCGTGGTTCGAGTTGGTCGAAGCGGAACGGTTGGTTGTGTGCCGGAACGTTCACAGTGACGCGCCCAGCTATCGTCGCGTGCGAGGAAAGTCGAGCGCATCCAAACTCAGCCAAGCCGAGTACTATCACCACGACGGATGCAGCTCTCCGGTGAAACCATTCATCGTTGAAATTCGCTGCCCTCACCAGGCCGTTGCCAGAAACATCGCGACGGCGATCGCACCGTTTCCCGCGGTGATTCGCGCGATGGTGTCGGCCATACCCAGTGAGCTAATCGTCGACCAAGAACTATTGGACTTGCAAGCGATCTTTGCGGGTCCCAAGGCCGACTATCCGCCTCCCTCGTCCTGGGACGCGATTCAAGGAAAAATCACCCGTTTGGTTCGGCGCGAACTCGATGCCGAACGGTGTCGCGACTATTTTCGCTGCGTCGATTCCGCGGCAAACGCGTACGTGCTTGCGTGGGAAATGGGCGAGAGCCGCTGGATGCTCAATTCGCATTCGGATCTCACCCGGACGATGCAGCACCGTCGTTCCTACCAACGACCTCGCGGCGTCGCAGAGCAAAACGGCAGCCTCGTCAAACGATGGCCTGCCGAAGAACTTTCCGACGCCTGTGGGGCGTGCGGCGATTAGAACGTAAAGACCGTGTCGATACCGAACGTCGTTTGACGCACGCGGTCATTCTCCAGCACGCCCGTCTTTTCGTCACCGAAAACCCAATCGTGGCGAATCTCGGGACGAATGGTCACATTCGCGTGTGGTTTGAAATTCAATCCACCGGTCAACGCGTACACATCGGTACCGCTGCCGTTCCCAAAGATGCCAGTGTCGGCATCGTACCACTCGAATCGCGTTCCGGCGCCCAGACAGTCACTGATCGAGTAGATCAAGTACTGGTTGATGTCAAAAGTCTTGCGGAGCGAAGTACCGTCGGGAGCTTCCGTATCCAACCAGTCGGTTTGGAAGATATAGTTCAATTTGTCGGTCACCGTCAAATTCGCGACGACCGATTGCATGTAACCTTGCTCGGGATTCCCCAAGGGCAGTTGGCCGAAGCGGCCCGCCACCGACGCGTAGGTCACCGTCAAATCTTCGGTGACGTTGGCCGACAGCCCACCAAGGTAGGCGTCGCCGTTGTCATCAAAGCCGCTATCCCAACCGAACACGTAACCCCCGTAAGCCGTCACGTCTTCGGTGACTTGGTAGGTCGCCAGAGCACCGGTGTGAGTGAACGGTTCGCTGTAGTTGAACGTGTAAGCGTGGCTGTAGAAGAAATTGCCGGTCGCTTGAACGACTTCGTAACCGATGATTGTGTAGAAGTGCCCGACTTTGACCGACAGGTCGCCGTAGCCGGCTTCGAAGTAAGCTTGCGGGATTGCGTGCCCGTAGCCGCTGTCATCAGGCCCATTGTCCCAATTGTTATCCCAGCCACGGTTCCCAGTTCCGAACGCTTGCGTGTTGGGTCCATCGGTACCGTAGAGGTAATCGATGCGTCCACCGAGATCGAAACCGTCCGCCGTGTCGATGGCTTTTTCGGCGTACAACCATGCTTGGTGAAGCTGAAACTCGTCGGGCCGATTATTGAACGCAGGAAGCGCGCGGTTGTGATATCCCATTTGGATCCAACCGCCCGCCGACCAGCCGCATGCTTCGCCGAACAACACCCAGGGTTCGTCCATGTCGCACGAGGTCAACTGGTCGAAGATGCCTCCGGTGCTGCACCCGCAGTTATCCATCTCGCAACCATGGTTGCTCATGCCCATGCCGTAATCGATTCCACACGCGGGCTCATCCATCGGCATCATCTCGGTCCCACAGACGGGCTCGACCACCTCGGCTTCGCAGCCGCAAGCGATCTCACCACAATCACAGTGACTGACTTGCGCGACACCCAGGGGTGCGAACTCGTTGGATTCGTAATACGCGCGGTTCGCTTCATTCGCGACAACGGGGCTACCGCAGCAAATCGCAGCCAGGATAGCGAGTCTGTTCAACTTTTTCATTTAGAGATTCCCAGTCGAAATCGTGTGTGCTTTGGCTGCGCGTGAAACATTGGCGCAAGCGGTGGTCCCTCGGACGACGACTCCGCCGATGTGCGTCGATCAATGCCGGATCACTCAACGTATCGACCGAAATATCCGTCAAAGTTGACGTAGCCAGATCAAACCGGACAACAGTTTTAGACGTTGCACACGCGTTTTGGTAACCTTTGCCGATTACGCTAACTGTCCTGCGGCAATGCCATACGATCTCGTCCGTGCAAATAAAAAAAACCCGGTTGCTGTTTCCAGCAACCGGGTTTCATCATTTGCACGGGCGATCGTTTTTCAGCAGATGGGGAACCAACTGAACCCGATCAGCCGCGATTGAAACTGAGCCCGAGAAATTTAGAACGTCAAGATCGTGTCGATACCAAACGTCGTTTGTGTATCGTCGTCGTTTTCCAGAATTCCGGTGGTATCTGGACCGAAGGCCCAGTCACGGCGAATTTCGGGGCGAACCACGACGTTGGCTGCGGGGCGATAGTTGATACCACCGGTCAACGCATAGATATCCACGTCGTCGGCGAATACTCCATTGCGGTTTGCGTCGTACCATTCGAAACGTCCGCCCAATCCGAGCCGATCGCTGACGCTGTAGATCAAGTACTGGTTGATGTCGAACGTATTGCGTCCAACATTGCCAGCATCATCATCCGTATCGAGCCAGTCGGTTTGGAAGATGTAGTTCAGCTTGTCGGTAGCGGCGTAGTTAGCCACGATCGACTGCATGTAACCACGCTCCGAGGAGCTTCCGGGACCGTTGAAGCGAGCTTCGTCAAAGCGTCCGAAAATGCTAGCGTAGGTCACGTTCAAATCGTCGGTCAATTGTGCCGACAAACCGCCCAAGTACGCGTCACCGTTGTCGTCGAATCCGCTGTCCCAGCCGAGGACGTAACCACCGTAGGCGGTCAAATCATCGCTAACGTTGTACTTCGCCAAGGCACCGGTGTGGGTGAACGGCTCGCTGAAGTTGAACGTGTACGCGTGGCTGTAGAAGAAGTTGCCAGTCGCTTGGACCACTTCGTAACCAATGAGGGTGTAGAAGTGACCAATCTTCACCGACAAATCGCCGTAGCCGACTTCGCCGTACAATTGAGGGATCGCGTGGCCGTACTGGCCGCCGTTATCCCAGCTGTTGTCCCATCCACGAGGCGCGGTACCAAACGCTTGCGTGTCGGGTCCGTCGGTACCGTAGAGGTAGTCGATGCGACCGCCCAAGTCGAAGCCGTCGGTCGTGTCGATCGCCTTTTCCGCGAACAACCATGCTTGATGCAGTTGGTAGTTATCTGGGAAGGTATTGAACGCGGTCAGGGCTTTGTCGTGGTAACCCATCGACACCCATCCGCCGGCCGACCAACCGCAGTGTTCGCCGAAAAGCGTCCACGGGTCGCCAAGCTCGTCACAATGGATGTGATTGTGCAGACGTCCGAACAGGTCGATATCGCAACCCGATCCACATCCACAGCCGGAATCACATCCACCATCGCAACCTGCGTCACAGCCGCCGAGGCCGCAACCGCCGAGGTCACATGCTGGTCCGCTCGCTTCGCATCCGCATGCGGGTTCACCGCAATCGCAGGATGAGGCGCACGAGACCAATTGAATATCTTTGTTCTGCTCTGCGAAAGCGTTGCCAGTGTGAATGCCACAAGCGACGGCTGCGATGAGCGCTAATTTGCTAAGCTTCATTGCTTCTATTAACTCCCCAAAATCCATGATGGTTGGTAATGCAAGGTTCGATAGCGTGGATCCGAATTGCCATCCAGTTGCCGCCTGCAACCAGAAAAACTACCCGCCGTTGATCGCTCCTGGCCCGCCTCCAGTTTCCCGGCGTTAGAGTCTCTTGCGATTCTCGTGTCGTTAGCTGGTGACGGTTTGGCTCCATGCCCAGTGTTCACGGAAAGTTATCGGGGTCGAACTCGTACGAAGATCGGGTTTGTCGTGACGCATTTGCGAAACGTCGGTTTCGGCGATCTCGATGCGCCGCTGGCGAAGACAGTGCCACATATTCCTGGGGCTCCGGTCCAGGAGAATTTGACTGCGATTCGTGTTGTGCCGCTGGTACCGGTTGTTCCATGCATTCCGCCTTTGAGCCCGGCTTTCGCCCCGCGATCGACATTGAGTGCCGATAGCGGCTTATCCCACGCCCTATTCGCGGCGGGCCGACCCGTGGGGGCCGATCTGCGTGCTCGCAACCGTGGCCCCCAAGCGAATTTCGGGCTGGGTTGTTAAAATTTGCCGTCGTTCAACATCCGGCTCACCCCCCAAAGAAGATTCATGGCGTTCTGGAGATCCAAACCTGCCGCGTCCCCCGCGGACCCGTCCCCTCCCATTGACGAATCGTCTTCACGTCGAGAAGACAGTTCGGCTCCCAAGAGTCTTTGGGACAAAATGCGAGGCGGATTGCAGAAAACGCGTCGTGCCCTCAACACGGATATCCGTGACCTATTCAAAAATGAGGGACGTCTCGTTGACGAGGATCTGTTGCAGGAACTGTTTGCCCGCTTGATCCGCACGGATATGGGAATTGGCCCCGCAGAAGCGATTCGCGACGATATCGCCAAACGTTTCCGCGGACGTGTCGTCCACTTCCAAGAGGTCATCGATTCGATCGCCGCTCAAGTCGAAGTGATGCTGTCCCAGGAAGCGACGGGATTGAGATTGAGCGACCTGTCGCCAACCGTGATCCTGGTAGTCGGCGTCAACGGCAGCGGAAAAACCACTTCGATCGGTAAACTCGCCAATCACCTTCACAAACAAGGCAAGAAGGTCGTGCTGGGCGCCGGCGATACCTTTCGCGCGGCAGCCGTCGAACAGTTGACCATTTGGTCCGAGCGAATCGGTTGCGACATCGTGACCGGCAAACCTGAAGCCGATCCGGCGAGCGTGGCATTTCAAACGGTCCAAACGGCTTTGCAAACCCAGGCGGACATCGCGATCATCGATACCGCCGGCCGTTTGCAAACGCAGTCGAACTTGATGCAGCAGTTACAGAAGATTCGCAAAGTCGTGGAAAAGAAAATCGAAGGCGCCCCCCACGAGGTGCTGTTGGTGCTCGATGCGACCGCCGGGCAGAACGCAATCAGCCAAGCACGTGGGTTTAGCGAAGCGGCCGGTTGTACGGGCATCGTGCTTGCCAAACTCGACGGAAGCGCCAAAGGCGGAGTGATCTTGCCCATTCGCGAGCAATTCGGACTACCCGTCAAATTCGTGGGCCTGGGCGAAGGTATCGACGACCTGGCCCCCTTCGACGCGTCTTCGTTCGCTAAGGCATTGTTCAGCTAATCATGTTGCACTTGCAGTCGCAATCGACGGCCCGTTGGCTGACCCAGGTGGACCAATCGCTTCCCGAGTTGCTCATCGATCATGCGCACTGCGAGCGCAAGGCCGCGTCGACCGCCATGAACTTGATGAACTCGTACACCGAAAATCGCGAACTTTGCCTCGAGATGACTCGCATCATCCAAGAAGAGCTGGAACACTTTCACAGTGTTTTAGAATTGTTGGACCGGCGAGGGATCAAGTTTGTTCGTCTCCAGCCGGGGCCCTACGGCAGCCAACTCAACCAACTCGTCGCCAAGAATGAACCCGATCGGGCGGTGGATCGATTGCTCGTCGCGAGTTTGATCGAGGCACGTAGTTGTGAACGGTTCCGATTGCTTGCCGATCATATTCGTGACCGTGATGGCGAATTGGCGGAGTTTTACGCGGGACTTTTCGAAAGCGAAGCGCGGCATCACACGACATATGTGGCTTTGGCCGAACATTACGCACCTCGCGAAAAAGTTCGCAAGCGTCTTGACCAACTGTCATCCGACGAATCGCGAATCCTATCGATGGGAAGCGAGTTACCACGGATGCACAGCTAGCGATCCGTTTCACGCGTCATCGTCGCAACAGATCCCCTGATCCGAAAGTTTCACGCTCGCGTCACATTCGCGTGGGCAAACGATCAATCGTGGTGATTCAATCTCAACGCCATTTGTTTCGCTCAAGTCTAGCTTGTACCTTTCCACTGCTCGCGTCGCGAATGACGCTTGTCCCTTCCCAGGATGGAAGCGGCGAATCGAACAATGCCCGCCGGGGTGTTCGATGTTCCGGAATGATTCGGAATCGCTTGGTCCACTGTGATTGCCCGCGTCACTCAACACGGTTGAGCACGGGCAGGTGTCGTATCGCCTGGAAGGAACTGCTGTATGAATCCCTTGCTCAACCGCTATGTGCACGTGGTCGTTATGGGAATGATGACGAGCGTGTCAGCGCTCGTGGGCGCCGACGAAGCGAGCGTCCAATTCGATTTGCCCGCGGTGGCCATGGCTAGCTACCAAGCGCCCCTGGCCGGACAACCGCAAGACATTCATGGCGGCGCGCCGCCGATCCCTAGCGGTTGGAGTACCGTCAATTTTGAGTTGCGACTTTCCTGCATCAACACGTCGGCGTCGAATCAACCGATGCAGCAGTGCACGGTTCGCGTCAAACCGCGCGATCCGTCGATCCAAGTGGTCGATTACTCGCCCCGCACCGAGGTGACGAGCGATTTGACGACACCGATCCAAGTCAAACGGACGGACGAGAAAACCAAGTCGATGGGGTTGTCGATCGATGGCGCGTACGGCCACCTAGCACACGGTAACATTGGCGGCGACCAAGGCAATAAAAAGTCCGAAAGTATCCAATTCGATCGCGCGGCTCCCGTGCAAGCGGTGATCGCATCCGGAACCATCGATCGCGGCCATGGTGTTTACTTCAAGCTACGTTGGACCGACACACAAGTACTCGAAGGTGAGCGGCGTTTCCGTTTGACCCTTTCCGTCCCGCCGACTTGGAGAGGCGAACTGGTCGACGTGAGTGTGGTGGGCGAAGCGGAACAACGCTCGTTCGGAAGTTGGGACAGTGAACTCAAACCCGTGGTATCGGCTAACTTCATCGTCGCGACTTACCTGCGGGATGATGCCGAGGCCGCGGCGCTGGCTTATCAACTCGCGGAAACCGAGTATCGATTGCGAACCATGGCCAGTCGAGTTGACTCGCGTCCGTCGCCCAAGACGTTGCCGGAGATGCTTCGTCATGTAGCGATGAAAATCGATATCGAATCGCCCAGTGTGGATACGACGTGGCTCAGCCGACTGCTTGTCGGACAAGCGGATCCGCACGTGGACAAAACGATCCGCCAGCTACCCGCCGAATTGCGAGTCGCGGCGCTCGATTACATCGACACGCGAAAAGATTTTCTCAAGTTGCGAACGATGTCGATGGAAACCGATTTCCATCAGCTCGCCGAGAATCCTTAATTGTTGCTGAAACCGAGCGCTAGTAGCGCGTCGCGGCCGAGTGGGTTTTTGAGAAAGTGTTGACGGCAATCGGGGCACAAATCGTAACGCCCACGATGGCTCGATTCGGCAAGGTGGTCATCATCGCAATCGCCACTGAGCTCTTCGAGGACTTGGTGCAACTCCGACAAATGATCAATGTCATCTTCAAAGTCGTTTGCGCATCCGTCCAACGCGGCGTGGATCTCGATCTCCACGACATATCGTGTTTGGTGCAGAGAATCGATTTCACGTTTGCAGCGGTCGCAGGTGTAATGAATCATCGACAACAATTCCGTGATGAGGCTCGCCTTCGCAGCCGAATGGGATGAGTGCCACGAAGACCGTATGATCGATCGTCAACGTTTCGCATGAACGCTCGCGATGTCTCTTCATCGTAATGAGCGGACTCCATCACTGACAAGACAATTGCCAGACGACTTGCGATGATCCGATGACAAAAATCTGGATGCAAAATTGCATCTTGACACAGCATGTCCGCTGTGAGTGATTTCCCTAAGACGCGAAACCGAACGTCCTAACCCGCAGGGACGAATCCGATACGACGCGGCGATGGCTGCACCTGTCGTACCATTTGTTGTCGCCAAAATCGATTTACGGCGTGGCGCCGGGGGTCAGCGTCGATTGGCACTTGATCTCGATCATCATCCCCGGCAAAAAGTCCGCCGGTAGCGTGTCCAATTCTCGGTCGTCCAGGATTTCGACCAGCAATCGGCGGCTCTCGGCGGCTTCGATCAGTCGCTCGATCGCAGGCCGGTGCCCATAGGCCAGCAAACATCGACCGCCCGGACGAAGGTGCTTGGGAAGCCCATCCAGCAGCGAATCCATGAGAGCGAATTGAGGATCGTAGTAGGCGTGATCCAGCGGCTCGCCGATCGTACCGTCCTCCCAAGGCGGATTGGACACGATCAAGTCAAATTGTTCGGTGTCCTTGATCACCGCGAACGCGCCCGGCGCCGACGGGGCAACTTGTCGCACCTCCAAATGCTCGTCCAGCGTCATCATGGCTGCGTTGTAACGGGCATTGGCCACGGCCGCGGGATTGATATCCGTCGCGACCACGCTTTTCGCATCCTCATGCAAACAGACCAGCGAGAGCAGACCGGTTCCCGTGCCGATCTCCAAACAATCGCGTTGTGCCGCCGCCCCCTGGTCGACAATCAACCTTCGCATCGACACCGTGTCGTCGGCGTCCCAAAACACTTCGTCGAATTGGACGATGTCCCAGGGGAGCTCATCAACTCGCCACGTCTGCAAGACAGTGAAGTCGTAATTCAGATCTTCACGGTACTTGCGTGTGCAACCAAGTGTGACACCCACGATGAGCCCAACCCCGAACAGTAGCGGTGCGGTCGAACGCAATGCGCTCGAAAGCCAAGCGATCGAAGTCGGCGGGATCAAAGTCGGTCTGATCGAAATCGATGCGATCGAAGCAAGTCTCATCATTGAGAATGCCTGGGTCAAAGTGGAGTCGGCGAGCCGTCAATCGGAAATACTCATCGCCGATTCTACACGCTCACCGATCGCGACGCTGACGCACTACCGCACTCGAGCTTTGAACCGAATCGTAACACTTTCGCCGACGCGAAGTTTGTCCGTGAGTTTCCAGCTCAAACGAGTTGACTGACCTTCGTTGGGCTCGGTCGAAAACTCGGCGCCGCCGCTGGCGGTTTGGCTATCTTCGACATATTCCAACCGTGTCGTCAGATTGTCAGTCACCAGCACGTCGGTTACCGCCGAGTCACCCACGTTGTCAACGCGCAACATGAAAGTCACCACTTCACCGGGCAACGCGTTGTCGCGATCGGCGAGTTTGCAAAGTCGCAAGCGGCCTGCGTCGGGGAAATCGTAAACGGTGAATGCTTCCACGCTTTGGTCACGCGTTAACGTCGGCGGCAAGACGTCTTGAATTTCAACTTCTACCGATTCATTGAGCGACCAAGTGACGGCCGCTAGCGCCGCTTGACGAAGCAGCGCCAAATCATTGTCACGCAACTGGTCGAGTTCGACGATTTTCAAGCCAGCGAGAGCCGCCAACACGTCGGTGGTTTGTTCGAGTTGCAATACGTTTTCGATTCGCACGCCCCGATTGCGATCACGCATCGCATCCGGGCTGCGACTGATGTCCGCATGACCGAGTTCGCGTGAATCGGCAACGACGAGCCCCGGTTGGTTGAATTCCAATCCGCCGGTACCAACGGGTTTGTTGATGCCCGCGGCGCCGATGGCTAGCTCGCCAGCAACCGCACCCGTGATCTTTCGCACCGATGCGAAGCGCGGCGCGTAAACACACACGCGGTTGCTCGGCTGGACTTCGATGTCGCCGGCTTCGGTCGTGTAGTGGACGACCGTGTCTTCGAGTCCCAAGCCGCCAACCGAATCATCCCGTCGGACCACGGCGCTGGGCGGGGCATCGCCACCGTCGCAAAGAAATTCTTGCGGATCGGTTCCGTAGGCGTTGTAGTACGTCGGCTGCGTCTCGCATCCGTAGGCGTTCTCCGGTGCACAGCCTTGAAGCTCCGTCAGGCAACTGCCCGCCGGAGGCGTCGCCCAGGAGCTTTGCGGTTGATAGCTTCGGGACTCGCAACCGGCGCACCCACAGGCACTGGCGTTGTTACTGGCGCCGGCATTGGCATTGGCCTCGTGGTAGCTAACCTGAGCGATGCCGCCGGGCGATGCAAGAGACTGGACGGGCGTGGGCAATGGTGCCGGAGTCATCATCGCTTGCTGTGACAATTCGGGTTGCGAACGTTGCCCGAGACTTGCCAGCGGTGAACCCACGGACGCGCAACCGGAAACCGCCGAGACGAAACTCGTGCCGGCGATGACGATGGCGAGCGAAACTCGCCGACGATGCGTTGACTGCGAAGTGCGACTCATGGCTGTGGCATCTGTCCAGAAGCGTAGTCGGGCTCGGGCGAGAAAATCGGAGCCCAAGCGGGATAACCAAAGTAGAACTGGGGCATCAATTCGGGGCTGGACGGTGGCAGCAGTGAACCGATGCGAACGATCGCTACCGGACGGCCAAATCGATCGGCGACTTCCAGCGGATCTTGAAAATGCGAAATCTCGATCGCACGTGTCGAGAGTGGATTCTCCGGAAGCGCCACCGACGTTTGCGGGTCTTCGAGATAAATCACCCGCGTGACCAACTGGCCGTTGAGGGCGGCTTCGAGATCATCCTGGTCCAAATTGATGGGGATGGGATATCGGAGTGCCAAGCCATTGGGCGGATAAGTGCGATCGATGATTTCAACGGTCGGGTACAATTCGGCGCCCTCGGCGTCTGGGATGCCGACAATTTGAAAGCGATAAACGCTACCGATCAACATCCCCGCCATCAGTCGCGTTTGCGGCGCACCGAAGACGCCGTCTTGCGGCAACGAAAACTGAGTTCCGACGGGGCCAGAGAAAGCGACTGGTTGAAAGTAGCCGGCAACTGGTCCACGACCTTGCAATCGTGCACCCCCCACGGCCCCCGGCGGCATCTCTCCGCTGAGGACGCGATGACGATTCCGGTCGCCGAGGTAGTCATTCGGATCCGCCGAGAAAAGCGGTGGCGATGAGATGATCAACATGCCCGCGATCAAGAACGCTGGTGCGATGATCGTGGTAGCCAATGTGTTCATCAATCTCGACATGACTCTTACCCTTGCGATCGGTTCTCATCGTTACGATGTGAAAGAAACGCGGTGAGGCTCTGGTAGCCTTCACCGCGTTCAATGCCCCACCCCGAGTTACCGCAAATGCCGTGGCCGACGTCGCTGGCAACTCGCCCCCTGCAAACCTGCTCTCTCGCTTTTGTGGGGCGAGAGAGCATTCAAACTTCGACGTTGTGATCCACTCGTGAACTACGGTTGGCAGTTCGGATCAACTTGTTGGCTGGCGTGTTGATACAGCGGCCGACCGTTGGGAACACCCGGGTGGATGTTCTGTTCGGTGATGTGAATGCGGCTGACCGGATTCGGATAGCTATACCCGGGTTGCATTCTCACGCCGACTTTGACAGCTTCGACTGGTTGAGGAATGTGCATCGGCGTGTGGTTGCGGATGACATGCTTCTGCAGCGATGCGGGATGTCCCAAGGGGATGTGTGGCGGTCCAGGCAATCCGATCGGCGTACCGGTCATTGGCATCCCGTATTGAGGAGCCGTCATTCCGGCAACCATTCCTGGCAAGCCCATCGGCATCGGAGCACAATTTCCACCGGCTCCCGAGCCACCACAACCTTCGGTCATTGCCGGAGCGAACGGAGCAGGCAAGCCTGCGATTGGCGGAGGATACATGCCTCCGTCACTTCCGACGCCTGACATTTCGATGTCTTTGTCACCCAGACGCACGATGGCTAGGATCGAACCGCGACGATCGGCTTCGACAATCGGGTCGATGCCCGGATCCAAACGTGTGCTGACGAGCGTATCGATTCCCGCTAGCGCCGGACCTTGGAAATCCGGATCTGGTAAGTAGATCACCTTCGTCACAAAGTTACCGGTGAGAACTTGGTCGAAGTCTTCCTCGGTGAATTGGACTGGGATTGAGTTGTGAGCGAGGTAAGCGCCCGTCCGTGGGTTTCCGTAAGCCAACTCGATGGTCGGATACAGTTCGACACCTTCGCGACCCGAGATGTTGGTGAGTTTGACGCGATACAAACCACCTTGCGGGAAGTTTTGTCGAGCCGGCACGACGAGCGGTTCGCTGTCGAACTGGCCCGCGCCTGTCGCGTCATAACGAACGTACATGCCATCGGGGCGACCGAAGGTGACTTGAACGGTCGGCGGCGGGCCCATCATGCCGCCGTCCGATCCCGACAACACGCCACCGCCTGGCGGAATGTTGGATGCGTTGGAGAGGCATCCGCCCGATCCACCGCAACTTGTGCAGTCGGGTCCACAGCTCGAGTAACCGGCCGGCATGACGCCGCCTTCCATTCCCATGGCTGCTCCGCCTCCCATCATGCTCGATGCCATGGGAGGTGGTCCGAGGACGCCGGGGCCAGGGCCACCGACTCCAGGACCCGGTTCCATCAGCCGCTGTTCGGGCGGCAGATTGTGGCGAACCGGCACACATCCGGTGGCGAGTATCGCCGTGGCCGCTAGGAGCGACAAACCAGTGACGATTCGTTTCATCTTTTCCCCCGTTCCTTGGGTTGCGTTCGAAGATTGCGTGGGTAGCAACCGACGGCTGCTCGGCCAGGCCCAACACGTCGTGTGCCAGGCCCAGCGGACAATAAATTTGGTGAAGCTCAATCCGGGTGGACGCGAGGCTGAGAGAATACCTACGATCCGCTCACTGGCGACCTTCCGGCTGCGTAGTAGGTCATCGGCAAGTTAGCTACGGAATCTTGCATAAAATCGGCACAACCCGCATATGAAGATTGATCGTCACGCCAGCGAGAATCGCTCCCACGTGAAATCCCCGCACTTTGTTGCCATTTTATGTCTGATTGGCTTCAGCCTTACGGCTAACGCAGCCGACGAGCCGGCGAGTTTCACGCCCGGTGTTGCAACCGCGACCGCGACACCGGCCATTCGCAAGCGAACCGAATCCACTGCTGGCGCCGTCGAAATGGTTGAGCGAGTGATGGCGTCGCTCGCGCATGGGCCAGCGTTCGATGCGAAAGTTCGCCAACGGGTTTGGACAAGCGGTCGCGAGATGGTCGGCGTGGGGACCTATGAACAAGCGGGCCACGGGTCCGGCCAATTCAATTTGCAAGTCACCATGCACGATGGCGATGGCAAACACACGCTACAGCAGATTAGCGACGGCCGACTCCAATGGACGCGCAGCGACATCGCTGGCAAAGTCGTTCTCAAACGCGTCGACGTCGCGCGTTTGAGCGAGTGGATGGATCACAGCAAGCCGCGAACGGTGGTTTCGCCTCAATTGCGCATCGGAGCTTGGACCGAGATGCTCGATACGATCTCGCGAGACTATGTGTTGCGACTTTCTGCCGGGACGTTGGAATCGAACACTGTTTGGATATTGTCCGGAACGCTACGTCCCGAAGTGCGCCAAGAAGTGATGCAAACGTCGGGACGTTCGGAGTGGCCACCGCTGTATCCGTCCAGTGTGCGCGTCGCGATTGCTGCCAAGCCTCTCGACTCGACTGGGTTCGGAGAGGGGCTTCCCGTACGCATCGAGTTTCTAGCGGACCCATCGCAATCGCCTGTAGCTGCGACCGAGGCCCATCCGCAGGGTGTCGGTCCGCTGATTACACTCATCGAACTCTACTCGATTCGTCCGATTGATCCGCCGCCGCCGGTCGCGCGATTCCGCTTTGAGAACCAGGACGCGGAGGTCAATTTCATCAACGAGACCGATCGCTATCTCGATCTCTATGGCGTCCAGTTGACGGACAGCGACCGAAAACGATTGAGACGTTAAGTTGGTAGGCTGGTGTAGGCCGCCACGATTCGGGAGTATCTCCCGTTGGGGGTGGTCTATCGCAGTTCTCCCATTCGTCTCCATCGTCTCGCCGAGTCATCATCTGTGTCGATTCCGACTGTCGATCCCGTTCCCAACCGGCTCGCGAGTTGGTCACAACTCGTGCGTTTACCGAATGTTTTCACGGTGATTGCGGATGTTTCAGCCGCTTTTATGTTAGTCGCCCACGGCCCGACCCCCGTCACACGATTTATCGTCGTCGTGCTTGCGGGCATCACTTTGTACTGGGCTGGGATGATTCTCAACGATGTGTTTGACCGCGAAAAGGATGCAGTCGAGCGACCGTCGCGACCGATTCCCAGCGGCCAGGTTTCGCTGAAGCACGCCAGCGGCGCGGGCTGGGGATTGCTCGTACTCGGAGTTGCTTTGGCCACGGCAAGCGGGTTCGTTCCCGCAGTCGATCGCGCGGGGATCGACTACCCAGCGACGCTTGTGCCCGGAATCGTGGCAGTCGTGTTGGCCGTGTTGATCGTGCTTTATGATGGGCCGCTGAAGAAAACGCCGCTCGCGGCCGTGGCGATGGGCGGGTGTCGGGTGCTGAGTTTTCTACTGGGCGCTTCGCCGGTCGTGGTGCTCGACGAAGGAATGTTTCCCAAATACTTGCTCGGGATCGCGTTGGGCTTCGGAACGTACATCATGGGGATCACGACAATGGCTCGACGCGAGGCAACGGGTGGACGATCGCCGCATCTGGTCAATGGTTTGGTGGTAACGGTTGTCGGGTCAGCGCTTCTAGCCTTCGCGCCGCGGTTGGCGGAGCGTCCGATGGACTGGCACGTGCCTGCGGTCGATATGTTCCCGTTGTTGATTGGCATGATCGCGCTACCCGTCGTGCTGCGTGGGATTCGATTGCTAGGCGATCCGTCGCCGGGAAAGATTCAAGCGACGATCCGAGCGGGGATACTCAGCATGATTCCGCTCGCCGCAGCCTTTGCGTTTTTGGGTGCGGGACCGACTTGGGGCTTGGTCGTGTTTGCCCTCGTCGTTCCCGCGATCGTGTTGTCGATGCGGCTGAGAGTCACGTGAGATGATTCTTGGTTACCACACCGGCGGATTGCTGTTACATGACGAAGCCACCGCGATCCGCGAACTCGCCACCATCGGTTACGAATGCGTCGTCGTTCGACCGAGACGCGGAACGTTCAATCCGTTGGAATCCGATTTTCCAAACCAGCTCAAGCGATTGGCCGAGTCGGTTCGCGATTCCAGGGTCAGCGTCATCCTGGATGCCAGCAGTCGCTTTGTGCACGATCCGTGGCAACCAGGCGAACCTTCCTTACTCAGTTCAGTAGCGCAGCAACGTGATGTGGCACTGCGATGGATCGAACGACTCCTTGATGTCGCGAAAGAACTCGGCAGTTCGGAAGTGTTAATCTCCTCGGGTACAAGGGACGGCGCCGGCGAGATCGACGACGCGCAAACCCTGGATTTGTTGGCGGAGCAACTCGAGCGATTGCTTCGGTACGGGGCCCAGCATGGTGTCAAACTGGTGCTTCGACCGTCGACCAAGTCGTTCATTACCAACGTGGCGCAGTACGAACGGCTGTTGCAGTGGCTTCCGATCCAGCCAAAAGCGGGTGGGGTGCAACTGGCACTCGCCGCCGATGTCGGTGAAATGCTTGCCAGTGGCGAGCTGCCGCTCAGTGATCGTCTCGCGCGGCATGCGGAGACACTGGCGTGCGTGTTCCTCTGCGATTTGGTCGCTGGTATAGCGGGTGACCAGCGGCTAGGACGCGGCGACGTCAATTTGTGTCGAATTCGCGACTCGCTCATCGCCCAGAACTTTTCGGGGGCGGCGATTGTCCGAGTCGAAGGTCATCCGCTTTTGGGATTGGAAGCCGCCGCAGAAGCATTTGAGCTGTTGCGATAGCGGTTCGTTGGGATTTGCGACAACAATTCGCTCAGGTCGGCGCTGCCATGGCTCGTGAAACTCGTCACACTTGTGTGAAACCGGAAAGATCGGTTGATTGCGGTTCAAAATCCTGGACCGCTCTTAGTGGACACGTCTATCATTGCGACGTGGCCGCGAGAGAACGACACCATGCATAACATGCTCAACAATCCAACCGTGCAGGCTGTGCTTGCGGTACTGGTCCTATGTGTCCTGATAGCGGCTGGATTTTATCTCTTGTCAATCTTTCGCGACTACGCCGCTGACGACCATCGAGGGGACGACGATGTGCTTGCAAACTTGCGAGAATTGCATCTCCGAGGTGACATCAGCGAGGAAGAATTCCGAACAATACAAGCGAAAACCAATCTGAATCGAGATGCGAATTCGTCGGATCAAGTCGTCAAACCTCCTGGGCATACTACCCAAAACGGGCAACTGTGACGAACCGCATACTCAGCTTCAGAGTGGATAATCATACCAATGGCGCCCTCCCACCATGTTTGGGCCAACCTGCGGAAACCATAAGCCGTTTTTATTACCCCACGATTGGCCGAAGCTTTCAAACACAGGGATGACCCCGAAGCGCCAGCGAGAGCTGGAAAAGTGAACGCGACGTCAGTTGCATTCATGACCGCAGCGGGTGAGACTGGGAAAGCAAGCAAAGAGTGGCCCAAACCGTTGACACGCATCAAAAATCAACCCCTGCGGGATCCAGAGTTGCCCGAGCAAATAGGCTCATGAAGCGGCAATTTTGAAGCTTAGCAAGTTGATCACTGACGCACAGCCTGGAGTCGTGTATGTCCTCAAAGGAAAATCCCAGCGGACGACGCGGTAGCACCGCGAGCAAGAAGAATGCATTCTGTTCTTTCTGTCGCAAGAGCTATCGTGATGTCGGACCGTTGGTCGAAGGTCCTGGAGATGTTTATATCTGCGGCGAGTGCATCGAACTCTGTCAGTCGATCCTCGACCAAGAAACCAAGCGGCGCGGTCCCACCAAGTCGCTGTTCAACGAAATTCCGACGCCACGCAAAATCGTGGAGCACTTGGACCAATATGTGATTGGACAAGGCTCAGCGAAACGCATTTTGGCGGTTGCGGTTCACAACCACTACAAGCGGTTGACCAGCGAATTCGAAGGCGGCAGCGACGTCGAGATCGAGAAGAGCAACATTCTGCTCGCCGGACCGACCGGTAGCGGCAAGACGTTGCTCGCCCGCTCGCTGGCTCGTATGCTGAACGTTCCATTTGCCATCGGAGACGCCACGACTCTCACCGAAGCTGGCTATGTCGGCGAAGACGTCGAGAACTTGCTATTGAAGCTCCTTCATGCGGCTGACTTTGACATTGAATCGGCCCAGCGCGGCATCTTGTACATCGACGAAGTCGACAAGATCGGTCGCACCGGCGGCAATGTCTCCATCACTCGCGACGTGTCGGGCGAAGGCGTCCAGCAGAGCCTCCTCAAGATGCTCGAAGGAACCGTCGCGAATGTCCCACCCCAGGGCGGACGCAAGCATCCGGAACAGCAATACATCCAAATGGACACGAGCAACATCCTGTTCATCTGCGGTGGCACGTTTGTCGGGATTGAAGACATCATCCGCAAACGACTCGGTCACAAGACGCTCGGGTTCGGTGGCGGTGAAGGTCTTCGCAATGACCAATCGGTGACGGAGTTGCTGCGCCAAGTCCAAACCGAAGACATCCTGCAATTCGGTTTGATTCCTGAGTTGGTCGGACGTCTGCCCGTGATCAGCTATCTCGAACCGCTCGACAAGGACGGTTTGATTCGTGTGATGAAAGAGCCCAAAAACTCGATCATCAAACAATATCAAGCCTTGTTCCAAATGGAAAACTGCGACCTGCACTTCACCGACGGAGCCCTCGATCATGTCGCTCAATTGGCGATGGACAAGGGTGTTGGTGCGCGTGGACTACGCGGCATCCTCGAAGACGTCATGCTCGATATCATGTACGAGTTGCCCGAAAAGCCGGAGGGTGGTTCCTACACGATCGATGAAGCCATTGTGAGCGGTCGCAAGAATCTGTTCCAAATGCCGACGACCAAGAGCGCGTGATCGCTGGTCGATCCCGATTTCCTTTTTGCTGCGACTCCCACGCATGCAGCTTTCGACGCCGGAACCCGCCACGAGCGAGTTCCGGCGTTTTTTTGTTGCTTGGTGGCAGGCTCCGAAATCCTGCGTGGCTCGATCAGTCCGCGGACGTCGATTCGCTTGAGACGAGAGCCGCTTGCGATTGGGACGTCCGAATCGCATCGATGCTCTCGCTCACCGCAGCCCGTGCGAGTTGCTCGGCCACATCGAAGGCAAGCTGGAAATCATCGCCGCCATCCCACGGTGTGATCCCAATCCCAAGCAGGTTCAGTTGAGAAGCGTCGCGTGTCTTGAGGGTGAGTGACTCGGCCGATCGATAGATTTGGCTAGCGCGCTCGAGCGAAGCTGGCACATCAGCATTGGGCATGCAGATAATCAATGTTGTCGGCCCGTCGCATCCGATGCGATCGATCGAGCGTGATGCGGCGCGAACGATCTGCAGGAGCGAACGGCTGGCCGGACCGTGAATGAGCGTTCCGATTTGGATTGCCATCACCGACATCGGCATTCTAGAGGTTCTCAAATGCGAAGCGAGTTCTCGCACTGCGACAATCAGGTCCTCTCGCTCCGGAAGATACGGAAATGGATGCGACGCTGGCGATGCCCCGGCGCCGGTTGCAGCTTCACCAGCGGGCCTGACCCGCGATGCCTCCGGCTTTGAGGCCGGCATGACTTCGATGATCATGTCGCCCGAGTCACTCGCGGATTCGGAATCGAGGCTGTCGCTCTTGGATGTCTCCTCGCCAACCCGGTGGTAGATGCCACGTTCGGACCAGTGGGCACAATCACGGCCCATCTTCTTGGAATGATACAGACAGTCGTCGGCCCGCTGTAACCAGTCGTCCGCGGTCTCATCATGACCGAGCTCAGCCATTCCCACGCTAGCCGTCACTCGCAATCGTTTGTTTTCGAATTGGATCTCGCGGCTGCCGATCGCTTGCCGCGCCACCTCGACGATCGTCAAGCTGTCGGCGAGCCGATACCCGTCCAGCACGATTGCGAATTCTTCACCACCGTACCTCGCCACGATCCCCAGCGATTCTAATCGCGAACTAATTAGGCCAGCGACGACACGCAGAACTTCGTCACCCGTGCGGTGTCCGTGGGTGTCGTTAAATTGTTTAAAGTTGTCGATGTCCAACAACGCGAGTGTGCCTGCTTGGCCGGGCCCCTGAGCAAACCGTTTCGCCAAATGTTCGTCAAACGCACGACGATTTCCGACACGCGTCAGTGCGTCCGTGTTCGCTTTTCGTTCGGCGCTTTCCAGCTGGCAGGCTTGGCTTTGAATTTGATCCTGGGCGCTCTGCAGTTGTTGCTGCATCGTTTCGTTGGCTTCGATCAAACGATTGACGGCCTCGCAAATGGCCTCTTCCCGCTGGCTGTCCGTCGTCTCGTGCAACGAATTGTTGACGGCCTGAACTTCGGATTGATGAGCATCAACGTCTTGGGCGAGTGTCCGCGCGAACAAACGCAATCGCTCGGTCGCTTCGACGATCTCGGCTTCTCGCGCCGTTTGTGACTCCCATTGCTGGGCGGCTACCGTGCTGATCGCCTCGCGGTCGATTTGGTGAGCAACGGGTGATGAGGACTTGTGCAATCCGTCGTCAACGGGATCGTGGAATCCTCGTCTGCACACCATGTAACCACCGAGCCATCCGGCCATGCAGTAAATCAGAGGTGGCAAAAGATCAAACCACATTCCAGAACCTTCACGTCTCCACGAAAACATCGGCAGGCAAGCGCTGCTGAGGGCATGGTGCACCAAGCCTCCCAATTCGATATAGCCCGCATTGCTAGCAAGGTCAAAAAGACTTCGCAAAAATCAGGGGTAAGTTGACGCGATTGCGGCAGATAGCGATCAAACGTTGACTACGTCGCCCCGCAATGGAGGCACAGGCGGAACCTCTGTGACAACCGTTGCGATCATCGTCCGCTAGCCTTCGCGAGCGAGGCCAACGCCTGAGAGGCAAGATGCGCGACCTGCGCAAGCCTGGACAGCGAGACCGTCTAGGTCGTGGCTGAATAACTTTCGGCGTGGTTTTCCAGAAACTCGCGTAGGCAAATTCACGAGAATGTTGGATAGTTAGGTGTGAAGAGCTTTGCACGAGCAAAATTCGCCCAGGCAAGTGGCTCACAATCGACCCGTGAACTCGATTTAAAGGAGGGGCTTATTCCTATGAAATCAATTCTACCCGCCAACCTGATTGAAGCGGCCTCAGAAGTGCTTGCGAGCAGTTCTGTCGCGGAGCTGCGTCAGTTACGCGTGGATCAACGTGATGATCACGTTCAGCTGACCGGCCATGTCGGCAGCTTCTATCACAAACAGTTAGCTCAAGAATCGATTCGCCATTTGATGACGGGGTTGAAGGTCATCAACCGCGTCAGCGTTTCGCGATAGATCTGATTATCGACGGCGACGAGTCACTTTACGGTGCATGGGATTGAGCCGTCGTTTAATTTCGACCACTTCTTCGACGGATGTTTCGTCGGCGACCGGTGCGACTGGCGCGGCTTCGAAACCCTCGATGGTATCGCGACGCAGTTGTTTGTTGATCCGTTGCTCGATGCTGGTCAGCACTTCGCCTTCGCCAGGAACAACGAACGTGAACGCGATGCCATCACGCCCCATGCGTCCAGTCCTCCCTACGCGGTGAACATAGTCATCACAGTCTTGAGGGACGTCGTAATTGATGATGTGCGAGATGGTGCTGATATCGATTCCACGTCCTACCACGTCGGTAGCAACGAGGATACGGAGCTCACCGTCGCGCAGTCGTTGCAGCACACGATCGCGGTCCCGCTGGGCCAGATCCCCGTGCATGCTGCCGCAGGAAGATTGCGTGTGGCTGAGTTGACGATGCAAACGATCGGTACCACGTTTGGTACGACAGAAAATGATTGCTTGCTCCGGCTGCTCACGGGCGAGTAGTTTTTCGAGCAGCTCCATTTTGCGATCTTGGGCAACGGTGAAGTATCGCTGTTCGATCGTCTCGACCGCCATCTCGTTCTTGCTGCAATCGATGACCTCGGGGTTCACCATGTAGGATTCGGCGAGTCGGCGAACCGTCGCCGGCAATGTCGCCGAGAGCAGCAGCGTCTGGCGATCCCGAGGGCACTTGCGCAGAATCCTTTCGATCTGGGGCCGAAAGCCGATATCCAACATTCGATCCGCTTCGTCCAAGACCACGCACCAAACTTTGTCGGTCCGGAGCGATTTGCGTTGCAGGTGATCATGCAACCGGCCGGGAGTACCGACGACAATTTGCACGCCGCGTTCGAGTTGCCGCAACTGGCGCGTGATGTTCTTTCCTCCGGCGAGCACCGCGATTTCGGTAGGCACACCGTGGGCCAAGCGTTCGGCTTCGCGAGCCACCTGGTCGGCCAACTCTCGCGTGGGCACGACGATGATCGCCTGCGGATCGTGGCAATCTTCGATCGGATCGAGTTGCTCGAGGATAGGGATGCTAAACGCCGCCGTCTTGCCGGTGCCCGTCCGGGCTTGGCCGATCACATCCGCCCCGTCCAGAGCGAGCGGAATCAAGCAGGCTTGGATCGGCGATGGCGCCACGAAACCCGCTTTGGCGAGCGCCCGCATCATGATCGGAGAAAGATCGAGTTCGGCGAACGTGGTCGCCTCGGCGGCTGGCGTGATCGTCGGTTTCATCTCGGTGACTTCGGTATTCATTGACTTAGTGTACCCAAGTCGCTACATCCGCACCACGAGGCAATTCAGCGTTGGAAAGCTTGATAACGGCGGATCAACTCATCGGTAACGACACTGAGAAGTAAAGCCGTGCCGATGATGACCATTTCCCATTGTTGCGGGATCCCCAGGACGACGATGGCCTTATAAAGACAACGCATCACCGCCGCTCCGGCGATTACTCCCAGCACCGCACCACGGCCTCCCCGCAGCGAACAACCGCCCAGGACGGCGGCCGCGATGGCATACAACTCATAAAAAGCACCACTGGAGTTTGGTTGGACGGAGTTCCATTCGAGTGTGAAAAGGATCCCCGCCAAGCCGGCCAATAAGGCACAAACGACGTAGGCAAAAATCACCATGGAGTCGGTGGGGACGCCGCTGAACCGGGCGGCTTGTTCGTTCTCGCCGGTAGCAAGCAAATAACGTCCCCAAATGGTCCGGCTCAAGAAAAGCCAAGCCATCCAAGCGACGATCGCCAACAGCACCCCGGTAACCGGAAAATCGATCCACACCCATCCGAAGGACGATGGATTGGCTCCGGACACGAAGCCGATGAATGGGATCGGCAGGTCAAATGCGGCACCGGTAATGACCTGTTTGAACTCCGCCAGCGCGCTAAGCAATCCGACTTGGTCGTCGCCCGTCCATACTCTTGCCAAACCGCGATAGACCAGCAGTCCACAGAGCGTCACGACAAACGGTTGCAGATGCACCTTGGTGATCAACACACCGTGCAACAAACCCACCAGCGCCGCAAACCCCAGCACCACGCCGCACGCGATCAAGGGCGGTGTGTATCGGATCTGGGACAGCGTCACGCTCATGCCGCTTCGAATCGTTCTCAGCGAATCACGACTTTCGATCCATCCCGGGCGACCCTCGAAGACTTCACCGCGAAGGTTGATTGCTGACTCACCCGTCGTCGATCGATAGACAAGCCGATCGCCGTCACGAAAGGTGGGTGCTTGGCCATCGAGTTGAAGAAAATAGCGTTTCGTTCCGTCGGCTCCCTCCTCCGTTCGAGTCTGTACGATGCGAAATTCGTACTCCGTTTTCTCATAACGAATATTGATGACTTGGACGAGCATCACGCCACAAAGCGCGATCACCGAACCGATCGATAGATCGATGCCGCCGGTCATGATGACAAACGCGACGCCGATGGAGATCAATCCATACAAGCTGGTATCACGGACAAGCGTTTTCAGATTCGCCGGATCGACAAAGGTGCCGTTGAGGACCGTTGCGAACACCACGATGGCGATGAGTAGAGCGAAGATGCCTAGATTCTTTATTTGCATACCGATTGCTCTCGATTCGTCCCAACTTCACTTTCGATTCCGACCGCACATCGCATAATGGCATCCTCGCTCATCTCGGCCCTGGATAAATCGCCACGCATCACACCCTCGTGCAGAACCAACACGCGATCGGCAAGCGCCAGCACTTCTTCCATCTCGCTGCTAACAAATACGATTGCCATTCCCTGTTCACTCAGTCGCTGGAGCAACTGATAGATTTCCTGTTTGGCGCCCACATCGACACCACGCGTCGGTTCGTCCAACAACAAGACGCGGGGTTTACACAACAGCCACTTTGCCAGTGAAATTTTCTGCTGGTTACCGCCGGACAAGCTCGCGACGATGGTCGATTGAGACGCCGTTTTTATCCGTAGTTTTTCAATCGAGTCGGCACAAACGCGTGATTGCCATTGCCGATCCAACCAAGGCGATCTCGGCGCCGCTTCCAAGCTTGCGAGCGTCGTGTTTTCACGCACATTGGAATGCACCAACAATCCGGTTGCTTTGCGGTCTTCGCTGACCAGTGCCAAACCGCAGCGAATCGCCGAGCGGACATCATTTCTTGGTAATTCGTGATTGTCGATTGACACCGAACCGGAGTGCGAGTCGCGTAAACCAAAGATCGCTTCGAGCAACTCACTTCGTCTCGAACCAACGAGCCCCGCGATGGCAACGATTTCTCCCGCTCGGACGTCGAACTCAATCGCGGGGGCTTGCACCGGTCGTTTGTGCGAGAATGACTGGCGATGGGCGACTCGAAGATCCTTGACTCGCAACCGGACTTCGCCGCGGACAACCTCGCGTCGATCAAATAACTTAGTGGACTCGCGACCGATCATTGCCGAAACCATTGCGTCGTGGTGAATCGCATCGCCGGTGAGAGCGCCCGCATTGCGCCCGTCACGAAGCACTTCCACACGATCCGCTAAACGCACGATCTCACCGAGTCGGTGGGAGATGTAAACGATCCCGACGCCGCGCTGGGCGAGCGATTCGACGACCCCGAATAGGTTCTCGGCCTCGGTCGTCGTCAGACTGCTGGTCGGCTCGTCCATGATGACCACTTTGGCATCGCTGGATACCGCTCTGGCGATTTCCACGAGTTGACGTGCGGCGACGGACAAGTTGGCCAACGGGTCCGTCGGCGACGCGCCGCAGCCGACCTGTTGAAGTGCTTCGGCGGCACGTTCGTTCATGCGTTGTCGATCTCGCCAACCCCAGCAGTGGAGTTCTCGTCCGAGGAACAAATTCTCGGCAACGCTTAGGCCCTCATGCAAATTCAACTCTTGGTGAATGAGCGCTATACCGGCTCGGATCGCTTCGATCGGCCAACGGAATCGAACTGGCTCACCGTCCAATCGCAACGTTCCCGAATCGGGCTGGACGATGCCCGCGAGCACTTTCATCAACGTGCTCTTGCCGGCCCCGTTTTCGCCGACCAGTGCCAAGACTTCACC
Organism: Pirellulaceae bacterium; assembly: GCA_041741195.1. Classification (GTDB taxonomy): domain Bacteria; phylum Planctomycetota; class Planctomycetia; order Pirellulales; family Pirellulaceae; genus JBBSJZ01. Next base: position 178,964 of record JBGSKM010000075.1, read on the forward strand.
AGCACTCAGCCGCATGGACACGTTATCCAACGCTTGCACGCCAGGAAACGATTTTGTGATACCTGCCAGATCGAGTAGCGGGGCGTCCTGCATCGGCGCTACGTGGGACGGCAAGATCGGAAACGAACTGGACATTGCAGAGCGCAGAATCGGGCCAAGCGTTGTTTTCTGAACAGATGATTTATCGCTCAAGATAGACCATCCACCGGCGCAAGACAGGATCACGTCACAAGTTTGACTACGTTCGAATGATTTTTTGAGTCGATGAACGAACTAGTTGCGCCCACACGGTTCGGAGGACTCAAATGCCGACTTCTAAACATTCGACCAAGTTAGGTCCACGCGGGATCCAACGCCCCGCGGCCTCGGTCGCCAAGGCCTCGGACCGCGATGTCGTCTCATCGAATGCTGGCGACGACGCCTCCGCGAGATCGGTCGATGGTCTCGACTTGGCGGTCCGAATGCTGAGCGAAACCGCGCATGACCTGCGCAGTCCCCTGACAACCATCCGCGAATCCGTACGACTGGTACGCGACGGGGATCTCGGCAGCCTCAACGAGGACCAGCAATCGCTGTTGATGGCGGCGATGGACGAGGTCGACCGGGTCAACCAGATGATCGGGGACATGTCACAACTGGAGCGACTGCGGAGCGGCATTCCGCGAACCCGGCGCGAATGGATCTCGGTAAAAGCGCTTCGCGAGCAAGTGGACCAGACGTTACGCCCATGGTCGATTCCGCGCGGTGTCAACGTGTTGTGGGATGGCGTCGAAACGTCGGGCGGTTTCGTCTACGCCGACAAGCAACTCATGGGTCGTCTGCTCGTCAACTTGGTCGCCAACGCAATCCGAGCGAGCGACGAAGGTGGCACGGTTCTGATCAAGCTCGATGTTCGTCGTGGCGGCGAAACAGTCGGCTGGACCGTGATCGATCGCGGGGCGGGGATCCCCGAAGCGGAACTCACTCGAATCGCGTCACGTCACGTCTCCTTAGCGGGCGGAGAGGGACTCGGACTGGCGATCTCGCGTCAGCTTGCGGCGCTTCATTTTTCGAATTTAGCCATTCGTTCACGCATGGGTGTCGGAACTGAGGTTTCATTCGAAACACCTGCTGCGGGGCCGCATTCGGTCGCCCAGGCGTGGACGAGATGGCGAGTTCAGGCGACGAGCCCGCTGAAGCAACGACCGACCCAGCGTGGCTCTCGCTCGATCACCAAAGACACAGCGCCCGAAGATACAACCATCCAGCGAACGCTCCGATTGGATCCGCCGGTATTCAGCGTATCACTTCGCAGCGAGACTTTGCCACCGCGATGCCCCCAGCAGCTCACCGCCACCATCGTCTCGCTGGGCGCCGATACCCAGCGCGCCGACGCCGATCGATTTGATGGGGTGCTGCAAAACCAATTGACCATGTTCGAACTGGCTTATCGGGTCGACACAAGGCGCTGGGTTTGCATTCTCGATGCGGACGCGACAACGATTTCCCGACGTCTGGAGGCGATCGATGAGATGTGCGTGCGCAGTGAACCGGCACTGCGTCGATCCTGGGGCGAACCCCAAATCATCTCAGTGGATGAGAATCGATTAGGGCCACGCATGAGCGACTTGCTGATTCGTCACTCGCTCAACCAATCGATCTCCAGCCATCGCGACGGCAACGAAGTTCGATTGGGTACGGCACCAATTGGGCCGTCGCCCATCGCGTCGGACCGTTTGGATGGCGAACTGCGTCGGCTGAGCGAGCGTTGGCGGAAGCAATCACTTCGATTCTCCCACCACGCGGAGCAACTTCGCCCTCGAGGTACCAGGCGAAGAAGTTAACCGGCGGATCAGATCAATTGGGGGGAACGATGTCTTGGTTCCGTTGAACCCGATCCTTTTGGTCTCGGTAGATCTCTGGCAAGTCCGTGGGGAGAATCGACTTCATGCTCTTGGACTGCTCGACCCCGAAGTCTTTTTCACGAGCTGCGGAACCCAGCGGCGTGGTCAGTGAGTCATCGATCGTTCGCAGGTAATCCTGCAATTTGTAGGCAGGAATGACGGTGATGCCTTTCTCGATTGCCTGTTCTTTGACTTCGCCCATCGACTTGAGAATTGCTTGCGCCTTGGCGTCTCGTCCGACGTCCGCGCTTTGCGTGACCGTCGGCGATTCACCGATCACCAGGAATCGGATACTCGAATCGAACGTACCTTCGACTTCGCCATCATTGTCGATGATCGCAGCCACCGTCGCACCGGCCGCTTGGATCATGCCCACGAGTGCATCGGTGTCCGGACGATTGTCACCGTCGATATCGATATCACCGGCAAGGGCGATTTTGACCGTCCGTCCGGGAGCCCAAAACGGCGAGTAGATTTTGTCACCCGGAATGATGGGATACTGAATCTCGGGTACAGCGACAACGCGGGCTTCGGCGAGATGTTCGCCGAGAATCTTGGTGACTTGGATTGAGGCTTTGATGCGAGCGTCTTTCAAACGCGTTTCGTCAGCATCGATGACGCCGAACGTCACGCCGGGGCGCAGTGCATCGCCCGATCCGAGATTGATTTGGACGACCTTGCCGTCCAGGAACACGTACGAGATCAAACCTTGGACGTTTTCAAAGCGGTCGCTACGAAGCGTCGTCAGCTCTTTTTTCTGCTCCGTGACGGTATCGAGCAACTGGCTCGAACGACGATTCAAACTCGCGATCTCATTACTCTTTTGCTGGCGATAGGCCTGCATGTCTTGGACGCTCTTGTTGAGGTTGTCCCGCATTGCTTCGGTGTCGACTTTCATTCGATCGCGATCTTCCGTGAACTGGCTGCGTTCGGTCTCGAGCTTTTTGGTTTCGTCGTCGCGGTTCTTTTCCGCTTGAGCTTGAGCCAAACGAGCGTTGTTGACGTCGCTATCGGCCTGAGTGCGAATCAAGGTCGCTTCGTCACGTGCTTGACCATAATTGTCGTTGAGTGAACGGATCGCATTGACGAGGTAGTTGGGCAAATTCGGATAGTTTCGTTCTTGAGGTTCGACGGTGGGGCCCAACAGCGCCATGTCGCGCAAAAAGTTCTTCTCGATCACTTCCATGTCCTCGTCACCGCTGGAACTCTGGCTAAGCGATTCAAACTGTGCTTCGGTCATCGTGCCAACGCCGAGCATCGCCTTCATCAAAATCGCCTGCTCTTCCTTGGTCCGCAGTTCATTCTGGACGCTGGCGAGTCGCTCTTCGGCCGCAGCGTTATCGGCAGCGGCGAGGTCGCCCCATCGCCAAAACAAAAAGTTCAGCGCCAACGAAAGCACAAGAAAAATCAAGCAGGCAATCAAGCTGCCGCGAATCACGGAGTCGTCACGTGCTGCCATGGTCGTTCGCTTAACCGGAGAGAAAGGAAAAAAGTTTGAGGAGATGCCACGTCATTCGCTGAGAATATGGCTGATGCCAGCACTGCAAAAACGGCTACCGGCAGCCCATAGCCTATTTGGAAGATATGACGATTCTACCACCAGGACGCCAGAATCCGGATGGATCAGCTAGGAATTCAGCCTTTTTGCCGTTTTTAAGGGTTACTCGGCTCTCCCGAGCGACTCGCCGCCAGCCAAGTGTGCTGAATCTCAGTTTCGCCCCGATTTCTGGTTCGAGTTTGTTACAACAGGAGGCTTTACGAATCCCATCGAGCTTTGGGTCGCATGTCGTCTTCCGCCGAATCGAATCAGAATCCAAAATCTGCCGCCGCCCCCCCAACGAGCGCCGACGTGAATGGCCGGCCGGTCGGCTCTGAACTGGGTTCGCCGTCAAAGAAACGCGACGCTCAAATGAGTCTCTTCGCAGACGATCCGGAGACCCCGCCGCCAGCGGAGAGCCCGGCCCAACCGAAGCCTGGGGCCTCGTCAGCTGGGATCCCGTCATCGGAGGCGCCTCCAAAGCCTCAGGCTCCCGCGCTGACTCGCCAGCAGCGACACGACGCGGTGGGCGTGTCCAGCGACTCCTTGCCGGCCATCTTGAGGCAAGAGATTCTCGCCAACGAAGCCGAGGCGACACCGGACTTAGCGGGCCGATTGGTCGTGGTGATCGACGCCCACTCATTGATCTACCAAGTTTTCCACGCCTTGCCGCCGATGACCAGCGGCAGCGGTTTGCCGGTGTCGGCTGTCTACGGGTTTGTCGGTGACGTCTTCGAATTGATCGCTCGCAAGAATCCGGATTACGTCGTCGCCGCATTCGACAAGAGTGAGGTCACCTTTCGCAACGCGCTTTATGATCAATACAAAGCTCACCGCGAATCGATGCCCGATGAACTGCGTCAACAAATCCCGTTGATTCGTCAAGCGATTGACGCGATGGGTGTTGGGATCATGGAGTGCGGTGGCTACGAAGCCGACGATTTGCTCGCCACGGTCGCGGCACAAGTCGAGGCCGCCGGAGGACGATGCCTTGTGGTCACGAGCGACAAAGATTGTCGCCAGTTGATTACCGACAACGTGACGATCTACAACATTCGCAAGGACTTGGAACTCGACGCCGCGTTTCTGCTTGATGACTGGGGCATACGGCCGGATCAAGTCGTCGATTACCAATCGCTCGTGGGCGATCCTGTGGACAATGTTCCCGGCGTCCCGCTCATCGGCCCTAAAATCGCCCGCGAGTTGCTGATCCAGTTTGGAACTCTTGAAAACGTTCTCGACAATGCGTCATCGATCTCCGGTGCAAAACGCAAACAGAATCTGATCGAGGGACGCGAGCGTGCGATGCTCAGCCGTGAACTCGTGCGTCTGAAAAACGATGTCGATTGTCCGATCCCATGGAGCCGGAGCGTTCGAGAATCGGCCGACCTGCCGCGGGCACTCGCGTTGTTCGAAGAGTTCGGATTCCGACGACTCAAAAATCTCGCTAGTGAAGTTTTTGCGGGCGCGAGCAAACCCGAAGTCGAGATGCCATGGGTGACGGATTACGAAACGATCACCAGCATCGATCAATTGAATTCGCTTGCCGAACGATTGCGAGAATGCTCGGCGATCGCCATCGACACCGAAACGACGGGCACCGACGCGCGGGGTTGTGACCTCGTCGGAGTTTCGATTGCCTGGGCGCCCGGCCGCGCCGCCTACATCCCGATTCGCTCTCCACTGGGCGATGCCCAGCTCGATCAATCGCTGGTCATCGAGACGCTTCGCGATGTGTTTGAGTCGGAAAAAATCGCGAAAATTGGGCAGAACATCAAATTCGATCTCGTCGTGCTGCGCACCGCCGGAGTCAAACTCGGTGGCATCGCCGACGATACCATGGTCGCTGACTATTTGCTCAATCCGGGCGCGAGAAACCACAGCCTGGACGAGCTGGCCAAACGATTCTTGAACCACACGAATGTTTCGATCAAGGAATTGATTGGAACCGGCAAGAAGCAAATCTGCATGGACGAAGTGCCGCTGGAGACAGTTAGCTTTTATGCCAGCGAAGACGTTGACGTCCCGATTCGTATCCAGCCGCTGCTGGCCACCCAGCTTGCCGCAAGTGGGCTCGAGCGACTGTATCACGATGTCGAAATGCCGCTCATCAACGTGCTCGCCGAAATGGAATTCAACGGGATTCGTGTTGACGCGTCCTACCTCAGTCGCATGAGCGGCGAATTCACCAAAGAGATCGAGCGGCTTCGCGAAGAAATTCACGTGTTCGCCGGTGGGGCGTTCAACATCGACAGCCCGAAACAGCTCGGTGAGGTCATGTTCAACCGACTCGGCTTGCCCGTGGTCAAACGCAGCAAGACCGGACCGAGTACGGATGCGGATGTGCTCAGCCAGTTGGCGATCTCGCACGAGATGCCCGCCAAGGTGATCGAGTACCGTCAAGCCACCAAGCTCAAGAACACGTACATCGACGCGCTGCCTCAGTTGATCTGCAAACGGACGGGTCGAATTCATACATCGTTTCGGCAGGACGTCGCCGCCACGGGCCGACTCAGCAGCACGGAACCGAATCTGCAAAACATACCCATCCGAACGCAGCAGGGGCGTGCGATTCGCGGAGCATTCACGGCCGGCGAACCAGGTTGGTTGCTGATGGGTGCCGACTATTCGCAAATCGAACTGCGGGTACTGGCGCACTACTGCGGGGACCCCGCGCTGCTTGCCGCCTATCGCGAGGACGCTGACATCCACACCCGCGTTGCGGCAGAAGTCAACGGGATCGCTGAGACGGAAGTGACCAGCGAGATGCGACGAATCGCCAAGACCATTAATTTTGGAATCGTGTATGGCCAAAGTCCGTTCGGGTTGGCCAAGACACTGGGAATTCCTAAGGACGAGGCTCGCGACTACATCGAGCTGTACTTTGCCCGATACGCGGGCGTCCAAGACTTCATGCTCAAGACGCTGATGGATTGCCGCCGCGATGGCTTTGTGAGCACGATGCTCGGGCGACGGCGCGAGGTCCAAGGCGTTCGCGATTTGTCCAAACTGGAGCCCATCAAACGCCGTAGCTTGACGGAGGCAGAACGGATCGCCATCAATATGCCCATCCAGGGATCGGCCGCCGACCTGATCAAGTTGGCTATGATCGCGGTTCACGGGCGATTGGCCGAGAGCGGACTCCAGGCACGGTTGCTATTGCAAATCCACGACGAACTGCTCTTTGAGGTTGCTCCGTCGGACGCCGAGGCGCTGGAGCGTCTGGTTCGCGAGGAAATGACCGGCGTCGTGGAACTGGCGGTACCGCTCAAGGTCGACGTGGCCAGCGGCGCCACCTGGGCGGATACTTAATTCCCGGATATCTCCACGCCCCGAGCTTTGACGTCGAGCATCCTACGCCGCCGCGAAACTTTGCTTTCTCGGTCGGGTTAATATTGAGTACAATGCAGCGTTACCCTCCCCCCATTCCCGCCCTTCGGACCGATGGATCCATGCGTTTAGAATTCAACTCAACCGAGAGCGAGATGACTCTCACCCGATGTGCCCCGTGTCGCCGCCCCAAGGTGGCTCGATGCCGCGCTCGCCGTGTGCATGAGCGCCGTGGCTTTACATTGCTCGAACTGCTTCTCGTGCTGTCAATTCTCGTCGTTATCGGCGGAATCGCGGTCGTGAACTTTGGTGGAGCACAGACCGAAGCGAACATCAACGCGACGAAGACGCAGCTCAGCGCGGTCAAGAATTCGATCGAGATGTACAAAATCCGAATGAATGCCTTGCCCGAAACACTCGAAGCACTGCGAGACGGACCGAGCGACGCCGCCAAGAAGGCCAAATGGGTGGCGCCGATCATGAATGAGATTCCCGGAGATGCTTGGTCGAACCCACTCGTGTATAGCGTCAACGGCAATACCTATGAGCTTCGCAGCGGCGGACCGGACGGCCAGGTCAATACCCAGGACGACATCACCCAAGAAGGTTGATCGATTCCGTGCGTCACGCATCCGCCTTCACGTTGATCGAACTGCTACTCACCCTGGTGGTGTTGACCATCATCATTTCCGTGGCAATTCCTCAATCCATGTCACTACTGGGTGATCGCCGATTGCTGCGGGGTGCGAGCCAATTGCAGGTCGAGATGACGCAATTGCGTGTCGATGCGATGCGTGAAGGGCGAGTCATGATGCTAGAAGCACAACTCAGTGGCGGTGCGTTGCGAGTGCGTCCGTTCTCGTCATTGTCCGATGCGACGGAATCCGATCAAACTACGGGCATGCCTTCGGCGCTGCTGAGCGGCGCCAAGCAAGCCACCGTGAATGTCGCGCAAGAGTCGCCCGAAGACGCGGGGCGAGTCATCGAGTTACCCGAAGATGTCACCGTGGAATCGATCTCGGTCGTGGCGTCGATGCGTGGTGCTCAAATTCAACAACAATTGTCGACCCAGCAACCGTCGGCCGCGATGGCGATGCCCGAGTCATCCAGCTCTGGGGCCGAATCCGTGAACGAGTTCCTTGGCGAGTGGAGTCAACCGATCATGTTCTATGCGGACGGGACCACAAGCACGGCGACGATTTCGCTCACGCACCCCAGCGTCGGACGTATTCTCGTTCGTCTTCGCGGAATCACGGGTGACGTGACGGCAAGCGAAGTTACTGCCGCGAGTGCGGAGCCAGTGCAGTGAATGGCTCCGCCCGCCGCGCATTTTCGTTGCTCGAAATCCTGCTCGCCCTGGCGATCCTGGGTGGATCGCTGGCGGTGCTGAGCCAAATCGCGAGCACGGGAGTCGATGCGGCTCGCGAAGCCCGAGACCTCGTGATGGCTCGTGTCATTTGCCAATCACAACTTTCACAACTGTTGCTCACTCGAACCGTTCCCCAGAGTGTGATGGCGATGCCCGTCACGAGTATCGACTCCGAATCATTGACGGAATTCGTTTACAGCGTTCAAGTGCAACCGGGCCAGTTGCAAGGCCTGTTGGCGGTGAGGGTCCAAGTTGATGCGGTGAATCCCAACGGAGGCCCGCCGCTGGTTTCCTACTCGCTGGATCGATGGATGGTTGATCCGACATTGGATCTCGAAGGCGCCGAGGCGGAAGAATTGGCTGCGCAAGAAGCGGCGGCATCGGGTGGCGAAACGACCTCGACGGAGATGGACCCATGAGACAACGTGTCGTTGGATTCACTCTGCTCGAAGTGCTGCTTACGTTGGCGATGTCCGTCGTGCTGATGATCTTGATCGGCAATGCGCTTTCATTCTACGCCAGCGATCTGAACGTAAGTAATCTCGAGGTGAGACAAGTCCAGGTGGCTGCGGCGGTTCTGCAGATGATTGAGGACGATTTGCGGGGGACCCTGCACGGTGAACCCATTGATGCCGAGGCACTGGGCACGATGTTGTCGTCGATTGCCGGCGGGGCGTCTGGTGGTGGTGCGTCCGTGGGCGAAGACGAGGATCTTTCCGCCGCGGGGTTAACCGACCCGGCTACTGAGACGGCGACAAGCGATGGCACCGACCTCGCCACGTCAGCGTCGGTCTTGCAGTCACCCGGGTTGATCGGCAACCAGTTCCAGATCCAAGTCGATGTGAGCCGACTCCCGCGGCTGGAAGAGTACGTGTTGATGCTGGACGGGACAACGAATGACATCGAGGACATCCCCAGCGACTTGAAGACGGTTACGTACTTTGTCCAAAGTGCTGGGCTCGTCGGAGGCGTCAACGATCCGTTGACACAGCCCGATGCGGCGACAGCGGGTCCCCAAAATGCTGTGGGTGGCCTCGTTCGACGTAGTCTCGATCGATTCGCCACCGTGCACGCGGTGAATACGGGCGTGCAAGCGGCGCTCAATCAAACCGGTGAACTACTTGCACCCGAAGTCGTCAGCATTGAGTTTTCGTATTGGGACGGAGCGATTTGGCAATTGCAATGGAGCAGTGACGAAATGGGCGAGCTTCCCCAAGCGGTCCAGGTCCAAATCGCGGTGGTCGATTCTCCCGAGACCGCAGCTGCCGTGAACGATCCGAGCGCGGCGCTCGCTCCCGTCGAACCTCGCTTGTTCACGCACATCATCCGTCTGCCGTTGGGCAAGCCGATCGATACCAGCGAAGGCACCACCACAACCACGAGCAGCCTTCCATGAGCGAACCGTTGATGGCCACCATCCGCAACGTCAGCCAGTCGCGAAAACTGCGACGACGACGCGGTGGATTCTTTTTGGTGCTCGTTTTGATCGTTATCGTCGTGGCGACGCTTTCGGTGTACTCGTTCACGGAGCTGATGATTGCCCAAGACGATTCGGCTTACCTTGCCGGGGACCTCGTCCAGGCTCGCGTGAACACGGAATCGGCCATCGAAGCGATGAGAATTGTGCTTTCGCAACCACCCGATGCACGGGACGAAATGGGAGGCGTTTACAGCAACCCCGCGTTGTTTCAAGCGATCACCGTTTCACTGGGCACCGACAATGCCACCCCGTCGAATTACACCGTGGTCGCTCCCGGAATTGACGAAACGGGAATGATGGGCGGCATCCGGTTTGGTTTGCAAGACGAATCTGCTCGCTTGAACATCAACACGCTCATTGTGCTCGAAGAGAACTCGGATTTACTCATGCCCGCGATGGCGCTGACCACCGGCGAGATTAGTGAAGAGTTGGCAACCCAGTCGTTGCCGGTGTCATTATTGATGGCGTTGCCGGGAATGACTGAGGACGTGGCCGATGCGATCTTGGACTGGATTGACGAAGACGAGGAGGCGAGACCGTACGGCGCGGAAGCGGATTACTACATGACGTTGCCGACTCCCTATGCTCCGGCCAATGGGCCTCTGCACAGCGTCGAAGAATTGTTACTCGTTCGAGGTGTTACCCCGACGCTTCTGTTCGGTGTCGATGCCAATCGCAATGGCGTCGTCGATGCCGACGAGCAAGTACGGTACGGCATCGGGATCGAAACGCCCGGCGCGCTCGGTTGGGCTTCGTACCTGACGGTCAGTGGTGCGGAGGCCAACAAACGGAGCGATGGAACGCCGACGGTGAAAGTCAACCAGGATGATCTCGAATTGCTCTACCAAGAACTTTCAGCGGCGCTTGGTGACGACTTGTTGGCAAGCTATATCACGGCCTATCGCATCGGCGGAGTCTCGCCAGTCACGTCCACGTTGGCTGCCGGTGCCGCAGGAGGCTCCGGTGAGGGTGGCGATTCGCAAAACGGATCCGGCTCCGGCGGGCAGAACCGAAACGGCCAAGGTGGAAACTCGGCTCCGCCTCGCGAGTGGTCGGCCGACGTGCTAGCCACGATGGATTTGACCGGCGGCGGCGGTACCAACATTAACCAAGTTCTGGACCTGATCGACTCGACGGTTACGGTCGGCGAACAATCGTACCTGTCGCCGTTTAAAAGCGATCCCTTGGTGATGGCAAGCTACATGCCGTTGCTCATGGATGTGTTGTCGACGCAAGATACACCGGTGATTCCTGGACGGATCAACATCAACGAGTGCCCCGCCGAATTGCTCTACGGAGTTCCGCTACTGGAACCCGAAACGGTTGATGCGATTCTCGAGGCTCGGCAGAATGCCGTGGATGATCCCAATCGTAAATTTGAAACTTGGCCACTTGTCGAGGGGATCGTGTCGCTCGACCAGATGCGTCAATTGCTACCGCTTTTCACCGGTGGGGGAGACGTCTTTCGTGGTCAAATCGTTGGTTATTACGAAATCAAGGGCGCTTCCAAACGCGTGGAGGTGATCATCGATGCGACCACGGTCAACCCGAAAATTATTTCCTGGCGAGATTTGAGCCACCTCGGACGAGGTTTTGAGCTTTCTGTGCTGGGATTACGAACCGCCATGCCTACGGCGAATTAAAATGGCGACATTAAACTTACTCATGTTGTATTGATGTGACCGAATGCCAAAGAAACTAGCGATCGACTGGGATGACGACGAACTGCGGATGGTTGTCGCCATGTGCAGCGGCAATAGCGTCAAGGTTCTTAGCGCCGACGTCATCTCGCTGAGCGATACGAATCTGGATCAAGCGCTCTCCGCTGCGCTGGATCGTCACGGACTCGAAAGGTGCGAAACGTTCGTCACGATCGGTCGCGGAAGGGCGGAACTTCGGGATCTGCAGCTTCCACCGGTACCGGACGAAGAGTTGCCGGACATGGTTCGTTTTCAAGCGGTTCGATCATTCGCATCGGCCGGCGACAGTGCGACGATCGATTTTCTCGTGACCCAGCGGACTGACCGCGGCGTCGAAATGATTGCCGCCGCCATTGCACCGGCCAAGCTCGACTCGGTGCGTCAAGTTTGTAACGCCTCGCACTTGCAACTGCGACGCATCGCCCTTCGCCCACTCGCCGCCGCCGCCCTCTTTGTGCTCAGAGACAAAGACGCTGGTACCGACGGTGAAACGGTCCTGATCGACCTGCTCGCCGGCGATGCGGAAATCGTGGTGCTGCGCGATGGCAAAGTGGTGTTTTTGCGAACGGTCAAATTACCGACAAGCTCTACCGCGCGTCCGAGCGCCCTCGCTGGCGAACTCCGACGAAGTCTCGTGGCGGCAGGTTCGAGCAGTGCTCCTCAGAAGGTCGTTTTGTGGGGCCGCCAATCCGTTCACCAAGACGAAGTCGCGACGATCGCCGACGCCATCGGCACCACCGTGGTGGCCTTGGATCCGTTCAGCCTCGTTGATGTCGATCCGGCGATTGCTGACAGTTTGCCGATGCACAGCGGTCGGTTGGCGCCGCTCGTCGGATTGATCGCGGCGGACGAAGCGGGCCCCGAATATCTCATCGATTTTTTGAACCCTCGCAAGCGACCCGAGCAAAAACCGAATCGTCTCAAAAATGCATTGCTTATCGGAGCACCGATTGCCGCGATGTTGGGACTTGGGTTTCTTGTCTATCGGCAAATGGGAACACTCGACTCGCAAATTGATTCGATGAAAACAGCCATCGCCGAGCTTGAGCCTCGTGTGAAGGTGGCTCGCGTCAGCGTCGATCGAACCGAACGCGTCGACCAGTTTCTTGATGGCGATGTCAACTGGCTTGCCGAGATGAAACGACTTGCCGATGTCATTCCACCCTCGGATCAATTGATCATTCGTTCGATCGCCGGCACGACCGACCAGCGAGCCGGTGGCGGTCGCTTGACCTTGACGGGTGCCGTGACCGATCCCGCCGTCATCGATCAACTCGAAGCCGCAGTACGTGACTCCGACCATCAAGTGGTCGGGGAAGGTTCAAGTGAACAACGCACCGAAGATGTCTACCGCTGGACGTTTTCGGAAACGGTATCGGTGAATGCCGAATCGATTCGCAATGCGCGCTATGAAGGGTTAGCGCCCCAGGATGAAAACGCTGCGAATGCCACGCCCGCACCCGCTGTCGACAATGCAGCGAACTCCGACGCCCCTAGCGAAGCGTCTCCGGACGTGAGCAGTTCCGAGTCTGGTCCCGCGCCGGAGCCTGGCCCCACACCTGAGAATGAGTCGCTCAATCGCGATTCCAGCGACACGTCGCCCGCCGATGAAGCGACGACGCCCTCGGATGAGACGACGTCACCAATGGACGAACCAACCACATCGCCGGACACACCGACGACACCCATCGATGACACGACTGCAGCGACGGAGCCCCAGGTATGACCCAACGAGAGCGATTCCTTGCACTGGGCGTCGGTGGGCTGATACTGATCATCGGCTTGCAGTGGATGTTCACCAAGTACCGGACTGCGGTTCAACAACGCACGAACCAATTAGCCAACCTGGAAAATCAAAAACAGCGACTTGAGGAAGAGTTGCTACAGGGGGCGTATGCCGATCGACAAATGGGCGAGTACCTCGTTCGATCTCTTCCCTCGACCGTCGAGCGAGCGCGAAGCGATTACACGGGATGGTTACTCGATCTAGTCCGGTCGCATGGTGTCACGGGTGCCGATGTGGATTCCACCACTTCCTTGCCAGTGGCGGATCTTTACCAGCGATTCGGATTTCGCGTCAGCGGCAAAGCGACGCTTCCAAAAATCACCGAATTGTTGCATGCCTTCTATGCCAAAGACTACTTGCACCGCATTCGTGAGATCAATGTTCGCCCCTTCAAGACTGGCCAAACCACCGGCGAAATGATTCTCGAATTGTCGATCGATGCGATCGCCCTCAACGCAGCCGCGGACAGTGTTTCGCCCCCGCTGCAGCCCTCATGGCGTGTGGATCGCAGCGTCGCTCAATACCGTGATGGTATCCTCGATCGAAATTTCTTCTCGCCTCCCAACGAAGCTCCTCAATACTCGGGTAGCCGCCAGATCGAAGCGGTCGTCGGCAAAGAAACGACTACGGCGTTGGAATTCAAAGATCCCGAGGACCACGCCATTAGCTATTCGCTCGTCGGTGAAGTCCCTGAGTTCATTCGAGTCGATTCGAGTACCGGCCAGCTGATGCTGAATCCGACGTCCACGGGTACGCACGAGTTTACGGTGGTCGCGAGTGATTCGGGATTTCCGAAACGAAGCGTCGAGCAAACACTAACGCTTGTCGTGAATGACCCGCCTCCTCCGCCGGAACCGGACAAACCCAAGCCAGAGTTCGACGATGCGAAGCAAACCGTCCTCACGGGGCTTGTTCAAGGCCGCGACGACTGGACGGCTTGGATGAACGTGCGAACGCGTGGCGAGACGTTGAAGTTGCGAGTGGGTGATTCTTTCGAGATTGGTAGTCTTAAAGGAATCGTGGTCGAAGTCACCCAGCGGTACGCGTTACTTGAGATCGATGGTCGCCGCTTTACGTTACGTCCGTCAGGCAATCTTGCCGAAGCCGCCAAAGCTTCCGAAGACGACTGAAAAACGCATCCGTGTTACTCGGACGGTGACATCGATGTGTGGTCGTGCACGATTTTCCACTCGTCGTCCATTTGGCGAACGACAAGTGTGAAGCGACCGCCAATGGGCACGTCGCGATCGAGTTTCCAGACACCCAGCACCTGCATCGCCGTATGACCGAGTGGCAGAAATTCCAGCTCTGAGAAAGTAAGCCGTCCCATCGAATCGGCGTTGGGGTAGCGCACCTTGTATCGCTCTAACGTGGCGTCGAATCCGCGTGTAATTTCGCCGCCCGAAGAGAACGTTAGCTCGTCGCTCTTCCAATAGGCCTGCATGAATGCGTCGACGTCACCATCGTTCCAGTGGCGAGCTTGCTGTTCAAGAAGTCGTGTAATTTGGATTTCTGGGGACGAGCGATGATCCGCGGTGGATTCAACGTGCTTCACGTCGCCTGGGACCAGTTTGAGATAAGTTTCAAACCGGCCAGTACTGTCGGCTGCCCCACAACTCATCGCGGGAGTGTTGTGTTGCATAACGATTTCGCCTTGCTGGGACACAGCGATCAATCCGCCGACATTGGGGCTTAAACGTCGCCTCATGATTTCCGTCACAGCAGACTCGAGGGTCTTGTTGGCATACCGCAATTGAGCGGCAATGTCATAGGCAATCGAATGTCGAATGAATTCTTCGCCGATGCCAGTTCCAGACACCGCACACAAACCGTTTGCCGCATACGTACCGGCTCCGACAATCGGTGAGTCGCCAACGCGTCCGGGCAACTTGCTGGCCGTTCCGCCAGTGCTCGTTCCCGCGGCGAGGTTGCCGTGCGAATCGAGTGCGACACAACCGACGGTACCGAAATGCGGAGACTCCGCGTCGGCAACATCGAAGTCGATCATGGGAGCTTGCGACGTGCGAGATCGACTGAGGAAATACTCTGGAGCAACGAGTGGAACGTTTTGCATCTCAGCAAACTCATCCGCGCCTTGGCCGACCAATAGCACGTGTTTCGTTTCAGTCATGACCCGACGTGCCAATGAGATGGGGTTTTTGACTCTCGTAACGCCGGCCACAGCACCACATGCGAGCGACTTGCCATCCATCATGGACGCATCGAGTTCCGCGCGTCCATCGGTGGTCAACACCGAACCGCGCCCCGCGTTAAAGCTTGAATCGTCTTCGAGTACACGGATCACCGCTTCGACAGCGTCGATCGCCGTTCCGCCTTGAGCGAGTAGGTCACGACCGGTTTGCAGACCACGTGCAAGCCCTTCGTTTCTTGCTTGAACTTTCGCCTCACTCCAATCATTCGGATCACCACCTGCTCCCCCGTGAATCGCGATTGCCCACTGGACGGCGGTTCGCAATTCGTCAGCGGTAGCATGACGACTCGAGGCGACGACGGCAGCACAACAAAAGCCAACAAGGGCAGCTACACCATACTTCATCGGATGTCCTCATCGTGATCAAGACGTCGTCGGCGACGCCCTGGTGGGTTGGAAGCGACTAAATTCAGTCGTAGTGGGATTGATCGGTCCTTGCTCGCATCTGCGTTTACTTGGTCAGTTCTTCGAACGTCGCATTGCCAATGCGGTACTTTTTCCAGTCTTGGTAGTCGAAGTGCCACCATTCGAATTCAAAGACCGTGAACCCTTCGGATTCCATCGTGCGCCGCAAAAGCTCACGGTACCAACGCTGAAGCGAGGTACCGCCGGGATACTGCGGGAACGATCGCGTTGAAAATTCATCATAGCCAGCGACCATTTGAATCGGTTTTCCTGAGGCGAGATCGTACAACGTCAGGTCCACCGCACAGCCTCGATTGTGACGCGAACCATCGGCCGGGTTCGCAACGAAGTCTCGGAAATCATTGGGTGTCGCGTCCCAAAACATTTTCGTGACGTGCCACGGGCGGTAGGCGTCGTGGACCAGCAGGCCGAGCCCCATTGGTCTCAACTTTTCGTTCGCGCGGGCAACGGATTCAGCAGCCGGCCGCTGCATGAATGCCCTAGATTGCTTGTAGAACACTGCTCCGGTGAAGTTGTTGGTTGTTGCGTATCGGACGTCGAGCTTGATCGTCGGATCGAGCATGACAAGTTCAACAAGCTCGGCGTCACGAAATTCACCCGCTTCCGGCGGTGGCGTGGCGGCCAACGCTTCGTCGCGTAGTGCGTCGATTGGTTTGACCGGTGTGATCTTGAACGTCTCGCCATCCTGGGTGCCGACCTCGCGTCGATCGAAGACAACTTCCGCCGCATTCACTTTGGTCGCCACGCCGTGCTTACCGCGAGTGAACTTCAGTCGCTCACCGTGATACAAACCATAATCGGGGAACTCAAAAACATCGTCGCTGATTTCTTTCAGCGGATAGTAGTAGAACCATTCAATCAACGCGTACAACCGGGCGTCATCTTCCAGAATGTACAACGTGTTGTGGTCCCATCCATATTCGCCAATCAAACCGTGCCAGCGCTCAGGAATTTCGGCAGGTGGTTCATCAGTCATTCGCTCAAACGTCGTGGTACCAACCACAAGTTGTTTCTCGGACTTTCGTTCGATCCGAGTATCAAAGCTAATCTCATCGTCCGTGATGATCGATCCGTCATCTGCGGCGGCTCTCAGTTCGTGTCGGTACGACCCACGATGCATGAAAACATCGCCGTTCAACTCCGAAATCTTTGCGACTTGATCGCCGTCGACTTCACGATAGATGCCAACGAGATCTTTAACTCGCTGGGGCGGCACGGGAATGGTCGTTCGATAGGTTGGCAACGGCTTACCGTCCTGGGTCGCCAACATCAGTCGCAGGGCGTAGTCGGCCAGTCGTCCGACAACACCGTTCGTTCCATCCAGCGATGCGGCCGCTACGACACCCAGTTTTCGCTCCGGTAGTGCTTCGAGCTGAGTCGAAAACCCATACACCGCGCCGCCGTGTCCAATTTTGATGCCGCCATCGAGCTGCTGAACGTGAAAACCAAGCCCAAATCCCTGCGGTTTGCCGTCCGAGTCCTTGATCGGCGTCGTCATCAACTTGAGTGATTCCGGCGTCAGGATTTTTCCGTTTTCCGTGCTGCCATCGCGAAACAAGCAGGACGTGAACTTTGACAAGTCGAGAACGCTGGAATAAAGATTGCCCGCAGGTCCGGTGCCAAGAAGGAACATGGGAGCTTTAAAGCGACGACCGTCATAGGTACGCATCCAACCGGTTGCCAACTTCGGCTCAATCGTCGGCGTGACAACGAAGCTACTATGACGCATGTCGAGCGGATCGAGAATCGTTTGCCGCACTCTGTCTGGATGCGAGCCGTCGAGCTGCTTTTCGAGGACGGCTCCGAGGACTGCAATCGCAGCGTTCGAGTACTTTGTTTTCGTGTCTGGTTTGTAGACCACCGTGGTTTGATTGAGACTGGCGACGGTTGCAGCCAGTGTGGGTTCGTCGGGATCGAAGTAATGTCCAACGGGAGACTCACGGACCAACCCAGATCGATGCGACATCATCTGTCGCAGCGTCAATGGAACTGCAAATGGGTTTTGCGGCTTGAACTCAGGCAGGAACTGTTGCACCGGCGCGTCGAGGTCGAGTTTCCCCTCTTCGACTAGCTGCAGGACGGCGATGTCAGTGAACAGTTTGGACACCGATCCGACGCGATACACAGTTTGGGCAGTCGCGGGAATCTTTTTCTCTGCATCCTGAAATCCGAAACCATCGGCCCAGACGACTTGATCACGATCGACCAGTGAGATCGAAAACGCAGGCAACTCTTTCTGCTCGACCTCGTAGCGCACTGCGGACTTCAGCCTTTCAATAGCCGGACCGTAGTCGTATTTCGGCGGATCGACTGCGTCCGCAATAGCCACGGCCAAATTCATCAGGCTCAATCGTTGCAGGTTGCTCATGATGGCGACGCAGGTGCCCGAGTCTGGATATAGCAACAAGGTCGTCGAGGTGCCGGATTGTGCGCCGCCGTGCCAGACGGCTTTTCGACCCGACTTGGTGCCAACGCTCCAGCCAAGT
Source organism: Pirellulaceae bacterium (assembly GCA_041741195.1). GTDB lineage: Bacteria > Planctomycetota > Planctomycetia > Pirellulales > Pirellulaceae > JBBSJZ01. Next base: position 197,173 of record JBGSKM010000075.1, read on the forward strand.
CCATAGTCGGTTGACTTTCCGTCGGTCGTTTTCTGTGGCGTCCACATGTCAGCAAGTGTGTTCTCGCTGAGCAGTTTTTTCTGATTCGTCGCGAGCGCGAATCGCACAAGATCTGGCGCAGTCGAAAGTAGCCCGCCACCGGGAATTTTCATGCTGGTATCGTGCAATGTCGAATGGTAAAGACCGCCCTCCACAAAGTTGTGGTCGTCCGGCAACGTCGTCATCACAGATTCAGTGGCGCGAAAGTAGCCTCGCGCGCGACCGGGAATGATGGCGAATGAATCATCAGCCACGGTGTGCGTCATACCGGACGGGTCGAGGATGCGCTCCTTTAGCAACGACATGTAATCCGACTTGCCTGCACTTTCCGCGACCGAGCCGAGCAGATTGTAGCCGAAAGACGAATAGTGATATTTTGATCCCGGCTCATGCAATAGCCGATCATCGGCAAAGGTACAAAGCGCCGTCTTCAGATTGAAATAGTGAGCCGTCGACGATGACTCGGAGGACGACCTGTAGTGACGCACGCCACCGAGATGCCCGAGCAACTGGCGACTCGTGACAGGCCATCGCTTTTCGGGAAACTCTGTGACGTAAGTCTGGACCGGTGCGTCCAGTTCCAACTTACCAGCCTCTACCAATGACAACACTAAAGCTGCTGTCATTGGTTTGGCGATCGATGCCGTTCGATAGCGAGTCGTTTCGGTCGCCGGCACTGCATGCTCGACATCCGCCAATCCGAATCCGTTCGAATAGATCAACTCGTTTTGGCGAGCCACTGCGACCGACATGCCGGGCACTTCATGCTGGCCCATGTATGCGTTGACGACTTGATCAATATCTGTAGCCGCTTTGCCCGGCCTCTCCTGTGCCAAAACCGGCATGACACTGAGCAATTGCAGCAGCAACACTGAAGCAACAATCGACTTCATGCGATAGGCGGTTGCGGCCTTGTGTGCCAGATACAGCGGGCGTTGAAGACTCATGGCGAAATATTCCAAGTGTTGTCGAGCAGACATCGGCAAAAGCAAAAACTACCGAAGATAGGGTCGATCCCATTATCCGAAACAGGACGCGTGCAAGGTGCGAAACTGAACATCATTCTTCCTCAAACAAGCACTGAACAAGCTCGTGTAAACTTCGCCGCCAAGTGTGCCATTCGTGAGCCGTTGCGTCGGAAATATATAGCGCATGTCGAATCCCAGCCGCATCGAGAGCGTGGTGCATCGCATTGATTGCATCGAAGGTTGGCTTTTCATTTGTCCCCGCGCTGAGCCACAATCGTTTGAACCGCGAATTGAATGCGTTTGCGTCCTTCATCACGCCTCCATACGCCGTTGCTGTATTGAAATCAACATTTCGTCCCGCGCTCATCGCGGCAACCGACGCTAAAACCTCAGGGTGTTTCAATCCGATCGCCAACGACTGTCCACCTCCCATCGAAAGACCTGCCAGGGCACGATCTTTCGCGCTCGCTTTCGTCCGATAGGCTTGGTCAATCATAGGAACAAGTTCTTCGAGTAGTACCTGCTCGAACGCCGCTGTCGCAGACTGTCGGTCGTTAGCGTCTGCGGGGCTGTCAGCAAACGCTGCATAGCCGCTATCGGCGACAACGATCATTGGCTTGGCGATACGGGCGGCGATCGCGTTGTCGAGTATGAACTGCAAACGCCCTTGTTCGATCCAACTACGCTCGCATTCACCCGCTCCGTGTAATAGATACAGGACCGGAAACGTGCTTGTGTTATCCGTCATGTAACTGGCGGGCAGATAAACGAAACAGCGGCGCAAACGACCCGTTAACTGCGACACATACCAGCGCTCGGCCACGGAGCCCGCAGTAGCGCCGGGATGGAAGTGATGAAAGTTCTCTCCTGGAGTGGGAACTTCGACGCCGCTCGTCTCTCGCCCCCATCCAAAAAAACTATAGGTGCCGGGATCGTTGACTCGAAGTCCATCCACTTCAAACCAATGATAATGAAAGCCGACATCGGCTTTTGTTGGTGTGGTAATACTCCACGATCCGTCGACCGATGGAATCATGTCCAAGGGTTCTTTGACAAGCCCCTCGCCACCGGCGATCTTGACGCTCGTGGCCTTGGGAGCCTTCAATCGAAACGTCACATGCCCATTATCCTCAACTTTTGGATAGGTTGCACCCGGCAAAATCGTCGAGACTGGGACTGGCAGACGAGATTGATACGCGTGTTCAGCTTTTTGTGACTTGATTTCTGCATGCGAAACCACTTCGTCAGCGCACAAAATTTTTGACGAAGAAAGAACAATGACAAATGACATTGTCAGGTAGATAGACGTCTTCATTTCGTCGCTCCTGTCGGTGAAAAGGGAACTCCGACATGGTACAACCTTTCCTATCGGCCTGCCCGCCGAAAATGAATGGCTTACTGAACTATTGAGAACAATCACATGCGGCCTTCTCTTCTCCTTAGTAATTTGTTGCTGCCGTCTCTCTGCGTTCTGATGCTGGGCTCAGCAGTGGTGGCTGAAGATATCTGGATCGAAGGCGAAAGCGGCACTTCGAATCAACTCAGTCCGCATCCTTGGTACAGCAATTCCGTCAAGAAAGAATTGCTTTCAGGTGGCGCTTGGGCGAGCCACTTTGACGCGGGAAAAGAGGGGACGGTGGGCTACGAAGCCGATGTCCGATCGCCTGGAGAATACACGCTTTGGACTCGCACCAACCCAATCGCTTCGAAACTATCCTATCGCGTGGGCCAATCCGACTGGACGAGAATTGATACGAAAACGGCTGTCGATGTGGTCAACATCGCCAATGACGGCAAGCCGGACCTCCGGTTTGTCGCCTGGGTCCGCGTCGGTTCGATTGAGTTGCCGGTGGGGAAATCCAAGATCGAGTTTCGCTTCCAAAGTGACAACAATCACCACGGCGGAATCGACTGCCTGCTGCTGACGCAATCAAACTTCGAGCCATCAGGAACGTTAAAGCCCGGTCAAAAACTCGGACTGGCGGAACCAGGTTGGTGGGCGTTCGAACCGGATCCAGATCGATTCAAACCGAACGCGATGCTGGACCTTCGCTCGCTCAATGAAAAGTCTGCGGGGCAAAACGGGTTCGTGAAGTCCGATGGCGAGCAATTTTTGCTTGGCAATGGAACCCCAGTACGTTTTTGGGGCATCAACACGGGACATGATCTGTTGGATGCTGACGACGCCACGATTCAGCTAACCGCTCGTCGGTGGGCCAAGTATGGGATCAATCTCGTCCGCATTCATGGTGCAATGTTCGACCGGTCCGGCAATGATCCATATCGCGTTGATCCCCGCAAACTTCAACGACTGCATCACGTGGTCCACGCGCTAAAACAGGAAGGGATTTACTCGCACCTATCGTTCTACTTTCCGCTCTGGATGCAACTAAAACCATCGGACCGAATCGACGGCAGCGCGATTGGAAAACATCCTTTCGGATTGCCGTATTTTGAACCACAGATGCAATCGATGATGCACGAGTGGTTAAAGCAAGTCTTGTCGAAGCCGATCAATGGAATACGATTGGCCGACGAACCGGCGGTCGCGTGCATCGAGATCATCAACGAGGACAGTCTGTTTTTCTGGACCTTCAGTGCGGAAAGTCTCGGGCCAGGTCCGCTCGAGACTCTGGAGAAGCAATTTGCAAACTATCTTGTCGGCACGTACGGCAGCATCGAAAAGTTGCTGACCCAGTGGAAGACTGAGAAGCACCGGCGTGACAGCATTGGCGATGGGCGTGTCGCTGTACTCGATGCCTGGAACATGACTCGCGACGGCATGAAGAGCAGCGAGGACAAGCGACATCGCATGACGGACCAAATTGCTTTTCTCGCCACAATTCAGCGAGAGTTCTATGCTGCGACGGTCAAGTACATGCGAGAACTGGGCTGCAAGTCGCTGATTTCGGCAAGCAACTGGACGACCGCTGACAATGCTGTTTTGGGCGGAGTCGAGCGTTGGACTTATCTGGCGACTGATGTCGTGGACAAACACGGATACTTCGGGGCGACGCACAAAGGCGAGGCGTCCGCGTATTCGGTGCGTGAAGGCCAGACGTACGAAGACGCTAGCGCGCTGCTGAATCCGGAAAGCGTCCCGATAAGTTATTGGCAAACGAATGGTCGGCCGCACATCCACAGCGAGATCGCCTGGAACAAACCGAATCGATTCATCGCTGACGGAAATCTTCTTACCGCCAGCTATGCGGCGCTACAGGGAGTGGATGGCTACGTTTGGTTTGCG
>JBGSKM010000076.1:0-19929 GCA_041741195.1 Pirellulaceae bacterium
GATTCCACAACCGATTCTATCGCCGCCAGTGATGCCAAACAATCAAGCGAACCGATTCACCAGAACCTTATTCGAAAGACGCTCGCAAACCAACGCCATCGAGCGACGAAGCATTCGTGTTAACTTGGGGTGTGATGAACGTCCGGCATCACCGGGCCGGGACGGTTGATTCTCCATTTGTAAAAACGCGCAAGCCCGGCTCCGGTGCATGCCATGGTTATCCGTCGTATGATTTGAGCACGATCGGATCCGTCGGTGCAATTGAGAGTCGGAAAATCGGTTTCCATCCGTTGTCGCGTGCATACGCCAATAGATCGCGACCACCGTATGGAACGAGTATGCCGAAGTTTGTCTTTGTTTGGCTTGTCACAACCGCATCAAGAATAAGCGGTTCGTATTCGCCTTCAATTTGGACGAACACGTCAATTCGGTCCCCGGCAGAGAACGAAGATGTGTCAGCCGTCGGAGTTCGTCCAATCGCCTCGTGACTGTGCGGAATATAGTATGGCCGTGTAAAGTCAAATGCGACCTGTCGTGAATCAGAAAACGAATGTGCGAAGGCCCACCATCCGGCTCCGAACGAAACCCCAACCATGCACGCGGCGATTGCGGTATCACGAAGAAGTCGACGTGATTGAGTCATCAGAATCCCCTTTCGGATTGAAGCATCGCGGCATTTGGGTCGTTTAACAGTCGATCGAACGTTCGCATCCGCTGCCTGTGTTCAATTCGGTCAACCGAATCGTTAAGGCGTGCAGCGTGAATCACCCGTTGGTACGCGAGCTCGTCGCGAACAATGGATGCTCGCTGCTGCGCCGAATTGTGATGCATTTGGTGCATAGCATTGAGTTTCGATTCGTGAAACTTCCAGCCGAGGAAAAATGCACTAACGCATAGCGGAAGTGCGAGCAAGAATCGCAGACCAAAATTCGGTTTTCGCATCAGCTCAGTGCTCCTCGCGAATCGGGCATTTCAGTCGGATAACAATAGATTGAACCCTACTCAGTAGGGTGATATTCGGGAATTTTCCGAATTCAGGGTAAGTGAGTTGGGTCAGTTGAGGAATATCACTCAACTCGATATCGTGTTGAGCGATATTACCCTTTTCGCTCAACCAAGGCAATTGTGACATCCCCAAGGATCGATTCGATGACACTCGGTAACTTTGAGACGGTCGTGGCTTCGTCGGACGAGATCAATGAGAACGACCGTGTTTGGTTTCCTCGGTGGCTGCGGCGTTACGCGATGTCGTTTCCGAAAGGGCTTACGAATGAATTGCCTGTCAACCGCGATACGACGTTGACGTTTTCCCGCAGTTTGCTGGAGGCGGGGGCACCGGCGTGGCAGCGCTGGCAGGCGGTTAGGTCACTGGAGTGTTATCGCGACTGGGTACTGAAACGCAGCGAGCCTGATTTGTCGGACATTATCGCGAAACTGGCTCAATTGGGCAGACAGGAACGCAATCTCGCGTTGGACGTGCCGCCGACGGAGGAGGAGCTTGCGAAGATCCGCGGAAAGGTGGACCCTGCCGAACCGGCCTTGATTCGGACGATGCGGGGGGACATGCGAGTGTTGCACTATTCGATGGCTACCGAGAAGGCTTACACGCGGTGGGCGAAGCGCTTCATGGGGCACGTCGGATCACTGGACTTGGAGTCGTTCAATGAGCGGGATATCGAGTCGTTCTTGACCAAATTGGCTGTCGACGGGCAAGTGTCCGCCAGCACGCAAACGCAGGCACAATCGGCGCTGCTTTTTCTATACGAGTGCATTCTTGGACGACGGATCGGGTTCCTCAATACGGTCCGCGTCAAGCGACCCGACACGCTACCGGTTTGGTACAGTCGGCAAGAGATTGGACGGTTGCTGGAGCAGATGACGGGCGTGCACCGAATCATGTTTCTGCTGATATATGGCTCAGGGTTGCGGCACAAGGAGTGTCGTCGGTTGCGGATCAAGGATGTCTGGTTTGACGAAGGCCGATTGTTGGTACGTGACGGCAAGGGGCAAAAGGACCGGATGACTTTCTTACCGAAAGAGGTGGTTCCCGAGTTGCAGCGTCAGATCGCTTGGGCAACGCAGCGACATCAGCAGGACTTGGAGGAGGGATTTGACAAGGTATATTTGCCCTTTGCGTTGTCGCGGAAGTATCCCAATGCGGGCCGTGAGATCGGTTGGCGATGGGTGTTCCCGTCACGACAGCGATCAAGGGACAAGCGGAGCGGTACGGTGTGGCGACACCATATCAGCGAGCAGCAGTTTGCCGATGCCTTGAAAGCGGCGCAAAGAGCGGCCGGGATCACCAAGAACGGGGTGCCTCATTCGCTGCGGCATAGCTTTGCAACACATTTGGTTGAGGACGGAACTGATTTGCCGACGGTTCAGAAGTTGATGGGGCACAAGGACATTGAAACGATGATGACTTATGTGCACGTCGATGTTCGATTTGACGGTGGGTTGCAAAGCCCCATTGATCGGCTGTTGCGAGGTAAGGGTTCGAGCACCGACGGACCTTCGGTAACCTAGGTGGCATGACCAAGCATCCATTGGCGTGCGGTCGGGTTCAATGCGCATTGGCCTCGATGCGAAGAGCGATGGGAGCCCGAAACATAAGCAGAGTCGAACAGGCGAATTGTCACCTTACGCTTTTCAGTCACCTGGGGCAACAAAATTCGCTCGATGGCATCGATTGGCTGACCGCCGGTTCTTTTCGAATGGACCGATTTGTGAAAGGCGGCAGGACAGAGCGGCGCTGCGTGGCCGCAGCGTCGGATAAGATGACTCCTGGGTCGTCCGATTGCCTGACCTACACGGTGCTCCACAATCACTAGCATCTTGTTTTGCGAAGTCACCCCGACATGGTTGCCGCTCGGTGTGATGTCGAGGTCGCCCGGCGTTGGTTGCGATTGTTTCCCAATGAAAGGCAAAGGGTGAAAGGGGTCGCCCATATTATGGTTGACGACCTGCGTGCCGCGACGCTTTTTAGACAATCAGATTGCACCATATCAACAACACTACTCCCGTCAGTCGACTTGGAGTTTCGCGAGAATTCGGGCCAGTGATTGAGCGAGCAGATCATTGATGACTGATAGGCGTTTGGGGCGACGCGAGATTCCTTGACTGATCTCGAGTTCAATCCCAGCGTACTGTTCGTCGGGGAACTGCTGCCGCAGCGCCGTGGTAAAGCCGTCGCTGGTTCCTGCGTAAGGCTCGTTGTGACGAAGCCGAAGGGTGGGCGATTCCAATTGAACTTCCCGAATCCAATCGTCACAAAATGCCACCTCCGCTGGACGACTCGGGTCGTACAACCATCCGATATCGATACCGCGCGACACTCGTGCGAACACGGGCGTGAAGCTGTGCACGGACACATGGATGACACGATGCCCGGCCGCGATCGCTTGGCGTATGTCTTGAGTGACGCGGCATCGATAGGGCAGGTAATACGTCGCGACCAGATGCTCGGTCGCGTCGTCCGAAAGGCCTCGCATGAACTCCGAGAGCAGACCTTCGTGGCCCAGCGAACGATTCAGATCGATCACTAAACGCGAAACCGTCGCTGTGTGCACGATGCCACGCGACAGATGCATCGCCGTGCACAAAGTTCCGGGGTCGTATCCACGGTGACTTTCTAGCGCTCGCTTGGCCCGCACAGTCGCGAACCTCGCCACGTATTCCGCCGGGACCTCGTTACCACCGTGCTCGCAAGTGATCACGAGCGTCATGGGACGAAGGGTTCGCCGCGAAGCAAGCAACTCGCAATTTCCGAATACACGTGCGTGATATCGCTTGGTGAGGGCGTCTTGCCAGTGGCGCGGAAAATTCGCTTCGCCAATGTCCCGTGCTGGAAGATGATATCCAGTGGGGCGAACAGTCCGTCGAGCATGGTATCGTTTTGCCGCAATCGTTCGAGCAGGTTTTGCCACAAGATCGATGCTCGGATTGGCTTGTTGGGCATCCCGAACGCAGCCAACAGGGTTGGGTCTTCGATGCGTGCCCGTCCGCCTTGATTGATCGTGTCGTCCAAGACTTTGGTCAGCACCGATGTTTCGACTTGTTTTTGCCAGTCGAGCGATTGCCAGGATTGTTCGACGAGCGCGCGAACGACGGACGTCACGCCAGCCGCGATCGCGACATCGGCCATCGGGCACTCTTGGACGTCCATCAAGCGAATTTCCACCGAGCCACGATCGAACCTGGCGATCGCGCCACGTGCGTTCAAGAATTCGTGGCCCAGCACGCCATCGGGATCGAACGGTGCGATGTCTCGATAGATCCGCTCGAAAACATCACGTCGATACGTCGCTTCGTCAAAGATCGGCTCGGGAACGACGTCGCCGGTGATCGACGGAACTTCTTTGCAATGGTCGCGATAGTGAACTAAACGATTGTCGTTGATCCCGTTGCGCTGGGAATCGACGATCGGTGAACTGGACGCGATCGCTGGTAGCAGCGGCAGCACCAAACGTACTGCGGCGTGCAGTGCCCCGAATTGTTCGTCGCCGTTGAACGGAAGATTCAAATGGACGCTTTGAACGTTTGCCCAGCCATGACGATGGCAATCAAAGACGCGATCAAACGCGGCGTAGATCTCGTGGTTCTCATAGGGCCAAAGCACCGTTTCGGTCACCGGATCCATCGACGGGTGCATCGCCGTGGGTAGCAGCATCGCGGACTTGGCGGCCAGGGTACGATCGATCCGCCGCAGCGCCTTTTCAAACAGTGGCGGTAACACGCGCAAGTCCCGAACGGGCTCGGAGCCTTTGAGTTCGACGACGTGCGCGACCAATTCGTTGGACCAGGTCACTTGGCCATCGACATAGTCACTCGATTCCGGGACACCGGTCACTTCGGCGAACAAGTCGGCGACGATCGGCCGAACCTGCAACGTCTCGCGATCGACGACCATGTATTCCAATTCGATGCCGAACGCTTCGAACAAATTCAAGCGGCTGGATGCTTTCTTCGTGGCGTCAGTCATGCGTCGGTCTCACCCATTTTTTTGCGTTCGATCCTTCGCAGAAACGTTTCCATGATCCGTCGGTACAGTTCATCACGAAGCACTTGGTCTTCGACACCGGAATCGAGATTCGGGTTGTCATTGACTTCGATGATCACGAAACGGCCGTCGGTTTCTTTGACATCGACACCGTACAATCCGTTGCCGATGAGCGCGGCAGCCTTCACCGCCACCGCAACGGCTTTGCGCGGCGCGGCCTCCACCGCCATCGTCTCAAATTTACCGTATCGATCCTTCGGCGCGGCATCGTGGGAAATAATTTGCCAGTGACCGCGTGCCATGTGGTACTTGCACGCGAACAACGGTCGACCGTCGAGGATGCCGATGCGCCAATCGAATGCGGTGGGCAAGTACTCTTGGGCGATCACCAATTCGGATTGCGAAAAGAACGATTCGAGTTGTTCATTCAAGTCGTCTTGATCCTTGACCTTGACGACGCCCTGCGAGAACGCTCCGTCGGGTCGCTTGATCACGATCGGCCATCCGAGTTCATCGCCCAATCGATCCACACTGCCGCGGTGAGCGACGATCGTTTTGGGAGCCGCCACATTGTGACGTTCGAGCAACTCGGCCAAGTAGACTTTGTTGGTACAGCGGGCGATCGATGTCGGATCGTCCATCACGATCAAACCTTCGCGTTCGGCTCGGCGGGCCATCCGGTAGGTGTAATGATTCACGGCAGTCGTTTGACGAATGAACAAGGCGTCAAACTCGAGCAATCGTCCGGCGTCCTGGCGAGTGATCAACTGGGCGGCCAAACCGACGGAGGCGGCGGCGCGGATCATCTTCTCAAGCGCCTTGGGATCCGACGGTGACAAATCGCCCTCGTGGGGATCGTGCAAAATCGCGAGATCGTATCGCAGCGATGCTTTCTTGGGCACACTGACGCTTCGTCCCTCAAAATGCTTCTGCGCCGACTCCATCAAGAACGACACATGTTCCTCCGGAATCTCGGACAACGAGATCGCTTCGGCGCGTCGCATTCGCCACTTTTCTTGGCCGCGAGCAAATTGGAAACGCAACAGCGGTGCCGCGAACAAACTGTACAACTCACGACTGAGCCGCTCGTAACGCTGAGCCAAATTGCGACCAAAGTAAACGCTGAGAGTGAATCGATCGGTTTGAATTGGACTCAAACTCTTGTCGATCAATTGCTGCAGCTCTTCGGATACGAGCTGGACCGCCGCGAGCCCTTGCAGATCTTGCAGCGTCGTGACCCCAGGCAGCGGACGATGCCCGCGCGCTTCGGCGAGCAACGAAACGTAGTATCCGAGACTTTGGTAGCGATAAGAATTTGACAAGTTGTAAAGCTTGACGCCGCGTCGACGACTCCACGCCGGATCCGTCAAATACTCGCGTGGGTCCACAATCTCGGCGTCTTCGACTTGCGACAACCAATCTTCTTGCGACTCGGTCACGATGACCACTGCCATAATTACGAATCCTTTCTCTCAGTTTTCAAAGCCGTCGAGTGCCCAGCCGCGGGACTCAACACCAGCAGGTTTGCGTCGTAGGTGATGATGCCCAAGTGCAGCGCCGCCGAGACGCGAGTGAGCGACGCTTCATAAAAGTGATCTTCCGCCATCGGGTTGGGATACATCGGGTCCGCAATCCGTACGCGCCGTCGAATCTTGTCGTAACCGCACAAGACGACAAAGTGGCCACAGGGCGAACCGCCGACATCATCCGGGACGGCCGACGGCCCATCGCCCGCACGCGGGATCGGTCGCTCGCGAGCTTCGCGATACAAGTACGTGGAGCTGAGTCCAGCCAGGATCGGTTGACCGGCGAGCAAGAAACGAACGATCAACGACTCGTCCAGCGGTTCCATCGCGACGCGACCACCCAGCTCCAAGAACTTCAAGTAGGCCACCGTCGCAAACTCGACTTTCCAGTCCGACTTCACGGCCAACTGGGCACGCAGCTTTTCCGCCAAGTCGACGGTCGCTAGCCCCAGAGATCGCGGCCGCGCACTGCCTTGGTTGAACCAAGTGGGATCGAATAGTTGCAAGTTGTAAGTGTAAATGGTGGCGTCGTAACCACGGCCCAGTGCATGACAAGCCAAATGGACCGCAAGGGTTCCACCATCGGGTAGTTGTCCGATCTCCGCAATCGTTTGCCGCAGCGAAGCGGGGTCTTTCCAATAGGTATAAACGGCGTGCAAACACGTCGGACCGCAGGTCGCGTCATCCGGTTGCGGTCGCATGCTAAGCTCGAGCTGATGAGTGGTGAAGTCATCGCCGGCTGGGGAGTCAGAATTGATGGGGCAAAACTCCGTGGTTCACCGTCGCGTCGAGCTGCGCCGGAAACAACCGGCTTCCGAACGACTGTGGGTTTGCGTAGTTGGTGGTGCGGAAGAAAAAAAATCAATGGGCCATCGTCGACTTTGATGGCAGACGATTCCCGTGACGCGATTGCGCCCAGCGAATGATACAATCGTCGGCCTCCGAAGCGTTCATTTCGGAATCACGATCCCCACTGGACACCCGCTCTATGTTTGTGTTGATCTTGCTAGCAATCGTTTCGCCCGCGAAGGCGGAAACTTGGACCGTCGATGGTGTACAACGCGTCGCTTACATCCAATCGCCACAACCATCCAAACAGACCGCCGGGCCCACGCCGATCATCGGCTCGATTCGTAAAGTAACCGACGGTGAAGAAGCTTCGCCGCCACCACAAGTGAAACCAGCTGTCGTCTTCGTTTTTCACGGTCATGGTGGAAACGGCCGCAACATGTCTCGCAAAGATTTTGCATCGCATTGGCCCGAAGCGTACTTCGTCTTCCCCGACGGATTACTGACCAAGAGTTATTACGACCCCGAAGGCAAACGCTCGGGATGGCAGCAGAGTGCCCAGGCCAACGAGGGTCGAGACTTGAAATTCTTTGACGCGATGCTGGCGACGATGCTCAATCGGGGCGCCGACCCCCAGAGAGTTTATGTGACGGGCCATAGTAACGGCGGGTTCTTTAGCTATCTGCTCTGGGCCGAACGACACGACAAACTCGCCGCGATCGCATCCAGCGCGGGTGGCGGGCCCCGAGCGAGTCAATTGCAACCGCTGCCGGCGATGCACTTGGCCGGTCGCTCGGACACCATCGTCAGCTTTGCGGCGCAGGCACGCACGATGGATTTGATCCGGCGCGTCAATCGCTGCGAAAAAGAATCGCACCCGCTCGAGGGTATTGGTGACGAGTATCCATCGAAACTTAAAACACCGTTTGTCAGCTACATCTACAGTGCGGGACATGAGTTTCAAACCGACGCACCAGAGAGAATCGTTGGCTTCTTTCGATTGCACACGCGGCCGGCGGAGGGATATCCCAGCGCCGAGCCAATCGCGGGTGGTGACGGCTTCGACCGTTTCTCGCAATTTGATTTGAATAGCGATGGTAAGATTGATGCCGAGGAACTCAATCGACCGCTATTATTTCGAGTCTTGGACAAAGACGGTGACGGCGCGATCTCGCGCAGCGAAGCGGAAGCCACGTTGGGAAAGCTTTGAAGCGGCGATTGCATTGATGGGTCTAGAAAAAATTCATGCTCCCAGCGATGAGAGCATTCGTCGGGCGGCAAGGTTTCTCGCCCAAGGTCAACTCGTCGGCATCCCGACGGAAACGGTCTACGGATTGGCGGCGAATGCACTCGACCCGGTCGCGGTCGCTCGGATTTACACAGCCAAGGGGCGTCCACCGAGCAACCCCCTGATCGTGCACTTGGCGGATGCGTCGCAATTGCCGTTGGTGACGGGCCAGCCGCTTGGTGAAGCGATACGATCCCAGATCGAAAAGCTCACTCCGTTTTGGCCTGGCCCGTTGACGCTCGTATTGCCGCGTGGGGCCGCTGTTCCCGATTGTGTCACCGCGGGCCGGGATACCGTCGCCGTCCGAGTTCCCGCCAACGAAATCGCACGTCGATTGATTCGCGAATGCGGGTTTCCGTTAGCGGCCCCCAGTGCGAATCGGTCGACTTATGTGAGCCCGACCACCGCAGCGCATGTGCTCGACGGCCTAGGCGATCACGTCGCGATGATCCTGGACGGTGGCGATTGCGATTGCGGAATCGAGTCGACCATCGTGCGTCTGGAGGGCGATTCGGCCACGCTGCTGCGGCCCGGATGGATCACGCGCGAGCAATTGGAGTCGAGATTGGGTTGCGCGGTTCATTTGCATGCGGTAACCAGTGACGTCGATCCAGAATTGATCGCACCGGGAATGATGCGAGATCACTACGCGCCACGAACACGAATGCGGCTTGTCGGCCAATTGGGATCGATGGAGTTACCCAGTCGGTGTGGCCGGATTGCGTTTTCGAAGTTGCCCGATGCAGAAGCGAAGCGATACTTTGTCGTGGACGCGCTATCGGAGTCTGGCGATTTGGAGGCTGTCGCCAAAAACCTATTCGCGGCGATTCGACGAATGGACTCGATGGGACTCGAGTTGATCGTGGTGGACGAATGCGGCACCGAAGGGATCGGGCGGGCGATCATGGATCGATTGAATCGCGCAACGGGTTGATCGACCCAGTGCGAAATGTTTTTGACGATGAAACCACGACGCTGCGGCCTGCGTATTCAGGAAACCGCGTCCTAGGAAACGTTCATGAAATTTTACTGCTGTACACCGAGCGATTCGCCCGCGTCGGTGACCTTCGTTTCTGACCTGCACTTGTTCAGTGGTCGCAGCAACTTTGAAAGGCATCAAACCGCGATCGAAGAATCGGTCGAGCGCAGTGAAATGTGTGTCTGGGGTGGTGACCTATTTGACTTTCGATGGACGCGATTGGGCGACGAGGCGACCACGCTTTCGCAAGCGATCGGATGGCTCGACGGATGGTTGCAACAATACCCGGAGAAACAATTCGTGTTCTTGAGCGGGAATCATGATGCCCATCGGTCGCTGGCCAAGGCGGTGACGGAGCTGGCGAAGTCGCGATCCAATTTCATCAGCGACTTGGACGTGATTCGTATCCACGACACGTTGCTATTGCACGGTGACTTGATCGAAGGCGTCGGCACGCGTGAGTCGCTGGCCGCGTACCGGTTGTCTTGGGAACAGAAGCCCGTGGCGACGCCGATTCAAAGCCGGGTGTACGACGCGGCTGTGGCAGTCCGATTGCACAAGGCGGCGGCCTCGGCGGCGCACCGTCATCGAGGGACTTGTCGCAAACTTTGGCGATGCGTTTCGCGTGAGCTGGGGGATGATGTCCACGGCATCCGTCGAGTCGTGTTCGGGCACACCCACCGCCAAATTAGAGGCCTACGGGTTGACAACGTGGAGTTCTTTAATGGCGGCGCGACGGTTCGGCACGTGCCCTTTGCCCCCGTCCAGTTGCTGTTTCCGGCAGCCTAATCTTGACTCGCGGCGGCCCAATATCGCCCCTCGGACCGGATTGCTCGGCGGGCTTCCGGGGATAGAACTAGGAGGCTGGGACAGCTAGCATGGAGCCGTATCGAACATATCCAATTTCTTTTCTACTACGGTCTCGCCCATGTCGACGCAGGATGCGTTTGAAACGTCAAGATTATTGCGTGAGAACGTCGAGCGGGTCGTTTTGGGGAAGCCCGAACTGGTCCAGTTGCTGGTTTTATCGCTTCTGGCCGAAGAGCACGTGTTGCTGGAAGACGTCCCCGGCGTCGGCAAAACCCTCGCCGCCAAAGCACTCGCCCAGAGCATCGACGGAAAATTCTCGCGTCTCCAATTTACGCCGGATTTGCTGCCCAGCGACATCACGGGCAGCATGGTCTATCGCAACGACACCCGTGAATTCGATTTTGTCGCCGGTCCGATTTTTGCCAATGTCGTGCTGGCCGACGAGATCAATCGCGCCCCACCCCGAACTCAATCGGCGCTGTTGGAAGCGATGAGCGAAGGCCAAGTTTCCAGCGACGGCACGACGCATCACTTGCCAGAGCCGTTTATCGTTGTCGCGACCCAGAATCCGTTCGAGTTCGAGGGCACCTACGCGCTGCCGGAAAGCCAATTGGACCGATTCTTGCTCCGCACCTCGATCGGTTATCCAGCTCGTGAGATTGAACGCGAAGTGCTGGCCAGCCACCGTCAAGGCGAACCGGTGGACGTGCTGCGCCCGGTCGTCAGCGTCGAAGCGATTCGCGCCGCGCAGGCGCAAGTGCGAATGGTCAAGGTCGACGAAACGTTGGTCGAGTATTTGCTGGACGTTGTCGAAGCGACACGGCGGCATGACGCGTTCCAAGTCGGTGTCAGCACTCGGGGTGCGCTAAGTTACTATCGCGGTTGCCAAGCTCGAGCGGTGACCGAGAACCGTGACTTTGTCACGCCCGACGATGTCAAGCGATTGGCGGTCCCCGTGTTGTCACACCGTGTTTTGCCCGAAGGCATTTTCCAGGGTGCCAGTCGACAGACGGTTGAGCAACAAGTTGCGGATTTGGTCGAGCAAATTCCTGTGCCAGTATAATTTCGAGGAAACGCCCCGTTGCACCATTCAAAACTTGTCCGACGCAAGCAACGTCTCACGCGGTTGGGTTCGCATTTTCTGTTTGTCGGTACATTCGCAATTTTGGGTGGCTCACTTCGTGGATTCAATTTGCTACTCGTCCTCGCCGCGATGGCCGTTGGGGCGCTATTGATCCAGTGGCGATGGGTAAAGCGAGCCATCGAATCGGTTTCGATCCACCGTCGGCTTCCCCAATGGGCTTTCGCCGGCACGCGGTTTCGAGTCCGGTTCCAACTCGCCAATCGCAGCCGACTCGTCCCGCTGGCGATGCTTCGTATCGATGACACGATCACCGAAGTCGACTCGGGGATCGAAAGCCATTCCGCCAGCGGAGCCGGATTCGTCAACCCAATGCAAACGGTTTCGACGCACTACGAATGCGAAATTGCAAAACGCGGACGCTACCAATTCGGACCGCTTCGTGCGTCAACGTCGTTCCCCTTCGGGCTGATTCAATCGACACTTGATCGCAGCGAACAAGAATTGCTCTACGTTTACCCGGCGCTAGTATTACTGCGCCGTGGATGGCAACGCGAGCTCGACCGGCGTCATGGAGGCACCAATGCCACGGCGCGGCGAAGCGGTCCGAGCGAGGGCGACTTCTTTGGGCTGCGTGATTGGCAAAACGGGGACAATCGAAAATGGATCCATTGGCGGACGACCGCGCGAGTCAATCATCCGGTGGTTCGACAATTCGAACAACAACGTCGATTTGATACCTGCATCCTGGTGGATGCGTATCGTCCGTCGGTGTCACCACGTCCTGACGAAGACGAGGCGGTCGAGTTGGCGATTAGCATTGCGGCCACGATCGTCACTGAATTGATCGGTGGCACGTCCAATCGCATCGTGCTCGCCGTCGCCGGCCAATTCGGGACCGCGGTGCTGGGTCGTGGTTCGGGCGAAGGTCGGCATCGAATGCTTCGCATGCTCGCCGAGTTATCTCCCGTCGATGAACCGAATTTGGCCCAAGCGACTGCGGAAGCAAAGTCGATCGTCGGATACAATCAAGATTTAGTCGTGATCAGTTCCCGAACTCTCAGCGGCGCGATGTTGCACCAACCGGAAATCTCTCGTTTGGTTCTTCCATGGAGTCGGCGGTCGAAACTTCGCTGGATCGATGCCAGCGACCCCGCGATTGACCGAATGATCAATCGCCACGCGAGCTCTCTATCACTCGCGAAGCTTTCGCGTTTGACCGGCGACACGAAACGACTCAGCGGGAGTGGCGCGAGTGTCGAGATCGCACCCGAGTTGTCGATCGTTGGAGGCCACGCGTAATTCGCGGACCGATACCATGGCTGTAGCTCAACCCATCATGACCTCGCACGCCCCAGGCTCCGTCGCCCGACCGATGCAGTCCGGGCGGGAGATGTTGGTCACACCACAACAACGGATCGAAAACCGTTTGAAGTTGGTGTTTGCGGCTCAAGCATGTCTGGGCGGCGTGGTCTTGGGCAGCACCGCGGGCGCAGAGTTCATCCCGATCGTGGCGATCTTCTTTGCGATCTTTGGGTATCTGTTCGTTGATACGGTTCAACTCTTTGCATTACCCCCGGCGGCCGCGTACATCGCGATGGGCTTCGTCGCCATCTACAGCGTCGGACAATTCTGGAACTTGGAGGCACCCGGCCAACACCAAATGATTGCCGTGGGCGAGTTGCTGGTGTACGTGCAATCGATCCTCATGCTGCAGGTCAAGACGCGGCGAATTTTTGAACAGTTGGTGATCTTCTCGCTACTGGAACTCATCGTCGCTGCGGTCTTTAACAATGCAATCTTCTATGGATTGATGTTGATCCCGATGACCATCCTCGCCATCGTGTCCTTGTGCTTGCTTTCGGCGCTGGGGATTTGGGACGGCGTTCATGCGGAGCGTCAAACGAAGACATCGAACCACGGCGGCCCGGCGATCACGACTTGGTCGCCATCGACCAGCGCATCGTTTTCCGCCAGCGCGATGCGTTTCCCGCGTCTGGCAATCTCGATGCTCAGCCCCGCGATTCTGCTGATCGGGTTGATCTTTTTCTATGCCTTGCCAAGAACGGGCGATGCCCGACGCCAGGATCCCGGCGGCTTGGCGCTAGTCGGTTTTGACGAAGAATTAACGCTTGGCCAATTCGGTAACTTGCTGCAGAATTCGTCAATCGCGATGCGTATCCGATTGACGAACGAAGACTCGATTCGCCCCTATCGTGTCAACAATGGCATCTACTTGCGTGGTCGAGCGCTCGAGAACTACATGCCGAGCTCATCCGGTGAGGGCCGCAGCGCCAAGTGGACCAGTGTCGGTGTGACGTACCGACTGGGAGAGAAATCGATACCGCCCAAATTCATCGAAGAGCCATCGATTGATTCGTCGGCATACGATGAAGTGAATGTCGAGATCCATTGCGAGTCGATGCAGAGGCCGTCACTGTTCATGATCGCACCGTACCATCGTGATCGCACGAACCCCGCGGTCAGCATCCGGCACCAAGTCGATTCGTGGACGGCCAACCGCGCCGAAACGGTCGGATTGTCCTTTCCAAAAATCAATTACAAATTTGGAACGCGCGCGTTCAGCGGTGGCGAGCAGTTGAGATTTCTGACGCGTCTTTCGCATCCTCGATCGGCGTTGATTGATCCTGCCAAACAAGTCGGCTTCACGCCGGAGGTGCAACGCATACGAGAAATGGACCGGATCGACAACACGTGTGTCGAGTATACGGAGTTGCTGTTGTCGATGGATCGCGACGCCCAGCCAACGGCGGTCGCGGTCGCTGAACAACTCGCCAACCAAATGCCGGTAAGTAAACGCAGCCCCTACACGCTGGCGCTGGCGATGGAAAGTTACCTGCGTGATTCCGATCAATTCAAATACACGCTCAATCTCAATAGCGAAGAGATCCCCGGGGTTGATACGATTGAGCAATTCCTTTCGATATACCGCGAAGGACATTGCCAATACTTTGCGTCGGCCCTTGTCATGATGTTGAGAAGCCAACAGATCCCCGCGCGGATCGTGGCTGGGTATCACACCGACGAGTTCAACGAACTCGGTGGCTACTACATCGCTCGGCAATTGCATGCTCATGCATGGGTCGAGGCGCTCGTTCCCCGCTCCTCGATCCCCAAGTCGATGCTCGACCAAGATGGCTACATCGCGGGTCAACTTCCCGGCGATGAATATTGGATGCGTCTGGACCCGACACCGATTGCCAATCGAGAGAATCGCAGCCAATCCGGTGGCGTCGGCCAAGTCGTGGACCTGGCCAAGAATATGTGGGATGAATACGTGGTCGATATGGACGGAAAGCGCCAAGACCAATCGCTGCTTGGCAATGCCGGTTCGAACTCGATGAGCAACTCCTACGCCTCGTTCATTGCCTACATGCAAATCCAGATCTCGCGAATCCGCAACGGTGAACTTGGCGGTGGTGCGCTTTCGGGGCAAGATCGATTCTCGTTCCCCGCGGCGCTCCTGGGCGTGGGTTTGGTGCTACTGGTGTTTGCCGCATTTCGCATGAAGTTTCCCGCATGGATGAGCGCTCGTTCGGGTCGTGCGGGCTCTGTGAATGTTGCGGAACCGAGTATCGCGTTCTACGCTGAGGCATTGCGACAACTCGGGCGACTTGGTTTGCACCGCTCGTCGGGACAAACTCCGGCCGAGTT
This sequence comes from Pirellulaceae bacterium, assembly GCA_041741195.1. Lineage (GTDB taxonomy): Bacteria > Planctomycetota > Planctomycetia > Pirellulales > Pirellulaceae > JBBSJZ01. Next base: position 15,148 of record JBGSKM010000076.1, read on the forward strand.
TACGGATGCGACAAGCAACAACGAATCGAATCCACGACTGGCATTGTTTGCGCAGCCACTATCAACCCTGACGTCCGCATTTTATCGTTACCGATTTGGACAGAACGAGGACGGAGAGATGCCATTGGCACTCGAACCGGAAATCGAGTCGGCACTGCACGCGCTTCGCAGCGGTGTCGATGACTTAACGCGAGCGAACGGCTCGGAAGGAATGGCTACGTGATCGTCACCATCGACGGACCCGCCGGGGCCGGCAAGAGCAGCATCGCACGCCAAGTCGCTGAGAAACTCGGGTTCGAGTTTCTTGACACCGGAGCGCTGTATCGATCGGTGACGCTCGCGGCGCTGCGTCAAAATATCCCGATGTCCGATCGGGACGCGCTCGTCCAGTGCGCCGCACGCGTCGAATTGCAATGGTTTGACTATCGCGTTTTGCTCAACGGCGAAGACGTGACCCAAGCGATTCGCACGCCGGAAGTCACCGCCGCGATTCGCTATGTGGCCGATGAACCAGCGATTCGGCGGCGGTTGTCGGAACTTCAACGCGAGATCGCTCGTGGTCGTAATATCGTGACCGAAGGGCGTGATCAGGGCAGCGAGGTATTCCCCGACGCCCAGTGCAAAATCTTTTTAACGGCATCGAGCGAAGAGCGGGCACGTCGGCGACAATCCCAATTAGCGGAAATGGGAGAGATTGTCTCGCTCGATGATATTCTCGATGCACAAAACAAACGCGACGCCGAAGACCAATCCCGGCCAATCGGTCGGTTGCGCGCCGCCGATGATGCACAAATCGTGCTGACCGACGGGATGAGTCCCGATGATGTGCTGCAAGAAATCCTTCGCATCGTCGATGAAGTCATGCAAGAGTCATCCACGAGTTAATCATGCCATGAACGCTCTTGATTCGATCGATCCCGGCTGGGCGTGGGCCGAATTCCAGCCGACACCTGATCGGCCTTGGAATCACGAGCTTGCCGCCCACCTGTACCGACGCGCCGGCTTTGGCGCGGATTGGTCTCAATTGCAATCGGCGGTTCGACGGTCACCGGGCGAGCTGGTGGAAACACTGGTCACGCAAAATCTCGAAGAGAGCGATTTTCGCGCTACCGCCGACTCGCTCGCCAACACCGTCCTCGCCGGCGGTGACCCCAAGCAGCTCGCCGCCGCTTGGGTCTATCGATTGCTCTTCACGCCTACGCAGCTACTCGAGAAAGCCACCCTGTTTTGGCACGGTCACTTCGCCACCAGCGCCGACAAGGTGACCGACGCGCGAATGATGTGGAACCAAAACCAACTCCTTCGCCAGCACGCACTCGGCGATTTTGCGTCGCTCGTCCAATCAATTTCGCAAGACCCCGCGATGCTGGTCTATCTCGATTCGGCGATCAATCGCAAGGCGCATCCCAACGAGAATTTTGCTCGGGAATTGATGGAGCTGTTTTGTTTGGGCGAAGGCAATTACACCGAACGAGACGTTCAAGAACTCGCCCGATGCTTTACGGGCTGGGAAATCAAGAACAAGCGATTTCGCAAGAATCGCTACCAACAAGATACGGGTGAAAAAACAGTCCTCGGCAGCACCGGGACGTTCGATGGCGAGGACGCCGTACGTGTCGTGCTCCAGCAGCCACGACTGGAACTGTTTCTCGCCCGCAAATGGTTTCGATACTTTGTGGGTGATGAACCAAACCCGTCGGACGAGTTGCTCGCTCCACTGGCGGCCCGGTTCCGTGACCATGATTTACAAGTCGCTCCGGCATTGCGAATGATCTTGTCGAGCAACATTTTTTTCTCCGAGCATGCGATAGGGCGTAAGGTCAAATCGCCCGTTGAGCATGTCATCGGGCTGCTTCGATGTGTCCGCGGGACCACCAACACGGAAACCGTCGCCCAGGGGCTCCACGGCATCGGCCAGGGATTATTCTTTCCGCCGAACGTCAAAGGCTGGGATGGCGGCCGTGCTTGGATCGATTCATCCACGCTTCTGGGTCGTTCCAACTTGATCGGCCGCGTCTTGTCCGACACGGCGACGCGCTTTGACTCCGGTTCGTTATCGGAGTATTTGAAAAGTGTGAACGTTAATACCACGGACGATGCGATCACTCATTTCGAACGATGTCTACTCGCGTTCCCGCTCAACCAATCGACTCGCCAGCAGTTACAATCCAAGTACATGGTCGACAACGATGACGCTCCGGCTCAACGCGAACAGAATTTTCGCTCGCTCCTGCACGGCATCGCGTCGTTGCCGGTATGTCAACTCGCGTGACCGATTCCGTTGGTTCGTTCGCTGAGGAAATCCGTATGCGTCATCTCATGACAACGAACCGTCGCCAATTTTTGAAGGATTCCCTTGGCGGCGCCGCGGCGATTGGCATCGGCAACGCGATCCCCGAGTGCTTCTCGCATGCGGCGACCAAGACAAACCGGCGCGGCGAGACGATTTTGGTCGTGGTGCAATTGAGCGGCGGCAATGACGGACTGAACACGGTCGTACCCTACGCGGACGACGCATACTACGCGGCGCGGCCCAAACTTGCCGTGGCAAAAAACGAAGTGCTGCGCTGCAACGACGAACTCGGCTTGCACCCGTCGCTGCGAAGCATGCATGAGCTGCTGGAGTCCGGTCAACTCTCAATCGTGAGTGGCGTCGGCTACGATCAACCCAACCGATCCCATTTCGAATCGATGGATATTTGGCACACTTGCCGGCGCAAAGAACAAGCTCGCATGGACGGCTGGCTCGGACGGTTTCTCGATTCACAAGATCTATCCGCCGGCGGTGACGTCCCGGCGATGCACCTCGGCCGGGAGCAACAGCCCTTCGCGATCGCGTCCCAAACGGTTCGCGTGCCGACGGTGACGGACATGGACGAGTTCCAATTGCAGGGCGCAGATCGACAAGCCTTGCGGGAACTTCTCATCTCCCCCCGGCGCGATGCGATCGAGAACTCGCCTGCCCCGCCCAACGATTTGCTCCGATTCTTGGAGTCTAGCACCACCTCGGCGCTCGCGGCCAGCCAACGGGTGACCGAAGCGTCGGCACAGTACGCCAGCTCCATCGCGTACCCCGACACCGAATTGGGTAAAAAGCTGCGCGTCGTCGCCCAGCTAATCGACGCCGGACTCTCCACCCGTATCTATTACGTCCAGCTCGACGGCTTCGATACCCATGCTCAACAAGCGCCAGCACACTCGTCGCTTCTGAAACAGTGGAGCGATGCGGTCGGGGCCTTGGTCCGGGATCTCGATGCCCATGACCACGCCGATCGTGTTTGCGTGATGACGTTTACTGAATTCGGCCGACGCGTCGCGGAGAACGCTAGCGAGGGGACCGACCACGGGGCCGCCGGACCCATGTTTTTCTGTGGAGGCAGCGCCCGCTCCAGCATCTTTGAATCAGCGCTGGTCGGCGGCCGTCCCAACTTGACCGGGTTGCAAGACGGCGACTTGAAACACGAGTTTGATTTCCGCCAAGTCTATGCGGCGACACTGCAATCATGGCTCGGCGTCGACCCCAGCCCGATCGTCGGCGAAGCTTACTCGCCGCTGCCGCTGTTCGCGTGAGATCGTTGCTCCCGAGATCGTCGCTCCTGTGATCATTTTCGCTGCCCATCCGCACCAGCCGATGGTTCGACATGAAGACTAGACATGACGACTGGATTTAGCGACTTGACTTAACGCCGTGCGGTGGTCGGTTCCAGCGCTGCTGGCCCAGCCCCCTCTGGTTGCTTTTCGTCGCTCGTGACTCGCGAGCGGCGACGCGACTCCTCTCTTACTCAGCGACGTCGACCCGGTCGCTATTTCCGTTCGATCGGCCAGCAGAAAATGCCAGCAAAAATCTTGGTGGCTCCAACCTCGCAAAAACCAGCAAAACTCATCGAGCCAGGTCTATCATCTCGAAGCCCGTCTGAAGTGGACACTTTGGAAATGCACATCGAGGCCCTGCCTAGTTTCTGTGCAACCACGGCGTGCAAACCACGAAGGCAGGCCTGCCCAGAACTTGCGCAGCCGCTTTGAAAGCAACCTAAGTCCTTATGCAAGCAAAGGTTGGCGATTGGCGTTTGACCGGGTTCGAGGATGGCGGCGTTCTCCAAAACCCGTCACTCCCAGGACTCCCCGGAAAGGACTCACATGACACCGTCCACCACGTCATCCGACCTTCGCTACGCCACCGACCCCTCCAGTCCGGAACAGGCGGCGATGATCGAGCCGCGAATGACCCTGTCGCCTATCAACCTTCGATTACCCGTCGAGCAGCGCGGCCAAGAAGTGTTGCGACTGGCACAGGAAGCGTTCGCCAAGACAGGTAGCTGGATCGTGTTCTATCGCGAGATGCTGGGGCTCGACGGCGTCGTCCGACAATTGTTCGCGGATACGGACCAGCTCCGCTACTTTGAAACCCAACCGGAGTTCGCGGAACTTCAAGAGATGGTGGCCGCGATGCGGAGTCAGGACCCGGGTAAGGGATCGACCTCCGAGCCCGAGCGGATGATCACCATTCGACTTCCCAAGAGCCTGCACGAGGCGCTGCAGACGGAGTCGGACGAGATGAACTTGAGTATCAACCAGCTTTGTATTAGCAAGCTGCTTCAGCGCATCGAAGGTCGGTTTGTCCCCCTCATGCGAGGTCGCCGCCGCGGTCGCCGCCCCGGGCCTCAAGGAAAGCGAAAGGTCAAAGACTAGTCTCGCTCGGGCATCGACAACCGGGCGACATCGCTCGGCCAGTCGACGTCGATTCGGGCCTCCGGACACCAGAGCTCGGCCACCCGGCCGGCG
>JBGSKM010000077.1:0-67615 GCA_041741195.1 Pirellulaceae bacterium
GTGCGGTTGAGTTTGCCGGAGCAGACGAAGGGAGAGGTTTTTCCGCGATCGGCGGAGTCGCTTTTTCACATCCTGAAACAAGACACGCTGCAAAAAAGACCGCGAGCGGCCATGCATTAGATGACCTCAATTCGGGAAAACACATGTTCGTGATGCTCTATGCGATAAAAGAGGATAGCTAGCTAACAAGCCAGTTCATTGTAAGCAGAAACTGGGAAGGTTCAGGAGTGACGACAGATGAACTTTGTGGGTTAGCGGCGGAAATTGAGGATATGCCGAAACCTGCCTTAATCCGCTGTGCCCAAAGTCACGGTCGGACAGAGCTTGTTGAAGTTGCGGTTCTGCCGTATCGGGAAAATCAAGAACGGCGGCCGACGCCATCGCGATGGTAAAGTCGGTCCGACCAGGCATCGAGTTGAATCGAGAGCAAACGTAGGTTATGGAGAAACTCCAATGAGTCCATACCAGGGGCGTTGAAACGCTGCGTCCAACAAGCGGGCACGTCCTGGCCGTCGCTGCCTGCGATGATGTCACCGGGGACGCGCATGTGGAAAATCTTTCCCACCCGCGCCGTCGTGCGATCTTGTGCGATAAAATGCTCGCCGAGCGTGATCCCTTCGTTTCCTAAGGGCGACGGATGCGCCGAGCACACAAAGAAATAGAATCCTGTTTTTCATTTCAATTTCCGATCATTGTTATCGCGGTGCGGTGTAGCGTAGCCGCTAACGATCGTAGCACTCGGTGCCTCTTTCTTCGTTGATGCGACGAGCGGTTCAATGCTTCGTGGTGCTTCATCGAACAGGCGAACGCCGGAGCCGGTTACTTCAAGATCGCCAAATTCCTTGCGGGATCTTTCGATGCGATGCATTAAGCTTGCGACGACGTCGGGTTGCTCGTTCGCGACGTTTCTGGTCTCGCCCGGATCGTTCTTCAAGTCAAACAATCTCACCGACTCGACCGCTTCGATCATCCGCCCCCACCATCCCGTTCCTCGTGGATTCGCAGGACGCGGCAGCACCAGTTTCCAATCGTCGACGCGAATGCCCGTCAACAAACAACCGGCATAGTACAGATACTCGTCGCGCGGGCTGTGTTCTGACTTGCCCGTCAGAAAGTCGCTCGCGTCGCGTCCATCGAGCACAATCCCAGCGGGAACTTCGCCGTTCACGAACTTTGTGAATGTCGGCAGCAGGTCCATCGTCGTGAGCAACTCATCACTGACGACGTTCGCCGGAACGGTGCCGGGCCAGCGAACAATACAAGGCACTCGTGAACCGCCTTCCCAAGCAGACATCTTGTACCCCCGAAGCGGATCAGCGGTCCCCGAATGATCACGAGGGATGAAGGGCTTGCCGCGCGGCTTCATCGATTGAGTTGTTTCGATCCACGGGCCGTTGTCCGACGTGAACACGACCAGGGTTCGATCATCGATGCCCAGCGATTTCAATTTTCCGAAAATCTGACCGCACGACCAATCGATCTCTTCGATCGCATCGCCATAGGGACCGTATTCCGACTTTCCGCGAAACGCTTCGGACGCTCCCAAGGGAATATGTGGCATATTATGCGCAAGGTACAAAAAGAAAGCCTGGTCCCGATGTCGCTCGATCCAATCGATCGCTTCACGCGTGTAATCAGCCGTGATCGAGTTCCAGTTCTGCACGGCTTTCACTTCGATTTGCTGGTTCCGCACAAGTGGGCTGCGGAATGGGCTATCTTTGACGAAGACTCTCGCGCCGTTGAATGCTGGCGTGCCGAAGTATTCATCGAAACCTTGGGCATTGGGCATCGTGTCGGCGGTATAACCGGCAACGCCGTCACCGCGTAGTCCGAGATGCCACTTGCCGATGATCGACGTCGCGTAACCGGCGTCGCGAAACATCTCGGCCATCGTCCATTCGCTCGGGTGCAACACCGTGTGCAAACGTTTGATGTTGCCAGGCTCGGCGACTCGAATCGGATAACAACCGGTCATCAGCGCCGCTCGCGACACTCCACAGACCGGCTGAGCGTAAAAGCTCGTCAGCCGCATTCCTTCGCTCGCCATCTGATCCAAATGAGGCGTCCGGATTTTTTCGCTGCCGAAGCAACCGAGATCCTGGTACCCCTGATCGTCCGTAAAGATCACGATCACGTTCGGACGAGATGGATCGGAAACCTCGGTTGCATGGGCCGGAGCATCGATCGACTGCACCATCAACCACGATACGCCCATAAGCCAAGCGAAAGATCGAGCATTCATGACCAGCCGCCGCGCCAACCAGAGGCTCGTACAAGGATGAAAGTTGGCGTTCACAGGTCTCGGCTCCATTCGTCTTGACGTTGAAACACGCATCACCCCGAATGCGTCTTTACACTTGCAATGACAACGAAAATCGCCTCGACGGCCGGGGGACGCTTTTGAATCAATCTTAACCTAGCGCGTGAGCATCTGCCGGTCGTTAGCGGCGTGGATACGAAAATGGTCTCTGCAACGGAGGTAGAACCAAACTCTTCTCATGCAACACTCACCGACCAATATGTCTGCTTGCATCCAATGCATCCAACGCCTTCAGTCAAATTGCGAAATCCAGGCCTGGATTTCGCGCTCTAAACGAGCGACATCATGCAAAGCATTTCGCTACAGATCTGAGCCGAGCGCTCATCGTATCGCTGGGCTTCGAATTCTGTGTCGTCAGCGACCTTCGGATCCTCGTATCGGATTGGCATGCGAAGATCGCAGCCCATCACCAGTGGGCATGCATCGTCGGCCTGGGAACATGTCATCACCGCACAGTATCCTTTGCTCGGATTCGGCGGATCGCCATAGGCCTTCGAGAAGCAAACCTGCGGAGTGGCCGAGTCGGAGGTATAGACGCTGTAACGGGGATTAGTCGCAACAGGATCGTCGGCAATGATCTTAAGTCCACATCGCTGCATGGCGGTGACTGCCCGGGGGTTAAAAGCCGTTGCTTCGGTGCCACCTGAAAATGTCTCAACGCCAACTAAGCCGTAGTACTGGGCAGCAACCTGCGCCCAGATCTGCGAGAGATGGCTACGTCGCGAATTGTGTGTGCAAATGAACGTAAGTTTGGCTGGCTCCGACTTCGACACGCGTTCTCGAATGTAGTCGGAAACCTTCGCCAATTCTGTCTTCCGCTCGCTAGGTATCGCTTCAATTTCCTTTGCTCGTTCATCCAGGTATCGGAGCAGTTCTGGATAAAGCGCACTGGTTGCTGGCGACGGTTGCTTTCCGATCATCGTTGGTCTTTCTACTGGTTTGGTACGAAAAGGTGGTCGGCGACTGAACTTCTTTCGGTTTAACTCGCGGTGCGCCGGCGTCCTTCCCTCGCACATTTGTGCATGCGGTTTTAGCAACTTGACGATCGATCGGAAAGTCGGTACGCTTGCACGCTGACGCAAATATGCATTGCACAAAGAGTTGACCATGAGACCACAGGAAGCATCTCAGTGTTGCGGGCCGATCGATGATTTGCTCGATGCTGAACTGTTCAAAGCTCTGGGGGAGCCGACGCGGTTGAAACTGCTTTCATGCTTGGCGAAGTGCGGCCGCGCCTGTTCGGTTACGGAATTGACCGAGTGCTGCGCAGTCGACTTCTCCGTGGTCTCACGGCATTTGGGTGTACTGGAAAAAGCCGGCATTCTCACCGCGACGAAACAAGGGCGAACGGTCTTCTACGAAGTTCGCTACAAGCACCTGACAGAGGCGTTTCGCGCATTGGCGAAGGCGATCGAAGGATGTCGTCCGAAGCGTGGTACACGGGCGTCTCTCCCGCATTGAACCGAGTTGAGTGGAAGCGATGAGAGTTGAGCGGACGGGACGTCCGCGCACCGGTGAGCGGGCGTCCCGCTCGCAATCCAAGAGTTTAGCGAAACACACTACGGCAAAGACAACCGAGATGGATCAAGCTGAAGCATCAGCGATCAGTTTCTTTGAAAAGAATCTCACCTACTGGGTCGCCCTCTGCATGGTGACCGGGGTGCTCATTGGCAAATTCATGCCGGCCGTCTCAGCCATTCTCGCAAAGTTCGAGTACGCCAATGTTTCAATTCCTATCGCGGTTTTGATCTGGCTGATGATCTATCCGATGATGATGAAGGTCGATTTTGCCAGCGTGAAGAATGTGGGCAAGAATCCGAAAGGGCTTTTCGTGACCTGGGTCGTGAATTGGCTTATCAAGCCTTTCACGATGTTCGGCATCGCGGCTTTCTTTTTCTATGTGGTCTTTGAGCCGTGGATTTCGCCCGAGCTCGCCAAGGACTATCTGGCTGGTGCGATTTTGCTTGGAGCCGCTCCGTGCACGGCGATGGTTTTCGTTTGGAGCCACCTAACACGCGGGAATGCGGCGTACACCGTCGTTCAAGTGGCAACCAATGACTTAATCATTTTGATTGCCTTTACGCCCATCGTAGCGTTCCTACTTGGAATTGGTGGGATCACCATTCCATGGATGACCCTGATCGTCTCCGTGGTCTTGTTCGTGGTTGTACCGCTGGTCGGTGGAGTACTCACGCGGAACCTGGTGATCCGATCCAAGGGCGAAGAGTACTTTCAAAACGCGTTTATCCCGAAATTCAATAACATCACGATCGCCGGTCTGCTGCTGACACTGGTTTTGATCTTTTCGTTCCAGGGCGAGGTGATCCTTAACAATCCGTTGCACATCGTGCTGATCGCCGTTCCGCTAGTCATCCAAACTGTGCTGATTTTTTTCTTGGCTTATGGAGCCTGCTACCGACTGCACTGTCGTCACGATATCGCAGCTCCTGCGGGAATGATCGGTGCTTCCAACTTCTTTGAGCTGTCGGTTGCCGTCGCCATCACGCTCTTCGGAGCTTCGTCGCCAGTCGTCTTGGCGACGATTGTGGGTGTGCTGGTGGAAGTCCCCGTCATGCTGGCCTTGGTCACCTACGCAAACAGCACACGACGGAGATTCGCATCGTGACCTGTGTGCGGGAGTCACCGGCGGTAAACATCAGCAATGTGCGAGCCGAATAGCCACTTGAAAGTGATCACGGCATCTGTCGTGAGCAAACGAATATCTGCTGACAAATTCAAAAGCCCTGAGCAAGATTGAGTGACTGGAGATCCAGAATAACAATTTGGTTTGTCGAACGTACGTCGGCCGCAATGAAGCGTCCATCGGGTGACCAACATGGCTTACAGGCTGGTATATCGGCGAGAAGTCGTACTGCTCCCGTTGTCGCATCGAGTAACCAAAGCCCCGAGGTATTTTTGCTTGAACTGCCATAGGCGAAATAACGACTATCGGGCGACCAACCGCCGAACATGGTGATGCCAACCCGGTGTGCGGCAGTGGATGCTGGCATCGATCCCAGTCCCGGACACGTCACAATTGCGATTGATACGCAGTGATAAGAAAGCCGACGCCAGCCAGAAGCACCAACATGCAAAGCATGAGGATTAGGTTCACGTCCCATGTACCGTCGATCGCCGAGGCGTTCGCAGGATTGCCGCGTTCGTACACGATTGCGACTTTGTCACCGATTTTTCGGTGATGAGTGGACTGTTCCGGAAGCGTCATTTCGTGGCGACGTCGTTCTTTGTCGCGATACTCCACTACAGCCGATGAGCGTTGAGCCGACGCCGATTCACTAATCGAACTTGGCGACGGCTCCACATCCACGAAGCGAACAATCTTGCCGTGCACTCGCACGCCGTCACCCAAAATTCGGAGGCGGTGGCACCGCGATCGATACGCCATTGTACACATCAGTACACCTGCGACAAGCAAGACGAGTCCGACGAAGAATTCAAGATTCATAGCAGTGCCAATCGCTCCAAATTCGACTCTAACGCTCACCGATTCTACTTGGGCCCGCGAGAAGCTATTCTTTGTTCACTGAACAAAAACAACAACCTAACGGTTGACATCACTAACCCATGTGGGCCACACTTGTACTTCTATGGTGTGCCTGCTGCTGGCCGGCACATCTGCACCAGAGGGTTGTGCCGTTGGGGCGCACTCCCCTTCCATTGACTGGTACCGCTAAGGGCGCGGTGACCGGCTGATGTAGGTGCAGTTTTGGGGCACAAGATCCGTCAAATTTGCCTACCCCAAATTAGCTCGATTGAGCATTCTATGAGCAGTCGCAACCACCGTTTTGCGCGTCGTCTGGTCAACGTGATTGGACTCTCTCGGCTTCTTTTAAGCAAGCGAAAGGTGCCAGCGCGGCATCGGCGACTGCAATTTGAAACGATGGAGCGCCGGCGACTGTTGGCCGCCGAAATCAACATCGGCGCCGTGCGTGCCGACAGTGATCTCCAAGGCTTCGACGACTTCGCCCTCGCCGGTGATCTCAGTGGTACCGGGTTCGACCAAGTCATCACGGCGATTCCGACCAACGGTAACACGGTCAGTGCAAACGCCACGTCCACCTTCAACGGTACGACCACCGTGACCGGTGGAGAATTGCGAGTCAATGGAACACTTCCCGCCACAGTGATCGTTGCAAGCGGAGCGGCTTTGAGCGGTAGCGGAACGGTCGGCGCGACAACGATTCAAGGTGGCGGTACGGCTAGTCCCGGCAACAGCCCAGGCATCCTAAACACGGGCGACTTTAATCTCGCCCCTGGAGCCACACTTGAGATCGAGATCGGTGGCCTGGGTGCCAATGCTGGAACGGACTATGACCAGGTGAATGTGACCGGAACAGTCACACTCGCCGGCGATCTCGATGTCACTCGCTACAGCGATTTCGCCTTCGGACAGAGCTATACGATCATCAACAACGATGGTGCCGATGCAATTGTTGGCACGTTTGCCGGGTTGGGTGAAGGTGCGACGGTACAGATCGGTGACAATGGCTTCTTTACAATCAGTTATGTCGGCGGGACTGGCAACGATGTCGTGTTAACGTCGATCAGAGGCATGCGCCAGGTGGACTCGACGGCTGATAGCGGCGCTGGTTCGCTACGCCAAGCGATCGAGGATGCGAACTCAAGTGTTGGACCAGACGTGATCACCTTCGGCTTTGCGGGTCCAGGGCCACACGTGATTGCACCACTCAGCGTTCTGCCGGACGTCAGCGAAACGATCGTTATCGATGGCACCTCGCTTGCCGGTTACAGCGGCACGCCACTGATCGAGCTCGATGGCAGCAATGTTCCCGGTTCGGAGTTCGGCCTTCGATTCTTCACTGACAATTCGGTGCTCAAAGGGTTGTCGATCACCGATTGGTCCTTCGGCGGTATTCGAATTCTCGGCGATCAAAATAAGATCCAGTCGAACTACATCGGTGTGCGACCCGACGGCGCAACGGTTGGTTCGAACGCAGGTGGCGGGGTTTGGATTTTCTTTGGCAGTGAAAATGTCATCGGCACTGACGGAGACGGCATCAACGACGCGGCCGAAGGAAACGTTATCAGTGGCAACACCACAGTCGGCGTGTACTTGCAAAGCAGCGGATCAAGCCTTGCTGCTAGCAATGTGATCGCAGGTAACTTGATTGGCGTTGATCCCTCTGGCATGGCGCAATTGGGAACGCAGCAATACGGCGTTCGCCTTTTTGACGACTTCATTGATGCGACGGTGATCGGTACGAACGGAGACGGACTGAGTGATGATCTCGAAGCGAACGTCATCTCAGGCAACACGCTGTTAGGAATCAGTGTCGAAGGTGCTGACAACACGGTTATCGCCGGGAACTTCATCGGAGCAAGCGCGGCCGGCAACGCGGTCATTGCAGGAGGCCAACAAGGTATCGCGATCCAAGCGGGGGCGGCTTTCAATCGGGTCGGCACCGACGCTGACGGAACTTCCGACGATCTCGAACGGAATTTGATCGTTGGCAGTACGACAGCACCAGGCCTTCAGGATTTCGGCGTTCAAATTAGCGGCCTAGGTACGGACTCGAACACGGTCGCCGGAAACTACATCGGTATCGGTGCCGATGGCCTAGCCGCGTTAGCAAATGGCAGCGGTGTCTATATCAGTTCAAGTGCAACGAATAACCTCGTCGGCGGACACACATCAGCGGAACGAAACATCATCAGCGGAAATCTTTCGTATGGGGTCCAAGTCGTTCAAGCCGGAGCTGGAAATAAGATTCAAGGAAACTATATCGGCACGGATGTCAATGGCACGACCGCTGTTGGAAATTCCGGTGTGACTCTCTCAGCCGCGGCGATTCGAATCAGCGCAATGGGAGGCAACACTGTCTTTGTTGGGACGGATGGTGACGGCACAACCGACGATACCGAAGGTAACTTGATTAGCGGTAACTTCGGTTACGGCGTTCGAATTCAAGGTGGCGACGATGATCAAGGCTCGCATGTAATCGCAGGCAACTTTATCGGAGTTGATGTTTCAGGGCTTGTCGCTCTGCCCAACCAAAACGACGGTATCATCATTATCCAAAGTTCTGACAATCGTATCGGCGCGAATGCGGATGGGACTTCGGATGATCATGAACGCAATATCATTTCGGGCAATCGCAACTTGGGCGGCAATCCGGCCGGGGTAGGGATAGTTGCCGCTGGAATTCGTGTCATTGATTCAAATTTGGCTGATTCCTTCGTGACCGATGGAAATATTATCAGCGGCAATTACATCGGTCTGAATTCCAGCGGCTCCGACGCAATCGCGAATCAAGGTAACGGTGTCTTCGTCACCGATTCGACCAACACGGTTGTTGGTGGTACGGATGCCGCCGCTCGCAATGTGATTAGTGGAAACTCCGAAGTCGGAGTAATGATCAACGGTTCTGGGGCGACCGGTAATACAATTCTTGGTAATTACATTGGGACGGACTCGAGTGGCTCACTTGCGATTGAAAACACGAACGGAGTTACAATCCGCGCTGGGGCAAGCGACAACCGAGTTGGTGGTGGCATTGCTGGCAGTCGCAACGTCATCAGCGGCCACGGTTTCAATGGCATCGTAGGAGCAGTTGCTCTGCTGGATGCCGGCACGACGGGCAACATCGTACAGGGAAACTATCTCGGCACGGACGCGAGCGGTTCCACTGCCTTGTTCAACCGCATCGGTGTGCTCATCGTCGGCGCCGATGCGAGCATCATCGGCACCGACGGCGATGGAATCAATGATGCAACCGAAGGGAACGTTATCTCCGGCAATAATCTTGGGTTCTATATTCTCGACGACGCGGACAATACGGTCATCGCCGGCAACCGCATCGGCACCAATGCGGCCGGCACCGCGGCTATCGGCAACAATACCGGAATCCAGATCCATAACGCCAACGTAACGGGGACCCGTATCGGCACCAATGCGGACGGTGTGAGCGACGAGTCTGAAAGAAATATTATCAGCGGAAACAATGGTGCGGGCGGGGCCGGCTTGGAGATCCGTGGAGAGAACACAGTTATCGCTGGGAACTACATTGGCACTGATGAGACTGGCTTAATAGCTATCCCGAACCGTTATGGCATTCAGCTCGCCCTCGATGCAACAGGCAGCCTCATTGGAACGAACGCTGACGGAGTTCGTGATGACATCGAACGCAACATTATCAGCGGCAATGCGTTATCCGGCGTCCATATCTCCGGCGCGTCGACGATTAACAACGTTGTGGCCGGTAACTACATCGGCACAGACGCTACAGGAGCAGCCGCGCTAGGGAATCTGCAGCACGGTGTCAGCATCGATAACGACGCTAATGACAGCACGATCGGAGGTACACTCGCGGCGGCCCGAAATATCATCAGTGGCAACGCACAAGTCGGCGTGCTACTCACAAACGCGGCGTCCGAAAACACAGTATTAGGTAACTACATCGGTGTCGATGTCACGGGCCTGATCGCCCTTGGTAACACCTTGTCCGGGGTACTTATCAATAACGGTGCGAACAACAATACCATCGGTGGCGCCACGGCAGTAGACAGCAATATCATCAGCGGCAACTCTGGGTCGGGAGTCGAGATCACTAGCGCGACGTCGACCGGTAACTTGATTTCTGGCAACTACATCGGGACAGATCTGACGGGTAACGCAGCCATAGCAAACGCTCTCGATGGTGTTCGTCTAGCTGGCGGAACGAATTCGACCGTCGGTGGGTTCACTTCAATAGCGGGTACCGGCCCCGGCAATGTCATCAGCGGTAACTCTGGCCGCGGAATTTGGGATTCCACGAGTGCAACCGGAACGATCATTGTGGGCAATCTCGTTGGTCTGGGAGCCGATGGCACGTCGGACGTCGGAAACGGAACCGCCGGCGTTCAAGTGAATGGACTGAACACGCTGGTTGGCGGTGATGATGACGACGATGGACTGCTCGATGGCAACATCCAGTCACGAAACGTGATCAGTGGCAATGCGACTCAAGGGATCAACATCGGTCACTCAGGATCAGTTCGCAACACCGTTGTTCGTGGGAACTATGTCGGCACCAATCGCGAGGGTTCAGCATCGGTCGGCAACTCGGCCGGCGGCATTATCGTTGGCAGCGCTCCTGGGACCTTCATTGGTGGCGATACACCCGGCGCAGGCAACTTGGTGTCAGGAAATGGTAGCGTGGGCGTTGCGATCAACGGAATAAGCAATCAAGTGATTGATGGGCTGTACAACGTTGTATTGGAAGGCAACATCATCGGTTTGAGCGCCTCGGGTGATTCGGCAATTTCGAATCCGTTGGGTGTGTCAGTCACCAATTCGTTCAATCGAATCGGTGGTCTGACGGTAAACGCTCGCAACGTCGTTAGCGGGAACTCGGGGAGCGGAGTTGCGATCTCGAGTGTAACGTCGACTGGCAACACCGTCGTTGGTAACTACCTCGGCACGGATGTCAGCGGAGAGCTGCCAGTTGGCAACCAGTTCGATGGCGTTTACATCACCGGTGGAGCATCGGGGAACACGATCGGTGGGACATCATTCGCCCAGCGCAACGTGATCTCCGGCAATGTGCTCAGTGGCGTGCTCGTTGACAGCGATGGTACTGACGACAACGTCATCTCTTCAAATTTCATCGGCGTCAACACCTTAGGCACTGCCGCACTTGCCAATGGCAATGCGGGGGTACTCGTCACGAACGGACCTGAGCGGACCCTCATTGGCGGCACCGCCGCAGGTGCTGGCAACACGATCTCCGGTAACGTCAACGAGGGTATTCGAATCGAAAACTTTCTCGCTGGACTGTTTACGAGCGACACCCAAGTCCAGGGCAATTTCATCGGTACCAGCGCCGCCGGTACCGCAGCCATCCCGAACGCCATGGGAGTCGTTATCGCTGGCGGCTCGACGGATAACGTCGTTGGCGGCTCAACCACTTCTTCTCGCAACTTAATCAGCGGGAACAATGGCCCCGGTGTTGATAGTTCGGGAGCCGGCAGCGGGACTGCAATTCAGGGCAACTACTTCGGAGTGAACCTGGCTGGAACAACACCGCTTCCGAACTACCTAGCGGGCGACAATGCGATTGATATTATCGGCATTGGAGAAATAGGTGGCGTGACGACGACGCCTGGGACCGGAGCGGGCAATCTGTTCGCCGGGACGGTCCAGTTGACGGGCGCAAGCATCGTGCTCGGTAATACGTTCGGATTGCAGCCGGACGGTACGACGATTCTTGATGTAGCAGTCCCGTCGTCTCAAGCGTCCAGCGGCATTCGCAGTGAGGCCGCAGGATCGACGATCGGAGGAACGGCGGTTGGTTCACCCAACATCTTCGCTGGGCACGGTACGGCGAACTTCAACGGCAACAGCTATCTAGATATTCTTGGCGGTGGGTCGAACACGGTTCAGGGAAATTTCTTCGGCACAGACGTCACGGGGCTTCTCAACAAGAATCCTGGCAGCGTCAGAGGAATCCAGACTGCCTTCGGAGCGACCGACAATATCATCGGCGGACCGACCGTCGCAGCACGAAACGTCATTGTCGGTGGTTCGCGAGGCTTTGAAACCTATGAAACTGGCAACACGTTCGAAGGCAACTACGTCGGCATCGCTGCTGATGGTGTCACAGCATTCGGAATGTCCGATGTCGGAGTATTCATTCGCAACGACAACAACACGATTCGTGGCAATGTAATCTCGGGAAGCTCATCCGTCGCCGGTTTGAGGCTGGAAGATTCCACGATCGGAACGACCGTCATCGGAAACTATATCGGCACAGATGCGAGCGGTACGCTGGCCCGACCAAACTTCATCGGCATCAGTGTTGGCACTTCGGGCAATTCAATCGGAGGACCGAACCCGGAGGATCGCAATATCATCAGCGGCAATGCTGACTATGGTCTGCGGTTCGACTTTGGGGCGACCAACAATACGGTTCAGGGTAATTACGTTGGAGTGCAGTTTGATGGCACCACCAACCTACCCAATGCAAATGGCGCTGTGAATGTTGCCGACGGTGCGGCACTTAGAGGAACCGGAATATTCATCGGAAACATTGTCAATCAAGGCTCCATTGCCCCAGGCAACTCACCCGGCATCATCACCATCAACGGTGATTACACACAGACCGGTGGTGCAACGCTGGAGATGGAACTAGAAGGCACAAATGCGGCTGTGCCTGAATTCGACCAGTTGATTGTGAATGGATCAGTTAGCCTCAATGGAACCCTCGATGTTTCATTGTTGAATAGCTATCTGCCGTCACAAGGAGACAGTTTCCGTATCATCGACAACGACGGAACTGATGCGATCAATGGTACGTTCACAGGTCTATCCGAAGGTGCAACGCTCACGAGTGGTAACATCTATTTCTCAATCACATATGTTGGTGGTACTGGGAACGATGTTATTCTGACCGTTCTTTCGACGACCTACTTCGTCACGACAACCAGTGATTCAGGGCCTGGGTCGTTGCGGCAAGCGATTCTGGATGCCAATTCTCATCCTGGCCTGGATGTAATTGAGTTCGCTCTTGCTACTAGCGACCCAAATTTCGACTCGCTGCAGGCCGTTTGGACGATTACACCAACCTCCGAACTTCCGTCGATTACTGAAGCGGTGTATCTCGACGGGACAACACAGAACGGGTTTACAACAAGACCAGTGGTTGAGCTTCGAGGAGACAGTGCGGGAGCCGCAACCAGTGGTCTTACAATCACGGCCGCAGGCAGTACCGTTGACGGATTGATTATCAATCGCTTCGATGGCTCTGGCATATCACTCACCGGCGTTGGTGCTACTGGCAACACGATTCGCGGGAACTACCTCGGAGTCAGTGCAGATGGTCAGACGGACCTTGGTAACGCTCAAAGTGGTGTTCAGATCACCGGCGGAGCATCAAACAACTTCATCGGCTCCAACTCCGTCGTTGACGGCACCTCGGGCAGCAGCGTGATCCTGCTATCGGAAGATTTTGATGACTACATCGGAACCCAGTCTGGAACGCAGCCTGGAACTAATTTCGAACTGTCGTTTGGGGGTGACTTGCCCGGCTGGAGTAAAACGGGCATCAATTCAGTACATGCAGTCGAGCAGGGTGGGGGCAATTTCGCGCCGAGTCTCTACGACAACAACGTGATCACAATGGCAACTCCAGTGAGTGCCAATCGATCCGGACAGTCGTATACCGTCTCGCTTGACGTGGGGCCGTCGGTCTACACCAATCTGGGACAAGCAACACAGGCTGGTGATGGTATCGTCGTGTCCATTCTTCGCGACAACGATACGGTCCTTTCCTCGGAGACGTTAATTCCAGGAGCGTGGGTCACTGGACCAAACGCGCAAGATCTATCAACGTTTACATTTACTTACACCGGAGACGGCAGCGGCGATATCCGCATCTCGATATCTACGAACACCGTAGGGGTAGATCGCTTTGGCGGCGCAGTCGACAACTTAATACTTCAAGCCACTGCAAACTACAACGTCATCAGCGGCAACGACGTGGCCGGCATCGAGATCTCGAATAGCAACAACAATACGGTTGCTGGCAACATCATCGGCTTGAACGCAGCTGGTACCAGCGTCCTGGGCAACGCAGTTGGTGTCTCAGTTATTTCAGGATCGTCCAGCAACGCCATCGGCGGTAACGCGTCAACTGGACCAAGCAACGTAATCAGCGGAAACACTGGAAGCGGGGTCGAGATCACCGGGGCCGGGGTGACTGGGAACACCGTCGCGGGCAACTACATCGGTACTAATGCGACTGGGGCGGCTGGGCTGGGAAATGGTACCGGCGTGGTGTTCGATTCGGTTGGTACAGGTAATGTACTTGGAGTCGACGGCGACGGCGTCAACGATGAATATGAAGGGAACTTGGTATCCGGCAACCTGACTTATGGCGGTGTTCGCGTTTCGAACACCCCAGGAGTCGTTATCGCAGGAAACTGGATCGGCTTGAACGCAGCCGGCAATTCCGCGATTCCTAACATCGACACAGGCATCGGTGCTGGCGGCCTCTCGGTCATTACGGATGGTGCTCGCATCGGCACCAACGGAGACGGGATCAGTGACGAATTCGAGCGCAATGTCATTGCCGGCAACGAGGGCTACCAAGTAAGAGTCCCTGGGGACGGAAACACGATCGCTGGAAATTACATCGGCACCAACGCGACCGGCACTGCGGGCCTTGGAGTCAGCGGCGTTTTGGCGATCTGGGGTCGCGACAATCGGATCGGTACCAATGCGGACGGCGTCAATGATGCGGCAGAACGCAACGTCGTCTCGCAAATCGATTTTAACTTCGTGGCCACTGGCAACACGGTCGCCGGTAACTACATCGGTACGGACGAATCTGGGAACGACGCAGTCAGCAATGCCGCCGGACTAACGATCGCGAACACGGATGCGATCAACAATCTCATCGGTGGTCCCACCGCAGCCAGTCGCAACGTCTTTGCAAATAGCAACGCGACTCCCGGCATTACACTGAATAGCACAGGAAACATCGTACAAGGCAACTACATCGGCATCCGAGCGGACGGAACCGGAGGGATCAATTTACCAAGCAATCAAACGGGGGTCCGCGTTGCTCAGGCGTCCAATCAGATCCTGGGCAATACCATTGGTGGATTCTCCGAGGGGGTCTACTTGGATGGTTCACTGGTGTCAGGAACCAATCTCCGAGGCAACTTCATCGGTACTAATCCAACTGGGTCATTTGCGATTGCAAACATCGTTGGCATCCTGATCGTTGATTCTTCGATGAATACCATCGGAGGAACGACAGCAACTGACCGCAATGTGATCAGCGGAAATACCGTTGGAGTACAAATCTCGGGTGCCGGATCCAGTGGCAACACGGTTCTCGGGAACTACATCGGCGCAAACGCGACAGGGACAGGCACACTCGGCAACGAAACGGGGGTCCTGGTCGCTGGTGGAGCGTTTGAGAACACCATCGGCGGAACAACAGCTGCAGCACGTAACATTATCAGTGGCAATATCAGTTCTGGAGTTGGCATTAGCGGCGCTGCTGAAAACAACCACGTTATCGGGAACTTTATAGGGACGGATCGAACGGGTTCATCGTCTCTAGCCAATGGCGTTGGTATCACGATTAGCTCTCACAACAACTTCATCGGAACGAATGGCGACGGGGTTGATGATGGAAGCGAAGGGAATCTTGTCAGCGGAAATGCGATAGCAATGTCGATCAGTGGAAGTGGGAATCGAATCGCTGGTAATCT
The DNA here is from genome assembly GCA_041741195.1 of Pirellulaceae bacterium. Classification (GTDB taxonomy): domain Bacteria; phylum Planctomycetota; class Planctomycetia; order Pirellulales; family Pirellulaceae; genus JBBSJZ01. The sequence goes on from JBGSKM010000077.1 coordinate 15,563, forward strand.
TGTCGGCACGAGCTTTGATGGCAGTTCAGCACTCGCGAATCAGCAGGGCATCATTATCTCAGGTTTGAACTATCTCGGAACAGATGGTTCCAACGACGCGTTTAATGCCGGCGAAAGGAACGTTATCAGCGGTCATCCTGAACGCGCAATTCTAGCTCATGACGGAGTAGTGATCGCTGGCAACTACATCGGGCTTGATATAACAGGAACGTTCGCAATTCCAAATTTCACAGGTATTCAGGTTACCGGAACTGGTGTTCGGGTTGGAACCAATGCAGATGGAATCGCAGATGTCGAGGAACGGAACGTCATCAGCGGTAACTCGCTCGACGGCGGGATCGAAGTCCGCGACGAGGGAACCAGCGGGGCAATCATTGCCGGTAATTTCATCGGCACGAACGCCGCTGGTACGGCGGCAATTCCAAACACGTCTGGTATTCGTATCGCTTACGGAGCAGACAACACGACAGTGGGCGGTGTTACGGAAGCGGCACGAAATCTTGTCAGTGGGAACTCGTTGCGGGGTATTTGGATCTTCTCGTCTGGTACGACGAATAACACGGTCGTTGGCAACTACATAGGAACGAATCTTACGGGCACGAGTGCAGTAGGGAACGCCAGCGATGGAATTTGGGTGCAAGCTCCGGGCAATACAATCGGAGGTTCAGAAGCTGGTGCCGGGAATCTGGTGTCCGGCAACGGTTGGAACGGCATCAACATTCAGTCGATTGATGCCGTGGGAAATAAAATCCAGGGCAATTATGTCGGGCTGAATGCCGCTGGCACAGAACGCATTGCGAATGCAAATCACGGCGTTCTGGTTTGGGGTGGTGCAATCGGTACCATCATCGGAACGGATGGTGACGGAGTCGATGATGCTACGGAAGGTAACGTCATCAGTGGCAATACTTGGGACGAAGTGTCGTTCTGGACTGGTGGCGCTGATCAAACTGTCATCGCAGGCAACCTGCTAGGAACGACGGCAGACGGATCAACGATCCTAACACATGCGCGGCATGGCGTTTGGGTAACTCAAGGAGCCACCAATACTCGAATCGGTACGAACGTTGACGGAGTCAGCGACGAACTTGAGAGGAATATTATCAGTGGTGGAGGCTCTGATGGAGTACGTATCGACGTTGCCGGCAGCGCTAACTCGATTGTTGCAGGCAACTATATCGGCACGGACGTAACCGGAACTATCGCACTGGGTAACGACGGCGTTGGCGTACGAATTTCGGACTCGGCGAATAACATCATTGGCGGTTCTACGTCTGCCGCACGCAATGTGATCAGCGGAAGCGCGTTCGCCGGGATCAGAATAGCCGGCACCACGGCTAGCGGTAACAAGGTCCAAGGCAATTTCATCGGGACGGATGCTTCGGGAGCCGCAGACCTGGGGAATTCGGGCTTTGGAATTGTCATCGCCGTCGGAGCGCACAGCAATTTCGTTGGCGCCGATGGGAATGAGTTGGGTGATGAATTCGAAGGCAATGTGATTTCAGGAAACAATTCCGGTGGCATCCAAATTTTGGATGAAGGCACGGATGGCAACGTGGTCGCTGGTAACCTGATCGGATTGAATGCTTCCGGAAATTCGGCGATTGCGAACAGTGGACATCCTATCGTCGTGGCAAATGGCCCCGACAACACTCGGATCGGGACCGACGGCGATGGCTTTAGCGACACTCTCGAGCGAAACATCATTTCGGGCAATTGGTGGGAACTGGTCGTTGAGAGTCCCAACACCGATGGCACTGTGATCGCTGGCAATTACATCGGAACCGACGTCACAGGCATGTTCGCCGTCCCCAACGGTGGCGGCATCTTTGTTCGTTTGGGAGCCCAAAATACACGTATCGGAACCGACGGCAGCAACGATGGATTCAATGCCAACGAGCGTAACCTCGTCAGCGGAAACGGTGGGACAGGAATATTGCTAAGTACACCTACGTACAACGGCATCGTTCCGGCAGGCGGAGTGACGACGGACGGTACCGTGATTGCAGGTAACTACATCGGATTGGATGCGACTGGCAACGGCACTATCCCCAACGTTTTTGCCGGTGTTTTTGCTGCCCATCACGTTACAAATCTGCGAGTTGGTACAAATGCCGACGGCATCGCAGATACAGAAGAACGCAATGTGATCAGCGGAAATGTTCATGGTGTGCTGGTCGAGGGCTGGTCCTTCATCAATCTCGCCGTGGCCGACCAGATGATTTCCGGCGTCATTCCCACAACGACGTCGTCCACGACGGTCAATCATGCCGACTACTCGGATCAATCGGCGGGCATTCGCGGCAACTGGAGTGTAGACAATGCAATCCCAGGCGGCGGCGGGGAGATGTACGTTCTCCAGTCCACCGGAACGATAGAGGTCAACGAGTCGGGAACGTTTACGTTTGCCCTCAGCGGTGACGAAGGAGGCAGACTGCGAATCGATGGGGCCGATGTGCTGATCGACGAATCCTTTACCGGCTACGAAGAAGTCTTCGGAAGTATCGCGCTTGCCGCTGGGTTGCATAGCTTCGAATGGATTGGAATGGAGACCTTTGGCAACGCTGCCTTTGAACTGGCCGTAGCCGTTGGCGGCGGACTCTCAGGACCAGTTACGCAAGCCAACGGATGGAGAGTTCTAGGGGCGGACAATCCGCACTCGGAAATATCGTTGCAAGGAACGATTTCCACGACAGCGTTCTATCCCTCGATCGATGATCAAAACATATCAATTTCCGGAAACTACATTGGAACTGATCCCTCAGGGATGCTCGACTTAGGCAATTCGTCCAGCGGTGTGCTTGTCTCGGTGGGTGGCTCAGGCGTTACGATCGGCGGTTCGAACACCGCGTCTCGGAATGTCATTTCGGGAAACAACGTCGGCGTCGATGTTTATGGACGTCAAACCAAAGACGTATTCGTCGCCGGTAATTATATTGGCGTGGCTGCTGATGGTTTCACTCCTCTGGGAAATGCCTTATATGGAGTGCTCCTGAACCAAACATTTGATGTCACCATCGGAACCGATGGCGATGGGCTCGATGATACCTTCGAAGCGAACGTGATTTCGGCGAATGGCGGATCAGGTGTTTTCGTCAACGGTGACCGTCAATCGGTTCAGAATCTCACGATTGCTGACCAGCTCATTTCGGGAAAGCTGCCCAGTACGATTGCTTCGGGTACGATCGCCCAGTCCGATATGAGTGACGTCGCGGATGGGTCAACCGGAAACTGGTCATTCAACCATCCGGTGCCCGGTGACGGCGGTGACGACTACGTCTTCCGAGCGACGGGCGAGTTCAACGTCACAGTCGCTGGCGATTACACGTTTGGTATTGGTGGAGATGACGGAGCTCGATTGCGGATTGACGGAATCGATGTCGTTACCGACGACGCACTGCACGGTTTCCTCGAGTACTACGGCACCATCTTCCTGTCACCGGGCGTTCATACGTTCGAGTGGGTGGGCATGGAGAGAATCTTTGGTGCCGGGTGGGAGTTGACGGTCAAAGAAGGTATTCATTCGACAGGCCCCGCCAACTTGGCCAATGGATGGCGAGCCTTGGGTGATCCAGCGGCGGCGGTATTGCTGAGCGGTGATATCAATGTCGACGTCTACTATGCCCAACCGTTGCCGGGTGTCCCTCATACCATTGCCGGAAATATCATCGGACTGAGTGCCGACGGAGCAACTGCTCGGGGCAACAATGGATCGGGGATTCATATCGAGAATGGTGCTCAGGGAACGATCATCGGAACCGATGGCGACGGCGCCAGCGACAGTCTCGAACGAAACATCATTGCTGCAAATTCCTTCCATGGGATCGAGATTCGCTGGTCCGGTTCGGACCACACCGTGATTGCAGGCAACTTCATTGGAACTGACATCACCGGCACTCAGGACTTTGGAAACACACTTGACGGTGTCGCGGTTTGGCAAAGTGCCCGATCGACGCGAATCGGTACCGATGGTGATGGAATCAGTGACGCACTTGAAAGAAACGTCATCTCCGGCAACGACCGGTACGGAGTCTATCTCCTCGGCTCGAACGTCAGCCATAACGTTGTCGCCGGAAACTTGATTGGCACCGATGTCACTGGCACGGCGGACCTAGGCAATACCCAACAGGGCGTTCGCATCGAGAATGGGCATTCGAATCGAATTGGAACGGATGGAAGCGGCGATGCAGCCGATTTGCTCGAACGCAATGTCATTTCTGGAAACAACAGCCACGGGATCGCCATTCTAGGGACCGGAGCACATGAAAATATCATTGCCGGCAATTTTGTCGGTACGGATGTAACCGGTGAGTTCGGGATTGGGAACTCTCAAAACGGAGTGATCATTTCCGGAGGTGCGACAAATAACTTGATCGGTACGGACGCTGATGGCATCAATGATGTGCTTGAGCGGAATATCATCTCTGGCAACAAACGACAGGGAATTGTTCTGAATGCCTCGTCCAACAATAACGTCATTACCGGGAACTACATCGGTACGGACAAAGACGGTGTAAGTGCCGTTGCAAATGGTGAGACAACCGTACTTGCCAGCAGCATGGGGATCCATATCACGGGTGGATCGTCGTTCAATCGAGTTGGAACGAATGGCGATGGTGTCAACGATTCAGTCGAAAGAAATTTACTTTCTGGAAATGTTGCCGATGGAATCAAGATCCAAAGCAACGCGAACAACAATGTTGTCGCGGGAAACTTCATCGGCACAAATTTCGATGGCTCGAGTGTAATCTCGAACGGTCGCATCGGTGTATTTATTCAGGCAGCCGGCCAGAATCGTATCGGAACCGACGCGAATGGCATCGCTGACATTGCGGAGCGTAACGTCATCGCTGGGAATGCGTCGCACGGCGTATCAATAGTAACGGCAGGCGCGACGAACAATCTGATTGCAGGAAATTATATTGGCACCGACATATCGGGAATGATCGACTTTGGCAACTCAGGCAATGGGATTTCGCTTGCAGCAGACGCGATCAACAATATCATTGGTGGCACCAGTACGGCGTCACGTAATGTGATCAGCGGGAATAACTTGAGCGGAGTCCTTATCTCGAGTGCTAGCGCGACAGGAAACGCAGTTCTTGGAAACTATGTCGGTTTGAATGCCACCGGAACAACCGCATTGGCCAATTCACTTAGTGGAGTCATTGTAAACTCCGGCGCTTCTAACAATACGATTGGCGGTAGCACCATTGGCGCGAGGAATGTGATCAGCGGCAATTTGCAATCGGGGCTTGCTATTCAAGGCGTCGGAACAAACGCCAATGCGATTGCAGGCAACTTCATTGGAACGGATGCGACAGGATTTCTGTCAGTACCCAATGGAGGCGTTGGCATGTACATCGAATTTGGCGCTTCGAACACGCGAGTAGGTACCGACGGAGATGGCGTCGGTGACGTTGAGGAACGCAACGTGATTGCAGGGCATTCGGCCGGTGCGATTTTCGTTCAGAATAACGCGACAGGGACAGCTGTCGCTGGAAACTACATCGGAATCAATGCGGCTGGAACCGCGGCACTCCCACTCGTGCAAGCGACCGGCGCTGGCATCACCGTTCATGCGGGCGCAACCAATACTCGCATTGGTACGGATGGATCAAACGACTCGTTCAACATCAACGAACGCAATGTGATTGGTGGTACCGCTTGGAATGGAGTTGTCGTAAGCGGTGTGGGAACCACCGCGACAACCGTCGCTGGTAACTACATTGGTACTGACGCAACAGGAACAACAGCGGTTGGGAACTCCACTGGCGTCGCAGTCTGGTATGGAGCGAGCGACGTTCGCATTGGGACTAACTCCGACGGAATCGGAGATGGGTTTGAACGAAATGTAATATCCGGGAATCGCGACCTCGGAATTGACATTAATGGTGTCAACTGGGATGGAGCCGTTCCAACGACGTTGACCAACAATATTCTTGTGGCTGGAAACTACATTGGCACAAATTCCGTCGGCACGGGAGCGATTTCAAATACCAACTATGGCGTCCAGATTCGTAACGGTGCGACAGATGTACGCGTAGGAAACGGTTCGACAGGAGCAGGCAACCTAATCTCCGGCAATGGTGATCGAGGTTTAGTCATCAGTGGGCTGGGAACGGATTCAAACATTGTTGCTGGCAACCTTATAGGTACCAATGCAAGCGGAACTGGTGCGATTGGAAATGGGACCGAAGGCATCTGGGTTATCAATGGCCCTAAGTTCACTCGAATCGGCACCGATGGAGATGGAGTCAATGATACCGCTGAGCGGAATGTCATTTCAGGGAATCTACGCAATGGCGTTCAATTCGAAGGGCCGGGTACTAACAATAATATCGTGGCGGGCAACTACATCGGTACCGACCTGCACGGTACCAGCATGCTGGGCAATGGCTGGCACGGAGTCATCGTCTTTGGAGCGGCCAACAACAACCGCATTGGGACCGATGGTTCCGCAGATTCTTTTAATGCGAACGAACGCAATGTCATTTCGAGCAATGGTCAATACGGCATTCGCATCCGCGATGTGGGCACCATCGGGACAATAGTCGCGGGGAACTGGATTGGTACTGATGCTACCGGCCAGTCTAACTTTGGAAATGGGTTCGATGGAGTCATTCTCACCAGCGGAACTTCTCTCAATCGTGTCGGAACGAATTCTGATGGCATCGCTGACGATCTCGAACGCAACGTTATCTCCGGTAGCCTTGGACATGGAATCAACATCACAGGCGCTGGAACCTCCAACAATTTGATTGCTGGAAATTACATTGGCACGAATGCCGCCGGTGATGTGGCGATCGGCAACCAAGGTTTCGGAATCAATTTTGGGAGCAACTCATCGGGCAATCAGATCGGGTTGGATGTGCCCGATGGCGGAAACTTGATCAGCGCCAACACGACCGGTGGGATCCTTCACAACAGCACCTCATCCAACGCAATTCTGAACAATCGGATTGGCACTGATATCACGGGTGTGTTTGACCTTGGCAACATCGGCCCGGGGATCAGCGTGACCAATGGTTGGGCGATTGTCGGCGGCGTCGCGGCCAATCGATCCAATCGCATCGCGTTCAACTCTGCCGGTGTCGTTGTCACTGGGAATGGTCGATCAACCATTCGAGGCAATTCGATCATTGACAATGACGGACTGGGAATTGATCTAGGCAACGATGGCATCACCGCGAACGACAGTGGCGACGGCGACGTCGGTCCCAACGGACTACAAAATTATCCAACGTTCAACAACGCCACGTCCGGCGGCGCAACCCGTGTGGTTGGACAACTCGATAGTGTCCCTGAAGAATCATTCATCATCGATTTCTATTCGTCCACGTCTTTGGATGCTAGCGGGCACGGCGAAGGCAAACGCTATCTGGGCACCGAGAACGTTATGACCAACTCGAGTGGCTTGGCATTATTCGATGTCACATTCCCGACGGCCACCATCAATGGTGAATGGGTGACCGCGGTCGCTACCGATAGTGCCGGTAACAGTAGCGAGTTCGCATTCTCTGTCGGTGCGACAAATGATTTGGCTCCGACGATTAGCTCCAGCGACGTAATTTTGACGGAAGTTCTTGGCGTCGAGGGATTCGGCCAGCCGACGACAATCTTCAACGAAGGCCAGCGTGTTCGACTGGACGGCTTGTTCGATAACGCCGACACCAATACTGGCCACGATGTCACGATCGATTGGGGCGATGGTTCGCCACTAACAACGATCTTTGTCCCCAGTGCCGCGCCCGGTTTCCCCGACCCACGGGGATTTGCGGCGGAACATATTTATGTCGACGATCGTCCATCGTTTGCGGTTAACGATGACTATCCCATCACCATCGTGGTCTCCGATCGTGATAACAACGCCGTCGGGTCCGTAACAAAATTTGTGACGATCAACAACACCGCACCCAACATCATCGGTTCGCTCCTGGCTTTGCCGAGTTCTGGAGTCGAGGGCGGAACATTGGTGCTCGGTGGCTCGTTCGCAGAAGATGGCGACGATATCCACTCGCTAGAAATCAACTGGGGTGACGGCGGAGTGATCCAGAATGTGGTGCTGCCTCGCGGAAGCCGAACATTCAACATCCCGCATGTGATGCTGGACGATGCGTCTCAGGTGACCGTCACGTTGCGCGATGATGATGGCGCTTCCGTATCACGATCCGTGAATGTCGCTTTTGCGAATGTTCCACCGGTGGTTGGTATCTTTGGTCCGCTGGGCGGAGTCGAAGGAACGCCCTTGACGGTGCTGGCCGATGCAAGCGACGCTGGCGCATTGGACACGATTACATACACCTGGACGGTGCTCTACAACGGCGCACCAATTCTGGGATCGGCCGGAAACCAGCTCGATTTTGTCCCCGTCAATAATGGATCGTACGAGATTCGATTGGTAGGGCGCGATGACGATGGTGCGGCGTCTTCGGCCTCGATTGCATTCCCAATTGGCAATGCAGTCCCGGTGATCGAACCGGCAAGCATCGAACTGATCACTGCCGCGGGAGACATCGTGAATGCGGTGGATGAAGGAACGCCATTCACACTTCGCGGGATCGTCAACGACCCAGGTGCCGACGATCCGCATCAGGTGACGATCGTCTGGGGCGATGACACTCCGGACACCGTCATCTCATTGCCAAGAGGCACAAATGAGTTTTCGACTACGCACGTGTACGCCGATGATGACGCCCCCGCAGGCTTGTCGGCGTATCCGGTGTTGATCCAAGTCAACGATTTCGATGGTGGATCGAGCACATTGGCAACGTCGATTGCAGTGCAGAATGTTGCACCTCAAGTGAGCATCGTCGACGCTGGCAGCGATGAATTGACCGTTCGGTTGCTCGCTCGTGTCGTTGATCCCTCGCAAACCGACACACACACCATTGCGTGGAGTTTCCCGAGCGGAGTCACACCGGTGGGTGCGGCGCTCGATCAAGAGTCAATCTCATTCCCGCGTCCAACCAATGGTATAGCCTCGGTCCAAGTGGTGGCGACCGATAACGACAACGCATCCGACCAAGCGTCCGCCGTGATCGTCGTCGGGACGTCGCTTGACGATACCATCCAAATCGATCCGGGCTCGATTGCAAGCTCGGTACTGGTCAGTATCACATCGCCGTCGGTGGTTACCTCCGAGGAAGTCACGTCGGCCGATGTCGTCTTGATCCAGGGGCTTGAGGGTACAGATTCGATCGTCATCGCACCGTCGGTCATGATTGACGCGATCGTTGACGCAGGACCCGGAAGCGATACCGTCCAAGCCGCAAGCGGCAACGATACGCTGATCGGTGGAGCAGGCGACGACTATTTGAACGCCGGCGATGGCAACAACGTGATCGATATCAGCGAGGGCGATGACACCGCGATCGCGGGTGCGGGCAACGATCGCTATTTGATTTTTGGATTCAGCACCAAAACGATCATCGATGCGGGCGGAAGCGATACGCTTGACTTTAGCGGAGTGAGTCAACCAAGTAGCGATAGCGTGGATGGCGTTAGCGTTGACTTGAATCAAGACACTGGCCAGTTACAAACAGTGCGAAGCGGCGGATTCGTATCGCTCACGGGTGACTTTGAAAACGCAGTCGGTACACCTTACAAGGATTACTTGATCGGGACCGAGACGCCCAACTTGCTGTTCGGCGGTGGTGGCGACGACACGATCGATGGCGGTGCGGGTGATGATTCATTAGTCGCGGGCGCCGGAAATGACTTGATCTTTGGTGGGTCATCGGGCGACGACACCATTGACGCCGGTGGCGGCGACGATTCAATCACCGGAGGAATTGGCAACGACTTGATCTTCGGTGGAACCGGCGACGATACGGTCTTCAGTGGCGACGATACGATTGTTGGCGGCGCAGGTAACGATCTCATTTTCGGTGGTGGACTGGGGGATGACACCATCGACGGAGGAAGCGGCAATGATTCCATCACCGGTGGATACGGCAATGACTTGATCTTTGGTGGCAGCGGCGACGATACCGTGTTTGCTGGAGACGATACGATTATCGGCGGCTCCGGAAACGATCTCATCTACGGTGGTGGACTGGGCGACGACTCGATCGATGGTGGTAGCGGGGATGATTCGATCGGCGGCGGATATGGCAACGATTTGATCTTCGGCGGCCTCGGAGATGACTCGATCGAAGCCGGTGCCGGGGAAGATTCGCTTTCAGCCGGTGACGGCAATGATCTAATCTTTGGAGGACTCAATGATGGTAACGATTCCGTCGATGCAGGCAGCGGTGATGACTCCGTCACCGGTGGCAGCGGTAATGATTTGATCTTTGGTGGCTTTGGTAATGATTCGATTGAATCGGGTTCAGGCAACGATTCAATCTCTGGAGGCGTCGGTAACGACGTGATCTTTGGCGGATCTGGTGACGGAAGCGATACCATCGACGGTGGACTTGGCGACGACTCAGTTGTCGGCGGCAGCGGCAATGATTTGATCTTCGGCGGATTTGGTGACGACACCATTGAAGCTGGCAGCGGCAGTGAGTCGATCGTAGGCGGTTCTGGGAACGACGTGATCTTTGGTGGTTCGGGCGGAAATGACACGCTCAGCGCCGGTGACGGCGCCGATACCGTTTACTCGGGAGCCGGCGAAGATTCGATCTCCGGTGGCAACGGCAACGATTACATTTTTGGCGGCGCTAGCGACGATACCGTCTTCGGCGGCACTGGGGATGACACCGTCGAAGCCGGAAGCGGAAACACGTCGATCGTCGGCGGCGATGGCAACGACCTCATCTTTGGTGGCTCTGGCGACGACAGCGTTCTTGGCGGGCATGGTGACGACACGATCCAAGGTGGCGCCGGAAACGTTTCGATCGTCGGCGGCGATGGCAACGACGTCATCTTTGGTGGTGCCGGGATCGATACCATCGTGGGTGGTGGTGGCGATGACACGATCCAAGCGGGAAGCGGCAACACATCGATCAGTGGCGGCGACGGTAACGATGTCATCTTTGGTGGTTCCGGAAGCGACACAATTGTTGGCGGGACCGGTGATGACATCATTGAAGGTGGAACCGGAAACGCATCCATCGTAGGTGGCGATGGTAACGATGTTATCTTTGGTGGTGCCGGCGACGACACAATCGATGGCGCCAGCGGTGATGACATCATTCGGGCAGGTAGCGGTGACGCATCGATCGTTGGCGGCGATGGCAATGATATTATTTTTGGTGGCAACAGCGGAATTGATACGATCGATGCTGGCAGCGGAGATGACATCATTCGCGCTGGCACCGGAGACGCATCGATCGTTGGCGGTGACGGTAATGACATCATCTTTGGTGGCAACGGAGGCAGTAGTATCATTGATGGAGGCCTCGGCGATGACTCGATCACTGGTGGCGGCGCGAGCGATATCGTCTTTGGCGGCGAAGGCGACGATACAGTCGCCGGCGGAAGCGGTGACGAGACGATCATCGGCGGCGATGGCAACGACATCATCTTTGGGGGTGGTGGAAACGACAGTGTTTCCGGAACCGGCGGCGACGACTCGATCGTCGGTGGCGATGGCAACGATTTCATCTTTGGCGGCGATGGTGATGACTCGATCGGAAGCAGCAGCGGCAACGATTTGCTCAGTGGTGGCCAAGGCAACGATCTAATCTTCTCGCGAGTCATCGGCGATGCAACGATCACCGACGCCGAAATTGTTTCGGGGGCCAGAACCGTGACGATTCTCGATGCCGAATCGCTACAAATCGTCGGCGATGCTGCTCCTAATCGAATCGATGCGACAGCCACCACACTACCAATCAACCTCGTTGGCGGCGCCGGCAACGACACGCTGATCGGCGGCTCGGGGGACAGTGTCATTGACAGCGGCGAAGGCGTCGATGTCGTAACTGGTGGTAGCGGTACCGATGTGTATCGCTTCTTTGCCAGCGATGTGGGTGTCAAGGAGATCGTCGACTTAGGTGGCGACGACACGCTCGATTTCCGGGCGATGCGTGAAGCGGTCACCATCAACCTCTCGCTCGCTACCGTCCAGCCCGTTACCAGCGGGTTGTCGCTGATTCTCACCGGCGATATCGAGAACGCTTACGGCAGCGACTTCGACGACACTCTCATCGGCAATTCGCTCGATAACAAGTTGTATGGCTTCGGTGGTGCCGACTTCTTGGACGGAGGTGACGGTGATGACATCCTCCAAGCCGGTCGACGGCGGTATGTGTATCTGGATTTCGATTCGGCCACGGAAAGCGGCGAGTACCAATACTCTCAAGTCGAACGTGACGCGGTTCAAACGCGGATCGAAGCCGATTACGCGGCGTTCGATGTCGAGTTTTCACAGACCGCGCCGATCGACGAAGACTTCGTGAGCATCGTCTTCAACGCCGCGGTATATGCCCCCGGTTCCAATTTTGTACTCGGTGGAGTCAGCAATCGAGTCGGTTGGCGAGAGCTTGCAATCAGCGACTTTGTCCAAGTCGACGTCAACGGATTCTTCGGAACTGCGGCCAACAAACTCACTCCGACCAGTGACAATTACATCGCGATGTCAGCCACGATTGCTGCTCACGAGCTTGCACATACCTACGGATTGCGACACCAAGACGCCTTCGGGCCTCCCGGGTCAGGCGTATTTGCCGGGATCGGCAACGCCAACCGTTACCGACCGATATTCACGGGGCCGGCACAGGCCAAGGAGACCCGCTTGCATCTCATCGCGTCGCCCGCGTCCGTCGGAACGTCGCTCGTCGATGCACTGGGCGACCCGTATTTTGGCCAACGCGAGGCATTGAAGTTGGCGTTCGCCGAGAGCGGAACGACAGTCGCTGAGTCGACCAGCAAAACTTCGGTGACACTCGGTTCCGAGAATCGGCTGGTCCACGAGCTTGGCGATTTGCCGGGATTGTTCGTCCCCAACACCGTCTTGCAGGGCGCTGCGGCGGGCCAGACACTATCGGCCGCAGCGGTCAACGTCGTCGGCCGAATCAATCTGGATGGTGCGACCAGCGAGAATGATTTCTACTCATTCAACGCGACTGCCAAAGATGTGGTAACGATCGAAGTATTCAGTGAGACGCTTCGACATCGCGTCGATAACCTGATCGATTCGGTCGTTCGCGTCTACGACGAAACAGGCACGAAGATCGCTTATTACACAAGCCAATCGGGCGCATTCAACGACGACCAACTTGAACCGACGGATTCGGTGCTGCTCGATCTCGTCCTGCCACATACGGGCACGTTCTACGTCGAAGTCGACACATTCAATTTCGCCATGCCAGAGATCCCTGGCTATCTCGGCCAATTCGACGTGGCCGCTTTCTGCTCAGCCAATCCGACACACATCGCTTGCACCGACACGGATACTGGCCCATACGAATTGCTAATTTACCGATTCAATGGAACGGTTGCCCAACCTGCGGCCCCTGATACGCTTGTCGGTGGTGCCGGTTCCGACATATTGTTCGGCAACTCTGGGAAAGAGACAATCTTTGCCTTTAACCCAAATCAGGACACGTTGTTCGATCCTTCCGGCGGTCCGACGTTTGCGAGCAATCCACCTGTCTTGCAAACGATTGCTAATCAGTCGGCATTCGAAGGTGCAACGGTCAGCTTCACCGGCCAGCAAACCGACATTGACGGCGATTTCAAAGAATGGCGCATCGAATCTGTCGTCGGCCAAGCGTACCCAGTCGGAAGTACTCTTGATAGCTCTGCCGGAGTTTTTCAATTCGAGAGCCTTGATGATGGTGAGTTTGCTGTTCGCATCGTTGGCGTCGACCACTCAAATATGATGACTAGTCAAATAGTCTATATCAGCATTTTGAACGCTCAGCCGATTGTGAATGCTGGCATCGACCAAACGGTCTCCGCAGGAACAACCGTGAATCTAGCGGGCTCCTTTAGCGACGCTGGCATACTGGACACCCACACGAGCGTTTGGGAAGTGCGGAACAACGCAACAGGCGTGGTGATCGCAAGTGGAAATACAAGCAGTTTGAACTTCGTCCCAACAATTGCGGGAGTGTACACGGCTACATTTTCGGTCACAGACAACGGCGGCGGAGTCGGTAGTGACACCGTAGCGATCACAGTCACAGCTGCCAACCTAAATCAACCACCGTCGGCTGTTGTCTTGTCACCAACTTCCGTAATCTTGGCTGAAAACTCTGATACTTCGTCGGAGATTGCTCTTGCCACGGTTTCGGTGATCGATGATGGCTTGGGAGACAACGTCCTTTCTTTGAGTGGTCCGGACGCTGCCAGCTTCAAGATTGTTGGCAATCAACTGCGCCTGAAACCTGGCGTAAAGCTCGATTTTGAGACTAAGAGTAGTTACATTGTAGTCGTCAGTGTCGACGATCCGTCCATTGGAACGGGGCCGGAAGCTTCGAGCATATTTACGCTGAATGTCAAGAATCTGCTCGAAGTGGCAACGGTGCGCGTTGCTGATGGAACTAATCAACGATCCAACGTCAAGCAATTGCAAGTTACCTTTGACGGCATCGTCGCAATATCTGACCTTAACAATGGAGCGTTCACCGTTCGTAAAAGAGGGACTGCAGGAGGAGTTGTCGCAACTCAAGCAACGGTTGCGGTGGTAAGTGGGCGGACAGTAGTGACCCTCACCTTTAGTGGAGCCTTCGCGGAAGCGTCCGGATCCTTAACAGATGGTAACTACGACCTGCAGATTCTCGGTTCCAAAGTCACGATGAATGGAGAGAGTTTGGATGGCGACGGAGACGGACAAGTCGGTGGAGACTATCGCTTTGGCGCAGATCAGAATGACAATTTGAAGGCAATTGACAATTTCTTCCGCTTCTTTGGAGATGCGGATGGAGATCGCGACGTCGATGCAGCCGACTTGTCGATTTTCAGTTTAGCTTACCGCAAAAAACCCAATGCATACACTAACCAATTCGACTTCGATGCCGATAACGATGTCGATACATTGGATTTAGCACAATTTAATAAACGTTATCGTAAGACACTTAGCTAGAGTAGATCATGACCGCGAGAACATTTTTTCGTATAGTCGCTGTGTTGACAAGCATTTTAGCCGCAGGTTCAGAAACGCACGCCGGGGTAATGCTGAATGCGGAACAGATGATTAACGGATCCAACGTAACCGTTCAATTCTATCTCAATGAAACCGGCGGAGGGACTTCACTTACGGACGTTGGTTTGTTCGCGTTCGATTTTCGCGTTAACTACAATCCTGCTGAACTGGCGTTTCAATCAGTGCTTGTTGATCCCAGCTTCGACTTGTTGTCAGGTTATGAGGAATTGGTTGTCGGACAACTCGATTTGTTTGGTGCAGCCGAATTTGGGGCCTTCGATAATTCATCCGTACCGGGAGTCTTTGTTCCGCTAGCTTCAGTTACGTTTCAGTCGCTTGTAGGTGGCACATCGACGATCACGTTAGGCCCAAGCCATTTTCCCCCTGATTTTCCAGACTATGTTCATTTTGCTTTCAACGATGCTCCGGATTTTACTTCGGCGGATGAATCGGTATTTGATCCGAATGCAAATAACACATTCGTACTTGATATTCCACCTACAACCGTAGTGCCAGAACCTGGATCGGTCGCGGTATTCACCATTCTTGGATTGTGTGTATTGCGTCGGCAATTCTCGCGTGTTGTTTTTCGCGCAGGGCTATGCAATCAATAGCGACACTCTGCGCATAATGACGCTGTGAGCCGCGCCCCGTAAGCGACCAGGTTTCGGCGAATTACCTCGTGCCTTACGGCCCACGCCTCGGTACCCGGTGCCGTAGGTTCACGCCAGAATGAAATCAAATTCTTGAAGTTGGAAGATTGGGTGATTGCGAGTAGTGCTGTGTTTGACGACGGTGTAGAGGATACAATGTGGGATGACAGCGGATTGGTTTGGTTCCTGGCGGTTTTGGATCGACCGCTGAGCACTAGAGATACGGTGAAAGATCGCACGGGCACAGAAGTCGTGAATGACACCGATCGCTTGTGGTAAATGCTCAGCGGATCGACGATATTGCTCTTCATTTAAGAAGCGAAAGACGGCACGTATTTGTCGCAAGATGCTGACATGATAGGTAGGTTCGGAGACTCAAAGTGGATATGATTCAATGATCGTTAGAACGGCACAAAACGCGATTGATGAATTTGTGGAAGCGATTGCCGAGTACTATCAATCAGTGCAGCAATCGGGCGATGAACAGTCGAAAGCAGAGCCAGCGGAGTTTGTTTCGTCGCTTGAACAAGACTTGATGGCGACACTTCGAGAACGACTCTCAAAAATCGATACCGTAAAAAAAGTTGAGGAGACTCCGACAGTCGAATGGTCCGGGAACTTGCGGCAAGACGGATCGCCCCAAGACACTACGAACCAGTTCGCTATATCTGCTTCGCCTGAACAATTTGCTTTGACGCTAGACTCCGAATTCGAAGCTGAGTCGTTAACGCGTACAGCGTCCGGCGAACTGTCGCCTGCAGCTGAATTGAGCGACGCTCCTGCAGAAACGGTCGCGCTTCGAAACGACGTCACAGATCGCGACAGCAGAGCTTCCGACTTTGAAGCACCAACACTCGATGGTGAAGTCTCCGCTGAGTCATCCAGAACGACTGCGGTGCGATCTGGGAAAACTGCCGACGCTAAAGAGTTTTCCTATGACGGGGCGGAAACGCTTGCGGCGAAGGCGAGACTCCGTAATCGGGGACCGAGTAAGGGACTTTCGGCGCCACCCGGATACGAAATCCTGAGCGTCCTTGGCAAAGGGGGGATGGGGATTGTCTACAAGGCGAAGCATGTGCCACTGAATCGCACCGTCGCCGTGAAAATGATCATCTCGGGTGAACTTGCGTCGGATGACCAAATCAAACGTTTTCAGCGGGAAGCCGAAGCGGCCGCTCATCTGAGTCACCCCAATATCGTCCAGATCTACGAAGTCGGGTCGCATCAAGGGTTGCCGTTTTTTTCGCTCGAGTTCGTGGATGGGCCTTCGCTTTCTCATATGATGAAAGAGACCACGCTGAGCTCGCGAAACAGTGCGACTTTGTTGATTCCAGTCGCAAGGGCAATCCAGTATTCGCATGACAAAGGAGTGCTGCATCGCGATTTGAAGCCACAAAACATTTTGCTCTCGCAGACTGGAGTGCCAAAAGTTGCCGACTTTGGTTTGGCAAAGCGTTTGGACGCCGAAGATGCCGACAAGACTCGCACCGGCATTATTCTGGGAACGCCTGGTTATATGGCTCCCGAACAGGCTCATAACACAGATGCTGTTGGACCACAGACGGATGTATACGCGTTGGGCTGCATTCTCTACTACCTGATCACCGGCAAGGCTCCCTTCACCGCGCCGACTCCATTTGAAACGGTCAGGCAGCTTTTACTTAACGACCCCGTCGCGCCATCCAAGTTGCAGGATGGTCTCGACCAAGACATTGAAACGATTTGCTTGAAAGCACTCGAGAAAGAGTTGCCCAAACGGTACCAATCGGCCGCCGAATTCGCTGATGAACTTCAGCGATTTCTTGACGGCAAGCCGATCGTCGCACGTGCGATCACACGGACCGAACGAGTACAGAAGTGGTGTAAGCGAAATCCAAAAGTCGCCGTCTTGTCGGGGATTGCGGCGAGCCTACTAGCCTGTCTGCTGTTTGGCGGAATGATTACTTCCGCCGTCATCTGGAACCAGAAAAAGGAAGTGGTCGCGGCGAATGTCATTGCCGTGGAGAACGCTTTAACAGCCAAGAAGAATGAAGAGAAGGCTGTTGCTGCCAAAGCCGTAGCGGACAAGAACGCGGAAGCTGCGTCGGTACAAGAAAAGAACGCGGTCGATACGATTAAGTCACTTACCTTTGTGGTTCAAGAGAAAATGTCGGGGCGAGCGAATTTGCTTGGCCTGCGTCAAGAATTGTTGCAAACCGTTCGTAATGGGGTTGATCGACTAGAAAAGAATGAAAACAACGCCGCACAGCGAAACATGATTACCGCTGGGATCCATTCGCGGCTCGGCGATATCAACATGGAGCTTGGTCAACCGGGACAGGCGTACGAAGAATACAACAAGTGTTTGGCCGTATTCAAAGAGCTCGAAAAGACCAGCGAGTTGCCCTACGCGAGTATCAACAACGCAAAGATTTACCAAAACCTCGGTGATGCCGCTCGCCAGGAAGGAAACTATCGACTGGCCCACGAACATTTCTCCCAGTCGCTGGAGATTCGACGTCAATCGCTCCAGCAGACGAACGATACCAAGATAAGAATCGATGTCGCCACATCCTTGGGAAAGTTGGGATCCCTCGCACAAGCTCGCGGGGATCTTCGGGCCGCGGAGCGATATATCGAAGAAGCTCTTCAGTTGCGACAAGAGGTTTACAACCAAAATGCGAACGATGTGCGTTCCCGAAGTGAAGTGCAGGGTGCAAAACTAGTGCTTGCAAAAATCAAGTTTCAACAAGGTGATCGAGACTTGGGACTCAGCATCCTCGGAGATGCGGTGGACGATATGCAAGATCTCGGCGAGTCACTTCCGGATAGCAAGAGTACACAGCAGAACGTCGCAATGTTTGAAGCGGAGTTGGGAGTGCTCCAGTTATACGTAGATCAACTCGATGAGGCGAAAGAGAATTTTGAGAGTGCCGCCAGCACCCTCCGCATACTGCACGAAAGTGAGCCCAATGACCTGCGGATCCACCAAGAGCTCGAAGATGCGTTGTATGGATTATCGGTGACCGATCGCCAGCTTGGAAACAATGACAACGCGTCCGAGTCGATGACAGCGGCGCTCGAGTTGCGACGCGAATCTCTCGCTTGGGAACCCAGTAACTCCGTGACCAAGTTGCGTCTGCTTGCCGTCTTAGCCCGCGCCGGCGAATTGGTCGAAGGTGTGTTGCTGGCTGACGAGTTGTCCAAAGCGATGGCTGACGACGACACCCAGCACTACGACCTCGCGTGTGGTTACGCATTACTTGCTGAAGGATGCCAAAACGCGCCAGACGTTTCGGATCGGGAAAAGCTTCCAACTCCGCAAGAACTGCAGCAACGTTGCATCAAAGCTCTCAAGCGGGCTCTTGTCGCGGGATTTCTCCGCCCGAGCGATTTGCAATTGGACCCTGATTTGGATTCTGTCCGCGAGACTAGCGGATTCCAGTCACTCGTCAGTGAAGCGCTTGTCATGAAGACGGATTGATGCTCGCCCCCATTGTTCGAGAAAGTCACTCAACGATGCGCGCCAGGAGAATTTTTGTCTTCGCGATGCCACGTTCGGGTTCGACCTTGCTATGTGATCTGTTGTCGATCCCTGGCCGAGGCGTGGTGCTTCATGAGCCGATGATGATGAGACGGTTCGGCGATGGCCGCGAAGGCCGCATCCTTCGAACGCTCCGAGCACATGGGCTTCATGTTGAATCGTCGTCAGCGGAATTTGCACCTGGTGTGAACGCACGCACTTGGTACGACAATTTGGTCATCCCCGAGCTGGATCGACTCGAGTATTGGGGACTCAAGGAAGTATTTCTCGAAGATGCGGAACCACTCGTCAAGTGCTATGCCCCCGATCGCATCGTGCTACTGTGGCGCGATCCCAAGGATGTCGCCTTGTCGCTGATCGAACTGATGAACCGAGCATTGATGTCGTTCACCGATCGCCAAACGCTCAAGGACGAGGCGTGGGCACTGGAGTGCGTGCGCGAGTCTGCGCATCAATTGACGCAATTGGCTGGAAGAGGTAACGCCATGCGGCTCAGGTATGAAGACCTGGTCAGGTCTACCGATCATCAACGAGCACTTCTGAATCATGTGGGGCTTGATCGATTCAGTGAAGTTGCCCATGCACTCACGGATGACGAATCCAGTGTGCGAGCGCCCGAAGTCCGAATGCACCAAGAGCGATTGTCACGCAAATCAGTCAATCGTTTCGACAAAGAACCCTTGGGCTGGAGACGAACATTTGCGACCATTTGTCATGCTGCGGTTTCCGACGATGCGTCGTTTGCTGGCTACTTAAAGCCTGACCCTTGTAGTCGCCAGTGGAGTGTTGCGCCAACCAAAGCCACCGCAGATCGACTCGCTGATCCTAGCTATGATCCGGGGCCCGGATTCGATTACGCCTACGCTCGACGGCGAGCACGGTTGAAAGTGGCACCGCTGCTTGCCCCCGGCGAATCCGTACTCGACATCGGATCGTCCGTCGCGTCGCTCATCTTTCTAGCACCGCAATCGAAAGTAACGGTGGTTGATGACGGCGCTCCAGGAAAGCGAGTGCTCAGCAAACAATGGCGTCAGGGAGTCTTTCCAACGCTGGATCAATTCGACACGGCCACATTCGTGTTCTCGCTGGAGTTCACGGTGGACCCATTACGAATGATCCACAGTCTGGTTCAGCGCCAAATCAACATCATCGTCTGCTACCACTGCACCGACGATTTTCCAATGCAGGATCGAATATCGCTGCAGTTTACATCCCACTTGTGCCGAGCCGACTGGGTAAACTTTGCAAGTTCGCAGTCGACTTCCATTCAATGCGACTGGGCATTCGATGGCTTCCAAAGCCTGATTCGTATTGGCGAGCATCCCTGGAACCCATCCCAAAAACCGTGAGCCGACGGCGCTAGCCGCGGGCCTTTCGAAGGCTTTCAGATAGACTCTTGATCTCGCAACACGAACAAGTGGCGGCGACTCTTAAACGCCAATTCCAGAAACGATGCCTAATTTATTCCCAACTCACGACACGCAATCATGAACGGCAACTTGTTCCGGCGCAATTCAACGTACGTCGACACCGATCTCACCTTTGTCGTGCACACATTTCGCGACTCGACGAATTTGAAGCTGATGCTTGAATCCGTTCGACGCTGGTACCCAGAAGCCAGAGTGGTGGTTTGCTCCGACGGCGATGCGAACCCCGCGTTGCCCAAGATCGCTGAATCGGCACACGCGGAATTTCATCTCGGCCAGAATCTTTATGCTCAAGGCAATGGTGCCAAGGTCTGTCAGCGATTGCTCGAAATGTTCTTGCATCGTCCGACTCGCTATTGCTTTAAAGTCGACCCAGACACCGGGTTTCATCGTCGTTTTGCTTACTTGCCGGACTTTGACGGGATGTTTGGCACGCTGCAAAGCAACTCGATGTTGTGCTCAATCCAAGGAGGGTTCCAGGGATTCACGCTCAACGTTGTCAATCGAATGTACGAGTCCAAAGTATTTGTTGACACAAGTCTCGATGACCCCCAGCGGACTTGGGCGTCACATCCACAACTCTGGCGGTTGATGAGCAAAGCGGGACGAGTCTCAACCGATTGGATGTTCGGCTACGCGGCAACAGTGCTTGGCATACCGCAATTCGGATTCCCGGAAGTGATGTGCAAGTGGAAAACGCCAGTGCCGAATCCCGACGCGAACTTCGCCATCACTCACCCAGTTAAACAGCAATCGGCTGCCCCAGAAAGTCTGGCGCGCCACTAGTCTGCATCAACGTCGATCGTGTACGCCAGCATCCGTGAGGCGTTTGCGGAGAGATTTCGCCAGGGTTGTGCGCCCAGCGGAATCATAATGGTCGCGTTGCTGCGATCGGCGATCGCTGTGGTGACTTGCGAATGGATCATTTGATAAAGATCGTGGAGTACCGGGCGACGGGGGACGCTGCCGTTGATCCTCGCCATGTCCCACTTTGCGGCGCGGTAAATGCGGTTGGTTAGGTGGCTAGTCCGCAGGTCACTTGTCGCGTAATTCTTGGATCGCGTCGCGTCGTCGTGCTCCAAGTGTTTCAACAGTTCCTCGGGAATCGCGCCCGGTTGATGACCGATAAATCGAAGCGCGTCCAACAAGTCCTCGTCCTCTTCGCCCCATTGGCGAAAATTGGGGTCATGCAGTCCGACTTGCAATATCGCATGACGCTGGGCAACGATGGTTCCTCCGACCCCTTTGGTGGAAACCATCCGTCGAAGAAAACGGCCTGGCGACAACCGTGTTCGAATCTTATTGGCAAAGTCGTCGGAAACGAGAACGTCGGCATCGACCATGCAAACCCATTCGCTCCTAGCCATCATGACCGCGGCATTCTTGGCTTCGCCCATGTTGAAATGTTGCCGGTCGAGCACGCGAACGACTGTCACCTCGTCGGGCGAATAATGCTCGCTGACCCAAAGCGAGGTTTGTTCGGGACAACTGTAGTCGACCACCACCACGTGGCATCCCGACTGGGCCACCAATCGCGGAAGTGTTTGTTGCAAATGAGCGAGTCGCCCCATGCATGTAGTGGTAAACGTGATATCGCATTGCTCTGGTCGAGCGATGCGAGGCAGTGACGTTTGCCCGACGGTGGTGGGCTGCCGGCATTTGACGAAGTCATATTTCATCGTCCACGCGATACTGTCGAGCAATTCAAACTTGCGCGTCGAATCCGTGTCCGCCATCGTCTCGGTGTTTTCCGCCATCGACAAATGAAACGTTGTTATCGGACACGTTGGTTGCGGCGCAACCGCATCAATCAAATCGGAAATACCCTGTTCGCTACAGCGCCACTGTTCGCTGTGATTCGCCAGCGGAGACTTTGCCAGCGCACCGAGATCGCCCAGACGTTTGTCGCCGGGCGTGAGTTCCGTTTCCATCGTGACCCAGCGGCTTGGATAGAGATTGAATAGCTCATGGACGGTGGGCGTCAGTGTCGTCGGTCGCTCGATAAGGCGACATGGATAGGTTCGCGGTCCTGTCGACTGCAACGTCATCAGCCGATCTTGCTCGCTCCACAATCGTTCGTAGCGCGCGACGATGTTCTCCCAAGAGAACTCCTGTGCCCTTTGCGAACCGGCCTCCGCGAATTTCATTCGCAAGGACGGCGACAAAAGCAGCCGCTGGACGGCACTGCACGCTTCGGCCGTCGACACATTCACCGTCTGACCCACGGCCGCGAGAAAGTGATCGTAGTTGAGTCGATCTTCGTGCATCGCCAACAACGCACGTTCGCCCGCGCCCACCACCATGGTCGTCGGAACGAGCAAACCAGTGTGTTCATGAATCACGGTGTCACGATAACCATCCCAGTCCGATGCGACGACGGCAAGACCGCGACTCATGGCCTCGACCACCGTCAACCCGAACGTCTCTTGGATGCTGTCGGCGAGCGATACGAACAAGTCCGCGGCGGCCCAAATGCGATCACGCCAGAGATCCTCCATCGCATTCACATGCAGAACCGTGACGTCCGCCGCGACGCGGTTGGCTTCGCTCTCGAATGCGCTTCGGACTGCATCCGATGCGTACCAGCCCGCTAGCAGCAAAACGACGGGGCGACCCGAGACGCTGGCGGCTTGCTGGCACGCGGCGAACATCGCCAGCGGATTACTTTTGGCGTGGTGCGACAGTCGGCCCACGAACAGCACCACATCGGCATTGTCCGAAATCCCCAATTCGCGACGAACTTCGATTCGTTCTTGCGTTGTCGCGCGGCGATGTCGCTGGCAATCGACACCGAGCGGGATCGTCTCCAGTTGGATCATTTCATCGTCGTCCGCTTTGCCGATTACCCCCGACCAATGGTCGATGAGTGTCCGAACCGTGTGGGCGACCGCATCGCTGGTACATACCAAGCGATCAAAATTTCTCGTCGGTGATGTCACAAGTTGTCGAATCGCCGCGACCGCCGACGCGGAGCATAACGCATGAGTCACGCCGCCAATCGCAACTCGCATTGGCGCAACGCGACTTCGCGTCCAAGCGAGTGAGTATGTCGGTGGCTGAGGTTCCCAGATCACATGTTGCTGGGGCTTAGACATCCAATCGTCGATCGATGCCAGGTGCTTAATGACGCCTTTCTTACCAGCCGGCAATTGTCTTTTGAGCAAAGTTCGTAGCGACCTGGCGTCGGCCGCCGTGTCCACAAGAAAATGAATCTCGGTGCTGCTGCCGTGTTGCAGGAGCGCCCTCAACATCTCCGCGTTGGCGACTTGGCGGCCCACCAGTCCACGAGGCATTCCAGGGGCTGCCATGTCGCCTGGCACCAGCGTCGTCGTTTCGCCAAAGAATTCTTGACGATAGTGGATGGTGACGGGTTTCAACGTATCTCAATCCATGATTGGGGTGCAGTATCGACGTTCCGCAAGCCGAGGCGTACTCACATGACAAACAACGAGCTTGGTTGGTCCCTATCATAATCCCGCGCCAGCGTACTATGACGCTTCGAATACGCATCAGGACCGTCCACAGCATTCATGACTCGCTCCCTGAGGCCCGCTTCCTCGCTGGATTCGGTTGTCACACAACGCCAAACTGCGGTAAACGGTCGGAAACCCTCGGGCGTCGTTCACTGTCTCGGTGCGTCCCACTGAAGCACTAGTCCGCCAGCATCACCGGTCAACAGCACGCTGCCGTCATGCGACATTGCCATTCGCCGGATTGCTCGGTTGTGGGCCGTAAACTTGATCTTGGTTTCACCCGTCTTCAGGTCCCAGAGACGAACCTGACGATCGTTTGCACCTGAGACAATCGTTTGATTGGATGGCAAATACAGCACGGCTTGCACGGGGCCGATGTGGCCGTACAAACTCCCCAGCGACTTCCGGTCAGATAGTCTCCAACGTTCGATCACACCGTTGCCTAGTCCTACCGCCAACTCCGTATTGTCGCGGCTGACGGCCAATGAGTGAATCGGTTCGCCGGCGCTGGAGAATTCGTTGCCCAGCTTGGTGTTCGCGTCGTAATGAAAAACTACTCCGTCTAATCCAACCGAATAAAGATGCTTCCCATCCGATGTGGTAACCAATTCCCTCAATCCACCCCGATGGGTGTGAATCACGTTGCCACAGGCATCGTCACCACGATTCCACAAACAGATCGATCCATCGTCAGACCCAACTGCCACTAGGCTATCGTCCATCAGTACGGAAACCGCAGTCACGGCGCCATGGTTGGTCGCGACTCGTTCGCACCATTGGCGGCTATCGAGATCGAAGAACCCGACTTGTCCGTCGGCACAGCCCACACAGATGCGCTGGCTATCAACACCAACACTAACGGCGGAAAATTCCGCGGGCGACGCCGTCAGGCTCTCGGGGTTCGTCAAGTGATCGGCAACAGCAAGCGAAATTGCGCCGTCGTCGCCGAGTCCGATCCAACGCGGGCTGGCGCCGATGAATTGCAACATTGCGATTTCTCCATTGCCAACTTGCGTCGCATTGCGATGCTGCTGGAGATTGATGTCAAAAACCTTCACGATACCGTCGTCTCCGCCAGCGGCAAATACTCCGCTATCGCGGCTGACGGCGTGGATTCCAAACGTTTCGTGGTGTGTCTGCATCTTAAATCGCAACTGACCTGTTGATCGATCGCGAACTTGCACTTCACCGATCAAACCAGAAATTGCGTAGGCGTCTTGATCCATACATGTCAATCGGCCAATGGGACCAGCCAGAGTATTGCGGATTGTACTGACGACGGAGCCATCCGCACTGTAAACGCGAACCTGTCCCGTCATGTATCCAACCCCGACCCAGCCTTCGGCATCATGAACATCCAGAGCAGCGATCGATGTCGGCAATGACGGCAGCTTCTTGACGAGCTCACCCGTCTCAACGTTCCATACGCCGACGGTCTCGTCTTCGCTGCCAGTTACGATCTGCGTCCCCGATTTCATGAACCGAACGGCAGTGACGGGCTTGGTATGCGCATCAACGCTCCGTATCAATTCTCGTTCGCGGACATCCCAAATCGTGACTTGCCCGCTGGCCTGAGCGACCGCAACTCGGCCACTAGCTCCATGAAACTCGATGTCGCGAACTGGCGCCCCTGTGTTCAAGGGCGGCTCAGAGGCCTCGCCTGTTTCAAAGCTCCAAAATCTTACGAATCCATCGTCGCTGGCTGTGGCGACTAGATCCGTACCAGGTACAAACTTAGCCCGCTGAACTTTTTCTCGATGCCCACGAATCGACGAGATTAATGCACCGGTGTGGATATCAAACACCATCGTCGTCCGCGTTCCCGCGACGGCAAGCATTCGATTGTTGGGATGAAAACGAATGTCGTTGACCACTTCCACATGGTCAAGCCGCTTCTTCAACAATCGGTGAAGTTGTCGAAAGTGATAGTATTCAAAATCAAAGTCAAAATTCTTGAAGGCACTGTCTTGAAACGGGCTGAGTAAGGATTCGATCTGTTGATAGTGACCCGCCTCGACGGCCTGTTCGGCAAGGCTGAGGCGGGAGTTGTAAAGCATCCGCTGCGTTTCCAGGATTTGAGCGGCAAGCTGTTCGTTCGCGCGGCCAGCTTCGATTCTTGCCAAACGCTCGTTGCTGCCAAAGCGTTCGGCTCGAAACCACTGCCAACTTACCCCGACCAAGCCAAGTACCAGCGACAGCAAAAAGGCAGTCGCCAACGATGTGACCAATTGGTGACGATAGCACCACCGGATCGCTCTTTCCGCTCTAGAGACTGGACGCGCCAAGATCGGTTGTTTGTTCAGGAATCTACCTAGCTCCTCGGCAACTTCTTCACAGGTTTGATAACGTCGTTCGCGATCTTTGTGCAGGCACTTCAGGCAGATCGTCTCTAAATCGCGAGGTATCGTGTGAACCAGCTTTCGCGGACTGGGGGCTTCGTCAAAAATGACCTGGTGCATCAACATCTTGGCATTGCCGCGAAATGGTCTTTCGCCAGTCAACAATTCGAACAAAATTACGCCAATCGCATACAGATCACCGCGACCATCGACCGTGTGAGAGAGTCCCGCAGCCTGCTCGGGTGACATGTACGCCGGAGTGCCGATGTAACCGCTATCGCCGGATATCGTTTCCTCGACCGACTCGTATTTGGCCAACCCAAAATCGGTCACATAGGGTTGGCCGTTTGCGTCCAACAAAATGTTACCTGGCTTGAGATCGCGATGAACGATCCCTTTTCGGTTGGCATAGCCGACGGCGTCGGCAATCTGGGCGCACAGTTTCGCGGCTCCATCGGCGGTGAATCGACCGCTTTTGATCCGCTCGGCCAGCGTCACGCCTTCGATATATTTGCCGACGATCAGCGGCCGATTCTTATGCTCAGCGACTTCGTAGATCGGCACGATATGCGGATGATCTAACCTCGCCGCCGCACGACCCTCACGCATCACGCGCGAGTAAAAAGTGGCGGCGTCACCGGCACTCACACGATGTGCAATTTTGACCGCAACTTGACGATTCAATCTTGTGTCATCGGCAAGGTACACTGATCCAAAGCCGCCTCGCCCCAGGCGGCGACGCAACAAGAAATGTGACACCAGCATGTCGTCGTCACTGCTGCTGATCAATTCGTCGACATCGGAATCCAGCAATTGCCGGTCGCCTCCCACGGTTTCGACTAAAAACCTGGTGATTTCTTCCGAACTGTCAGCGGATAACTCGATGTGGCTCGGAGACAAGTTTGACCGCGATTCAGCGTCACTGTCATTGACTGCCGAAATCTCGGTGTCGTCATCAGGAGTCATAGGCAGGTATCCTGCGAAATCGAAGGCAACTAGAAATTCCGAGCATTACACCGTGTCAGTGTATCCCATTTTGGCCCGTAGCGTCCCCAGCTCTGCGTCGGCGATCTGCAGGACTTCAGCCGTGAATTGTCCGCTCTGTCGCCATGTCCCCGCCTTGCCAAAGCGGCGAAACGCTCGGGGACCCGTTTCGGATTGGTTGCTGAATCGATGTCGATCGACGATGCCTTGCAGCGTGTCTTCGTCGCTCTGACTTCCCGTCAGAGCGCAGCAGCGGCGTATTCCATCGGCCGTGCGATCTAATAACTCTTCGTACCGCAAACATAAACGGCGATCCTGCGGAGCGGCGTCGTAAGCTTGGTGGGCGACGGAAAAACATTTAGCAATATGGCGAGCAGCCTGCTGCGGCCCGTGCGCCCATTCCCGTGCGGCGCGCCGATTCCAACTGCCCGGTTGTACCATCGCCAAGTAAGAATCGAGTACATCAAACGGATCGCGTTGCAACAGGATGATCGACGAGCCTGGAAAACAGTCGCGAATCGAATTAAAGAACTCCGGCGTGTTGACTTCTTTGACGAATAACGCCTGCTGTCGCAGCGCGGGATAGCGTTGCTCGGCCATCTCAAAAAACATCTGCCGCAGCGCACCATACCAGACACTGCGATCGCGATCGGCAAAGAACGAGGTGGCCCGTTCGCGTTCGTGGGGTTCATCATAAACGTGCTTAAAGAATCGACCAAAATATGGCTCGTGCCAAGCGTTTACCTGTGGCACATCGTTCAACATTTCACACAGCCAGGTCGATCCTGTGCGTCCACAGCCAATGATCCAGGCCAACTGGCGGTCTAGCGAGCGCGGAGTCGTTTGATCGGCGACAGAGCCTTCGTCCGATTGGGTTGTGACACGGATCGAGTCGGCGCGAGCCGCCAACCGTGCGCGAACATGAGTCATTAACGACTGGCAGCGGTGTCGATAGAGGTGCCCGCCCAGAGTTATTTCGCGAGCAGCTTTCACCGCCGATTCACGCGCGGCTTGGTCATTGAGCACCCGTGTGAGCTGAGCAACCAGTTCGTCAAAACCATCGTAGTGAAAAACGGAGTCACCAAAAATTCGAGTCACTTCGTTTCGACGTGATCCAGTCAGCAACGCGGGTCCGCCAATTGCGGTGACTTCAAAGACTCGCGGACTGGGTGAAACCGCACCCTCACCTTCACGAAACAGATTCAATACCGCGTGGCTGTTGGCGTAGGTCCGCCATTTCTTCTCGGCTGCCACCGGCTTTCGCGACACCGTCACCGACTGCATCGATTCCAAGTCCTTCAAGTCGGCTGGCAAATGTCCCTGCAAAGAAAAACGTATGCCGGATTGCTCACAGTGTTGGGCCAATTGCCGAATCAACGGCAAGCGATCATCGAACAGCGTCCCGATGAAACACAAATCGATGGTTTTTTCAACGGGAATTACTAGGTCGAGCGGCGGCGATTCGGTTGCCGTCGGTAGATAAACTTCTCCAGCCTCAAGCTGCGCCAGTTCATTGGTGACGATTAGATCAAAGAAATCTTCAGCCTGGGGCACCGGCGTGTAGGGGTCGTCGGTTTTGATCAACACGGTTAGCACGCCGTGCTTGCGCAGTGTGGCCGGAACCCAAGCGCGATCCCCTTGAAAGTACAGCCCATCGACAAAGATTGCGACGTTGATACGGTTGCGGATGTCGAGTGCTTTGCCAACCAGATCATTGCCGGTCAAGTTGTGGCTGAGAATCTTTAAGATCGAGAACGTGGGATAAGGAACGACTTCATGGCCCATCGCTGTCAAGCCGCGTCGGTAACCCTCCCAAACGTCACGAGTCGAAAACGACGCCGCGCCCGCAACGACCACAATCGTTTCTGGGACCATTAAAGAATCGACGGCTTAAAAATAATTGTTAAATAAGCAACTGGCGAATTTTGTGCAAGGCGCCCAATGGTCGAGTTCCTTGCGAAAGGTGCCCGAGATTTCTTTAACGTTCGATCCTTGATGATTCGACTATTCATAGTAATGGGCTGGGCTTGGACCAGCAGTGGCAATCCTAGTCGTAAATCCAGTCATGCTGTCCGTCAGATTTGCAATTTCTTCCGCATCCTCAGCTAGAGTTGTTTCGCGGAGTTCGAAGTCTGGATGCGGTGAGGCGACTTCGGGCTCGTTGGGATTATCTGTTTGTTCTTTCTCTGCCATGTTTTACCTGCATCAACTATCAAACTCTGGAAACTAAACAGAAGCCAATTTAAGTTGGATCAACAGGCATCCCAAGCTTCCACAACAATTCGGGCTCGGTATTGTTGTCGGGTGGAATCGTAATCGCAGGGTTTTCCGCAACCCACAGTCCGACGCCTCGACAGGCAATCACCACCGTTGTTCGAAACCTGTTGCCGCCCGTGCGATCGGCCTTGATCGATTCTACGGTAGCCACCGGACTTGAGCCTGGTGACGTCGGCAACGCTGCAGTCCGAATCTGGATTACATCGCGATCGCGCCCCCGAAAGATCTTAAGGCTACCCGCAATCGCGGGATTCACAGCAAAAAAGAATTCCAGCCCAATCGCGTCTCGCCTGGCCGGCGGCAAAGTAAGTGTCGAATCTGCGTCTTCGTTGGAGAAACATTGAAACGCTTCATCCGAATTCAACACACGCGTGGCAGATAGAGTCAATGGATAGGAGACGATTCGGGTACACAAGCAAACCCTTGATCGGACCTTGTCACCTGCCGCCAATACCTCCGCCTGATTCGCACCGAACGGGCCTCGACGAACTTCCAATCGAGTCAGGCCATTAGCAAAGCGATTCAAGTTTTGTGTCGGAGCTAATTGGACTGATTCGATGAACGCTGCTGACGTGCCCGCCTGCACCACCCGTAACAGATTCTCCGGAGCCGCGGTAAGCGAAGTGCGAGCCGGCTTGGCGTTCCCAACCCGAATCACGGTTGTTGCCTTGCCCTTGGAGCCACTCTTCAGGTTCTTGGACGCCATTAACCAAGTCGAAACAATCGTGGCGCTGGTGGATATTGCCAAAATAACACTTTGCTAATTGGAGGCGAGAGAGAGGGGGGCTGATGCCGCTAACCGGGAAAAACTTTTTAGCAGGCGCAAATTTAGATTGCAACAAGCTCGGTTAAAGATTCACAGATTTATCATTCACCGTAGCTGAACCCGCGACAGCTCAGACCCATGACCAGTCGAAGGACTTAGTCCTGGTGATCCGCTACGAGGTGGCGACCGGAATGACTCGCGATACATTGAACACATCCACACAGCCGGCGTCGCTGCCGGGGAGAATCACTTTTGAATTGGTGAAGCTCGTTCGATGCGAAATCCACAGCCCTCACTGTTCGACGACGCGAGCGATTCGGCGACGCTGTTGGATGAATTGTGGTCGCGTAACGAGATTCAACTTCGCCGAGGCAAGATATTCTATATGCCGCCGAGTAGCGTTGACGTCGCTGGCTTAGCCAAATCCGACCGTATTCCGGGGATGCTAATGGGAGTCGCGGTTGGCGATTCGCTCGGGTTCTCGACAGAGCATCGCTTCGATCCGCAGTCGCGTTACGAGAACTTCGGAACGATCGTCGATCACTTGAAATCGGAGGATGTGCGTGCTGGTCGCATTTCGGATGACTCGCAAATGACGTTCTGGATGTTAGAGCGGCTGCTTGCGAAACGTCAGCTCGATTTTGACGATATGGTCGGGCGGTTTGTCGACCGGCAATCGCTGATTGTCGGAATGGGACAAAACACATCAGCCTCGCTTTCACGTCATCGAACGCGTTTGCGCGGAGGTGGTCTTTCGATCGCCCAGTGCGTCGGAGACCCGCTGGTCGAAGGCCGAGGGAACGGTGCATTGATGCGGTTTTCGCCAGTGGTTTTGCCGCACTTGAAGTCGCCTTCGAGCAACCTTTGGACGGACGCGGTTGCGTCAGCCTTTATCACGCACGGCAACACTGTTGCGTTGTCTTCGATCGTGCCCATGATTTATCTGCTTTGGGAGACGATTCGGCGAAGGTCTGGAGAAGTTCCGTCGCCGATGTGGTGGATCGACGAGTACGTCCGAGTCGGAGGTGACTTGGAAGCGGGGCCACTCCCCTGTCCGCTGAACACTGAGCCGATACCGAAGTGGTACATGGGTTTTCGCGGGACGCTCTGCGATTTTGTCGATACGGTGGTTCGTCGAGCATTGCGTGATGGCGTTCCACTTCGCGATGCATGTTCGTTGGATGGCTTTGGGTCACGAGCTGATTGCACGCAAACGGTTCCCGCCGTGCTCTATACGCTTGCCTGTCATGCCGACAGTTTCTCGGCGGCGATCATCGCAGCGGTAAACGACACCAAGGATAACGATACGATCGCGGCAATCGTCGGCGCGTTCGTGGGGGCGATCCATGGAAAGCAGGCTATTCGAAGACGCTGGATTGATGGGATCACGTCGTACAGTTTAAAGATCCACGGACGTGAGGCGATGAGCGATCGGAGTGTGATGGAGGAAATGTCAGAGTCAGCAAGTATTTTATTTGTGGGTTGACCAGACGTGTCAAAGCGTGTTGTAGAATCTCAACCAACGAAAAGGAACTTTCGATGGCGAATCCAATTCCACCTCCGGCTGGCTCTTGGTTAATGGCTGAAGAGCTCTTCGATAATGGCGACCCCGCCTTTGTCGACGAACTTTGTCGCATCCATGATGCTGATCGCCTTGGCTCGTTTGCTGCGACGTGGTATCGCGATCGTCGACCAGCATCTCGTAAATTGTTGTCGCTGTATCTTTCGCGGCCGCCTGGAGTCTATCGACATGAGGCTCTTGTCAAGCGATTGTTCAAAATTGCTGAGGGGGCTGGCGACGATGAAGTCATGGGATGGTTCATGGTTGCTCTGGATCGATCCATTCGTCGCGTGAAAGCGACTCGAAGCCGATACATTTGGGATGCGAGCACGCATTTTAGCGAAGAGTTTATCAAGACGCCTTCGGATACGACGATGCCGCGCCAGGACTATCGCCATCAGCCAAGGAATCGATTGATTGGCCAGGTGGCGGATGCGAATCCGTATGCCCAGGAGACAAACAAGCGCTTGTTCTCCATCGCGACTCGATGTTACATGCGTCGCCGCGTTTGGCGATATTTTCGAAGTTTGGGTAAGCAAGATCCCCAGCGCTACTTGAAATCGATCTGCGCCACGGTGGTGCGGTATACCGACGACGATTGTGTGGATGGACTGGCACTGCTGGACAATTGGAGTCTGACACACGTCCTTTTCCATCACAGCGCGGCGATTGAGGCTCGACCAACAGGCTGGCGACTGGCAAACAAGAAGGGGTTGTCCGATTTGAAACCGGCTCCCGCGTTTGAGGAGGTTTGGAAGGGCAAGGATGAGCCGCTGTTGGAAATGATTAGCGAGGCGAAGTCGCGAACCGTGCGTCAGTGGATGATTTATTGGGCAAAGGAGCATCATCCCGATGCGTTACGCTGCGTTCCTGTGTCGACGCTTCTTGTGTGGGTCACGAGCGAAGATCCGGAATTGGCCGAGTTGGCGATTGAAACACTCACGACGTCAGCTGACTTGTCACGTGTGACGACCACGCAGTGGTTGGAGCTCATTGCGGCGTCAAATCAGGACATGCTCGACTCGCTTTGCTCGCTGATCGCGGAGCAATGTGATCCTGACAAATTGACGCTCGACGAAAAGGTGAAATTGGCGTGCACGCGACCGGTCCCCGTCGCGAAACTGGCGATGAAATGGTTGCAGTCCAGCGAAATCCAGTCAGCGAGCGATTGTCGTGAACTGTTGCGGATCGTTGACGCGGAGTGCGCTGCGGTACGTCGCGACTTGATGGCCTTGGTGATCAGCAAGCTGCGCGATTCGGCCCATTCCGAGTATGGATCGGTGATGTCGCTTCTGGACAGTCGATATTCGGAGATCCGCGAGCTGGGATGGGATTGGTTCGAGACCGACGAGTCGATGCGGTGCGATGTCAAGCTGTGGCAACAACTTCTCGAAACACCTTACGATGATATTCGGCTGCGGATGAATGCGTTACTCAACCGACATGTTCCAAATGATCAAACGGTAAGATCGATTGCAAAGTTGCCGACGAAGTTGGATGCTAATTTGATGCGTTTAATGTGGGCTAGCGTTTTGCTGAATATCGATCGTGGTGGCCGT
This sequence comes from Pirellulaceae bacterium, assembly GCA_041741195.1. Taxonomy (GTDB): domain Bacteria; phylum Planctomycetota; class Planctomycetia; order Pirellulales; family Pirellulaceae; genus JBBSJZ01. Next base: position 49,165 of record JBGSKM010000077.1, read on the forward strand.
CAAAAACCGAGGATTGTCACCACGATGATCGAGCGGCTACAGTATCATCCCGACGAAGCAGATCAGTTGCTTCCAATCCTGGCTGTGGCACTTCGAAGTGTCCGTCAAGTCGAGTTTCGTTCTGGCCTGAGCGGTATCGTACAAGCGGTCGAGCGGCGGCCGGAGATAACGACTCTTGTACAACAACATTTTCCTGAACTTGTCCTCAACTAACTAGGTTACGATACGCACCATGAAATTTCTGGGAGGAGTGAGGCACTGACCGAGACCAATTTGCTGCGGTGATACGCCGTGGTATGAGTTTGCCTCGTCATGCTTCCCCAAGGCCGTTGTTCGTTCGCCTGGGATCGCTATCCCAGTGCGGGCTGAGGCAACGGGTTCCCGCACCGGGATAGCGATCCCAGGCTGTGTGAACGACCTTGGGCGGCGCTTCGAAGTCGGCGGTGTCCACTCCTCTCAGATTTTTGTGACGTGCAGACGTTGGGAGCACTCCGATGGATCTGGCTCGATGGAATTGAATTTTGCTTATCGGCGTCGTAGCGGCATCGACACAGGCCCCTCGGGTGTTTCGATTGCACTGGCGCCCAATCTTCGCCGTGATCGTGTCGCCTACGATGGCCGATTGAAAGACCCCCTTGGATTTCGCGAAGCAATCAGCGCATTGCACGATGTCGTCGTGAGTGACTTGCGGTACGAGCCGCGTGATAGGACTGCGTACGAGGAGTATAAACGCACACAAGAGCAACAAGAGAACGAGATCCGAAAAGCTGCCTTCCAGTCCAAGAAAGCGGAGATGACGGCCGTCCTCGATATGCCGCCGGGTCTTGAAGAAGACTATCGCCGACATCGAAATCGATATTGGCAATTGCGACAACAGTACTCAACTCATCTGCTGAAGAACGACCAGCAATTGTGGCGATACCTGATGCCGTGTGACCCAGTCATCACCGTCGCACCGGATTCACTTTTCTTCGAGTGCTTCAGTGCGGATGAGAGTAGTTATGGTTGCCTGAGCGTTATGAGGGACGGATTCGAAGACGAACGCGATGTTGCGCTGGGGACAACCAACGTCGATTATTCGTGGTCGCTCTATGAGCACTTCCAACAACTTCGCAGCTATCGCCAAACTCGCTTTCAAGTTGACCCGACCGGATTCGACGTGAACATCGAGACCGCAAGTGGTCATCGCGAAGAAAAGATTGAATTGCCATCGAGTTGGCTGAGAGGATTCATGCAGCTGCAGTCCGCGATGAGCTTACCAGCCAGGCGTGTTCCAGTCAGTCGCGAAGGCCTCTACAACGTCTTGGCGTTTTTGCGACGTCATCGAGCCGCGAGAAGCCCGCGAGCGGTTCGATTCGAGCTTGATCCGGGACAACCCGTCGTGATCGTCTTGGAACCGTGGGAGAAGCGAATCGTCCTGCATTCGACGCCGTACACGGGAGTAAAATTCGAAACGATTCGAGTTTGGGGGCGAGATCGACTCAGAGTCTTGGCAAGGATGTTGCCGATCGCTGAGGGTGCCGAGGTCCACTTGCTTGGTACCGGGCTGCCGAGTTTTTGGGTCATCCGAATGGGCAACCTGCGAATGACCGTTGGGCTAAGCGGGTGGACCACTAATGATTGGACCGCCGGATCGGCGCTGACACAGCTCGCTCCCCCAGCCGACGTGGACGAGCTGACGCTCAACGCGATCGCCTCGTCGTTTGTCAAGTCGCCGTCGCAATCGCTCGATGAGGTTTGCTCACATAGCAATACCGACAAGCCTACCGCAGTGGCGGGACTGAATCGACTGTCGCTATACGGGCAAGTGATCCACGACCTGCCTAGTTCCGTGTACCGTTGGCGTCAAGTTGTGCCAGCGCCGTTGTCAGCCGAACAACTTGTTAGCACCGACGCAGAGACCGTTGCCTCCGCATCCATTTTGGAGAACTCCAGGATCGCGGTTCAACGAGACGAGACACTCGCCAGTGGAATGCGAGTGATCGCTTGCACCATGACGGCGAAGGGACACGAGCCGCGCAGCGTTGAGCTTGTTCTCGATGGCGATGGCCGGATCGTTCGCGGCAAATGCGCTTGTTCGCACCACTTCAAGAACGCTTTGCGAAAAGGGCCGTGTCGTCATCTCCAGGCCATGCGCAACCATTTGTTGCGCAAGGAGAAGCCCGCGTCACTTGAGCATTGGTACAAGAGTTTTTGGAACTAGCGATGATCGATCCAGTAGCACGCCAAAAAGTACAGCAAATTGTTGTCGCGCACGTATCGAGCGGAGCCATGTTCACGGCGTTTGACGTGACCCTCGCCGCTCGGGCTCAAGGCGTACAGATACGGCACAACGACGGGCGTGATATTGTCCATGAGATGTTTCAAACCGGGGTCATGGGCGCTGGCTACCGTCGCACAGTTGTCGATATCGGCACTGGAACCAATCCCTTTGTTTATCATCCGTTTAGTTCCGATCCCAAGACATATACGTCACCGCAAAGCGGTGCAGCGGCACAAGCGACACCGGCACCCGCCCCTGCTTCCACGCAATCATCAAGTCAGCCTGGATTGCTGGGTCGGATGCTCAATGCGCTGCGTGGTGGACGCGGCAACTCGTCCACGAACTCGGGTAACGCCCAACCGCCGACGAACCGTGCGACGAACGGGCCATCGAATACGCCTCGTGTTCGTCGCGAGTCGGTCAAGATGGACTTGGATGCATCACAGTTCCTGCCGATCGCTCGAAACGAGTTGCTCGCCGGTGCAAAGAAGCTTTCATTGTGGGGCAACCCTTGGTTCGGACGCCGTGATTTAATTCCGCCTGCGTCGGATGCAAGAACAAAACTCATTGATCGCGGGATGATTAGCCAGGGTTTGCTTTCGGCTGAAGAGGCGGCTGAGATCCACCGCGTCGGCGCCGAGATGGACTATTACCGCCCCAACGTCATGCTGATCAATCTCGAGTCAACGAAAGCGGGCCAGGAGGCGGTTGAAGCTGAACGAGAACGACACGCCGAGGAGAAACAGAAGAAGAAAGAAGAGGCAGCGGCAAGAAAAGAGGCTCGTCGACAAGCGATCGAGCAGCGGCGGGTCAGCGACATCGTCTTTCTCGGTCGCGGAGTTTCGAGCCAATTAAGCGATCACCAAAGCGACGCAGTCAAACTTGCCGATAATCAATTGCCCGTCCTTGCGACTCCTGCGGACTTGGCGACCGCACTGGGGTTGAGCGTGTCGAAGCTTCGCTGGCTTGCTTACCACAATGATGTTGCCACGAGGGTTCACTATGTGCGATTCCAGATTCCGAAACGCTCAGGCGGAACGCGAACGCTTTGCTCGCCACACCAGTCGCTCGCAACCGCGCAGCGATGGATCCTCGATAAAATCCTTTCGACCCTCTCTTGCGAGGACGCCGCACATGGTTTTGTGCCTGGGCGCAGCATTCTTACGGGTGCTTTCGAGCACGTTGATCGTGACGTCGTGATCAATATGGACTTGGAGGACTTCTTTCCGTCGATCGGTTTCAACCGTGTGCGATTCCTGTTTAAATCGATCGGATATTCGCCGTCGGTAGCAACGATCCTTGCACTTCTATGCACGGAAGCACCTCGACGTCCAGTCACTTACGCCGGCCAACATTACTTGGTTGCGACAGGGCCTCGAGGGCTGCCCCAGGGAGCTTGCACGAGTCCGGCAATTTCGAATCAGATCGCGCGGCGACTGGATCGACGTTTAAGCGGTTTAGCAAACAAACTTGGGCTGACCTATACGCGCTATGCGGACGACTTGACATGCTCCGGTAACCAGGAGCTCAATGCCAAAGTTGGGTATGTGATGGCTCGCATTCGACATATCGCGGAAGACGAAGGATTCGCGGTCAACGCGAAGAAGACACGAGTGTTGCGCCGCAATACGGCGCAGGTGGTGACGGGATTGGTCGTCAACGACAAGGCCACGGTTTCTCGACGCAAAATTCGTCTTCTTCGTGCAATTCTGCACAATGCACGACATAACGGACTTGAATCACAAAATCGAATTCAGCATCCGAACTTCCGCGGCTATCTACAGGGGCACATCGCGTTCATTGCAATGACTCGCCCCGAGCTGGCTCGGAAGTTGAAAGCCGATTTACAATCGATTGCATAGCATTCTCATGGGTGGTTGGTGGAGTACTTCTCGATGGGCTCAAAACTTGCGAAAGACACGTATCCGGAAAAGGCTTCCCCGAATGACTTTCAGTGCTTTGGTCCTCCGGCTACCAAGGATGGAGAATTTGACTCGGTAAAGATTTGCGACCTAGGTTGCTTTACTCAAGATGGCAAGGATTCGAACAAGTACTACCACGCCGCAGTGGTCCAGCATCGTACGAGCAAAAAGTGGTACGCCTACTATGAGTGGGGGCGTACGGGTGCAACAAAACCTAGTTTTCAGTTTGTCGAGTGCAATTCCGAGCAAGATGCACAGTTGGCGTTTGCGGCACAAGTCCACTCAAAGAATGATCGTCGTGGCGAGTGGTTGACCGTCGCGGGCATTCGCACGCTTCGAGCTCGCGCCGGCAAAGATTGCTATTTAGTCCGGCCCATGGCGACTCGAAGCACGGGGCTGCCCGATGCCCGGAGCATCAAGATCAACGAGGGCGCTAAGGCGGATAAGATTCTCAAGCCAGCCGACGACGCAGCCGCATGCGGAACAACGAAGCTTCCGAGAAAAAACGCCGTGAAGATCGACCAGCAGACGCGTGATCTGCTTCGAGACTTGAGCGTTGCCACGATCGCTTACACTCGCGGTAGCATGGCGGATGAAAGTTTGCCGACACAAGTAGCAATTGATGAAGCACGGACCATTCTTAGCGAGGCTCAAAAGCGATTGGCAAAGATCGGCGACCGAGTGGAAAAGCAGATCAAGGACAAGCAACTGATCCAGATGACGAACCTCATGTACGGTCGCATCCCGAGAAAGAAAGCGTTGCGAGCTAAACCAGAAGAATGGATGCTCAACGCCGACAGCATTCTTGTTTGGCAGAATGATTTGGACGCCTTCGAAAGTGCACTTTATGCCACCGGCATCGATCAAGGTGAGACCGAAGAGAATCCGCTCGAGGAGCTGAACATGCACATGGAGTGGGTGCCACCCAATTCGAAGCTCGGCAAGTCCTTGTACACGTGGTGGCCGTCGGCGACGGCGAATCGTCATTCCTACATCAAGGACATGACCGTTAAGAATCTGTGGATTGTCCAGCGTGAAGAGGACAAGGGGCGAATTGAGCCCTGGCAAAAGAAGGTTACCTCCGAGAAAGTCAAGATTGCCGAGCGTCCGCTGCATCAACCAAAGACACGTGCGGACTTGGATACGACGCAACGAAAACAGTTCAAAGACTCCAACACCTCGTTGCTGTTTCATGGAACACGAAGTGTCAATGTCCGCGGCATCATGAAGGAATCGCTTAGAATGCCCAAGGAATTGGTAGGTGTTGTGATCACGGGAGCAATGTTCGGCCCAGGTTTGTATTTTGCCGATGATTGGAAGAAGTCGGCTGGGTACACGAGTCTGAGCAACAGCTATTGGAGTCGAGGCAGCGGCGCGGTAGCGAACCGTGGTGCGTTCATGTTCGCGATGGATGTTGTATTGGGGCAGCCGTTTGTTGCGCCGAGTGCTCACGGCTACACAGGGCCTCCAGATGGTCATCACTGTGTTTTCGGGAAAGCCGGCAGTTCGGGGGTACAGAACAATGAATTTATTGTGTTTGACAGCAAGCAACAGCAGATTCGGTATCTGGTCGAGTTTGAGGTTGCGTAGGTGAGCAAGATTGAAGTTATTCGGGGTGACATCACGCGGCTGGAGGTCGATGCGATTGTCAACGCTGCCAATGAGCAGATGCTTGGCGGCGGCGGCGTTGACGGTGCGATTCATCGCGCGGCTGGCCCAGAGCTAGTGGAAGCTTGCAGGGCATTTCCCATTTTGCGGAGTGATGTTCGTTGTCCGACTGGCAAGAGCCGTGTTACTCTCGGATTTCGATTGCCCGCGCGGTTTGTCATTCATACCGTTGGACCGATTTGGCGAGGTGGCCATGAAAACGAGCGAGAACTACTGGCATCATGCTATCGCACTTCGCTCGCACTTGCCGTTTGCGTAGGCGCCAGCACGATTGCCTTCCCCGCGATCAGTTGCGGTGTTTATCGATTTCCATTGGACGAAGCCGCTGACATTTCGCTGCGAACGATAAAAACGTTCGTGGACGCGGGAGCGCCGATCAAGCGAGTGACACTCGTCGCTTTTGACGAAACCATCTTTGACGGCTGGACCAAAAGGCTATCGATTCAAAGTTGAGCTAACGACAATCTGCAAGACTCGTATCGGCTAGCCCGTCTTCTGCCCAAGAGCATGATCCCGCGCTGGTGTGCAGGCTTTAGCCGCCCCGCGCGCAACAGCCAGCGTCTGAAGGCTGCACACCAACTCATCCAAACGTCTTCTGCCCAAGAGCATGAGCCCGCGCTGGTGTGCAGGCTTTAGCCGCCCCGCGCGCAACAGCCAGCGCCTGAAGGCTGCATACCAACTCATCCAAACGTCTTCTGCCCAAGAGCATGAGCCCGCGCTGGTGTGCAGGCTTTAGCCGCCCCGCGCGCAACAGCCAGCGCCTGAAGGCTGCACACCAACTCATCCAACTGACGGAAACCGCAAGAAGTGGCGAGACAGACGAAACCGAAAATGGCGTTTTGTCTATAAGAGACTTTGAGTGTCTCGCAACGTCCGAGTGGACGAATAGCGACGAGCGGACTCGAACCGCTGACCTAAGCCTTATGAAGACTCCGCTCTAACCGACTGAGCTACGTCGCCGAATGGTTGGCCGTCGTCGGATGGACTGGCGATTCGGGACGAATCGCCAATGGGACGGCTCAAGGGGCGAGAATATAGCTCATTCTCGCATAAAAAAAACCGGGGAGGCGGCTTTTTTCCGCTTACTTCAATTGCGTCGCACCGGGGGCTCGGGCGGTCGCCTCGCCCTCGTCCAGCGGTGGCTGGTACATGTCTCGCAGCACCTTGAAGTCCGCTGGTGGCTTCTCGTCGATAAAACTCTTGATGAACATTTGCATGCCCGCGCCGATCGTGTTCCGTTTGACATCATCGAATTGGTAGTGATCCCACTTGGGAGCGAGTGCCGCGTCAAAGTTCGGTGCGAAAAGTCGTAACATTTTGGGAGCGAAGGTGCTCGTGTCCAGGGCGATTTGAACGACTTTGTACTGAGCTCGATCGACTTGGCGTTTCGGCCAAGCCTCCAGCATAATCGTCGCTTGATCGGGCGACGGGACTTCGCGTACCCAGTAGCGTTCTTGTATTTGGCGCGCGTCAAGGTTGAACACGAATGGCAACGGGCTGTTGAAGATCTGCGTGCCCTGCATGTTCGGCGGCAGTTGTTGAATTTTGCATTCCTTGTTGCCACGGTCGAACTCGATCAACTCTTTGCCGTTGCAAACCCAGTGCTCACCATACTGGCCCGGCTGTTCCGCATACTCTGGCTTGGGCGTTCCCGAACCGTCATCCGGCTTCATGCCGCTGTAGAACACTTTTCGATCGACGCGGAACAGACCTTTGTCCGGTGCAGCGTATCGGATCACGCCTTCGCCCAACGTCGCGTGCACTCCTGCGGGGGCGGCGAAGGAATCGAAATGCCAAACTTTGAACTTGCACTCGAGCGTATTCGTTCCCTTGCTCTGCCCTTCCCAGGCCGTCAGGATTTGCTGGAGTCGCGTGAAGGCGGCTTGATCCAAGGCAGGAAAGGGTTGGCCGTCGGGCGGTGTGGCTTGTTGCCCAGCAGCTTGTTGTTGCTGCATCGCTTGCTGCGCCGTCGCCTGCTGAGCGTCAGCGGTTGGGAGAGTTGCCGAGTGGATCATAACGACGGGTGCCGCCGCGAACAGTTGGAGGGCCAGAGCAGCAAGTGCTGGGGGCCGATTCAGTCGCATCATCCGTGACGCCTGCATTGGTGGTGTACGAGCCCAAGTATCGATCGGTAGCCATCCGTGACTCACCGACTCGCGGCGATCCTAGCAAGATTTCGGCGGACCACGGAAGGCTAAAAAAAGCCAATTTTGCCGTGCCCCGTGTTCGGCGACCAAATTTTCAGCGAGAGGTGGCTTGGTCGAACAGATGTTTCACACCTCGACCGCTGAGCGTCGTTTTTTGCGTCAATTCGCGTGCAATCTCAGCGACCGCTCGCGCATGCCCGGCGTCGTCAAGCAAATATTCCGCCTTTTCGAGCATCCGACGCTGCAGCCGCACCAATTGACGCTCGGTACTCGCACGCGTTTGCAACAATCGATTGACTGCTCGGAGGTCGCCTTCAGCACTCGATTGACAATACTCACCGGTGAATCTCGCTTCGGCGACCATTCCCGCTAGCAAAACGAGCACGTCATCTTCGAGCGCGTCTTTGGTCGCTTTGGAGCGTCCCTTCTTCATCTCACAAATGCCCAGGCGAGATCCGCCGCCAAGCAATTTTCCAGCGGCGATGGTGACTTTGTGCACGCCGCGGCCCAATAGAATAGCCATCACCGCGTGCCCGGCTTCGTGATAAGCCGTCGCCATCAATTGGTTCGCCTTGGCGTCATCGCTCGTCGCGCTATCCATCATCACTCGTTCGATGTGCGATCTACGCGGACCCAGAAATGTCGATCGCGTCGGCCATGGGCAACACAAAGATTTTGCCGTCACCAATTTCGCCCTCGCTGCCGGTTCGAGCGACGTCGCAGACAAGGTCCAGGGTGCGCTCGAGGTCTTCATCGCGCACCACGATTTCGAGAGTGATTTTGCGAAGCAGGTCGACGCGATACTCATTCCCACGAAACGTCTCTCGCTGGCCCCTTTGGCGCCCGTAGCCCAGTGCATCGCAAACGGTAAAGCTCTCGATCCCGGCACTGGAGAGAGCTTCGCGGATCGTCGACAATTTGGTGGGCTGGATGATCGCCACAATCATTCGCATCGAATTCGTCGCTCCCTAGATGAAAATGTCAAAGCTGGACCGTCGTTTGGCATCGAATCGACTCCGCCATCGCATCGAGCATTCGCTGGGTATCGATCGCTTGTTGCCAGTAAACATCGAGAGGCTCGTCACTGATCAATCGAGCGATCATCGCACGCTCTTGGCTGCCATCGAACCCCAAACGCTCAACGTCACCGGACGCTTCGTGAATCCACGCTCCGGCGGGTTTGTCGACCCAGGGACGCGTGAAATCATCGCACACCAGCGACGCGGCGCTGCCCGCGATTTCACACCATTTCCGAGTCGCTGTATCATACCCGCATGAGATCGTCGCGGTGATCCCGTTCTCGAAATTCAGCAGCGCGTTCACTCGAATCGGGATGTCGCCTTCGGTTTGCGCTTGGGCGAGCACGGTGGAGGGCAAGCGACCGGCAGCGAAGCGAATCATCCCGGCGCAGTACCAACCTAGATCGAGCAAGCAACCGCCGCCCAGTGCGGGGCTGAGCCGATGGTCGTCGGATAAGAACGGCCGATAGAACGATACTCCGGTACTGATGTGTCCGATCGTCCCTAGTCGCTCGTTATCAAGCAGTTGTCGAAAGTGCTGGGTCCGAGCGTGGTGCAGCCATGCGGTGGCGTCGAGCCAGCGGACGCCGTAGTCGCGACAAGCTTGGTCCAGTCGCAACACATCGTCGACACACAAGGCGAGCGGCTTTTCACAGAGCACATGCTTCTTTTGCGCGGCGGCGTTGATCGTCCACTGTGTATGCATTGACGGTGGCAACGAGATATAGACGGCGTCGACATCGTCACGCCGAAGCAGTTCGTCGTAGCCCGTGACCGCTGCGGCAATACCGTATTGCTGGGCAAACCAAGTCGCCCGATTCGCATCACGGCTGGCGATCGCAGTGACGGCGACGCCTTCGGTGGACTGCAAATCCGCCACCAAACGCCGCGTGATCCGGCCGGTGCCAATGATTCCAAAACGTGTATTCATGCGGGCGAGTCTAATCGGGAATCACGCCGCCGCGTAGTGGATGCCCTGCCGAGTGCGTCCGGTGGCGTGGATGGCGCCCACGTGTTTCAACACATAGGCGATTTTCTGCGCTACCCAGCGGGGACGCTCGGTTGCTTTGGCGATCGTCTCCGTCGTGATCGATTCGATGCCGCCGGGCCAATCGATAATGCGAAGCAGGTCGGAAGGTTCGTGAAACTCAAAGTGGTCGAGGATCGCTTCGAGCTTGACGTCGTGGATCGTGTAGTCTTTTTGCCAGCGCCGACGTCGCTTGGGTTTCTCCGCCGGCACTCGAAATTGCTCGACGTCCACCAAGACAACTTCGATCGTTAAATTCGGATGCGGAAAGACCTGGGTCAAATAGATCAATTCATCGAATACGTCCACGACGTGTCCTCGTTTGGGACTCATTCGCCGTGATAGGATTTTGCCATCCGGCTCGGCAAGCCGTGTGATGCGAGTGCGATGGAAAATCGGCTTGACGATTCTCAACGAATGACGACCGAGCAATCGTTTCGCTTTGCTGCGCAGCGCCGATAGCGAAGCGCACTGGATCTCGATCAGCTCATCGTCGCGAATCGCATCGATGCGAAACGAGCCTACTTGGACTTCGGTTTCGTCGCCGGTCCCCGCGTAGGCATGTTTCAATTGGCGATGAAGCGTCGTTTCCATACGTCTGCTGATTCCGGCTCGGGGCCGTGGCTACTCTGGCTCGATGCCAAAGTCACGAATCGTCGTGAGTGTGATAAGCTCCAATCCCTTGGCCGCAAACGCTTCTTTGCCGCCCGCGAGCCGGTCGATGATGCCGACCACTCGCTCGACCTTCAGCCCAAACGCTTCGCAGGCCTCCACGGCCTTGAGTGCGCTACCGCCGCTGGTGATGACGTCTTCGACAATCACCACCCGCTGGCCAGCTTCGACGGGGCCTTCGACTTGTTTGCCCATCCCGTGACCCTTGGGCTCCTTGCGGACCATGAATCCCTTGAGCGGCAATCCGCGTTGTCCAGCGATGGTGACGATGGACGCGGTGATCGGGTCCGCACCGATGGCCATTCCGCCGACAGCGTCCGGTAGCTCGCCCATCGACTGGATCACGTCGAGCATTCCCGCAGCGATTAAGTTGGCTCCCTGGGGATGCAACGTGATCCGACGGCAATCGAGATAGTAGGACGCTTTTTTGCCGCTGGCGAGCGTAAACTCGCCTCGCTGCAACGATTCCGTTTCAAGAAGCGATATCAGTGCGGATCGATCGTAGGCCATCGTGGTTGGTGCTCAAAGGAAGTACGTGTACTTGCGAGAGCACATATTAACGACGAATCGTGACGGAAGAACCCTGGGACAAAATTCCGTACAAGTCATCCGCAAAATCGCCCGCCAGACTGACGCATCCAGTCTTGCTGGGACGCGTCCGCTCGGGGCTGCCGTGGATCGCGAGTTGGCCACCCAAGTCCATCCAAACCGTTCCGTAAGGATTGTTGGGACTGTTGGCGGGAATTGGCGTACCCGATGGATCGTAATAAGTGCGCGCGGTTTGTTTCTCGAGCACCGTGTAGGTCCCCGGCTTGGGCGCGGGATCAGCACCAACGGCAATCGGGAATCGGCCGGCATAGAGATCACCGAGGAACACCGTCAATTCGTTGGTCACGAGATTGACGTCCGCTCGGAAGGGGCCACGAACAACTTTCAGTTCTGTTCCCGGCAACACCGTCACGGGATCTGGGATGCTGTTGATGTTCGCCAACAACTGCCATGGCACTTCGTAACGACCGGCGATCTCCATCAGCGTCTCGTTGTGGCCGACGCGATGCGGCTGTTCGAGCAAGTGACGACGTGAATAAATGACTTCCCCGGCGAGGGCATCCAGTCGCTGTAATAGCTGCTCGCGATCACTCGGTGAAAGATTCGGAGTCGTGTAGAACAAGCTCAACGTAGCGAGTGCTTCTTTGCGTTGATCCGCTTTGTATTGCTTGTCGGCGGTTTGAATCGCGTTGGCAAGACCCAGGTTTTGTTGCGATTGGGTCGTCGACTCGATCGGCTCCGCTTGCGGCGTGGCAAAGCCTGACGTAGATGTCGCCGACGCCTTCTTGATCAAGTCACTGGGTGGCAGCGACATGCCGACCGGCTGTGCCTGCGTTCGCTGGTCGGTCAAAGTGGCTGACGCAGACTTGGCACCCGAAATTTCTGCGGAGCCTAAGTCGTCTAGCGAGAACGAGACATCGGATTTGTCGAAACTGGATGCGACCGACTTGGGGTCGGGCAGCGTGAATTGGTTGGAAGTCGACGGATAGGTTCGATTCGGATCCGCTTGCGGTGCCATGCCGGGGAACGAACCAAGTGAAGTGGGCGGCAGCGTTTCCGGACCAACTTCCGGCACAATCGGTGCGCCAAACTCGACATTTCCGATCGCGGCGGTAGCCGATTCGTCTCGGGGACCAGTTAGTGGCGTGTCACCCTCGTCGATCGCAAACATTTCCGACGGCGACGGGAACCCGTCCTCGATATCCAAGTCGCCGGTTTCGACGAGCATGTTTTCGATCTCGGCCGGTAACGGTTCCGGTGGCGTCGTCAACGAGACATAGGCGCCGTACAGCACCGTCATGATCAATACGACGATCGCTGCGGTTTTCAGCGTTTGCACGACTGTCCTCCGTGACTGGTCAAGCAAGAAATTCGATTGCAACGTGACTAAGAAACGCAGCCTTCCCGGCTCGCCATTTCCATCACTCGTCGAAACTAACCGATTTCACCCCTCCGCCGAAACCCCAGTTTTCCATCGATATTCGTCAGATTGCGATCCATGCCCGAGGCTGTGAGCAATTCTCGCAATCGGGGCGATCGTCCGAATTCACTGGTCGGCTGCTTGATAGGCGGCGTCGGGGTCCGCAAGTATCCCGTCCTTCGAAATGATCCGCTCAAAGTCGCCCCGCAACGCTTTCAACGCGTAGCGCTCCTCGTTGATTTCCGCCGAGGTGCGAAATCCCATTCGACGCAGTAATGGGAGCGGCGGACACCAACCCTGGAGCGCGTGTTGAAACAAAAACCCCGTCACCAGTCCAGGCAGGATTAGCCACCGTTTGTGAACAGTCGCAGACAGGATGACGCCAGAGAAAGCGATTGCCGAAGCGTTGCATTCCAGCGCCCGCTCAATGTCCCATTCGTGGTCAAGTTCGTGAATGCGAGACGATATCTCTTGTGGCGAGCGCGTCGAGTAGTATTCAACTCGATCGCGGATTTGGAGTGCGATCTCTCGATTGATGGATTCCGCGGTGTGCTGAGCGACCCTCTGATTGGTAGCGGGCAACATGATCTCGTCCTCTCGATTGAATCTGGGTATTGATGTTTCAGTTCAAAGGCAATGGATCTCGCAAAGGTCCCGAAACACGGGGAACCAACAGCCAAAATCTCACTACCGCCTCAATTCACACGGGCCGCACATCTCGCGCCGAAGTCAATCATCCAGTGCCCCATCAATCGCGAAGCGACTGAGTAGTCACCGCGTCAGATCCGCCCCATGAGCAACAGCACTAGCAGAATCACCACGATCGCAGTCACCAAGCCGCTCGGCCCATAGCCCCAGCTGCGACTGTGTGGCCATGCAGGCACGACGCCCAATAGAAGCAAAATCAAGATGACGAGCAGGATGATGTACATGTTTTGCACTCAGCGATGTTGGCTGATGAACCACGACGCATCATGGATGGTCGAAAAACTCGACGCTTCATCAGTGAAGATTCTGCATGATGCAAAGACTGTGCCAGACAGCGCGACCACACAGCGCGTCGACCTCTTGATCTAGGCCGGCATCAAGGTTTCTGTAGGCCGGATCAAGGAGCGTCAGCGACGCCGATCCGGCAAGCGCTGGATGCAGGTTCTCGCCAAAGGGCTCTGTACGCCGGCATCAAGGTTTCTGTAGGCCGGCATCAAGGAGCGTCAGCGACGCCGATCCGGCAAGCGCTGGATGCAGGTTCTCGCCAAAGGGCTCTGTACGCCGGCATCAAGGTTTCTGTAGGCCGGATCAAGGAGCGTCAGCGACGCCGATCCGGCAATGACACGCACCGACTCCCGCCGGATCGTCGCCAAGCCTTGATCTGGCCTACGATGCCTACATTGGCGCGACACGCAATATTTTTTCCATCTTGCGACCCTTGGCCAACTCGTCAACCAGTTTGTCCATGTATCGAGCTTTCTGGGTCAACGGATTCTCGATCTCCTCGACCCGATAGCCGCAAATCGAACCCGTGATCAGATGCGCGTTGGGATTGAGTTTGGCACGCTGAAAGAATTCTTCAAAGGTTACTTGATCGCTGATTTGTTTCTGCAGTGTCTTTTCATTGAAACCTGTCAGCCACTTGATGACTTGATGTAACTCATCTTGGGTTCGACCCTTTTTTTCCACCTTCACCAGATAATGTGGGTACACGGACGCAAAGCTCATTTTCGCGATGCGTTCATCGTGGTTGTTCGTACGACTCATCTTGTTCTAATCATCCTCGTAAGCTGTAATCCAAGTTTAGATCGGTTCCTTGGCGGTGCATCCAACCACGTCAAAGCATGGATTCGAAACGTCCTACTTCTCAAAATCTGGCTTAGGACGTTTCTCGACGAAACTCCAGTAATGAGGCTTGCCGTTCTCATTCAGGCTTCCATCGGGCGATTGCCATTTGCTGCTATCGGCCAACGTTGCAGTGATCCCATAGTCGCTGAATGGAGCGAGCGCGTAATACCATCCTCGCTTGTCACCATCTAGTCGAGCCTCAATCATCACGAGGACTTCCGTATCGGTTCCCTGACAGAAACCGAAGATTGCCCCATACTCAATACGGGCATCCTTGTCGATGTATTCGTAAAACGGTTTGGGAACCGAGCGCAATTCCCATCGTTGGTTGTCTCCCGATTTTGTTTCGAATCGCAAGGTTCGCGGGAATTGTCTCGCTTGCAGCTTCAGCCGACGCTCGTCCGTGTCGGGCCCCGGAAGATCAGCGGACTGGTTCCACTGCAGACCCGGCACTGGACATTTCCAAGTGGTCTGTCCCTCCATCTCTTTTCTGATCGGCCGATCACTTAGCGAATGAAACTCTTGCATCACCCATCGATCACGACCTTGCGACCATGAAAAGAAGACTCCGATCGCTGCCGGTCTCCCGGTCTTGGTTGTCCAAACATACATTGCACCAATATCGTCACCGCCACGTACCGACTGGGTGTGCCGGAAGACGGCGTCTGAACGCAACTGGAACACTTCCTCGGGACTGTCAAGAGTGGCAATTTTTTGAGCTTTGGCCATTTCATCAGC
Organism: Pirellulaceae bacterium; assembly: GCA_041741195.1. GTDB lineage: Bacteria > Planctomycetota > Planctomycetia > Pirellulales > Pirellulaceae > JBBSJZ01. The sequence continues at coordinate 64,426 of JBGSKM010000077.1, forward strand.
GACACCGATCCAGTGATCGATTGTCTTGGATTCACTGTCACTCGCGCCAACTTCCGCTGGCGCATCGGCTTGCGCGAAAACAATGTTAGTGGCGGCAAGCATGATCACAATCGTGAAAAACCTTGGCATCGTCGTGGGCTCCTGTCGTCGAAAAGTGAATCGCGATCCGCGCGAGCAGCGGGCTGCTTACGTCGATCTCACATCGAACTTGGCCGACACGTCATCAGCGACTGGCGAACGGATCTAGATCGGCCGGTGCAACTTCATAAGTCTACCAGATACGGTCTGCAACTGGGAAAAGCGCCTGTTGCTCAGTCGGGGCTCAACAAAAATAAAACACAGAGGTGCGGAGGGCACCGAGGTTCGCCGATTGCCTCGGTGGTCTGTGTGCCATTGTGTTTCAACGGAAGACGAAAGGACTGAGTCAAATCGTTCGAGACCACGGGAAGATCGAAAACAGCCAACACTACGTGCTGGATGTAAATTTTTCAGAGGATGCCAGCCGTATTCGACGTGGATCCGCCCCTGAGATTTCGGCAGCAATTCGCCGCATGACGTTAAACATTTTGCAACGAGACACGACCGTCAAAGACAACATTCGCGGCAAACGCATGCGAGCCGGATGGGATGACGCAGTTCTAGATCGCATTTATGCCGGGTTTAACGGCAGCTGAACGTGCGATTGCCCTGGTAGGCTGGGCCCGTATTTTAGCATCAATTTCAGACAGCGATGCAATCACGTGTTCGACGTCTGCGACACAAAACCGAATTCGCGTGTCGGTTGTTGTTGCCGCATTGCGGGCCGGATATATCTCGAAGACAAACCCAGCAGTCTCAGATGCGTAATGTTCAGGTCCGTTGCCGTGTGAATGCTTCGTGAACGGTAGTCCGAGCGTTTCGTAAAACCTGACGGCACGATCAATGTCGGGAGAACGAATCACCAGAAGATTACACGCAGGTTGGTCAGCATTCATTGAGTGTGTTTACCATCCCAGCAGCGAAGGCACGATGCAAGGTGGCCCGTTGTCACCACTCCTCTCCAACATTCACTCGAATGACTTGGATAAGGAACTGGAAAAGCGGGGGTTGCCGTTTGTGCGGTACGCGGACAACTTCGTGATTTTCACCAAGACCGAAACTGCTGCCCAACGTGTCTACGCGAGCGTCGAGCGCTTCTTGCACCAACATTTGAAGCTAACCGTCAATCACGGCAAGAGTCGCATCCGTCATACCGATGGACTCGAGTATGTGGGCTACGAATTTCGTGGCTATGGCGGTCAGATTCGAGTGAGCCAGAAGAAGCTTGACGCATTCCAGCAACATGCTTCGGAGACTTCTCGTATGAGCCGAGGTGTGTCAATGAAATCGCGTTACGCGGAGTATCGCTCTTATGCAATGGGGTGGCTGGGCTACTTCGCCCTGGATCAAGTCAAGGCCACCTTCACGAACTTGGACAAGTGGCTCCGTCGCCGCGTCCGAGCCTGTTATTGGAAGCAGTGGAAGAAGTCGAAAACTCGACTGAAGAAGCTGATTTCAATGGGCGTGTCATATCGTGTCGCTTGGGGCTTCGCCAAGAGCGGCAAGGGGGCTTGGCATCTTTCCGCGACGTCAGGCGTCCAACGAGCTTTATCCAACGAGGTGCTCGATGAAGAGGGCTTGTTCAATCTAGAAGAGCGTTGGCGATCGCTTGCACCCTTGCGACGAACCGCCCAGTGCGGACCCGCATGCTGAGGTGGTGTGGCAGGGGTCCGCAGCAATTCGGCCCCTATGCCGATTGCGATGGTTACCTGCCATTGCGTACGACAGACGCTGGGTCAATGCCGCGAATATCGGTCTTTGGCGTCTCAGGAGGGTATGTGACAGGAGTCGGGTTGGAACTTATGAAGAGCTTGGCATTGCCATCATCGCCAATGGCAAAGAACACAAAGCGAGTGTTCGATTTCCACGAATAGTATTGGGCTGCACCGAGAACATCGAACCGTCGTGGAGTTTCGTACGGACCGAAGCGATCAGTAAGTTGTTCAATCATCGGTTTGTCGACGCTTATCTCATGAATACCCATAGCGGTATAGCGAACCTCGATGGTAACAACTTTCCCTTCCAGGAATCGGAAGTATGCGATTGGAGCTTGGCTCACTCCGTTGTTGATTACAACGAGATGATCGTCCTGCATCGGAATGTTATTGGGAGCGTGGCCAGCTACCGCAGTCGGTAGGTTGTGATGGAAGTCATTGAGCGAGGAGCCAATTCCTACACCGCCAATTGTAAAGTCAATTGAGCTTAGTTGAAGGGAATCGTTCGTCGTGTCCGCAGTGGCGGTTGACGCCGATACAGTCACTACGGACACAGCCAGCAAGAGTCGCGTGAGCATTTCCTGCAATCCTTTGTTTAGCAGGTACAGTTCAGTCGGGTAACGGTACGGATCTCGCGGTCGCCGTGAGCGAACCTCCACTTCATTAAACACGACTCGGCGATTCGTCGTGCATCCGATTGTTATCCGAATAATTCCAAAGGAGAGGCGCGGTGCACAACACGAATGCGAGAAATGCAGCCTGCGCGACCAAATCAATGTTGCCCGAGTATACAGTCTCGCGATGATTAAATGCAAAGTGCGTATTGACTGCCACGTCTGAGAGCATGATTGCTGTGGCGAGCAGTATCGCGGGCTTGACTCGTCCGATAAGCATCAGCAGCGGAACGAGTGGGTCAACGAATGTCAACGAGGTCCAAAACATGTGAGTCCAAACCGGCCTGCCGCTGTGAACAAGAAACCCATTCGCCCGTATATCCCGTGTGTGATTGAAAGCTGCTCCGATGAAGCAAACCGAATAGATCGCAAGCACGAGCTTGCAGACAGTGATGTAGCGATTCATGCCCAATGCAGTCTTGATGTCGAATCACGCCGGTCATGAGTAGACAGTTCGAGTAGATCCTAAGTCGGATAGCGTTTGGCATAACCGGGTCGCCGCGGTTGTTGCTCCACTTGAAAACGCGCGATCGGCGGATCCGTGTTCATGCCATTGTTATGCCATCGAGTATCCAACGTTACCGGTAACTATTCAGCCTGTTGAAATCGATCTTGGCTGAAACGGTGAAATTGGTTCTGTTGACGCGATCATGGATGAATCGCAGTCCACAGCCGTCGCCGACCCGTCAGTCGATACCAGTCTACTGGATAAGCTGCTCCATA